>NZ_JAUMJO010000008.1:0-213402 GCF_036320425.1 Bacillus nitratireducens
GGCACGCCGCCAGCGTTCATCCTGAGCCAGGATCAAACTCTCCAATAAAGTTAGTTTGTCTAGCATCTAAAAATAAAAATTGACGTTCACATTGTTTGTTTCGTTCAGTTTTCAAAGAACTTGTCCGCCGCTTCAGAAGCGACTTCATCATATTAACATCTTCATTTTTCGATGTCAACTATGCTTTTTAATTTCTTTTTGTCGTTTTCTGCGTTTCCGCATCAGCGACGTTTATTAATATACCATCATGGTTTTTAAATAACAAGTGTTTTTTATAAAAAAATACAAAAAAAATCATCTAGCCTACTTTCTTCTATAGAAAGAACCATTATCCTTTCTACTGAAAACATTCATTTTGATTGTAGACAACTTACTATACACTATCATCAACCAGACAGTATTCCACATAAACCCCTAATCTTTAGCCCTCTCCCTTTTAAATTTTACAATAACCACAACTCTACTTAAGAAGGACAAAAAAACATTTAAATGTAGAGTAACAAAAAACGAGTCCACTACACTAGAGAAAAACTTTAATTAACGCTTCGCTTCAACAATCAGGAATTTCACTTTCATAAATAACGAACTTCCCTTCAAAATATTAACTTAAGATTATTGTTAGAATTTTTTTACATTTAATTAATGAAAAATATCCATTTTTTGTTATATAGTAAGAAAGTGCCCACACAACTATAAATAAACTAATGGAGGAATTATCTTATGGATAGGTTAACAAAGTTTTCATTAAAAAACCGAGCTGCTATTATCATCATGGTTTTTCTCATTTCCATACTCGGCGTTTATTCCGGCTCTAAATTACCTATGGAATTTTTACCAAGCATCGATAACCCCGCAATAACTGTTACGACATTGTCTCAAGGGCTCGATGCTGAAACGATGACCAAGGACGTGACTGATCCTCTCGAAAAACAATTTCGTAATTTAGAACATATCGATGGCATCACTTCTTCTACACATGAAGGGTTATCGCGCATCGACATCGCATATACATCCAAGGCAAATATGAAAGACGCGGCACGCGAAGTCGAGAAAGCAATTAATACAATTAAATTACCTAAAGATGTAACTAAGCCTGTAGTTAGTCAATTAAATACTTCTATGATTCCACTCGCTCAAATCACCATCCAGAAGCAAAACGGATTTTCAAAAGCTGACGAAAAACAAATCGAGAAAGAAATCGTACCACAACTCGAAAGCATTGATGGTGTTGCCAATGTTATGTTTTTCGGAAAATCAACTTCCGAATTATCCATCGTACTTGATCCTAACCAACTAAAAGATAAAAACGTAACATCACAGCAAGTATTAACAGTTTTACAAGGAAAAGAAACTTCCACTCCAGCCGGAGCAATTACCGTTAATAAGGAAGAATACAATCTTCGTGTCATCGGGGATATAAAAAATGTAAATGACATAAAAAACATCACCGTTACACCTCAAGTAAAATTACAAGATGTCGCTCAAATTGAACTAAAACAACATTACGATACAATCTCACACATAAACGGAGAAGAAGGAACAGGATTAGTCATCATGAAAGAGCCGAGTAAAAACGCGGTTGCAATTGGAAAAGAGATTGATAAAAAGATTAAAGATATAAGTAAGCAATATAAAGATCAGTATTCTATTAAACTTTTAGCTTCAACTCATGAGCAAGTTGAAAACGCTGTTACTAGTATGGGCAAAGAAGTAATCCTTGGGGCCATTGCCGCGACTCTCATTATCTTAATCTTTTTACGTAGCTTCCGAACAACACTCATCGCTGTCGTCAGTATCCCATTATCTATCCTATTAACACTATTTTTACTCCACCAATCTAACATCACACTTAACATTTTAACTCTAGGTGGCTTAGCCGTTGCAGTTGGACGCCTCGTCGATGATAGTATCGTTGTCATTGAAAACATTTTCCGTCGTTTACAAAAAGAACCTTTCTCTAAAGATATTATTCTCGATGCAACAAAAGAGGTCGCCGTCGCAATTACCTCTTCTACTTTAACAACAGTCGCCGTTTTTTTACCTATCGGTCTCGTATCGGGAGTAATCGGAAAACTAATGTTACCTATGGTGTTAGCAGTTGTATATTCTATACTTTCTTCCTTAATTGTGGCATTAACAGTCGTTCCACTTATGGCTTTTTTACTGCTCAAAAAAACAAAACGTCGCAATTCACATTCTTCACCGCGATATGTCGCTACATTAAAGTGGGCTCTTTCTCATAAATTTATCATTCTACTCACTTCTTTTTTATTATTTGCAGGATCAATTGCAGCCTACATACTACTTCCGAAAGCGAACATAAAGTCTGAGGATGATACAATGCTTTCCGTTAACATGACATTTCCAGCTGGTTATGATTCTGAAGCTAAAAAACAAAAAGCCTTTGATTTCGAAAAGAAACTCCTCTCTAATTCTGATGTAACAGATGTTATTTTGCGAATGGGATCTAGCGCAGAAGATGCACAATGGGGACAGACAACGCAAAACAATCTTGCAACTATATTTGTAGTCTTTAAAAAAGGATCTGACATCGACCAATATATTAAAGAATTAAAAAAGGAACATACAGCTTTCGAACCAGCTGAACTTGATTATATAAAAACGAGTTACTCTGACTCCGGAGGCGGAAACAACTTACAATTTAATGTAACAGCTACTAACGAAACAAATTTACAAAAGGCCGCTAACATCGTCGAAACAAAACTAAAAAGCATGGATTCTCTTTCCAAAGTAAAAACAAATATAGAAGAATCTAAAAAAGAATGGCAAATTCATATCGATCAAACAAAGGCTGAGCAACTAGGTTTAACACCAGAATTAGCAGCACAACAAGTATCATTCCTTATGAAGAAATCCCCTATTGGGGAAATCTCAATCAATAATGAAAAAACAACTATTATGATAGAACATAAAAAGGCATCCATTAACAAACAAGAAGATATTTTAAACACAAACATACTATCACCTATTAACGGACCAATTCCTTTAAAAGACATTGCAACTATTTCAGAAAAACAACTTCAAACGGAAATCTTCCATAAAGACGGGAAAGAAACGATTCAAATTACTGCAGAAGCTTCAAGTGACGATTTAAGTAAAGTAAGCGCAGAAGTAAACAAAGCGATAGCCGACTTAGATTTACCTAACGGGGCAAAAGTAAATATCGCAGGTGCTACTGAATCTATGCAAGAGAACTTCACTGATTTATTTAAAATTATGGGGATTGCAATCGGGATTGTATATTTAATTATGGTCATCACATTCGGGCAGGCGCGTGCTCCTTTTGCAATTTTATTCTCCTTGCCATTAGCTGCTGTCGGAGGTATTTTAGGATTAATCATTTCCAGAACACCAGTTGATGTAAATTCCTTGATTGGCGCATTAATGTTAATCGGAATTGTCGTTACAAATGCTATTGTATTAATAGAAAGAGTCCAACAAAATCGAGAAAATGGTATGGAAACAAGAGAAGCCCTATTAGAAGCCGGCTCCACTCGATTACGCCCAATTATTATGACAGCCATAACAACAATCGTCGCTATGCTACCACTCCTATTCGGCCAATCTCAAGCGGGCAGCATGGTATCAAAAAGTCTAGCTGTCGTTGTAATTGGCGGCTTAGCCGCTTCAACCGTTCTTACATTAGTAGTTGTTCCTGTTATGTATGAACTATTAGATAAAATCGGGAGAAAAAGACGCTCCCGCAGAAAAATGAGTACTTCTACAGAAACACCTGATATTTAAACCAAAAGACGTTATCTTCATAATTGAAGATAACGTCTTTTGTATCCCTCTACCTATCCATAAAGTGAATTTTTAATCAGTGAGGGTTTATCCCCCACACTGATTATTAGCCCCCATCTAACTCCTTTGCTCCAGCTGAATTTTGAGGTGGGAGTTTTACTTCCCACAAATAGCGGGATAAATATAATCCATCACTTTTTTACCATACTTCTCTAGCGGCTCTCCAGAATCCACAATAAGATATTCACCATGTAAAGGCCTTTTACTGCCAGCCAGACATTTTTGAAATGCTACTTCTGATCCCACTTTTGTAATTTGACTTATCTTACGTTCACGCGTTTGTAACCTACGATTAATTTCTTCTATACTATTAAGATAACATTCAATATATTTATATGTAGCACCATGTTTCTGACATAAATCTATTCCTTTTTTAACCATCCCTTCGTAGAGACACGGACTATCTAATATCACACTGTGCTCTTGCTCCAACAAAAAATCGATCAGTTCCCACTCAATATCATAGGAGATTCCTCCAACCACTGTTGGTTCAACACCTTTTTCCTTTAATGATTTTAATAAAGCTGATTTCACGACGTCATGATCTACAATAACAGCACCTGTTAATTTAGCGATATACTTAGAAAGTGTCGATTTCCCAGACCCAGGAAACCCCGACATTTGCAGAAAAAACACTTCCAAATCCCTCCCTATTTTCATCCCAATTTCTATATATCAAGTTACCTATTCGGTCACTCTTCTTCTTTTCCTGCCAACAACAAAATGACCGTAAAAAAACTCTCTGTTTTATAAACAGAGAGTTTTCATCTTCAACTTATGCCGCTTTTACCTTCTTCGTCGTTTTACTTTTTCTTTTCGTTCCTGTAAAGCGCTTATGCAATACAGATGCTACCAAGCGTGAAATGACATTGAATAGTAATACCATAATAATTAATACAGCTGCAGATTTTGTCGCAATTAACTTCGCATCTGGGATAATCCCTTCAGAATTCAACTTCCAAATATGAACCGCTAACGTTTCGGCTGGTCTAAATGGATTTAAAGGATGCGCAGGACTCGAGAAGTCCGCTGCTGAATTTAAAATTGGAGATGTTAAACCCGCTGTGTAAATTAATGCCGCTGCTTCACCAAATATACGGCCAGCCGCTAAAATAACACCTGTAATAATTTGTGGCAATGACGACGGGATAATAATACGCACGATCGTTTGCCACTTTGTCGCACCTAATCCAAGGCTCGCCTCTTTTACATTATGAGGAACTTCTGAAATCGCATTTTCACAAACACGTGTTAAACCTGGTAAGTTTAAAATAGTTAAAGCAAGAGCACCACCCATTACCGTGTATCCCCAGCCTGTCATTGTAACAAACACTAACAAACCAAATAGTCCAACAACAATAGAAGGTAAAGACGCCATCGTCTCAATACATAAACGAACAAAACTTAAAAAACGACCTTGTCTTGCATACTCCGCTAAATATATTCCAGCACCTAATCCAAGAGGAATAGATATAACAAGCGTTATAACAAGCATGTAGAAGGAATTGAATAATTGCGGACCAATTCCACCACCAGCTCTTGTATTACTTGGTTCTCCGAATAAGAAACTAGGATCCCAAAATCCCCATCCCTTTTGCAGAATTTCAAACACTAAGAACACTAGCAAAGCCACAACTAAAGCCGCAACTGCATAAAAGATACCTGTCCAAACTTTATTTACCGTTCTTGCATTCATTATTATCGCTCACCTCTTTGCCCAATTGCTCGAATTACTAAAATAAACAGGAATGAAATAACAAGTAAAATCATCGCTAAAGTCCATAACGCATTGTTCCAAGCTGTTCCGTTCAATGTATTCGTCATATCCATTGTCAGAATACCCGTTAACGTTGCTGTCGGACTATATATTCCTTCTGGTAATTTAATCGTGTTCCCGATTACCATTTGAACCGCTAATGCTTCACCAAAAGCACGCGCTAAACCTAAAACTATACCTGTTAAAATCCCTTGTTTTGCAGCTGGAACAATCACTCGGCTAATCGCTTGCCATTTCGTTGATCCTAAACCGTAAGAAGCTTCCAAGTAATCAAATGGAACAGAGCGTATTGCATCAGAAGCGATACTAGCAATAGTAGGTAAAATCATAATACTTAGCACAATAATACCTGCAATTAAACTAAAGCCTACTCCACCAAACGAATCACGTAATAGAGGAACTAAAATTGTAACCCCCAATAATCCGTATACAACTGACGGAATACCAACTAATAATTCCAAAACAGGCTTCAATACTTTATTCCCAAACTTCGGCGAAATTAAATTCATGAATATAGCAAGAGCTATAGCAATCGGTGCACTAATAACGACCGCACCTAACGACACAAGCGTCGAACCTACAATAAAGATTACAGCACCATACGTGCCTTGATCAGCATTTGGATTCCATTTTGTCGATGTTAACACCTCAGTAAATGAGATACCACTTTGCGTGAATGATTGAATTCCTTTTCCGCAAATAAACGCAATAATAGCTAATGTAACAAGAACAATAAAAATACCGCAAAACGTAACAAGTGATCTTCCTATATATTCACTCTTTACGTAATTAATTTGTTTTTTCCCCTTCATCACAGGTCAGACCCCACTTCATAGATTGAAATGAACAGGACTGACCTTGCAGCCAGCCCCATAAATTTTATTACTTATTTAATTTAGACATCGGAATGTAACCCATATCTTCTACTTGTTTTTCAAAGTCTTTACCTTTTACATAGTCGATGTAAGCCTTAGTTGCTTCCTTCGCCTCACCTTTCGTTACCATGTACTCGTAAGACCAGAATGGATATTTACCAGCAGAAATATTTTCAACTTTCGGTTCAGATCCATCAATTTTAACCGTCTGTAACGCACCTTTTTTCTCACCAACCATGTAAGACATTGCCAAGTAACTAACTGAACCTGGAGTAGAGTTAATCGCTTGCTCTACAGCACCATTAGAATCTTGTGTTGTACCAGTTCCATCATTAATTTTCGCGTCTTTCATAACTGTCTTTTCAAAAGTAGCACGTGTACCAGATGAAGCTGGACGGTTAATTACGTTGATTTTTTCATCTTTTCCGCCTACTTCTTTCCAGTTCGTTACTTTTCCAGTGAAGATATCTTGTACTTGTTGTACTGTTAAGTTATCAACTTTTACATCTTTATTTACGACAAGCGCGAATGCGATACCCGCAACTTTGTTATCTACTAATTCTTTTGCTTTTTCAGCATCTTTTATTTTATCTCCAGCTGGAACATCTGAGTTACCAATTTGTACCGCACCAGATGCTACTTGGTTAATCCCAGTTCCACTACCGCCACCTTGAACTTGAATAGAAACCTTTGAATTTTTCTCCATGAATTTCTTTCCAGCTTCCTCCGCAAGAGGTTGAAGAGCTGTAGAGCCAGCCGCTGCAATCGTACCTGATAATTCTTGTTTTGCATCGCTACCTTTAGCAGCTTCCTTATTATCCGTACTTTCTGCTTTTCCACATCCAACTAATGCACCTGCAACAACTAAAGCCGCTAAAGAAAATTTAATACCCTTTTTCATAACCATGTCTTGTACCCCCATTTGGATTATCACTTTTCGAATTCATCTTCTTTCGAACACAAATTCATTGTAGGACAACAATATTATGTGAGTGTTAAGCAATTTTTAAGTTTAAGTAAATAGGGGTAACATCCCGCAAAAGCTAGACATTCCAACATTTATAGTTGAAAAGCCCAACAAAATCCACACTAAACATGCATTATTGTAAATTTAATCTTAACAATGTAAAGCTAGTGTAAATAATTTTCTGCATTTTCCCCTTTAGATTAAAACTACATTTACAATCACCCTATATTTTTAAGGTTTTACACCCTTACTTTATTTACATTGCGAAGAATTTCAGTAATATTTTTTGGTACAACTAAATAAATTGGAACAATTCTAAAAATAATTGAATATTTTTAAAGTACTAATTGACAGCATCATTCAATGTGGTCTACTATATTACTAACAAAAAGTTTACCTGAGGAAACTTTTTAAACTTAAACTAACAATATAGAGATGGGGTAACTTTTATGGTATCGGCTAATACAAAACCACTTTCTGAATTTAAAACAGGAGAGTTTGTACAAATTGAGAAGATACAATTAGAAGGAACTATGAAACGACGTTTATTAGACTTAGGATTTATCCCTGGGGCAACGATTAAAGTATTACAACGCAGTCCACTTGGAGATCCGGTCGCTTATCAAGTAAGCAACACAACTATTGCACTACGTAAGGAAGAAAGTTCCCTTGTTTTCGGGGTATTAATAGGAGATGATTTCAGATGAGCAAACATCGCATTGCTTTAGCTGGCAACCCGAATACCGGGAAAAGTACATTATTTAATACTTTAACAGGCTTAAAACAACATACTGGAAACTGGACGGGAAAAACTGTTTTAAAAGCTGAAGGGGAATATGAACATAACGGAAGTAAATATACATTAATAGATTTACCTGGAACTTACTCACTATATTCAAATTCTGCGGATGAAGAAGTAGCAAGAGATTATATTATATTTGAAAAACCAGAAGTAACTGTAGTTGTTATAGATGCAACTGCAATGGAAAGAAATTTAAATTTAGCACTCCAAGTAATGGAAATGACAAGCAATGTAGTCATTTGTATTAATTTAATTGATGAAGCGGAGAAAAAAGGCATCGTTATTGATGAAAAGAAATTAGCAAAATCGCTCGGTGTACCTGTAGTTAAGATTTCTGCTCGTAACCGAGTAGGTATTGGGCATTTGCTAAATGTTATCTCTAAAGTAGCTAATAAAAAATTAATTCCAACACCAATTAAAATTTCTTACAGTGAAAAAATCGAAAATATGATTCAGGAATTAGAACCGCAAATTTATAAAGTGTTTGGTGATACGTATCCAGCACGTTGGATTGCTTTACGTATTTTAGATGGAGATAAAAATTTCTTAACTACACTTCAAAAACACCATAATGAACCACTTGTAAGGGAGGTCGTAATGAATGGAATCTCACTCAGCCAGTAAAGCTCTTCCATTAGACTATATCATTCAACATGCACAAACACTCTCAAAAGAAGATATACGAGATGATATTGTCGGAGATATTTATCGAACATCTGCAAGCATATGTAAAGAGTCTGTTCAATATACAAATACTGATAAATTGTATCGTTCTGAAAAACTAGATAAAATTTTCACATCTCCCATCTGGGGATTCCCAATTATGCTCGGTATTTTATCTATTATTTTTTATCTTACAATTGCAGGCGCTAACGTACCATCTGATATGATTGCTGAATTCTTCGGATGGGCAGAAGGATATTTAACATCTTGGTTCCAAGCAGCGCATGCACCTGAATGGTTACATGGCATTTTAATACTTGGTTTATTCCGTGGTATCGGTGCTGTTATTAGCGTTATGTTACCACCTATGGCAATCTTTTTCCCTATGTTCGCACTATTAGAAAACTACGGATACTTACCACGTGTCGCTTTTAATATGGATCGCTTATTCAAACGCTCCGGTGCACATGGCAAACAATCTTTAACAATGGCAATGGGTTTTGGTTGTAATGCAGCCGCTATTATGTCAACACGTATTATTGAATCACCACGTGAACGAATGCTTGCAATCTTAACAAACAACTTCGTTCCTTGTAACGGTCGCTGGCCTATGTTAATTTTAATGGCTTCATTATTTATGGCTGCTGGTTATACAGGTAGTATGCAAACATTAGTTACTGCAGGTGTCGTAGTTGGAATGGTTGTAATTGGTGTTATTATGACATTAACTGTTTCTTGGGTACTATCAAAAACAGCTTTAAAAGGTGTGCCAACTCACTACACTCTTGAGTTACCACCGTACCGTAAGCCAAAAGTTTGGAATACAATTGTACGTGCAACACTCGATAAATCAATTTATGTTTTAAAACGAGCTATAGTTGTAGCTGCCCCTGCAGCTGCATTAACTTGGTTACTTGCTAATATTTTCATCGGTGACACAAGCTTACTTATGTATTTTGTAAACTTCCTAGATCCATTCGCTAAAATGTTAGGACTTGACGGGTTTATTTTAGCTGCATTCATTCTTGGACTACCAGCGAATGAAATTGTTATCCCGATTTTATTAATGTCTTATTTATCAACTGGGGCTTTAACTGAGATAGATGATTTTAACCAAATTAAAAATCTATTCTTAGAAAATGGTTGGACTTGGTTAACAGCGTTAAATACAATGTTGTTCTCACTCCTTCATTTCCCGTGCGGAACAACACTGGTTAACATATATAAAGAAACAAAAAGTGCAAAATGGACATTCTTATCGTTCGCAATCCCTACCGTTATCGCAATTGTTGTGACTTTCCTCTCTACACAATTGGTACATTGGTTAGGACTTGTATAAAAACAAAGCATACATAGAAGGTATCCCCCTTCACATATGCTTTGCGCGAAAGAAACCTGAAATTATTCAGGTTTCTTTTTTTCTTTCCACGGCTGAGCTCCATACGTTGTGAGTTTTTTATGAATAAAGTATATGACTCCCGGAAGAACCGCCATTAATATCGTGCAACTAATTCCTAGTCCAGTAAACAACTTAAATCACCTTATTTCACTCTCTTCGGTAAAGCCGAACCCGAATGCTCAATTGTCGGATGAACATGAACAGTAACCTCAGCGTTACTAAAGTAATTTTCACCTTGATCCCAATTCTTACTTATTTTTTTCCACTCTTTATAATTATGCCGCTTATATACTTCCCCTAATGCTAATACATCTACCTTATATTTTTTTTGAACAAGCTTAATCGATTTTTGAATACGCTTCTCCATTTCCTTCGAAATATCCCTCTTCAAGCGCTTTTCATTCATAACTTGTTTATGATCACTAAAGTGCAACTCAGCCAATGTACCTTCCAGAGATAAATGGATATCAAACTTCGGTTTTGTAGCATTTGTCGTAGACACTTTAATCTTTCGGTGCACCTTATGAATTTCATATGTAATAAGCTGGTCTTTTTTACGGATAGTAAAAAAACCTCCAATTTTTTTACCTATTATATAATTCATTCCTACTGTTTGTTCTCCACTCAAACTGCCTACACACTTATTATCCTTCCCACGAAACAACGCTGCTCCGTTCATTTGTACCCCTTGTTTTGTTAGTTCGAGAATAGGTAATACGAAACTTTGGTTAGAAATCATCTTTTCCTGTACTTCACCAATTCTTGCAGCTTCAATCATTTGAGCATTTTTCGGAGGGTGTTCAGCTAACATATCAATATACTGCGCCGGTAAATTTTCAGGCTTGGCACTCTGCTTTAAGATAGCTTCTGCATTTTTCTCAGAAACGAACAAACGAATATTTCTTCTCATCTCGTGATCGCGAATATATACATCTAACGTATTTTGCAAAACATATGGATTCGCTAGTAAATCTTTAGAAAAAATTATCACTTGTATATGCGGAAAGAATAATGAACGACTAATTTTTTTGGCGATAATTCGTATTTGCTCAAAGACACTATCCGCTTTCGCACTAACATTAATATAATTTTCTCCACCTCCATCACCTTGTCCACCTTGTTGCGATAATTTACTAGGAAGTACCATCTGATACGTCCCTTTCATAATTGGATTTGCTTTCTTTTCCTTTACAATATCGTAAGCTGCACCTACTACAAATCCCCTTTCTTCTATTTCTTCTAACTCAGAGCACCCACTTATAAATCCAGCTAAAACCATAACCATTATTATTTTAAGAAGGTGTTTCATTTCTACCATTCCTTCTTTTTATTTTATATACAATAAAAACTAACAAAGGTGCTAACACGACAAACCCCATATCTATCCAAGCTAAATAAGTCCCATAACTTGACAACGTATTCAAATTACTAGGTATCATATTCACCATAAAAATAATCGGGGCACTTACAAAAATAAAAATATGTTTCTTCACTTTTGGAAACATAGCACAAAATAATAAAGATGCGACGTCATAATACATTGCTGTAGTGTTATAAATAGTAATAATCCAAGTAGTAAAAAAAATGGCATCAAATCTTTCTAAAAACCCTCCACCAATTTCAATTTCTTTTCCTAATTCAATTGTTGGATATGTCAATCCACGTGTTGTCATATACGTAAAAACACTAATACAAGTTACATAAATCAAAATGTATGACAACACGTTTACGATCACCGCTTTTGCAACTGCCATTGGCGCTTTTTTCGCTGCCTTATCATTCAACAACACAGCATAAAACAGAGCTACCTCAAATCCGATGAATGTAAAAATAGAATTTTTAACTCCTACAGCATACTGACTGACATTTGTTTGAAAAGCCGGTAGTAAATTATCTATTTCCATTAAGTTCACATTCAATAAAGAAAGAAGCACTATCGCAATTAAAACAATTGGTAGGAATAGAACATTTAATCTTAATAAAGCCGCTCTCGATCCTGCCACTCCATAAATAACAACTAATAAGAAGAAGAAAGACAATAGCTGTATTGGTGTATCACTAAATAAATATGTTTGTGAAATAACCGCAATCATTCGCGATTCATATGCTGTCAGAGCTGCAAACGTTAATACTAAAATGCTACTAATTGTGTATGCAACAGGTTTCGTCAAATGTGCACTTGTATATTGAACAAAGTTTTGTTTTGGGAATAAAATAGCTACCCTCGTTACAAACCAACCTAAAACCGCACATATCAATCCACCCAAAAGCAAAATAATCCAACCGTCCGAAAATAAAGTTTGATCAGCAATATCTCTCGGCATAGACAATGCCCCTATACCAATAATGGTTGACGATACCGCAAACCCAATTTCCCGAGATCCAATCTCTTCATCCCCATACTCAAATGGTTTCAATTACTCTCGCTCCTTTGGACGTAATGTAGAGTCTTTCGTTTGTAAATATTCTGGTCTCTCTTTTAACATTGATTTTGGTAAGCGAACCAATTCTTCTTCCCAATCTTTATAAAAAGCAGGAGCAATAGGTGTTGTATACGGAACCCCAACACTCTTTAAATTTGTAATATGAACCGCAAGTGCAATAAGAGCTAAAATGATTCCGTACAATCCAAAAGCAGTTGCAGCTAACACGAAGACGAAAAGTAAAATTCGAAATGTAATCGTAATGCTATATACAGGAAGTGAAAATGTAGCAATTGCGGTAACCGCAATAATAATTACTAAAAACGGATTTACAATCCCCGCATTTACTGCCGCTTCTCCAATTACAAGACCACCTACGATACCAATTGTTTGTCCCATCGGTTTCGGAAGCCTAATCCCAGCTTCTCGTATTAATTCCATCGTTAATGCCATCATTAACGTTTCTATATAAGCAGGAAATGGCACCCCTTCTCTCGCTCCCGCAATAGAATAAGCTAGTTTAGATGGAATAAGCCCTTGATGATACGATACAAGCGCTACGTACATGGCAGGTAATAAAACAGCAGCGATACCTGATCCCATACGTAAAATTCTTAATAACGTTCCAATTACCCAACGCTCATAATGATCTTCTACAGATTGAAAAATATCAACAAACACTAGTGGAGCTATAAGAGCGAATGGTGACCCATCTACTAAAATGGCCGCTTTCCCTTTCGCCAATGCAGCCACTATATTATCTGGTCTTTCTGTATTTAAAAACTGCGGAAACGGCGACAAATTATTATCTTGAATTAATTGCTCAATCGTTCCTGTCTCAAAAATGACATCTGTCACTATTGATTGAAGACGCCGATCTAGTTCTTTTACAATATAAGGGTTAATAATATCTTCTATATATACTAGGGTTACTTCTTTCTGCGATCGTTTCCCCATAATATAAGATTGAAACCGTAACTTCGGATCACGTAAACCACGGCGAATTAGCATTTTGTTCACATTAATATCTTCATTTAATCCAACTCTCGGTCCACGTATTAAATCTTCTGTCACTGGAGGCTCTAGACTTCTTTTCTCCCAAGCTCTACTGTTAACAACAATAGCCGTTTGAATATTATCAATTAATATGACTGTATCTCCTGCTAAAACCGCATTTATAATATCTGGAAAAGTCGTCTTCATACCGACTTCTGCAATAGAAATAAAACGATCCAATAATGTCTGAACCACAGCTGCTTCATTTGGTATTTCTTCATATTGAAGTGTACGAACTACATATTTATAAACATTATCCTTATCTGTTAACCCACATAAAAAAATAACAGCGCAGCGTGTTAAACTACCAGCAAGAGCAACTTCTCTAATTGTTAAATCATTAGGTGAACCTAACTCATCCCTAATTTCCTTCATAACTTCAAACAAGTTACCTTCTAGCTCTAACAATTTCCCCACCTAGCTTCCTTTTCAACAAGTTTTTAGTTAGATTCCGCTAATAGAAGAAAATATATACAAAAAAGAGCTATCTCTTTTCAAAGATAGCTCTAACACGCGAATTACTTTTCTACTATTATATTGTCGGTCTTTACAGATACATTTCTTGTGAATCCACTAACTACAAACATCACAATAATGTTAACTAACAACGCGACTATACCTACATTCAAATCTTTCATATACTGCGGGACACCCGGGAACATCGTAGCTATAGTAGAACCAGATAAGGTGATATATGCGACAATTAACAACCCAATCCCCATCCCCGCAATCGCACCTTGTTTCGTAATAATTTGACGAGGAAACAAACTACATACAAGCGCAGGGAAAAGTTGCGTAACTATACTGTACCCCATTAAAAGAAGAGCACCTATCGTTTCTCCTCCTTTAAATGTAAACAATACTGCAACAAACGTTACGACAGGTACAAATAACTTAGCTGCTTTTGCAACTTGTCTATCTGAAGCAGATGGCACCATTGTTCGGTAAATATTTTTTGCTAACAACGTAGATGCCGCCATAACAAGCATGGAACCTGGAACTAATGCCGTTAACACTCCTGCACTACCAATAATACCAATAAACCATGGATCAAACGTTTGAAGAGCCAGACGGAATAATGAAAGATCTACATCCGCTCCCTTTAACCCTGGAACTTGCAAGATAGCAGCAAACCCTGCAAAAAATACGAAAAGTAAAACTAAAGAATACAGTGGCATAATTGCCGCATTTTTACGAAATACTTTTTCATTTTTTGCCGAGAAAGCAGAAGCGAATGTATGGGGCCACATATAGAAACCAAGAGCCGTTAATATAATAGTAGAAACAAACCAAGAAATACTCATTCCTTCTTCAGGTAAAGATAAAAAACCTGGTTTCACTGCTTCTACAGCTTCGAACATCGGCTGAAATCCTCCATAATAATGGTACGGTAAATATATACCTAAAAACATAACGATAAATAGTATCATAATATCCTTCAAAGCAGCTGTCCAAGCCGATCCATGTATACCTGAAACCATTACATATATAGTTATAACAATAGCACCAATCCATACTGCAATAACTGGTGATACTCTTCCATAAGATGCTTCCGAAACGATGATCCCTAATCCCTTTAGCTGTAAAACAAGATATGGGATGATAGAAATTACACCAATAATTGAAACAATTATCCCAAGCGTCTTACTGCTATATTTTTTCGCAAAAAAATCGGACTGTGAAACGAGGTTATGCTCTTTTGCATATTTCCAAATTGGAGGCAATAAGAAATACGATAAAATATAAGCTAATGCACCATACCCTAAAATATAAAAAGTAGGAGCTCCTTTACTATACGCCCAGCCACTTCCTCCTAAAAATGTGAATGTCGTATAAATTTCGCCTGCCATAAGGAGAAAAACGAAAATAGTTCCAAACCCTCTTCCTCCAACTGACCATTGCTCTAAATTCATATCTTTTCCACGTTGGGCTCGAATCCCTAAAAATAGCGCTAAAAATAAGAATAAAATAATGATAAGTAATGCTGTCATTTCACATCCCCCTTATTAGCAGGGTCGAATACGTACACAAGCCCCATACAAAGAGACGTAATGAGCACTGATAATAATACCCAAAATAATAGAAATGGCATCCCAAGTACGTAAGGAGTGACCGAATTAGCAAATACTGGTCCAATCACTAAACAAAGAACTGGAATAAGTGCTAGCACGTGTATTTTCTTCATCTCATTCTCCTTTACTTATCAAATTCATAATGGATGATACAAAGACTTCCATTCCAATTGGTAATGCATCTTCGTCAATTGTAAAACGAGGATGGTGATGCGGATATATAATTCCCTTCTCTTCATTGCCTGCCCCTATAAAAAAGAACGTCCCTGGTGCCTTTTGTAAAAATGCCGAAAAATCTTCTCCTGCCATCGTTGGTTGTAAACGAACAACTCCTTCTCTTCCATACAACTGTAATGCCGTATGTTCAATAAGCTCTGTGACTTCATAATCGTTCACAACTGGTCGATATCCATACTCATAAGAAAATGTATACTTAGCACCGTATGATTCTGTAATATGTTTGACAATCCGTTCAAGCTTCTCCTTTGTTTCCTCTCTTAATTCATGCCTTAAACTTCTCACTGTCCCCTCAATCTCCGCTTGTTCCGGGATAACATTATGGGTTGTCCCAGAATGAAATTGCGTTACAGATACTACGAGAGAATCTAACGGGTTCGTGAGGCGAGATACAATTTGCTGGATTTGCGAAACAACTTGTGCACCAATGGCGATACTATCAACTGTTTCGTGCGGAATTCCAGCATGCCCACCTTTTCCCTCTATCGTCATTTTAAAAACGTCCGGTGCCGCCATCGCAGGACCATAAATTACACCTATTTTCCCAACCTCTAATGACGCCCAAAGATGAGCACCAATAATGTAATCCACACCTTCCATCACTCCCGCTGCGACCATTTCTTCTGCACCACCCGGAAAGTTTTCTTCTGCATGTTGAAATAAAAAGCGAATCTCTCCTTTAACTTTCTCTCTTTCCTCTACCAACTTATGTACTACACCAAGCAATATTGCCATGTGACCATCGTGACCACACGCATGCATCACACCTGGATATGTAGAAATAAAATCAAATTTATTTTCTTCATGAATAGGAAGAGCATCCATATCAGCACGAACCGCGATGGTTTTACCAGGCTGCTTACCAATTAACCTTGCCATTACACTATATTTAGTAGGTCGTGAAACTTCTAAATACGGGATTTTCCGAAGTATGTCGAATACAAATTGAGATGTTTTTTCCTCTTGAAAAGATAACTCTGGATACTTATGAAAATGCCTTCTCCACTCAATCAACTGATTCTTTGATAAAACAAGTTCCTTTGCGACATCCATTTCTCTTCTCCCCTTCTTCACCAAGTTAAATGTTATTATAGCGTGAATTATTAACTTTTAAAAGAATCTTCTGAATTTTCTATCTTAAAGTAATGAAAATAAAAAGCCATCCTCAAGATGACTTTTTACTCTTATAAAATAGTAATAGCTTGTTTCCCCATTTGCTCCCAAGCTTGCTCAAATTCTGCTCGTGGAACAGCGAAACGTGGATTGTTTTTTAGAGGATCATTTACATATACAAAGTTTTGATCGTATCCAACCACTACTACACTATGCTCAAAATATGTAATTTTCACTTTGCCAGAGCTTGTATTCCATGTTTCAAAACTACTCTCAGCTAGTGGCTTAAACGTTGTATTAATAATGACCCATACTGGCGAACCGGAACTAACTACTTTATATGTATCTTGCACGTCTCTACCTGTTAAATTAACTACTTTTTCAGGAACATATTTTTCCGCTAAATTAAAAATGGGTTGATTATATACACCATAGCCTGGCTCTGCCTTAGTATAAATATTTCCAACGAACCCCTCATAAGGATTTCCACGTAAACCATTTTGTTTAAATGGAACACGATGAATTTCGCTAGCAAGTTGCATCTTATCTACTTGTATACCTTTGTATTGCAGCAACATAGCCAAACTTGTAACTTCACATCCACGAGGTAATTCTGGTAACTGCTTTATAAACGGAACATTTTCAATCATAGCCGCTTCTTTCATTTCAGATAGAAACTCTAAACGGAACACTTGCGCCTTTTGTATAATTTTATCTTTCCCTATAAAAAACGCGGCAGCAAATATAATTCCAAAAACAAAAACATATTTTAACTTTTTCATTTTAAACAAGACTCCATTAATTATTATTTTACAGATCTACCTCCTATCATTGTACCTTTCTTCTTACTAGTTTGCTAGAAAGATTCTGTGAATTATTATTCACAGATATCGTTTTAAAATTCTAATTATTTTTAATAAAAAGAAAAAACAATATACTTTTTCAGATTCTTTTGCTAAAATGGAAATTATTAACCTGGTGAAGTAACTGAATTTATTTCACTAGGTTAACAAACATTCTAAGGTATTTAGTCATAGTTATCTTTTACATACTCAGTTCACAACAAAATAAGCCGAGTATGTTTTTCATCCCCCACTAATGATTAAAAGCCCAGAATGAAATCAAGTTAACACATACAAGAAAATATGGGGTGAGGGGCATATGAATCAACAAGTAGAACAAACAGATTTAAAACGCACAATGAAAAGTAGACACCTATTTATGATTGCACTTGGTGGAGTTATCGGAACTGGGCTATTTATGGGCTCTGGTCAAATCGTCCATAACGCTGGACCTGGTGGTGCTATTCTTGCATTTTTAGTCGGTGGATTTGTTATGTATTTAACGATGTTATGTCTTGGCGAATTATCAGTAGCTATGCCAGAAGCGGGTTCCTTCCAAAGTTACGCAAGCAAATTTATTTCACCTGGTTTTGGATTTGTTGTCGGTTGGATGTATTGGTTAAATTGGGCTGTTACAGTTGGAGTAGAGTTAACGACTGTTAGCATTTTAATGAAACGTTGGTTTCCAGACGTTTCTTCGTGGATTTGGTGTGTTACTTTTGCAATAGTACTCTTTCTTGTGAACGCTTTATCAGCAAAAGCATATGCAGAAGCTGAATTTTGGTTCGCTAGCGTAAAAGTGGCAACCATTGTTATCTTTATCGTTCTTGGAGGAGCGGTTATGTTTGGTCTCCTCGATTTTAATGGAAAGCCAGCTCCAATGCTTCACAATTTCACTGAAAATGGCGGGCTATTTCCAAACGGTGCATTAGCTGTTCTTCTTACGATGATCACAGTTAATTACTCATTCCAAGGAACAGAGCTTATCGGAATTGCTTCAGGAGAAAGTGAAAATCCTGAAAAAACAATTCCAAAAGCAATCAAAAATACAATTTGGCGAACTCTATTCTTCTTCGTCCTAGCGATATCAGTTGTTGTAGGTTTACTCCCGTGGCAAGAGGCTAATCTAGTTGAAAGTCCATTTGTACTTGTATTTGATGTGGCTGGTATCCCTTATGCAGCGGACATTATGAACTTTGTTATTATTACAGCTGTATTATCCGTAGCTAACTCTGGTCTATACGCAAATTCTCGTATGCTTTGGGCGATGGCAAAACAAGGAATGGCTAGTCCAGCTTTTACGAAGTTAACTAAAAGAGGTGTACCACTAAATGCGTTAATTTTCAGTCTGATTTTCGCAAGCCTTTCTTTATTAACAAGTATATTTGCAGCAGATACTGTCTTTTTAATTTTAACTTCTATTGCAGCAATGGCTGCTGTTGTTGTTTGGATGTCGATTGCAGCTTCACAGTTTTTCTTCCGTAGAAATTTCGTGAAAAATGGCGGCGACATAAATGATTTAAAATACCGTACACCACTTTATCCAATAGTTCCAATCGTAGCTTTCTCACTCAATTTCATTACATTTGTTAGTTTAGCTTTCATTCCAGATCAAAGAATTGCTCTCTATTGTGGGATTCCATTTATGATTATTTGTTACATTTTATACCAAGTGAAATATAAAAAAGTTGTCACATTTGAACAGAAAAAAAATATAACTCAGGGAATAAACTAAATATACAAAATATTCAGCTATCTTTCTTATGATAAGATAGCTTTTTTCTATTTCTTGGATATGTTGGTATAACTTTATTTATCTTAAAATTCCCACAATCACGTTTTTATCTGGAAAATAGTTTACAATGTTATCAAGTTACAAATGATATTCACCTTAAAAAGTGTGCATTTGTGTCTATTTTTTAACAATATGACAAAAACTATTGCCATCTATAAATTAATAGGTTTATATTGTTTTATTGGCATAGTTTCAATCCAAGGAGAAAGGAGATTTTCAATCGTGCAACTAAAGAAAGCATTTTGGAAGTTAGCTTCGCTTCTTCCGTTATCATTACTTCTGTTCCTCGGTGGCTGTGATAAGAAACTCGCAGTATTAAATCCGCAAGGACCCGTTGCAAAGGCACAGTATGATTTAATTGTTTGGTCATTCTTGCTTATGTCATTAATTATCGCAATTGTATTCATCTTGTTTACAGTCATCTTGATTCGTTATCGTGAAAAACCAGAGAATATGGACTATGAGCCACCTGATCAACATGGTAACACATTATTAGAAATCATTTGGACGGTTATTCCTGTTATTATCGTTATCGCATTATCGATTCCAACAGTTAAAGCAACTTATGCTTCGGAAGAGGTTCCGCAAGAGTCCAAACATATTAAACCAGTTGAAATTTATGTTACATCTGCGAACTGGAAATGGTTATTTAGTTACCCGGAGGAAAAAATTGAAACCGTTAACTATTTAAACATCCCAGCTGGTGTACCAATTCAATTTAAGCTTACTTCTGTAGGTCCAATGAATGCATTCTGGGTTCCAGAACTTGGTGGTATGAAGTACACTATGGATGGCATGATTATGGATTTATATTTACAAGCTGATAAGCCTGGTTCTTACCTAGGCCGTAGTGCGAACTTCTCTGGTGAAGGGTTCACTCATATGGAGTTCGAAGTTGAAGCAAAAACAAAAGAAAAGTATGACAAGTGGGTAAAAGAAGTACAAGAAACTGCTCCTAAACTAACAGAAAATAAGTACAACGAAATTGTTAAACCTGGTGTAGTTGGTCGTATGACTTTCTCTAGTCATCACTTAAGTTATGTAGATCCAAAATCACTTGAATATTGTGATTACAACTACTACAAAAACAAAAAATAATAGCTATTATTCCAACAGATTGGAGTGAACACAGTGAAGCTTGATGAATTCTTTGTCACAGGTGACCCGATTATTTACGGTGCAGACGCTTCTATCGTTCTTGTGACATTAGCAATCATTTTCGTACTAACAAAGTATAAAAAATGGAAATGGCTTTGGGACGAATGGTTAACAACTGTTGACCACAAAAAAATCGGGGCCATGTATATTATCTCTGCGGTTATAATGTTATTCCGTGGTGGTATGGACGGTTTAATGATCCGTGCACAGTTAACATTCCCAGAAACAACTTATTTAAACGCTGAACACTATAACGGGATCTTTACAACACATGGTACAGTAATGATTCTTTTCATGGCAATGCCATTCGTTATGGGATTAATGAACCTTGTAGTACCATTACAAATCGGTGCTCGTGACGTTGCATATCCGTTCTTAAATGCTTTAAGTTTCTGGTTATTCTTTGTCGGAGCAATGTTATTCAACATCGCTTTCGTAATCGGTGGTTCTCCAGACGCTGGGTGGACTTCTTACTTCCCAATGGCAGGTACAGAGTTTACTTCTGGCGTAGGAAATAACTACTACGCAATTGCATTACAGATTTCAGGTCTCGGTACGCTGATGACGGGTATTAACTTCCTTGTTACTATCTTAAAAATGCGTACACCTGGTATGACTTTAATGAGAATGCCAATGTTTACTTGGTCAATCTTAATTACAACAGTTATCATTATTTTCGCTTTCCCAGTATTAACAGTTGCTCTTGCATTAATGACATTTGACCGTCTATTCGATGCTCACTTCTTTACGATGGCGAGCGGCGGTATGCCGATGTTATGGGCCAACCTATTCTGGGTATGGGGTCACCCTGAAGTATATATCGTTATTTTACCGGCATTCGGTATTTTCTCTGAAATCATTAGTACATTCTCACGTAAACGTCTATTCGGTTACAGTGCGATGGTGTACTCGATGGTTGCAATTTCTTTACTAAGTTTCGTCGTATGGCTTCACCATTTCTTCACTATGGGTGCAGGTCCAGCGGTTAACTCATTCTTCTCGATTTCGACAATGGCGATTTCGATTCCAACCGGTGTTAAGATCTTTAACTGGTTGTTTACACTGTATAAAGGACGTATTCGTTTTACAGTTCCAATGCTTTGGTCATTGGCATTTATTCCAAACTTCGTAGTTGGTGGAGTTACAGGGGTTATGCTTGGAATGGCAGCAGCTGATTATCAATACCATAACAGCTACTTCCTAATTGCTCACTTCCACTACGTATTAATCGCAGGTACAGTATTCGCTATGCTTGCTGGATTCACATACTGGTATCCAAAAATGACAGGTCATATGTTAAATGAACGCCTAGGTAAATGGACATTCTGGATCTTTATGAGCGGATTTAACATCTGTTTCTTCCCAATGTACTTCTTAGGTTTAGACGGTATGACTCGTCGTATGTACACTTACTCTGAAAGTCTTGGATGGGGCTGGCTAAACCAAATCGCATCTGTTGGTGCTGTAATGATGGGTATTGGCTTCCTAATCCTTTGCTATAACGTAATTTGGAGTGCACGTCACGGTGAGCGTGACACAACTGGAGATCCATGGGACGGCCGTACACTTGAATGGGCAACTCAATCTCCTGTACAACATTACAACTTCGCGAAACTTCCTGAAATTAAAGAAGCTGATGCTTTCTGGTTCATGAAAAAACGCGGAGAAACAGTTACACCAGCTGCAGAAGAAATAAAACCAATTCACATGCCAAGTAACTCTGGCGTGCCTATTATTGCGTCTTTATTCTTCGGCCTTGCAGGTTTTGCATTAGTATTTAGTTGGTTCTGGCTTGCAGCAATCGGCGGAGTTGGTATTTTAGGTTGCTTAATCTATCGTTCATTCGATTATGACGATGGTTACTACGTAAGTGTTGATGAAATTAAAGAAACAGAACATATAGCATGAGAGGTGAAATGACATGGCGGCTTTAGATAAAAGCTTACCTTTGGAATATCAATCCGAGCAAAGCAGATTGAATATCCTAGGATTCTGGATTTTTCTTGGGGCTGAAATTATGCTGTTCGCAACACTTTTCGCCTCTTATCTAGTCCTTGCTGGTCGTACGGCAGATGGCCCAACACCAGCGCAACTGTTTGAACTTAAAACGCTTTTAATTCAAACACTACTACTTTTAACAAGTAGTTTCACATGTGGTATCGCAATTCATGAAATGCGTAAACACAATCAAAAAGGAATGTTAGCTTGGTTTATCCTAACTTTACTTTTAGGTGCAGGCTTCCTATTCTTCGAGATTGAAGAATTCATTTTATACGTTGGTGAAGGCGCAACGATTCAAACAAGTGCTTTCCTATCTGCATTCTTCGTTCTTCTTGGAACACACGGAGCCCACGTAACAGGTGGTATCATTTGGGCAACTTGTGTTATTATCCAGATTTTAAAACGAGGTTTAACACCAGTTACAGCTCGTAAAGTATTTATTATCAGCTTATACTGGCATTTCCTTGATCTTGTTTGGGTCTTTATTTACACACTAGTTTACTTGAACGGGATGGTGGCGTAAATGGGTCAAAATAATAATCAAGCAAATGGGCATGCGCATAGCGGATTCCCATGGTCACACGTTTTCGGATTTATTTTATCGCTTGCACTAACGTTTCTAGCTTTATACGTGGCACTTTATACAACCCTGCCACTTTCAACGATATTAACAACTATTATCATAATGGCTGTTGCGCAAGCTTTATTACAATTAATTATGTTCATGCATTTAAAAGAAGGAGAAGGAAGAGTTCAAATTCTTACAATGATATACAGTTTCTTCGTTGCAACTGCAACAGTTGGTTTAACTGTATGGATCTTCTTCTCAATGTAATTTGTATGAAAAAGACTGCTGAGATTCCTCAGCAGTCTTTTTTTATCCCGCATTAACGGGTAGTAAGACCCCCACTGATTAAAGTTTCACTTTATCCCCTCCCCTATTGCATCCACATTACGGAATTTACAACAGAATCATGAAAAATATACTTATTATGACAAATGTTAAGAAAACTCTTTCTTTATGAAATCGAATCCATATGCGTTGCTTTTCTACCTATTATATGGCTAAATAGGTACTATATTTATTTGAAGGGAGAGAACGCAGTGGAACATCATTCTTCTGTTCTATCACTTATGGTTGTTGTCGCAATCGCGTTTTTCGTTCCCCTTTTGTTACAACGCTTTAAATTAAAAGCACTTCCTGTCGTTGTTGCAGAAATTATCGCAGGAATCTTTGTAGGTAAAAGTGGGTTTAACATCATTGAGCCAGATATGTGGCTTCAAGTCTTATCGACACTAGGATTTATCTTCCTAATGTTTTTAAGTGGGTTAGAAATTGACTTTTCAATTTTTAAACAAAAAGGGAAAAAGAATACGACAAACGAACCAAACACATTCCAAGCAGCAAGCATTATCTTCTTATTTATTTTCATATTATCTTATGCCCTTTCATTACTATTCGTATGGCTAGGATTTGTAGACAATGCAATGTTCATGACTTTAATTATTTCAACTATTTCTTTAGGTGTTGTCGTACCAACATTAAAAGAAAATAACTTAGGAAAGACTGCAATCGGGCAAATCATTTTATTAGTCGCTGTTATCGCAGACTTAGTTACAATGATTTTACTCGCTGTATTCGTCGGGTTAAATTCCGAAAGTGGCCAAAGCATGTGGCTTCTACTTCTTCTATTCGGCGCTGGTATTGTAATTTACTTTGTCGCAAGACGCTTTAAAAATATTCCATACCTAGAAAGCTTAAAAGCCGGTAGTGTACAAATTGATACACGAGCTGTTTTCGCACTCATCTTAATATTAGTTGGATTATCTGAATCTGTTGGGGCAGAAAACATTTTGGGAGCCTTTTTAGCAGGTGTACTCGTATCTTTATTATCACCAAATGAAGATATGGTTGAAAAACTTGATTCCATCGGATATGGTTTCTTCATCCCTATTTTCTTCGTAATGGTTGGTGTAAATCTAGAAGTATGGTCTATTTTTAAAGAGCCTTCTAGCATGCTAATGATCCCAATTTTAATTGTGGGGCTCTTTATCTCAAAACTGTTACCATCACTCGTCTTACGAAAATGGTACCCACGCAATATCGTACTCGGAAGTGCTATTTTGTTAACATCAACACTTTCTTTAGTTATTGCGGCTGCACAAATTGGTGAAAAGCTAGGCATCATTAGCCCAAGTTTATCAGCATCTCTTATTTTAAGTGCAGTTATTACTTGTATTTTTGCACCTATATTATTTAAAAAGATGTTTCCAAAAGTGGAAACACCAAAACCGAAAGTATCTATTATTGGTGCAAGCAGAATTACCCTTCCGTTATCACTTGATTTAAAACGTGAAGATTATGACGTAACACTATATATGATACGTCAAAATAAAATAAATGATGATGAAGCGAAATCTCATGACTTCCCTATTGTAAAATTAGATGAGATTACTATTCAATCTTTAATGGAGCAAAAAGTTTTCGAAGCAGACCGTGTTGTTGTTGCAACAAGTGATGATGGACAAAACTTATTATTAGCAGAACATGCAAAAGAATTAGGTGTTGAACACGTCATCGCAAGTGTAGAAGATCCCCTTCTACAAGAAAAAGCAACTCAAGAACATATCGCTGTATTCTCGACTATTAACTCTACACGTATTTTATTACGTGCACTTATTGATAAACCAAGTCTCGTTCGCTTAATTACAACAGCGAATGAAACAGTTCGTGAAGTCGAACTACGCAGCAATAAATATAACGGTGTTGCACTACGCCGCCTTCCGTTTTTAGGCGACGTACTCGTCATTCAAATTTACCGTGGTAATAAAGCATTAATACCGCATGGTGATACGAGACTACAACACGGTGATACATTGCTTGTCACAGGTTCAAAAGAACATATCGATACACTGAAAAGCATATTAGAATAGAAAAATGCCCCTCACATAATTGAGGGGCATTTTTCCATTTCCATATGGTAAAATGTTACTATCACATATTATGGGGATGAATAATATTATGTCTATTTCAACTTTAGCTCTCTTATTATTAGCAGAAGTACTCGTCGCCATTATTCTCATCGGTATTAGCATTGAAATTTGTAGCTACGGATGGAAAAAATCGAATGGAATAAAATACTCTTGCCTCTTACTTTCACTCCTTCTCGGAACTGCTAGCATACTCGGACTTTTCGCCGCACCTGCCTATTTCTTTATACAACTAACAGAAAACGCCTTATAAGAAAGGATGTTAATATGATTACCGTGAAAAATATTGAGGGATCTGAAACTTACGTATTACGTCAAAAAATTTTACGCCCGAATCAAACATTAGCAGATTGTAAATATTCTTCCGACTATGAAGCGGACACCTTTCACTTAGGCGCATTTATAAACGATGAACTAATTAGTATCGCTTCCTTCTCAAAAGAGATATACCCTGACTTACTAGCAGGTATTCATTATCGTCTACGAGGAATGGCCACATTACCTGAATTTCGAAACAAACGTGCTGGAAGCTCCTTAATTCAGAAGGCGGAGCAAGTCTTGCAAGAACGCCAAGCAAATATATTATGGTGTAATGGCCGAATTACTGTAGCTGAATATTACAAGCGCTTAGGCTTCCAGGAACATGGTGAAATCTTTGAAATTGAACCGATTGGTCTTCATAAAGTACTGTATAAAAGAATATAAGAAAAGCTTTCCGCAATATGGGAAAGCTTTTCTTATATTTCAATCTTCACTTTTTATTTTTCTCATATATATGTATATAAACAAACTAGGAACTAAAAAACAAGCAAACATAATAAGTCCTGTCATACTAATTTCCTTTATAGAAATATCTGGTGTTACAATGATACAAATAGCTAAAATTCCAATAACAATACCCACTGGAATAAATAATAATTTCATAAAATAGCTCCGTGATACTCCACCTGTATGCTCATATGCCTCTACAGAATGTTTTAAATTTAAGAAGTTAATGACTACGATCCCGCACATAAATACCATTAATAAATCCGAAACACTTTCATATCCTGCACCTTGCAAAACATAGCGATAAAAAACAATACCTAGTATGACGATATTTTGTAAGATGAAAACTAGTCTAATATGTTTTAGCCCCTCAATCATTAAACGTTCATCTTTCACGATTTTCATCCTATCACTCCTTTTCCTCCCAAAACAACTCATTCAATGTTTTATCTACCGCATAGCAAATTTTCAAACATAAATCTAAAGACGGGTTGTATTTCCTCTTCTCAATTAAACTAATCGTTTGCCTTGTAACGCCTACTTTTTCTGCTAATTGTTGCTGTGTTAAATCTAACTGAACACGCGCGACTTTTATTTTACTTACAGCCATTCATGTTCCTCCTCTACCTTTATTGTAACATATATATTCCATTAAGTAATTTATATTTTACGTAACTAATTTGATTTTCACCTTATCCCGCTATTTGTGGGCAGTAAAGTTCCCGATTGTTGAGGGCTGATGCTGATAAGCAGTGGGAATGAACAAAAGCCCCACCGTTTATAGTTTCACTTTATTATACACAAAAAAGGACCTTCCATAAGAAGCCCCCTTTTTATATCTATATTATAAGAATAAATGACATCCAAATAAAATTGTAAATAAGTATAGTAACGGATGTACTTCCATCCCTTTCCCCTTCGCAATTTTTAAAATTGGATACACTAAAAATCCGATTGCAATCCCATTCGCAATGCTAGACGTTAACGGAATACCAACGAAAATTAAAAATGCCGGTAATGCATCTTCGAATTCATTCCAATTAATATCACGAATGCTTTGTGCCATTAAACTACCTACTATAATTAAAGAAGGAGCTGTAATAGCTGCTACACTTGATAAAGAGGCAATAACAGGGCTAAAGAATGCCGTTATAATCGTTAAACAAACGACTACAATACCTGTCAATCCAGTTTTACCACCTGCCGCAATTCCTGCTGACGATTCAATTGTCGCTGCTGTCGGGCTTGTCCCAAAGATAGAACCTGTCGTCCCGCCAATTGCATCCGCAATGAACGCCTTACCAAAGCGCTTTTCAGTGTTATCTGTATTTAAACCTGCTTGTTTAATTAAACCGAGTAAAGCACCTGTTGTATCAAATAAAAGTACAAGTAAGAATGAAAAAATAACTCCATATAACCCGTATTGAATTACATCAGAAAATGCATTGATAGGATTTGAAACAATGATGCCTTCTGGCAAATGTGGCATTGCGACAATGTTATTTTCAAACTTTAATTGCCCTGTAAAGAAAGCAATAACCCCTGTCACAATCATACTAATAAACAATGCACCACTAACACGTAATACCATTAATACTGCCGCTAACACTAAACCAACTAAAGTTAAAATAACAGCCGGGGAATGAAAGTCTCCGATTGTAACTAAGTTAGATGGATGATCGACGATAATACCTGAAAGCCGTAATCCGATAAAAGCAATAAATAATCCGATTCCACCCGCAATTGCATGTTTTAAACTGTCAGGAATTGCGACAATTAGCTTTTGCCTAAACGAGGTGAAAGATAATAAAAGAAAAATAATACCTGTTACAAATACTGCTGAAAACGCAATGACATATGTAATCCCCTCTGCCTGTTGAACAACAGAGTAAGCAAAATATGCATTCATTCCCATCGCTGGAGCAATAACAATTGGATAGTTAGCTAAAAACGCCATACATAGCGTCCCTACAACAGTCGCAATAATAGTTGCCGTAAAAGCTTGATCAAATGGTACACCTGCATCAGATAATATTTTCGGATTGATGACAAGAATATACGCAAATGTAAAAAAAGTTGTGATGCCAGCTAAAAGCTCTTGCTTCACAGAAGTGTTATATTTTTGTAATTGAAACATGGTTATGTACCCTTCCTACATCTGAATTATTATCACATATTCTTTTCTTACTAGTATGTGAGAAAATATAATACTTAATCTTAACAATCAATAAAAAGAAGAGTCAATATATTCTCTAATAGTTAGAATTTTAAGTTTAAGTCTGTCAAGCTCAGATGTAGTACAGTGCATTATGATTATTTTTGTAGCATAACAGATAGAAATGTTTTATAATTTGAAATAGTTAAACATTTGGCAAGCGCATTCAAATATCGTTCACTCTACAGGGGGTATTCTTCTTATGCAGCAAACAAACAAATCTGAAACTTTAAACCGTGGTTTAAAACAGCGTCATATTACTTTAATGTCTCTCGGTTCAGCAATTGGCGTTGGACTATTTTTAGGATCAGCTTCCGCTATTAAACTAGCTGGCCCATCCATTTTACTAGGCTATATGATTGCCGGACTCGTTATTTTTTTCATTATGCGCGCACTCGGGGAAATGGCAATTGAACAACCAGTTGCTGGCTCTTTTAGTAAATATGCAAATGATTACATCAGCCCACTAGCTGGGTATATTACAGGCTGGAATTACTGGTTTTTATGGGTTGTTACTTGTATGGCGGAAATTACAGCAGCAGGCATTTACATGCAATACTGGTTCCCAGATATCCCGCGCTGGACTTGGGCATTACTCGCTCTTTTATTAATGAGTGCTTTCAACTTCTTATCTGTAAAGGTGTTTGGAGAACTTGAGTTTTGGTTTGCTCTCATCAAAATTGTCACAATTATCTGTATGATAGTAGTCGGTGCTGGTATTATTTTATTCGGATTTGGAAATGGCGGCGTTGCAACTGGTATTTCAAATCTTTGGGAACATGGGGGCTGGTTCCCAAATGGATTCTCTGGATTATTGCTTTCCTTACAAATGGTATTATTCGCTTATTTAGGAGTCGAACTTATCGGAGTTACAGCTGGGGAAGCTCAAAATCCGAAGAAGACACTCGCAAAAGCAATTGATAACGTATTTTGGAGAATTTTATTATTCTACGTTGGAGCTCTATTCGTTATGATGGCAATTTATCCTTGGAACGAACTTGGTGAAAAAGGAAGTCCCTTCGTACTAACGTTCCAGCAAATCGGTATCGCAAAGGCAGCAGGCATTATTAACTTTGTTGTTTTAACAGCAGCTCTTTCTTCTTGTAACGGTGGTTTATTTAGTACAGGCCGTATGCTATTTACATTAGCACAACAAAAGAAAGCACCCGAAAGATTCGGTCGTTTAAATAAAAACGGTATTCCCAGTCAAGGAATTGTAGCAACAGCAATCGTTTTACTCGTTGGCGTTATATTAAACTATCTTGTTCCTGCAAAAGTGTTTACATGGCTAACTAGTATTTCAACTTTCGGTGCAATTTGGACTTGGGGAATTATATTAGTCGCGCAAATTAAATTCCGTAAAGGATTACAGACTAATAAAAAAGATAAGCTAGCATATAAAATGCCTTTACACCCATTAAGTTCATATTTCTCACTCGGCTTCCTTGTACTTGTACTAGGTATAATGGCCTATTCAGAAGATACACGAATCGCATTAATCGTCGGTCCAATTTGGCTTATCGGCTTGGCTATCGTGTATTATATGAAAGGTTTTCATAAGATTGATGAATCATCTAATTCAAAAATTAGTTAAGTCCACGATCTCTTCCTAATTTACTAGGGAGAGATTTTTTCATTATTCACATAAATATTTCTCAATTAAATTAACGTTATCTTTACACTATTTAATATTTTCTATCTTTATTTCCTGAAAAAAATAGATTACATTATTAAAGCACATATATTTATTATTAGGGGGATTCTTCTATGAAGAATAAAAAATGGATTCAATTTTCTTTAGCAACAGCAATCACACTTAGTATAGGGAGTTCCTATATTCCGTCTACTTATGCCGAAAGCTCCGTAGACCCAGCTCCTGAAATTGCTGCAAAAGTTGTAAACCAAAACAATGGGAAGAAAGTATTATTTGATAATACGCACGGTCAAACAGCTGGGACAGCTGACTGGGTTATTGATGGCGGTTTTTCTGATTTCGGAAACGGTATTGCCCAAAACGGATATTATGTAAAAGAACTTCGTAAATCAACACCTATTACATACGACGACTTAAAAAATTACAACGTGTTTATCGTTCCAGAGGCAAATATTCCTTACAAAAAATCTGAACAAGACGCAATGTTACAATACGTGAAAAATGGCGGCAGTATTTTCTTCATTGCCGATCATTATAATGCAGATCGTAATAAAAACCGCTGGGACTCCTCAGAAGTGTTTAATGGATATAGACGCGGGGCATGGGATAATCCAGCAAAGGGAATGTCTAATGAAGAAATAACTTCACAAGCTATGCAAGGAGTAGAAAGCTCTGATTGGCTATCCGATAATTTCGGTATTCGCTTCCGTTACAATGCACTTGGTGATGTTTCAGCTAAAAATATTGTCTCACCTGCGCAATCATTCGGAATTACAACTGGCGTTTCATCTGTAGCAATGCATGCCGGCTCTACTCTTGCGATTACAAATCCAAAACTAGCGAAAGGCCTTGTATATCTTCCAGAAAATCCATCAAAATGGAATAACGCTGTTGATAGCGGCGTTTATAATGGTGGTGGCGTTGCAGAGGGGCCTTATGCTGCTATTTCGAAAGTTGGCCTTGGAAAAGCAGCCTTTATTGGTGATTCTTCTCCTGTTGAAGATGCTACGCCAAAATATGTTCGCGAAGATTCAGGTCAATCAAAGAAAACTTATGATGGTTATAAAGAAGAAAACGATGCTGTTCTATTAGAAAACATCGTGAATTGGTTAGCGAAGCAAGAAACATTTACAAGCTTAGATCAAGTGAGTGGTTTACAGCTTGATGCACCTACAGCTCTACAAACATTTGAACAACCAAGTTTATCAACAGAACCACAACCAGAACCTTGGAGCGCACCAAGTCAAGGTTACCAGTGGTTCAATACAAATACTTTCAAACCAGGTTCATACGGCTATAACGGTGCAGTGACAACGAGTGATTACGTAATTACGCACCCTAGCATTCTACCAAACAATGAAGTGTTCCAAATGAAGCTTCAAGTAAATAACTTATTACCAAATACAACATACAATAATTATTCTTTAGGTATCTTCACAACTGGCGGAACACAGGTGGCAAAAATTCAAAATACAAATGGCACTTGGCCATCTTCTTTCGGATATAGCAGTGCATTCTCTTTCATCACAAATAACCAAGGATCTGCTGAAAAAATTGTGAACGTACAACTTGATTCAAATACAACTGGACAAGCAACACTTCGTCTACGTCAAAATACGACAGCGAAATATAGTGAAACTGTAACGATTAATAAAAAATAATGAAAAAGGCAATCCGGATATGGATTGCCTTCTTTTCACTTCTCTTCTTTTGAGAAAAACATTCTTGAAATAACGATACCTATACTACCAACGATTAAGAATAACACCGCCCTGATCATCATCGACACCTCTGGTAGGTCGAGAAGGAATAACTTCCCTACTGTTACTACTAATACGACTAGGCCAGCATATAATATTTCGTTCATCTGTCTATAACGGCCAAACCAAACTGCAAATAAAGCATATACCATCCATAATAACGATACAGATACGCTAATTATACTTCCATCTGTAGAAAGAACTTCACCGATCCTAGTAATTGTAATAAATACAATAACCATTAACGAGTAGAGCGTTATAGAATAAACATATTTACCTAAACTCGCTAACACTTCTTTTGCTTGTATCATGCAATAATAGAACGTTCCTATTAAAATAATATGAGCGACAAACCCTGCTGAAATGAACTCATCAAACGGGCTAAAAATCGTCTGTACCATTCCAATCGCATAAATCGTTGCACTTACATACAATTTAATATTTTGCTTTACTTTAATAGCAGTAATCATACCGAGGAAACCTTGTAACAATAATACGATCGCTGCATTCACCAAACTATACTCGTATAAAATCGCTAAACTAAATGACCCCATTGCAAAGCCAAATATTAGATTTGTAAATACAGAATGTTTATTCTTCCTATATTCAAGTACGAACATAACAGCATGCACAAATGCACTTATAACTAATCCCCACGTTGTAAATTCAGGAATTTGGGAGATGGCTAAAATAAAGAAAACTGCATTTGCACTAAATATCGCCAATCTTGCTTCTTGTATAAAATTCTTCTCCGAAAACATATGCCAAAATAACAGCAAATGAATTATACCGTATACAACCGTTAACTGTACTTGCACATTCTCTATCAATATTGACATAACAACAAAGAAGACAAATAGGACAATTGCCGCAACAACATAAGAAATCATATACAAGTACTTATAACGGTTTCTCAATGCATACCATAATAGGCTAATTGTTAATATCGTCTCATAACTAAAGAAAATATACGTATTAGGAGTCGTACTATTTAACAAGAAAGGAACAAAAAATGCTCCAACCGCCACGAAAATAGCGAGGTATTCCGATCTATATCTTTTCGCTAAATAAATCCCTAAAATAACCCATACAATATTACAGATAAACGCAATACTTGCAGGAATAAACTCATATAAATAATGTGCCGCAAACGTTGTTAAAACAATTCCCGTAATACTTCCTCCAGCTAATACTAGCCCTAACGCTTGCCGCTCTCTTTTAATTTGTATATCTCCTACGTAATACAAACCGGCAGATAGTACTATACCAAACACAACCCGTATCGCTGGTGTTAACAATCCAGCATTTACTCCTGCTTTAAATAACCAAATAACGCCAAGTAGCATAATACCGACAAATATGCGTGGTAACCATGTTTGACAAAACTTTATAATATTAAATGGTTCTGGCTTAAATGCAGATATATCTACTTGTTTCACCTCTGGCTCTTGTATGGACTCCCTCGTCTTAACTACATCTTCTTGTAACTTTTTATTACTTACCGTCTCAATGTATTCTTTCTTTTCCTTATTAACATTTTGTTGAACCTTTTCAATTTCCCTTTGCTTCGCTTTCAAATCATAAAGTGTCTCTTGCATCGTTTCAATTGCCGTTTCGAGTGCTTCTATTTTCTTATTTAAATCTCCCTTCATACGCTCCCCCCTCATTACCGATCGTTATTAAACCTATATATTACCAATTATCCTTATCATACTATTAGTCTATTCATGTTCGATACCATTTTTCCAAAAAAAAGAAAGGTGTTTTCCGAAATAGGAAAACACCTCTTACTTATTTCTTCTTATTTATAGCAATACTAGCAATCATACCGAAGCAGGCACCTACAAATGCTGGGACGATCCAACCTACACCTTCTGTATAAAACGGAAGAACTTTTAGTAGTGGTGTCCATTTATTCATCAGTACACTTTTGTTTAAAACATCAATCGCACTAAATAACGCTACGATTCCAATCGTGACCGAATATACGTATACATACTTTCCAATATACTTATGAAATAACCCTAAAATAATAAGCGTTAGGGCAACTGGATAAATAAATCCAAGAATCGGTACTGATACTTTTAAAATTTGCGTTAATCCTAAATTAGCTAAAATCATACTCACAAAACTTAATATAAATGCCCAAGCTTTATAAGACACTTTCGGAAATACACTTGCAAAAAACTGACTACAAGACGTAACCAGTCCAATTGAAACACATAAACATGCGATAGTAAAAATAAGGCCTAATAATACTAATCCGCCTTGTCCAAATAATGTCGTCATAACTTGTGCTAACACTTTCGCACCGTTATCAAATGTACCTAATGAACCACTAATTGAACCAACATATCCAAGGATGACATAAATAATAGATAGTAATAGTCCTGCCCCAATTCCAGCAATACTCATATATTTAGCTAAACCTTTATCATCTTCAATACCTTTTGCACGCAAAGCATTTGCAATAACAATCCCAAATATTAAAGCTGCTAACGCATCCATCGTTAAATATCCGTCTAAAAACCCTTGGAACATCGGAGCTTGTCCATAGTTCCCTATTGGCTCTTTCACATCTCCTACCGTTGTAAACATACTCTTTATAAAAATAAGTGCAATCATACATAATAATAACGGCGTCAAAACTTTTCCGAACAAGCCCATTAATTTAGACGGGGATAAACTTAACCAGTAAACAATACTAAAGAAAATAGCCGTGTAACATAACAAAACTAAGCTACCTGCTTGTGGGAACAACTGACCTGGTCCCATTTCAAAAGCTAAACTTCCTGCACGTGGGATACCAAGACCTGGTCCAATAAATAAATACACGATACACGGAAAAATAATGGCGAATGAAGGATGAACTCTACCCGCTAACGTTTGAAAGCTTCCCGCTTTCGCAATAGCGATAACACCCAATATAGGAAGACCTGTTGCTGATATAATAAATCCTACTAATGAAATCCACACATGTTCTCCTGCTTCATACCCAAGGAAAGGTGGGAATATAAGATTCCCCGCTCCAAAGAACATCGAGAATAACATAAGGCTAATCAATAAAATTTCTTTTTTCTGTAACAATTTCATTTCTTTCTCCTTCTTTAATTTCATCTTTTATGAAATCAATTTCACATATAAAAAAGTGCAATAACCCGCTTCCTTACAAAGAAAACATAGTCCATAGTCTATCACAAAAGAAACACCCATTCTATAGCTATCTCTCTTTTCCAATTTCTTCTGAAAAATCAACCTTTATTGACTTATAATAGTTAATAAAGTAAAATATTAAATGTACAAAATTATTAACTTTGTTTTTGTTTGTGTCAGGAGGAAAATAACATGGAATCAACGATACAACTAGAAAGAGAACAACAAAGAAAAAAGAAACATCCTCCCGGTTTATACTTGCTCTTCTTTACAGAAATGTGGGAAAGATTTAGTTACTACGGATTAAGAGGATTATTAACATTATATTTAACAACAGCTTTAGTAAGTGGTGGTCTTGGGTTTAGTCCCGCTTGGGCACTCTCTATTTACGGGTTTTATACTGGCGCTTGTTATTTCACGCCATTAATCGGTGGATACTTAACAGACCGTTTTCTAGGTAGACGAAAAGCCATCACAATTGGTGGTATCACAATGGCGCTCGGTAACCTTACACTATTCGCCTTGCAAAACCAAGTCGGTCTATACCTCGGATTAGCGCTTATTATTATCGGTAATGGATTCTTCAAACCAAATATCTCTACACTTGTTGGAGAATTATACGAAGAGAACGATCCAAAACGTGATAGTGCATTTACAATTTTCTATATGGGTATTAACGTCGGTTCATTTTTAGCTCCACTCGTTTGTGGATTTTTATCAGAAAATTTATTCAAAACAACAGTTGATGGCGTTGTACATTACGGATTCCGTTACGGTTTCTTAGCTGCTTCAATCGGAATGATTATTGGACAAATTTTATTTACAACACTATCTAATCGCTTCCTTGGTGATATCGGTAAAAAACCATCTCGCGATTTGCAAACGGCTGCTGGACAACAAACAGTAGGAGATACACCGTTAACAAAAAAAGAAAAACAACGTACCGCAGTTATCGTCATTTTAACATGCTTTGTTGTCTTCTTCTGGGCTGGCTTTGAACAAGCTGGTAGTTCGTTAACATTGTATACAAACAAATTTGTAGACCGCTCTGTCTTCGGATGGGAAGTTCCAACATCTTGGTTCCAATCGGTCAATCCGTTATTTATTATTTTACTTGCTCCAGTCATTTCAGCATTATGGGCAAAACTTGCAACTAGAAAAAATGGTGACATGAAAATCCCAACAAAAATGGGACTTGGTATGATCCTACTCGGTATCGGTTATATCATTCTCGTTATCGCTACATTAAAAACAGGTAGTGATGAACATAATATTACAGAAAAAGCAAACTTACTATTTATCGTCTTTACGTATCTTTTCCATACGTTAGGTGAGCTATTCTTATCACCTGTTGGACTATCAATGGTTAGCGCACTTGCTCCAGTAAAACTTGCTTCTTTATTAATGGGAGTATGGCTAGCAAGCTCAGGAATCGCCAACATTATAGGCGGACAACTTGCAAGCTTCACAACTTCACTTGGATATGCTGAAGTATTTACAGTAATCGGAGCTGCAGCGATTATTTTAGGTTTTGTTTTATTATTAATCTCTAAGAAATTAGTGAAATGGATGGATTAAAAAGATGAGGAATTTCTCCTCATCTTTTTTTATGCTTTCTCGCCCTTTTCTATTGCTTGTTCATACAGATCTTTGTGCTCTTTATATTCACTTGGCACGAAGTTTTTATAGAAAAATGACAGCCAGCTATCTCCTTTTTTATATCCTTCTTCTCGGATTTCTGCTGCCTTTTTATTTGATTTAAACCCTTCAGTAAACCATTTCTTTAATGTTCCATTCTTTTCATACTTAGCAGGAACTTTTAAGTCATAGTTTTCAAATGCATATGTATATCCAGCTTTTTCTGCCATTTTTTGGGCAGCCTTATATCCTTTTTCATACGCGGTTTCATATACTTTCACATATGTATCCTTTTCAATATTTCCAGGTTTCTTTTCAGTTAATTCTTTACCAGCCTTCTCACCAAGTTCCGCTTGTTCTTTTTCAATCTTTTCGGTTCTCTCTTTATTACCTAATTGGAAACCTTCCGCAAAGTTCACCTTAAACTCAGGATTAATTTGACTATCGTCCATTGTCTCTTGTGCTAACCCTTGCTCTTTACCTTTTCCAAAATGCGCTTTTTTCTGTTCTTCTAAAGACCATGCCGCAGCATACGCAATTGCAAATGATTGTTTATATGTATCAGATTTTCCAGTTAAATGCCCTTCCGCATTATTTTTCCCTGCTTTAAAATCAGCCTCTCCACTTTTTTGACCTTCAAGCTGCCCTTTTTCCATATCAGCTTGACGCTGGGCTTCCTCTTGCTTACGTGCCTCTTCTGCTTTTCTTTGCTCTTCGGCTACACGTTGTCTCTCTTCCTCTGCTTTACGTTGTTCTTCTGCAGCACGTTGTCTCTCTTCCTCTGCTTTACGCTGTGCTTCTGCAGCACGTTGTTTTTCAGCCTCAGCATTGCGCTGCGCTTCTGCTTGTCTTTCAGCTTCTACAGCACCATTATTATTTTGGCTAGGAGTTGGACTCGTTGCACCACTACTAGAAGCTGGTTTATTGTGATAATGATATTCCCCGTACTGCAATCCCCATTTTTCACAATTTGTACGACACGTATGTCCACCGTTAGCATCTGTACGCCCTGGATGTGCATAAGCAGAAATTGGTGCTATCAATAACGCTACACTTGTGGTTAAAAGAAGTTTTTTTACTTGCTGTTTCACTTTTGTCCCTCCCAAAATCTTGAATTCTAACTTTATTATACAAAAATAGAAAAATACTTAAATACCAACTAAAATATTCTTTCATTTCTAAACATTGGATAAAAAAGAAGGTTCACTCTTTAAAGAGTGAACCTTCTTTTTTATTTATTTCTTCGCCTTTGTTCCTACTAGATCACCCGTAATAACAAAACGCTTAGAATTATCCTTAACAGATACACATGTAATAAGTGTTATCTCATTTTTCCCATGATCCTCTACAACTTCCCACTTATCAGGAGTCACTTCAGACACACCGGTAACAGTATACTCATACTCATTTGCATTGTCATACAAATAAATTTTATCGTTCTTCTTTAAAGTTGATACGTCACTAAATAAAACACCTTTTTTTGACATATTATGCCCTGCAACCGCATAATTCCCCTGTCCCATTACTTGATTTTCTCTTACAGTTGCCGCACCTGATAATAAATTCTTTTCAGTCGACGCTTTTAACACAGGAAGTTCTAATGCGATGCTCGGAATTGAAATACGGCCGATTACTTGTTTTTTATCTAACGATGCACTCGCTACTTCTGCCAAGTCTGGTTGATTAATTTTTGAAGCATCTACAAATTTCGTGTCATGCTTTTCATATTCCATCTTTTGAACAGCTTGTACATTTGCTGTCTGTTTCTTCTCTGCCTTATATCCATCATAAAATGGCTTTCCGATTAATACACCACCTACAACAAATAGAAGAATTGCTACTATACTATAAATTCTTTGCTTATTCATATACAATTCCTTTCCGTTACAAAATCTTACTCTATATAAAATGATAAGACAATATTGCTATATGTACAAGTATAAGCTGAAAAAGAATCCTTCTTGCTAATTGCAAGAAGGGTTCTTTTCAAGCCAATTTATTTCTATATAGGGATACGTGGAAGACTGTCATTTGAATGAAGAAAATGGAAAATATAATATACAGCGGGTATCCAGGAAGATATTCATTAATAATAGGCGAAAGAGTTAAAAATCCAACTGCACAAGGTAACACATACCATAACGAAACAAAAGTTGTTCGACAAGCTTTCTCCGTAATCGCTTTTTCACGTTCATCTTCTAGTGGAAATAATAATGGATACATCCAAAAGGATAAATTCTTGTATTTTTTCTTTTGAATTCTATAAAAAATTGTAATTATGATGCCACCAATGAATAATAGCACAATTGGTATACCATTAAACCATATTTCAAATGGCACCCTCTCATTTTTAATTATATCTGCTAGCTCTGTAGTAGCACTATAAAGTTCAACAAATGTCCAGCATGCTAACGCAGTATAAAGTACATTTACGATATAAGAAAAACCAATTCTATTCATTCTCTTCCCCCTCCTTATTTAAAACAAACACATCTTCCATCTTTAACTCGAATACATCACAAATCATCAATGCTAGTAACAATGAAGGAACGTAATCTCCTTTTTCAATTGCCGCGATTGTTTGCCTCGTCACTCCAACCTTTTCTGCTAGTACACTTTGCGAAAAATTAAAGCGAGCTCTTAATTCTTTTACCTTATTGCAAATGGACAAATTTACCACCTCTTACCATCATTGTATGCTAACCTTAACAAAATGTAAACCCAACTTAACATTATTTTGACAAAAAAATCCAACTTTACGTATTGTAAAGTTGGATTTCGTTTTAGTTTAAAATTGTAACTTTAACACTTCTTCTGCCCCAATTATTAGCTGTAGCTGAATCCGGCATTAATAAATCAATTATATGACCTTTAATGGCACTACCAGTATCTCCAGCAATCGCTGTTCCATAATTTTCTACATACACAGTAGAACCTAATGGAATCACAGCTGGATCTACAGCAATTAGTTTCATGTTTGGATTTGCAGTCAAATTATGTCCTAACTTAGATTTTACAGTTTCACCCGGTTTATAGCCATTTTCAGATGGATCAGCTGTATAAGCAGTTGCTGTTACATAAAATTCTTTTCCACCTTGAGCTGGTTTTGGATCCGGCTTAGCTGGTGTTGTATCTTTAGCTACAGGCTCTGCCGGCTTAGCTGCCTGTTCTTCTTTTTGCTTAGCTGCTGCTGCCTTCGCTTTTGCTAACTCTTCTTGCTCAGCCTTTGCAGCTGCTTCAGCTTTTGCGCGCTCTTCTGCTGCAATTCTTGCTGCTTCTTGTTCACGAGCAATTGTTTCTTGTACTGCTTTCATATTTGCTTCAACTTTTGCTTTTTCTTCTGCTGCCAAATTAATTTGGTTTGCAATCGCATTATATTTAGCTTGAACCGTTTGTAAGTTATCTTGACGTTTTTTCAAGTTATCTTGCAAATCAGCTTGTGCTTTTGCTAATTTTTGCTTATCTACTACTAAAGATGCTTCTTTTTCGTCAATTGCTTTTTTATCTTCTTCAATTTGACGAAGATCTTGTTCTTGTAGACGTAAAATTTCTTTATCTGCATCTAAAATTGTAGATACCGCGTTCATACGTTGTATGAAATCAGCAAAGTTTTTTGATTCTACAACAACCTCTACTACTAAACTCGTATTTGAGCTATTTTGAACAGAAACCATACGTTTTTTCATAATATCCTTACGAGCAAGGACTTTATCTTCTAAAACGATAATATCTGCTTTTTTTTGTTCAATCTGCTTATGTGTTTCAACGATTTTTCGTTGAATAGCAGCTTGATCCTCTTTATTTTTTGCAATTGTATTATTTAAATTATGTAGTTCGTTTTCGATACCTTTAATTTCTTTACTAACAGCTTGCTTCTCTTGCTCTTTCTTCTGCATTTCTGCATCGTTTTGCTGCAATTGCTGTTGCATGTTGTTAAGTTTCTCGTCGTTTGACTCTGCTTTTACAGCGACTGTACTAGAAAGAACGATAATTCCTGCTAATACTAGACTACTGATTCGCTTAAAATAGTTCATAATCCGACTCCCTTCTTATACAGTTATACATGATTTATTTTACAGTTTGTTTACAAAACCATTAAATACAGTTTATTTTTCATGACAAAAAAAAGAGAATTATGAGTAAAATGTAATAGATTCTTAAATATTTAAAAATTACTATATTTAAAAATTACAAAATATGCTAAAATCCAAATATAGAAAAATTAAAAATCCTAAAGGCGGTTGAATTAAATAAAATGTTTACTCAAAAGAAATCACTCCAACATAAAATTGATCAACTAGAGACTCATATACATGAACTAGAAACAGAATTAAAACAAAAAGATGTGGAAAAACAAGAAATTATATCTTCTATCCATAATCGTGTAAAAAGCGTTATGCAAGAGCATGAACTTGTAAATAACCAACATCACACACTCCAAAACTTAATTCAACAATTGAACGCATGCTTTGAAAATGTTTCTATGCGTACTACACATTCCAACGAATTAAATGACGAAATGCTACAAAAAGAGCAAAACTTAATTCAATCTATTGAAGAAATTATCGATTGCTCTAACGAAGGAAAAGAATCCGTTCATCGCTTACTCATTGTAATTAATAAATTAGGCGAACAGTCTCAACGTACTTCTAATAGTATGAATCATTTAAGCGAACGCTCTAAAGAAATTGAACAAATTGTAGAAGTGATTCAAAACATTGCAGCACAAACAAATTTACTAGCGTTAAATGCAAGTATTGAAGCTGCACGTGCTGGAGAACACGGTAAAGGATTCGCTGTTGTTGCTAATGAAGTAAGAAAACTAGCAGAAAGCACAGCTGAAAGTACAAAAAACATCGGTAACTTAACGAAAAAAATTCAAGAAGAAATTGAAAAAGCATATGAAAATACAAAAGATAATTTACATTTAGTTGATGAAGGTGTAGAAATGAGCGCTGATACTAACGCTAGAATCGAAAATATTTTAATTATGATTCAAACATTACAAAGTGGCGCTACAAATGTTATTAAAGCTATCGAAAACCAAAAATCTTGTAACGATGATATATTAAGAGAATTTGCAAATACACAACAAATGTTCCAAAAGTTAAATACTACTATTATGAATCATATTAATGATGCTGAAAAAGTCGATGTCCAATTATCAAAAGTATTCAAGAAATAGTAGTTTCTCAGTGATGTGAAAAATCCTCTATGACATAATAGGGGATTTTTATTATATTTCGAATATTATTTTCTTCTCAATATTCGCTCTCTCTTTTGTTATAATAGAAAAGTTGTTTCTTTCGACTAATACACAAGGAGGATGTTATGGAACAATTTTATTACATTTTGAAATATTTAATTCTTGGTCTATTCCAAGGACTAACAGAACCAATTCCGATTTCTTCAAGCGGTCACCTCGTTTTAGCACAGCATTTGCTAGGACTAAAAATAGAAGGGTTTAGCTTTGAGCTACTTGTTAATTCAGCTTCATTATTAGCTGTATTACTTATTTATAGAAAAGACTTAATTCGTCTAACAAAGAATGGTCTATCTTATATATTTACAAGAGCAGAAGATGCAAAATCAGATTTCTTCTTTATTATTTACCTTGTTATTGCAACCATTCCAGCAGGTGTAATTGGAGTTTTATTTAAAGATTATATCGACCAATATTTAAAAGGTGTTAAAATGGTTGGGATTTCCCTTCTTATTACTGCTATCGGTCTTTGGATTATTCGAAACTTGCGTGGACGTAAAAATGATGGCGATCTTTCTATGAAAGATGCAATCATTATCGGTCTAGCACAAGCTTGCGCACTAATTCCTGGTATAAGCCGATCAGGTGCTACAATCGTAGCAGCAATGTTACTTGGTATGAAGCAAGAAACAGCTCTTCGCTTCTCATTCTTACTATACATTCCTGTTAGCTTAGGTGGTTTATTGTTAAGTATTACAGACATTGCAAACGATCCAAATTTAGATACATTATTTGTACCTTATATTGTTGCTTTCATCGCAACATTCATCATGACATATATTTCATTAAAATGGTTTATGAACATTATGGCAAAAGGAAATTTAAAATATTTCTCTTTCTACTGTATTATCGTAGGTATACTAACTATCATTTTCTTATAAAATGACCGTTAACACTTTTTAAAGTAAGCCATCCTATTCAAATAGGATGGCTTACTTTTTTTATATTTCAATTTCGAGTGCCCTTTGTTATTTACTTTGAATTTTCTGAATAGTATAATATAAATTATTCCCGTTACTTTTTCTTACTATAAAGAAAATAAAGTGAAACTTTATTTAGCCCTCACCAATCGAGATTTTACGAGGTAAAACTTCTCTATTCTATCCCATTTTTTACTACTATCGAAAAAGAGGTGTTCGTATGTTTATCGTTACTAAAATTATTCATATTAAATATGGCTATGAAAATGAACTATTTCATTCACTTAAACAGCATTCTCCATCATATGGAACACAAGGCTTTATTAACATAGAATTTTCACAGATGCATCGTATAAATAATAGAGCTGAATATATGGTTCGCATGCTATGGAAAACTCAACAAGATTATCACGAATGGCTTTCTCAAAGAAAGAATGATGAAACGTGGAAACACCAAATACAAAATTATATCCTTTCTTCAAAATCCAATGCTGCCTATATGCAATAAAAAACCTCTTACTGCCCCCGTACAGTAAGAGGTTTTTCCTTATGCATAAACTTTCTTTTCCTGACTATACAAGCGAATAACATGTGTATTTTTTTGAAATAAATCATGTGTTAAGCGAATAATAATAAAATTTCGTTTTGTATTATCATCATGAACAAAAATCTGTTCTCCCTCCTGAAAACGCCACGCGCTTTCAAAAGTTGTAATATGCCGAAAAAAGCTCATAATGTATATCATGTACCCTCTCTCAACTCATATCATCATAATATAACTATATTAAATTCAACATAACTTAACTTAACTTAACATAAGTATAATTTGTATTTTTTTCCATTTAGAAACATTTTAACTTTGTTACAAAATCATTTTAGCGCTATAATGATAGACGTATTTTCACTGAAAGGAGCTTCATTTTGACTGCATATTTATTTCCAATAAAAACAGCATTTATTTTATTTCCTATTTTAGCAATGTTTCTATTAATCCCTTTTTTAATATTTAATTATCGGAAATACGGTTATTTAAATAAATGGCGTTCATTTATTTTATATTCATTATTACTTTACTTATTAAATGCCTATTTTCTTGTGATTTTGCCATTACCACAAACGTATGATACTTGTAGCCTACAACCGGCTAATACACAGCACATGCAACTCTCGCCATTTTATTTCATACAAGAGATTAGTAATCATACCTCGGCAATTTTAACGAAGCCAGCTACCTACTTCTATTTATTAAAGGAATCTGCGTTTTTACAAGTCGCTTTTAACGTTCTACTAACCGTCCCATTTGGTATGTACTTACGTTATTATTTCCGACGTAGCTTCTTACAAACAGTGTGCATTTCTTTTTGCCTTTCACTGTTCTTTGAATTAACACAAGTAACTGGATTATATGGTATTTATAATTGTGCATATCGCTTATTTGATATTGATGACCTATTTTTAAACACATTAGGAGGCGTCATTGGCTTTATTATTGCACCAATATTTACGTATTTCCTTCCGAAAACAAGTGAATTGGATAGTCGTATTAATCTGGAAACAAAGCCAGTTGGTTTTGTACGTCGTTTGATTGCTATGCAAATTGATTGGATTTTCTTATCTATCGTTGTACCAGTCATTAAAAATAAAGGGAATTCTATATTTATTTCTAATATCCAATCTTACACAAATATATACGAACTCATTTTCATTACATGTTCGATCTTTATTTACTTTATTATCATTCCATACTTTACGAACGGAAAAACAATTGGGAAAGCATTACTTCGTATTTATGTTAAAGGAAAATCAGAGCGTATTACTATGAAGGAATTATTCATTCGTTACGGTATATTCTACTTTATTTTAGGTGGAATCAATTATATTCTTTCTAGTAGTTCTATTTTAAATGATACAGAGCCTTTAGTATTACTAGTTATACTGTTATTCCAATTCGTAATTAACGGTCTATTTATCATTCATGTTTTATTACATGTATTTAGCCGTGATAAGTTACTATTTTACGAGCACATTAGTCAAACAAGAAATGCGATTATACTAAAAAAAGCTGACAAGTAATACTTTGTCAGCTTTTTTTCATAATCGTAAATAACTTTTCTGTATAAGGGTTTAAAAACATTCCTGTTTCATCTAGTGACTTCCTCATTTTTAGAAACGAATGCAATTCTGGATATATGTTTTGTAAATTTTCGTATGTTAATGTATGCATTTTCCCCCAATGTGGACGACCTTCATATTTCAGAAAAATTTTCTCCACTTCACCAAAATAAGCGGCATACTTCATACCTTTATACATATGAACGGCGATATATGCCGAGTCTCTTCCATACGCTGGACTGAGCCATATATCATCACCTCTCACATACCGGCATTCAATCGGGAAGTGCACCTTATACCTTTTCTTTTCAATAAGATTTGAAATTTCTTCTACAGCAGCCCTCATATACTTTGAAGGGACACTATACTCCATTTCATAAAATGGAACCGTACGTGATGTAGCGAACACTTCATAGCTCGGGCCTATTATTTTTGTGTTTGGCACAGCCTTAGCTGATAATCGACTTACTGCTTTACTTATAGAAGGAAACCATTTACACCCTTTAGATAACAAAGAGAACATCCTATTTTCAAGTAACTCCACCTTTAGTTTATGCCATTTCAAATCACTTTCTTTACTCATTGTTTCATTTGTAAATTTCACTTGCACCTCATCTGAATAAGGAAAAACGAAAAATTCAAAATGACGATTCTTCTTATATTCTTCTAGCTTGTTCATTACAGTAGATAATGACTGCTTTTCACTTTCATAAACGAGCGAATACGCTGGGATAACTTTCAATTTTATCTTTACAATGATACCTAGCATTCCAAGCGACAACTGAAATGCTTTCCAATATTCAACGTTTTCGGTTTCTGAACAAACTATACTCTCACCTGTTGATAAAACTGCCGTAATCTCTATAACTTGTGTTGATAAACTCCCAAATGTAACACCCGTCCCATGAGTACCCGTACTAATCGCTCCAGCAATAGATTGTGAATCAATATCTCCTAAATTCTCTTGCGCATAACCTTTTTCCTCAAGTAACTTCCCTAAATCATATAACTTTGTTCCTGCCCATACTTCGGCAACCATCTTCTCTGTATCAATATTTACAATGCCCTTCAATTCATCTAAAGAAACTAAAATTTCTTCCGTTTGCACGAGAGGTGTAAAAGAGTGCCCTGAACCGACAACACGAATTTTCTTTCCCTTTTTTCGTGCAAGCCCTACAACTTCTACTACATCTTGTATACTTTCTGGATACATCGTATAATGCGGCGTTCCTTCTACATTCCCTGTCCAATTTCTCCATTTTTGTCCCTTTATAGAAAGCATTGGCCATCCCCCCGATATGTTAAATACTCTCCAGCAATCTCTCCTTTTTTAACGCGATACAAAACAGGAAAGCGTTCACATAACTCTCCAGCTTTACTATGGCGAAACAAGATAGAATCTCCTATATCCACTCGTTCCTCACCGTTATAAAAAATTGGCGTTTGCACTTCACCAGCACCTTCTAACGCTAATAGTCTTGCACCACCCGGCCTCCAAATCTCAGGCTCTTTATCTTTACCAACTGAGCCTGAAGCAATATATCCACCACCGAGGCAAGTATAAATAAACGGTGCTGGTTTACGCACAACAGGTAAAGCAAATCCGACAGCTGGCTGAAATTGTACTTCTTTATAATAATCAAATAGTTTCGGGGAATAAAAAGCAGAACCTATTGTAATCTCTGAAACTGAGTTATCTTGCTCAGTTGTTTTTATACTTCCTGTTCCTCCCCCATTTACAAATCTTAGTTTAATACCTAGGTTTTGTATTTCTTTTACGATACGTCCTCTTCTTTCTTTAACCTCTAATACTGATTTCTTCTTTAAATACGAAACCACTTTACTTTTCATCCATTGATTAGGTATATGATCTCCCACCCCAGCAATTTGAGCCTCATATCCCATTACACCATCTAGTATTAAATATGATGAGCCCTTCACCTTTCCTACTATTTTCAAAGCACTCTGCACATCTTTTACCGGTGATCTGTTTACCCCAAAATGAAATTGAAAAAAACGACTACTCATATCAATATCCAAACAAACACGAAAACACCCTTTAGACTTCTCAGCAATTTTTTCTAAATAAACAATATGGTCTTCACAATCCACCATACAAGTTATAATGAACCCTTGCTTTGTTAGCAAACTAATTTCATATAAAGCTCTTTCATCATAAGCAGGATATCCGAGCAATAAATCATTGAATCCTTGTTCAATTAAAAACAAAGCCTCTCTAGGGGAAAAACACATAATACCTTGAAATCGATCATTTGCCGCTAAAATCTTTTTCATAATTGGAACAGAGCGTAATGATTTACTCGCTATACGAATCTTCTTATCTCCACTTAACTCTATAATCGATTGAATATTTCTCTCTAAAGCCAGTTCATCTAAAAATGCACACGGTAATGGAACTTCCTTAAAAATTCCTCTATCCACATTTTTCTCTCCTCTTCTATATATGTCTTATACATATTGGAAAGAAAGTTTAAATTTCCTCTACAAAATAAAAAAGTTTCTTCCTATTTAAGAAGAAACTTTTTAGGACTATTTCATAGAAATAGTTGACTCTACTGGATAATGATCAGAATAATCATCATACGTATATTTTTTGAACCATGATGTAACAGTCCATTGTGGAGATTTCGGCTGTAACACTTTATTTTCTATATGCGATGGGTTCGCATGATCTTTACTTGCAATAATATAATCTAAATACTCGGCAGGGCTATCGGGGAAATTATATTTCGCAATACTGTTTGTCATCGCATCCCAAGTCGCTGTATGTCCAGTATAAGATGGAATAGAAGCGTGTAATGTTTTAAACATAGATGCATACTCTGAATCACTATTATTCTCAGCGTTTATTTTATTTACGTTCATATCTCCACCAATTAACACATACTCGTTATTTGGTATATTTTTATTTTTAATAAACTCTTGAATTTCTTGTAGCTGTTTTGTACGTACAGATGCTGGCGAAGTGTTTCCACACATACTATCTTCAGCTTGTAAATGAGTCCCAATCACATGTACAAAACGATCATTTTTCTTAATTTTTGTGTATACAAATCCTTTATTTGATAAGTTATCTGGTCCACAGCCTTTTTCGAATACATATTGAATCTTTTCAACAATTGGCCATTTACTCACAATCGCTACACCTCCATCTTCAGGAGTCGAAGATGAATAGTTTCCTAACGTCTTATCCCACTCGCTTCCACTACTACGACCTAATACTGCCGTTTGATTTGGATATTCTTTCTTCAAATTTCCTAATAAGCGATTTGAAGCACTATTATCAAACACTTCATTTAATATAACAACATCTTGATTCTTTATATAATCTGCCGCTCCAATTAAATCAGTACGCTGACTTTGTCCCCAGTTGGGATATAGGTTTGTTGATAGCATGTACACATTATGCGTCATAACTTTTAACGTATCATTTTGATTTGTGGACATTTCTGCTTGAACGGAAGATCCGCTATATAAAGCTGCTAGACTCATTCCAAAGCTAAGTACAACTTTTAACAATTTACTTTTCACGAGTCATACCCCCATGTATTGTATAGTGATAAAAAGGCCAAATTCTCTATTCTGAGATTTGACCTTTCCCCAATACTTAACGATTGCCGTACGTATCAAACCAAAGCTGAATATATCCAGCTGTTACACGTTGCGCTTCCGTTAATCGCTTACCAGTCATTGGTGTAACTTCAGCACGCCATTTGTCCGCATAACTTTGTGATACAGCAGCTTTTACAAACCAACTTTTCGTATTACTATTTACAATGCCAGGGTAATCTTGTTTCGCAGCCACTGCCGCCCCATGAATCCAATCTTCAGGGTTCGTACCTTTCCAGTTCCAATATCCATTTCCGTCCGTTACTTTGTAATTATCTTTAATTGTATCTACAAAGTTTTCATATTTAGAATGGAATCCTTGTGGATAAGAAATATTCGTAAAGTTTGCTGCATGCATCGGTTGATTTACATCTCCTAAATAATGAAGAGATAACCCTAAATAGAAGAATGCTTGTTTCATATCTTTATTTTTATAAGATTCACCAGCTAATTTAAAATACTTAGCTCCAGTTTCCTTCGCTTGCTTTGCAAGTGGAATGTATGTACTTCCATCGTCTGGATCATAGAAATGCGACGCAAATGTACTATTGTCATAATAAGGATTTTCATAATCAGCAGAATAAATACCATTTTCTAAATCTGTGCGCCATTCATTTAATAGTGCAACTTGATCTTGTTTTACAATTGTCGTATTACGGGACATAATATCAATTGCACGATTCACGATCCATAAATGAGAATTTACACCTTCTGAGTGTTTATCTTCAGCGGACCAATATTGAATAATCTGTACTCTATTCCCTCCATCATTTTCATGTGCAAAAGCTACATTTTGTAACGGAGCTGCTAACGTAATAGCTGCTGCTAAAGCAAGCACTTTCTTTTTCATATGAAATCCTCCATTTTATAGTTGAGTTATTGTAAACATTTTGTTTGGATCCTACGATGTCTTTCGGTTAACCTATGATTAGAATATCCCACCTTCCACCGAATTTCTATTATTTAATTGAAATATGCAAATGTTCATATCACTATAACTTTATACATAGTGAACGTAATGAATGAATGCACTTACATTGTAATAAAATATTGTTAAGCTACTGCAAATACTTGTCTAAACTAATGTAAAAAAAGAGTAAAGCGATTAACCGCTTTACTCTTTTTTTCTTTTCGATAATATATTTGGCAGTTGCACATTAACTGCCAATTTGTGAATAAATCCAAACACTAATCCAATCCCAATAAATATGTATAAGATTGTAAATACCTTTCCGAAATCAGTTTGCGGACTAAAATTCCCATCACCGACAGTCGTCAACGTGACCACACTAAAATATAAAGCGTCAAGAGGACGTAATCCTTCAACTGTACTATAAAAAATCGTACCAGATGTTAATGTTAAAAATGTTAATACAAATAATACTTGAAATTCTTTATCTTTCCACGCTCGTAAACAAGCTTTTAGCATTCGTTTCAATGTCAACATAAATGAAAGCATTAGACTTCCCCTTCCAAACAAAATACCTGTAGTTAAAGGAAAGTCTATCACCTTTCTGTATAGAAAAAAAGTAGCCCTCTTCTATTTCTAGAAAAGAGCTACTTTTTACTATTCTCTATTATTTAGGTGAAACAAGAATTTTCACTTGTGTTTTATCTTTTACAAGTGCTTCAAATCCTTCTTCAACAACTTGATCCACTGTGATTTTTTTCGTAATTAATTTCTCTGCTTGAATTTGGCCAGAGCTAATTAATTTAATAACAGCTGGGAAGATATGACGGTATCCAAGAATACCGATAACTTCTTTTTCTTTTAGTACAAGGTTGTTTGGCGTAATTGTCGCATCTTTTTCCCACACACTAACAATTACAGTTTGTCCTTCAAAGCTTGTACTTTCAATCGCTTGACGAAGTACTACTTCGACACCTGTTACTTCAAAGCTCACATTTACACCTAAACCATTTGTTAAGTTACGAATTTCTGCTAGTACATCTTGAGTAGCTGGATTTAATACATAATCCGCACCTGCTAATTTTGCTAACTCTTGACGTTCTTTAGAAAGTTCTACTGCAATCACAGGAGTTGCTCCTGCTGCTTTAGCTGCTTGAATGACAAGAAGTCCAATTGGACCACAACCAAATACTGCTACAGCTTCCCCTTCTTTTAATTTACTTTGACGTACTGCATGAACTGCTACCGCTGCTGGTTCTACAAGTGCACCTTGTTCATACGTCATTTCATCAGGAATATGGTGGACCATATCTTCTGGTACTACTGTATATTCAGAGAAACCGCCGCCGTCTCCGCCAAGACCGTGGAAAACAAGTTGTTCACAAACATTGTAATGTCCGTGTTTACAAGCTTCACATTTACCACAAGAATAAATTGGTTCTACAACGACGCGATCTCCCACTTTATGAGAAGTAACGCCTTCACCGATTTCAACTACCTCACCACTAAATTCATGACCTAAAATAACCGGTGCTTTTACGTGTGTTAATGGGTGCTCTTCTGTTGGAATAAAAATAGGTCCTGCTAAATATTCATGCAAGTCTGTTCCGCAGATACCACACCATTTAACTTTAATCTTAACTGCTCCTGGTCTTACAGTTGGTTCTGGTACTTCTTCTACTCGTACATCACGTTGATTATGCCAAAGTAGTGCTTTCATTTTATACATCCCTCTCTACGTATATACTTAACCTGGTGAAGTTTACAAATCTATTATAATACTTCTATCCATATATTTCAAAAAAACAATCTCATTTCCACTAAATTTTAACAAATAGCGTTCAATATTTTGTCACTTTGTACTTTTTTCCACATCTGTTAATGCTAATTTCATTGCGGTTGAAATTAGCATTATGCCATAATAGCAGAGGAGAGGTGAATATCGCTTGAAATATTTTATTTACTTTATTGTTATCGTAGCGTTTCTAGATACATTTTCACAATTACCTATTATGAGTACGTTCGCTCAAAGTCTTGGAGGATCTCCTCTTATTATTGGGCTAGTTGTCGGTATGTACTCATTCGCTAATATGATCGGTAATATTATTGCTGGCGCTGCTGTCGATAAATTTGGTGCAAAAAAAATACTTTATATAAGCATGGGACTTACGAGTTTCATAGTCTTGTTATACACCGTTGTTCAAAGTGGTGAACAACTATTAGTTGTGCGCTTTATGCACGGCTTTAGTGACGGCTTTTTAATTCCTGCTGCCTTTACGTTTTTATCAAAACAAACAAATTCAGCAAGACAAGGTAAGGCAATGGCTCTATCTGGTGCTGCTGTTGGAACAGCGGCAATTGTAGGACCGGCTTTCAGTGGAATTATGAAAGCAACTGCTGGTATAGAGTGGGTGTTCATTACCATTTCTATTTTAATGGTCCTTGGTACAATCGTATCTCTATTCTTCTTACCAAATAACGTATCAAGAAAAGATACATCAAGAACTCAAATGATGAACAAAGAAGATATGATTGAACTATTGAAATCAGAACCGTTATTACAAGCATATATTGGTGCTTTCACACTAATGTTTTCACAAGGAATTGTCACTTATATGTTACCAGTAAAAGTTGAGGCGTTAGCACTTAAAGCATCTACAACAGGCATGATGTTAAGTGTATTTGGAATTACCGCTATCCTCTTCTTCTTACTGCCAACAAATCGCATTTACGATCGATTTAATCGTTCAAAACTCATGCTAATTGGTATTGCAGTAATGGCATTCGCGTTATCTTTACTTGGATTATTCGCAACAAAAGGTATGCTCTTTATCGTTATGATGATTTATGGCATTGGATTCGCTATCCTTTTCCCATCGATAAATGCATTACTTGTTGAAAATACGACAGATGATAAGCGCGGAAAAGCATTCGGATTGTTTTATGCTTTCTTCTCATTAGGAGTTGTTGCTGGATCCTTTACAGTTGGTGCAATCGGGGCATCCCCTAGCGTCAGCTTCGTTATCGGAACTGTATTCTTATTAACATTCGCTGGAATGATTTATGTAAGAAGCAAAATAAAAAGCAAAGTAAAAAAGACAATGATGGGTTAATACCATCATTGTCTTTTTTTTAAATGCATATTGATATACCCCGTAATATAATGGCAGCGTTGGAATAATACCAATTAATTTGAATATAAAAGGTAACGGGGCATTCTTCTCTTCATATAAACGTAAAACAAAAACGGCACTCCAAGTCCAAATAACGCTAAATACGAAGATGCATTTCCACACGAGTGGGATTAATATCTCTACATCAAAGACAAAACCAAATAGCCCAATCCACGTAATTATAGTCAATACAAAATCAAACTTTTGAATTGGCGTTTGATACATACCTCTTACTAGCGAAGTAATAGTTAATATCGCTACAATGACTAAATAAACTTTCCACAACATAATGATAAACTCCTATTTAACTTTTAACTTTCAATAAGCCGTATTTAATAAACAATATGGCATTATATTTTTCATAGAGATAATACAATGGATAACAAAATAAGAAGAAAATAAGTACAGTTGGTACATCGTCTATAATAGAAAAATATTTTACTAGTAATTCCTTAATACTCTCTCCGATCATAATAAGCACTGGAATGATACAAATTGCCGCTAATATTAAACATGGTGTGATCCGCATTTCTTTTAATTTCACCTTACAGTGTGGACACCTGAATGAAAAAGGATGCGGGAGATCAATAATATGTTGCGTAGTAATATTCCCTTCACACTGTGGACATTCAATTATTTCTTTCATTTAACTCACTCCTTTCTATCCATAAAAAAGAGCCCTATCGAATAGAGCTCTTTTTTTGCCGAATATATTACTTTTGTGTCTAACTAAATAACAATGTAAATAAATTAAACTGTAAAGGCAACACTACATTTCTTCTTTTACAAAAAAAGTGTATAAATACCAACGATACTTCGACAATTTCCTCGGAAATATTTCTTTTCCCCACATAATTTGATACACTACATATGAACAGACACTTGTATTACATAAGCTAAAATAATAACTTACTGTACAAATTGAAAAGCACATTCTTCATATGAAGAATGTGCTTTTATGTTATTAACGTTTAATCCAAACAGCGCCTGCCGATTTATCCTCTGCCTGTCCGACAACTTGGAATTTAAGCCCAAGGTTTGGAACTTTTCTTCCCGCATCTGCAATTTGTTTGTTACTATATACTTTTGAATCATCAAACGTTGTAACACCTTGTAATCCAGTATAATTAAACTGTCCTCGTGTAAATGAATTTACACTCCATGAAGGTGTTTGATCAAATGAAAATGCAGCATCTGCAATTTGAATTCCAGTATTACCGTATGCTGGTTTCCCGCCTAAATTTCCAACAATTGCTTCTGGATGAGAATCTACAACACCAAGGAAGCCTTCACCTGGATGTAACCCAACCCAGTTATCTTTGAAACTATCATCTGCATACCAAACGACAAGACCTGTATTATACACCGGACCTTTTCCCGCTTTTAATCCATTATCTGATCCAGCATAGTTTCTCCACTCTAGATAATAATAATGGGGTTTCTGTTCTGTCCCATCAGAAACAACGAATCCATTTAACTTCATTTTAGACTGTCCTTCTGCGTCATCTGAAAATACTACTTGTCCATCAACTATTACATTTACATTATCCATTGCGAAACCTTTATATGTTAAAGCTGGATCTGTAATATAGTCGAATTGTAGTTTAACTTTCTTCCCTTTAAATTGACTTAAATCGTATGATTTATCAATCCATTTTCCATCTGTTGTATCTTTATCTTCTTGGACTATGTTTTCTCCCAATCTATCAATTAATGTTTTCGTTCCATCTTCAGTTACAGCATGTACTTCGATGAAATCACACTCTGCTTCTAGTTCATAATTCGCTTTATAATCAAATTTTGCATTTGTTCCTTTTGTTAAATCGAAGAATGGTGTTTCTAATGTCGTATGAATATCATCGCCTCTTGTACTATAGTATGCACGCTTTCCAAATCCAGGCTTAATTGTTTCAATACTCTTACCTGGTAAGTTGACACGTACAACACCTGGACGATTTGATTTCGTAACACTTTGATCAATATATGTAGGAACTCCTACACCACTCTTAATTTTATCGTAATCTACTTCTAAAATTTTCGCCCAGTTTCCACCCATATTCTTTTGTAAGAAATCTTTATTCTGTGGTGAAAAACTAGTTGGCTCTGTTCCTGCGATTTTTCCTGTCCAACTACCTCCACTCATTAATGACCAAGCTTCGACAGGTGATCCATTTCCAGTATAATTCGTATCATACTCATCTGGTAAACCAAGGTCATGTCCAAATTCGTGTGCAAACACACCTACTGCACCGTCTTCTGGTTCAATTGTGTAATCATGAGCCGCTACTTTTCCACCAAAGTAATCTACCTTTGATTTTGTACCTTCAATCGCTACTGGATCTCTTGCTAATTTTGAACGATGTGACCAAATCGCATCATCACCTAATTTACCGCCACCAGCTTCTTGACCAACACCAGCATGAATTACCATTAAATGATCAATTACACCGTCAGATTCATTTTGATTACCATCACCATTTGTATCATATCTGTCAAATTGATCAAATTGAGATAAATCTAGCCCTTTCTCAGCGGCTGCATGTAAAGCTTCCTTCACTAAATCGCGTGCGCCTTTTGGTCCTTTATTATCATGACCGCTACTACCATCAGCACCGTAATCAGCAGCTTTACCTGGAACAGTTAACCACTCTGTTACGTATCCGTCTGTCGTATAACTACCACCAGACTGTTCTTCATAATATTGCTTAAATGTTTTTACTTTCGAACCATCAAATAATGTGTAAGGCTCATTACCAAATAACATTTTTTGATAATGTTCTCTACTAAAATCTTTCGAGTACATATAGCCCGGTGTTTGCTCAATATTATTATGTTTATAATCACTAAACTCAACGAGTAACACTAACACTTTATCATTGCGGACAGGTCCATTATATGGAGCTTGTTTCGCCTTAGAAGTTGGAACTTTCCCATCTAATTGTTTTTTATTTGGCTCTGGCTTTTGATCAGGGCTAACATTTTTTTCAGCTTTCTTTACTTTCTCCTTTTCTTCCATCTTTTTTTCTTTTACCTTTTTTACGAAATCAGATGCTTCTTTAGTTGCATCATCTGGAAGAATTTCTTTATTTGCCTGATCCCCTTGCTTCTTTTCAATATATTGCTCTACAGCCTTTTTCGTCTCTTCTTTAGAAGAGGCTGGATTAATCGTTCCTCTTTCTTTCAGCGCTTCTGCTAAACGATCTTCTTGAATTAAATTGTGATCAATTGGCGTTGTAGACACACTTTCTTTTGCTGGCGTTTCTGCGTATGCTAACGGAGCACTCATTACAGCTGAGCATCCAATGAGTGTTGCGATCGTTAGTGATGACAACACTTTAAATGGCGCTTTTTTTCTCATCTTAATCATCCCCTTGTATCAATCTTAACTCCAGATAAAAATACGTAATCTATCCTCCCTTGTATAATAAAAGACATGATTCTATAAGAAATAAGCTTTCTGTTATAGAATCATGCCCTCCAGTTTTCTGGTCAGACCCTCTATCTTTTTATATCGAAATATAAAAAATAAAGAGTGATTTGTTATATATTAAATAGCTTATATTAAAAATTTAAAAGTCAATATGCACAATTGCATGAAAATTCTTTCAAACCAAAAAAAGAACCCAAGTTAATTAAACTTGGGTTCTCCATTTCATATTATTTCTCTTGTGTTTTTTCCCAATCAGCTAAGAATTTCTCAATTCCTTGATCTGTTAATGGGTGCTTCACTAATGAAGCGATTACGTTTGCTGGGATTGTCGCAATATGTGAACCGTTTAATGCTGCTTCTGTTACGTGAACACTGTGACGTACAGATGCTGCAATGATTTCTGTTTCAATGCCGTGAATTGCAAAGATTTCTGCGATTTGACGAATTAAGTCCATACCGTTATGACCGATATCATCTAGGCGACCTAAGAATGGTGAAACATATGTCGCACCAGCGCGAGCTGCAAGTAATGCTTGCACTGCTGAGAATACTAATGTAACGTTTGTACGAATTCCTAAATCTGAGAATGCTTTTACTGCTTTTAAGCCTTCTGTTGTCATTGGAACTTTTACAACAACGTTTGGAGCGATTTTTGCTAACTCTTTTCCTTCTTCAATCATTTTATCAGCTTCTAAGCTAATTACTTCTGCGCTTACAGGTCCTTCAATAAAGCTGCAAATTTCACGAATACGCTCATGGAAATCTACGCCTTCTTTTGCTACAAGTGATGGGTTTGTCGTTACTCCAGCTACTACACCTAATGCATTTGCCTCTTTAATTTCGTTAATGTTTGCTGTATCAATAAAAAATTTCATTTGTTATTCTTCCTTCCTAATTTTCATTTTATATTTATTTATTTTTTCTTAATAAGCTCTAATTCGATCGGAATAAATTTGTCCACTTTTTTACCTTGTGTTATCTCTTTCGCTGTTTCCATCGCCTTCTCTCCGATTAATTCCGGTTTTTGAGCGACTGTTGCTGCCATGCGCCCATCTTTAACCGCTTTTACAGCATCGTCTGTTGCATCAAATCCAACAACAACCACATCTGTTTTACCAGCAGATTTCAATGCCTCAAGTGCGCCCAATGCCATTTCATCGTTATGAGCAAACACTGCTTTTATATCGCTATTTGCTTGCAAAATATTTTCCATAACGGATAATCCTTTTGCACGATCGAAATCAGCTGCTTGTTTTGCTACTACTTTTAAAGACTTATCAGCTACGTTATGGAATCCTTTCCCACGCTCACGAGCAGCAGACGATCCAGGGATTCCTTCTAACTCAGCAACATTTGTTCCTTCACCAACTAACTCCCGAATGTAATCACTAGCCATTTGACCACCTTCGACATTGTTAGAAGCAATGTGAGAAACAACTTTACCCGAATTCGCAACTCGGTCTACTGTAATAACAGGAACATTAGCTGCATTAGCTGCACTTACCGCTGAAGCAACGGCATCTGAGTCAGTTGGATTAATAACAACTACATCGACACCTTTTTGAATTAAATCTTCAACATCGTTTGTTTGCTTCGCTGCATCATTTTGTGCATCAACAGCAATCAACTCAATGCCGCTTTCTTTCGCTTTCTTTTCTGCCCCTTTTTTCAAAGTGACGAAAAATGGATTGTTTAAAGTTGAAACAGAGAATCCAACTTTAATAGTTTTATTTCGACCTTTATCGCTAGAATCCTTTGCCCATTCTGGTGGTTCCATTGAACAACCAGCAGTAATGACCATAATACATGCAACGAGTATAAGTAACCATTTCTTCATGAACTGTCCCTCCATTACGCTTCTTTTCGACGATCAATTAATACAGCTAGTAAGATTACAAGTCCTTTTACAACTTGTTGGAAGAAAGAAGATACGCCTAATAAATTTAAACCGTTATTTAGTACACCGATAATAAGTACACCGATGAATGTACCAACAATCCAACCTCTTCCCCCAGAAAGACTTGTTCCACCTAATACAACTGCTGCAATTGCATCTAATTCGTAAGAAGTACCTGCAGTCGGCTGTGCAGAATCTAGTCGTGATGTTAAGACAATACCTGCAAGCGCTGCCAAAATTCCGGAAAGACCATAAATCATTACTTTAATTCTCGTAACATTAATACCTGATAATGCTGCTGCTTCTTCATTTCCACCAATTGCAAATGTACGGCGACCAAATGTCGTTTTCTTCAAAATGAAGTACAGTACTGCGAAAGCGACCATCATTGTAACAGCTGGTACCGGAATACCGAGAAAATAACCGCGGCCAAACATTTGGAACATTAAATGATCACCAAGACCAGTGATCGGACGTCCGTCCATATAAACAAGCGTCAACCCGCGAAAAATAGTCATTGTTGCTAAAGTTGCAATAAATGGGGCTACTTTTCCCTTCGCTATGATGATACCGTTTACAATTCCCATTACAAGACCAGCTAATAATCCAACTGCCATCGCAAGGAACGGGTCCATGCCACTTGCCATCATTCCAGCAACAAGTGCACTTGATAATGCTAAAATAGAACCTACCGATAAGTCAATACCCCCTGTTAAAATTACAAAGGTCATTCCGAATGCAATAAGCGCATTAATCGATACTTGGCGCAGTATATTAAATAAATTTGGAATCTCAATAAATGCCGGATTTAAAGCTGTAATTACGACGATAATTAATACTAAACCGATTAAAGAACCGAGTTGTTGTAATACATTCCCCTTCTTAGCCATCCTTACTCTCCCCCTGTAGCTAGTGCCATAATAGACTCTTGTGATGCCTCATCTTTCTCTAAAATGCCGCCGACTTTTCCTTCATGAATAACAAGAACGCGATCACTCATTCCTAAAACTTCTGGAAGCTCAGATGATACCATAATAACGGCATCTCCTTGCTCTGTAAGCTTATTCATAATAGAGTAAATTTCTTTTTTCGCCCCAACATCTACACCCCTTGTTGGCTCATCTAAAATGAGTAACTGCGGATGAATACCTAGCCATTTTGCAATTACAATCTTTTGCTGATTTCCACCAGAAAGAGATTTTACAGCTTGCTCTCCACTAGATGCTTTCACATTAAGTAGCTTCATCATATCCGCTGTAAACTGTTGTTCTAGTTCGTTACTAAGGACACTTCCCTTTGAAAGACTTTCTAAATTCGGTAAAGCTAAATTTTCTCGAATTGAGAAATCTAACACTAACCCTTCAGATTTTCTATCCTCTGTAATGAAAGCTACCCTTTGTCTAATCGCATCTATCGGACTATCAATTTTCACTTCTTGTCCATTCATAAAAATTTGTCCTGAATCGAGCGGTTCATATCCAAATATTGCTTTCATGATATCCGTACGACCGGCTCCCATCAAACCAGCAACACCAAGGATTTCACCTTTTCTAACTTGAAACGAAACATTTTCAAATTTTCCTTTTTTCGTTCCGTTACGCATTTCAAAAATCACTTCGCCAATTTGACTATTTCGCTCTGGGTAACGTTCACCAATACTGCGGCCCACCATCATACTCACTACTTCATCAAATGACGTTTCCGGAATTAATCTTTTCCCTACATATTCTCCATCACGCAAAATTGTAATAGCATCACATATTGAAAAAATTTCTTCCATCCGGTGTGAAATATAAACGAATGAAACGCCCTCTTTACGCAATTTATTAATAACAGTAAACAGCGTTTCAATCTCACGATCTGTTAGTGCTGCTGTAGGTTCGTCCATAATAATAACGCTCGCATTTGTCATTAATGCTTTCGCAATTTCGATAATTTGCTGTTGTCCAACCGATAATTCACCTGCTAGCATAGCGCCTTTTACATGTAACCCTAATTCCGCTAGTTGCTGCTGGGCAATCGCATTCATTTGACGCGAACGTAAAATACCTGTTTTCCCATACATTAACTCTTTACCGAGAAACATATTTTCAGCTACCGTTAAATTTGGTAATATGTTCAACTCTTGATGGATAAATGCAATACCATACTCTTCTGCTTCTTTCGCATTTTTAAAAGTTCGTTCTTGCCCATCAATCGTGACTGTTCCACTGTCTTTTTTATATACACCTGTTAAAATCTTCATGAGCGTCGATTTCCCCGCTCCATTTTCCCCCATCAATGCATGGACTTCTCCTGTTTCAATCGTAAACTGTGCGTTTTTTAGAACAGGATTACCACTGAACGCTTTTGAAATATTTTTCATTTCAATGTGCATTCTCATCACATCCCTTTATTAAAAAATCACGCCTGCATGTAAAATAACATTCGCATAAGGCGTTGCTTCTCCTGTACGAATAATCGCCTTCGCTCTCTTTGTATGCTCTTTAAATTCCTTATGAGACACATATTCAAATGCTGGCTCTATTAATCGCATCTCAACTTCTTTATTTACCACTTCATTATTCATAATAACTTCTTCTGCTAACGTCACTTTTTCAATTGCCATATCATCAGCAACAACTTGTAATACGTCTAAAAAACTAGGTTTTCCGAGTTCAACTGCTAAATCAATTCGTTTTACTCCATCAGGAATAGGTAACCCGCAATCAGCAATTACAATCGTATCTGTATGTCCAAGTGAAGCAAGGACTGCCGCGATTTCACTATTTAATACACCATGCTTTTTCATCCGACAATCACCTGCACTTCACGTACTCTATCTCTCGTCGGCATACCGCCCTGTGCCCCAAGTTTTGTTACAGAAAGACCACCAGCAATATTAGCAAAACGAATAGCCTTTTGAAGTGTTTCTCCTTCAGAAAGCGCAACTGCTAACGCGCCGTTAAATGTATCACCAGCTCCAGTTGTGTCTACTACATCTACAGCAATACTTGGAACTTGAACAACTTCCGTTCCGTTATGGAAACGAACACCATTAGACCCTTCTGTCATCAATAGCTTATTTGGATATTTAGCCAATAAATCTTCAATTGGTGATGTGAAATCATCTAATACAATGCGGCACTCATGCTCATTCGGCGTAATATAAGTCGCTTTTTCTAAAATATCTTCTGATAAGATTTGTGCTGGAGCCGGATTCAACATAACTGGAATTTTATGTTCCTCACAAATAGCCAGAACGTATTTTACTGTTTCAAGCGGAATCTCTAGTTGAAGAACAACCATATCTGCTTTTACAAGAAGGTCTTTTGAACGATCTACAATCGACTCATTTACAAGAGCATTTGCTCCTTGTACGACAACAATACTGTTATCCTCTTCTGCTAAAACGATATGAGCGATTCCTGTTGTTCTATCTGTAACCGGTACCACATAGTCGATAAAAACGCGTTCATTCTCTAAATTTCTTCTAACTACTGTCCCGTAATCATCACTTCCTACTGCACCAACCATCGCTACATTTGCTCCTAATCTAGCTGCAGCAACTGCTTGGTTGGCTCCTTTCCCACCTGGGATCGTATGAAACGCTTCACCAATTACTGTTTCTCCTGCTTTCGGCCGTATTTTTGAAACAGCCACTAAGTCCATTGAAATACTACCTACTACTGCAATATTTGGCATCTGTCTCATCTCCTTACTTCGTTGTATTTCGTTCTATAATTTCAATCGGTAAACGATAGTGTTTCTCTTCTAATGGATTTCCTTCCATCTGCTCTAACAACAGCTCTGTTGCAATTTTCCCCATTTCATAAATTGGCTGTGCAACAGTTGTAATAGATGGATACATCATTTCTGTTAAAGAAATCCCATCAAATCCGATAATTTGTAAATCGTCTGGAATAGAAATCCCCTTTTGAAGTGCAGCCTTTACAACGCCGATTGCAATTAAATCATTCCCAGCAACAATTCCATCAATATGCGGATATTCTTCCAATAATTCCACCGCAACCTGTTCACTATTAGCTGGATCGAATGTACTCTCTGCAATCATATAAGAAAGATTATTTTGCGTAATAACGTCTACAAAACCTTCAAAACGTTCATTAGCTGTGCTCACATCACGCGGTCCACGAATATGTGCAATATGTTTACACCCTTTGCTTATTAATAACTTTGTCGCCGCCTGACTCCCTGCATAGTTATCTGCATATACAGTAGGAATTCGCTCATTAAACATACGGTCAATCGCAACAACTGGAATAGACAAATTCATGTAATTAACACTATTTTGTGGATTCGTTGCCACAATAAACCCATCCACATTATTTTGTCTAAGCACATCAATGTATTGTTTCTCTTTTTCTAAATTTTCATCAGAGTTACAAAGGACAACTGTGTAACCTTGTTTATATGCTACATCTTCTACGGCACGTGCAACTTCTGGAAAGAATGGATTCACGATATTTGGAACAACTAAGCCAATTAAACGAGATTTTTTATTGTATAAAGAACGTGCTACTGTACTAGGTTTATAATCTAGCATTTCAATTGCTCGCTCTACTTTTTTTAATGTATCCTCATGAACATATCCATTTTTATTTAACACTCTGGAAACGGTCGCAACAGATACCCCTGCTAATTTTGCAACGTCTTTAATCGTACTCATTCTCTTTTCTCCTCATTTCATGTAACCGTTTACACAAAATAATATAACGCATTTATAAAAATACGTCAATCATTTCTCACTAAAAAGCTTTTAAGGTTATACTCAAAAAAGCATCGCCATAAGGCGATGCTTTTTCATTACGAATATGATACCGTTTGTTCTTTCTCTTCTACAGCAGGCTCTTCAGCACCTTTTTTACGGTCAGACAGTTTAATTTTCTGTAAGAAAATCGTAAAGATAGCACCTACTACGATAAATACCAATCCTGTTAAGAATACAGTATGAAGTGAGTCCACTAAAGAGCTTTTCAAAATTGGTACGATACTATTAGAAAATGCTTCTGGCATTTGTTTTAATGCCTCTGGACTAAATAGCATAGAATATAAACTTTGTGGATCTGTATGAATCATATCTTTAAATTTTGTTACCATTTGTCCCGCTTCTTTTGGGAATGTGTCTAATACAGGTACTAATTTATTTGTTAACGTTGTACCTGAAGTGTTATTCATAATTGATCCTAAAATTGTAATACCGAATGTTCCACCGATTTGACGGAAGAATTGACTTGATGATGTTACAACACCAAGATCTTTTTTCGGGAAGCTTTCTTGCAACGCTAATGTTAATATCGGCATAACAAGACCCATTCCTAAACCGATAACCATCATATAAGAAGTAGCGGTAAGCTTAGTTGTGTGCATATCCATCGTTGTTAATAACCAGAAACCACTAGCCATAATAAGCATCCCTGTAATAATTTGTGGTTTCACACCAATTTTTAATACAAGCTGACCACCGATAATACTCATAACAATCATTGTGATCATCATCGGTGTCATAATCGTTCCTGATTCAGCAGCACTTACGCCTACAATTCCTTGCATAAAGAACGGTACGAACATAATTGCTCCAAACATTCCGATACTCATAAAGAAACCGATCGCATTTAGTAGTGTAAATGTGCGGTTTTTAAAGAAGTGCATCGGTAAAATTGGTTCTTCAGCCTTCGTTTCAACGATAACAAAGCTAACAATACCAATTGCAGCTAGTGCAAATAACCCGATAATTTGCCAAGAACCCCATGCATAATCTTTCCCACCAAACGTTAACGCAAGTAATAAACTTACAACACCGAGAATCATCGTGAAGATTCCAGCGATATCAATTTTAATTGGTCCTGTTTGTTTATGTGCTTTTAATCCCATTGCAATAAAGATTGTCGCTAAAATACCAACTGGCAAGTTAATATAGAATACCCATCTCCAGTTCACTGCGTCTACAATCCAACCACCAACTTGTGGTCCAATTACAGAGGCAAGACCATATAGAGCTCCAAAAATACCTTGCCATTTCGCACGTTCTTTTCCCGTGAACATATCTCCGATAATAATCATAGCCATCGGCATCATAATACCGCCACCAAGACCCTGAATACCACGGAAAATAATTAATTCTGTCATACCGTTTGCCATACCACATAACGCTGAACCAACCATAAAGATAATTAATCCTGCTATATATACGTTACGACGCCCAAGTAAATCCGCTAATTTACCTGCAATCGGTACAACCGTTGTTGATGTTAACATATAAGCTGTTGTTAACCATGTCATTAAACTTAATCCGCCTAGTTCACCGACGATACGGGGCATTGCTGTACCAACGATCGTTCCGTCCAATGCAGCAAATAGCATTGCGATTACTAAACCGATTAACAACAACTTTCTATTCTGATTTTCTTGTTGCTCCATGTAATCTCCTCAATTCCTCTTAGTTTTTCTCTTTTTTCTCTTGTGTCCCGCAAATAATTGTTTCTAGCTTTTCAAAGAGACGTAACAAATCTTCCCTCTCTTGTAATTCTAAGTGTGAGAAGTATTTTGCAATATGCTCATTACGAGCCGCCATCGCTTCTTCTACTGTAGTTTTCCCCTTTTTCGTTAGCTCAATGATAACAACGCGGCGATCATTATCGTCGTGATAGCGCTCTACTAACCCATGATCAATTAAACGATCAATCATTACTGTAATCGCGCTCGGTTTCACGTACATTTTCTCCGCCAATTGTGTCGCTCTTGAAGCTCCATAATGATCTAAAATCTTTAAAATATAAAACTGCGGTGGTGTAAGTCCTGACGCTTGCATTTGTTCCAATAGCTCTGTTTGCATTTTCTTTCCTATAGCGAATGTAAGAGCTTGAATCTTATCAATATGAGTCATATCATTTGGCATGTTATCCACCTCTTATTTAAACAATAAAATATTTAACGTATTTAAATATTAATCCCACAAACAAATTACGTCAACAACTTTATTCATAAAAACGTTTACATTTTTGTCACAAAGTTGTATAATTTTCGTCGAAGTTAATATTGACAGTCACGGAGAATCGGAGTATACGGCTATGAATCATAAAAAAGGGGAACTTTTTTATATTTCATGGCCTTTTTGTATTCTCTCTGTCTTAAAACGCTTCCAATTAATTAGGGGAGGATTTTCATTTTATGTTTTTCACACAATTATTTAAACCTGCGCCCCACGCAGAACGCTTACCTACTGACCGTACTGATAGCGAATATCGTAAATTACGTTTACAAGTATTCTTAGGTATCTTCATCGGTTATGCGGGCTACTACTTTGTTCGAAAAAACTTTTCACTCGCAATGCCATACTTAATCGAACAAGGCTTTAGTAAAGGAGAACTTGGGGTTATCCTTTCAGCAGTATCAATCGCTTACGGATTAAGTAAATTTCTTATGGGTATCGTATCCGATCGTTGTAATCCTCGCTACTTTTTAGCAGCTGGGCTATTTTTATCAGGTATCATTAATATTATTTTCGGCTCATTTTCTTTCATTACAACGAGCATTATACTTATGTTTGTCCTTCAGTTTTTAAATGGATGGGTACAAGGTATGGGATGGCCTCCTTGTGGCCGTACGATGGTTCACTGGTTCTCGATTAGTGAACGTGGTACAAAAATGTCTATTTGGAACGTCGCTCATAATGTCGGTGGCGCGCTTATGCCTTCTCTCGTTACATTAGGCTTATATCTCTTTGCAAATGACTGGAAAAGTATATTTTACTTCCCAGGTATTCTTTCAATTTTAGTTGGGATTTATGTATTAATTACGATGAGAGACACACCTCAATCTTGCGGATTACCTTCTATTGAAGAATATACTGGGGAATATCCATCAGATGAAAAAGTAGCGGACCGTGAACGCGAGCTTTCGGTAAAGGAAATTTTATTTACATACGTATTAAACAATAAGTTTTTATGGTACATCGCTATCGCTAACGTTTTTGTTTATTTCGTTCGTTACGGCGTTGTAGACTGGGCTCCTACTTATTTAGTAGAAGAAAAAAGCTTTACTCATAGTAGCTCACGTACAGCTTATGCTCTATATGAATGGGCTGGTATTCCAGGTACACTTCTTTGCGGATGGATGAGTGATAAACTGTTTAAAGGGCGCCGCGCACCTGCTGGTATTCTATTTATGGTCGGTGTATTCATTGCCGTTCTCGTTTACTGGCTAAACCCTGCCGGTCACCCAATCATTGATAGTATCGCACTTGTTTCCATTGGATTTTTAATTTATGGACCTGTTATGTTAATCGGCCTACACGCACTAGACTTAGCACCAAAAAAAGCTGCTGGAACTGCCGCTGGTTTAACCGGGTTCTTCGGTTATCTAGGCGGAGCTACTTTTGCTAGCGCAGCTATGGGCTTTATTGTAGATGGATTCGGATGGGACGGCGGATTCATTTTACTCCTTGCTTCTTGTGTGCTTGCAATGTTCTTCCTTGCTCTTACTTTAAATACAGGATCTGCAAAACCAAAACAAGCTTAAACACTAATATTATACTTACAAAAAAAAGAGAGACAGTTCTTTCCAGAACGCCTCTCTTTTTTCTACATATAGTACTTTTTTTTTACAAATAATTTATCAATCCAATCCATAATTATTAGCGTCTTAAAAGGGTTTTCATCCTTATATTACTGCATCTCATCTCTATATAAAAAGATTTTTGAATATTTACCCTTGTCAAACATTGTCATTTTATATTAAAATAACAACAACATACTAAATATTTAGTCTTTTCAGAAAAGATGGAGGGATAGCCATGAAGAATCCACTTCTTCGCATTGAAAACTTACAGACTTCCTTTCGCATACAAGATCAATACCATGCAGCAGTTGATAACGTTTCGTTAACTGTCCATGAAAATGAAATTGTCGCGATAGTTGGTGAATCAGGTTGCGGAAAAAGTGCACTTGCCCTTTCCATTATGCGACTGCATAATGAAGCAAATACAAAATTACAAGGGCAACTTTACTATAGAGATAAGGATTTACTTACTATGTCGACCGCAGAAATGAATAAAGTACGCGGATCAAACATCGGTATGATTTTCCAGGAACCTCTTACAGCACTCGATCCTCTTATGACAGTTGGAAAACAAATCGAAGAAAACTTAGACTACCACACAGACCTTTCGAAAGCAGAAAAGAAAGAACGCACCTTAGAACTACTCCATCAAGTTGGTATTCCAAAACCAGAACTTACATATAAACAATACCCTCACGAATTATCTGGCGGAATGAGACAAAGAATTGTTATCGCGATTGCGATTGCTTGTAACCCAGCACTCATTATTGCGGATGAGCCAACAACGGCTCTTGACGTAACCATCCAAGCACAAATTTTAGACTTACTAAAATCTATTCAAGAACAAACGAAAATGGGCATCATTTTAATTACACATGATTTAAGCGTTGTTGCCGAAACAGCTGATCGTATTGTCGTTATGTATGCAGGACAAGTTGTAGAAACAGGGACAGTAGAAGAGATTTTTAATAACCCTCTTCACCCATATACTCGTTCTCTATTAAACTCAATTCCATCTGCGTATGCTGAAAAAGAAAAATTGCATGTAATTCAAGGCGTAGTTCCTTCGTTAGCGAAGCTTCCTCGCACAGGTTGCCGATTCCAAGCCCGAATCCCGTGGGTTAGACCTGATCAACATGAGGAAAATCCTGTTTTACATGAAGTAAAACCAGACCATTGGGTACGTTGTACTTGCTATAAGCACTTCAACTTCCAACATAAGAAAGGAGATGACGTAACTCATGGCACTGCTTAAAGTAGAAGATTTAAAAGTACACTTTCCAATTAAAGGTGGTGTTTTCGGTCGTACATTAGATTACGTTCGCGCTGTTGATGGCGTAAGCTTCGAACTACAACCTGGCGAAACATATGGAATCGTTGGGGAATCTGGGAGCGGCAAATCAACAACTGGAAAAGCAATTATGCACTTAACGAAAGCAACAGGCGGTAGCATTCATTTTAATAATAGAGATTTAACAAAATTAAGCCGCTCAGAACTAAGAGAACAACGAAAAGATATTCAGATGATTTTTCAAGATCCTTATTCATCCTTAAACCCGAAGAAACGTGTTATGGATATTATCGCTGAACCACTTCGAAATTTTGAGAAACTCTCACCTGATGAAGAGCGTAGAGCTGTTCAAGATTATCTTGATAAAGTTGGCTTAAATCCAGAGTCTATTTATAAATACCCACATGAATTTTCCGGTGGACAAAGACAGCGGATTGGTATTGCACGCGCACTTACATTAAAACCGAAGCTTATTATCGCAGATGAACCTGTATCTGCACTTGACGTGTCGGTACAAGCTCAAGTTTTAAACTTCTTACAAGATTTACAATCTGAACTCGGATTAACATATTTATTTATTAGTCACGACTTAGGTGTAATTCGCCATATGTGTGACCGTATCGGTGTTATGTATCGCGGACGCATTGTGGAAGAAGCAACTAGTGCTGAAATTTATAATAATCCACAGCACATCTATACGAAGCGTCTAATATCAGCTATTCCTGATATTCGTCCAGAAAACCGCGAGCAACAACGTAAATTGCGTCGTGAGGTAAGCGCTGAGTATGAGAAATCCTACGAAAATTATTTCAATGAAAATGGACGTGCTTACGATTTAAAACCAATCTCGCCAACTCACCGGGTGGCATTACCTTAAGGGAGTGATAAAACATGTGGAAATTTATATTACGCCGGGTTTTAGTTATGATACCGCAATTATTCATATTAAGCGTACTCGTCTTTACACTGGCTAAGGCAATGCCAGGTGATGCATTAAGTGGCGCTGAACTAGCAAATCCAAAAGCCGATCCAAAAGTGATTGAAGAACAACGTGAAAAACTAGGTTTAAACGATCCTATTCCCACTCAATATGTAAGGTGGATTTCAAATGCCGTGCAAGGGGATTTCGGTATTTCTTACGCACATAAAATACAAGTAACAGATATTATTGGGGAACGTCTTGGCAATACAATACTGTTAGCTCTTTTTATTCTTATTCTTACTTACTTAATTGCTATTCCACTTGGAGTTATAAGTGGACGTTGGAATGATACGTGGGCTGATCGATTTATTACACTATATAACTTTTTAGGATTCGGTACACCACTGTTTATTTTCGGATTAGTAATGTTATTCTTATTCGGCTTTTTATATCCAATTTTCCCTACGAGTGGTAGCGTTGACCCACAAGTTGCAACCGGATCATTTGATTACTATTTAAGTAAATTAAATCATATGATTTTACCAGCTTTATCTGGGGCATTAATTGGAACTGTAGGAACTGTCCAATATTTACGAAGTGAAATTATCGATACGAAACATAAAGATTTTGTACGCACGGTAAAGGCAAAAGGTGTACCAGAATCTAAAGTATATTCCAGACATATTTTACGAAATTCATTTTTACCAATCGCAGCATTTTTAGGATATGAAATTACAGGTTTAGTTGGGGGCTCTATTATTCTAGAAAATATTTTCGGCTACCCAGGAATTGGACAACTATTTTTCCAATCTATCACTCAACGTGATTTCAGTGTCGTAACTGCTCTTGTATTATTTACTGGATTCGCAACGCTACTCGGGACTCTTCTTTCCGATATTATTCTAAGCATCGTTGATCCACGTATTCGTATTGATTAATGGAGGTGAAGAAACGTTATGTTAGCAAATCCTGAAAAACAAACTGAAGTCATTCATTACGAAAAGAGCCCTTCTGGTTTCTCCATTATGTGGCGAGAATTTCGTAAAGATAAACTAGCAATGTTTTCTCTATTCTTTTTAGCTTTAATATTAATAGCCGTTTACGCAACTTCATTTATTATGAAGCAAGAAGATATCGTCCGAGTCGATCTGTTCGCCATTTATGATCCTCCTTCTGCTGAACATTGGTTAGGAACTGATTATGGAGGTCGCGATATTTTCGGACAATTAATTATTGGTACACGTAACTCCTTTACAGTTGGTTTAGCTATCACTCTTTTATCAACCCTTATCGGTCTTACGATGGGACTAATTGCTGGCTATTTTGGAGGAGTTGTCGATAACATCATTATGCGTTTTATCGACTTTATGATGATTTTACCATTCTTAATGATTGTTATCGTGTTTATCTCACTCGTTCCAACTTTCAATATTACGACATTTATTCTCATAATGACCGCTTTCTTATGGGTCGGAAAAGCAAGGCTGATACGTTCTAAAGTATTGACTGAGAAAGAACTTGATTACGTATCTGCATCAAAAACGTTAGGAACACCAAATTGGAAAATAATCTTCCAGCAAATATTACCTAATTTAAGTTCTATTATCATCGTAAATATTACATTAAATCTTGCTGGTAACATCGGAATTGAATCTAGTTTAACTTACTTAGGCTTCGGTCTACCAGAGAGCACACCAAGTCTTGGTACACTTGTAAGTTACGCAACTAACCCAGATGTATTGCAAGAAAAGTGGTGGATTTGGTTACCCGCATCAATCATGATTTTAGTGTTGATGCTGTGTATAAATTTTATTGGTCAAGCGTTAAAGCGTGCGGCTGATGCGAGACAAAGAAAAGGATAAGGGGTGGAGAAGTTATGAACAAACCAAAACTGTACAAAGTATTAAGTACACTTGCTGCTTCAACATTATTACTATCTGCATGTGGGGGTGCTGATAGCGGTAGTAAAAAAGCAAACACAAAAAAAGTAGAAACAAATAAATTTAGTGCTGCTGTAAAAAATGATGGTAAAGAAATTAAAGACGGATCATTAACTTATGGACTCGTTTCAAATTCACCTTTCTCTGGTGTTTTAAGTAGAGTATTGTATGAAGTTGCTCCAGATTCAGAAATTATGGATTTCTTTGATGAACAATTATTAGCTACAGATAAAAACTGGGAAATTACAAATGAAGGTGCTGCAACTTATACAATTTCTGAAGATAAAAAAACAATTACAATTAAAATTAAAGATAATGTAAAATGGCATGATGGTAACCCTTTAACGGCTGAGGATTTAGAATATTCTTACTTAATTATCGGTAATAGTAAATATACAGGTATTCGTTACGATACACAAATGCAAATGATTGAAGGTATGGAAGAATATCACACTGGAAAAGCTGACAAAATTTCTGGTATTAAAGTAGTCGATCCAAAAACAATTTCCATTACTTATAAAGAAGTAAACCCTTCACTGAAAACTGGTATTTGGACATATCCTACACCTAAAAAATATTTAGGTGATGTACCAATTGAAAAACTAGCTGAATCAGATAAAATCCGTCAAAATCCAATTGGATTCGGTCCATTTAAAGTGAAGAAAATCGTTCCTGGTGAATCAGTTGAGTATGAGCGCTTTGATGATTACTGGGGTGGCAAACCTAAGCTAAAAAATGTAACATTAAAAGTTGTAAATCCATCTATTGTTAATGCATCTCTGAAAAAAGGTGATATTGATATTGCATCAATTACTGCTGATCAATATCCGAACGTAAGTAAATTAAAAAACACACAACTAATTGGTAAAACTGACCTTGCTTACACTTATATCGGATTTAAGTTCGGACATATGGACAAAGCAAAGAATGAAGCTGTAATGGATAACGATAAGTTCAAAGACGTTCGTTTACGTCAAGCGATGGCATATGCAATTGATAGAGAAAAATTAGGAGAAAAAGTATATCACGGACTTCGTGTTCCAGCTAACTCTCCAATTCCACCATCTATGCCAAAGTACCATAATAACAGTGTTGGCGCATATAACTTAGATGTAGATAAAGCGAAAAAACTATTAGATGAAGCTGGCTATAAAGACAAGAATGGTGATGGATTCCGTGAGGATCCAAAAGGTAATGAATTTAAAATTAACTTCCTAGCTAGTAACGGTAGTGAGACAAGTGAACCACTTGCAAAATTCTATATTCAATCTTGGAAAGATATCGGCTTAAAAGTAGAACTTCTTGATGGACGCTTACACGAATTTAATGCTATGCGTGATATGATTAAAAAAGATGATCCGAAGGTTGATATTTTCTCTGGTGCTTGGAATACTGGCTCTGACCCTGACCTTTCTGGCCTATGGGGCAAAAATGCCGGATTCAACTACCAGCGCTGGGTAAATGATGAAAATACGAAGTTATTAGACGCAGGATTATCAGAAAAAGCTACTGATGAAAAATATCGTAAAGAAATATACGATAAATGGCAAAAATTAATTCATGACGAAGCACCGATGATTCCAATTCATTATACATTTGATTTAACAGGTGTTAATAAGCGTGTAAAAAATTATGATGTCAACGCTGAAGTAAATCAAATAACTTCACATTGGAAAGACGTTACTGTAACAAGTGAGAAGCCAGAAGTAGAAAAATAATCATAAAAATAGCTCTTAGCATCTACATACATGCTAAGAGCTATTTTTTATTTACAATCCTTTTCTTACTATTTATAACAACCAATTCCTTCCCTACTATAAAATCAAAAAATTTGATGAATCATCTTTATTAAAACAGCTAACGTAACAGATCCAGCAAATCCCCCTAAACAAACAAGACCCACACCTTGGCTATATGATAAATTTTGGAATGCTTTCATCTTTTTCATCCTCCCTATCTCCCCTTTGATACTCTTATTTTACCAATGGAATAATTTTCATAACATCGATTTCACTGACAACTAACTTACAAAATTGTAAGTTAACAAATTCCCTTTAAACTTATATATCTAGTATGTCCACACTCTCCTCCTTTATGCATCAAAAAAGACCTCGAATTATATCAAGGTCCTGCTTACACTACATAATATCTCACTCAACTTATTTTATCCCGCTATTCGCCGGGCAGTAAGACCCCCACTGATTAAAGTTTCACTTTATAATCATCACCGGGCATTTCACACGCTTTGCTATTTTATGACTTACACTACCAAGTACCATTTCTTGCAGTGTATTTAATCCTCTACTTCCAGCAATAACAAGGTCTATATCTCCTGTATTTACATATTGAACAATCGTATCCCCTGGATCACCATGTAGAATCGTAATTTTGTAGGAAATGTTCTCTTTCTTTAATAAACCCTCAATCTCTTTTAATTTATCTTTTCGACTAGCTGATATTGTTTCTAAATCCGTTTGTCCTTGTATAATATCTGATTTTGCCGTTCTATTATCTACTACGTACACAACTTCAACATGTGTTTCTTCGTTAAATTTCGCAATATATGTTGCATGCTCAGCTGCTCGAAGTGCATGTTCAGAACCGTCACATGCTAATATAATTTGTTTGTACATATGCTGAATCCCCTTTTCGTTATCCTACCCGTATTATATAATAAAGCCCCCTAAAAAGGAGGCTTCTAACTAGCAATTCTCTTATTATAGGTAGCTAAATTTGAAACAATCTTCGAGCTTCGTTCATTTAACCCTGTAATCCTTACCTTCACACCGCTTTGTTCATACTTCATTATAACTTTATCAATTACTGCTACTGCTGAATCATCCCATACGTGTGCGTGAGTAAAATTCAGTTCAATTTCTTTCGCATCTTCATTATATGAAAAAGCATTTATAAACTCTGCCGTAGATGCGAAGAATAGCTGGCCGTGAATTTCGTATATTTTCTTATTTTCAATATACGAATGTTTCACGTGAATCTTTGCCATATTGAATGCAAATAAAACCGCGCTAATTACTGTTCCGATAATTACACCTAATGCTAAATTATGTGTAATTAGGACAATCACAACTGTTACGATCATAACAAATGCATTTCCTTTTGGTACTTTATGAATCGTTGTTACAGAGTTCCAATCAAATGTTCCAATTGAAACCATAATCATAACTGCAACTAATGCTGCCATTGGAATATGAACGACATAGTCACCTAAAACGAATAGTAATACGATTAAAAATCCGCCCGCTACAAATGTTGATAAACGACCTCGTCCACCTGATTTAATATTAATAACAGATTGTCCAATCATTGCACAGCCTGCCATTCCTCCGAAGAAACCAGTGACAATGTTTGCAATACCTTGACCACGTGCTTCTTTATGTTTATTACTATCCGTATGCGTCATATCATCTAAAACTGAAGCTGTTAATAATGACTCTAGTAAACCGATAATTGCAAGCATAATTGCGTACGGTAAAATAATCCCTAATGTCTCAAGTGTAAACGGTACATTAGGAATGCTAAAGAACGGTAATTCTTTCGGTAAACTTCCCATATCCCCTACTGTTTTCAACTGTAATCCGCTCATAAGTGCAATACTTGTCACAATAACAATAGAAATAAGTGTAGACGGTACAGCCGTCGTAATACGTGGAAATACATATATAATTACAAGTCCTAATGCGACAAGTGCATACATTTGCCAAGTTGCATTTTTAAAATGCGGCAATTGCGCTGTAAAAACTAAAATGCCAAGTGAATTTAAAAAACCACTCATAACAGATTTAGGTACAAATTTCATAAATGAGCTCAGTTTGAACACGCCAAAAATAATTTGGACAATACCGGTTAATATTGTTGTAGCAAATAAATATTGCAAACCATGATCCTTAACGAGCGTTACCATTAATAATGCCATTGCACCTGTTGCAGCTGAAATCATCCCAGTTCTTCCGCCAACAAATGAAATGGTAACCGCAATACAAAAAGCAGCGTATAACCCAACGGTCGGATCCACGCCTGCAATAACAGAGAAGGCGATTGCCTCAGGAATTAACGCTAAAGCAACGACAATTCCTGATAGCACATCCCCTTTCACGTTGGAGAACCAGTCATTTTTTATCGTTTGAAACAAAATACCACTCCTCTACTCTTTTATCCCGCTATTTGCCAGGCAGTAAGAACCCCACCTCAAAATTCAGCGAAAGCAAAGAAGTTAGGTGGGGATCAACTGCCCATAAAAGCCCGATTGGTGAAGGCTAATAATCAGTGGGGGATGAACAAAACCCCCACTGATTAAAGTTTCACTTTATCATTTGATTTTCTCCATAAGAAAATCTAAGCCGACTGCACGAAGGCTATTATATAACGAGTAGAGATATTTTTGCTATGTAAAAGTTTCCTAAAGAAAAAGACGCTACCTTGGCAGCGCCTTTGCTCATTTTATTAATGTCCACCGTGCCCTTGACCACTTTCTTGCACAATCTCTAACCTCTCATCCAATATACCTTGTGTCTCAAATGAAATATCACTCGTACTTCCTAATAAGAAGCCGTGGTTATACGGTCCAAGTGTCGGGTCATCTTTAAACTTCGGTTGAATACTAGCAAGGAAGTCATACACTGGTTGTGAAGCTTTACCTTCTTCTAACAATACAACAGGTGCGTGTTTACCCATATGTGAAAAAGGTGCTCCCGCAACTGCTAAGTCTGGTGTTTTACTTGAAACAAATGACAAACCGTGCCCTGGTTTTGTGAACCCCCAGCCAAATTTCGTTTTTTCATCTTTAAACTTCGCAAACGCAATCGAATTTTCTGTTGGAGTCTCTCCGCTAATACGGGTCACTTTTCCATATTTATTTAACTCTTTTTCTACTGCTTTTGAAATGATTTTTTCTGGTCCTAACACATATATATTTGCCTTATCTTTTCTCATTTTTAATGCCTCTATCGTCGCTTCTGGCACCGTTTCTTTTTCTGTATATAAAAGCGGTTCTGGCATATGAGAAATCCAATTTACAGCTGGTGTTGTATATAAGCGTCCTTCTTCTTCCGATGAACCAATAATAACGCTATTTGGATAATCCCCTGTTATATCGGCATATTCTTTATCAACATCTTTAGCAAATGTAGCTGGATCCGTTTCTTTTATTTGCTTTACTTTATATTCTTTTAATTGCTCTAGGCTAGATGCCCCTACATCCCCCATCACCATAATTTGCGTTCCATCTTTTGTTCCGAGAGGATTTAATCGTTTTATTTCTTTTAACGTCATTTCGGGTACTTTTTCTTTTTCTATAAATAAAATCGGCCCGTTATTCGGATGATGAATAAGATCCGCACTTGCAATACCTAATTGCCACTCGTTCACTGGCACTAAAATAATAGCGCCTGGCTGATTCTCTTTATGCGTTGCTGGCCATATCGTTTGCGAAGTTAATATTGCCATTTGCAGAGGATCATTTGTATTTAATCTCGTTACATTTTTTAAACTTGTCGTTAATAAATCATTCGATGCACCTTGATTCATTTCTTTCGGCGCAGTTACCTCCTGATTCATTTTCATTTCCTTTTGCTCTGTTTTCTTCTCTTCTGTAGATTCATGGTTTTTATGATCTGTATTCGTTTGTCCGCATGCCGCAAGACCGACTGCTGCAATTATTGTTATCCCCAAAATTCGGGTCATCTTTTTCACTATATCGCCCCCATAATTGTTTTCGAATCAATCTTATTACCTAAAATGGAATTTCAACTTTACGATAACAAGCAATTCTGAAGAAATTATGCAGATGCATGATAATCTGCACCATTTCTTCATGATTTTGACTTACAATTTAAATAATAACTACAAATGCGGAGGTACTCTATGATTGATATACTACTCGTAGACGATGAACCGAGAATGCTTGAATTATTAACACTTTATCTTACTCCAATCGGATATAACTGCGTATGTGCAGTGTCCGGAGAAGAAGCTATTTCACATATAGAAAATCGAAATTTCAAATTTGTTTTACTCGATATTATGATGCCAAAGATGGATGGATGGGAAACGTGCAAAAGAATTCGATCATTTAGTAACGTTCCTATCATTATGGTAACTGCCCGTGATCAAAAGGTAGATGTCATCCAAGGGTTAAAACTTGGAGCAGATGATTACGTGACGAAACCTTTCCATGAAGAGGAGCTTTTCGCAAGAATTGAAGCTGTTTTAAGACGAACGAATCAACGTACGCAAATCCAATATCACGGCATTTTATGGGATGAGGCCAAGCATTTCGTTTCTGTCTATAATGAAGAACTTCTTCTCACTCCAATCGAATTCTCTTTACTCGGATTATTTTTACGTCATGTGAACTACGTATTAAGCCGTGATCAGCTTATTGAACGAATTTGGGGGTTAAATACAAATACAGAAGATAGAACAGTCGATTCACATATTCGTAATTTACGTGACAAATTACGAAAAGTAAATTTCCCCATTGATCACCATTTAAAAACTGTTTACGGAGTAGGATATCGATGGATTGATATTGAAAACTAAGGAGCAAAACGATGAAGCGAATTTCTCTTCAACTCGGATTTTATTTTCTGATTGTTACACTTTTAATCGAAAGTGTTCTATTTGTCTTGCTCTATTATAGCCTTGTAAACAATAGAGTAAATGAAGAAATGACAGCTTTATTAAAGCGCGGAAATAGTCACCGAGATGTCCTTGAAAAGTATTTTGATAGACAAACAATCTCCCATGTTGCTTTAATGGAATCCGAAGCTGAAACAACTGTTATTATTACAAATGCAAATAAGGAAGTGCTAGCAAAATCCAATGAAATAAATACTACTATAAAAAAACATATTGAAAGCATGCAAACACGAACAGGTCATGATGGAGCAATTATAGAGAATCATTGGAAAACATCTAATTATATATGTACAGTTAGTCCAATTGTAGTGGCAGGAAAAACGGAAGGCTATGTATATATGTTTCTCGGGACGGAATCAATCGAAGAAATGGTTAACGGGCTAACAAGACAATTCATTATCGCCGGAGTCATTACTTTCCTATTAACAGCTATCACCATTTTTCTATTGTCACGTTTATTAACAAAACCATTGTTACACATGAAACAAGCGACTGAAAAAATGAGTAAGGGGGATTTATCAGTTTCATTAACGACTACTCGAAATGACGAAATTGGTGAACTAGCAGACTCTATCCAAACTCTCGCAAATGATTTACATTATATGAAAACTGAAAGAAGTGAATTTCTAGCAAGTGTTGCTCATGAATTAAGAACACCTTTAACGTACGTAAGAGGTTATGCTGACATTGCATTAAAAGAAAGTACACCTCCTGAGCAGCGTTTACGATACTTATCCATTATAAAAGACGAATCTGATTATATTACAAACTTAGTTCAAGATTTATTTTCACTTGCTCAAATGGAAAAACATAACTTTTTCATTCACGTACAGGAAGTGCATTTACACCCCTTCCTTACTCGCATAACCGAAAAGGTAAACGCAATGTATAAGGAAAGACACGTTACAGTTTCTTTCACTTGTCCTCCTTCACTGTTAGTAAACTTGGATGAACAGCGATTCGAACAAGTTGTAGTGAACATTTTAAATAACGCTTATAGGCATTCAAAAGAACATTCTCATATCAATATTTCTGTTACAGAAGAAGATAAACATATTTCCATCAAAATTGAGGATGAGGGAGAAGGTATTCCCCCAGAAGACCTCCCTCACATTTTCGACCGCTTTTATCGTGTTGATAAAGCTAGATCACGAGCTACAGGCGGAACCGGTTTAGGGCTATCTATCGTAAAGGAAATTGTGGAGCTACATGGCGGAAATATTACTGTCACAAGTGAAGTTGATCACGGGTCTTGCTTTACAATTTCATTGCCATCTATATAAAAACACGACTACTGATGGTAGTCGTGTTTCTTTATCATTTTACTTTATAATATAAATTTACAAATTGCCCAAAACGTTTCGTATCGGTTAAAGTTAAATTAATTTCTGGATTCTTGTCTTGAAATAATGGAACTCCAGAGCCTAATATATGCGGTGTAATCGTAACGATATATTCATCAATTAGATTATTTTTAAAGAACTCACTCAGTAGACTTCCTCCACCAACCATCCATATTTTAGATCCTTCTTGTGCTTTTAACCTTTTTGTAAACTCCACTACATCTTCATTTACAAACTCCACGTTTCCGTCTGAACCTTTTTCTGAACGAGAAAAAACATAACATGCTTTATCTAAGTAAGGGAATGTTTCCGTATGCTCTACTACATAATCGTACGTTCTTTTTCCCATAATTATTGTATCAATCGTTTCATACATTTCTGTGTAACCGTTATCTCCCTCTCCTTCAGTTTCCATTAACCACTCTAAATCATCATTCTCTTTCGCAATATATCCATCCAAACTAGCGGCTATAAATAAAACAACTTCACGTGACATCTCTTTTCCTCCTTGCAACGTATATTGATAAAATTACCTTATACACACTATACTAACCTTAAAACATGACAATTCATGTCATGTTAAAAAAGAAACGAGTGAGATAGTTGTCAAAAGCAAAACGTTTACTAGACATTCTTATATTTGCTTCTGCGAAAAGAACATTTACAGCTCAAGAAATAGCTGATGAATTTAATATTTCTGTTCGTACTGTTCATAGATATATTTTAGATTTAAGTGATATGGGATTACCCATTTACGCAGAACAAGGTCGTAACGGAGGATATAAAGTATTAACGAATAAAGTCATTCCGCCTATTTTATTCACCGAAGAAGAAGCAGTCTCCATCTTTTTTGCTTTTCAATCTTTAAGTTACTATCGAGACTTACCTTTTAATACAGAAATCAATTCCGTTACGCATAAACTGTATAGCTCTCTACAATATGATGCGAAAGCGAAAGTTGATAAAATACGCTCTTATATTGCTTTTTGGAATCCAAAGAGAACAATTGATACACCTCTTTTAAACGAAGTGCTAACCGCGGCTATTGAAAATAAAGATTTACACTTTCAATACGAATCTAAGTCGGGAATAAAAACAAAACATGTTCATCCTATCGGTGTATATGCTCATGATGGGCTATGGTACTTACCATCCTATGACTTCAGCAGAAAAAAAGTATTACTGTATCGCGTTGATCGTATTCTTTCTATATTATCAACAGAAGAAAATGAGGATACGTTCATGAATTTAGAAGAGTGGTTTGCCTCTAGCTCTAACATAGTACACACCCCTACGCAGTTACATGTTTTATTAACGACAGAAGGCGTGCGCCAATGTAAAAGCGTTCCTTATCTTGAAGAATTCGTGGTAATAAACGAAGACGGGACAGGATATATACATTCAACAATTGATAAAGGTGAAATTAACTTTATTACCCCTTTATTTTATAGACTTGGAAAAGATGCACACGTTTTAGAACCGAAAGAATTGATAGATGGTTTACGTATACGTGCGAAAGAAATTTTAAGTATGTATGGTGACTAAAAAGGCATAAGAGAATTCCTCTGCCAAAAACAAAAAAACGTGAGCGCCCTATTCTCACGTTTTTCTGTTTCACTTTACTAATTCAATTGTTTCTGTAACTTTTATACTATCTTTTACAGATTGAACGATCGTACAGTTTTTCACCGCAAGTTGCAACGCCTTGTCTAATTGCTCTTCTGTAATGTTTTGCGCTTTAATTTTATAGTGCAAATGAACACTTTCAACTGGTTTTGATAAAGCTTCACTTCTCCCAATTTCAGTCTCAATTGTAAACGTATCGTATGTAATACGTTTCTTTTCTAAAATTGTTCGGAAAACAATTGCACTACATCCTGCGATAGAAGAAATGAGTAATTGTAACGGTGAATACCCGTTTTCTTTTCCAATCGCTAATTGACCATACGATAAATCTGCTTCCATATCATCGTGTTTGATTGTTAGTTTCATTTGTTTTTTCCATCTCCACTTTCATCGGTTTCTTCCGTTTCTTACTCATATAATAATATATGTAGCAGAAAATGATAAATGGAATACCACAATATAACGCCATTCGTTGTTCTGGAATAAACGCTAAACTAATAACAACGATGCTATTTGTAATTAAAGCTAGAATTGGAACAAGCGGGTATAGTGGTGTTCTATACTTTAAGTCCTCTAATTTTCCTCCGCCTTTTAAATACTGACTTCTAAAGCGAAGTTGCGATAAAGCAATAATGATCCAACTTGAAACAGCAGATAAACCAGCTATAGATAATAAGTACATATATACTGTATCTTCTGCAAGGAAGCTTGTTAATAACGATAACGCTGCAACAGCAATCGTTACGACTAGCGCTGTAATTGGAATACCACGCTTATTTACCTTCTTGAAAGAAGTTGGTGCCATTCCTTCATTTGCAAGTGACCATAATATACGCGTTGCTGCATATAACCCTGAGTTCGCTACAGATAATAAAGCAGTAATAATAACGAAGTTCATAATATCAGCTGCATATGGAATACCGATTTTATCAAATACAACTACGAATGGACTTTCAATTACCCCTGCTTCTTTCCAAGAAATTAACCCTACTAAAATTGTCATTGTTAAAATGAAGAATAACATAATGCGCCATACTGTATTACGAATTGCGCGTGGAATTGTTTTTTCAGGCTCCTTACTCTCTCCTGCTGCAATCCCGATTAACTCTGTTCCTTGGAAGGAAAAGTTAACTGTAATCATCGTAAGAAGCACTGCAGCTAGTCCATTTGGGAATAGCCCACCATCACTTACAAAGTTAGAGAAAAGAGGCGCTGCTTCTTTTCCGTCGTATGGTAAAAATCCTAGTAATGCACTACCACCAAGTAGAATGAATGCAATAATTGTAACTACTTTAATACTAGAGAACCAAAACTCTAATTCAGCATAACTCTTCGCTGATATTGCATTTGAAGCATATAAAATAACTCCGAATACGAGACACCATACCCAAACATCAACATTTGGAAACCATCTTTTCATCATTAAACCGATCGATGTTAATTCTAATCCTACTGTTACTGCCCATCCAATCCAGTATAGCCAACCGATCATAAATCCAGTTCCTGGTCCAATAAACTTCGTCGCATACTTTTGGAAAGATCCTGAAACTGGCATTGCTACCGTTAGCTCTCCAAGACAAAGCATTGTTAAATACATAATAAATCCGCCCACTAAATATGAAAGGATGGCTCCCCCTGGTCCAGCCTGATTAATGGTGTAACCTGAACCTAGAAAAAAACCAGTTCCGATTACACCACCTAGTGCGATCATAAATAAATGTCTACTCTTCATCGTACGATGTAATTGCTCATTCGTTGTTTGCTGCATCTTAATCCTCCCCCTACAAGTACCCCTATCCCTTTTTAAAATTTTCTGATAATAAAAATATACACGAAAGCGATTACAATTTCTATATAAAATTAAAACTTTTCTGATAAAACAATATAAAAATTCAATTATTAGGAGCTTTCGATACTAATTTGAGGTAAAAAAGGATTTATAAGGAAAAAACTCTTACATTTTTTGTAAGAGTTAACGTATTTCTAATCTTCTAGATAAAATTGATAAACCGTAGTTTACAACGAAATACATACAAGCTGCTAGTATAAATGTGGGAATCATATAATTTACATTCTGCCCGCTAATAATTTGAGCATTATGCATAAGCTCTGGCAATGATATAACAACCGCTAATGACGTATCTTTTAACAATGAAATAAATTGACTAACAAGTGGCGGAACCATTCTTCTAAGTGCTTGCGGTAAAATAATGTGCCAAAGTGTCTGGACATATGTTAATCCTGATGAACGCGCCGCTTCAATTTGCCCTTTTTCGATAGATAATAAGCCACTTCTAACAATTTCAGATATCATCGCTGCTTCAAATATCGTTAAAGCAACAATCGCGGCTGTTATAATTTCTAATTTCAAGCCCGCTTCCGGAAGTGCAAAATACGTGAAAAATATAATTAAAAGAAGCGGTAAATTCCGGATCACTTCAACGATAAGGCCTAGCACTTGTGATACAACAGGTATTTTTGTGTAACGTAATATTCCTATTACACTCCCAATAATAAAGCTAAGTACAATTGCTATGAGCGCTACCTCTAACGTTATGAGTAATCCTTTTAATAAAAAGAGGATATGATCACCTGTTATCGCTCCTTTAAAATCCATTTATACCGCCTCCTTTGCCAAGCGTTTTTCTAAATAACGCACTAGCATACTGAGCGGAATTGTTAATATTAAATAAAACATCCCGACAAATATATATACATCAAACGTGACGAACGTCTTCGTTGAAATTAAGTCTCCTTGATACATTAAATCCGTTCCAGCAATAATTCCGAGTATAGAAGAGTTTTTTACTAAATTGAGAAATTGATTTCCTAAAGGAGGAATTACAATTTTCATTGCTTGAGGTAAAACGACATAATACATCGCTTGTGTATAAGTTAATCCTGAAGAACGAGCTGCTTCCATTTGGCCTTTCGCGACTGATAAAATACCAGCACGAATTACTTCTGCAATAAAAGCCGCAGTATAAACTGTAAGCGCAACTGTCCCTGCTACAAAACCGTTGAAAGTAATTCCTATTACCGGCAAAGCAAAATAGAAAATGAATGCAATTAATACGAGTGGAATATTTCGAACAAACTCTACATAAGCAGAGCCAATCCAATTTAAAATACGAATAGGTGAAATTCGCATCACTGCTATAACAATCCCTAAAATAAAACTTCCTATTAGCGCAACTACACTAGACATCACCGTATATTTAAATCCTTCTAAATACATATCAATATTATTCGTCAAAATAGAAAAATCAGGCACATATTCCCCCCTCTTTCTTTATAAGAAGAGGATGAGTATCCCTCATCCTCTCATTCTTACTTTTTATTCCGATCAGTTTCACTTTATTTTTCTTGCTTTTGACCAATCCATTTTTCATACAATTTGTCGTACTCCCCACTCGCCTTCATATCTTTTAGCAAGCTATTAATCTCTTTCGTTAAATCATCTGCACCTTTTTGCACTGCAATTCCGTACGGCTCATCCGTGAAAATTTTCCCTACAACTTCATAATTCGAATCTTGTTTTGCCATGCCGTAAAGAATTGCATTATCTGTCGTTAATACATCGCCTTTCCCTGCTTTTAACGCTGTAAATGCCTCACTGTAATTTTCAAATTCTAATACAGTCGATTCTGGTGATTTTTGACGAATATTATTTGTAGACGTTGAACCTTTTACCGCTAACACTTTCACACCCTTTTTCACATCATCAATACTTTTAATATCGCTTCCTTTTTTCACAAGTAACGATTGCCCTGCTTTAAAATATACATCTGAAAAATCTACTTCTTTTTTACGTTCTTCCGTAATTGTCATTGTCGCGATAATTGCATCAATATCACCATTTTTCAGTAGTGGAATACGCGTTTTAGACGTTACTTCTTTTAATTCTAATTTCTTTTCATCTCCAAGAATTTTTTTCGCAAGCGCCTTTGCGATATCAACATCAAACCCTTCTACCTGTCCTGTCGAAGGATTTTTCAAGCCAAATAAGTTCGTATCATTCTTCACCCCAACTACTAGTTTCCCGCGCTTTTTAATTTGCTCAACAGCCCCGCCTTGTTTCGTATTCGTTTCTTTCGTCTCATCTTTTTTACTTCCGCATCCAGCAACGACAAGTACGAATAAACATGAAAATACGATTAACGTAAACAATTTTTTCATTTTAAGCATAAAACTCCCCCTTTAATGATTTAACACTCTTCTTAAAAATAGACGAGCTCTTTCTTGTTCAGGACTTGCAAAAAATTGCGCCGGTATTGTATCTTCAATAATTTGACCATCATCCATAAACAAAATCCGATCTGCTACTTCTCGCGCGAATCCCATTTCATGCGTGACAACGACCATCGTCATCCCTTCTTTAGCTAGCGTCTTCATAACATCAAGTACTTCCCCGATCATCTCTGGATCAAGAGCAGACGTAGGCTCATCAAATAGCATAATTTCCGGCTGCATTGCGAGCCCCCTAGCAATTGCTACCCTTTGCTGTTGTCCTCCGGATAATTGATGCGGGTATACGCTAGCCTTCTCCGGAATTCCTACTTTCTCTAAATAAAACATCGCTGTTTTCTCTGCTTCTTCTTTTGAAGTTTTATTTACTTTAATTGGTGCTAGTGTAATATTTTGCAGAACTGTTTTATGTGGGTATAAGTAAAAATGCTGGAAGACCATACCAATATTTCGGCGTAATTCATTCATATCTGTTTTTTTATTGTGTACGTCTGTATTTTGTACGATTAATTCTCCATCGGTAATCGCCTCTAACTGATTTATACACCGAAGCAATGTACTTTTTCCTGATCCTGAAGGACCAACAACTACTACCACTTCACCTTTTTTCACTTGCACATTAATATTTTTCAAAACTTGGAAGTTACCATAATATTTATTTACATTACGAAACTCTATCACCATACTCCCCCCTTCCCCTAAACAAAGCATGTACATTCTTTTTATATTCAAAAATAGGCAAAAAAATAACTTTCAGCTTCATTTTGTCCATAAAAAAGAGCAAAGGGATTTCCCTTTGCTCCTTCATTTCTATTCTCTTAAGATACTTCTTCTTTCTTGTCTTTCCCGTATTCATGCTCCCAGAAATCAGCATTTTTAATTCCTAATTTCTGCGGATCGAATACTGGATCTTTTCCTTCTTTTTTCTGCTTTTCATAATCCTTTAATGCAATCAATGCCGGCTTTTGTAATAATAGAATCGCAATAATGTTAACCCATGCCATAATTCCTACACCAATATCTCCTAAAGCCCACGCTGTTTCTGCTGTTTTTACACTACCGTAGAATACAACTCCTAAGAATACAAACTTTAGTACGATAGACATCCAAGGGCGGTCTTTATCACGATTTAAGTAAGCGATATTCGTTTCTGCAATGTAGTAATAAGCCATAATTGTTGTAAATGCGAAGAATAGTAGAGAGATTGCCACGAAACCGTTTCCAAATCCAGGGAAAACAGATTCTACTGCTGCCTGTGTATAACCAGGACCTGGCTGTGCACCATTTAATTTATTGACGATAAAGTTTTTTCCGCTTGCATCAAATACGTTATACATGCCTGTAATAATCATCATGAATGCTGTTGCTGAACAAACAAATAATGTATCAATGTAAACGGAAAATGCTTGTACTAACCCTTGTTTAGCTGGATGCGATACTTCAGCTGCTGCTGCTGCATGGGCCCCAGTTCCTTGCCCTGCTTCGTTTGAATAAATACCACGTTTTACACCCCAAGAAATTGCTAAACCGATAATCCCGCCAAAAGCCGCTTCTAATGCAAATGCACTTTTTAAAATTAACATGAAAGCGTCTGGTAATTTTTCAATATTCATAGCCACAATTACACAAGCTACTAAAATATAGCCAAGCGCCATAAACGGTACTACAACTTGCGCTACGTTAACAATTCGCTTAACTCCACCAAATATAATAAGTGCTAATGCCGCTACTAATACCGCTCCTGATACGGAAGTATTAATACCAAAAGCTGTTTCTAGACTTACAGCAATACTATTCGCCTGAACACCCGGTAACAGCATCCCCGTCGCAAGAATTGTCGCTGCAACGAATACTAAAGCATACCATTTAACACCTAGTCCTTTTTCAATGTAATAAGCAGGACCACCGCGGAATTGCCCTTGATGCTTCGTCTTATATATTTGTGCAAGCGTCGATTCTACATATGCAGAACCAGCTCCTAGAAAGGCTACCGCCCACATCCAAAATACAGCCCCTGGACCACCAAAGGCAACAGCCGTTGCAACACCGGCAATATTTCCTGTTCCAACGCGCCCTGATAACGAAAGTGCTAATGCCTGGAACGAAGAAACACCCGCATCAGACTTTTCTCCCTTAAATGTAAGCTTCACCATTTCTCCTACATGTCTTACTTGTAAAAACCTTGTTCGAATGGAAAAATATAGACCTACTCCTAAACATAAGTAGACAAGTGCTGGACTCCAAACAATATTATTTATCCAACTTACGATAGCTTCCAACTTTCCCCCTCCTCCTTTATAAAGAATATTCAGAATATATATAAAATTATAAGTGCATACCGAATCTATAACAATATTATTTTAATAAAACAAACATATTTTTGTATAAAAAAACAAAGTATACATTTATTTTGTATACTTTGTTTCGATATGAATGTATTATATATTCACAATTGCTTCCTTCTTTATAATTCTTTCATAGAGTTGTTCTGCTAATTCTCGGAAATGATCTGGCATATCTTTCCCTTTAAACTTCTTTTGAAGCGTACCGTATAAACCAATATCACGTAGACGTAAAAATAACGGTAACGATTCATACCAACTATCCGCCAGTCTATGCTCATATTCATAACCTTTTCGTAACACTTGTAACTGTTTACAAGCAAATTTTGTCTTCTCTTCCGCAGTCCACGGTGTAAATAGAACAGAGTAATAGAGAACCATTGCTAAATCATGTATAAAGTAATTATAAGCTGCATCATCAAAATCAAAGATTGTTAGCTCTTTGCCATCATAATGAAAGTTACCTGGATGAATATCACCATGCATAAGACCGAATGTTTCTCTTTTAACCGGAAGAGCCTTTATTTCCTCCATTAATGCAGTGGCAATCCCTTTCACCTTCTCATCTTCTAATACATTAACAATGCTACTTTCATCCTCTTCCCACGTATCACGGTAGTCTGTTTTAGGATAATCCATTGTAAGGCGGTGCAGCTGTCCAATTGATTTTCCCCACGCTTCAAAGTAAGCATCTCCCCAATAAGGCGATTCTTCTCCTTTTACTTGCTCACCTTGTGCATATGTAAATAAAGACGCAAAAAAGCAAGTGCCATCTTCCGCTCCAATTTCTTCTACAAGGTTTTGAGATATTGAATTACGAGGTCCCGCCACTTTTGCCCCATGCTCCGCAACATACCGTAAAAAATCTAGTTCGGCCTCTACCTCTTTTTTAGAACGATGAGAAGAATGGGTTAAGCGTAATACGTAATCCTCATTATTTTTACCCTTCGCCTTAAAAATATAATTTTCAAAATCACCAAGTGGCTTTTCTTCCACCGTTACATGATATGCCTTTGCTGCTCTTGCTAAAATCCCTTTTGTAAAAACACGTTCTACAGCTATTTCCATATGTATCCCTCCTATATCTCTTCTTAATTCGACATAAATGTGAGAAGTACTGCTATGAAGTTAAATAGTGCATGGGCAATCATAGCCGATAAAATAGAATTTGTTTTCTCATATAACCACGCAAATGCTACTCCGCTTAAAAAATTCACCGGTAATGTGTTATATGTTGGAATATGAACAACGGTAAATATTATGGAACTTATAAGTACGCCGCCCCATATGCCATATCTATCACGAAAAAACGTATAAATAGCACCTCGATATAAAATCTCTTCGTAGATTGGAGATATAACCGCCGCTCCAATTACCGCGATACAAAATGCGTAGATTGATTTATTATTTTGGACCGTCTCTGTTTTACTATTTTCAAAGGAAATACCCATTTTCTCCATTATCATTAATACAGCAGCACTAACTATAATTAAGAAAATAACCACTACAACTGTCCATAAGAAATCCTTCCATGAAAGCTTCCGAATTCCAATATCTTTCCACGACAGGTTATATCTTTTCATGCAAAAAAGATAAACTAAAAATGTAAATATCACTGCCATTATAAGTCCCATTAATACTCCAGCATATAATGAGTTCCCTATTATTTTTAAAGCATAATCATAAAAAAGAGATTCAACCATTACTGGTACAATCAGAAATACGAAAACAAATAAATATAAAATTTCTTTCCATCCCCACATACATTTTAAAGTCATCTATATCATCCCCTATATCCTATTTTTTTTAGTATAAAAGATGACGTAACGTAACTTTCAAGCTACTTTTTTCAAATAATTCAAGCGTAATTTTCTCACAAAATAAAAAAAGGTTGATTCACTCAATCAACCTTTACACTATTAAAAATTCTATTCCTCAATTCTTCATCAATTCATTCTCATTTATAACATTTATCTTTATTTCTCTTCACCTTTTGTCTGCATTGAGTTGAAGGTCCAATTTAACTTCAATGAATCTCCTTGAAATACATTTTGCTCTTCATCGTTATCTACAAATGTGAACATTACGTAGAAAGTATCATCATCACCAGGAGCAAGTCCATTTCCTTCTCGGTCTACAACACCTTTTTGCACAAGATCAGGAATACTTCCATTTTGCGTAGCTACCTTTAATTCTGACAATGTAGTAGACCATATTGGAACCTCATTTTTATCCAAATTCCACAAGAAATCAACACGGATATGATCACCAAAATCAGCATTTCCATTATCTCCTTTAGCGTCGATTACACTGTAATCTGTAAGAAGTTTCACATCTCCTATTGCTAAGGTTCCTTTGTTAACTAATTGAAAACCGCGCTCCATTTCATCACCTGGTTTAATATTGTCGACATTAATAACAACTTCAGGATTAACACTCAAATCTAAAGTACCCGCTGCAAACGTGTTTTGTGATACTTCCTTATCACTAAAATACGCATATGTTCCCCCGCTAATTAAAGATAAGCCAAGCGCTGCAGTTACAACACCCATACCAAGTTTTTTCTTAATACTCATTTCACAAGTCCCCCCTATTTTTAGAGCTCAAACTACAAAGCTTATTCCCATCCCACAAACAATAATAATTGAGTGAATAATTTACCTCATAACGAAACCTAATCAACGTTAAACTATTTACTTCATGTATCCAAATAACTATCACTTTAAGAGTAACCGGTAATGTTACAGTGAATCATTACCGGTCCATTGTTAGTAAATCCTATTTAATTCTATAAGCATTGTTTTATCGCTTAATTTACTCTAGAATTGTGCCCACTTATTTTTTTGGTTCTAATCCAATGGAACGCAAGATTTTATCTAACGTCACTGGACCCACATTTTCTTTTGGTTTTTGATTCTCTTTAGCATCTGAACCCTTTTTCAAGAAGTTCTTCTCAATAAAACGAATATCAGTTTCGTTCACAACACCGTCTTGATTCACGTCACCATCTTTAACAGCCACTTTTCCTTTTTCATATGACAGAGCTGCTATTCTAGCATCTTGAATATCTACCATTTTATCGCCGTTTACATCACCTGCAAGGTTGTCATCCATATCGGCTCTAAAGTTTTGTCCCACTAATTCTCCATCTTGCATTTTCCCTATTTTTGTAGTTAATTTACTATTTAAATGACCCGGCATTTCTACGAAAATATCATATTCTTTATCGCTTACAGGAACACTATGAATTTCAAATTGCCCATTATCATTAACCGTTCCTGTATATTTCTTTCCATCCTTGCCAACTGCGTACACTTTTGCTCCTAGTTTTGTGTAATCATTCTTACCTAAATACCCCTCTTCATTCAAGAAAGCTTCCGGACCAATATATCCTGTAACTGTTGAATGTTTCGAAACAATAGCAAAAGATTTATCTTTAAACACAGGAATCTCAGTACCTTCTGATGCACCAGCTTTTGTATAAGAGAACTTATCTGCTCCAAATGCAGTTAAATCATTAAAATATTCATCGCTCGTCATTTCGAATGTAACATCTAAAAATGGTGTATCTCCATCTAATCCTTTAAATTCTTTTCCTTCCAATGATGCGCCAACTTTCACCTTGTTTTCCCAAGTTCCTTCTGTATTTATAGCCGGATCTTCTAATTTCAAGTTTAATCCATGTTGTTTTGCATATTCCGTAAGCGCTGAATTTGGTTTCACATCTGCAAATTTAAATAGCTGCTTATCATAAGGGATTTCAAATGTACCTGCCGTAAGTTGTTTTACATTATTGAGATTTAAAGTTAACGTAATTTTTTCTCCTAATTTTATTTTATCTTTGTCATAACTTGGAACAGCATATTCTGTCCCTTCTTTTACAAAGACGTAATCTTTATATCCAGTTGCCATATTCCCTGCAGTTGCGAGGTCATATCCAAATAATTTTAAATTTAACGGCTCATTTATTTCTTCTGGAAGTACTCCAAATTTAAAATCACCATTGGCCTGAATTGTATTCAGCCAACCTGATGGAAAGGCCGAGTTCTGATAATATACAATTTGATTAGCTTTTTGATCATACTGCAGGCCTTTTGCCTTTAATGCATCCACTGTAGAATCATAAATATTACCATGCACCCATAATGCTCGCTGACCGTCTTCTTCTTTAAACATGGAATCATTTACTTCATGAATACCAGGTTGTACATCCTTAAATTTCATTTCAGGTATGACGTTATCAATGATAATGCTATCGCCTTTTATATAAGATTTCCCATCTTTATCATATCCAACGAAGTTCAATTCGTAATCTCCATCAGGCAACATAACAGGTTTATCCCCAATTGGATGGGCAGGATCTCCTGTGAACGGAAATACATATCCTCCCATACCAGAAAACATCATATATTCAACATTCGGTGTTAGACTACTTGCATTAAGTGTACCAACGACTCCTAATGCCTTTCCTGTTTTTCGATCTTTCACAACTGCATCAATGGTTTCAAGAGGACTATTTAATTTAAATGTCAGCGGTGAACTTGGGCTTTCCATAAATGGATGGAATTTAGACCCATCTGTTGCCATTGCGTCTCTCAGCAAATCTACAGATTCAATCCCCTTTTCTGTGAACTTCACTGCAAATGGCACTTGATATACTTCTTTTTCATTATTTTTATTTGAAATATGAATATATCCCTCATATCTACCGAATTCAGCGTTTTCTGGAATGATAATTTCAGGGCTAATTTCCCCTGATGTACCAGGAGCCACTTTAATAGAATCTTGTACGTTCAGCTTCACACCATTCTTCGCTGCGTCCTTCACACCTACATTTGTTGGTGAAAACTTTACTTCTAATTTAAACTCTTTCCCGTCTGTTTTACTGCTGTTCTTAATTAAGACTTTTCGACTATCTTTAATAGGTCCATTTCCCAATTGATTTTTATACCCGAATGCAATAGAACCTGTTTTTTCTTCAATTTCTACTTCTTCATCATTTACAACGTTTGATGTTTTATCAATAACCTCGATAGCTGTATCTGCATGAACCGCACGATACGCATCAATTCGGCCTGAGCCTACTTCAAATACAGAACGCTCTTCTTTTAAGTCAACTGCGGTATTCATAAGTGCTTCTTTTACTTCAAATGGACTATAGTTTGGATGTTCTTGTAAAATGAGTGCCGCTACCCCCGCAGTATGAGGAGTTGCCATAGATGTACCTGACATACGTCCATACGCTACCGGATAATTTTCTCCATCCTTTGGATCATTAATATATTCAGGAACAGTTGAGAAAATAGACACACCTGGTGCTACAATATCTGGCTTAATATCATCTGTTTTAGTTGCAGGACCACGGGAGCTGAAATCAGCTAAGTGATCTCCCTCTGTTTTTGTGTTACTAAGTTCTCCAAACGCTAAAGACACATCTCCTTGTACAGCTTTTGCTTGCAATTTCTCACCATCTACTTTTGTTAAGCGGAACGATGGAATAGATGAAGTACTTTCCCCAAGATAACTTGTAATTTCACCATCTACATTGTTGTATACAATTACCGCCTTTGCGCCTGCTTCCTTAGCATTTTTAATTTTTTCATCAAATGTAATCTCACCGCGTTGGATAAGAGCTAACTTCCCTTTAACATCTTTCCCTGTAAAATCACCTGATTTCCCAAGTCCTGCATATACAACGGGTATGGATTGTCCTTTTAAGTCTTCAATTTTATCAGTAAAACTTTTACCTAGTAGCATCATCTTATCCACTTGTAAATCACCTGCACTAGCTGAAAACGTTGGAATGTTCATCGCAGCATCGCTTGCTCCAACTGTAATTGGAAGCGCTGCTGCACTAGGTGATCCAAGAGTCCCTTCTTCTGGACCTGTGTTCCCTGCCGCTACTACTGTAACAACACCAGCTAACATGGCATTGTTCACTGCCACAGAAGTTGGATATAAAGGATCATTAATAGACGCACCTAATGATAAATTGATAACATCCATATCGTCTTTCACTGCTTTATCAATCGCAGCAAGAATACCGCTTGTTTGTCCACTTCCATATGGACCTAATACACGATATGAATATAAATCTACATCTGGAGCGACTCCCTTAACTGCATAATCCACACTATTCTGTTTGTCTGCAGCAATTGTCCCAGCTACATGAGTACCATGGGATGTATAATATGCACTTCCATTATAAATCTCAGGATATCCTCCAGAATTTTGCCAATCCTTATACGTTGTCTCCATTGGATCAGCATCATTATTAACAAAGTCCCATCCTTTTATTGAGTTCGGATCTATTTTGCTTGGATCCTCACCTTGCTTTGCACGATATCCTTTATATGCATCTTTCAAATCCGGGTGGTTGTAATCAATACCTGTGTCCAGTACACCTACCTTAATTCCTTTACCTGTTATTTTTTCATCATGCAGCTTGTCCACACCAATTTGCGGTACACTATCTGCCATTTTGGGTTCGGCAGCAGTCTTAGCTGTTTCTTTCGGCAAATCAATTTTGACCTCACTATCTTCCCATACGCGCTTAACAATACCAGTGCGAACTAAGTCTTCAATCATATTCGCAGGTAACGAAATCGCTACACCATTAAAAGCATTCTTATATTCTCTTGTTATTTTGGCAGATTTAAAATTCGTCCCTTTATCTTTATTCTTTTGAAGCTGCTCAAACTCTGATTTAAATTCTTTATGAGATGCTTCTACCTTTTGTTCCGCAGTTGAAAGGGCTATTTTTTTCCCCTTAGCTGCTTGTTTTAACATCTCGATTTTGCTAGGTGCTTGCTTAAACTCTACAATCACATTCACATTATCAGGACTTGCTGTATTGATGCCTGGTGAAATAACAAAACCTGGTTTTGTATCTAACGTTTTTAAGGCATTACGTTGTTCCTTTGTAAGACCTTTCAATATAGCATTTGCATCATCAATCCCAGTTAAAGTAGTTGTATTTACCTCTTCGGCCAATACGTTATATGGAATTCCTTGAGACATTAACATACCAACAGTTAGCGTTCCGATAAGTATTTTTCCGAATTTCCCCTTCTTCATAGCGCATCTCCTTATTATTAAAATTATTTTTTCTAAAATAAATCCTCTGATCTCCTATTTAGCATTGGCAATTCTATCAACCTTGAATCTATTTAAAATAATCGAGAATCTCCAACACTACTAATCTTCTTTCTATAAAAGCCCCCATAAATTGTTTCCAACTACAACGATTTACAACATGAATTATTAGTAGCGTTAAGCAATAATTCTATTTTTATTATTTCACATTTTGATTTTTCTGAATATTAAACAAAAGGAGTAATTTTTTTCTAATGATTCTATGCCCAAATAGTACAAAAGAACTACCTTGCCCTTTATTCTTTGTAATATAGAATAAAGAAACACGATAGTTCTTTTAAGCATCTCTTATTTAATCCAACGGAACCAATTGATTTCGAACAGCATAAATCACCGCTTGCGATCGACTTTTTACATTTAGTTTTTTAAAAATTTTATTGATGTGAATTTTAACTGTTTTATCACTAATATATAGAGCTTCAGCAATTTCTTTATTACTAAGCCCTTTTACTAATTCAAAGAGAATTTCCTTTTCACGTTCCGTCAGTTCATTTTCATTTGATTCTAATTTCATTTTTTGCTGATGATATGTAATTAATTTTTTCGTCATACGCGGATGAATAACTGAATCGCCTTGATATAACATTCGAATTGCTGCCACTACCTGCTCCGATGATGAATCCTTCAATAAATAACCATCAGCACCAGACTGAAGCGCATCCATTAAGTACTCATCATGCTCATACATTGTAAAAACAAGTACTCGGCAATTAGGATATTTTTTTTTCACTAATCCCGTAGCTTCAATTCCATTTTTCCCTGGAAGATTAATATCCATCAAAATACAGTCTGGTCTACATTCCTCTACTTTTCCCAATACCTCGTCCCCAGAGCTCGCCTCTCCAACCACTTTCATATCAGATTCAACCTCTAGTATGCTCCGAATTGCGTCTCGTAAAAAAGCATGATCATCCACTACTAATATTTTAATCATTTTACGCACCCCTTGTTTGTGAATCTGGAATTAACAGTGTAATTTCTGTCCCTTTACCTAAAGAACTATCAATCTGTAAAGTAGCCCCTAGTTGTTCAGCTTGTTCATTCATATGTAATATACCATAATGTGGCTCATGCTTCGTTTTAACCATAGACTCAAATAGTGAAAAGCCAACTCCATTATCCTTAACCTTTAAAAGCACGTGCTCACTTTGATAACTTAGCAAAACATCAATTTCTTCTGCTTGTGCATGTTTAACAATGTTTTGTAAACTCTCTTGTAATGTATCAAAAATAACTCTTTCTTTTGAAAAGCTGAGCGCACGTGAATGACCTCTTTCATGATATGTAATGTCTAGTTCATATTCTTGTTTTAAAGATTTTATTTTACTTGCTATCGCCTGTTTAAGCCCTAATTGTTGTGTGGGATACGGCTTTAAAGCGTAAATAGAATAGCGAACTTCTCCTAAGCTTTCCCTTAAATCCTTTATACTTTTCTCGACTACTTGCTGCATATCAATAGGTTTATCATGGTATTTTTTCTGAGCGGACTCTAGTTGAAATATCACCCCAGCCAAAGCTTGTGCAATACCATCATGAATCTCGCGTGCAATTCGATTTCTTTCTTCTAAAATCATCCTTTTTTCTTGTTCAGAAATAAGTATTCTTGTTTTAACTATGTTAGCTAATTGGTTGGAAAATGTCGCTAACAACTGCACATCTTCCGGGAAAAAACCAGCACCTCTACTTTTACCTGCAACAAACATCCCGATCAACTCATTATTTACAATAAGAGGGAAATAAACTAAAGAACGTATAACATCCTCAAACACCCCATCTCCTGGTGCTGTACCAACCTTCCAATTATTAAAAACAGTATTTTCAGTTATTTTGCAGAACTCTCCTTTTTCGTCGGAATAATCAGTTATATCATTTTTCAATTTCCCATCCCTCAACTGTATATTCCATTCTCCCTCGTCTTTTGTCCATAATACATATGCCTGTATCCCTAGAAATCCTTTAAGTGATTTTTTTATGTGCTGAAGATTTCCTCCAGATAATCCACGGCTTATTTCTGTCGTAATAAGAAAAAATTCGTACAATCTTTCTTTTTCCATCCGTATTCGTGCAGAAAATGAACTAATGATAGAGATTGCCACAAGTGGGAAGAAAAAGAACAAAACAATAATTCCTTTTAGCTCTAAAGAATATTGGCTATCTAATATGTGTATAAGAACGGCATAGAATAGACAAAAACTTTCACAAAAAAAGACTGATATATTTTTTTGATTCCATCGATGTATCGAATATGTCTGAGGAAGAAGTACCATTAGTAAATCATAAAAGAGATTGTTGAAAAAACAGAAAAATATACTAAACAATAGTAAAAATAATAAGTTCTCATATAAAACTTCCATATTTATTACACTGGAAAACCACACCATACATTTGCTAGAAAACCATTCTGCTAACACAAGGCTAAGAGCATGCTGTGTACTATTAAAAAGCATCCTTTCCATTGGAGAACGCCGAAGCAAATGAATAATTAAAGTAACAAATACAAGAGCGAGCGCGGTTATATGTGTCCCAAACAACAAAAGCATAGAATAAATAATCGGAAAGCTAAGTGAACTTACTCCCCTCCAAAATCGTACAGGAAAATACTCTGTGATCCCCATAAACAGTACTAACAATACTAGTATTGTTAGATGAGAAGGGATTTTAATTTCAAGTAAAGAGATAGTTATAGTAATTAAACCCAAAAAAGAAATGAAATAAAGATAAAAGCTAGCAACTTTTTCTCTCATAGAAATAGAATCTACATCTTTCAAAACGATCCCTTCCTTCTTATATATTTTCTCTATTATCCAACAAAAAACCGGCACTGGCAAAATGGAAAAACCTCCACTAGCCAATCACCGGCTGTGTACTACACCTAAAAAGGCAAGACACAATACTAGTATAAATCGATTCTCATAAATTTCCTATTCATCAAACGATGTAATTATGCATACTGCTAGGCTTATCCTCTATAGTACAAAAGATATATATTAATATCGCTAATCTAATATACGCTTTCTTTCCATCCCCTATATCCTATTTTCTTCAGTATAAAAGATGACGTAACGTAACTTTCAAGCTAATTTTTTCAAATAATCCAAGCATAAATTTCTCACAAACAACAAAAATTAACAGAAGGAATTTTATTCTAAAAGAGGTGGACATGATGACAGAGCAAAGTAATAACCAACAAAAAAATAAAACGAAGCATATGTTTCCATCACTTCCGGAAAATATTAATTACATTGAAAATAAGCTCTGTCATTCAGATGATATAAAAAAATTAGATGTCCCTTTTCAAAATGGAAAAGGAATCATTATATATATCGAATCTTTAGCAGACCCAAATTTAATTCATCAATTAGCTCTTGAGCCTTTATTAACTCGATCAGAATTGTCTTTAGATAAAGCCTTTTCTACTTTGAATATGAAAAAAGAAACGAATTTAAATTATGGAATTCAACTTTTATTACAGGGTAAATCGTTATATTTTCATGAACATGTTGAAAGTTTTTGTATTTTCGAAACAGCTTTATCTTTAAAAAGGGATATAAAAGAGCCTGACAATGAAGGTGTTGTACGCGGACCACATTCTGGTTTTGTAGAAGATTTAGCAACCAATTTAGCTTCTATTCGTAAACTCATAAAAAGTCCAAATGTCGTCGTTAAATATTTCACACTTGGTGAAGAAATGCACACAAAAGTGGCAATTGCTTATATGCAAAATATAGCGAATGATGATCTCGTCACAGAAGTAAAAAGAAGATTAGAAACGATTAAGACCGATGCACTAATGCCACCAGGTTACATACAAGAATTCATAGAAGATACGTCTTTCTCACCATTCCCACAACAATTAAATACAGAGCGCCCAGATAGAACTGCTGCTAATTTAATGGAGGGGCGAGTTGCTATTTTATCAGATGGAGATCCAACAGCACTTATCGTTCCCGTTACATTATTTGCTTTTTATCAATCACCAGATGATTATAATAACCGCTGGATTGTCGGTTCCTTCGTACGAATGATCCGCTTAGTAAGTTTCTTAATCGCTTTTCTCTTACCAGCTATATATATCGCAACCGTGGCGTTTCATCCTGATGTGTTGCCACTCGAACTTGTGTATACAATTAAAGCTTCATTAGAGAAAGTGCCACTTCCTCCTATTTTTGAAGCTCTCTTAATGGAGTTAATTTTCGAATTATTACGGGAAGCTGGTATTCGTCTGCCGAGCCGCGTTGGACAAACAATCGGTATTGTAGGTGGTTTAGTAATTGGTGATGCAATTGTAAAAGCCGGACTCGTTTCTTACACAATGATTATCGTTGTAGCTTTAACTGCAATCTCATCTTTTCTCGTTCCATCAAACGATATGAGTTCAGCAGTTCGGATTCTTCGTTTTCCGTTAATGATCCTTGCTGCCATATTTGGATATGTAGGAATTTCATTTGGTTTAATTATAACTTTCGTTCACTTATGTCAGCTTCATTCTTTTCATACACCATATCTTTCTCCTATTGCTCCAATGCGGATAAAAGATATGAAAGATTCTTTTGTCAGATTTCCAATGTGGTCATTTTGGGAACGACCACATGATCCAAAGCCGAAAAAAATGCAACGACAACATGTAACGAGAGAGGATGAGGACGGTGACAAACACGCAAAGTAAAATTTCGCTTGTTCAATTTACCTTTTTCGTTATTCAATGCCAAATCGGAGTTGGTATCCTTTCTCTACCAAACCGTCTTCACCCCATTGCGAAAGGTGGTGGGTGGATTTCTGCTCTCATCGCTGGGCTTGCGATTCAACTTATTATTTTACTTATGTGGCTTTTCTTAAAACGATTTCCTGATGCTGATATGTATGAAAGTGTTTGTATGCTATTTGGTAATAAGTTTGGAAAACTGTTAGGTTTTGCTTATGTTTTTTATTTTACCCTTATCGGTATGACGGTTATGTTAAATGCTTGTAATGTCATTAAAGTATGGGTCTTACAAGCCACCCCCTGGTCTGCAATTCTCATACTATTTACAATAGCTTGTTGCTACGTAGCCTATAATACATTTAAGGTGATTGTACGATTTTATGTCATGGCCTCTATTCTCATTATTCCAATGGCCCTTTTAATTGCCCTGGGGCTTTCCCGAGCTGATTTCTCTTATATTTTTCCTATTACAGAAGCCGGATGGTGGAATATAATTCAAGCATCAAGGGAAACAATTACAGCCATGTATGGTTTTGAAATTATTCTTATCGCTTTTCCAAAAGTAAATGGCAGTTCTGTGGCAAAACTGAAGGCCATTTCTATCGCTAATGGATTTGTAACGCTTTTTTATACTTTTACTGTTTGGATTTGCTTTATCGTATTTAGTCCAAAACAAGTTGAACTTATTCCAGAGCCAGTTGCTTACTTATTACGCTCCTTGCATATTGGGATTATAGATCGAACTGATTTACTATTCATACCAATATGGATGATAACAGTTGTGGCTTCTATTGCTAGTTATTACTGTGCTGCCTCAATAGGAATTGGACATATATTCAATCTTGCTAATCATAAAAAGGCCGTTCCAATCGTTGGTATTATTGCTTTTAGTGTAGCCTTATTTATAGATACACCTGAAGAATTAAAAGTAATTGCAACTTTCACTGATAAGTTAACCTATATTTTCATCGTTGTCCTCCCTCTTTTATTTCTACTTTATTCAGTAATAAGAAAGAAGAAAGGAGAACAGTATGTTCAAAAAAAGAGTTAAATTCCTTTTTATATTATGTACTAGTTCCCTCCTTTCTGGCTGTTGGGATCAAGAACCATTAAGGGAAGCAAGGCTAGCTTATAGTATTGGATCTGATATTACGGAAGAGAATCAACTCCAGCAAACAGTTGAGCTTGTAAAAAGTTCAAGCGGAGAGCAATCTTCATTCGAGAATGAAATACATTCAGCAACCGGGCATAACATAAGGGATACAAGCGATGCCCTAAAAAAAAATGTGACTGGAAATATTCGCTATTTCAAATATGGTGTTCAATTACTAGGAACCAAAATTCTAAAAAAAGGTATACTACCCTATTTAGATGTTAGCTTTCGGGATCCATCAAACCCAACTGCTTTAGTAAAACTTATTGCAGTAGATGGTGAAACATCCGAGATACTCGAAAAAAAGAAAGTAGGAAATTTACTAATTGGAGATTTTCTAAAGAAAAAAGTGAAAAGCTTAGAAGATATGAGTGTATTTCCAAAAGAAACTTTAGAAACAGCTGCTACAAAAATGTTAGATCCCGGTAAAGACTTTACCCTCCCTTCTATAAAAATAAAAGGAAAAGAAGTAATTACAAACGGGTTAGCTTTATTTAACAACGATAAATTAACTGGGCATTTACCTTTGAAACAATCTGTTTTATTCGTGTTATTAACCGGAAAAATGGGAACAAGTGCCCGTATAACCCAAAAACTTACTAGCGATGAATCAGAGAAGACATCTGATTATTTAACAATGGAAGTGAGCAATCGGAAACTAAAAAGAGAATTAAACATAACAACTGACAAAAAAGGAAATGTTTACGCCCATCTAAAACTGAAACTGCAAGTAATCGCCCTTGAAGCTCCAAGAGATAATCTTTACAAGATGGATGAAAGAAAAAAACTAAATAAAGAACTGTCTAAACAGCTTACAAAAGAAGCTCAAAAGATAACGAAAAAGTTACAAAAAGCAAATTGTGATGCTTTCGGTATCGGGAGACACCTTATCGCTTATCATCCTGATTTATGGAAGCAAAAAAATTGGAATGAAGATTATGCAAAAGTGAAGTTCAAACCAGAAGTAGAAGTAAATATTTTATATAGCGGTGTCCTAAAGTAAAAAGGTTGTATGCCGGGCGGCATACAACCTTTTATTTCGTATATCGATATACAATTGATTCATATGGTCTTAAATTAAGCTTCTTAATATCCGTACTTGAATCTTTATAATTTGATACTACTACTTCTTGTTTCATACCATCCAATTGAACATGAACTGGTACAGAATACGTTATTTCTTCTCCATAGAAGTTATTTATAACAAGTAATACTTCATCATTTACAGTGCGTGTATATGCCCAAATCTTAGGATGATTTGCATCTAAAATAGCATATTCCCCTTCTGTAATAACATCATATGTTTTTCTTAGTTCAATTAGTTTTTTATAATGATAAAATACAGATTCTTTCTCTTCTAACGCTTTTTCTACATTAATCTCTGTATAACTATCAGCCACGGAAATCCAAGGTGTACTCGTTGTAAAACCGCTGTTCACCTCTTCATTCCACTGCATCGGAGTACGGGAATTATCACGAGATTTTTGTTTTAAAATCCCTATAATCTCTTCTTTTGATAATCCTTCTTCTAGCTTTATATCATATATATTTAACGATTCCACATCACGATATTGCTCGATGGACTCGAATTTAGGATTCATCATACCGATTTCTTCCCCTTGATAAATGTAAGGTGTGCCCTGCAACATATGCATAGCTGTCGCTAACATTTTAGCAGATTCATTTCGGTATTTCCCATCATCTCCAAAGCGTGACACAATGCGAGGCTGGTCATGATTACACCAGAATAATGCATTCCATCCTCCGCCCTTTTGCATTTCAATTTGCCAATTAGACATAATCTCTTTTAATTTAATAAAATCAAAAGCCGCTTTCGTCCACTTATCACCATTTGGATAGTCTACTTTTAAATGATGGAAACTAAACGTCATACTTAGTTCATTACGCTCAGGGTTTGAGTATTTAATACAATTATCAATTGTCGTAGATGACATTTCTCCAACTGTAATTACATCTTTCCCTTCAAAAACATTTCGGTTCATCTCTTGTAAATATTCATGGACGCGTGGACCATCCGTATAATATTTACGCCCATCACTTGTCGCAGTACTACCGTCATCATTCAAGAAACTTTGGTCTTTTGAAATTAAGTTAATTACATCTAATCGGAATCCTGTTACCCCTTTATCAAGCCAAAAGCGCATCATATCATATACTTCTTCACGAAGTTTTTCATTTTCCCAATTTAAATCAGCTTGCGTCTCATCAAATAGATGTAAAAAATATTGCTCTGTTTTCTCATCATATTTCCAAGCAGATCCACCAAATTTAGACTGCCAATTATTCTTTTCATCACGCCAAATATAATAATTACGATACGGACTATTTTTATCTTCTTTTGCTTCTTTAAACCACTTATGCTCCGTCGAACTATGGTTTACGACAATATCGAGCATAATCTCAATATCACGTGCTTTCGCTTCTTCTAAAAGCTCTTCAAACTCTTCCATCGTTCCGTAAGATGGATCAATGCTGTAATAATCACTTACATCGTATCCATTATCGTTTTGTGGTGATTCATATATCGGTGTTAACCAAATATAATCTACTCCAAGTTCTTTTAAATAATCTAGTTTCTCTGTAACCCCTTTTATATCACCGGTTTCTTTATTGTAATAACTATTAAAGCTCTTCGGATAAATTTGATATACTACACTTTTATGCCAATCCTTCATGCTTAACTTCCTCCTACTTCTGTTTAACTCTTTTTGCAAATAACCACGTTAACGTAAATGGGATTACAATTGCGATAATCATTCCTACGATAAACATTGGAATCGATTTCGGAATGATAGAAATAAATGCTGGCAATCCGCCAATTCCGATAGCAGGTGCTAATACACCATTTAATGTAATGAATATCGCTGCTACAGCAGATCCTATAATCGCTGCATAGAACGGAAATTTATTTCGTAAATTCACACCGAACATCGCTGGCTCTGTAATACCAAAGTACGCTGAAATTGCTGATGTCGATGCCATACTTTTATCATTTTGATTTTTAGAAATCCAGAACATTGCTAGTGCCGCACTACCTTGTGCAATGTTAGAAAGAGCAATCATCGGCCAAATGAATGTACCGCCGTGTTGTGCAATTAATTGTAAATCGATAGCAATAAACATATGATGCATACCTGTAATTACGAGCGGTGCATATAATGCTCCAAATAGTACTGCTCCAACTACTGGTACTGTTTCATATACACCTACTAATCCAGCTGTTAATAAATCTCCAATATGACGTGTAACTGGACCGATAATTCCCAATGCTAACACACCTGTTACAACGATTGTTGTAATTGGTACAACTAATAATTGAATCGCATTTGGTACATGTTTCTTTAAGAAGATTTCCACTTTACTTAAGACAAATGCCGCTACTAAAACCGGTAGGATTTGACCTTGATACCCTACCTTTTCAATTTGAAACAGTCCTAAAATATCGAAGTACTCAATCTTTTGTCCCTCTAAACCAGTCGCTGCTTTTCCATAATCCCACGCGTTTAATAAGGCCGGATGCACAAGCATTAATCCCATAACAATACCTAGTATTGGACTACCGCCAAAACGCTTCGTCGCTGACCAACCAACAAGTGCCGGTAAGAATACGAATGCTGTATTGGCCATCATATTAATTAAATCCCAAAGCCCTCCTAAGTTCGGATAAACATCTAATAAATTTTTACCATCAAAAAATAAGTCCTTTGCCCCTAATAAATTGTTAATCCCCATCAGTAAACCAGCTGTTACAATCGCTGGTAATATCGGCATAAATACATCTGAAAATACTTTTACAAATTTTTGAGCTGGATTTAACTTTTGGTTTCCAGAATCTTTTACGTCAGCTACTGTCGATTCCTCCATACCTGCAAGCGTTATCAATTCAGCGTAAACACGATCTACGTCCCCTGGACCGATTACAATTTGAAATACCCCAGCGTTATGAAACGCTCCCTTCACTAATGAAATAGACTGCAATTTATCATTATCTATTTTACTTTCATCTTTTAAAGCGATACGGAGTCTCGTTACACAGTGCGCAGCTTGTTCAATATTGTCTTTCCCACCAATATACTGCAACACTTCTTCCGCTGTTTTACGATAGTCTTTCCCCATATTCCCGTCCCTCTTTTCTTTTTTTGATACCGTTTACACTTACATATTAACTCGTATATATAAGTTAGTCAACACTCGTATATACGAGTTGGTGGTTTTTTTATAAAAAAAGAGATGAAACAATATTTTGTTCCATCTCTTTACTTCCTCCGCGCCACATCTGAAAAATGAAAAATATCTAAGCGGTGGCGTGATTCTGTATATTCGAACTGACTTCCATCATAAAAATGTGTAAAGTTTTTCACAACGACAACATAGTCTGTTCCATTTAAATCTAAATACTTTCTATCGTCCTCTGTACATGGTTGCACTTCAATTACCCTCTGTGAGTAACTAATATGAAGACCTAGTTCTTTCTCAATGTATTTATAAATGGACTCCGCCGCAATTTCACCCGTTAATCCAGGAATATATTCCGATACAAAATGATTGATATCCAAAATTACTTTTTCTCCATCAATATTTCGTACACGCTTAATGTGATCTATTTCCGTTTTTTCTTTCACGTTTAATAACTTTGCTACCTCTTTTGTCGCTTTTACTTTCTCTATTTCCACGACTTCTGTAATACAATGACGTCCTAAACGCTCATTTTCTTCTTGAAAACTTACTATACCGCCAAAATTAAACTCAATATTTTTTCGCTTTAAAACAAAAACACCTTTTCCATGTATTTTCTGAACATATCCACGCTCTTGCAATAAATCTACCGCTTTTCTTACAGTGCCTCGGCTTGCTTCATACTGCCTCATCAATTCAGTTTCTGATGGGATTTTGCATCCCTCTTTTAATTGTTTATTATCAATAGACTTACTGATTTCTGTATAAATTTGTTCATACTTACTCATCATCTACAATAGCCCCTTGTCACCTTCTAATTCTATATGTATTATACCACGCTACACTCTTCTGCCAATCTCTCACTTATTTTCCAGTACAAGAAAAATATAGGTAAATATTTAACCAATGATACGTATTTTTATAAAAAAAATTATATTTTTCTTTTCATTCAAAAAAACATGTAGTATACTAACTTCAAAATCAGAGGAGAAAGGGAGCAAAGAACTATGCTTACTTATACAACAATTGTAGTTACATTTGCACAAAAACATCATCATCATACTTAACCCTTGAAACCTAGCGGAAAAATTACGCGTAGGTACAAGGGTTATTCCCGTTGTACCTACGTTAGGCGAAGAGCCATGTAGGTATTTTTTATCTACATGGCTCTTTTTTTATTGCCAAAAAGCTAGTAAAAAATGATGTTTAAGCAAAACTTACTACAAAGGAGTTAACAAAAATGGAAACGAAAAAATGGGGATTATGGGTTTTAACAGCTTTTGTTATCGGGAATATGGTTGGCGGTGGCGTATTTATGCTCCCAGCAAATTTAGCACACGTATCAGGTCCAATGGGTTCTACACTTGCATGGAGTATTACAGGTCTTGGTGTATTTATGATTGCACTCGTATTTGGAAATTTAGCAATTCGAAAACCAGAATTAAAAGCCGGACCACAAAGTTATGCCCAAGCAATGTTTACATCCCAAAAGGCAGGTAAAGTTGCAGGATATAGTATGGCATGGGGATATTGGGCTGCTAACTGGGCTGCTACAGCATCTGTTATTATTTCCTTTGCTGGATATTTATCAACATTCTTTCCAGTTTTACAAAGTAAGCAAATTCTCTTTTCAACAAACGGATTTTCACTAGAACTTGGAAAAGGGTTAACTTTCCTCGTATGTAGCCTTATGTTATGGGGAATTCAATATATTCTTTCTCAAAATATTGATAGAGCAGGAAATATGAACCTTCTTGCTACTATTGCAAAAATCATCGGATTTACAATGTTTATTGTAATCACATTATTCATTTTCAATGCCTCTAATTTCGGGGATGGTCAAACATTTATGAATGAATCTGGACAAGCCATTTCATTAGGCGGACAAATAAATTCAGCGGCTATTGCAACACTTTGGGCGTTCATCGGTATTGAGTCAGCAGTTATGCTTTCTAATCGTGCAAAATCTCAGCGTGATGTTAAAAAAGCAACGATTTTCGGATTAATTATTGCTCTTCTTATTTACATGGCAATTACTCTACTAACAATGGGCGCTCTTCCGCAAGATGTTTTAAAAGAATCTCAAAAGCCATTAGTAGATGCATTAAATTTAGCAATTGGTAGTAAAGGCGCTTATATAATGGCCTTACTTGCACTCGTATCTTTATTCGGCTCTACTGTAGGATGGATCGTTGTTAGCTCAGAAGTACCTTACCAAGCAGCAAAAAATGGGCTTTTCCCTAAGTTTTTCGGAAAAACAAATAAAAAAGGAAGCCCTTCAAAATCATTACTTATTACAAATGTAATGACACAAATTTTCTTATTTTCAACGATTTCTGGTACTGTTTCCGAAGCATACAATTTCGCTATTGTTGTAGCGACATTAGCATATTTAATCCCATATCTTGTTTCTACCTTGTATCAATTAAAATTAGTTATTACGGGGGAAACGTATGATATAATGCCTGGATCTCGAATAAAAGATGGTATCATTACTGCACTAGCATTTTTATATTCCATTTGGGTTATTAAAACAGGAACTGCTGATTTAAAAACGTTCTTCTTAGGAATTGGGTTGTTTGTATTAGGCCTTATTCTTTATCCAATTTTAATGAAAGATTCACAAAAAAAATAATAAAAAAAGAGAAGCTTTCCGCTTCTCTTTTTTTATTAAAAATCAGTTAATAACTTTCCTTTTAGCTCACCTACATCTAACGGTTTCTCATAATAAAAACCTTGTACAAAGTCACAACCCATTAATTGTAATAAACTTTCTTGTTCTACCGTTTCTACCCCTTCAGCAACCACTAATAAATTTAAACTATGGGCAATCTCAATAACCGATTTTACAATCGTTCGCTCAGGTTGTGCATGATCATAATGAAACTCACGAATAAAATTACGATCAATTTTTACAATATCAAGTGGGAGTTTTTTCAAATAATATAATGAGGAATATCCCGTTCCGAAATCGTCTAAAGCGATTAAAATCCCCATACTTCTTAATTCTTGTAATGTAGCAATAATATAATCAAAATGACGTACAGCTATACTTTCTGTTATTTCTAATATTAAACGACTTGGTGGAAATCCTGTTCGCTTCAATATACTACGAACGGATAAAATAAATTGCTTTTGCATCAATTGTTGTATTGATAAATTAACAGATAACTTCAGTCCCTCTTGACACTCTGGTAAAGTTTTAAACAGTCGGCATGATTTTTCTAGTACCCAGTCTCCTAGTTTTATAATAAGTCCACACTCTTCAGCTACAGGTATAAATTCACTTGGTAAAATAGGACCTTCTTCTGTATTACAACGTACTAAAGCCTCAATACCAGTACATTTCATTGTTTTCAAATCAATAATGGGCTGTAATGCCACTTTCAATTCTTCGTCACGAATTGCTTTTTGCAAAGCAAATTCTATTTTCATTCTACGGTTTATTTTCGCACGTAATTCATCTGTAAAGAAGCACGCCGCATTTCTTCCTTGCTCTTTCGCACTATACATGGCTAAATCCGAATTTTTCAATAATGTTTCAACGTCTTTTCCATCTTGCGGATAGGAACAAAGTCCTAGACTAGCTGAAATATATACTTCATGACCTTCAAGCATAAATGGTGCCTGAAAACATGACAATACCGATGTCGCTAACTGCCGCATCTCATCTTGTGTATGAGTTTTTGTTAACAACACAAATTCGTCGCCACCCAGCCTAGCCAGAACATCTTTCTCTCCTAGCACATAATGCAAGCGTGAGGCGACTTCACTTAAAAGTAAATCTCCTAGCATATGACCTAACGTATCATTCACTAATTTAAAACGATCTAAATCAAAGTAAATCATGCCAAACTCTATTTTCTCTGCAATCATCTTATTTACAGTCGTAATTAACTGTAAACGGTTTGGTAAACTTGTTAACGCATCGTGATAAGCAAGTTCCCTATAACGACTTTCGCTTAATCGTAATCTTTGTTCTGCTTCTTTCCTACTACTTATATCATTTCGAATTGCAATAAATTGATAGGGTTCTCCCTTTTCATTTAAAAATGGAACAATTGTTGTTTTAACCCAATAATACGTACCATCTTTTGCTTGATTTCGAATTTCTCCCGTCCAAACTTTCCCACTCAAAATACGCTTCCATAAAATTTGGAAAAATGCTTTCGGATGATATCCAGAATTTAAAATACGGTGATCTTTTCCTATTAACTCTTCTCTTTTATATTTTGAGATTTCACAAAATTCATCATTCACATATGTAATACGACCATTTCGGTCTGTAATAGCAACAATTGAAGACTCATCTAATGCTAATTTTAAATCTTGCAATGAAGAGTCATATAATGCATGACCTCTTTGTTCTAGCATGCGCATCTCTCCTTGCTTCCTATCTGACTAAAACACAACTCGTTTCTCTTCATAGAAATAGAGACATTTCATTTTCTAACAATATGCCTTTACATAAACCATAAATTTTTTCTAAATAGGCCGATTAAAATAACATAATATTATTTATAAAAAAAAGCAATATGGTGCTATTTTAATGATAGTAGAAGCTTCTTATCTCCCTGTTTATCTAAACGTATTATACCGTATTCTCTTACATTTTTTTAATTTTTAAAGTGACAATTCCACCAATATTAGCCTCTACTCCCTATTAATGTGGCCTCACACCTAATCTCTTTTATTTTATGAAATGTTAAGATGTAAATCCAACTGCCGATACATAATGAAATAGAGATTAAAATATAAAATGCAACTATTCACAAATAATAATATAAAGTGAAACTTTAATCAGTGATTTTTTTGTTCATCATCCACTGATTATTAGCCTTCACCAATCGGGCGTTTACGGGAAGCAGGGCTTCCACCTAACTTCTTTGCTCCAGCTGAATTTTGAGGTGGGAGTTTTACTGCCCACAAATAGCGGGATAAAATCAAAATTTGCATTTAATATACTGAATTACAATAACAAAATATTAACATATTTTCACCTTAATTTTGGAAGTATTTTATAAAATAAATATAGTATTAGACTAAAAAAGAGGATATCCTCTTTTTTAGTCTAATACTGATATGGTATTTGCTGATAACCCGGGTATGGCACTGGATATGGTGCTGGATATGTTACTGGGTACGGTGCTGGATAGTAACCTCCACCTGCTGCACCCGTTAATGCGCCAGCTGTAAGCCCACCTAACACGCCTCCAGCAAAACTTCCTGGGAAAAATCCACCACCCCACGAGCCGCCACCCCAGCCCCATCCACCACCGTGATGATGATGATGATCATAATGATTGTGTCCGCCATGGTGATTATGTCCGCCATTATGATGGTGCCCTCCATGATTATGACGATAATACAATCCGTTATTTTCTATATAATTCATTATTCCCCTCTCCTTTCCATTTTCTCACCTTAATAAGAAGAATCCGCATAATATAGATAACCATATCCTGGGCTTCATAATACACCTGCTACAAATCCAGGAAAGAAACCTCATTCCCTTTCCTATATAAGAGGCAAGATTTTTGTCCCTCCTACACTGATCATTAACCAGCAAATAGTGGGATAAAAACGTAACAATATACTGTATGTAGGACAAATGCGGAAAGCATGGGGAAAATGTCTATATTTTGTAAAAAAAACAAAACGCTTTATAATAGGAATGTCGGATTACACCTTTTATATAAGAAGTCTATATTTAAGAAAGATTAGAGGAATTTTATAGAAATGAAGAAGCCTATCGTTCAATTATTATTAGTATTTACAATTGTATCTATCGTTCTTTTCCTTTTAAATACATCGGTTATTTCGCTATATACATTTGTGGGTGTCCTATGGTCTATTACAATCGTAGGAATTTCATTCGTTATTTTTATCGAAAATAGATCCCCGCAAAGCACCTTAGCATGGTTTTTAGTATTAGCACTTCTTCCTGTTGTCGGTGTGCTTTTATACTCTATTTTTGGGCGTAGCCGTTGGAGAAGAAAAAAACATCTCCACCGCTCAGAAGAACAAAGAAAATTATTCCGTGAAATTTTAGAAGGAAGACGACTAGAATTGTCACTCACAGTTCCTTTACATGAACGTTCCGTACATTTAACAGAAGTCGTACAAAAATTTGGAGGCGGTCCTGCCGCAGATAGAACGACCACAAAACTTTTAACAAACGGAGATCAAACATTTTCAGAAATTCTGCAAGCTATTGAGCATGCAAAACACCATATACATATTCAATACTATATTTATAAATCTGATGAGATTGGTACAAAAGTTCGGGATGCTTTAATAAAGAAGGCAAAAGACGGTGTTATTGTACGCTTCCTTTATGATGGACTCGGAAGTAACACGTTAAGAAGACGCTTTTTACAGCCTATGAAAGAAGCTGGAATTGAAATTGTAGAATTTGACCCTATTTTTTCAGCTTGGTTACTTGAAACGGTCAATTATCGTAACCATCGAAAAATCGTTATTGTAGATGGAGAAATTGGTTTTACCGGGGGACTCAACGTCGGTGATGAGTATCTTGGCCGTTCAAAAAAATTCCCCGTTTGGCGAGACAGTCATTTAAAAATAGAAGGAAAAGCATTATATAAATTACAAGCAATCTTTCTAGAAGATTGGCTCTATGCCTCTAGTGGATTAAATAACTATTCTTGGGACCAATTTATGAATAAACAATACTTCCCAGGTAAAGAAATTTCGGATGCAGAAGGTGCTGTTCAAATTGTAGCAAGTGGACCAAGCTCAGATGATAAAAGTATTCGTAATACATTACTAGCTATTATGGGATCTGCTAAAAAATCTATTTGGATCGCTACACCATACTTTATTCCAGATCAAGAAACTTTAACATTATTACGCTTAAGTGCAATTTCCGGCATAGATGTACGCATTTTATATCCAGGTAAAAGTGATAGTATTATTAGTGATCAAGCATCTCAATCCTATTTCACTCCACTTTTAAAAGCTGGTGCTTCCATTTACAGTTATAAAGATGGTTTTATGCATGCGAAAGTTGTACTCGTTGATGATAAAATAGCGACAATTGGAACAGCAAATATGGATGTACGTAGCTTTGAATTAAATTATGAAATTATTAGTGTACTTTATGAATCAGAAACCGTTCATGATATTAAACATGATTTTGAAGAAGACTTTAAGCATTCCACTGAAATTAAGTGGAATTCGTTCCAAAAAAGAAGTATCAAAAAACGAATATTAGAGTCTCTCATGCGACTCATTTCTCCTTTACTATAAGCAATCAATATACTATTGATTGCTTTTTCTTTTGCATTTCCCCCCTCTCCTTTTCTTTGCATACCATATTAAAACAAGTTATCATAAGATGTATTACTTTATGAAAATAATGTTAGGTGGGAAATACATGTTAGAACAATTTCATATACACGCTGATTTAAAACAGCAGCTTTCTACAATTCACGAAAAGAATAAACAAGAAGCTGGTGAAAATGCACATTTAATTGGAAAGAAAATATATAAAGCATCTGATAACAGCATTATCGAAGATGCCATTACAGCACTTTTGCTTGGTAAAAACATTCTATTAAAAGGACCAACTGGTAGTGGTAAAACGGTACTAGCGGAAACTCTTTCTTCTTTATTCCAAAAACCAATGCATAGCATTAACTGTTCTGTCGATTTAGATGTGGAAGGTATTTTAGGATACAACACATTACAAACGAAAGACGGAGCATCTGAAGTTACGTTCGTTAACGGTCCTCTTATGAAAGCAATGAAGAACGGTCATTTCCTATATATTGATGAAATCAATATGGCAAAACCTGAAACGTTACCACTTCTTCACGGCGCATTAGATTACCGTAAAATGATTACAAACCCATTTACACAAGAAGTTGTATACGGTAATGACGAATATCGCGTAATTGCTGCGATTAACGAAGGTTACGTTGGTACAAGTGAACTAAACGAAGCATTAAAAAACCGTTTCGTTATTATTGAAGTTCCTTACATTCAAGGTGATACATTAAAAGAGCTATTACTATCTGAATCAAAATTAAATGATGTTGCAACAATTGAAAAGTTCGTTGCATTCGCAAGCGATCTTATGCCTTTAGCTCGTGATGGGCGCGTAAGTGAAGAAGCGGCTAGTATTCGTGGCATTATCGATGCATGTGATTTAGGGGTATATATTCCTGTTATGCGTGCAATTGAACGTAGTATTATCGCAAAATTAAACGATGAAACAGAACAAATGACTGTCCGTGAATTAGCAGAAAGTTATTTCTTTGAGGGATAATTCATGAGACAAATTTTTAGTGACAAAAAAATTGATGCGTCGCTGTTTCTACAAATGGAAAACTTAATGTATGCTCTTCTAAAAGAAGACGATGCCTATCTTGAGTATGGCTATAAAGCATACTACGACGAAATTGAAAAAAAGGTTGTCATTAGTCACTTTTGGGATGATCGAAAAGAAGAGGATACAGTAATCGGATTAAAAAGCGAAGTGTTTTTGAAAGCACTTGGTAATAAACATTACTCGGACATGACTTTAATTCGTTCTTATGCGATTGAATTACAAGAATCGCCTCTAAAAAAGTTTTTAACACAATTATTTGTTCTATTAGAAGATTTACGTGTTGAGGAAATCGTCAAAAATTTACGACCTGGCACAAAGCATATTTTTAAACGCCGAAAAGAAATGTACCGCAATTACTTTAGCTCACAAAATGAAATAAACCGTGTTCGTAACTATCACGGTGATCGTCTATTTTGTCTATGCTATCTTTCATTAACGAGCGATAAATATGAAATGTTTAATAATGAATACTTCGAGCAAATTGAAGCAATTTTGCATGAAACATTCCAAGCTCGTAATACAGAAGACATTATGTATATCGTTGAGAAAATTCGCTATCGTTTAGAAGGACTTCTTGAAAGTGATATGCTTAACAATTATTTCGGACATGCTCCGCTTTATTTATCTGTCATTGCAGATGAAAAGAACTGCCGCGTCGAAGATTTAGCAAATGATGATACGCAACTCATAGATGACGATGACAATAAAAACAAAATGGATGAAAGCTTCTCCACATGGCATCGTGAAAATAAAAATAACGAAAACGAGAACTTTTTACGCTTTGAATTAGAAAGCGGAACAAAAACAAATATGATGGGTGATACCGCTCGTGAATCCGAAGATGGCGACCAAGCACTTGGTTCTGTACAAGGTACTTCTCAAAAGAGTACACAATCCAACTTTGATGGCGCTGATACAGAAGAAGCAAGAGCTTCACACGCTTCTAGCCAAAATGAGGGTGCATACGGTAAGTATAATGTAGGTGCTTCTCATACATTTAAAGAAGCTCGCAAAGCAAATACCGATGAGAAAAAAGATTACCAAGCTATCAAATCAGTCGTTAATAAAGATGTAAAAGAATTAAAGAAAATTATCGAAAAAACGATTGAAAATAAAACGAATGCAAATAGTGATAAATATTATGGAAGACTTCGTAAGAAATTCCTTCGTATTTATACTGAAAAGCAGCCGCGCATGTTTTATAAAAAAGGACAAGAATCACAAGAACTTGACGTAGCATTCCAGCTACTAGTGGACTGCTCTGGTTCTATGTATAACAAAATGGAAGAAACGAAAAAGAGTGTGGTCCTATTCCATGAAGCGTTGAAATCTTTAAAAATCCCGCACGCTATTAGCGGATTTTGGGAAGATGCTTCTAGTGCTAAGCCTGAAGATAAGCCAAACGTTATCCATGAAGTTGTAACGTATAAAAACTCAACGTTACCAAACGTTGGTCCAGAAATTATGCAGCTTCGCGAAGAAGAAGATAACCGCGACGGATATATTATTCGTATCGTTTCTGAAAAGCTTGCAAAAAGACCAGAAAAACATAAATTCTTACTTGTCTTTACAGACGGTGAGCCTTCTGCGCTAGACTATCAACAAGACGGTATTTTAGATACGCATGAAGCTGTCAAACTTGCTCGTAAAAGTGGTATGGAAGTAATCGGAATCTTCATCGAAGAAGGCGAAGCGAAAGAAGCAACTTATCAATTAATGAAGAACATTTATAACCATCATTTCTTAGTTGCAAATCACGCCGAAGATTTACGCCTGAAGATTAAACCATTATTGAAGAAACTATTACTGAAGACGATTGAATAGAAAACAGGAGCCTTGTGGCTCCTGTTTTTTCGTTCACTCACTTTGTTTCTGGTTGAAACTTATATGGAATGGCTCCTTCTAACAATGCTTCAAATCCCCCATCGTAGAATGGGAATCGTTCATTTGCGATTGCTCGATCCACCCACTCAATTGCGGAAATTTCTCCTTCATCTTCTGCACCAAGTTCACCTGTTACAACATTTGCTCGGAATGTAAAAAATAATGCATGATGTCCCTTCTCTTCAAAAAACTTCTCATTTATTGCAACAAACCCACCTGCTATAGCAGTTAAACCTGTCTCTTCTTTCACTTCTCTTACTAGTGCTTGCTCTAATGTTTCTCCTTTTTCAACAGCCCCACCCGGCAGTGACCAAACGTTTTGTTCTATATTATGTACCATTAATATTTTATCTGTTTCGCTATCGTGTATTAGTGCATATACGACGTCAACTCTTTGCATGTTGCTTTTCTCCCCTCTCAAAAAGAATGAAGAGCCAATTCCTAAGAATCGGCTCTTCCTATTAATTCATTACTAACTCAGCTGCAAGCTTTTTTTTTAACTTAGCCAACATATCAGTTGTCATTTTGTCTAAATCGTATTCTGCTTTAAAGCCCCACTCTTTCATTGCTGCTGTCGCATCAATAGAGTTTGGCCAGCTATCAGCGATTGTTTGACGAGCTGGATCTACTGCGTAATCCATTGTAAAGTTCGGAATGTGTTTACGAATTGATGCTGCGATTTGCTCTGGCTCGAAGCTCATTGCTGTAATGTTGAACGCATTTCTATGCACAAGTTTACTTGGATCAGCTTCCATTAATGAAATGATCGCTTGTAAAGCATCTGGCATATACATCATATCCATGTATGTTCCTTCTGCAATGTATGAGGTGTATGTGCCTTTTTTAATCGCCTCATAATAAATTTCAACTGCATAGTCAGTTGTTCCGCCTCCTGGAGGAGCTACGTAAGAAATTAAACCAGGGAAACGTACACCGCGCGTATCAACGCCAAACTTTTGATGATAATAATCACATAGTAATTCTCCTGCTACTTTGTTTACCCCATACATCGTAGTAGGACGCTGAATTGTATCTTGTGGCGTATTATCTTTCGGCGTTGATGGACCGAATGCACCGATAGAACTTGGCGTGAAGAACTTACAGTTTAATTCACGAGCTGCTTCTAATGCATTTACAAGTCCACCCATATTTAAATTCCAAGCAAATAACGGATTTTTTTCTGCTGTTGCTGAAAGTAAAGCTGCTAAATGAATAATTGTATCTACTTCATTACGCTTTGCGATATCATGTAGTTTTTGTCCATCTGTTACATCTAACGTTTCAAACGGACCAGACGTTACTACTTCACTATCTGTTTCACGAATATCTGTTGCAATAACATTTGATGCACCGTATACATCACGAAGTTTCATTACTAGTTCAGAACCAATTTGCCCTAAAGAACCGGTTACTAGAATTTTTTTCATTTTCCCCACTCCTCATTTGCAAGCTATTCAAAAGATGTCGTTAATTAAATGATACCCATTTCTTTCCCTACTTTTTCATACTTACGAATTGCTTCATCTAACATTTCTTTCGTATGAGCTGCTGTAGGCATATTACGAACGCGCCCCATTCCTTTTGCTACAGTTGGGAATACGATAGATTTTGCGTATACGCCTTCTTCATTTAGACGTTTACTAAATTCTTGTGTTAATACTTCATCACCAATAATACAAGGTGTAATTGGCGTTTCACTTTCTCCAATGTTAAAACCAAGTTCTTTTAACCCTTGTTTTAAATAGCGACCATTTTCCCATAAGCGATCGTGTAACTCTGTGCTTTCCATTAAGATTTCAATTGATCTCATGCAAGCTGCCGCATCAGCTGGTGTTAATGCTGTAGAGAATAAGAATGGACGTGAACGAACTTTTAACCAGTCAATTAAGTTTTGTTTCCCTGCTACATATCCACCAATTACCCCAATTGCTTTTGATAATGTACCAATTTGGAAATCAACTTTATCAGACAGACCAAAATGTTTTACAGTACCTGCACCTTTTCCAAGTACACCTGAACCGTGTGCATCATCTACGTATGTCATCAAATCCAGCTCTTCTGCAATTTCAACAATTTCTGGTAATTTTGCAATATCCCCATCCATTGAGAAGACACCGTCTGTAATAACCATTAATTTATTGTAAAGACCTGATTCTTTTGCCTCGATTGCTTTTTTACGTAAATCTTCCATATCAGAATGCTTATAAACGATGATTTTCGCTCTTGATAGACGACTACCATCAATAATAGATGCGTGGTTTAATTCATCTGAAAGAATCGCATCATTTTTATCCATAACGGCTGAAATCGCTGCCATATTACAGTTAAATCCTGATTGGTAAGCAATTGCTGCTTCTGTATGTTTAAACTTTGCAATTGTTTCTTCTAATTTGATATGCAAATCTAAAGTACCGTTAATTGTACGAACAGCTCCTGCTCCAACGCCGTACTTACGAATTGCACCAACTGCTGCTTCTTGTAAGCGATTATCAGTCGCTAATCCAAGATAGTTGTTTGAAGATAAGTTAATATATTCTTTTCCGCCAATTGTAATAATCGGTCCATTTGGACTTTCAAGCGGATCAATTACGTTATAAAGCCCCTTTGATTTTAAATCCTCTAAATTTTCTTCTAAAAAGTTTGCAAGTGTTTTACTAGACATCGTGAAGCCTCCCATCGTTCATGTAAGCGGATTATTGTCTTAATAGTTCTAATAATCCCTCTACTAGCTTAACACGTTTTCAGAATTTATTATAGAAAAATAGTTTAAAGAAACCGTTTACAATTTTAGATTATATACGATTCATTACAAGAAATCTATTATTTACTTTTCATATTTGATAGAATTAAAAAAATATTTAGGGAGGCTTCAAACATGGCATTTACAGAATCTGATGTATATAATAACGAAGCATTTTTTGAGCAATATATGAAACGAAGATACCGCGAAAATAGCCCGAATGAATCGATTGAAAAGCCGGCATTCTTTCAGCTCATTGGTAATGTGCAAGGAAAGAATGTTCTCGATTTAGGTTGTGGTGACGCTAAATTTGGTGTGGAATTATTAGAAAATGACTGCCACTCTTACACTGGCATTGAAGGCTCCGAGCTTATGTATGAAAAGGCTAAAAAACAACTAGAACATAAAAATGGCACCGTTCATTTTTTAAACCTCAAAGACTACACATACCCTCCTTCTACTTTTGATTTAGTAACATCTAGACTCGCCTTACATTATATTGAACACCTTGATATCATTTTTCAAAATGTGTTTCAAACTTTAAAAACAAACGGAACCTTCACCTTTAGCGTTCAACATCCCGTTATTACCTCTTCGTTTGAAAGCTTACAAACAAGTGGTAAAAGAACTAGCTGGCTCGTCGATGATTATTTCAAAACAGGGAAACGAGTTGAGCCGTGGATTGATCAAGAGGTTATTAAATATCATCGGACTACGGAAGAATATTTTACATTATTACAACAAGCCGGATTTACGATTACAAACTTAAAAGAAGCTACACCAAATCGAAACTGTTTTCAGGATGAAGAAGAATATGAACGACGTTTACGTATTCCCCTTTTTCTATTATTTTCTTGCCGAAAATAAAGTGAAACTTTAATCAGTGGGGGATGTTCATCCCCCACTGATTATTAGTTGAACCAATCGGGCTTTTACGGGCAGTTGATCCCCCAACCAGCTTCTTTGCTTTCGCTGGATTTTGAGATGGGGATCTTACTGCCCGTTAATGCGGGGTAAAAAAGACGATGAATCCTCATCGTCTTTTTTCGTTATCTCATCGCCTGAACAGCCTCTTTACGTACACGTCTTCCTCTTCCATGTGGGATACAGAGCGGTGTCCCAAATAACGGATCAGCGCTTATTTGACACTCCATACGGAATACATCCCGAACTAACTTCTGGTCAATAACTTCTTCTGGTTTACCTTGCGCATATATTTGTTTATCTTGAATAGCTACAATGTTGTCTGCATAACGACATGCCAAATTCAAATCGTGCAATACCATAACAATCGTTCTTTGCTCTGTTTCATTTAATTCGAATAATAAATCTAACACTTCAATTTGGTGAGTCATATCTAAATATGTAGTCGGCTCATCAAGCAAAATAATATCTGTATCTTGTGCAAGGGTCATTGCAATCCAAGCACGTTGACGTTGTCCACCTGAAAGGGCATGAACATCACGCTCAGCAAATTCTGTCATACCCGTTGCAGCAAGCGCTTTTTGTACCATTTCCTCATCTTTTTCGGACCATTGCTTCAGCCATGTTTGATATGGATAACGTCCTTGCTTTACAAGTTGCAATACTGTAAGTCCTTCTGGAGCTTGTGGTCCTTGCGGTAAAATTGCCATTTGGCGAGCAATTTGCTTCGTTTGCATACTTTGAATTGCTTGATTATCTAATAAAATATCACCGGATGCTGGCTTTAATAACCTAGCTAGTGAACGTAATAAAGTTGATTTCCCACAACCGTTAGAACCGATGAAGATTGTAATTTTCCCTTTTGGAATTTCTAAATTCAGCTCATCAATAATGATTGTTTCACCGTAAGACAACGTTAAGCGTTTCGTCTCCAATGCTTTTTGCATATTCATCTCCCTTTATGAATTCCGACTTTTATAAAGTAAATAAATAAAATAAGGTGCACCAATTGCTGATGTAAATACCCCTGCTGGAATTTCGAGTGGCGTGAAAACTGTACGCCCAATTAAATCTGCAGCAAGTACTAAAATTGCACCGACAATAGCCGCAACTGGGAGTAATGCACCATATAAAGAACCAACTAGTCTTCGTGAAATATGAGGTGCCATTAAACCGACAAATCCAATTCCTCCTGCAAAGGCAACCGCGCCACCAATTAAAGCTGTACTAAGTAGTAACATAAATACGCGTGACTTCGTTAAAGGAACACCCAGTCCTACCGCAATATCATCCCCTAACTCTTGGGCATTTAAATGTCTAGCCGCTATAAATGATATTACCGTTAAAATAAGAACCCACGGCGCAAGTACCATAACGTTTTGCCACGAAGAGCCGTAAACAGTACCTGTAATCCATACATTTGCTTGACTCGCTTGATAAATTGGTGCTAACAACATAAATAAAGTAGTTGCCGCTTTCGTTAACGCCCAGAATCCAACACCAATTAAAACCAGACTAATCGGTGATAACCCGTCATTTCTCCATGCAAATAAATATACAAATAACGCTACAATCGTTGCACCAGCAAAAGCTGCTAATGGCATATAATGAATGCTTACTGTTAGCGCATTATTTTTATCACTAAATATAGCTAAAAATAGTACTACTGCAACACTTGCCCCGCCCGTAATCCCGATGATATCAGGAGAAGCCAGCGGATTTCGAACAAGCCCTTGTAAAATACAGCCCGCTACAGCAAGTGCGATTCCTACAAGGATGGCAATTAAAATACGTGGCATACGAAATTTATTTACAACCATATTTGACATCGCATCGCCATTTCCCGTAATCGCTTGCCATACATCATAAGGAGCAATTTTCATATCTCCCATACCTGCACTCGCAAAGAATAATCCTATTAAAACAACTAGTAAACTAAGTAAGACTAGAACAGCTCGTTTATACATTAAAAACGAGAGCCCACCTTTTCCTATACGAAACGGAATATACTTCTTCATTTGCTAAGCCCTCTCTTACGTGCAATATAAATAAAGAATGGGGCCCCGATAAATGCTGTCATAACCCCTACTGGTACTTCTTGTGGCATAATGACATATCTAGCTGCTATATCAGCTAAGAGTAATAGTATTGCACCTAACAAGCCGCTATATGGTACTCTCCACCTGTGATCTACTCCAACAAGGAATCTGGCAAAATACGGAGTAACAATACCAATAAATCCAATTGGACCAGCGACCGCAACTGAACCACCAGACAGCAATACAATAATGAGTAGTACGAATGATTTCATTAAAATTGTTCGTTGTCCAAGCCCTTTCGCAACGTCTTCCCCCATCATTAATGTATTTACTTTCCCTGCCATCATAAGAGATGCAATCCAGCCTATTAATAAATATGGGAATACAGATTGTAAAATTTCTAACTTTCTTCCTTGCACAGATCCGGCAAGCCAAAATAATACCTCTTCAAGCGCTTTTTCATTTAACACAAGTAATCCTTGTGTTAATGATGAAAATAACGCACTAATTGCGACCCCTGCTAACGTTAACTTAAGTGGCGTTGTCCCTTCTTTTCCTAAAGAACTAGAAGCAAATACAAGTACAGCAGCAATTGCTGCTCCTAAAAAGGCGATCCAAGTAAAAGCTGACAATGATGTAACAGAAAAAACCACAATTGCTACAACTATGAAGAATGCGGCACCTGAATTTAATCCAATAAAATCTGGAGAAGCAAGTGGATTTTTAGTTAAAGTTTGCATAAGACAACCTGCAATGGCTAAACTAGCTCCAACACTAGCTGCAATTAACGCCCTTGGTAGACGCACATTTTGAATAATAATATGTTCATTGGAACCATTAAAATGGAAAAAAGCATCCAATGCTAATTTCCAACTCGTATTTGTATATCCGAAAATAATACTTGCCCAAATACAAATAATGACTGCAATGATTCCAACAAATAATCCAATCCATTTTGCTCGATTTGTTTTTAATAACATGCAGCGTTTCCCCTTCAATGTATAATGATACGTTGTTAGTTTATTTCAACTTAATTCGCATTGTCAACGATATTGAGAATTATTTTCATTAATATATTGACAATCAAAAGATAAAGGATTAATATCATGCTTGCTATTGAAAAAACTTCTCAGTATGTAGGGGGTACATAATGAAATTCACGCGAAAGAAATCGTTTACATTATTTGTATTTTTACTAGCATTTTCAATGCTTTTAAGTGCTTGTGGAAAATCAAATACGAAAGAAGAAACAAAAGAAGATACGAAAAAAGAAATGATTACGGTTGAACATGCAATGGGTAAAACAGAAGTTCCTGCTAATCCAAAACGTGTAGTTATTTTAACAAATGAAGGAACTGAAGCCTTACTTGAGTTAGGTGTGAAACCAGTTGGAGCTGTAAAGTCTTGGACTGGAGATCCATGGTATCCACATATTAAGGATGAGATGAAAGATGTAAAAGTTGTTGGTGATGAAGGACAAGTTAACGTTGAAACGATTGCTTCTTTAAAACCAGACTTAATTATCGGTAATAAAATGCGTCACGAAAAAGTATATGAGCAACTAAAAGCAATCGCACCTACTGTTTTCTCAGAAACATTACGTGGTGAATGGAAAGATAACTTCAAATTTTATGCAAAAGCATTGAATAAAGAAAAAGAAGGTCAAAAGGTTTTAGCTGATTACGATAAACGTATGAAAGATTTAAAAGGCAAACTCGGCGATAAAGTAAATCAAGAAATTTCTATGGTACGCTTTATGCCTGGTGATGTTCGTATTTATCATGGTGATACATTCTCTGGTGTTATTTTAAAAGAACTTGGATTTAAACGTCCTGGAGATCAAAACAAAGCTGATTTTGCAGAGCGTAACGTTTCTAAAGAACGTATTTCAGCAATGGATGGCGATGTATTATTCTACTTCACATTCGATAAAGGAAACGAGAAAAAAGGCTCTGAATTAGAAAAAGAATATATCAATGATCCTCTATTTAAAAATTTAAATGCAGTGAAAAATGGTAAAGCATACAAAGTTGACGATGTTATTTGGAATACAGCTGGCGGTGTAATGGCTGCTAACCTACTATTAGATGATATTGAAAAACGCTTTGTTAAATAATATTTCCCTAACCAGCTCCCTTTCTATGGAGCTGGTTATTTTTCAATTCACTTAAATGTCACATTATTTCATTTTGTATTTTTATTCCCAATATGTTATATTATAAAAGTAAATAAAATATATTTTCTCTATATCAGAATAAATATTTTAATCTAAATTTTCTGATTAATCACTATTTTATTTTCTTTTAGAATTCAATTATTACATTTGAAAACGCTTTTTATCTCGTTTTCAGGGCAAAATAGAGTAACGGTTGAAGAAAAATAGAACTTTTTTAGAAATTTTCTTTCTATTTCCATATAATTCTATTGACTTCTAAATATTTTGTGAATTAAAATAATTACATAAATATCCGTTATACAGGATTAGGGGGAAACAAACATGGATGCAGCTTTAAAATTAGACAAAGCTGGAGAGCAACAATCACCAAAAAAACATCCACCAGGATTATATTTGTTGTTCTTTACAGAGGCATGGGAAAGATTTAGTTATTACGGAATGCGTGGCTTATTAGTTCTTTATTTAACAACGAGCTTAGTAAGTGGCGGTTTAGGATTTGATAAAGCAGTTGCTGTACAAATTTACGGTATTTTCACAATGTTAGTATACTTCACACCGATTATCGGTGGTTGGTTAACTGACCATTTCATTACGAAACGACATGCCATTACCATCGGCGGTATCATTATGGCAATTGGTAACTTCGTACTATTTTCAATGAACACGAAAACCGGACTATTTTTAGGATTAGGATTATTAGTTATCGGTAACGGATTCTTCAAACCAAATATCTCGACTTTACTAGGTCAATTATATAGCGACAACGATTCTCGTCGTGATAGTGCTTTCACTATCTTCTACATGGGAATTAACTTAGGAGCTTTTATCGCTCCATTCATTTGCGGTTATTTCACAGATTATAAATACGGATTCTTAACAGCTTGTATCGGTATGATTATTGGTCAGATTGCATTTAATACATTAGCACCTCGTTACTTAGGATCAATCGGAACAACTGTTGTCGGAAAGAAATCTAAAGAAAACAATGCAAAAGTAATTGAGAAAAAACCTTTAACAGCACAAGAGAAAAAACGTACAGCTGCAATTTTAATTTTAACTTGTTTCGTTGTATTCTTCTGGGCAGGATTTGAACAAGCTGGTAGTTCTTTAACACTTTACACAGATAAGTTCGTGGATCGTACAATTGGTGGATTTACAATTCCAACACCTTGGTTCCAATCTATAAACCCATTGTTCATTATCTTACTAGCATTACCGGTTTCTGCATTATGGATTAAACTTTCAAAAACAAAAAATGGTGACTTAAAAATCCCAACAAAAATGGCATTAGGTATGATTTTACTAGGGGTTGGATATTTAGTTCTAACTTTAGCTGTTTTAAAAACTGGTAGCGATGAAGGTAATATTGCAATGAAAGCAAACTTATTCTTCATTATCTTCACTTACATGTTCCATACAATTGGTGAATTATTCTTATCACCAATCGGATTATCTATGGTAAGTGCAATCGCTCCTCTTAAATTAGCATCATTATTAATGGGTGTTTGGTTAGCTGGTACTGGATTTGCAAACTTATTAGCAGGACAATTAGCTGCTTTCACTCAATCTTTAGGATATTTAGAAGTATTCGCAAGCATTGGTGTTATCGTAATCGTGCTAGGATTAGTACTTCTTATGTTCTCTAAGAAAATTGCACATATGATGGAATAAGAAATAAAAAGACGCTTCTAAACATTTAGAAGCGTCTTTTCTATTACTTCTCCTCTAAAGCCGTCACGTTCACGTGAACGCTTTCTCCAGGATTAGATACATCATATACTTGAGCAACTCCGCTCTGCTCATCACAGCTCTCAATCCATACTGGTACGCCTTCATATGTAACGTCAATTCTACTTGAAGAAGATAAGATTTGTTTCACACGTGTCACATCCATACTACTATCCCTCCTTTTGCTTACTACACTCCTTTCTATCTTTTCATATCCCTTCAGAATATATTCCATCAATTTAGCACTTCAATAGTTTGTTTCTTTCTGACGCACTACTATATACGTTCTCAATTCTTCCTATTATTACATCTTTTCCAAATAAAAAAAGACGTATATTTCATCCGTCTTTTTTCCATAATATTCAAAAATTAAGAAAATAATGTTTTTACTACTTCACTTACTTTATCGTTATGAACTTGATAGTATACTTCTAACCCGCGTCTCTCAAAGCGTACTACTTTATTTTGTTTTAATTTCGTTAAATGCTGTGAAACAGTTGATTGTGGAATTTCTAATACCTCTTGTAATTGTGTTACATTACATGTTCCACGCTGCATTAGTTCCATTACTAAACGTAGACGAAGTGGATGAGCTAATGCTCTTAACATCTGTACGTCTTCTTCTGAAATACGACAGTCAAATTGATTTTGGTTCATAAAGTTCCCCTCATTTTCGTTTTTTATTTTCTTTATTATTTATTTATATATCTGTTCTTATATTTCCTGTCACGACATAACTTTATCAACCTATAATGCTGAAAAATTTTTCCTCCTTTTATCAGCACACAGTTCAGGAAAAAATCCCTCCTGATTCTGAATATTATACTATATGATACAACGAAAAAGCAAAATAAAGGGCTAGTGATACTTTGCTTACAAACGTTGTTTTATCAGGCTTTTTGTTATATTTTCACCTTACTGAAATGTACAGTAATGATATTGTAAAATATCGTCCATAATTGATAACCTATCGTAAAGTAATTTGACCATATTTAACCAATTTGTTACGATAAAAAAGGAAATTTAAGTAAGGAGGAGGATGTAGTATTAAAAAATGGTTTATTATTGCGTTACTTAGTATTGCGGTCGGTTGGACTATTATCAATCACTTCCTATTAGACAAAAAAAAAGATATAGCTTCAAAGTCAAACATCCCCATTGGAACTGAAGTTGGCAATGTTGCCCTCGATTTCCTTCTGGAAACAACCACTGGTCAAGAAGTTCGTCTTACAGACTATAAAGGAAAAAAAGTAATATTGAATTTTTGGGCAAGCTGGTGTGGTCCATGCAAAATAGAAATGCCTGATATGGAAAAGTTTTATCACGATACTAAAGATATGGGGATTGAAATTGTTGCTGTAAATGCGACAGCTACTGAAAAAGACCCGAACAATGTAAAACAATTTCTTGAAGAAAACAAATATACCTTCCCCGTCCTATTAGATCAGAAAGGACAGGCAAGTGCCGCATATCAAATTATCAGTATTCCAACATCTTTTGTCATCGATTCAAACGGTGTCATTCAATATAAGCATGTAGGACCAATGACATATGAAAAAATGAAAGAATATGTCAATAATTTATAAAAGCGTAATCAAATTAATTTGATTACGCTTTTTGTCTACTTTATGAACAAAATGTTACTTTTAATACTATTATGGAATAATTATACTTTTTCACGTTGACAATAGTGTTGAAGGAGAATATACTAAGCATGTAAGTTGATTGTGAATAGTTTCACAAATAATGTGAATTTCTTCACATAAAATAGATAGGAGTTGTCATTATTATGAGTACTTGGACACAAATTTATGACCCATTAAACAACATTTGGTTATCTGCACTAATCGCAGCACTCCCAATTTTTTGCTTCATTATTTGTTTAGTGGGATTCAAAATGAAAGGTTACATGGCTGGTCTTTACAGTGTGATTGTTGCTATTATCCTTGCAATATTTGTTTATAAAATGCCTGCAACTGCAGCAGTAGCATCTGCCGGATTCGGTGTTTTATCTGGATTTTATCCAATTTGTACTATCGTTATCGCAGCTATCTTCCTTTACAAATTAACTGTTAAAACAGAACAATTCAATGTCATTCGTGATAGCATTTCAAGTATTACAAATGATCAGCGTTTACAAGTATTATTAATCGCTTATTCTTTCGGTGCTTTCTTAGAAGGCGCAGCTGGTTTCGGTGTTCCAGTTGCTATTACAGCTGCATTACTTGTAGGTATGGGCTTTAATCCATTAAAAGCAGCAGGTATTTGCTTAGTAGCTAACATCGCTGGTGGTGCTATGGGTGCTATGGGTATTCCAGTTACAGTACCTGCACAATTAACTGGGCTAGATGCATTAACTGTCGGTCGTCAAGCTGTTTACATTTTGCCATTCATTAGCATTGTTTTACCGTTCTTACTTGTTTCAATGGTCGATGGAATTAAAGGAATTAAAGAAACTTGGCAAGGTATTCTTGTAAGTGGTGTTTCTTTCGCAATTACTCAGTTCCTTGTGACTTACTTCTTAGGCGCTGAACTTACTAATATTTTCGCAGCAGTCGTAAGTATGGTCGCTCTTGCATTATTCTTACGTGTTTGGCAACCAAAATCTTCTGCTAAAGAAGAAAAACAAGAAGAAAAAGAATCTCATACATTCAATCAAATTTTATATGCTTGGTCTCCATTCGTATTCTTAACTGCATTTGTAACAATCTTTAATTTAAAACCAATTAAAGCTTTATTTGCTCCGGATGGTCCATTGGCAAACTTAGTATTTAACATTCAATTCCCTGGTCTTCATAATGCGGTTATGAAAACTGCACCAATTACAAAGGCTGATACACCTTTCGCAGCGATTTTCAAACTAGATGTATTCTCTTCTACAACTACTGCGATTGTATTAGCAATTATCGTTTCACTTATCGTCTACCGTGTAAACGGCAAAATGATTAAAGAATTAATGATCGAAACAATAAAAGAACTAAAAGTTCCAGTATATACAATTTGTAGCGTTATCGCTTTAGCTTACGTAGAGAACTACTCTGGTATGTCATCTACACTTGGACTTGCATTCTCTTCTACAGGAAATGCATTCCCAGTTCTTTCTCCAATTTTAGGATGGATTGGCGTATTCATTACAGGTTCAGTCGTATCAAGTGGCTCATTATTCGCACCACTTCAAGCAGTAACTGCCGATCAGTTAAACATCGTTCCATCTACTCTCGTTTCATTAAACGTAGTTGGTGGTACAATCGCAAAAATGGTTTCACCACAATCTATAGCAGTTGCTTGTGCAGCAGTTGGACTAGTTGGTAAAGAATCTGCTCTATTTAAAATAGTGATGAAATATAGTTTAATCTTCTTAGCTATTATTAGCTTACTTCAACTTAACTCGGTATTTAATATCTTCTAAAAAAAGCACCGATCCAAATGGATCGGTGCTTTTTTTATTACATTTTTTTATCCCGCTATTTGTGGGCAGTAAAACTCCCACCCCAAAATTCGGCGAATGCGAGGGAGTTAGATGGGAGATCAACTGCCCGTAAAAGCCCGATTGGTGCGGGCTAATAATCAGTGGGGGATCCCCCCCCCCCCACTGATTAAAGTTTCACTTTATTCTTTAATAAAGAAGCACCAGCAATTTCAGGATGCGTCATTTCATATGGATCTAAAATAATATCAAGCTCTTCTGCTGTAAGTACACCATGTTCTAAGCATAGCTCCCTAACAGATTTTCCTGTTTCAATTGCTTCACGTGCGATGCGAGATGCTGCTTCATAACCAATATGAGGGTTCACCGCTGTAATAATTCCAACACTTTTCTCAACATATTGCTTCAGCAATTCTTCATTTGCTGTAATTCCTTTAATACAGTATTCACGGAATACACGGAATCCGTTATTCATAATACTGATAGATTGAATTAAATTAAATACAAGTACAGGCTCCATTACGTTTAACTCTAATTGCCCTGCTTCTGATGCTAAGCAAATTGTATGGTCATTTCCGATTACTTGGAAAGCGACTTGGTTAATTACTTCTGCCATAACTGGATTTACTTTACCTGGCATAATGGATGAACCTGGTTGACGTGCAGGCAATTGAATTTCAGCTAATCCGACACGTGGACCAGATGCCATAATACGAAGGTCATTTGCAATTTTAGACATATTCATCATACATACTTTTAATGCTGCAGATACTTCTGTGTATGCATCTGTATTTTGCGTTGCATCAACTAAATGCTCTGCGCCGACAAGTGGGAATCCGCTAAATGTTCGTAAATGTTTTACCACTTGTTCAATGTACGTAGGATTTGCATTTAATCCCGTACCAACAGCTGTCGCCCCCATATTTACTTCATATAAATGTTGACGAGACTGTTTAATTCTTTTTATATCACGCTCTAGCACACGGCTATACGCTTCAAATTCTTGTCCAAGTCGAATTGGCACCGCATCTTGTAAATGTGTGCGTCCCATTTTAATAACATGATCGAACTCTTTTGCCTTTGTACGGAAAGCAGAATGAAGTTCTTCCATTGTAATAAGAAGCTCTTCTAACATCATCAGAGTAGCAATATGAATTCCCGTTGGAAACGCATCATTTGTTGATTGAGCCATGTTCACATGAGTGTTTGGACTAATTTTCGCATACTCACCTTTTTCGTATCCCATACGTTCTAGTGCTCTATTAGCAATTACTTCATTAGTATTCATATTAATTGAAGTCCCTGCTCCGCCCTGAATTGGGTCTACGATAAATTGATCATGGAACTTTCCATCTATAATCTCTTGTGCAGCTTCTACAATTTCTTGTCCGATATCTTTAGCCAAGTAACCTGTATCTATATTCGCAAGCGCTGCCGCTTTTTTTACAATTGCCATTGCCGTAATGAGTGACGGATGAATGCGATATCCTGTAATCGGAAAGTTTTCTACGGCACGTAATGTTTGTACACCATAATAAGCTACACTCGGTACTTCCTTTTCACCTAAAAAATCTTTTTCTATACGTATATCCTTCGTTGCTATCATTTTTCATCACCTATACTTTTCATTCTAAATCCTTATCCAAAGAATTCGCCCTATAAAATACGAGTATCATTAAAAAGAATTCTTCAGTATCCACCTTCACTATAAAGCACCGCTTTTGAAAGCGCAAACATTTATTTTTCTATATATCCTTTTTATTAAAGTTTATATAATAGAAAATCCAATCATTCTTCTACTGCCTTTATTTCAACTCGCTTAATTTGATGCATATCCTTTTCAAGAACTTTAAAAGAAAAGCCGTGTTTCTCAATAATGTCTCCCTCAGCAACGATTTGTTTTTGTACCATAATCCAGCCACCGATTGTATCTACATCATCAGCGATTAAGTGTATGCCCAATAAATCATTTACTTCACTAATAAGCACTTTTCCCTCTACGATTTTATAACCTTCACTTATATGCTCTATAGGCGGGTGTTCATCTTCATCGTATTCATCTCGGATTTCTCCAACAATTTCTTCTAAAATATCTTCTAGTGTAACAATCCCTGCTGTACCGCCATATTCATCATATAATACCGCTAATGGAATTCGTTTTCTTTGCATTTGCAATAGTAAATCATGTATAGGAATATTTTCTAACACTTCAATAACTGGCCTTGTATACGGTGTAATCGAGCACTCCTCATCTCGATTATCATCCATATAACGAATAAATAAATCCTTTACATTAACCATCCCAATAATTTCATCTTTATCTTCACCAAATACAGGATACCTCGTATATTTTTCTTGTGCGATTATTTTAATATGTGTTTCAAATGGTTCGTCCTCATATAAACCTACAACTTCCGTACGAGGCACCATAATTTCCTTTGCGACTCTATTATCGAATTCAAAAATATTATTTACATATTTAAATTCCCTTTGATTAATCTCTCCGCTCTCATAACTCTCAGATAAGATTAATCGTAATTCTTCCTCCGAATGAGCTACTTCATGTTCAGAAGCTGGATGTAATCCGAATAACCCTGTTACAAGCCTTGCAGAACCATTTAAAGCCCAAATAAAGGGATACATTACTCGGTAAAAGTAAATAATTGGCTTCGATAATAATAAGCTAACTTGCTCTGCTCTTTGTATAGCCAACGTCTTCGGAGCAAGTTCACCAATGACAACATGTAAAAACGTAATCACTGCAAAGGCAATAATAAATGAAACTGTACTTGCAATTGCAGGAGATAGGTGTAGTTTTAAAAACAACGGCTCGAGTAAATGTTTTATAGTCGGCTCGCCCAACCACCCAAGCCCTAAAGCAGTGATTGTAATACCTAACTGACATGCTGATAAATACTCATCTAAATTCGAAGTTACTTTTTTTGCTGCCAATGCTCCTCGTCGTTTTTCACTAACGAGTTGATCAATACGGCTGCTACGTACCTTAATAATTGCAAACTCAACAGCCACAAAAAATGCTGTTAAACCAATAAGAAGAACTACCATCAATAATTTTAAAATATCCACATATGTCCTTTAGCTTTCTTAAGCTAAAGTTACACCTCCTTTTAAAAAGAAGTTTCACTTTAGTTTCTTCATTTATTTGAAAGCAACCCTATATAAAATTCACCAATTTCAAGCCTCATACAATTCTAAAGGCAAGCCATCAGGATCTTGGAAAAAGACAAATTTTTTCTCCGTAATTTCATCAATACGTATCGCTTCAGTCTCCACACCGCATTGTTTTAAATGCTTTACAGCTTCTTCTATATTTGTAACAGCAAATGCTAAATGTCTAAGCCCGGCTGCTTCTGGAAAACTTGGGCGCTCAGGCGGACTTGGAAATGAAAATAATTCAATTTGATACTCTTCCCCTACACATAAATCTAACTTATAAGAATTTCGTTCCTTTCTGTATACTTCATTCATCACTTTGAAACCTAATATTCGTGTATAAAAATCCTTTGACACTTCATAATTTGAACAAATAATTGCAACGTGATGTACTCTACATATATTCATGATTCCTCTATTCCTCTCTTTATCAAACATGCATATTCTCCTTTTAAATGAAAAACATATATAGCAGAATATCTCTTTTAGGGGGCTTATGATGAAATTTATTACTTTTTTCGTTGGACTTATCGTTGTTTTTTTCCTTGCCTACATTGCTAGCAACAATAAAAAACATATTAAATTCAAACCAATTTTTATCATGCTTATTATACAATTAATTTTAACCTATTTATTATTAAATACAGAAATCGGTCTCATACTTATTACGGTAATTTCCAGCCTGTTTACGAGGCTACTTGAGTATGCTGCCAGTGGTATAAACTTTGTATTTGGCGGTCTTGCAAATAAAGGGGAAATGCCATTTTTCCTTAACGTATTATTACCGATTGTCTTTATCTCCGTCTTAATTGGTATATTACAATATTTCAAAATACTACCATTCTTTATTCGCTGGATTGGTTTCTTTCTTAGTAAAATAAACGGTCTTGGGAAATTAGAATCTTACAACGCCATCGCTTCCGCTATTGTCGGCCAATCAGAAGTTTTTATTACGGTTAAAAAACAATTAGCCCAAATTCCACAACATCGACTATATACACTTTGCGCCTCTGCTATGTCAACAGTATCTATGTCCATTGTCGGTGCCTATATGACAATGATTGAACCAAAATATGTAGTAACCGCACTCGTTCTCAATTTATTTAGTGGTTTTATTATCGTACTCATTATTAACCCTTACGACGTTAACGATGATGAAGACATTTTGGTAATAAAAGGGGAAAAACAAAGTTTCTTTGAAATGCTTGGAGAATACATTCTTGATGGTTTTCGTGTAGCAATTGTCGTCGGCGCTATGCTCATTGGATTCGTCGCATTAATGAGTTGCATTAATGACCTATTCCTCATTATATTCGGCATTACTTTCCAACAACTAATAGGCTATGTATTCGCCCCTATTGCATTTCTTATCGGCGTACCAAGTTCTGAAATTGTCACAGCAGGTAGCATTATGGCAACAAAGCTTGTAACAAATGAATTTGTAGCAATGATGGATCTTAGTAAAATTTCCAGCACACTCTCTATCCGTACAGTTGGTATTATTTCTGTCTTCCTCGTTTCTTTTGCTAACTTTTCTTCCATTGGAATTATTTCCGGTGCGGTAAAAGGGTTAAACGAAGAACAAGGAAATGTTGTTGCCCGCTTCGGCCTAAAATTACTATACGGAGCTACTCTTGTTAGCATTTTATCTGCAATTATTGTAAGTATTATGCTGTAATTAGGTAAATTTTTATCATTTTCTTATCCCTGTCTTTTGTATACAATAACGAATAGGTGTCTTATAAATAATCAAGACATCTATTTTTTATACATGTACAATACCCTTTATTTAGCGTACAATATTTTTTATGTGTTTTAATACGCTTCTAGATGTATACACTTCGATTGTTTTAAAGGAGAAAAAATGATGAAATCCGACATTAACAAAGAAACTCGAGCCAAAAAAGGACGTTCAAAGAAAAAGCGCCTACTTTGGTTCATTCTTATTCCCTTACTTATTGTAGCAATGGGAGCAGGAGGTTACTCCTTCCATATATACAGTAAAGCAAAATCCGTCTTAAGCAACGCCTATTCTGAACTCGGCCGAGGAGATAAATCCAGCAAACGTGAAAAAGCCGTTAAACCTATGACTGACAATATTTCTGTCCTTATTATGGGCGTTGATGAAAGTGATATTAGGGAAAAAGGTTATGGAAAAGCGACTCGTACGGATGCCTTATTACTTGCAACAATTAATAAAAACGATAAATCCGTTAAACTTGTCAGCATTCCACGTGATTCACGCGTCTACATTAAATCACGTGATAAATACGATAAAATTACACATGCGCATGTATTCGGTGGTGTAGATAGCACGATTGATACAGTAGAGACCTTTTTAGACGTTCCAGTTGACTACTATGTAAAATTTAACTTTAAATCCTTTATCAAAATCGTTGATTCCCTTGGTGGTATTACTGTCGATGTTCCGGTTGAGTTTACAGAACAAAATAGTAAAGACGAAGCAAATGCAATTCATCTAGAAAAAGGACGTCAACATTTAAATGGAGAAGAAGCACTTGCACTAGCTAGAACTCGTCATATTGATAGTGATTATATGCGTGGTCAACGACAACAACTTGTTTTAGAGGCTATTGCTGAAAAAGCCCTATCTCTCAATTCCATTAATAAAATCGGTGGTCTACTCGACGCTGTCGATAAAGACTTAAAAACAAATTTAACTTTTGACGATATGATGACCATTGCCAAAAATTCAATGGATTCCAATTTAAAAATGGACAAAATGCAAGTAGAAGGTACTGATAAATATATAGGTGGTATTTATTATTACGTTCCAAACGAAAAAAGTGTTAATGATATATCGACAACACTTCAAGAACATCTCGGTGTTACGAATAAAAATGAGCATAAAAAATTATAATAAAAAGGCTGCTAGATTTTTCTAAGCAGCCTTTTTATTATAATTTTCAACATATTTCTCGTACATATTGTGACAAAAAGAGACAATTATTACAGCAGTGTAACATTTTTTATAAAAACATTACACACATAGTGAAAATAATAGTATACTAGTACCTACATAATGTTATTTTCATCATTTTTATACAAAAAATGTAATACATATATTTATACAAATTTTTCTGGGGGGAAATAAATGAAGCTACGCAAAATACTGATCGGTTCCGCTATCGCTGGTGGCATATTACTTTGTGTTGGTGGTGTTGGTGGATATCAATATGTATCTAAATTAAATAATCAACTAAATACAACTGCATTACCAAACACTACATTTGAAGGTATTTCTCTTGAGGGAAAAAATAAAGCAGATATTCAAGCCATTGTTAATCAAAAGGTGAATGAATTCAATCAAAAGTCTCTTAACTACGTATTCCAAAATGAAAAACAAAATTATACGTGGAAAGATTTAGGAGTAGATTATAAAGAGAAGGATATTGTCGACAATATCTTCAAAGAACAAGAAGGGAACGTAATGAATCGTTACAACATGCGTAAGCAAGCTGAAAACGGTGAATTAAAGCGTAACTATAAATTAAAACCACAATTAAATACAACAACTTATGAAACCTTTATAAAGGATAAATATAATGAAACATTAAAAAATCCTGTTAATGCAGAATTAAATGTTGAAGGCTCTACAGTAAATATTAGCCAAAGTCAAAATGGAGAAAAAATTGATAAAGGAAAGTTAACTGATCTAACGAAACAGGCCATTACTTCTGGCACATCAGACGTTACGTTACCAGTTACACTTTTAAAACCTGAGCGTTCTACAGAAGATATACAGAAAATAGGAATTAAAGAAGTGATTGCTGAATATTCAACTCCAATGGCTGGTCGTAATGGAAACCAATCCTATAACGTAAATAAGTCAGCTAATACTTTAAGTGGAGTTATTGTCGCACCTGATGAAACGTTTAGTTTTAATGGCCGCGTTGGCGTAACGGATGCTGCACATGGTTATAAGTCCGCAGCAGTATTTTCAGAAGGTAAAGTTATACAAAGTGCAGGTGGAGGTGTTTGCCAAGTTAGTAGTACTTTATATAGCGCCGCTTTAAGGGCAGATTTAGGAATTGTTTCTCGAAGCAATCATTCCATGCCCGTAAATTATTTACCACTTGGGCAAGATGCAGCAGTGGCAGATTATGGTCCGGATTTAAAATTTAAAAACAATACAGGCAATCATATTTATATTCAAGCATTTTCAAATGGAGGTAGTATTACTACTCGTATTTTCGGCACAAATACTGGTAAAAATGTTGAAGTTTCTTCTCAAGTAATTAGTAGAGCTAATGACAAAATAACAGCGGTAACGTATAAAAAAGTAACACAAAACGGTGAAGTAATCTCAAATGGACAAATTTCAAAAAGCGTATATAAAAGCGCTCCAAAACAATGAGGTGCTAATAAACAGGAAAATTTCAAAAAACAAAAAAGGCGTGATCTACTCACGCCTTTTTCTTTTGCAATAATACTAAAAAGGTTGCAAGATGGTCTTTCGTTTCTTCTAACGACCACATACGATTCCCTTGCTTCGCAGCTAATACGCACGCCTCTTCCCAAGTATCCTTTTTCTTCATATATAATAATTCATCGCGTAATTTCAAAACAATCTCTTCATCTTCTTGCTCTATAAACTCTTCCATCACGCTTATTATTTCATCCTCATGAATACTTAACGTACAGTATGATTTAAGAAAGTATTGTAATGTCGTATACATATGTACTCCCCCTTCTTATTTGTCAGATGGATAAGAAGTAATAATCTTATATCCTAAATCTCCTGACTTATCTCTCGCTAAAACAGTAACAGTTTTTACTAACTTGTCTTTTACATTCATATTTTTCTTTATTACCGTTTTTCCAACGGGGAATGAATGAGTTGTATTTAATACGAGACGAGCCTCTTTAGAATTTTTTAACCAATCTTGAATTTCCTTATCATGTTGCTTCAAACTATCTTTTACAGCTTTCGTGGCTGTTTCCTTATCATAGTATGTACTTGCCGCTGATACTTTATCTGTCTTCAAACGATTCTTCAAATCCTCTTCTGATTTACCTACATGTCTTTCAATCGTATGACCATTTTTAGGTGGCCCTTCCATTTCATCTAAAATATTATCACTAATTTTTTCTACTGATGTCGATTGATTCCCTGTTTGTTTCTCTGTTTTTTGTTCTTTTCCTGCACATCCACTTAAGATCAGCATTAATGCCAGTAAACTACTGAAGAAAAGACTACTTATTCGTTTCATCATATCACCTCTTCCATGATTATTATCGTAACTCCACTAAAAGTCAATTTCACAAAGAAAAAACACATACATTTTTTAAATCCTTCAGCTATTTTGTTATATTTACCACTCTATTTTCATCAAACCACTGTTTTTCACCCACTTTAAAATATACCCCTATGATTTTATAATTATTTCCCGGATTAAAACACCATTTGAAACACTCCATAAATCCTTTAGTAACAGGATTTATGGAGTGTTTTTCGATAAATTAAAATATACCCCTTATTTTATATACCCAATACCTGTATAATGTATATAAAAGTCGTTTTATCAACACTTTTCTACATTATGTAAATTCCCCCTTGCCTATACAATGGAAATATGGTGTAATGCAAAAAAAGATAAAGGATTTTAAAGAATGGCTGAAACAATTCAAAACTTCTTAACAGACTATTATTCAATCGCAATTCCACTTAGTATCTTAATCAACATCATCATCAGTCTTTTAGGTTTTATCCCTAGTATTTTTTTGACCGCTATTAACATACAGCTCTTTGGTGTAACAAACGGAACCATTATTTCGATCGCAGGTGAGGCATTAGGGGCTATTATCTCGTTTTATATTTATCGTATAGGCCTTCAAAAGTTCACTCACGATAAAGTAAATAAGTATCCAAAGGTAGAGCGTCTTCTTTACGTAGAAGGCAGAGAGGCATTTCTACTCGTCCTATCTTTTCGCTTTATCCCTTTCATTCCGTCCAGTATCGTTACTTTATTTGCAGCTCTAGGCAAAATGTCATTACTACCCTTCAGTATTGCCAGTACAATAGGTAAAATACCGGCTTTGTTAATTGAAGTATATTCTGCCTATCATGTCATGAATGGAACGAATGAAGCGAAGTGGATTGTAGCAATCGCGGGGTGTGTTGGATTGTTTTATTTGTGGAAAAAATGGAGAAAAAAATAAAGAAGGAGCCTATGCTCCTTCTTTATTTTTGAAGTATTTTATTAATAACTATCCTTTAAAGCCTTAGTTTACACCAACAGCACTAAATGATTGCTTCACTGCATTTACTTCTGCAGAGCTAGCACCATATAAATCCGCTGCAGCTTGTACTGCACCAGCACGAGCTTGACTAAATGTAGTAGATTGCGTGAAATACTGTGTATTTGCACGGTAGTAAATCGCACCTAATTTATCTTTACCGATACCAGTTACAGTTACACCAGAATGCGTACCACCATTTGCTAATAAATACGCTTGTTTGTTAATAATACCGCTATTTGTATGAACACCACCGTTATCACTTGAACCAGTGTAACGCTTAGAATAGTGGTCTGGGTCACCATATTTCGCTGGATCACTCATAGAACGAAGTGCATCTCCCGCTTTACCAGGTGTATAAATATCTTCACCAATCTCCCAATCCGGGTTACGGTTATCATAGAATTCTACTAAAGTACCAAAGATATCAGAAATTGCTTCATTTAGCGCTCCTGATTCATTTTGATAAATTAAATCTGAACTGTTCTCCGTAACAGCATGTGTTAATTCGTGACCAATTACATCAATACCGCCAGATAATGAAGTAAATGTTACACCATCACCATCTCCGTATACCATTTGAGAGCCATTCCAGAACGCGTTATTATACTTACTTCCGTAATGAACTGTTGATTTTAATGGTGCTCCTGCATCATTAATAGAGTTTCTGTTAAATGTAGCTTTATAATAATCATATGTTTTACCTGCATAGTAATGAGCATCTACTGCTGCTGCATCATATGCCGCATTGAAAGCATTATCTGCATCTGCCCATAATGTTCCTGGTAACGTCGAACGATTTTTCGCATCATATGTAAAAATCGTTGCTCCACGTGTATTATCCTGTAAATAGTAAGACGATCCAGATAACGTTGTATTAAGCGATTTTGTATCTCCTAATACACCTTTACCAGTTCCCACCTTATTCGTTCCTGTTACAGGTTTTACAACCGCTTTCGCATCCTGTTTAGGAGCATCTTGTTTAACTGGTGACTTATCATCATTTGTTACATGATCAATTTTATTATATTTATTTAATACTTTACCGCTTTCTGCTTCAATGAAATAATAATAGTTTCCTGGATTTGGCTCTAAGAAGTTTAAATTCACAACGTATGCATATGTCGTTTCTTCACCATTTTGATATACATATAAGTCCGCTTTTGGTTCCACCTCATATTTAGGTGTTACTCCTAAATCTTGTTGCGCGATTTCAATTGCTTTTGCGCCTTCAATCTTATTTTTATTTTTCAACTTTTCCTTCTTGTCTAAATCAGGCGCAACTGTTCCAGACAATACCTTTAAAGAGCCATCTTTACTTACGTGAGCTACTTGAGTAGATCCCCATACAGGTACTCCCTCGTAAACTTGTTGCATACGTACTACTGTTGAATCAGTCACAGCGTCTTTTTTCACTTGTTTCACTTTGAAAGAATCTTGCGCACTCTTTTCCCCTAACTTATAATCAACTTTTGCCGCGTTTAAGTAATCAAACACAACAGATTCCGCTTTCTTACCAGTTGCTCCAGTTAGATCACCAGAAATAAACTCAGGTGACTGTACCGTCTCATTGTACTTTTTCGTAGAGAGCACATTTTTAGAATCCGCAAACGCAGAGCCTGTCCCTCCGAACGTAGTAACTGCCATTCCTGTCGCTAACACTAACGCTAAACTCTTTCTTTTCATATAACCTTCCCCCTAATAAAAAATTTTTGAAAAGAGTAGTTTCATATTAGCATTATGTTTCCACTATTAATATACTAAAAATTCAATTAATTTCTTTCTCAAGTGTTGTAGAATTTTGAGGAACAAATATTGAAAAACCCCTTTCCATTTGGAAAGGGGTTTTTTTATAAATTAATTTGTTCAACTGTTTTAGCTTGTTGACCAACGATATCAGGTTTACTACTATACTGATGTATTCCTCCAGCAACTGTAAGAGTCACTATAAACGCCAATACTCCAAATACCACCTTTTTCATTTTCACTCCTCCTTATTATCATTCATCAAATCAATAACTAACCTATAATATCGATTACTTTCCTCAAATCTCGATAAACTAGCGAAATGTTCTGCGAGTTCAACGTATACTTTCTTTAATTCTATTTTATTTCCCGCAGATTTATACAAAGGAATAGCCTCATTTTCCAAAAATACTTTATAATCTTTTGCTTCTTCAAAATGTTTATATCTAAGAATTAAAAGCAAATATAACTTTGCATTAAATCTCTCTTCTTGTTTTGCTGCAACAATTCCCTTATCAATCCATTCCTTTGCCTCTTCTAATTCCTCTAATTTAATGCATACTAATGCCAGTTCATATATTGTATCTAGATAGTTTAAATCTACTTGTTTTTGAAGTTGCAGACTATCCAAATAATATTTCTTCGCCTGCTGATATTTGCTTTTTTTATAATATATGCTTCCCATATTGCTTAAAGTAATAGCTAAAAGTACATCCTTATCCGCAAAAGAGGTGGCCTCCCTCAATATACTCTCATACATTTTTAAAGCCTCTTCATACTGACCTTTTTCTGTGTAACTTACCGCAATAAGTATCTGGCAATTAATTATATTTCTAAACTTATATTCACTGCGAAATCCTTCTAATGCTATATTCACAAAATGAATTGCAAGGTGATGAATATCTAAATGAGTATATGCAAGCGCTATATTATAGTACATACCCGTTTCATGATACCCTTGTTCCTTGGCCATTACTTCTGTTTTTAATAAGTAATCTAGTCCATCCTTCCATCTATACTGCAAACAGCACAACAACCCTCTACTGTACGTATATAATAACTTCTGAAATGGAGAATACTTTTTGTAGACTTTCTTTAATCTTTCTAATTCTTCTTCAAGTGCAGATATATCCCTTTTCATAATTAAATAACGTGTATACAGCAGTTTATAATAATTTATAATTTCAAAATCCAAAACATGCTTTATTTCACCTTGCAACTCTTGGTATATGCGTTCTACTTGTTGCTTGTCCAAATGAACTAGTGCATTCAGCCATTCATCCAACTTCACCTTCACATCTTCTTCTACATCTCTCAAATCCGTCACAGCAATTTCTAGTCTTGTGCAGAGCAATTGTAGAATTTCTTCCGATGCTTCAATCTTTCCATTTTCGATCTTACTTAAGTATGAGACAGAACAAATGCCCTGACATAATTCTTCTTGTGTCATTTTTTGCTGTAGCCGTTTATAAAAAACTTGCTTGCCTATTTTTTCTAATGTTTGTTGCATTGTCCTCCTCCATTCTCATTACCCCCATTACTCTAATAATACATAAAATCCAGAGAAATATAAATTGATAAATGTAAATTTTCTAAAAAATATGCATTATTTCATTTTTTTCTCTCTTGACTTCAATCCCTATTACTTCTTTGCTACGCAAGGGGAAAAATTGGTATACTATAACCAAATTACGGAGGTGTTTTCGCAATGAATCATTATAAAGACGATAGTTACGCCTTACATACAGATTTATATCAAATCAACATGGCTTATACATATTGGAAAGATGGTATTCATAATCGCCGTTCTGTTTTTGATTTATACTTTCGAAAGCTTCCATTTGAAAATGGCTATGCTGTTTTTGCAGGTCTTGAGAAAATTGTAGAGTACATAGAAAATTTCAGTTTTACCGAAAGTGACATCGCTTATTTAGCAGAGCTGCAATTTGAAGAAGACTTCCTTCATTATTTACAAAACATGAAATTTACTGGAACGATTCGTAGTATGCAAGAAGGTGAAGTTGTTTTTAATAACGAGCCTTTATTACGGGTTGATGCACCACTCGGTGAGGCACAAATAATTGAAACCGCCCTCTTAAATATTGTAAATTACCAAACATTAATTGCTACAAAAGCTGCACGTATGAAGCACGCTGCAAATAATGATGAGCTTTTAGAGTTCGGTACAAGACGCGCTCATGAGTTTGATGCTGCCCTTTGGGGAACACGCGCTGCCTTTATTGGTGGTTTTTCATCTACAAGTAACGTTCGTGCAGGGAAACGCTTTGGCATCCCTGTAGCTGGCACACATGCCCATTCTTTCGTTCAAGCATATCGCGATGAATATGTTGCATTTAAAAAATATGCTGAAACACATAAAAAATGTGTATTTCTTGTCGATACATACGACACATTAAAATCTGGTGTTCCAAATGCGATTCGTGTTGCAAAAGAGTTCGGGGATCGTATCGATTTTTATGGCATTCGCCTTGATAGCGGTGATATGGCATATTTATCAAAGGAAGCCAGAAAACAACTTGACGCAGCTGGATTTACAAAAACAAAAATTATCGCTTCTAGCGATTTAGATGAATATACGATTATGCACTTGAAATCTCAAGGGGCAAAAATTGATGTATGGGGTGTTGGTACAAAACTGATTACATCCTTTGAGCAGCCAGCATTAGGGGCTGTTTATAAACTAGTCGCTATTGAAGATACTGACGGAAAATTAAATGATACGATTAAGATTTCATCTAATCCTGAAAAAATTACAACCCCAGGACTTAAAAGAATTTATCGTATTATCAACCGTGTTAACGATCATGCAGAGGGCGATTATATTGCCTTAGAGTCAGAAGAACCCGGAAAAGAAGAACGTTTAAAAATGTTTCATCCAGTTCATACCTATATAAGTAAATTCGTAACAAACTTTGAAGCACGCGAACTGCATCAAGATATTTTCATTAACGGTAAAAGAGCGTATGAATTACCTAATATATTAGATATTCAAAAGTATAACGAACGCAGCCTCTCACTATTCTGGGAAGAGTATATGCGAACTTTAAACCCTGAAGAGTACCCTGTCGATTTAAGCCAAGAATGTTGGGATCATAAAATGAATTATATTCAAACTGTTCGAGAACAAGTTGAAAAAAACATACAAAGATAAAGTGAAACTTTAATCAGTGGGGTTTTGTCCCTTCCCCACTTCTCCATTTTTCAATACTATATGGATATTTGTAAAAAATATATTAAAATAATAAGAAGAATATTATATTTTTGTAAATTTATATATTAAATTATTTAAAAACAAAATAATATTTGATATTATTTTCTTGAGTCAATTTCAACAAAATAACCAATAAAAAAGAGGACGCAGGTTGCGTCCTCTTTTTTATAAATCTTTTACTCGTAGTACTCGCATTGCATTTAATACTGCAAGTAGCGTAACACCAACATCTGAGAAGACCGCTTCCCACATTGTTGCAATACCAAAGGCACCAAGTAACAAAACTAGCCCTTTTATACCTAATGCAAATATAATATTTTGCCATACAATACTACGTGTACGTTTTGCAATTTTTACAGCTGTCGCGATTTTTGAAGGTTCATCAGTCATAATGACGATGTCAGCAGCTTCAATTGCTGCATCTGATCCTAAACCGCCCATCGCAATACCAACGTCCGCTCTCGCTAATACTGGCGTATCGTTAATACCATCACCGACGAATGCAATCTTTTCTTTACCGTGTTTTGCTGCATCAATTTTTTCGATTTCTTCTACTTTTTGGTGTGGTAATAATTCGGCATGCACTTCATCTAAACCTAATTCTTTACCAACAGCTTCACCAACTGATTTCGCATCACCAGTTAACATGACTGTCTTCTTAATACCTAGTTCTTTTAACTTTTGGATTGCTTGTTTTGAATCCTCTTTTACCTCATCAGAGATCACAATATAACCGGCATATTTACCATCTACAGCAACATGAACTAGTGTACCTACTGTATTTGGTTGCTTAAATGTAATGTTTTCTTTTCTCATTAATTTAGCATTACCTGCGAAAATTTCTTTTCCCTGTACCTTTACAACCGTACCATGACCTGAAATTTCACTATAGTCTTCAATACTATTTTCATCGATTGATTTTCCATATGCATTTCGAATAGATTGTGCAATCGGATGATTTGAATATACTTCTGCAAATGCTGCATATTCTAATAACTCTTCAGCTGTAGTACCTTCACTAGGCTCCATCTTCGTAACTTTAAAGACACCTTTTGTTAATGTTCCTGTTTTATCAAAAACGATATATTTCACATCATTCAATGCTTCTAAATAGTTACTTCCTTTTACTAAAATACCACTTTTAGATGCCCCACCAATACCTCCAAAGAACCCAAGAGGAATCGATACAACGAGTGCACATGGACAAGAGATTACTAAGAACACTAAAGCTCTATAAATCCAATCAGAGAACGTAGCACCCTCTAAAATAAGTGGTGGAATAAATGCCATAATCGCCGCTGTAATAACTACGACTGGCGTATAATAACGCGCAAACTTCGTAATAAAGTTTTCTGTTGGCGCTTTTTTGCTACTTGCATTTTGTACTAAATCTAAGATTTTTGATACAGTCGATTCACCAAATTCTTTTGTAACTTCAATTGTTAATACACCATTTTGGTTTACAAAACCACTTAATACGTCATTACCAACTTCTACTTCACGCGGTACAGATTCACCTGTTAACGCTGAAGTATCCATCATTGATGTTCCCTCAACTACTTTCCCGTCTAACGGTACTTTTTCACCCGGTTTCACGATAATATACTCACCAATTTGCACATCTTCTGGTGATACTTGTTTCGTTTCATTTCCAACTTTCACATTTGCATAATCAGGACGAATATCCATTAATGAAGTAATTGATTTTCGAGAGCGATTTACAGCAATACTTTGGAACAATTCCCCTACTTGGTAGAATAACATTACTGCAACTGCTTCTGGATATTGTTGAATCGCGAAAGCTCCTAAAGTTGCAATTGCCATTAAAAAGTTTTCATCGAATACTTGGCCGCGAGTGATGTTTCTTACCGCTCTCCAAACAATATCTCCACCTATTAATAAATAAGCAAGAACGAATAATGGAATTGTTATCGTTTGCGGTAATCCGGCTAATGCAGCAATTCCTGTCAAAATTCCGCCGACTACTAATCTTCCTATCATTTTTTTCACATTTCCATCACCATGATCATGGCCGTGGTCGTGTCCTTTTTCCTCTTCACGAACAACTTTTACATCTGGCTCTAACTTTTGAACGACATTTTTTATATCTTGCACAGTCGACTCAAGTTCTCTTTTATTCGCAACTTCTACTCTTAACTTTTTTGATACGAAATCAACAGTCGCTTCTGAAACTGTTGGCATTTCCTTTACCTTATTTTCAATCTTCATTGCACAGTTCGCACAGTCTAAACCTTCTAATATAAATACTTCTTTCGCCACTTTTGTTTTTTTCTCTTCTTGCACCTTAATATGCGGCTCTAATTTTGTAACGAGCTGCTTCGCTTCCGTAACAACTTGATTTTCTTTATTTTGTGGTGTTTCTAAAAGCATCGTCTTAGTTGCAAAATTTACAGAACAAGACGTTACTCCCTCTATATTCCCAACACCCTTTTCAATTTTCATTGCACAATTCGCACAATCTAACCCTTCTAGCATAAGTTTCTTTTTCACTAATGCTTCTGCCATCGTTCTCCCTCCTCGCGTTTTTATTCTTCCTCGTTTACGTGTTCAAACGCTTGCTCGAAGATATGAATTACGTGTTGATCAGCTAATGAATAATAAACTACCTTTCCTTCTTTACGGTTCTTTACAAGCTTTGCTTGCTTTAATACACGAAGCTGATGTGAGATTGAAGATTGCGTCATCCCTAATAAATAAGCTAAATCACAAACACACATTTCAGCTTCAAATAATGCATGTAATATTCTCGTACGTGTACGGTCACCTAATACTTTAAATAATTCTGCTACTTTGCTTAAACTTTCATCAGTCGGAATTGTTTGTTTTACTTGATCCACGATTTCCTCGTGAATTATCGTTTGAGAACATGCTTCCTGTTGCGTTTCTACTTTATTTTCAGCCATCACAGCTCACCTCTTTATTTGAACATATGAACAACTATTCATATATCTTATACTTTTATTATATGAGCGTCCATTCATATGTGTCAATGAATTCTCATACATTTTTTCGAACATTTCGTTCACATTTCAAAATAAACATATAAATATTCTCCGCATCTATCATGCTCTTCATACAAAAAGGATGCACGAAAACTATCGTGCATCCCTTCTTATTTATTAACTTTTACTGCATCCACAATTAACGAAGCGAATCCTAATTTACCATCTTGATTTCTATGATCAAAACGTTTCGATCGATAAATAAATCCACCGTTCTCTTCCCAATCACTATAATGAAACTGGCCATTCTCATCACAGTATTCTAAAAGCTTTACTTGAAAACCTGCTGCTTCAAACATAGATATAATCGTTTTGTAGTTATGTACAATTTTATGGCTTGCAGCTGGATGATCTAACGGGCCAGGTCCTCCCACTTGCACACCACGCTGATATTCTTCATTTGGGAAAAATGCATCCGGCACTGCACAGCGAATATATCCACTATCTTCTAAAAACTCATAACAAACTTTGGCTGCTTCAATACCTTCTTCATATGATAAATGTTCCCATACATGTTCTGCTAAAATGATTGATAACGAATTTGGATTAAACTTTTCAAGCCACATTTCTCTTCTTAATAAATTTAATTCATCCTCATTTGTATGTAACCAACCTGGGTTATTATTATATCCCTCTGCTCCAACGACAACTTTCGTCTTCACGTTTCCACCCCTTCCTATATTCCGACATAAAAATTCGACAACACAATATTGTTCTCCTTTATTTTTCCAAAAGAAAAAAGCCTTGCGCGTTCCCTAGACGCACAAGGCTTACTATCTTATATCCCTTTTAATTAGCTTTTAATTAGCTTTTTCTAAACTATCCTGCGAACTTCCATCTTCTTTTAAATGACTGTGTTTTTTCGAATAAACAAAGTATACAACTACTCCGATTGCTAACCAAACACCGAAGTATATCCATGTTTTTAATGGTAAATTTACCATTAAGAATAGACAACATGCAACTGAAATAATCGGTAAGATCGGTACAAGCGGTACCATAAATCCACGTTGTAATTTCGGATGCGTTTTACGAAGAATGATAACAGTTACACCAACCATGGCGAATGTTAATAACGCTCCAATATTCGCTAAATTCGACAATTCTTTTAAATCGATAAATCCAGCAATTAAAGCACTACCAATTCCTGTTAACCAAACTGAAAATGTTGGCGCTTCAGTCTTCTTGTTAATTTTCGCAAAAGATTTTGGCAATAAACCGTCACGGCTCATTGCGAAGAATACACGTGTTGTCGCATAAATGTAAGCGAAGATTACAGCCATAATACCGATTACAGCTCCAATAGCGATTACACCAGCCACTTTATCTTGTCCTACAACTTCTAACACATATGCCATAGCTTCAGGTACATCTAATTCCTTATAAGAAACCATACCTGTCATAACGAGACAAACTACAACATAAATGATTGTACAAATAACTAACGAAGCAATAATACCAATCGGTAGATCACGTTGTGGATTTTTTACTTCTTCAGCAGAAGTTGCTAATGCATCAAATCCTAAGAAAGCAAAGAATACTGCTGCTCCTCCAGCGAAGACTCCACTTATGCCGTACGGTGCAAATGGTATCCAGTTTTCTGGTTTCACGTAGAATACACCAACTGCAATGAATAAAACAACAATACCAATTTTAATTAATACCATTATGTTATTCACACGCTTACTTTCTTTTGTACCTCGTGATAATAACCAAGTTATCACCAACGTAACGATAATTGCGGGTAAGTTTACCATACCACCTTGCGATGGAATCGTTAACAACGCTTTAGGAATTTCAAGTCCCAATCCGCTCATTAAATTATTGAAATAACCTGTCCATCCGCCAGCTACTGCGGCAGTTGTTACGACATATACGGATAACAATGTCCATCCCATTAAATGGGCAACAAACTCACCAATTGTTGCATATGAATATGTGTACACACTACCTGAAACAGGAAGTGTAGATGCAACCTCTGCATAACATAAAGCTGCAAATCCACAAACAATTGCTGCAATCATGAATGAAAAAATAACTGCTGGACCAGCATCTCTTGCTGCTACTAATCCCGTTAATACTAGAACTCCTGTACCAATTATCGCACCAATCCCTAGCATTGTTAGGTCGAATGCCCCTAGCGTTTTCGTTAAAGTTTTACTTTTACTTTCCCCTAACAATTGCGTAACGGATTTCTTTTTAAATAGGTTGGCCACGATGAATGCCCCCTTTTACCAAGAAGAGCTAAGAGGTATTATCTCTTAGCTCTTATCATGTTGTTTTATATATTGTTCGATTTTGTTTTGTATAATGCTTCTATTAGCAAGATACTGTTTCTGCTTCTAATAATTCTTTAGCACCTTTGTACTCTACACCGTGAGCTTCTGCAACTGCTTCGAATGTTACATAGCCTTCTAATGTATTAATACCTTTTAATAATGCAGTGTTGCCTAGGCAAGCAGCTTTGTAGCCTTTGTTAGCGATTTGTACTGCATATGGTACTGTTACGTTTGTTAATGCAAGAGTTGATGTACGTGGAACCGCACCTGGCATGTTTGCAACTGCATAGTGAACAACGCCGTGTTTTTCATAAGTTGGGTTATCATGAGTTGTAATACGGTCAGTTGTTTCGAAAATACCACCTTGGTCAATCGCGATATCTACAACAACAGAACCTGGTTCCATTGATTTAATCATTTCTTCTGTTACAAGTTTTGGTGCTTTTGCACCTGGGATTAATACTGCACCGATTACAAGATCAGACTCTTTTACAGCTTCTGCAATATTGTAAGGATTAGACATTAAAGTTTTTACTTGGTTTCCGAAAATGTCATCTAATTGACGAAGACGTTCTGCACTTAAGTCGATGATTGTTACATCCGCACCTAGTCCAACTGCAATTTTAGCAGCATTTGTACCAGCTTGTCCACCACCGATAATTGTTACTTTACCACGTTTAACTCCTGGAACACCTGCAAGTAAGATACCTTTACCGCCTTTGTTTTTCTCAAGGAATTGCGCACCGATTTGTGCAGCCATACGACCAGCTACTTCACTCATAGGTGCAAGTAATGGTAATGAACGGTTTTCTAATTGTACTGTTTCATATGCGATAGCAACAACTTTCTTCTCGATTAACGCTTTTGTTAATTCTGGTTCTGGAGCTAAGTGTAAGTATGTGAATAAGATTAAACCTTCGCTGAAGTGTTTGTATTCGCTTTCAACTGGTTCCTTAACTTTCATAACCATTTCCATGTTCCAAGCTTCTTCAGCTGTATCAACAATTTTTGCTCCCGCTTCAACATACTGAGCATCTGTGAAACCAGATCCTAAACCTGCACCCTTTTGAATGAATACTTCGTGATTGTTACGAATTAAATGTACAACACCTGCTGGTGTCATTGCCACACGGTTTTCGTTATTTTTAATTTCTGCTGGTACCCCAATACGCATAATGAAATGCCCCCTTATAATTAACAGAAAAAAGGAATTCTTTTTTCTTTTTGTAATAATTAATAACTTATGTCCTTATTCTAGCATAACTTAAAAATTATGAAAACGCTAACATACCATTTTTTTAAAGTTTATATATTTAGAATAGTGTAAATATACGAAACATTGATTCTATTGGGTTGTTCGTACCATCGCATTATCTATCACTCTATTTACATTATATCTATTCAAAACGCATAGTAATTATTTATTATTTGACAATAATGTAACAATGCAAAAAACTAAGTAGTTACGTATACATATACACTTATTACTTTGTACAATACTTTAGAAATATATTCTTTTCATAAAAAAAACAGCTACTAGCATTTAGCCAGCAGCTGGATAGATCATAAATAACTTTGAAAATAGATCTTCTGTCGTCTCACCAATTTTATCAAACATATCACTTTCACGATCTTCTTGCTCTTTTAACATCTTAATTGTTTCACGTGCATCTTCAGGATAATCGGTAATGATACCATCTACGTTTAACTTATAATATCCCTTTAAACTTTCCATATCATTTACCGTCCATACGTAAATTGGCTTGTTTAACTTCCTTGCTTCTTTTACTAATTTCTTATTTAACATGTATTCTTCTGCTACATAAAAATCAGCCTTCACATTCTTTAAGTTAGCTCTACTCGCATATAGTATATATCCTACTTTTATATTTGGATTTGCACGTTTAAACTCTTTAATAAGCGGATAGTGTAACGTTTGAATGACACATTGCTTCTCAAATTCATTATCTTTAATCGCTTTTAATACTTTGTTTACGAAATCTTTTTCGCCACCATGAAGCTTCACTTCAATATTAAGTTTGATTTTTCCTTTTGCCAGCTTAATGATCTCATCAAGTGTACTTATTTGTCCTGAAAAACCATCTTGACTAAGGGTAAGCTGTCTTAACTCCTCCATCGTTAAATCTGACACATGAACATTAGCATTCGCAAGACGTTTTAGTTTCAAATCATGTATAACTGCTAGTTCACCGTCTTTTGTTTGCAGTACATCAATTTCAGCGTAGTCTGCTTTAGCATCAATAGCCCCCTGCACAGCTTCTTTCGTATTCTCTACACCTTTTGAAATATAACCACGATGAGCCATAATAATTGGTTCTTTATATGAATTTGAAATAAACGTTACAATGAAGGCAACGACCATTCCGGCAGTAATAATTCCTACAATATATACACCAATAAATTTCCAACGATGTTTTTGGAAGAAACATTTATCTGCTTTTGTTTTCGAATAATCTAATCCTTCTTCTAATAAAACATCTTCAACCGGAACCTTTTGTAAATACAATCGTGTTATTGCCATAATATAAAATGGCGTCACGATAAAACTGAATAAATACAATGTACTCGTTAAAAATACAGACATTGTTGATTCCGCTAATAATGCAAATGTTCCCTGTGGATTTGTAAATTCATACATGCCCCATAGACACAATAAATACATTCCAAAAAATACACCGTACACAATCCCTATTGAAATAAAAAATCCAACTAAAAAGAATAGTACTTTAAAAAAACTTTCTTTTACTAACGTTGCACTTTTACGTGCTGCTGTGCGAAACGGCTTTTGCTCTAAAACAACAATAGGTAGAACAAAAATCCAGCGAAGGTTCAAATACGCAACTACAGCAAAGAACGTGTAATAACCAACTTGTCCCATCGTTGTCTTAAACAGTTCTCCTGTAATAAAGTTAGGAATTTGAATTTGCGGAATTAATGCCGTTTCATATCCAATATTTAAAAGAGGTAACAATACGACAGCATATAAAATAAATCCTGGTAAGCAATATGTGAAAAGAGTAGGTAAATACGTTACGGTTTTATATAAAATCGGACGTAATTTCACCTTTTGTCTTTTATGAGCGAAGTACGAAATGATAATAAGCACCGCAAATTCCGTAAAGATAAGAAACAGTGCTAACAATGATAAAATTACGATTGCGAAAATGCCGTATGGTGTCTTTAAAAACGCTAATAATTCATCATTCGTCGCATTTGCATAACCACCAAAATACAATAACTTATTAAAGATGATCCCAAATAGCGGGACAAATACAATCGCTGCTAATAATTTATAAGCAAGTTGAAAGGTTAATACATTCCAAAAAGCAAATCTAACTGTTTGAAAGGAATGTCCCATTACCCCTGGTATAGATAGTCTTTTACGGTGTTGCATATATTCCTCCACATTCTAAAACGATATTTGAGATGGATTCCATATTTCCATTTCCAACCCATCTTTTTAATAATAATATATTCCGCTTAACATGAACACTCTTATACATACAATGAAAAAGTGATGGCTACTTGCCATCACTTTTTCATTTACTCTATTTTTTCTCTAACCCTTGACCAAATGCTTTTAAGAAGCTAAAACCGAATGTAATTGCTCTATTGATATCTGGATCTTTTAACACTTTAAAGAAATCCATCACTTTTGTTTTCTTTCCATTTTTCAGCTCATCCGTTGCAAATTGTAATCCAGTGACTAAACTAGATGTTATTTGTTTCGTTATCTCTGGGTCCACTGAAGATAATGCCTCTCCTGCCCCCATCATATTGTTTAATGCATTCTTTACTGGTTCACGATTTAATTGTTCAACAGCTATTTGGGAAACATCTTCTTTTGCAGCAAGTAAACTAATTGCTGCATCTAAAATTCCAGCTTTTTGTAACTGTCCTAATAGCTGCATCGTCTCTTCTACTGCTTCTCTATTTTCAGCTAGCTCATTTAACAGTTCATCTGTTACTTGCTGTTTCTTTTCTTCTTCTGTTACAACCTTCTTTTTAATTAAAGTAATCTCTTTTGCCATGATCTCCGCCCCCTAATTCTGGTCCACAAGTGATACGTATTGTTTTCTTTGCCACTTTTGCTCGATTTCAACACCATTTTGCGGATGACGTTTTTTATCTCTCGGGTTTGAGGATGGTAACGGACGATTTCCTTTTTCACGTAATACGCGCAGTTTCACCATTGTTTGTTTATAAGCTGGTGTACACGTATAAATGTCTGTCGCTGTTCCTGTTAAAATATTAATTGCCTCTTCATTTACTGTCGCATGCATCGGCAAATATAACTCATTTCCGGTTACACGATCTGTAACAAGCGCTTGTACTTTAATCTTTCCAAATGGTGATGCTAATTCTACAAGACCACCATCTTTCACATTACGTTCTTTAGCAAGTTCAGGTGAAATTTCAACAAATACTTCAGACACTTTAGATAAAATGCCAGCTGACTTATTCGTCATATTTCCTTCATGGAAATGCTCTAGCATACGGCCATTATTTAATAGTAAATCATACTCATCTGGTGCTACTACTGGTGGTACCCATTCATCTAATGATAAACGAGCTAGCTTATCCGGGAAGTTAAATCCATCTACATATAATAATGGTGTATCGCTACCATCATGGCTACCCCAGCATAAACTATTCCAGCCTTCTAAACGGTCATACGTTGCTTGTGAGTATAACGGAGCAAGCGATGCAATTTCATCCATAATTTCACTTGGACTTCCATAGTTCCAGTCTCCGCCCAGTGCACGAGCTACTTTTTGTAAAATCCACCAATCTGGCTTAGAATCACCAAGTGGCTTCAATACTTCATACAATCTTTGAATACGGCGTTCTGTATTTGTAAATGTTCCTTCTTTTTCTAAGCTTGGTGCTGCCGGTAAAATAACATCGGCAAAACGAGCTGTTTTCGATAAAAACATATCTTGAACAACTAGGAAGTCTAAATTCGCTAAAATATGTTGTACATGGTTGGCATTTGAATCTACTAAAGCCATTTCTTCTCCCATAACATACATACCACGCAGTTTTCCTTCTTCCGCTGCTAGTAACATTGCGATATTATTTAGTCCCGGTTCTTTCGGAATGGTAGTACCGTATGCTTTTTCAAATTTCGCACGATGCACATCATCTGAAACTGCTTGATAACCTGGAAGCCAGTTCGGTAATGTTGCCATATCACAAGCACCTTGTACGTTATTATGTCCGCGTAACGGATACGCACCTGCACCAGGACGACGATAGTTGCCCGTAACAAGAAGTAAATTTGAAATTGCAGCTGACGTTGTACTTCCTCCTGTATTTTGAGTTACACCCATTCCCCAAAGTACACAAGTACCATCTGCTTCATATACCATACGAGCCATCTCTTTAAGATCATCTTTAGAAATCCCTGTAATTTTCTCAGTATAATCGAGCGTATACTTTTCTAGCATTTTGCTATATTCATCAAAATTCTTTACATTTTCAGCTATGAACTTTTTATCATGCCAATCTTGATCAATAATATATTTCGTAATACCAGCAAGCCATACATAATCCGTTCCTTGACTCGGGTGAACAAATATATCAGCACGCTCTGCCATTTCATGTTTACGAAGGTCTGCTACAATCAATTTTTGCTCGTGTAATTTATGAGCACGCTTTACTCTAGTTGCAAGTACAGGATGACCTTCTGTTGGATTTGCACCAACAATAATAACAAGACCTGCTTCAGCAATATCTTTTACTGTTCCAGCATCCCCACCCATACCGACAGTTTTAAATAAACCGTCTGTCGCTGGAGATTGGCAATAACGCGAGCAGTTATCTACGTTATTCGTTCCATATATTTGACGGGCTAGTTTTTGCATAAGGTAGTTTTCTTCATTTGTTACTTTAGAAGAAGAAATAAAACCAAATGCATCGCTACCGTATTCTGACTTAATATGTTGCATATTAGACGCAACAACTTCAAGAGCCTCTTCCCATGAAGCCTCAACAAACATATCTCCTTGGCGAATTAACGGTTTTGTAATACGATCTTCACTGTTTACAAAATCCCAACCAAATTTACCTTTTACACATGTAGAGATACCATTAACCGGTGCATCTGAAACAGGTTGTACTTTTAAAATTTGACGATCTTTCGTCCATACTTCAAATGAACAACCTACACCACAAAATGTACAAACTGTTTTTGTTTTATTAACTTTCGTCTTACGCATCGCAGCCTCTACTTCTGAAACCGCTAAAATACTGCTATATCCAGGTTCTACATCTTTTACAAAATCAATCATTGGATCCAACACATCTGGTTTTAATCCTGTCATAAATCCTGCTTCACCCAGCATTGTTTTTTCCATTAACGCATTACACGGACATACTGTTACACATTGCCCACAACTCACACAAGATGAGTCATTTATACTTACACCATTGTCCCAAATAACACGTGGACGGTCTAAACTCCAATCGATTGATAACGTTTCATTCACTTGTAAATTTTGGCATACTTCTACACACTGCCCACAAGCAATGCATTGATTCGGATCGTATCGATAGAATGGATGCGATGTATCCACTTCGCATGCACTTACTTTCGGTTCATACGGATATTTCTGTTCTTCAATCTCCATCATATGTACTGTATTATGGACTTTACAGTTACCATTATTGTTATCACATACTGTACAATACAATAAATGATTCTCTAATATTCGATCCATTGCTTCAGTCTGCGCCTCTTTAGCACGCTGGGACTGTCTTTCAATATGCATACCGTTCTCTAATTTCGTTGAACAAGCACGTAATAACTTCCCATTTACTTCTACAATACACGTATCACAAGTTTGAATTGGATCTACTTCTGGTACATGACAAATTTGAGGATGTTCCAAATTACTCTCGTTAAATAATTGTAGTATCGTCTTTTCACCCGATGTGGAAAATTCTTTACCATCCACGGTTACACGGACTGTCTGTTCTGCCATAGTTTCCCCTCTCCTTACAACCAACTGTACAACACAATTATGAATCCGTTTTCAAAATTGCATTACTGTACATATTTTTGAAACGCTCTGCCCGAATACTTTTCTTATGAAGTCGATTCTAGATGTTATAAGGTATAACTACGAAAGCTTGAAAATATCACTATTCTACAGTTCTATTATATCGTACATATACAATAATAACCAAAATAATCTGTGATTTCCTTGCTAATAGATGTTTTTATTTCCCCATTGTTTTATGATAAATATGGGAGAGAAATACATATAAAAGGGGAATTTAATATGGGGCCTACGCAAGAGACTTATACAATTGTACGCTATCAATCTGGTACATTTTCAAAACAACTGGATGAGATTGTTACAGAATCTCCTATTACTATTAAATTAAACGGTGAGGAATATGTAACAGTTGTATGCACACCAAATTACATTGAAGATATGGTAATTGGTTTTTTAATTTCTGAGGGGATTATTTCTTCCTATAAAGATGTTGAAGAACTATGGGTGCAAAAAGATAACGGAATTGTACATGTAACATCATCAAAAGTAAATCCGCTCTATCAAACTTTATATAATAAGCGATACATCACTTCTTGCTGCGGAAAAGGTAGACAAGGTTTTATTTTCGTTAACGATGCAGCAAAAGCAAAAGATTTACATGATATACACGTGAAAGTTACTCCTGAAGAATGTTTTTACTTAATGAATACTTTACAACAATCTTCAACTACATTTCGCCAAACAGGTGGTGTGCACAATACCGCGTTATGCGATCGAAAAAATATTCTCATATCAAGAATGGATATCGGAAGACATAATGCACTAGATAAAATATACGGTCATTGTTTACGGAACAATATATCTGTTCAAGGGAAAATCATCGCGTTTAGCGGGCGAATCTCATCTGAAATTTTGTTAAAGGTTTCAAAAATCGGTTGCGAAATCGTCCTATCTAAATCAGCTCCAACTAAGCTAGCATTGCAACTCGCTCACGATTTAGGCATTACCGTAGTAGGATTCATTCGAAATGAATCTTGCAATATTTATACACATCCAGAACGAATCGATGGTTATCAATCGAATAACTAAAAAATACCTTCTCAATTGAGGAGGTCTTTTAGTTATAAAAATGTAATATATATAACACTTGAATAGTTAATAAAGTTAATATATAATTTCATTACATAATTAAAACAAAATATTGTAGCATAATCTTTTCATTCTTTTACAAATTAAGAAAGAATAGTCACAGAATACATTTAACTAAACTTAATCTTACAAAGTTAATGAATTAAATTTGAATCAATCTAGGAGGTTACAACTATGGAAATTCGCTTATTAACAACAGAGGACGCAGAAATTTATTTGAAAGTTTGTATGGAAGGTTTAACGAAAAACCCTGAGGCTTTTAGCTCTTCTTATGAAGATGTTCTTAAACATGAAAACCCTGTCGCTGCCATGGCAAAGCGATTAAGCAATCCTGATAAGTATACTCTAGGTGTCTTCAAAGATAATGATTTAGTTGGCATTGCTACTTTAGAAACAAAGCCATTTATTAAGCAAGAACATAAGGCAAAAATCGGCTCCGTTTTTGTTTCTCCAAAAGCGCGCGGCCTCGGTGCAGGACGAGCTTTAATTAAAGCGATTATTGAAAATGCCGATAAATTACATGTAGAACAGCTCATGCTTGATGTTGTTGCTGATAACACTGCTGCAAAAAAATTATATGAGTCCCTCGGCTTCCAAACTTACGGTGTGCAAGAGCGTTCCTTAAAGCATAACGGTCAATATTGGGACGAAGAGCATATGGTTTTATTCTTAAATAATTAACATTTTAATATAATTTTTCAAAAGCATCTTCTTATTAATTAAGATGCTTTTTTCATTACAACAATGTAATCTTCATGTCACCTTTATCGATCGTTCCAATCCTTTCCATTTGTTATACTAAAAATATAAAGTGAAACTTTACTCAGCAAGGAGTATCCATCTCCCGCTGATTATTACATGAACGTATAGCATGCAATTGATATGTAGAGGAGAATGTGACATGAGACAAAATAAACGAGCTATCTTTTTAATATGTGCCACAGCAATTGTAACTTCTGGATTAGCAATTTTACCTTGGTTTATTATATAGAATACATAAAAAAAGCTTATTGCCTCTTAAGAGGCAATAAGCTTTTTTTCTATTATAAAATCCCGAAAAATTTATTTACACAACTTATCATAATAAGCATAGATACCGCAACACACATTACAACCGCATTACGATCTTGCTTTTCTTTTTGTAAATGCTCTACTTTTTTATTCATGTGTACAATCCCCTTTTAAAAAAAGTGTGAGATAGGAAATTTTTCTTATCCGATGCGAGGTGAATACGAAAACCCTCTCTATCTCACATACACAATAGAATGGAATTGTCATTTTATAAATAAAATGACATGACGTTATGTCGCAACATAGGGTATTTGTGTCGCTACGTTTTCTATTATAAAAAATAGTTGTGCAAAACTAGTGCATTTTTTATGTCAATTGCCCTGATTGAAAAAATCAGCCATCCATTCAATCACATAAAAAGAGTTTTTTATTATTTTCATGTAAACTATACAAGTAGAATGAATAGTTTGGGGTGCACAAGATTATGGTGAAAATTTTATTAGTAGACGATGAAGAACGTATGTTACGATTATTAGATCTGTTCTTAAGCCCTCGCGGCTATTTTTGTATGAAAGCTACTTCTGGCCTTGAAGCGCTAGAATTAATCGAACAGAAGGACTTCGATATTATTTTATTAGATGTTATGATGCCGAATATGGATGGGTGGGATACTTGCTATCAAATCCGTCAAATTTCCAACGTTCCAATTATTATGCTAACAGCTCGCAACCAAAACTACGATATGGTCAAAGGCCTAACAATGGGAGCAGATGACTACATTACAAAACCATTCGATGAACATGTATTAGTCGCGCGAATCGAGGCTATATTACGCCGCACAAAGAAAGATGGCTTTGTTAGCTTCAATGGTATTGAGTGGGATAAAACGAAACATACTGTTACAGTTTATAATGAAAAAATCTCACTAACTCCTATTGAGTTTTCGTTGCTCGGACTATTTTTACAAAATACAAACCGTGCCTACAGCCGAGACGATTTAATCGAAAAGATTTGGGGCTATCAAACAGACATCGAATACAGAACTATCGATTCACATATTCGTAATATACGGGATAAGTTACGCAAAAAAGGATTTCCAGTTGAAGATTACTTAGAAACTGTCTATAAAGTCGGATATAAATGGAAAAGTGAATAATTAATTGGGTCAGTGGACAATAGTTGACCACTGGCCCTTTATATGAAATAAGGTATGGTGAGAAAATGAGCAAACTTTCCCTTAAAGTTGGGACATACTTTTTAATATTAGCTTTATGTATTGAAACAATTGCCTTCGTATCTTTTTATAAGAACCTTTCAAACATACGTATTGAAGAGGAAACTCTTGCTCTTTTAGAGAAAGGAAATCGCTATAGTAAAATGATCAAAAACCGCGCGAAGTGGGGTGCATATTCTAAAGAAAAGAAACTCACAGAAAGCGCTGAACACAGTAAACGGCCTAAACGTGCTGTGTACCCCGAGTTTGATATCAACACTGAGGCTGAACACTTAGTTGAATCTGAATTAATTGCTAACTCTGATATAGCTATCATTATAACAGACAATAACGGCAAAATTATTTCTACCTCAGAACCCGTAACGAAAGAAATGCAAAAACAACTTACTTGTAAAACAGAGACTATCCCAGAAGGTGGATTAATCGTTGAAAAAAACTGGAAAAAATCAAAATTCATCTCAACGGTAAGCCCGCTGGAAATTCAAGGATTTCAAGGTAAGTTATATATGTTATTAAAGACATCTTTCTTAGAAAATATGTTACTTAAACTCATGAATCAATTTTTTATCATTAGTGTTTTGACAATTATTTTAACTACTATTTCTGTCTTTGTTTTTTCTCGTGTTATTACAGAACCGCTTATAAAAATGAAGCGGGCGACAGAAAAAATGTCAAAATTAAATAAGCCGATTCAATTAGGAATTAAACGAAATGATGAACTTGGAAGCTTAGCAAAAACGATTGAAGATTTATCTAGTGAACTTACGTATATGAAAAAAGAACGAAACGAATTTCTCGCTAGTGTAGCGCATGAATTACTAACTCCATTAACCTATATGAAAGGTTATGCAAAGGTAGCAAAAAGAGATTCTCTAACGAAAGAAGAACGTGAAGAATACTTACAAATCATTGAAGACGAAACGGATAGTGTAACCGATCTCGTACAAGATTTATTTATGCTTGCACAATTAGAGCAACATCAATTCGTTATTAAAAAACAAAAAATGCCCCTTAGACCATTTTTAGAACGAATGGTTGAAAAAACAAAAACAACATTAACAAACAAACAAATAGAAATTCATGTATACTGTAAAAATGATTTAGAAGTTTGTATAGATGAAAGGCGTATGGAACAAGTGATGTTAAATTTATTACACAACGCTTATCAACATTCATCAGAAAACACTTCTATAACAATACGTGTACTATCGAGTACGAATACTTTTACAATAAGTGTACAAGATGAAGGTGAAGGAATTCCAAAAGAAGATATCCCACACATTTTCGATCGCTTTTACCGTGTCGATAAATCTAGAACACGAGCTACAGGTGGAAAAGGTATCGGACTGGCTGTTGCAAAGGAAATTGTAGAACTTCATAATGGTTCTATCGAAGTAAAAAGCGAATTAGAAGTCGGAACAGAATTTATAATTGAATTACCCTTTGAATAATATATGCGGGAAATCACCAGTGGTAGTCAGCACTACTGGTGCTATTTTATTTATAAAACCAGCTCATATAAGCTAAGCTTTTGAAATTATTTTTATTTCAATATAAAATATAGGTACAACTGTAAAAGATTTGGAGGGTGATATAATTGGATATCCATGTATTAACAAAAGACGAAGCAGAAATTTACTTAGAACTTCGAGTAGAAGGATTAAAACAAAACCCGGAAGCTTTCAGCTCTTCTTATGAAGATATTATTAATAAAGAGTGTGCTATTGAATATAAAGCCCAAAAATTAGCACAAGATGAGAACTATACACTAGGTGCATTTAAAGATGGAGAATTAATCGGAGTTGCAACACTGGAAACGAAACCATATGTAAAACAAGAACATAAAGCGAAAATTGGTTCAGTATACGTGTCTCCAAAAGCACGCGGACTTGGAGCAGGAAAAGCACTTATTAAGGAATGTCTTGAACTTGCTAAATCTCTAGAAGTAGAGCAAGTTATGCTTGATGTGGTTGTTGGCAACGATGGTGCAAAAAAACTTTATGAGTCATTAGGCTTTAAAACATTTGGTGTGCAGGAACGTTCATTAAAATATAACGGACAATATTGGGATGAAGAGCATATGGTTCTTTTCCTTGATGAAGAAAAATAATAAAAAACATCCTCCATTTATGAGGATGTTTTTTTACTTCCTTGCAAACCATGCTGTATATAATAATTGAATGGCCCCTTCAATTTCTTCCTCTAATAGAGTCGCAAATCCAAGCAATACTGTATTTTCGGGAGAAGTCCCTTCCTTATAATACATCGAAACAGGATATACTTTAATACTCCTTTCAGCTGCAGCTTCCACTAACTCTTTCTCTTCCATCCCATTATGCACTTTTAATAAAATATGTAGGCCGGAGTCCTCTCCTATTACTTCAACCCCAATAGAAAAATATTTTTCTATTACCGAAACAAGGCGGTCCCTCTTCTTTCGGTACACAACGCGCATTTTATGAATATGTTTTTCCCAATGCCCATCATTTATAAATTTCTTAATGATCTCTTGATCCATTCTTGAAACGCTTTGTGTATAAAATAAATATTGCTCCTGATACTGCTTAATGAGCGGTTTTGGCAACACCATATAACTCATCCGTAATGATGGCAATAGCGCTTTAGACAGCGTACCCATATAAATTACTTTCCCATCTCGATCTAACCCTTGCAGCGCCGGAATCGGCTTTCCTGAATATCGGAATTCACTATCATAATCATCTTCAATAATATATCTTCCTTCTTCTTTTTGCGCCCATTGTAAAAGCTGCATTCTTCTCGTAATTGGCATAATCATCCCGCAAGGAAACTGATGCGAAGGTGTAACAAATACAACATTTGCATGGCTATCAGTTAACTGTGACATACAAATTCCATCTCGATCTAAAGATAACATTTGGACATTTTGTTCCCCTTGCTCAAAAACAACCATTTTCCGATGGTACCCAGGATTCTCAACTGCATAACGACTTCCCTTTAACATCTGAAATAACATTTTTACTAATATTTGCGTACCCGCTCCTATTACAATTTGACTAGCTACGCATCGTACACCTCTAGATTCATACAAATAGCTCGCGATTGCTTCTCGTAAACTTACCTCCCCTTGCGGATGTCCAAGAAAAAGTAAATCTTTATTTTCAACTTGCCATACCTCGTTCGTAATTTTTCGATATACATGAAACGGAAAAGTATTAGTATCCACACCCGTTTGAGTGAAATCAAATTTATACTCCTTATCTTGAAAAGGCGCTTCTCCTATCACCTCTTCGCTGCCTTCCACATGAATCATTTGCTCGATTTCACATGCAAAATACCCTTTTCTAGAAATCGACTCAATATATCCTTCCGCAAGAAGTTGCTCATAAGCAGCTTCAACTGTATTTTTACTCACTTGTAAATATGTTGCTAGCTTCCTCTTAGCCGGTAATTTCGTAAAAGCCGAAATCGTTCCATCTTTAATCTCTTTTTTTATATACTCATACAATTGTACATACAGTGCCGTCTTACTATTTGCATTCAAATTAGGCGTTAATTCTAACACAATAACTGACCCCTCTCAAAAACACATAACTGATACTTTTTACAGTACCAGAAGTTCTATATAATTCCTTTTATCATGTAACGCATTAATAATCAAACACTAGAGAGGAGATGCATGATAATGAACAATGGTAGACGCATTGGACTTATGATGATTATTACAGGAGCCACCCTATGGGGATTATCTGGTCCCATGATTCAGTGGCTATTTCAACATACGAACGTATCATCAATTGATTTTTTAACAATTCGCCTGTTACTCGCAGGAATATTCATTTTGGCTTTCTTGCTTATTAAAAAACAAAACATATTTCACATTTGGAAACATCCTAAATACTTTATACAACTTATAATTTTCTCTATTCTTGGCATGCTTGGTGCGCAGTACGCTTTTATCGAAACAGTTCATATTAGTAATGCGGTCACAGCAACACTATTTCAATTTCTAGGTCCTGTTCTTATTACCATTTACGTTGCGTTTGAGCAAAAGAAATTCCCTGCTTCTATGCAAATACTCGCAATTATAACTGCTCTAACAGGGACATACTTTATTATTACAAACGGTTCAATTGAAAATATTGTTTTATCTAAAGCAGCTATTACTTTCGGCCTGTTAACAGCGATTGGTTTTGCGTTTTATACCCTTCATCCGGCTTCTCTCATTAAAGAATGCGGAACAACTATAGTAATTGGCTGGGGGATGTTAATTGGAGGGATTGCACTGCTTATTTGTAATCGTTCTTTTGGATGGAATCAGATTTCGCAAACTTTCACACTTCAAACTTTTTCTATGCTTATTCTTATCATTATAAGTGGCACTCTTTCTTTCCTTCTTTATATCGGGAGTCTTAAATATTTAGCAGCAACAGAAACAAGTATTTTATCTAGCATTGAACCACTTGTAGCTGCCATCGTTTCAATCGCTTGGCTTAATGAGTCTTTTGGAGCATATCAATTATTAGGCGGAGTATGTATCGTTCTTTCTGTTATTTTCTTAACAATGCCTCAAAAAGAGAGAGAACCAACCTTTTCAACTGAGCAAATATAAAGTGAAACTTTAATCAGTGGGGGTTTTGTTCATCCCCACTGATTATTAGCCCGCACCAATCGGGCGTTTACGGGCAGTTAATGCGGGATAGAAAATGTCAAAAGAGGTCGTACAAAACTTACGACCTCTTTTTATGATTTAAAGGAATTGTCCCGCCTGCTAGCAAATACAATTACACTAACAATAAAAATTAGGAGTGTGGCACTATGAAAAAAATCGGAACTATGCTACTTTTCTCCTTCCTCATTACTGGCTGTGCGCAAGTGCAACCAGATTCAAATGTACCTAAAAAAGAAGTACTAGAAACGTCATCCTCTCAAATTAACGCACCTTCCTTTTTTCATCTTAGTGTTTTAAAAGATGTAAATTGGGAAGAAGCACCTTCCTTTACAGAGGGGAAGATGCCCTTAAAAGGCATTGAAGGAAAAATTGCAATGGCTGATAGCTCTATTATCGCAAATGAACAAAATGAAATAATGTGGTTCTTCCTAGATCCTGAAATGCCAACTGGAAAACTATCTATTATCGCGTTAAAACAAGGAACTACAACTACAACTCCAGTACTCTTTCAAAAAGAAACTTCCAAACAAACTTGGACTACTTCAAATACAGTCGATACAACCATAAAGGAACTCCCTCTCGTAATGTCACTACCTTCCTCTGGATTATGGGTATTAAATATATATGTGAATGAAAAATATTATGATCAGTTTGTAATCAACGCCGAATAAAGTGACAAAACTGAAACACTTCCTTACAACAATGGAATTTCTACGTCCCGTACTTCGATAGTTGAATCATCTCTCTTCTCTTATACTTAAAGTAAGAGATGAAGCGAGGAGAGAGGAGAGATGAAAAAAATGATAGAAGTGATCGTAGCAGTAACTGAGGTTTTAGTAAATGGTAAACAAGTTGCAATGGAATTAAATAAATAATGAAAGGGGCTTGAATAAATTTATACTTCTTCATTGTTTTGATTTCTTATCTCAAAAAAAAGCAGTGCCTTTTTAAGGCGCTGCTTTTGACTATTTATAACTTGGCATTTTCGTAATTTGCGCCACTCCTGAATCAATGGCTGCTTTTGCTACTGCTTCTGCAACACTTGGAACAACTCTTTTATCTAATGGATTTGGAATTACATAATTCGCATTACGTTCTTCGTCCGTAATTATGTTAGCGATCCCATATGCTGCCGCTAATTTCATCTCTTCTGTAATATCAGTCGCACGAACATCTAACGCACCACGGAATATTCCAGGGAACGCCAATACATTATTTACTTGATTCGAATAATCAGAACGTCCAGTTCCTACTACAGCTGCCCCAGCTTCTAATGCGTCCTCTGGGAATATTTCTGGGATTGGATTCGCCATTGCAAACACAATTGGTTTCTCGTTCATCGTCTGTATAAGTTCTTTCGTTAATACGTTTGGAGCAGATACACCGATGAAAATATCAGCTTGATGAATCGCTTCCTTTAATGTTCCACGTACATATTCTCGATTTGTCTTCTTTGAAACTTCGATTTGCGCTTCGTTCATCCATGTTTCACCTTCACAAACAATACCTTCTAAACTAACTAACGTAATGTGTTTTGCGCCAGCTTTTAATAATAATTTTCCAATTGCAATTCCTGCCGAACCCGCACCGTTAATAACAATTTTAACATCGTCCATTTGTTTACTTACAACTTTTAATGCATTAATAACAGCTGCTAAAACAACAATAGCCGTCCCATGCTGATCATCATGAAATACAGGAATATTCGTTTCTTCTTTTAATCGTTTTTCAATTTCAAAACAGCGTGGTGCTGCAATATCCTCTAAATTAATACCTGCAAATGTAGGCTCTAGATTTTTCACAAGGGTAACGATTTCATCCACATCAGTCGTACCTAAACATAGCGGGAAAGCATCTACATTCGCAAACTTCTTAAATAAAATACTTTTCCCTTCCATAACAGGCATAGCCGCTTTCGGTCCAATATTTCCCAAACCAAGTACTGCTGTTCCATCTGAAACAACTGCCACCATGTTCCCTCTTGCTGTATAGTCATACGCTGTTTCTTCATCTGCCGCAATTGCTTTACAAGACTCAGCTACCCCTGGTGTATAAGTCAGACTTAAATCATCCGCTGAATTCACTTCTACTTTACTTGTGATCTCAATTTTTCCTACTAACTCTTTATGCAATAACAATGATCTTTCATTAATCTGATTTTCTAACATACTTATAATCTCCCCTTAATTTGACAAGCTAGCTATATGAATATAGCTAGCCTGTTTTGATCATGAAAACATTTTTAATAAAATTGTTGCTGTTACAACCACTGCTGCTCCACCTAAACGCGTTGAAATTTGCGCAAACGGCATTAATTCCATACGATTTGAAGCTGATAAAATAGCAACATCTCCAGTTCCACCTAAACCACTATGACATCCAGTTACAATTGCTGATTCAACTGGATACATTTTCATCACTTTACCTATAAGAAAACCTGATGCTACCATTGTAAGAACAACTGATGCACAAACAACAACATATCCTACGGAAAGAACTGCTGCTACGTCTTTTAACGGAATATATAGCAATCCTAAACCGACCATTAGCGGCCAAGTTAAATTCTTTGAAATAAATTTATATAAATGGAATGCACCTTGCTCCATTTTTGCTGGCATTAATTTAAAGTATTTCACAAGTGCTGCTGAAAAAATCATAATGATTGCTCCTGGAATACCGATAAACTTAGAAGCAAATCCTCCGAAAATAAAGAATGTACATGCAATCAATAACCCGGCTCCCATTAATGAAAAATCAATTGGTTTTTCTGTATTTTGCTCTTTTAATAACTCTGCTTGATTATCTGTTTTTACTAATACACCATTCCCACTAAGCTCAGGTCTCTTCTCACCTAAACGCTTCATATAGCCTGCGCTCACAATTGCAAACATATTTCCGATAATAGCTGCTGGAATAAGCTGTGATACAAACGTTGCTGATGATTCATTTAAAATATCACCGTAAGCTAGTGATAACGGTAAAATCCCTTCCCCAATACCACCACTCACAATTGGCACGATGATAAAGAAAAATGTCTGCTTCATTTCAAATCCAAATAGTGAACCTACTAATAAGCCTACTGCGATAGAAGCTAACGTTCCTACTACTAAAGGAATAAACATGCGAACGAAACCTTGTACTAATACTTTACGGTTCATTCCTAAAATACTTCCTACTACTAAACAAGAAATATATAAATATAAAAAGTTCGATTTTTTCATTAACATAGTCGCAGCTTCCATTGAAGCTGGATTCATCCAGTTAAAAAATACAAGTAACGATGGAATAAATAATGAAAGAATTGCTGGACCACCAATGTTTTTTAGAATTGGAATTCTCATCCCAATATCACCTAAGAAAATCCCCATGATCATAATAACTGCAAATCCACCAATCATATCTGCTGGCAATTTATTATATACAGATGCCCCATAAATAATAGCAGCCAATACTACATATAACGGTAAAGGTATTACACCGATTTTTACATTCATAATTTTCGAAGCGAACGATTCTCTTTGTACCCCATTCTCCTCAGAAAATGATACCGCTTCCATATCCTTTTGAATCCCCATATGGCACCCCCTTGTTTTCTTAGTTACAATATTAAAACGCTTTCAATAGTAAAAATAGTTTTTGAAAGTTTTGTAACTATTTTTGTAATTAAAAAAAGTATAAGCAACTTATAATAAGTCGCTTATACGTAAAAATCTATTTTATTCCGGTCAATACACTTTAATTTACTCACCGGTCTTCCCACACTTTGATACACCATTTCATTCTCTAATACTCCGACTTCAGTCAAAAACATTACATACTTTCGAATAGAAACTCTCGAAACCCCTACTAATTGCGCCATTTCATCAGTTGTAAATGCTTGTCCATTAAGCGATTCGATTTTCTGCCAAATGAGTTGCAATGTTTGCTTTGTTAATCCTTTCGGAAGCTCTTTATAGTCAAAGGACTCTCTTTTTTCTTTTTGTAAAATTAGTGAATCTAATTCCGATTGACTAATTTTTTGTTGTTCTTTCATGAAAGTAAATTTTTCTCGATACACAGTTAATGCTTCCTTAAAGCGTTCAAATGTAAATGGTTTAATTAGATAGTCTACAACTCCATATTGTAATGCTTTTTTGATACTTCCCATATCATGCACAGCTGAAATCATCATAATATCAATTTCTTTTTCTTGATTTCGAATATACATTAACAGCTCAAATCCAGTCTCCTCAGGCATAAAAATATCAAGTAATATGAAGTCTACTCGTGACTTCTCTAATACTTCTATCGCTTCTTTAACTGAATTAACTGCATGGACAAGTTCAAACCCTCCCACTTGCTCTAAGTAATGCTTATTTAGCATCGCAACCATCGGATCATCTTCTACAATCAAAACTTTGATCATTTTATCTCTCATCCCTACTTTTAGGTATTTCAATCGTTATTGTCGTTCCCGTTCCTAACACTGAATGAACATGAATCTCACCATTTATTCGCTGTATACTTTCCTTTACAAGATGCAAACCATACCCCCGATTATCACCTTTTGTAGAATAACCTTTTATAAATAATGCATCAATTTCATCTTCTTTTATGCCTTTCCCTGTATCTTGTACTGTAATAATTAATGTATCCCCATATTGTATTCCAACTTCAACCTGTTTCTTCTCACAGTTCGTCACTGCGTCTAATGCATTATTAATTAAATTTCCGACAATAGTGATCAGTTCATGAATGATACGTTCATCATATATTTCTGGTAAATAAGAATCTTCTTTTATAATTAACTTTATATTTTTCTCTCTAGCATAACTAAGTTTACCTAGTAAAAATCCAGCAAATACTGGGCTTTGAATTTTTTTCATAATCCCCCCCATTTCATATTGATGCTCTGATACCATACTACTTACATATTTCTGCAATTCTTCATACTGCTTCATATGTGTTAAACCTAATACGACATGCATTTTATTCATAAATTCATGAGATTGAGCCCGTAATGCTTCCGCATATAGCCTAGTACCAGTTAACTCTTCTGCTAATTTTCTAATTTCTGTTTTATCACGAAATGTTGCAATTGCACCAACTATTTCTCCTTTTACATATAAAGGAACACGATTAGTAACAATCGTAATTCCATAAATATTTTGTTCTTCGTTTAATTGTACCTCTCCTGTTTGTAACACTTCTTTTATACGTGAATTCGGCATATACAATTCAACATCTTTACCGATAAATTCTTCTTTCAGTCCACTTTTCTTAAATATCCGTTTCGCTTCATTATTGATTAAAGTTACTCTCGCCTCTTTATCTACAGCAATAATACCCTCCTTTACAGATTGCAACATCGTATTTCTTTCTTCAAGAATTTTCGCTATCCTGTGCGGCTCAAGACCGAATAAGCTTTTCTTTATATGCCTAGCTAGCAATATTGCTCCTATAATTCCGACTAGTACTCCAACTCCGACACCAATATAAATAATATGTCTACTTTCCTTAACCCTTTCTTTTACATTATCTGCTGAAATACCGACAGCCACCGCTCCAATTTGTTCACCTGTTTCAGAAAATATTGGTACAAATACTCGCATTGAAATACCTAAAGTTCCTTCTGCTAGCGATACATGTTCCTTCCCTTTCAATACAGGTCCTTCATCTCCCCCAATAAAATGATGACCTATTTTTTGAGGGTTTGGATGCGATTTTCTTATTCCATCCATATCCATAACTACAATAAATTGAACACCTGTATTTTTTAATATCCTATTTGTATACGTTTGGATTGCTGAAGTATCTGCTTTCCCAATCAAACCATTAATTACAACTGAATCATTCGCCACAATGTGTGCAATTGTTTTCGCTTTCTCTGCTTGGCTTTCCTCCGTTGTCCGTTCTACATTATGACTAATTAATATATCTGTCACAAGTAAAGAAAAAATTACTACTGTACAAACTAACAATGTAATCGTTTTCCATAAATTCCATAATCTTTTTCGCATTCCTTCAATAGCTCCCCTAGTTATTAAATAGAATAATAAGTAAGGTGGTATCATTTTCACCCTACTTATATTTGCTGTTATTATACTTTAAATGTACTAGTCATTTCTTATAGTTCTTTTCTTCTTCCATCAAATTAACTTATTTTTCTACAGCCGCTGCACTCTTCGTTATTTCAACAACTTAGAAAACAATACATAATAATAACATGTATTATTTTGCTCAATTATGCATTTTTGCATATTTAGTTATTTTTAAAAAGATTAACTTACAAAATAAGAGAACCCCATATAGAAGTTCTCTTGTTTCATATCATTTTCGCTTCTTAAAAACACCTTTCACAAAACTTTCTTTATGATCCGTGTACTTCTTTATCCCGACCGAATGCTTCTTAGCATAATCTAATTTAAAATTTTTGTACTCCACTTTCGCTTCCTCATTGGCATTCAAATAATCTCTGAAGAAGATTAAATTATTCCAAATCCCCTTTTCATACTCTACTAAATGAATATAATGTGTACGTTTTTGAAAAGAAGGATCAGTAAACTTTGCAAAGATAATTTCACCAGGTCGCTCCACCTTTAATCGTAAAAATCCTATAGATTTAAAACCATCTATAATAGATTTCCCTACTGCATTTAAATCATCTACAGCTACTAATATGTCTATAATTGGCTTGGATACCATACCTTCAATAGTCGTACTGCCAATGTGCTCAATACGATTCGCCTCTATATGCATATTTTCTTGTATTTCATGTTTCACTTTAGAAAATTCTTTTTTCCACTCATCTGTATAACTCACTAACTTAATTTCGTCACCCGTTATTCCTAAGTCCATCCCCCTTTTCCCCCTAATTTATTTTGAGCTTTTCACATAACTAATCGCTTGGCTCCCCATTTGTACCCACGCCTTTTCAAAATTTTCTCTCGATACACTGATATTCGGGCTTTCGTTAAGTGGATCTTGAATATATACAGACTCCTTATCATATCCAACAAGAACAACACAATGTTCATTATAAGTAATAGAAACATCTCCACCATTTGTTTCCCATATAATGAATTCATCCTCATCTAGCGGTGCATATGTTGCATTCGTAATCATTACTACCGGTTGCCCATTACTTACACTCTTATAAAGTTCTTCAATACTCTTCCCTGTTAAGTCCACAGCTTCATTCGGTAAATATTTTTTCGCTAATTGAAAAAGTGGTCCATGATATACACCATATCCCGATTCAGAAAACGTATAAATGTTCCCCACAAATCCTTCATTCGGATTTCCTCTTACACCATCGTCTAAAAAATTTACCTTTTTGATGTCACTCGCTAATTTCATCTTATCTACAGAAACACCCGCATATTGTAACATCATCGCTAAACTTGTTACTTCGCAGCCTCTATCTAACTCTGGTAATTGTTGAATTAAAGGCACATTTGATAACATGACTTTTTCATCGTTATTACTAAACTCTGTTCGTTTTTGACTTTGTATACTTGAAAATAGTAACCCCTTTACTTTCTCCACATACTTTGTAATTCCATTTGTATATGCACCCCATATCCCTATACAAAGTACGGTCATACATATATACCACTTCCATTTTCGTATCACCCTCACGCCCTTTTTAATTCGTTAAATACGAATAAAACGCATCAGCATCTGTTTGAACCATAGGAATAAACTTAAGCTCTTTTCCCTTTTCAGGTTGTTCAAGATTTATCTTCTCCGCCAAATCTTGAATATTCAAATTCGCTCTATCCATATCCAGCTCATCTGCTATTTCTATTACCTTTTGCTCATTGATTTCTCTTAATACTTGATATATATCTTTGCCATATAAATCAATATGATATTTTTTTGCTTCTTCCTGCACTTTTTGTTCGTACACTTCTTGCGCTAACTCTTCCATCTCTTTTCCTTGTTGAGCAATACCTAGCTTTTCTGCCTCTTCTCTAACTTTCGTTCCATAGATTTCTTCCTCAATTTCTTCTACTTCTTTTCCTTCAATTGAAACACCAAGCTTTTCTGCTTCATTATTAATTTTAATCTTATTAATTTGATCAATTAAACTTACAATCGACGTATTCTCTATAGATATTCCTAGTTTTAACGCTTCTTGCCTCACTTTTGTTTCATAAATTTCTTCTGAAAGAATTCCAACATCTTTTCCTTCTACCGAGATACCTAATTTTTCTGCTTCTCTTCCTACTTCCGTTTCATGAATTTCCTTTTCTAACGTAATTTGTTCTTTCCCATCCGTTTCAATTCCTAATTTTTCCGCTTTTTCTTCTGTATGCATTGCATGTATTTTCCCATCATTTAATTGTTCTTTACTACGCTGCGTGTAATCGATCTTTCCTTTTGGTGTTCCAGAAGGAGAGGCCCCCCCTAATATACTTACACTCATTACTCCAATAGTGAATACCGTCATCATTTTCTTTTTCAAGACTTCTTCCTCCCTCTCACACTTTCTTTTTCCAGCTTTCCCATAATTTTTTTAATACTATACATCAACTTCATCACCGTTAAAAATAACAGTATGATTCATCTAATTCATCCAAAAATATCTACTCCAACATCTCTTTCTATTACAAGTTTCCATGATGTAATACATGATACAAGTTGTTTCTTAACTTTCCCTTAAAAAAAGACGACCTTGTAAAAACAAGGTCGTCTTCTCACTTATAATCTTTGATTTTTTGGGAAAATCACTTCAAAACAAGTTCCTTCTCCCCATTTGCTCTCTACCGATATTTTTCCATAATGCTTTTCTACAATCCAATTAGCGATTGAAAGACCTAACCCCGCTCCTTCTGATGGACTTCTTGCTTTATCTCCTTGATAAAAACGATCAAATAACTTTGGAATATCCACTTCTTTAACTCCTATCCCGTTATCCTTCACTTGTATGCGAATCGAACCACTCGTTTGTATACAAGTAATTTGAATATGTCCACCTTCATTCGTATACTTCATTGCATTATCTAGCAATATGACCATCAATTGATGAATTCTCTCTCTATCGCCAATAAACGATATGTCACGTTCTACTTTTAATATCATCTCTTTTTCTTGATAAGAAGCAATCTCTTTATATGGATCTACTATTTCTTCTAACAATTTATTCACTTCAAATGTTTTCTTATCCATCTCGATTTGATTAGAATCCGAACGTGCTAACAATAATAAATTGCTAACTAGTTTTGATAGCCGTCTACATTCCTTTGAAATTGTAGAAATATCCATCGCCTTTTCTTCTATCGTTGCAGATGGTGACTGGAATAATACATCTGTTTTTGATTGAATAACCGCAAGTGGTGTTCTTAATTCATGCGATGCATCCGAAACGAACTGCTGCTGTTTCTCCCATGAATTTTGAATCGGTATGAGTGCTCTCCCCGCTAGGAAAAAGCCGATTCCTATTGCACATAGACTTCCTATGCTGCAACCTATAACGAGAATTAAAAATAAAGTATTTATCATTTCTTTTTCGGCTGTTGTATCGCGTACGATTTGCACAATTTGTCCATCATCCTGAAACGCTAATGTTCTGAAATAATGCCCCTTTACTTCTATATCCTGAAGAACTCCTAATTTCTTTGGCGCAAAAGCTGGAATATTCTCTGTAAAAATAGAGAAAAATCTAGGGTTTTTCTCATCCATTGAGATTGTATTTCCTTTCCAGAACAACTTCATGACTCTTGGATCCCCAATTTGAATATTTTTCATGCCTCCCTTTGGAGGATTCTTAGATTTAACCCCATCTTTATATTCAATTATTTTTTCAAATGATTTATCTACTGCACCATAAATTCGATTATATGTGTATAAATAAATTATACTGCCTAATACCCCAATTAATACGATGAAAACTAATGAATTTACTATAGTCAAACGAATGCGTGTTTTTTGAAACATACTTCCCTTTTTCATTGTTCTTTTAATATATATCCAATACCACGAACAGTTTGAATATCTTTCTGATAACCGAATGGTTCTAATTTTTTACGTAAATGATGAACATACACTTCTACTATGGCTACTGTTGTATCCGAATCAAATCCCCAAACACGATCAAAAATTTGTTCACGCATTAAAATCTTACCGCTATTTTGAATGAGGTACTCTAGAAGTTCATACTGTTTTAAAGTCAGCTTAATTGCTTGTCCATCTACTTGTGCATCTTTATCTTTTCCAAACAGTTCAATCCCTTTATAACGAATTGTCTGCTTTGTTGTTAAACTACCACTTCGTCGTAATAAAGCACGAATTCTCGCTTTTAATTCCGGCGCTTGAAATGGCTTAACGAGATAATCATCTCCGCCAAAATCTAACCCTTTTACTCGATCCTCCAAAGAATCTTTTGCTGTTAAAAATAAAACTGGCGTTTCAATCTTCTCATCTCGTATTTTTTGAATAACTTCAAATCCATCCATTTCTGGCATCATGACATCAAGTAGTATTGCATCATATATATTTTGTAATGCCAAAAACAAGCCATCTTCCCCATTGATTGCCGTGTCCACTTCAAATTCATCGCGTAAAATTTGTACGATAGACTCCAATAAAGCAGCATTATCTTCTACTACAAGTAAGCGCATATTCTCACCTTCCACCATATAGTTCAATTCTATTTATAATTACATTTTAACGTTTTTCTCGATATAAAATTTGGAAGATTTATTATAAAAGCTCTCCCTTAAATTTTGCTTAATAAAAAATTGAAAGAAATAAGATTTCCCTTATCCCTTTCAATTTTTTACTACATACACCTTTTTACTCGGCAATTCTAAACAATTTAACTGACCACCATAAACCGCACCACCATCAATTCCTATAATACGATTACTGCCAAAATATACTCCACAATTCTCACTACCATGAAGCGTTTTTGTTTCCGTATGACCAAATACAACAAACTTTTTGCCACTATATCCACTATGAAACTCATTACGGATCCACATTAACGTGTATGGTTCAGATTCAGAAACTTGTTTCATTGGCTCAACACCAGCATGTACAAAGATATACTCTTCTGTTTCAATGTAATGATCTAATCCTTGAATAAACGTTACATGTTCCTCTAATATATGAGATTGTAAAATCGGTTTTTGGAAGTTTTCCTCCTTAACCGCAATGTCTTCTTCTACAAATCCATAGCTATATAACGTTTTATCTCCACCATTCCTTTTTACCCAATGGTTCCATGAACGTTCCTCATCTGTCGTTAACGCCTTAATCATCATATCTTCATGATTTCCCTTTAAAACGAAGGCTCCCTCTTCTTTTAACTCTTTTACCTTTTCAATGACAGCACTTGCATTCGGGCCACGATCTACATAATCCCCCAACAAAATTAGTTGATCCTGTTTTGCATCGTAGTGAGCTTCTTCCAATAATTGTTCGAACTTTTCTATTTCTCCATGAATATCACTAATAACAAGAATTCTTTTCATATTATCCCCTTCTTTCTAAACCATTCTCTTTCTAATTATAATTCAAAACGACAGAAACTTCTGAATCACATTTATTACAAACTAAAACTATTATCCTTACAACAATGTAAGTCTCATGTCATCCAATTCGATGGTTGCAATTACTGTATTTCCTTATACTAAAAGTAAGAAATGAAACAAAAAACAAGGAGAGATGAGATATGAAAAAAGTGATGGAAGTTGTAGTAGCGGTGGCAGAGGTTTTTGTAAATGGGAAACAGGTTGCAATGGAGTTAAACAAATAATGAAAAGGACAAAATTCATTCTAGACCCTTTACTCATATAAAAGAGATAAGACTTCATCATTTTTTTGATCCCTTATCTCCCAATAAAGAAAGCCACATCCTGAAAAAGGATGCGGCTTTCTCTTATTTTTGACTCGTACGAGCTGAAATACTAATTGCTCTATCTGTTGCTTTTGCGGCTTCATCTAAAGCTTCTTTACTATTCTTTCCGTCATACATTGCTTCTAATGCTTTTACAACTGCATCTCTTGATTCTGGGAATACACTAATTAATGCTCCTTGAGTTGCTGGAGATTGCTTCGTCGCTTGCAATTGTTCTACTGTTACTTTTAGCTGTGGATATTTTTCGTATTGATCTTTTACTAACGGCTCATTATATGCATCTGGATTAATTGAGAAATATCCTGTTGCTGTATGCCATTTTGCTTGTACATCTGGCTTCGTTAAATATTTCATAAAGTCCCAAGCACCTTGTTGCGTTTCTTCTGAAACCATATTCGTCATCCATAATGATGCACCGCCAATAACAACACCATTTTGTTTCGAATCTTCTGGATACGGAATATACGAAACGCCTACATTAAACTTAGATGCATCAATTAAATCACGAACACCAGCCGAAGAATCTAAATACATAGCAACTTGTCCAGATTGGAACGCGGCACGAATATCATCCCAACTTGCTCCATACTTTCCAAGCGCACCAGCTTTATTTAATTCATCTAACATCCCAAATACTTTTTGACCTTCTTTACCGTTAAATACTGCTTTCTGTGCAGCATCTTTACGACCATTTTCATTATCTACATATAAAGCACCTTGTGTCGCTAACAATTCTTCAAAGAACCAACCATAATTCAGCATTGAAAATCCATACTGCTTTACATTTCCGCCTTCTTTAATCGTTAACTTTTTCGCTGCTTCTTTTAACTCCGCATATGTTTTCGGAGCTTTCTCTGGATCTAATCCAGCCTTTGCGAAAGCATCTTTATTATAAATTAATACTGGTGTAGATGAATTAAACGGCATAGAATACATTTTTCCATCAACTGAATAATAGTTCGTAATTGCTTTTTCTAATTTCGATGTATCGTACTTATCTTTTTTAATCCAGCTATCGATAGGCGTAATCTTTTTGCTATCAATCATATACTTCGTTGTAATTTCACTCGATTGAACAAGAGCTGGCGCTTCTTTCGTTGCAGACATCGTTTTAAACTTCGTTAAAGACTCTTCGTATGTTCCTTGAAACTCTGCCTTTATCTCGTATTTATTCTGCGATTTATTATAGTCTGCAACAAGCCCATCTAGTACACCTTGTGTTTTTCCACCCATTGCATGCCAGAAACGAATTACAGTTTTATCACCATTCTTTTCAACTGGAGCTACTTTTGCCTGCGCTTCAGGTTTCCCCTCTGTTTTACTATTTGAACAAGCTGCCCCGGTTAATGCCATTGTGGCTGCCATTAAAAGAGCAGCACTTTTTTTCAATAAACTCATCTCAATCCCACCTTTTCCTATGTATGCTTATTTAATTGCACCTTTTGTTAATCCTTGTTGTAATTGCTTTTGCCCTAAAAATAGTAAAATCAACGTTGGAATGACGATAACCGTAACACCGGCCATTACACTGCCCCAATCAGTTGCAACTTCTTGAGATTGAAGCTGCTTCACACCAATTTGAACCGTTCTTACTTTTTCATCAGTGGTTACTAAGAGCGGCCACAAATACATATTCCACGTTGTTAAAAAGCTATATACTCCAAGCGTAATAAAACTCGTTTTACAATACGGAATTACAACGCTGAATAAAAACCTTACATTTCCAATCCCTTCAATAAAAGCAGCTTCTTTCAGTTCATTCGGAAGTGTCATAAAATGTTGACGTAGTAAGAAAATACCGAAAGCTGTTGCAAAGAATGGCACTGTCATCCCAGCAAAGCTATTGATCCAACCAAAGTTTTGAATCGTTAAAAAGTTCGGCACCATCGTTGCTTCCCACGGAATAAGCATCGTTGAAATAAACAGGAAGAAAATTATGTTTCTTCCTTTAAACTGAAGAAAAACAAAAGCATAAGCTGCTAAACTGGATACGATAAGTTGTCCAATCATAACAATCGTCGATACAATTAAACTGTTGTACAAGTATGTAAAAAGCGGTACTTTTTGAAAGATATTAATAAAATTATCGAAAGTAAATTGGGTCGGAAATAACCTTCTCATTTGAATATCATCTGGTGTCATAAAGCTTATTAAAAACGCATAGAGTACAGGAAAAAACACCATTACTGCACTAATAATGAGCAGCATGTATAATAGGAAATTTTGTTTCCACTGTTTAACGATCATTTATAATGCACCTTTCTCTCAGCAAACTTGAATTGAATCAATGTAGCAATAAAAATGAAAACGAATAATACCATCGCTTGTGCACTTGCTGTTCCAAATTGATGATTCACAAATGCTTCTTTATAAATCGAGTACACAATTAAATTCGTTGCATCATTTGGTCCACCGTGCGTTAAAATATCAATTTGTCCAAAGCTTTGGAACGCACTAATTAACGTTACTGTCACGATAAAAAATAAAGTTGGTGATAGCATCGGTAATGTAACGCGGCGAAGCTTATACAAATAACTGGCACCATCTATAGATGCACTCTCATATAAAGACGTATCAATATTTTGTAAACCACCTAATATAACTAAAAATGCAAATCCCGTATTCACCCAAACCGTTGTAACCGATACAGAAAACAGTGCCCATTCTGGACTCGTTAACCATGCGATTGCAGGAAGATTCATAGAGGCTAATATATTATTAAATAACCCTACACTTGGATGAAATAAAAATAGCCAAATCACTGCACTAGCAGCTACTGATATTCCCATCGTTGAAGAAAAAAGAACTCGGAACAATCCAATACCTCTTACTTTTTCATTTGCAATTAATGCAAGAAATAAGGCGAATACAATGCTAGTAGGCACTGTATATAAAACAAATAATAAAGTTGACTTTATACTTTTGTAGAAAGCAGGATCAGAAAATAAATATTGATAATTTTCTAAACCAACGAAAAGATTAGCTTCTCCGTGTATATCTGTTAAATAAAAGCTATAGTAGATCGTCCTAAACAATGGATAGAAAAGAAAAATTGAAAATAACAAAATAGATGGCGCCAAAAACAATAATCCTATTCTTAAATCTTTCGTTCTGCCCCATAAACTCTTCTTTTTTGACACTGTTGTTTGAACTGGTAACTTACCTACTTCAATCATTATTTCGCCACCACTTTCAACTCTTCTTCAGCCACCACTTTTAATCGTTCATTCGTATTTTGGTGAAAGAAGCATAGTTTTTCTTGCGAGAATAATAATTTTACTTTGTCACCTTTGTTCAGGAGTAACTGTCCAATGACTTTCGCACTCCAAGTTGTTCCATTTACCGCAAAGTTTAATATAGATTCATTTCCTAATACTTCTACAGATTGCAGCGTAACTTCTTGTCCTTCCTCAGACAATGCAATATGCTCAGGCCGCATGCCGATTCGAATTGTTCCTTCTGGTAATTGCTTTAACTGTCCAATAGATAATGGAATTTGCAATTGCCCTATATGTAATACGCCTTTTTCTTTATCCATTTTTCCATCATTTATATTCATAGAAGGAGAACCTATAAAACTTGCAACAAATTCGTTTGCTGGTTCGTTGTATATATCAAGAGGTGTTCCAACTTGTTGTATACTTCCTTTATTTAAGACCATGATACGATCTCCCATAGTCATCGCTTCTATTTGATCGTGAGTAACGTAAATCATCGTAATTCCTAGTCTTTGCTGAATTTCTCTAATTTCAATCCTCATTTGCGCACGTAATTTCGCATCTAAATTCGAAAGTGGTTCATCCATTAAACAAATCGGTGCTTGACTCACGATCGCCCTGGCAAGCGCAACACGCTGTCTTTGCCCGCCTGATAATTGGCCCGGTTTCATTTTCACATACTCTTTCAGTCCTACCATTTCAATGGCTTCCATTAATCGTTTTTGTCGCTCTTCTTTTTGTACTTTCCTTACCTTAAGTCCAAATAAAATATTTTCTTCTACAGTTAGGTGTGGATATAATGCATAATTTTGAAATACCATTGATAGATTACGGTCTTTCGGCTCTAAATCATTTGCAACACGTTCATTAATCATTAAATCTCCCGAAGAGATTTCTTCTAAGCCAGCGATCATTCGTAGTAATGTACTTTTTCCACATCCCGAAGGTCCAACTAAAACAAAAAATTCTCCCTTCTTAATATGAACTGATACGTCTTTAACCGCTGTCTCTTCCGCATTTTTATATACCTTTGAAACATCTTTCAATTCGATCACAAGGTTGCACTCCTTTTTTCTTCTTGTATCCATACTTCATAATGACTCGTTGAAATCGCACTTGCTCCTGCACGAATGGCAATTTCCGCATCTTCCCGCGTTTGAATCAATCCGCCTGCAATAATGGGAAATTCTATTTCCGCTGCTAGCTGCTTAATAATTGAAGGCATAATACCAGGCATAATCTCTACTGCATTCGGTTTAGTCGTTTTACAATTTTCAATTGATTTTGTAAGAGATAAAGTATCGACAATAAAAATACGTTGAATCGTTTTTAATCCAATTTTATTGGCATTTCGAATTGTCGAACCTTTTGTTGAAATAATGCCTTGTGCTCCGATAACATCTTGAATATACAAAAGAGCTTCCTCTGTATTCGTATTTAAACCTTGTATAAAATCACAATGAAGAAATACATCATGTCCATGTTTCTGTAATTCGTATACACGCTCTGGTAACTCCAGCATTGAACCCGTCATAAGAAAAACTGTTTTCGGTAATTTTTTGTATGTTTTGTACCCTTTCCAATCCTTTATCATCGCTATATAAAGTTCTTCAAACATTCATTCCACCTAGCTTTTCTATTTTTATCCAAACTAAAAACACCTACTTACATAGAACACCTTTCTCCTTATTTGAACTCTAGGGAATAGAGCACACTTAAGAAAGCGGCACGTTATATGTAAGCGGGTGTTCTCAAATGTTCTCTACCCTAGTTATTTTGTTACCTTTACTATATTACGCATTTATTAAGTCAGTTTTGATAGATTGTTAATTAGGTGTTAACCGAATGTTAATATTCACCACATCATGATTTACAATAATCCGGATATATAAATATAAACCAACAGAACACAACGATGTTTAAAATTCAATCGATATGTAAATTCATTCCATAATTAATGAGTTTTAGTTTTCTTGCCACTGCTTGCGAAGCAAAGTTATCCCAAGAAGTACTATAAAGCGGAATGCGCTTTTCCTCTTGTATTGATATTGCCCAGGCTGTAACGACATCAGCACCATATCCATTCCCCTGAAACTCCGCTAAAGTTTCCACACTTGCCTCAGCAGCTACGGGTGTACTTCTGGCACTGCAACATATAGAAACTACCTTTTCATTTTTTACAATTGCAAAATAAGGTTTCTTCCATTCCATCTGTTCTATTAGATTAGAAAAATTTTCTCGCAAAAGCTCTTTATTTTTCTCTGTTATTTGTATTGTTCTAGTTGGTTTATGTAAATTATTAGGGAACATGAAAGCAGGACCCATCCAAATATTCTCCACCGTTCTCTCTTCATTTAATACTTTAATGATTTTTGCTATCTCTATGTGATTTGAGCGTTCTCGAATTAATTTCTCAATCTTACTTATCATTTCACTATCCAGGTTATAATGATATCTCGTTATATTCCCTTCACGTGTTCGGCCAAGAAAAAAACGCGGCGCTTTCAGATTTCCATTTTCATTTACACTCTTTATTCTTCCTACTTGATTATGAACAAATAAAACCTCTGCCTGAATTGCTATTAACTCAAGTTCTGAAAATTTCATTTGTAGCCTCCTTAGTTACTATGTATATAAATTCCATTTAGCAAAGCTTTATAGAATACGCACATAAGAATTCCTTATCTATTCCTCTTTTTAAATAATTTTTTCAAAACAAAAATCCCATTCAAATACACATTACTGAATCCATCATATACTAACTGATTTCTTCATTCTGTCTATCTAAATGGGATTATTTGGTACTTTTTTATTCAGCTTATTATTCCGCCAGTTGTGGTTGCGGCTGTACTACTTCATTCGCTCCAGCTATCCTCAACATATTCGCAATATCTTTAAAACCTCTTTTTTCAGCATATTGCAGCGGCGTAATATTTTCCTTATTGGCCATATTTACATCTGCCCCGTGGTCAATAAGCATTTGAATTACTTTCTTATGACTTTCACTACCATTTCCTAATACAATTGCTTCTAATAAAGCTGTTCCACCACGTTCATTCTTATAATTCACATCAATATCTGTATGCTCTAATAATTCTTTAACAACCTCTACATGGCCACGCTCAGATGCAGAAATAAGTGCTGTTCCACCTGACTTAGTCGTTTCTTTCGTATTAACTCCTGCATTAATTAATACTTTTACAATATCCGTATATCCTTCTCTACTTGCAGAAAGAAGTGGATTGCTTTGTTTCTCATCTTTAATTTCAATATTAGCACCTGCACCAATTAATGCTTTAACTGTCTCTACATGATTTTGATACGTCGCTGCAAGGACAGGCGTTTCTCCGTTGTCACCTTCTACATTGATATTCGCTCCATCTTGGATCAGCTTCATAGCTGTTTCTGTGTCTCCAAGCGTCGCAGAAAGTAGCAACTGTTTGTCCATTAAATTTATACTTTTTTCTTCTTTAGATTCTTCCTGTTCTTTATGCTTTTCTTTTTTCTTTTCGTTTTTCACATGAACCGGTTTTGATTCTGGCTCCTCTTGCTTATCGCAAGCCACTACCGTCATTAAAAGTCCTAATAACATACATAATAAAATTTTTTGTTTTCTCACAACTACAGCTCCTATGAAAGATAATGTTTTCTTAACCATTCCTCCATCACATACAATAATTCTTCTTGAATACATTTATCCATAAGCCCTTTAGATTCCTTCTTTAATCGGATTATCCTAAACTTATATCGATGTTTCTCAACCTATTGGAATGATACGCCTGATGGCCTCATCATTAACATTATGAAGCAATTAGTTTAGCACGTTTTTACCGCATTTGTATACATTTCTAAAAAGTACATAAATGATTGCTTTAGGTTACTATATTCCATTGTAACCGTTCTTCTAAAAATTTTACACCTTTTCTATATTTGCACCTGAGTAATAATAGAAAAAGACAACTATATAGTTGTCTTTTTCTATTATTAATGATGCCCACCGTGATTTCCTGTTTTCGGTTTCCCCATCATCTCTTTATTCATTTCCCATTTATGCTCCGCTAGCTCTTTATATGAAAGAACTTTCCCCTTATAGTTAGATACAAAGCTCTCTGCATCTTTTTTATTTTTAAATGAAATGACATTATAAGCCATTGGTGTCGTTATTGTTTTATCATATACGTAAGTGGCATCTTCTAACGAAACCCAATCTTTCGAATCATAGTCTCGAACAAATTTTTCTTTCGTCTTTTCACCTGAATTGATCTCCATCCATTTATACATACAACCGATATCATCAAACTTTAACGCTTTTCCATTCTCCAAAATAATTTCTGTTGCGAATTGATTATCCATTACCCCTATTTGACAAATATCACACTTATCATTTTTCTCATTAATCGCAACAGCTGTTAGTTCTTTTTTCCCACATCCTACTATCGTAAATATGAAACATAAACATATAACAAGTGCGACATATTTTACCTTCATCAATATTCCTCCCTAGAAACCGTATACTCCACGAAAAGAATACCAAAAGGTTGTGTGAGATTTGTGAAAAAATAATGTTCTTTTTGTAATATATGGAACAAAAAAGAGATGTGCAGTTACTTCTACACATCCCTCATCATTCACAACCAGTAATTAATAAATCATCTTCTAACTTAACTAATAATGTGTCCGTATCAATGTTTTGTCCAACTTCTACATTTACTAATCTTATATTCCCACTAATACCTACTGCGATTTTTTCAATTTCACCGTCACTTTTTCGGATCATCATTAACTTTTCCCATTCATATACGTAAGAGGATTCATTAATAAAAATCTCCTCTACTTTTCCTTTACACGAACTATAAATTTCTTCTATTCTTGTTTGCATTCAAAATCTACTCCCTACTTCACGCTTCGCTATTTCCATCTTATTCTACCATTCTTGTACGAAGGCATTTATCTTTTTAAAAATTCAAAATTACCCTGTGAACAAAATGATCAAAATAAAGATTATGCTTCTAATGATGTTATTTTTCAAATTATTTACCATTCAGATTGAAACTTTTATTATAAACAAAAAACCTTTTATCTGAATTTTTATTTTATTTTGAAAGCGTAATCATTTTTTTGAGGGGGAGATTACATGTTAGCATTACTCGGATTTACAATGGTATTTGTCTTTATGTTTTTGATTATGACGAAACGTATGTCTGCACTAGTAGCATTAATATTAGTTCCAATTATTTTCGCATTAATTGGTGGCTTTTATGCCAATATGGGCCCTATGATGTTAGAAGGAATTCAAAAGCTAGCACCTACTGGCATTATGCTTATGTTCGCCATTTTATATTTCGGAATTATGATTGATAGCGGTTTATTCGATCCTGTCATTAGTAAAATATTAAAATTTGTAAAAGGAGATCCTTTAAAAATTGTTGTTGGTACAGCTATTCTTACTATTATCGTTTCATTAGATGGTGACGGAACAACAACATATATGATTACAGTTTCCGCAATGTATCCACTATATAAACGTCTTGGGATGAATCCACTTATATTAGCTGGGGTTGTTATGTTAGGGGCAGGTGTTACAAATCTTACACCTTGGGGTGGACCAACCGCTCGGGTTATGAGTGCTCTTGGACTTGATGCATCAGAGCTCTTCACACCGCTTATACCAGGAATGATTGCTGGTGCCATTTGGGTTGTTTTCGTTGCCTACTACCTTGGAAAAAAGGAAAGGAAACGTTTAGGAATTATGGATGTACAATATTTAAAACAAATGCAAACAATGGATGAGCAAGCTGCAACAGTCGAAGCTGCAGTACATAAACGTCCTAAACTGCTATGGATTAACTTTTTATTAACTGTTGCCCTACTCGTCTGTCTCATACTAGAAGTTATGCCGTTACCTGTGTTATTTACAGTCGCTTTTGCTATTGCGGTGATGATTAATTATCCAAGCTTGGAACAACAAAAAGAACGTATTGCCTCTCACGCTGGAAACGTATTAGCCGTTGTTTCTCTCGTATTTGCCGCTGGAATTTTCACTGGTATTCTATCAGGGACAAAAATGGTAGATGCAATGGCTCAAAGTGTAGTGACTCTTATACCAGATGCACTTGGACCACAACTACCAATTATTACAGCTCTTCTTAGTATGCCGTTCACATTTTTCATGTCCAATGATGCTTTTTACTTCGGTGTACTACCCATTTTAACAAAAGCTGCTGCTGCTTACGGAATTAGTGCAGCTGAAATGGGACGCGCTTCATTACTCGGGCAACCTGTTCACTTACTAAGCCCTCTCGTCGCTTCCACTTATTTATTAGTCGGAATGGCCAAAGTTGATTTTGGTGAACACCAACGCTTTACTTTACTTTGGGCTGTTGGAACGACAATGGTTATGTTGATTACTGGAATTGTAATTGGGATTATTCCAATATAAGATGAGATTCAAAAAAACAGTAGAGAAATGTAATCCTCTACTGTTTTTTTATGGAAACATACTATGAAGAAACACGGAAATACCTTCTTTCTGGCCTCCCCACACTTCCATATATAAGCTCTGCATGCACTTTCTTTCCAGAAATTAAATACTCTAAATAGCGCCTCGCTGTTGATCGGCTAACACCTACCATTGAACTTAACATCTCTGCAGTAATTCCATCTTCATTAACAGTCAGCATATGCTTTTTTATTTTTGCTAGCGTTAATGGATCTATCCCTTTCGGGGCGTATTCTATATGATTTGCCTGCACACCTCTTTGAGACCATAGATGTTCAATTTGTTCCGGTGATAATTGAGCGCTTTTCTTTAATTGCGTAATCTTTTTTTGATAATTTTCTAAACTTGTTTTAAATCGATCGAATGTAAGCGGCTTTACGATATAATCTGTTACTCCGCCTCGTAAAGCATGCCGCACTACATCTGTTTCTGATGCGGCTGTAATCATAATAATATCTGTATCATGTAAATTATGCCTAATATATGTGACGAGTTCAGTCCCTTGCATATCAGGTAAATATACATCTAATAAAACGAGCTGTGGCTTCACAAATTCTAACCATTCCTTCGCTTGTTCCCCAGTCGTTGCCGTCCCAATCACTTTAAACCCATCAATTTTTTCAGTAAAACGCCGATGAATCTCTGCAATCCGAATATCATCTTCTACAATCAATACTTCAATCCCCTCATTCATTACAATTCGCCTCTCTCTTTCGGTAATGCAATGATAAATAAAGCACCACCTAAATCCCCTTTTTCAATCGCAATACTCCCGTTTAAATCTTCTACTAACTCTTTTACTTTTGCTAATCCATATCCACGTTTTTCGCCCACTTTCGTCGAAAAACCTTTATAGAATATACTTGTAATTATTTCATCATGAACACCTTGTCCTGAATCTTCTACTTCAATTAATATTTCTTCCCCAATGTCTGTTACAAACATTCTTACTTTCTTATCATGATCTTGATTTCTTTCAATTGCTTCAAATGCATTCGTGATCAAATTCCCTAAAATAGAAACAACGTAATTACTATCAATATGCGGACTTAGCTTCTCTAAACTACTTTCTCTATCTAACACAAAATCAATCTTCAATTCTCGTGCCCTATTGTAAAATCCAATTAAAATTCCACCTAGCCATGGATTTTGAATTCTCTTCATAATAAATTGAACGAAGTCTTGATATACTGCCGTTTCCTTATGAATAAGCTCTAAAGCATCTTCATAAGACTCTAATTGAATAAGTCCTGAAAGCGTATACAACAAATTGTTATATTCGTGCGTTTGCGCCCGCAATGCCTCTGTATACTGCCGTGTTTGAGATAATTCCGCTGTTAATTGATCCATCTCAGATTTCAAGCGCAAGCTGGATACTACACCAGTTACTTTATTATTGACTTTAATAGGTAGGCGATTGGCAATAACATCCTGTCCCTTTATATTTAATTGACGGTCAAATTGTTCTTCGCCAGTTTGAAGTACGTCCAGTATCGATGAGTTAGGAATAACATTTAAAATAAATTCGCCCATTATATTTTGTCGTTTATCTAAAGAAAGAATGTCATTTGCTGCTTGATTTACTAAACTAACCATTCCATTTTTATCGATTACTACAATCCCTTCGCGTACAGATTGAATAACTGTACTATGCTCCTCATATAAAGATGAAATTTCCTCTGGCTCCATTCCAAACATCATTCGTTTTATACTTCTTGCTAAATATATAGAGCCAATTATCCCAATTAACAGACCTATTATTGTAATCCAAAACACACGCTTTCCATATACTTCTATCGCTCCATGAATATCATCCATTGAAAATCCAACAGAAACTACGCCAATAATTTCATTATCCTGATTACGAATTGGGACTTTTCCTCGTAATGAAGGCCCTAATGATCCCGTTGCTTCCGAAACGTAAGACTTCCCCTCTAATAGAACCCCTGTGTTATCTCCTCCAACCATTCTCTCTCCTATTTTATCAAGCATAGGATGTGCGTAACGAATACCATCTTTATTTCCAACTACAATAAAGTCCGCATCTGTTTCGATTCGAATTTTCTCTGCAATTGGCTGAATAATAGAAGCTGGATTTTCCTTTTGAAAAGCTTCCCCAATTTCTGGTATAGCAGCAACTGTTTTCGCAACATGCAACGCTCTTTTTCCAATTTGCTCCTCTACTGTTTCAGATAGTATATAGTAAAATAAATAGCTTGTTAACAGCAGTACAACAAGAATAAGTGTGCTAATAGTTAATGTAATTCTCGGTTGCAGCTTTAATTTTTTTAATTTCAAAACCATTCCCCTAACATGATTAAAGATAGAATTTAAAGAAAATACAGTTTTTTTATTATCGCCTTTAATCATAACACGGTTACTATATATTTCTTTATCTTTATCTTCATAAAAAAAGAAACGAAGTAAAATTACTACCTCGTTTCTTAATATTTGTTATTACACTTTAAATTTACCAATCATTACTTGTAGTTCTGCCATTTACTAGAGATTCTTTTCATCTTGCTATTCTTTATCTTTTTTTATTTCTTTCTTCTCATCTTCTACTACTGATACTACAGGTTTATCATTTGATAGTTGTTGCACGGCACCTTTTCCAGCGAATCCTTCCAGTAATTCTTTTAAATCAATGCCAGAAGAAGCTTTTAACGTTTCTTGCATTGTTGCCATTAAATCAGTCGCATAGCCTGCAACCTTCCCGGCACCGCTATTCTTACCACCGCCGCCTGTATCAACAACTGTAATTTTATCAATATTGCTAAGTGGACTTGCAATTTCTTTCGCGTAACTTGGAAGCATTTTAAGAACCATATCCATAATTGCCGCTTGACCATATAATTCAAACGCCTCTGCAATTTTTTGTTTCGCTTCTGCTTCTGCTAAACCTTTTAACCTAATAACATCTGCTTCCGCTGTACCTTGCGCTTTTTGTACTTCCGCTTTCGCTTGACCTTGCGCTTTTTCAATTTCTGCTTTTGCTAAACCTTCTACACGTACTTCTTCTGCACGTGCTCTTGCTTCAGCTTCAATCTTATATTGATCCGCATCTGCCTTTTTAATTTGTTTTACTTTTTCAGCTTCAGCTGATTGCTCAACAGCATAGCGATCTGCATCTGCTTTTTTCTTTACTTCTGCGTCATACTGCTTTTCACGACGCGCAATCTCTTTTTCTTCTAACTCAATTTGCTTTTCACGCTCAATGATTTTAACGCGCATTTGCTCTTCTGTAACACCTTGTTGCGCTTTCGCTTGTTGTAATTCGTAAGAAAGATCCGCATCTGCGCGAGCTTGTTCCTGCTCTCGTTTATAAGATTGTACTTTTAATTCTTTATGTTTTTCAGCTTCAGCGATTTGTGCATCACGCTGATACTCTGCTTCTTTCGCTTCTTTCTCTGCACGAGCTTTTTCAATACGTGCTTCTTTTTCACGCTCTGCATTCGCAACTGTTGCATCACGTTTAACCATTGCAATTTGTGGCTGACCAAGTGCATCTAAGTAACCGTTCTTATCCATTATCTCCTTAATTGTAAAGGAAACGATGCGAAGCCCCATCTTTTTCAAATCAGTTGAAGCTACTTCATGTACCTTTTGAGCAAATTGCTCTCTATTACTATAAGCATCTTCTACTGTCATAGAAGATAAAATAGCACGTAGATGCCCTTCTAAAACTTCTTTTGCTTCTATTTTTAACTCTTCTGTTTCTTTTCCTAAATATTGTTCAGCTGCTGTAGAAACTTCTTCAATTGTGGATCCTACTTTAATAATAGAAACACCATTTACTGTAATCGGTACACCCTGTTTCGTATACGTATCACGTGTACCAACTTCTAATTTGTAGTTTAATAGGCTTAAAGGCTCTGCTCTTTGCATAATTGGAACTACGAATGTACCGCCCCCGCGGATAATCTTAATCTTCTTTCCATCATCAGTGGTAACGACATTCTTTCCACCGCCAAGCCAGTTCCCTGTTACAATTAACGCTTCATCTGGACCAACTGTACGATACTTTGTAATGAATACTAAAATGAGTAGAAGTAAAATTGCGATTAAAACTCCACCGATAATTAATGGAATCGTCATGTAAATTCCCCCTTATAATTTTGGTTTCTTTAAAGAATAAGCGATGTTTTTTACAAGTAAAACACCATCTTGAACTCCCTCGATAATGACCTCAGTTCCTTGTGAAATATCTTTTTTTCCAATTGCTCTAGCTGGTATTGCATTACTTCCAAATTGGGAGGAGATTAATACTTCACCAAACCCTTCTCTAGGGATTGTAGTAATGACTTCTCCCTTGCATCCGATAAATTCATCCATGCGTTGGACAGTATTTTGTTCTGCTTCTGCAATTGGTTTTAAAATTAGTATTTTCATTATGAAAACACCGATAAAAGATATAGCAAATGAGGCCCCGAAAATAACGAGACTATTATAGGAGTATAAATATTCCCCTATATAACTAAGTCCACATAACATGGCGAAAAAACTAAGTAGCAACGTTACAACGGATACAGATCCGCCTCCAAAACTAAATATTGATTCAAAAATATCTCCAAAAAAGATATAAATAACAGTAAGTATAGTTGCAATTATAAATCCGTATAAATAAATTGTTTCAAGTGGATAACCGAACAAGGTCATTTTTATCCCCCTTTCTTAAACAATCCTTTTTTGTTATGTGTATGCCCCACCTCTTTCAAAGATTATTAATCTTAATTTTCAGTTATTTACTTTTTAAAGAAAAACCTGTAAGACAGGTCTCTAAAAAAGAACAGGAGAAACCCATTGTGACAGGCTCCTCCTAGTAAATAACCGATATATTGTATATCTATATAATATACTATTTTCCACAAAAAGTAAAGTTAAACATACATTGGAAAAGCACTTATTTTATCCCGCTATTTGTGGGCTAATAATCAGTGGGGGATGAACAGAACCCCCACTAATTATAGTTTCACTTTACTGATAATGCGTACGTTCCATCGCCATTATCATATTTATATACGTACAAGTAATACTTACCTGGTTTTGCATTAAATTTTGCTTCTATATGATTTCCATTAGCTTGACCGTAAGCTGCGTAATTTTGCATATCTGATTCATGGTGAAGTACCCATGTCATCCCAATTCTATATTCATTTAGAACAGCAATATCGATATCTTTCGCTGATGCTACATTAAATGTATAAGTATCAGTGTGATCCCCGCCGATAAGGCTACCTTTTATAGTAGTGTTTAGCCCGATATGATTCGCTTCTTCTGGACGATTATTTGGTTCTGATTCTGTTAAACTTCCATCTTTAATTGTAACAGTTGTTTCGCTTCTACTCTCTTTTCCTTTATCATCTTTTACTCTTAACGCTACTTTATAAGTTCCTTCTCTTTCATATGCATGTACTGGATTAACTTCTTTACTTGTTCTGCCGTCTCCAAAATCCCATAAATAAGAAACGATTTTTCCATCTTCGTCGTTTGATCCATCACTTTTGAATTGAATTCCTTCTTTTACACCCCCATTATAAGGCCCGTTTACATTAACCGTCGGAGCTTTATTTTCTCCGTCATCTTTTGCGATACCATGGAAGACTACATCATATTCAAATTCATTTAAACTATTCACACGATAATTAACGAAGTACGCTGTAACCGTTTTGTAGCCGCTCCATTCTTTTTGCATCAATTGTTCTAAAGCCTCATTTACTCTTTTGCTCATTGTTTTCCAGTCTGCTGACTCACCTTTTGTTACACTACCTGTGAACGTGCCTTCTAATGTAAATGTATTAAAGAATTGAGATGTATGCTTTGTCATTTTTGTATCTTTCATAGACAACGTATCACTAATTTCTTTCTTCACTTCTGTTAATGCTTTTGGTGCATGTTCAACTAAATAATCATCTGCTACTTCCGGTACATTATACTTATCTTGATTATCAATTAACTGCTGCATATACTCTTGATACTCTTTATTTAACTTAGAATCTTTACTTAAAGTCTCACGATACGTATCATAATTTCCCACATCATTCGCACGAATTAAATCTTGAATTTTATCAAACGTTTCAAATTGATGCGTATATAAGTAAGACTGCAATGCGAACGAGTAGTTATAGAAATCCCAAGAACCATATTTAGCAAATAGTGTACGCTCTGCTGTATAACGGCTTGCAGGATCAGATGATAATCCGCTAATTATGCTCTTTCTCGGTACTACATTATTTGTACGAGTAGATCCTGCGAAAAATTCTGCATTCCCTTCTTGGAACCAAGTTAATCTTTCATTTTGATACATATCTCCTCTTCCAAATAAACCAGGAACTTCATATCTCCCTTGAAGATAATGAGTAAACTCATGACGGAATAACTCTTCTAAACTATAAATACTTTGCTCTGGCGTACGCTCATATGTAAAGAATGTCCCTGTCTCTTCAATATAAATTCCACCGTTGTTTGTTTCATATCCATACAATTGTCTATTTAACTGGTATTCGTCTGGAGTATTATAGATTACTATCGTTAATACGTCGTCTGCATTACCTTGTTCTAAAGCTTTGTCATTTCCGATCACACGGTGATATTGCGCTTTTACTTCCTTCGCAGCCCAATATAATCTCTTAATTTTCTCTTCTGACACTTTATCCCCAGTTTTAAATACAATAGATCCATCATCGAATGTATACGTTTTTGGTAAGTATTGCTCTTTTCCTTCTTTACGTATCTTCTCTAAATCTACCGTATTCCCGCTATAATCTTTCCCATTATAGTTTGTTGTAATTTGTTCTACCGCAACAAAATACGGCTCACTTAAACGCGGGTACATATGCATTGCCTGTGTAACAACCTCTAATCCTTTATTTGGATTACTATGAAACTTACCTAAACGACTAGCAAAATAAATTCCATTATTAACGAGCCACTTATTTTCTGATGTTACTTGATTTAAAAGAGCAATACGATTTATTTCATTAATAAGCCCATCTACTTTCCCATACCACATTGTATCTTTTGCCTCTTTACGAGTTTCAAATAAATAAGATTGCATATCATAATCAATACCTTGCATCATATCGTATACAGCTTGTCCTTTCATACGATCGTCTACATATGTATGAAAGTTATCATTATATTGTTTTAAAATATTAGCCGCATATTGAACCGTTTCAACATCACTTGAAGCATTACTAATTAATTTACCATATGCAGATACGACTGAATCTTGCTCATATGTACCGAGCTTAAAGTTTGGATTTGTTGCAATTGCTTTTAGAGCAGGTAAACATTTGTCCTGGAAACTTCTCTCATTTAATTCGCCTAATTCATTATTGTAAAAGGCAAGATAAAAAGCTGAACGTAACACTTCAGTAAACGTTTGAATTCCTTTTGAATCCTCTTTTGTAAATGTACTACCTCTATGAGCTAATTCGTCTATAACTGCTTGCATTTTCCCTTTGTCTTTATAAAAAGCCTTTGCATCTTCATTAAACTGGAATAAGTCTGCAATTTGATTCCATTTAATACTTCCTAACGTTTCAACTAATTCTTGATTATTCATTTTGTTTAAATCAGCCATTGAATAGCTTTCTTTAACTTGCTTTACTTCTGAACTCTTCATAATAGATGCTGGTCGCTGTGAAAAGTCTCCTACTTGTAAACGTTCTTGAAACGATAATGTTTCATCAACTTTCGAAATATGCCCAACTTCATCTACTGGTTTTTCAATTCCAACCGGTTTCGTTTTCAACACATTATACGGTACTTTTTCTTCCGCTGATGCATGAGTTTGAAGTGCTCCTAACGATAGAGCCATTGTACTAATACTAAGCATAACTTTATTAATCTTTGATTTTTTGTTCATACCATTGTCCCCCTAATTAAATATTCCATTCAAGAATTTAACATAAAATTTGGATACAACAATATAAAATGCAATATTTCATATTATTTCTTCCTGCATTTTGAACATATAGTGAACGCCCTTGCCTTTATCTAACCTCCAATGATTATGAATCTATAGCGATTAAACTGTCCTTTTACACACGATAAAAATCGAATTTTTTGACAATTAAACCTTTAATTGTTATGATTAATATAATTGTTAACTTTATTAAATAAGGGTGGGATTCTATGATAAAAAAAGAGAACAGTGTATTCTATATCTCCATCTTGCTAACAACATTATTCATCATATGGGGAATTACCCCGGCAAGTTGGATACAAGGCTATGATTTACAAAGCGTTACATCTTCTTTAAACTCATTCATTCTCAATAAATTTGGATGGTTTTACTCTCTACTTATGACCTCAATGCTTATTTTAGCTACTTATTTAGCATTTTCTAAGTATGGATCTATTCGTCTTAGTAAAGATGGAGAAAAACCAAAGTATAGTTATCCATCTTGGCTATCCATGTTGTTTGGGGCAGGAATGGGAATTGGACTCCTCTTTTACGGAATTACTGAACCGATTTCACATTTTACAGATCCATTAACAGGAAAAGCAGGCACAGAAGAAAGCGCCAAGCTCGCTATGCAATATTCATTTTTCCACTGGGGACTCTTTCCGTGGTCACTATACGCGATGGTTGCTTTAACAATTGCATATTTCACGTTCCGCAAACAAAAAGGTAGCACAATTGGGGCTACAGTTACTCCATTATTTAATCGATCGAAAAATTCTCCTATCGGAAAAACAGTCGATATTTTAGCTGTTTTAGCCACAGTATTCGGTATTGTGCCATCTGTTGGGATCGGTGCTCAACAAATCGCCGGAGGATTAAGCTATTTATTCCCTTCTATTCATAACACTTTACTTACACAGCTTGTACTTATCGCCATCTTCGCTGTTTTATATTTAACAAGTGCACAAACTGGCTTAGATCGTGGGATTAAATATTTGAGTAACTTAAATTTCTCTCTTGCAGGTATTTTACTCGTCTCCTTTTTACTTTTAGGACCAACCGTATTTATTATGAAATATTTCACATCTACACTCGGTTCTTATATTGGGGCTTTACCTAGTATGGGATTAAATTTAGGAGCATTTAATGAAAAATCTTCTTCGTGGATTGAAAACTGGACTATTTTTTATTGGGGATGGTGGATCTCTTGGTCTCCATTCGTTGGTACATTCATCGCCCGTATTTCTAAAGGGCGCACAATAAAAGAATTTATTTTTGGAGTTGTATTAGTTCCAACTCTTATCTGTACATTTTGGTTTGCAGTATTTGGTGGTACCGCTATCCATATGGAAATGTTCCAATCGCTTGGAATAGCTGATGAAATCGCAAAAAATGGTACAGAGATTGGATTATTTGCTGTTATTTCACACCTACCATTCTCTACATTTTTAACAATTATCGGGTTAATTTTAGTAGCCACATTTTTCGTTACTTCTGCCGACTCGGCAACATTTGTTGTTTCAATGCAAACGAGTAACGGAAGCTTATCACCGAAAAACAGTTTAAAACTTATATGGGGATTAACAATCGCGATAATTGCAGCTATTTTATTACAAGCAGGAGGACTAAATGCACTACAAATTGCAGCTATAATCGCAGCTCTACCATTTTCTATCGTAGTCGTTCTTATGGTTACTTCGCTCTTTAAAGAGCTGAGAAAAGAAGATGTTAATTCGCAAACAAAAGAAGTTCCGCAAAAAATAAAAAAGGTTATGTAACAATTAGCACCTCTTCTCAATGGGGGTATTCGGTCCTCAAATTAATCCTGAATCCGTTATTACTGAGGGCGGCAAAGTAAATTAAATAAAACCCATTCGTATGAAATATAATTTTCATACGAATGGGTTTTTACTCTATTATATAGTGCTGTAAACATGCTTTCTCCTCAAAACCTACTTTCTTGTACAACTTCATCGCACGATCATTATTCGTATTCAAACATAGTTCTATCTCTCTCATCCCTTGAAAGGAGAAAATATACTGAATTGCACCTTGTAATAACCGCTCTCCAACACCTTTTCTTCTACTATTTTCAGTGGTTGCAATAAATTCTATATTCGCTTCTTGAAACTCCGGATTTACTTCAACATATACATAACCTTCTAACTTATCATTCTTCATACTTACAAATAATTTATTCGTATCACTTAAACGTTCGATAATTTCATTTCCTTCATAATATGTATTAGGGAAAACATTATTGTGCAAAGCGATAAACTGCTCAAATACTTTTGGTAAAGCTTCTTCTACATTACATATAATACGTTGTCCCGCAATATTATTTAAAATGAAAATACTATGTCGATCTTGTTCTTTAGCATGTAAATCCTTCATTAAGCGGGCACAATTATTATTTTCTACATGATAAAAACCATAAAATTTCTCAATATGAAAAGGCACCTTTTCTATAAGTTCCTTCCACATATGTAAAGCAACTTCTTTCCAATTCTCTGCAATAATAAAAGGCCCCCATATTTCTGCACATTTTTTTACTTCATCCACATCAAATCCTAATACACCTATTATTTTATTATTTTCATAAGTAACAGCAAAAGATTGTTCCCAGCCTATATCAGAAAAATCATGGATAATTGTCTGTAATAACTCCTCTTTCTCATCTCCACAATAACCAACATGATGCGTAGCATCTTTATTCATATTCGCAATAAATGATGCCACCTCTTCAATTTTCAAAATAGAACTAACATGCATAATCTCTCCTCCTTCTCTAATACATTTACACTTTCTCCATTTATATCCTTCTAAAAAAAGACATCATCATAAGCATATTTCAAAATAAAATCGCCATGATAATGTCTTCTCAAAAATTTATATAATTATTTTACATTATAATAAGATAAAACGTTTTTATTTCTTAAATAATCTCTTTCTAAATACAAACATACTCAGTGCTGAAAGAACTAATGCTACGCCTGAAAGTAACGTTGATGTATTCGCTTGTCCACCTGTTGCTCCTAGCGATTTCTTACTTTCTTCTTGTTTATTAACAACTGGTTCATTTTCTTTCATGCTTTGATTCTCTACTACTTTTTCTGTCACAACCTGATTATTCACGTTTTGTTCTTGAACTACTGTGGATTGGTTTATTTCTTCTTTCAATTTTTCAATCTCTCGTGCTACTTCTTTTTCTTTCGCCCCTTCAACCTCTGTTGTTAGCTCTTTCACTTCTTCTTTCGAGCCTTCAGCTTCTTTTGCTGGTTCTTTTGATTCTTCAACTTCTGTCGTTGGTTCTTTTACTTCTTCTTTCGTTTCTTCAACTTCTGTCGTTGGTTCTTTTACTTCTTCAACTTCCGTTGTTGGTTCTTTTACTTCTTCAACTTCCGTTGTTGGTTCTTTTACTTCTTCTTTTGACCCTTCAACTTCCGTTGTTGGTTCTTTTACTTCTTCTTTTGCTTCTTCAACTTCCGTTGTTGGTCCTTTTACTTCTTCTTTTGACCCTTCAACTTCCGTTGTTGGTTCTTTTACTTCTTCTTTTGCTTCTTCAACTTCCGTTGTTGGTTCTTTTACTTCTTCTTTTGACCCTTCAACTTCCGTTGTTGGTTCTTTTACTTCTTCTTTTGACCCTTCAACTTCCGTTGTTGGTTCTTTTACTTCTTCTTTTTCAACTATATTCTGGATTACTGTTCCGTTAAAACTTATACTAGTTTCATCCGAATCTAAATCAAATTTATATACCTTTTCACCTGGAGTACTCCATTTCATTACTCCGTTATTAAACGTTCCACCCTCACTTGTTAGTTTAATATTCTCAATAGTTTCTCCTTCTAAATCATATACGGGAACTTGAATTTCTTCATTTACTTTTGCTTCATTTAAAATGATTTTTTGTCTTCCAACATCAATTGAAAACCATTGACCTAATTGTATTAACGGCCTTACATCACGAATCTCATTTCCAGCTAATTTTAAACTGAGTAGGTCTAACATTGAACCAAGAACTGATACATCTTTAATATGATTATCCGCAAGGTTTAACCACTGTAAATTTTCCAGTGAAGATAACGGCGTTATATCTTCAATTTTATTATGAGATACATTCACCTCTTTCAATTGTTTCAAGTTTGAAATGAACTCAATATTTTTCAACCCTACTCCTTCTAAAGTGAGGTTTTCTAAGTTCGTCATGTATTCTAAACCAGTTAGATCTTTTATCTCTTTTCCTTTTTCTTTAAGTATCTCTAAAGTTTTAATCTGTAATAAATCTTCTTTTGTTATAGGGGCATTTAGATTCTCTCTACCAAAATTCTTTTTATTAATATGCTGTTGTAAATTTCCATCAAGAATTACATTTTTACTTTCTGTTTGTTTTTCAACTATACTTTGTATAACCGTCCCATTAAATCTTATTTTACTTTCAGCAGAATTCGTATCTAGTTTGAATTCATATATTTTTTCTCCAGGACTATTCCATTTTATAAACCCGTTATTCAGAGTAGCCTCTTCACTTTTCACATAAATATTTTGAAGTGTTTCTCCTTTAAGATTGTATATTGGAATTTTTATTTCTTCATCCACGCCTGCTTCATCTAAAAAGATTTTTTGTCTTTGAATATCGATATACATTCTTTTTCCTAATTCTTGAACAGGTCTAACATCACGAATTTCATTCGAACCCAGCTTTAAATCATATAAACCTGTTAATTGACTAAGTGGCGTTATATCTGAAATATAGTTTTCCTCTAAATTAAGTGATTGTACAGTAGATAATCTTAATAAAGGTTCGATGTTTTTTAATTCATTTTTAGAAAGGTCTAACTCCACTAATTTTTTCATTGAGGTAATATGCTCGATATTAGTAAGTCCATTGTTACTTAAAGATAAATTTTTCACATTTTTCAATTGCTCAATCCCAGCAAGATTAGCATTACTAATTTGATTATTTGCCAAAGTTAGAGTCCTTAAAGAAGTTACTGTAAACAATGGTGTTATATCTTTTATATCATTACTATTTAAATCTAATATTTTAATCTTCTTCATTTGACTCAATGGGCTTACATCTGAAATTTTATTGTTTCTTAAACTTAAATTCTCAATATTCTCTAACTCAGCCAAAGGTTCAATATTTTGAAGTTCACTATAAGTTATATTTACTGATTTCAACTGTCTCAACTTCGAGATAAACTGCATATTGTCTAACTTAACTTCTTCCAACGTTAAGTTTTCTAAGTTCGTCATATATTCTAGACCGCTTACATCTTTTATCCCTTTACTTTTTGCCTCAACAACTATTAAAGATTTAACTTTTAATAAATCTTCCTTAGTTATTGGCGTATTTAGATTCTCTCTATTCAAGTTATATTTATTAATATGCATTTGTAATTGCTTATCTACTATTACATTTCCACTTTCATCTTGTTGATCCACTTTATCCTCTTTATTTTCCTTTTGTTCTTCTGGAACATTGTTTTCTAAATTCAATGTATTTACTTCAAATTGCACTTGATACTTATTATCATAGGCCATTGTCGGAATATAAATATGCATTTGCATATTATACCTCTTTCCTAATTCCCCTACTTCAAACTGAATCACTTTCGTTCCATTTTTCTTTTTATCTTCTGATATTACTTTTACATCATGAAACACACCAGGAGTATGAATATCTTCTGTTTTCAAGTATTTGAAGAAATCACTCTCACTTAACGTTGCCGTTACAATTTTCTTTCCATTCTCAATCGTTAACTTAGGATCCTTTATATAAACAGCTGCCATAGACTCTTCATTCGTTTTATCTTTATACGCTTTAATAACAGCATCATATGTACCATCTTCTAAAGCATACCCCGTTTTATTAGCCTCGATTGCTACCGCTGCTAAAGCAGGTGTTGAATACACAGCAAACGGTAGCGCTAAGGCTGCCGCCACTAGCATTGCATTGATATGTTTTCTTTTAGTTTTTTTCAACTTTACATCTCCTCCAAAATCTATAAATCCAAATATTATCATTTCTTGAATAAATGATAATGATTTTCATTATCATTGTCAACTAAAAAAATAAAAAGTTTACAAAAAAATAATCCCTTTAAAAGGGATTATGCCATCTTTTCACCTGATTCTTCTTTAAAGAAGCTCTTCATCGCATGGAATACATCTGCTTTTTGCTTTAAAATATAATATCTGAAATTCTCATCTTTAATATTTTTATAGGCTGACATCAGCGTACTGTGGCGGTTGTATTGATTCACTTCCCCATACCCAAACATATTACATTTTTTCATCAGCTCTTCAACAAGCTTTACACATCTAGCATTATCCGAAGTTAAATTATCACCGTCTGAAAAATGGAATGGATAAATATTATAGCGGTCTGGTGAATATTTATTATCGATTAGCTCAAGTGCTTTTTTGTATACGGAAGAACAGATCGTTCCGCCACTTTCTCCTTTTGAAAAGAACTCTTCTTCTGTAACTACTTTTGCCTCTGTATGATGGGCAATAAACTCAATATCTACCGTTTCATACTTTGTGCGCAAAAATCTTGTCATCCAAAAGAAGAAGCTACGTGCCATATACTTCTCCCATATTCCCATCGATCCACTCGTATCCATCATCGCTAATACAACGGCTTTCGAATCTGGCTTTAACACCTCATTCCAAGTACGGAACTTTAAATCTTCTTGGTGAATCGGGTGGAAGGATGCTTTGCCGCCCATTGCATTTCGTTTATATGCAGATATCATCGTTCGTTTCTTATCAATGTTTCCCCATAATCCTGTTTTTCTAATGTCATTAAATTCAATGTGCTCAATCCTGTTTTCATCCATTTCTTTCCTCTTTAAATTCGGCAGCTCTAATTCTTTGAAAAACGCTTGCTCTAATTCTAAAATTGAGACTTCCGCTTCATAATAATCTTCCCCAGCTGAATCTCCTGCCCCTTGCCCTTTTCCTGGTCCTTTTTGCTTTTGACCACCTGATCCATCCCTCGCAACGACATCACCAACTTTGCTGTCACCGTTTCCTTGCCCAACATGTTTATTTTTATCATAATTGTATCTAATCTTATATTCATCTAAAGAACGAATCGGTATTTTCACAACATCCTTGCCATTAGACATAACTATACTTTCTTCTGTTACAAGGTCTGGTAAATTATTTTTGATTGCCTCCTGCACTTTTTCTTGATGGCGTTGTTGGTCGTCATATCCTTTGCGATGGAGGGACCAGTTTTCCTGTGAAATCGTATAATTTGGTTGGTTTTCTTCGCCCATTCCTTTCCCTCCTTACTGTAATTGTCTTCCTCTATGAACAGCAATCTATAAATTTTGTTCTGTAATATGCCAAGCTAGAATATTTGAAAGGTAACTGCCCATTGAAAATCATCCCATAAACATATATAGCGTTTTTCATACAATACTCCGAGCATCCTAAACAAAATTTTGCCACTCACATAATAGAAAGAAACATTCAGCCGTTGATAAGAAAGAAACACAATGCATTGTTGCACACATTTTCGTATTGCAACATATTGTATTGTGTTGGCTTTTTTCGTATGAATGGTTGGTTACTCTATCATATGCATATTGTAAAAATAATTGACAATAAATTCATAAAATCGCATCTTAATTTATTATATTTGGACAAGCTATGACACTTTTTACAAGTATCAATAGATAACAAAACGCCGTCCCAAGAACAAGAGACAGCGTTTTGTTATCAAACTATCGATTTAACAAACTACCTACATAACGTAACAATTCATTCGCAGATGAAGAATTATATCCATGCTCATCAATTAAGCGTGCAACAACATCATTGATTTTCTTAAGCTGATTTTCATCTGGTGTTTTCGTTGATGTTGTAATTTTCACTATATCTTTTAAATCAGCAAATAGTTTTTTCTGAATCGCTTCACGAAGACGTTCATGTGAATTATAATCAAAGCGCTTTCCTTTACGGGCATAAGCAGAAATTCGAATTAAAATTTCTTCACGGAATGCTTTCTTAGCATTTTCTGAAATTCCAATTTGCTCTTCAATCGAACGCATAAGTTTTTCATCTGGGCTCATTTCTTCTCCCGTTAACGGATCACGTAATTTTGATTTATTACAATACGCTTCAACGTTATCTAAGTAGTTATCCATGAGTGTCTTAGCTGATTCTTCGTATGAATAAACAAACGCTTTTTGTACTTCTTTCTTAGCAATTTCATCGTATTCTTTTCTCGCTAATGAGATGAAATTCATATAACGCTCTCGATCTTCATTACTAATTGATGGATGTTGATCCAACCCGTCTTTTAGCGATCTAAGTACATCTAGTGCATTAATAGATGGTACCTCTTTTCGAATAATTGTAGAAGAAATTCGGTTAATAACATAACGAGGATCAATACCTTTCATACCTTCATCTTGATATTCACGTTGCAATTCTTCTACATCAATCGCATTATAACCTTCTACCGTTTCTCCATCATATAAACGCATCTTTTTAATTAAATCAATATCCGGACGCTTCGGATCTTTTAAACGAGTTAAAATAGTGAACATTGCTGCAACTCGAAGTGTATGCGGTGCAATGTGAACATTGGACACGTCACTTTCACGAATCATTTTTTCATAAATATGTTCTTCTTCACTAACTCGTAAGTTATAAGGAACTGGCATTACAATAATTCTTGAGTGCAATGCTTCATTTTTCTTATTTGCTATAAAGGAGCGATACTCTGTTTCATTCGTATGCGCTACAATTAATTCATCTGCTGAAATAAGCGCAAATCTACCTGCTTTGAAATTCCCCTCTTGTGTAAGTGATAATAAGTGCCATAAAAACTTCTCATCACACTTTAACATTTCCTGGAACTCCATCATACCTCGGTTCGCCTTATTTAATTCTCCATCAAATCGGTACGCACGAGGATCTGATTCTGAACCATATTCTGCAATCGTAGAAAAGTCTAGACTACCTGTTAAATCGGCAATATCTTGTGATTTTGGATCAGATGGACTAAATGTACCAATCCCTGTACGGCGATCTTCAGAGAAGAAAATACGCTCTACAACTACATCCTCAATTCTTGATCCATATTCTTGCTCTAAACGCATCACATTTAATGGTGATAAATTCCCTTCAATTCTTACTCCATACTCATCAAAGAAGTCATCACGTAAATGGTGCGGAATTAAATGCAATGGATCTTCATGCATTGGGCAACCTTTAATTGCGAAAATAGCCCCTCGATCTGTACGTGAATATGTTTCTAATCCTCGTTTCAACATCGTAACTAAAGTTGATTTACCACCACTAACAGGACCCATTAATAATAAAATACGTTTTCTAACATCTAATCGTTTTGCAGATGGATGAAAATATTCTTCTACAAGGCGTTCTAACGCATCCTCTAATCCAAACAGCTGATTACTAAAGAAATTATATTTTCTTCTACCATCAACTTCTTCAATTCCGGCATCTTTTATCATATTGTAAATGCGAGAGTGTGCTGTTTGAGCCACCCATGGTCTTTCTTTCACAAGCTCCAAATACTCCGCAAACGTACCTTCCCATTGTAAACGTTCTTCTGCTGCTCGATGCTGTTCAATCTTTTTTAGAATATCCATTATAGCTCCTCCCCCATCTCCTTGTTCAATCGGATTATTATAAAAGGTATGCTAGGATGTCCTTAAACATTCTTTAAATCAAAACGAAATATATAATAGCTCTATAAAATTCTCTCCAAAATTCAAAGAAAATTCTGTATAATAAGGGTATTAACGTTTTCACGCTACTATTCATTGTAAATAAATTCTTTTCTTCTAGGAACCTTACATACATTTCGATTCACAAATAAGATTCGTAAACCGAAAAAGTAAGGAGGAAATTAGTATGAAGTTATTATTAATTTTAGGTGTATCACTCACATTTCTTACAGCTATTTTCACATCTGGTTATAACGATACGCCAGGTACACATAAAAAGTGATGTGCTTTTTAGCACATCACTTTTTTTCTTGTTTTTATAAACTATTTAAAATAAATATTTTCCACATCGTATATCGATAAAGGACGATTATAAAAATAGCCTTGTACGATTTTCACATTCTTTTCCTTTAAAAATTGTATTTGTTCCGCTTTTTCTACTCCTTCTGCAATTACATTTAATCCTAGAGTATGTGCTAAATGAATAATTGCAGCCGTAATATTCGTATCTCTTTCATCTATATATATACCTTCCATAAAAGAACGATCAATTTTTAACGTATCAATCGGATATGTTTTTAAATAACTTAAAGATGAATATCCCGTTCCAAAGTCATCTAAATGAATTTTTAAATTTTGTTCTTTTAACTGCAATAGCACTCTTTTCGATACATCTTTATGTATAAGAGCCCCTTCTGTAACTTCTATTGCTAATAAATGAGGTGGGACATTGTACTTGTTTAAAGCGCGTGTAATCATCTCTATCAATGTAATAGAACGAAAATGTCTAGCTGAAATATTAACTGCAATTGGTACAACTTCATACCCTTTATTTAACCATTCACGTATTTGTTCACACACTTGATGTACTACCCATTCATCAAGTTTAATAATAAATCCTGTTCTTTCAGCAAGCGGGATAAATTGATTTGGCGAGACCAATCCTAGCTCCTTATTCTCCCACCTTATTAAGGCTTCCATACTGGCTATCTTTCCCGTTTCAATATTAATTTGAGGTTGATAATATAGGAAAAATTCATCTTTTTCTATAGCACGATGTAACTGATTTTCTATTATAAACCTTTGTTCACGTTCACAATCTAATCCACTACAATAAAAATGATAATACCCTTTTCCTTTTTCCTTGGCTTTTTCCAAAGCTGCGTCGACTCTTTGGAAAAGTATTTTTTCATCCATTCCATCTTCTGGGGCCATTACAATCCCAATTGATGCACTCAAATAAACATCCTCTTCTTCTAGTACAAAATGCCCACTAATTTTTTTTAGTATTGTTTGTGCAACTTCCTCTACGCATTCTCTCGTTATATTTTCTATTAACATAACAAATTGATCATCATGTTCTCTAAATAAATGCATATCTTCTATTTTTACGTCTCGTAAGCATTCAGTAACCTTTTTTAAGACTTGATCTCCTTCTTTATGACCAAATGTATCATTAATAAGGTGAAATTCATCCAAATCTATAAAAACCAATGCGAATTTTTTATTCTCAGCTAAAAATTCATTTAGTTTATTTGTACATGATATTCTATTCATTAACCCTGTTAACTGATCGAAGTAAGCCAAATATTCTGTTTTCATCTCATTTAATACTTGCCTTGTAACATCCCTCGTAACTATGTACACCCCGACGATTTCACTATTCACAATAATGGGGATTGTCCTAACGGAAATATAAAGTTCATATCCTTCTTTATGAATATATTTCTTTGCAACAATTTGTTGTGCTCTTCCTTGTAAAACCCCCTTAAATATAGTTTGAAAAGCCTGTTCATATTCCTTATTTATAAACTGAAAAACAAATTGATTACTTAGTTCTTCATATCGATATCCAAATATTTCATATGTTGCTGGATTTGCATATGTAATTCTCCCAATAGAATTTACAGATACAATGGAGTCATTATTATATTCTAGTAATGACTTAAATAACATTTGTTTTTCTTCTATTTCCACTTTTTCCTTAACCTGTGCTGTAATATCCCTAGTAATACAAATAATAAACTGACATATTCCATTTACATCACATACTGGATTAAGTAAAGATTCATAATGTATATTACCAGTTGGTAAACTAATTACATCACAAAATGTATTTGCTCTCGCTTCTCTCATTACTTTTGCATATTGCCTTTGTAATACCCTTGCCGTATCTTCTGGTAATACTTCTGCAAAAGTTTTTCCATAACATTCTGTTCCTAGCCTGGCATAATCCATTCCTATTTTATTCACATAAATATATTTAAAAGTTTCATCATCAATAACTTTCACAATAAAAACTAAATCTTGAATAGCATGTAGCAGTCCCTGTTTTACTAAATCCATATCTATCATACTTAAATAGGTATTTTGATTGTTATATTGTTCCTTCATATTTATCTCAACCTGTCTTATCTATTTTTATTCATATACCTCATTCTATATGAATATGTACCGTTTTTAAAATGTATGATTACATATTTTCTAAAATAAATAAAAAAGTCGCCAAATGGCGACTTTTAATAAACGATTTCTAAATCTAATCCTGGATAATTTTGTTGACGGAACGCTTCATAAATTAAAATTGCTGCTGTATTAGATAAATTTAATGAACGTACTTTATCCGTCATTGGAATACGTAAACAATGATCGAAGTTTTCTTCAATTACATTAGCTGGTAATCCATTTGTTTCTCTTCCAAACACGAAATAGTAATCCTTCTCACGTTTGCTATAATCAAATGCTGTATGAGCTTTCTCGCCATACTTTGTTAAATAGAAGAATTCACCATCTTTATTTTTCTCATAAAATTCTTCGATTGAATCATAATACGTAACTTTTACGTGCTGCCAATAATCTAATCCTGCACGCTTTAACATTTTGTCATCCGTTGAAAATCCAAGCGGTCTAATCAAATGTAATTCTGTTCCAGTTGCTGCACACGTACGTGCAATATTTCCTGTATTTGCTGGAATTTCTGGTTGATATAAAACAACATGTACTCCCACGCGATATTCACCTCTATTTTTTGTCTACTACGTATTATACCACTTGAACGAAAAATCTCTACCCATTAATAATATGAAAGAATTTATATTTCATTTGCGGTGTATATTTACTAGAGTCTTCATAATTCCAATAACGCCGACGGCTATTCGCTGAATGTGCATTTACAAGCGGCATACCATCTGCGTCCTTTGCTACTACAATTGTCGTATGATTCCACCTACCATCATCCTCAAAATCATACGCAATTACATCGCCAAGAATTAGGTCTTCTGGCTTTTCTACCGCTTCTGCCCGAAGCCCTGTTGTAGCACCTGACAAATACCAATAAAAAGAGTGTGCTACAGCCCAGCTCCAACTCCATTGGTTTCCCCTTTGCCACCACCCTTTACGAATATTAGGATGTCCGTTCATTGGCACTTCTCCAGTGTGCAGACATTGTGAAATGAAATTTGTACAATTATCAGGGAAATTACGGTATACAGGATTGCGATCATCCCACCAACGCTCTGCATATTTCACTGCCTCTAAACGATTATATTGATATGAACCGTATTTTTCTTTCGTGACTTCTCGTTCTAACTTTTCACCTATCCCTATTTCTTCTGACACCTCAAGAGCATAATCATCTATTACACGATTATTTTTCAGACAAACTCGTCGTTTTAATTGTTCCTCTTCGATATAAAATAATTCTTTATGCTTAATTAAATATTTAAAGTGTACTTGATAATCAATTTCTTGATGCTCACTACTATTTAATTGTCTCATGAAAGAAATATCGGCAGTTGCTTTCACTATATCTGCACTACGTTTTTGAAACAATTGTTTCTTTCTCTGTACCATTCGTAATAAATCTTCAGCAATACCATCCACGTCAGTTCGTTTCTCTGTGATATATGCTAAAAACTGTTGTACTTGCTTTTCAATATTCGCTTTTACAACCATTTCGTCTCCCTCCCATATTACAATATGAAAAAGGGAGATATTATCTACTCTTTTTTCTGTGCTAACAATTCAAGTCCACGATTCATTTCATGAAGAACCTCTTCATCTTTCTCACGTTCCATCGCTTTTTCAATTGCTTCGCCTATTCCATCTCCGCCAATTTTCCCAAGTGCCCATGCTGCTGTTCCGCGAAGTACTGGTCTTGGGTCATCTTTCATAACACCGATTAAATCAGGAATTGCTGCTGTTTCTTTAAAATGCGCAAGTGCTAAAATAGCATTTCGTTGCAATGGTTTTTTACCTCTCCATGAACCAGACATAATTCCATACTTCTCTTTAAAATCACGATTACTAATTGTTAAAAGTGGTGTTAATAACGGTTTAACTAACTCAGGATCAGGCTCCATCTCAGGATGGTTGTGGAAATCCATTCCTTTATTTTTTGGACAAACAGTCTGACATGTATCACATCCATATATACGGTTTCCTATTTTATCGCGATATTCTTCAGGCAGAAACCCTTTTGTCTGTGTTAAAAATGCGATACATTTCTTCGAGTCTAACTGTCCACCCTGTACTAAAGCACCTGTAGGACAAATATCAATACACTTCGTACAACTTCCACATTGATCTTCTATTGGCTGATCCGGAGGGAATGGGACGTTCGTAATCATTTCTCCTAAGTATACATACGAACCAAATTCCGGCGTAATAATAGCGCAGTTCTTACCACTCCATCCAATACCGGCACGTTCTGATACAGCTCGATCACTTAGTTCACCTGTATCGACCATTGATTTCACTTCTATATCCGGAAGTTTCTCGATTAAATATGCCTCTAACTTTTGCAAACGATCTCGTAAAACGAGATGATAATCTTGTCCCCACGAAGCACGACAAAAAATCCCGCGGCGTTCTCCACGCTTACTTAATGGTGCATTTTTTAATTTTGAAGGGTACGCTAAAGCAATCGCAATGATTGATTTTGCACCAGGTAGTAAAAGCTGTGGATTCGTTCTCTTCTCTATATCAGGCTCTTCGAATCCAGACTGATAATTTAATTGTTGCTGCTGGATTAATCGTTGCTTTAATTCCTCAAATGGTGATGCACTAGCAAACCCTATTTTATCTATACCAATCGTTTTACTATACGCAATTACTTCTTGCTTTAATTGTTCAAAATCCATTCTTTATCGCCTCCTCCGATGAATCTATCCCTTATGTAACGACTATATTGGTTAGTAATTCACTTTTGGAATACTATTCTTTACTTCTATTTTCGCATACAATTACGCTTTTCAAACATTAAAAAACGCAATGCCTCGTTTATCTTAGAAACGAAACACTGCGTTGATCACAATTTATTAGAAAAACATTAAATAAAATTTGGAGCGGGTGAAGAGAATCGAACTCTCGACCAGAGCTTGGAAGGCTCTTGTTTTACCACTAAACTACACCCGCAAATATGAAATAAATATAAGATATTAAAATAACTTATGTAAAGTAGTATAGCATGTAAAAAAATACGAAGCAAGAATTTTATCGAAAAAAGTCGAAAAAGTGATGAGATAACTCATCACTTTTTCAATTCTTTATCAATTGCCTTCTTCATACTATCGAAATCAGGATTTGCAAGATTTCCATTTATATATACTGAAGGAGCACCTTGAACTTTTAATTTTTGAGCACGATCTGAATCTTTACGTACTTTGTCTTTCATTTCTTTACTGTGTAAATCTTTTTTAAACTGTTCTACATTAATTTTCGGAAGCTTTTCTTTCACAATATTAAGAAGTAATTCTTCTGTAATCCATTCTTCCGTATCTTTCTTTTGATTTTGATAAATCTCATCATAGAAAATCCAGAATGAATCTTGATCTTGTTTATAAATCGCTTCACCAGCAGCTGCACCTAAATCAGAGTCTTTTCCGATAAATGGGAAGTTAATAAAATATAACTGCACTTTACCTTTATCAATATATTCTTCTTTTAATCGTGGTAATACTGTTACATCCCAAGTACGACAAGCAGGACATTTGAAGTCTCCAAATTCAACTACCTTAACTGGAGCATCATCTTTCCCTAAAGATTGTTGCGTAGAATAAGCAAACATCTCATTCCCTTTATCTTTTTTGTCATTTATGATGCTATACGCAATTGTTCCGATTACAATCAATACTGCGATAGAAAAAACTACACCAAGAACCATGAGTTTATTTGATTTCATATACATTCCTCTTTAAATTCATATTCTGTATACAGCATTGTACACAATACACATAATATCAACACTTATATCGGTCACGCAATGAACACGCTCACATAAATTACAAAAATACAACATTTGTGACAATATTGTGTCGTCTTTTGTCACAAATTATTCAAAAAAAGAAGCTCCTATATAGGAACTTCTTTTAACTTACTGCTTTTTCACGGGCATTTTTTAACATGGATTGCTCTGTTTTTATATCATGACGAATTACTAGTTTCTCGCTAACTGCTTGCACATATTCATCATGATTTATATAGCCTTCTTTCTCCATTAACCTTAAAACTACATTCCGTCTCTCAACTGCTTTATCATAATTTTGTGCAGGTGAGTAATAAGCCGGTGCTTTTACTACAGCAGCCATCATTGCACTTTCAGCCAGTGTTAATTGATTCACTTTTTTACCGAAGTAAAGGTTTGCTGCTTTTTCAATCCCCCATGCGCCTTCTCCGTAGTAAATATTACTTACATACAATTTTAATATCTCATCCTTTGTGAATGTACGTTCAATCTTTTTCGTATAAAAAATTTCTTTCCACTTACGGGAAAATGTACGTTCATTAGATAGGAAAGCATTTTTAGATAACTGCTGTGTAATCGTGCTTCCTCCTTGCACAACACCACCAGCTTTTATATTCTCAATAGACGCCCTGATAATCGCTATATAGTCTAAACCGTTATGATGATAAAATCTTTTATCTTCCGTCGCAATAAATGCGTGTGTTAATGATTCTGGCACCTCTAAATTAGCAGGTACATGTAATTTACTAATATCACTTCGCTCAATCATTACATTTCCAACGAATAATAATGCAAAACTTAACAATAATAATAATATAATGGCTTTATAAAGAAATTTATTTAATGGATTTAATGCAACTTTTTGATGATAGTTCACTCTAGATAATACTCGTTCTTTCATCTCGAACACCTCTTTTCCACACAGCATATATAACTCTTAACTTAAGAATACCTTGTTGTAAAAGAATATCCCATCGATTTCTCTTACACGTACCTTACAACATTGTAAGGTGTAAAAATGTATTGTATCACAGTCCTTTTTTATCTACTATTCATATGAAATGTTGAATATACATTATTTTAAAACATTCATAACCAATAGCAGCGTAGAAATTAAGAGCAGTATACTTCCTTAATTCCACTTTATTCTTTTATTATATCATCTATAAATTTCTATTTTTGAACATCTAGTAATCTAATTATATATGATATATCATCATTATACAGAACAAACGTTCTAAAAATCAATACTAGCTTTATTATCATTTTGACCTTTTTCTGAAGTAATATACATAAGAAAAGGGTAGCTATTTGAGTGTATCTCAAATAGCTACCCTTTTCTTACAACCTGCCTATAAGGTTATATGGCTGTACTTCCCACGTTTCATATGGAATGAAATGCGTTGCTCTCATCGCATCAACAGTTCTTGATTTCATATGAGGACGCGTTATATACTCATCGATGTTCTTTTCATTTAAAGCAATAAACTTAGCCTCTTGTATTTCTTCAGGTTGAATTTTTATATCACCACTCACATATGCCACTTTAAACACAACAGCTAAAATATGCATAGAAGCATTATAATAAACACCTGTAATTCCGATAGGCTTTACCGTTAATCCTGTTTCCTCCTTTATTTCCCTACAAACAGCTTGATCGAGTGCTTCTCCTTCTTCTACCTGTCCCCCAGGCATTTCCCACGTATCCGCTCGCCAATGCACTCTTGTTAAAAGCACCTCATTCTTTTCATTTGTTAAATAGCCTGCTACGGCAACGATATGCTTTGGTGTTTTATGCTCCATAGAAATACCTCCTAGAAATACAATCATTTAAAATACTATCTATAATCATATTCCATAACTACAACAAAACACCTTTAATAATTCATCATCGTAATTAACTTCACAAAAAAAAGACCCTATTCGTTAAACGAAAGGATCTTCTGTCTTATTATTCTCCTAAGTCTACGTTGTGGTAAACTTGCTGTACATCTTCTAAATCTTCTAATGCATCAACCATTTTTTCAAATTGTGCTTGAGCATCTTCAGGAAGTTCTACATCATTTTGTGCAAGCATTGTTAATTCTGCAACTGTAAATTCTTCAACACCAGCATCTTTAAGTGCAGATTGTACGGAATGGAATTGATCAGGTTCAGCATAAACGATAACAGACTCTTCTTCTTCTAGAATGTCACGTGCATCTACATCTGCTTCCATTAAAATTTCAAGAACTTCATCTGATGTTTTACCTTCAAGACCAATAACAGCTGTCGCGTCAAACATATAAGCTACAGAACCGTTTACGCCCATGTTACCACTGTTTTTGCTAAATGCAGCTCGTACATCTGCTGCAGTACGGTTTACGTTATTTGTAAGTGTATCTACAATTACCATAGATCCGTTTGGTCCGAATCCTTCATAACGAAGCTCATCATAATTTTCTTCTGAACCGCCTTTTGCCTTTTCAACTGCACGATCAATAATTGTTCTTGGTACGTTGTATGTTTTCGCACGTTCTAATACAACTCTAAGCGCTTGGTTTGATTCTGGATCTGGCTCGCCTTGTTTTGCTGCCACATAAATTTCACGTCCAAACTTCGCGTATATACGGCTTGTATTTGCATCTTTTGATGCTTTTTTTTCTTTAATATTATTCCATTTACGACCCATACTTTCCACTCTCTTTCCCATTTTAAATCTACATAAAAATATTAATATGAAATATAATGTGTATTCAACACATTTTTAAAAGAAATATAAAAAGTTCATTTTTGATTCATATTACAGACATAATATAAATTACTATCATTTTGTTCTTTCGACAAGTTATATTATACATGAATTCCTACGTTTATTACGAATTTTAGAATCAGGTAACATAATTTAACAAAAAAGACTCTAACATTTCTGTTAGAGTCTTTTTACATCACCGATTCCCATAATATTCCTATAATCACTTTCTATTGCTGTATAATTAAAATAGGAAAAAATTTGAAGGAAAGATGGGGGAAAGTAATTATGAAACATTCAAATGAGAAAAAAGCACATAGTCTTAAAGGGATAGGAGAAAAGCTAAACCCAACTATCTATCAAGTGAGATTCATGAAATTAGATGAACCAATTCGATTTGAGTTGTTTCCTGAATTAAAGGAATTAGGGGACTGGTTGAGTACTTCAACGCCAATGTGGGCGTGCCACTCAACTATGTACAAGTACAACAGAGAAGAGTTTGAAAAGAGGTTTTTAGAAATTACAAACTTAACCGTTGATAATGTACTAATATCTACTGGTGGTGTCGGATTTAACTTCATGTCACCTGGGTGGAGAAATTCTCTCTAGAGTGCTGGAAAAAATTATTGTATATGTAATATTCTACTGAAATTCTATAAAAGGATAAAACCGAACGTTCAGTTTTATCCTTTTAGTACTTCATAGTTTCTTCCAACTGTATCTAAAGTTCGTCGCTTACCCACCGCACACTACCTCCTACGCACTATTAGTGCTTATTTTGTCGTGTAATGAAAACACAAAAAGACTCTATACAATTAGTATAGAGTCTTGATGTTACGCCGTTCTTGATACCGATGGTCGGGGTCGAACCGACACTCCCGAAGGAACACGATTTTGAGTCGTGCGCGTCTGCCAATTCCGCCACATCGGCACAATAAGAAAGGCGGCAACCGGATTTGAACCGGTGGTAAAGGTTTTGCAGACCTCTGCCTTACCACTTGGCTATGCCGCCATATGAAGTTAAAATGGAGCGGAAGACGGGATTCGAACCCGCGACCCCAACCTTGGCAAGGTTGTATTCTACCACTGAACTACTTCCGCAAAAATGGCTGGGCTAGCTGGATTCGAACCAGCGCATGACGGAGTCAAAGTCCGTTGCCTTACCGCTTGGCTATAGCCCATCGATTTCTTACTTAATTATATGTAAGTATCAATTAGATTATTTGTAATTTTTAAAATAAAAATGGGGCGACTGATGGGAATCGAACCCACGAATGCCGGAGCCACAATCCGGTGCGTTAACCACTTCGCCACAACCGCCATGTTGTGTATATATATTTGGCAGGGGCAGTAGGAATCGAACCCACACTGGAGGTTTTGGAGACCTCAGTTCTACCTTTAAACTATGCCCCTATGTAAATGGTGGAGGGGGGCAGATTCGAACTGCCGAACCCGAAGGAGCGGATTTACAGTCCGCCGCGTTTAGCCACTTCGCTACCCCTCCGAAACTTACATGGTGCCGGCTAGAGGACTTGAACCCCCAACCTACTGATTACAAGTCAGTTGCTCTACCAATTGAGCTAAGCCGGCATATTTTATTAAAATAAATGGTGGCTCGGGACGGAATCGAACCGCCGACACGAGGATTTTCAGTCCTCTGCTCTACCGACTGAGCTACCGAGCCTTATTAAAATGGCGGTCCCGACCGGGGTCGAACCGGCGATCTCCTGCGTGACAGGCAGGCATGTTAACCACTACACCACGGGACCATTTGGTTGCGGGGACAGGATTTGAACCTGCGACCTTCGGGTTATGAGCCCGACGAGCTACCGTACTGCTCCACCCCGCGACAATATTATTCATATAATTTATATGGTGGAGGATGACGGGATCGAACCGCCGACCCCCTGCTTGTAAGGCAGGTGCTCTCCCAGCTGAGCTAATCCTCCAAAAGTGGTGACCCGTACGGGATTCGAACCCGTGTTACCGCCGTGAAAGGGCGGTGTCTTAACCACTTGACCAACGGGCCAAATATCATAAATCCTATGGCGGAGAGCAAGGGATTCGAACCCTTGATACGCTTGTGACGTATACACGATTTCCAATCGTGCTCCTTCGGCCAACTCGGACAGCTCTCCAATGGCTCCGCAGGTAGGAATCGAACCTACGACCGATCGGTTAACAGCCGATAGCTCTACCGCTGAGCTACTGCGGAATAATATTGCCTGGCAACGTCCTACTCTCACAGGGACAAGGTCCCAACTACCATCGGCGCTAGAGAGCTTAACTTCCGTGTTCGGTATGGGAACGGGTGTGACCTCTCTGCCATCATTACCAGACATTATTCTTTTGAGACAATCATTATTATAACTTATTCACTTCAAAAGTCAACAAGTTTTTTATGTTCTCTCAAAACTAGATAACATTGCTACATATTATATGGTTAAGTCCTCGATCTATTAGTATTCGTCAGCTCCACATGTCACCATGCTTCCACCTCGAACCTATCAACCTGATCATCTTTCAGGGA
>NZ_JAUMJO010000009.1:0-54750 GCF_036320425.1 Bacillus nitratireducens
CATTCTTTCTGGAGTAGAAGCCATGCATATGATTAAAAAAGAACAGATTGCTTTACGGAACCAGTCTGTCCAAAATCAAAAAGAATTCATCCATCAATTGTTTGGACTTGCAACATAAGATACGATTCCGTTAAGAATATATATGCTTTATTCTCTTTTGTTTTATTTTTGCACCAGAGCCAATTGTTTTATATGTAGGAGTGAACCAAAAGATATATATTTTTTAAAATTTAATAATTTAGCTTTTTAGAAAAAGAAGAACGCTTTTTTTAAACTAAATTCCCCTAATTTCGGTTTGATTGATAATAATAGAAATTTCTCATTAATATGGGGAAGAAATATTTGTTTTCTTGTATGAAAAGAACTTTGGATTGATATATATAACTGGCTTACTCCCATTTTTTGATTTAGGGCTATCTAAGTTTTATTAGCTTGATGGCGAACGGGTGTCGCCATATTTTTATCCAACTAGCTAGAACAGGTTACCTTGCAAAGAAAAAGGGAAGAATATACATAACTAATTAAAGTATAATGATTTACTTAAAACATATGGAGATGTTGTATTAGGGGGGATTAAATGAGATTGACAAATCGAGACTACAAATGTAATCTAAATATAAGATTACATTTGTAGTCTTATATTTATTTAATGATATCCCTATTTTAAGTTATTTATTCCAATATTAAAATAGGGGTTGCAAATTTAAGATTACAAATGTAGTATCGACTTTAGGATTACATTTGTAATCATAGGGAGGAGGAAATTGGAAACGTGAAAAAAATACCTAAGATATCTGAAGCTGAGTTAGAAGTAATGAAAGTCCTTTGGTCAAAATCTCCACAAACGGCAAATGAAGTAATTCAAGCTCTTGAAGGACAAATGGATTGGAATCCAAAAACAGTTAGAACATTAATCAATAGGTTAGTTCAAAAACAAGTTGTTTTTTCTCAGCAGAAAATAGGAAGAACGTACATGTATGGTCCTTTAATCTCACAAGATGAATATTTACAAGTAGAAACTAAATCTTTTATTAAGCGTTTTTACGGTGCTGCTTTGAAACCGTTGCTTGTTAATTTTTTACAAGATGAAAAGCTATCTTCAAAAGAGATCGATGAGCTCAAACGTATTCTAGATGATAAAAGTAATCAAAAAGAGGGATCATAATTATGATAAATGTGTTAATACAGACGTATCTCTCTACTTTTTTTGAGTGGCTGTTAGAAACTACTATTATGGCCAGTATATTGGTAGGTTTTATCTTATGTATCAAAGTTCTACTAAGGAATCAATTAACGGCAAGATGGCATTATGCACTGTGGTTAATTCTAATTGTAAGATTACTTTTACCCTGGTCACCGGATAGTTCTTATAGCCTATACTCCATACTTTCACATGGATATGAAACTTCTACTTCTCTAATTCAGAAGGAAGCGAATGTTTCTGGTTTAAAAGTGATGAATGGACCTGCGAAGTATACTGTTAATTCAAGTGATTACAATAAATCACCAGTTGAATCGGGTTCCAAAGAAAAAGAACAGGGTGCCAAACACATATCAATGTATGAAATCTGTTTATATGTATGGATGCTAGGTGTTTTTTGTTTAGGGGCTTTAACACTAATTGCAAATAGACGTTTATATTTATACATACAAAAGCAACTAATTATAACAGATGAAAGAATTTTAAATATTTTCGAAGGTTGTAAAGAAACGATGTCTATAAAAGAGGATATTCCTTTGCAATTAGCCGGCAAGATTGCTAGTCCGACACTCCTTGGATTTATAAAACCTAGAATATTATTATGTGAACAGCATATACAACGATTAAATGATAATCAGCTACGGTTTATTTTCTATCATGAATTAGCTCATTTTAAACGTAAAGATGTTGGGGTTAATTGGCTTATGCATCATTTGCTTATACTAAATTGGTTTAATCCAATCCTTTGGTATGCCTATTATTCAATGCGCGAAGATCAAGAAATTGCATGTGATGCATTGGCTCTTACCTTTATTGATTCGGAAGAAAAAATCGAATATGGGCATACAATTATTACATTACTAGAACACTATTCAAATTATTATCAAATGCCTAGTTTAGCAAATCTAAGTAAAAATAAAAAAGCATTAAAAAGGAGAATTGTTATGATTAAAAAATTCAATAAAAAATCGTATCGTTGGTCAGCTTTAGGATTGACAGCTGTATTAGGTATATCTACTTTTTCTTTAATGAATGCAAGTGCTGAGGAGCTTAAGAGTGAATCAAAGGCTACAAAAAATAAAATTGAACAAGCTGCTAAACCAGAAGAAATGAATAATCTTGAAAAAAGTAAGGCAGAAGAAGTCGCAAAACAATTAGAAATGGACAAGATTGAAAAGAGTAAGGCAGAAGAAGTCGCAAAACAATCAGAGATGGACAAGCTTGAGCAAAGTAAAAAGAACACAGATATTTCAGAAGCAGCAGTACTTAAACTTACCGAGAAACAAAAGCAATATCTTAAATCTAAAGGTCTTCCGTTGAAGCAAACTTCTAAAGAATCTGAAGTTACGGGGCTTATGTTAGTTTCTCTAGTGAAACCTATTGATAATGGAGATGGAACAGGATTTCAGCCAGAACATGTTGGAGAAGTTGATATAATTCACGCAGATGAATATAAAAACAAATATGGTAAAGAAGATTATGTAGCATTTGCTGCATGGGAATAAGTCTAGTTATATTACCAACAATCTAAGATGAATTTATGCTCATAATTAATAGAAAGCGTCATTCTTTTTATAGAAATCTATAGAAAGAATGGCTTTTTTATTTAAAAATGAGTTTCATTTGTTTGCTAAAAAATTTCGGTGAGATATATTTATCCAACAAGAATTATTTGGCAAGCATATCAAAATAATAATTCTGTAGGCAAAAGTTCATAGAACACCAAAACTTGGCTTGATGGGCGTAGTAAGGCAGGTTCTATTTTCATTTGTTAGATACCTCATAGAATTTTATACTAAAAGGATGTTTTTCTGTACCCTATTATGTTTATTAATAATTGGAAGTGAAATGTTGTCATACATGCTTTTACAGTTATAATCTGTGGTGATGAGCTTAGCCTTTAATTGTGTTGTAAGCAGTTATTAAAACTTAATCAAATATTATTTTCAATTGAATACTAAGTAATGAAATATTATGGAAATTGGTTAAAGAGTGGATTTCAAATGCCTTTTCTATTGTTCCTTTTTGTTTTTTTGATGAAAAGAAGCGAGCTTGATATAATCAATAAAATTAACCGAGTGTGCTTGTAAATAAGAAAAGCATGATAGCAATTGATAAAAACAGGTATATTATATAAATTGTCAGCAACATATATCATCCCTTTCTATTGATATATGTATCATACAAACATAATCTGTAGTATATATGGAGTTTATGGGTAGTTATTGTAATGATTATTATTACAGTCTTTTAGTTGTGAGAAAGAATAGGAGAATCAACCATTACTTATTGATTTTACAGCGTTATTTCTGGAAAACAGAATGTGTTTTACTGTCAGTTTTTCTATGCTATAAGGATCATTAAGATACAATAGTTACTGCTCGTTGGTCATAAGTAGTTATTTGAAATCAAGAAAGAACGCCTATGCTATAAGTAAATTATATATACAGAAAGGTGATATGATTATGTACTGATATGAAAGTAACGGGGAACGAGATCAAGAAAGGTGACATGAATCAATTACCAAAATGGAATGAAAATTTAGTTATAGTACTTTTATTTTTAGGGCAGTCAGCGGTTTATTAATTTTTATTTCGACTATTTTTATAAAATAAAAGCATTTTTATTTTATTATTTTATAATCCTAAAGATATGTAACATAAAATTTTTTCAAGTTCGCTGGATTCTTTGTTGCCTTTAATATAGCATACTTGGAGAGATTGTTCTTTTGATACATAAGGTAATTGAACTGCTTAAGCTGACTGAGAGATAAAGTAACCTTTCAAAAAATTAATTGGTGATAGCATATATTTTTACTGTAAATTGCTGATTTGCACCATTTGGATTTGCGGTTCTGTTGCAAAGTTTGAAAAAAGCATAAACAGGTTGGTAAATGAGGAACAAGGTTTAGGAAGTAGCTAGTAATTGTTGAAGTTCATTGTACGTTGAAAAGGCGGAGTCTCTTTGCAGACTTCGCCTTTGTTTATATAGGGCATGAATGGTCTCGATACCTTTTATAGTACGTGAAGCATGACGAAGATTTGGGAATCCAGAAGATTTGACAAAGCGCCGCTTTACATGTCGATGATCCTGTTCAATCAGGTTATTGAGATGCTTGATGGTACAATGTTTGGTACGCGCATAAAAGCCGTTCTTTTTCAGTTTTTTGAACGCACAAAGCAAGGCTGGAGCCTTGTCTGTAGTAAGGAACCGTTGGTTCTCCAAAAGCTTTGACAAGTCGCTTCATGAACATATAAGCTGCTTGATGATCACGTGTTTTTCTCTTTCCAGACTTGATAGATCAGACTTCCATATTCATGAACCCAACGCATGATTGTCGTAGGATGAACGGAAATTCCTCGTTCTTGTAGAATCTCAGATACATCGCGATAGCTTAAAGAAAAACGACAGTAATAGCCAACGGCTACCAAAATAATATCTTTCCTGAACTGTTTCCCTTTAAAATATCGCACTTGTGATTCTCCTCATTCCTTTTTTCTAGAGTGTAGCTTCATTTAGAAAACTTTGCAACAGAACCCTAACAATAATATGTGTACTTTTTCTGTACTTGGATCTCTGTATTTTTATACTTTGTAAAGATTGAATGTTCGTAGTTACTCTCATATTTTTGTGTATATTTTGACAGCATTCGAGGTTTGCACCAGAACCACCAATTTTTTATGGATTCAGGCAAGCTCTTATGTGCGGTAGCGTAAGAGCCTGTTTGCATGTTCTACCTTTTTTTATGTACAATAAGAATAATAGATGATATAGACAGGGAGAGGAAATCCATGTCCACTAAATTAGTAAATTTACGCATAGATTTTGCTTTTAAACAGTTATTTGGGACGAAAGGAAATGAGGAAATTCTAACGGGTTTCTTAAATGCAATTCTAGAAGAATCTTTAGATGCACCTATTACAACGCTACAACTAGAAGATCCACACCTCCATAAATCTTATGAGGATGATAAGTTATCGATTTTAGACCTATTAGCAACACTAGATAATGGGACGCAAGTAAATATCGAAATTCAGCTTCGGAATACACATGATATGGTGAAGCGATCTTTATATTATTGGAGTAAACTTTATACATCCCAAATGCAAGAAGGGATGCCATATCGTTCACTTCGGAAAACAATCGCCATTAACTTATTAGACTTTATTTTGTTTTCTCAGGATGACGCATTTCATACCATCGGACAATTATGGAATACAAAAATGCAGCAACTATTAAGTGACGACATTGAAATTCATTTTGTAGAGATACCAAAATTAGTAAAACAATGGCGTGAGGAAAAAGTAAACCCGTGGGAAAATTCATTTGTTCGTTGGATGTTATTATTACCAGCACATGAAGACGAACATTTAACTCAAACATTGGAGGAGATTGCGATGAATCAAGATCCAATTTTACAAAAGGCAATAAATAAATGGGAAAATCTGAGCCATGATTCTTCTTTCCGAACAGCATATGAGGCTCGAGAGAAATTACTTCTAGATGAACAAGCTAAGCTAGCTCATGCGGAACAAGAGGGTATGGAAAAAGGCATTGAGCAAGGTAAGATGCAAATGATTCGAGGGATGCATGAAATTGGCGTACCGCTTGAAACTATTGCAAAAGCAAGTAAGTTAAGTGTGGAGGAAATAGAACGTATCTTGAAATTAAAGTAAATAATAAAAACATACAGAAACTCTGTTAAATACAAATTTGTATTCTATTCATGAGCAAACGTATAGAAGAAAGTAAACGCCCATTATCGTAGTACGTCTAATCGAAAAGCACTGCTGAAGACTTCGGCAGTGCTTTTTCTAAATCAACTTTTTGTTATTTTTCATTCTGCTCACAATATCATTTTATATTTTTTGAGAATATATCCACACCTATCGGCATATATCTAAAACACAATAGACATATGAAAGGGTGAGAGTATGATTTCATCATATTCAGTTAGATACATTTTAATAACAGGTAATACTCTTATAAAAAAAGTGATTACTGTATATGCATCTTCAGCGTTCTTTGCTATTGAAAAAATCAAAAAAGAATTAGAACGCCGTTTTTCTAATCCTACAAAAATTGAAGTCTATGCAGTGTAAATATTTAAAGCAATTCAAACCGACAAGGTGAAACTGGATATTTGTTTCACCTTGTCCTATTTCGAATTTATTATATATTAATTACATATTAAAATTCATCATCACCAATTAATTTCCCTACATCATTATCCTTAGTAAGTCTTTGCTTCAAGTAATTTTCTTTTGTAGTTCTATCATTTTTATGGCCAACTGCAGCCGCTATGACATGAGGTGCTAGCCCCTTGTAATCATATAAGTACTGTACATAAAAATGTCTAAAGAAGTGAGGGGTAATTCGTATATTCTCTGTAAAAGGTAACTTGGTATCCTTAATAATTTTAGAAATATATTGTGACAAGTAATTCTCTCTATAAGCAGTATGGTTCTTTGTTTGAAATATAGTCCCACCATTTTTATTCCCAATGTTTACAGGTAACCTTCTCCGGATTCGAAATGCAACAATACGATTAAAAATGTCCTTATTAATAGAAACAATCCGTTCATTATCTCCCTTTGTATCAACTGTTAAATAGTAACGTCCACGTATAGCGTCATACTCAAGATCTTTCCATTTGGCATGAGCGACTTCTGCAACACGTAATCCCGTAGTAGCCAGGAGCGATAATAAAGCGTAATTGATTTCATTGCCCTTATAGTAATGAAGCAGATGCTTCACTTCCTCATATGATAACTCGCGTTTTGGTTTATGTTGTTTATTAACGGTCGTACTTAGAATCTCTACATGAAGAGGTTCCTGGATATATTGAATTTCATACAACCATTTCAAGTAAGAGCGGATTACACCAAGTTTTCTACTAATCGTAGATGCTTTGTACTTTTCTTTTGATTGATAGGAGATTGCCTCCTGGGATAACCACTTTTGGTAGTTTCGGATATGTCGTTTTCTTAAATTCCTCCAAACTTGGCCAATTACATAATCTTTAACATCTTGCTGTAGAAATTCTGTGCTTTGTTTGATGAAAAAATAGAACTGGCTTAGATCACGTGCATATAGAGTCCTGGATGCATCCTTTATACGTTTTTCTTGGTCAAAATGTGTTTGCCGATTTAAGTAGTAGTACAATATTTCTTCATCTGAAAATCCCTCATATGTATATGAATCTTCTCTTTCGTTATTTTCCTTTTTAAATTCAGCTTCATTTATATAATCGCGATTCCATACTGCAATTATGTTTGCGAAATTTTGTTTTTGTTTCTCTATAATTTCTAAAGAAGTTTCACTATGAATTGTAATCAATTCAAATTTCATTGTCATTCAACTCCTTATTAATTTCTTTTGTATCTATTATTATAACTGAATTGCATTCAAAATTATTTACATAGCAAAATTAAATTTTATAAAAATGAAAGTATCATATGACTATAGAAAATCTCACATTTTCTATGATTATTATCTATTTGTTTTTATAAATTATCTTTTATACAATTTATAATTATATAAAAGATAATTTAATTAGAAATTGAATTTTAATTTCATATATATTTAGAAATAAATTAATTATTGATTGTGTTATAATTAATTTGAACTATATATTTTTAGAAATTTAACTTTACATAATAAAATTATTGATTTCAGATAACAGAAGTTTACACATAGGGGGAAAAGGTATGTTTGAAAGACAGGATATGAATATGAATACAAATGAAGTAAAAGCTTATTTAGGAATTAGTAGTTTCATTTTTAATACTCTTATGAAACAAGAACAATTAAATCCAATTAATCGAGAGACCTGGCGTTTAGATGGTAGCTTTTTATTTAAGCGAGAAGACATAGAAAAGTTGAAAGAAGATCGTGAGACAGAAGGAATTACCTTATATCAGGCAGCCAAAGATTATAATGTGAGCATGTATCAACTTGAAAAGTGGATAGAACAAGGGGATTTGACTTGTACTATACAGAAACATCGTAATCGTGAGACTAAATTTGTACATGAGGAAGAAATAAATAGATTGGTACAGCAATTGGATCAGACCAATACTCTATATACATTCTCACAAAAGTATAAAGTAGTATTGTTCCAAAAATTTATGGAAGGTAATAAATTAGCACGCATTATATCGATTCCGAAGCGTGGGGATATTGTGCTTATTGATGAGTTTGGAAACAATATGACACTAGAAGATGCAATTAAAGTGGGGTATAAGCCTGCATATGTTCTATCCGATAAACCAAGAAGTCATCATCAAAAGTTTGTAAAATTCCGTTTTCCTAAATCAGATCAATTGCGGAGTAACATTTTTCACTTAATTGACTTAGTACTACAGTATGTATCACCAAGAAATATTAAGGTTTCTGAGGAAGATGGTTTTTGGTACTTTGATGTTCGTCAATCGATTGTTCAATTACCAATGCAAATGCAGATAGAATGGATTGATTGTTTAACCCCATATATAATAGAAGGAAAATTAACAAGACGTGTTAATAATAGTGTGTATTTAGATAGCAGTAGTGTCACTAAGGCAGTAACCATAACAAGCAATGAATATCATGCAATCACAAAGATTGTCAATGAAACGAACAGTTCTATTGAAGAATTTATTGCAAGCGCAATCCGAGATAAAATTAATCAACATATGTTGTATAAAAGCTAAAATCTTTATCACATTAAGAAGATAACATTTCAAAGAGAACTACTGTACTTCTAGTGGTTCTCTTTTTGTTGCAATAATCTAGAAATGTTTTAAAAATAGAAGTACATTTTATTAATCAGATAAATCAGGCGGTTACATTCTAGCATAATTCCAATTATCTGAAATGTATGAGCAAAAATACATTTTCATACGAGATTTTTATTAAAATTACAAAATACTCATCAGAATTGATTGTAAGCAATGATAATTATCGTTGGTATAATTGTATTGTTATTATGCTTAAGAATGTTTAAAGGTGAATCTGCTAATTGATTTTTTGTGATGTACAGAAAAAATCAATTAGCAGATCCTTTTATTTTCACACTAGAACCTAAAAAGAGGTTCTATTACAAAGTTTCTTAATAGAAAAAGTTATGTTGCAAAAAGAATTGGGCCTATTAATTATATGAAGAGAGGCATGTATTGTGTTGCTAGACAAAAATACTTGATATACCAATGTTTACTGTAACTTACTTTGAATTAGTTAACATAAGTTATATTATAGGTAGTTAAGAATTTCATTAAATCTTTATCTCAAAGTGAAGAGTATTCTTATGTCATTGAGATGAAAAAGGGAACTTTCTTGTGTTATGGATAACGTCATGAATTAAACCGATCTTGGATGGGCACTGTATCTTTTACTAAAAAAGATTTATTTCTGTTATTTAAGATTTATATTACGGGATTAATATTTTGATAGATAGCAAGTTTTAATTCTAAGCTAAAAATGTTTCATATCTCAAAAGAAAGAGTATTCTTGATTTTTGAGATATGAGAGAAAAAAATGCCAGTTTATGCAACCTTCCTTTGTATTTAATTCAAAAAAACATCCAAATCCACTCTATATTTTTTGCTTTATAAAATATAAAAAACACATATGGTTCCTTTTTTAGCATGTATTTATTATATATTTGGTTCTGGTGCAAAGATAAAATGAAAACCAGTAAAACGCATATATTCCTAACAGAATTGTATTTTATGCTACAAGTCCAAACAATTGATGGATGAATTCTTTCTGACTTTGGACAGACTGATCCCATAAATCAATCTGTTCTTTTTTTATCATGTGCATAGCTTCTACTCCAGAAAGAATGGATGTAGCTGTGTCAAAACTTTTGAACCCTAGCATAGAACGGATTCGCTTCTTTATAAAGCGATGATCTTGTTCTACTATGTTATTCAAGTACTTTTGTTGTCTAAGTCGCATACCGTTAGGTATGCTTTTTTCTTTTTTTAACGGTTCAATTGCTATAGGATAAGCTGGATTCTTATCGACTGTTATCACACGTGGCTTTGAAACATGAAAAGACCGCAAAGCTTTCTTGAAAAAGCGCTTTGCAGCCTTATGATCTCTTGTTTTGCTTAGGCAAAAATCGATTGCGTTTCCGTTCGAATCAACAGCACGATACAGGTACATCCATTGACCTTTTAATTTGATATATGTTTCATCAACTCTCCAAGAGTCATTTGTTTGTTTGAGGTAACGTCGGATCCGTTTGTCTAATTCAGGACCATACTGATGAACCCCGTACCTCCATCATTTCCACCAAATCACGAAAACTGAGTTTGTACCGTAGGTACCATCTTACTGTTAACAAAATAATCTCAGGCTGATAATGCTTCCATTTAAACAAACTTTCCTTTTCCATACTGATCACACACCTTTTTTAGAGTAATAGTATCAGTATGTCCAAGATTTAGAGATTACTTGCAATTATCTTGAAGTTTTCGCACCAGAACCATTTTTTGTATATGTGTTGTTAAGACAAGACTGTCATTATCAGTCTTGTTTTTTATTTGAATATTTTTCTAATTAGTACGATAGGTATAAAGGAGATTTTAGATGGAATTAACAAGGCTACATAGTGTGATAGAAGATAAAAAGAAAGAATTAGTTCAACTCGCTATCAAATATGGTATCAAACATAAAAAAGTACTTACATTAAGCCAAGAATTAGATTGTTTAATTTTTAAGTTCATGAAAAAATAGCAAAGAATTAATTCTTTCAAGGGTAGTATCACATCGCCATCAACCTAACAGAACAGGTTACTTCAAAATCTTAGCTTGATGGGCATGGGGTATCGTCACATGCCCATCAAGCTAAGGTTGGGTATTCCATGAACTTCCGTTCTTGTTGCCTACATGCTTGATATTTTGTTTATTTGTTTTTAAAAATACGCATTCCAAATAAACCTTAATAAGGTGTATTTTTAAAAGTTATGCAATTTTTTTATTTAGATTGGATACAGTGCACTTATAAACAACGCCTAAAATATCAAAAACTGTCTTTTTCTCATATCGATGGGATTTCCGTCCGTTTTTCTGTAAGAGGTCAAACAGACGAAGAAAAATTTTTGATACTTCTTGAGTGTCTTGTTGTATAGCTTCATATACTAAGTACAGATGATCTTGAATCATATAAATTGCTTTATATTCACTTAATTCTTTTTGTTTTTTCTGTAGTAACAGCTGTCGCATTTTGAACATAGTGGAAGAACAAAGAAAAATAGCGATTAATTGTCCATAAAGATGACATTCTAGACGCTCTCGCTTAATATTGTGACAATGATTGATACCAAAAAGAGATTTCCATGTTTTAAATACAATCTCTATTTGCCAACGTAGAGAGTAAATCTCGTGAACATGTTCCATCGGAACAATTTCCCATGGGATGTTGGTAATATAAACATTGATTTCTGTTAAACGTTTACTTTTTTCAGAGTATGTAACCCCTTTTTTCTTTTCAACATAAGTTTGCTGTTTCCTACGTTTATGAACTTGAGTTGATGTGAGTCTGTATATTACAACTCGTGAGGGTAATTTTTGTTGTCCAACATAGGCATTTCGAATTTCATAAGTATCTCCTGGTTTTATCTGATGCATGATATGTTCAAGGTCAAGTAAAGCATATAAAGATTGCTTTTTTACTGTCCCATCCCGAAAGAATTCTGGAGATTCATTTTTCACATATACTCTATTATTTAATTTCAACCGTGAAACATAGAACACCCCTCGTTGATCCATCTGGTCTAAATCTTTTAGAGAAAAGTATCCTAAATCTCGAATACATAAATCTCCTGGGCGTAAGGTATCTAAACAATCTGTACCAAAGGTTTTATCATTATTTTTACCTGGCTCCATTTGAAAATTCAGGAATTTTCCACTATGTAAATCATACTCTAGCTGAATCTTAATACCGGCTGTTTGTGCACATCCTCCTGAACCAGGATAAATAGGAGCCAAATGATTGGGTACTTGAAAAATAGTAGCATCTAAAATACGTATACGTTGAAAATAAGAGGTGTATTGGTTTGAGATTCGAGACGAATCGTTTAGTTTGCTTTTGATTAAAAGGGAAAATACACGCTGTAGAAATAAAACAGCACATCGGTTAAAACGTTGATTAAGTCCTTCTGGACTCATAAGTGTAGCTGTATTTGCATAAAGCTGGCTACATAATCGAGTAAGAGAATCGCTTGCTACATGTTGACTGATCCAAATACATAAAGCAGCCAAATCTCGTGCGCCATACTTACTTTTACGTTTTACAAAACCTGTCTCTTGGCCAAGTTGTTGAAGAATATGTGGAGATAGATATCGCTGTAGTTCTTCAGCGAACAAATAAAACTCATCTTGAATCGATAGATTCATACAAAAACGCCATCCTTTCTGTATATTTCTACAAAAAGAATAACGTTTTCTATGAATTATTGGTATAAATTCATCTTAGATTGATAGTAATGTGGCGGTACCCCAAACGAAAGTTTTATCTCTTCATAGTTGTCCATGAAAATTCAGTTCATTTTTTTATTTAGGGGAATAATTAATTTCTTAAGTTGATGGACATAGGGTGGAACCCCTTGATTGAATTGTTGTATATGCATCTTTTCCTCTCCCCTTAATATTCTCATTTCCGCAAAAATTATATTTCAATGACTCTATTGCATACTTTTGCTACATATGGATCATGGGTGACAATAACAATTGTTTTCCCCTCTTTATTTAGATTTTTTAAAATTTGTATAATTTCATTTCTATTGTTATCGTCTAAAGAGCCTGTTGGTTCATCGGCTAATATTAACTCGCACGGCTTTAGGAGTATCCTTGCTATGGCGACTCTTTGTTGTTCACCACCTGAGAGCTCGTGTATTTTTTGCTGTAATGATACGCTGAGTCCAACTTTTTCTAAGGAGACTGTTTTTAATTCTTTCTTTTCCTTTTTTGTTTTTTTCGCATAAATCAAGGGAATTTCTAAATTTTTATTTACAGTATCATTGTCGATGAGTGCATAATTTTGAAAGAGATACGACATTTTCGTTCTCAGAAGCTTATTTGCCTTACTAGAATTCATTCTAGGACTCTCTTCACCAAACAATTTAACGACTCCGCTATCTGGATTTTCAAGCATTCCCATAATATTAAGAATCGTTGTTTTACCAGATCCACTTTTCCCTGTAATCGCAACCATTTCCCCTTCACAAATTTTCAAATTAAACTCATCTAAAACCGCATGATTGCCATAACTTTTACTAACATCTATCAGTTCACATATATATTGCATTCGTTTATATTAACCTCCCTTTACCACCGTTGTTTTATTTCTTCGTTCCATAGTGATTAATGCGATAATTGACGCGGTAAATTCAATTAATATAAGCATTGCCACTACTGCAAGAAATTTTATATCAAACTCTTGTTTTACGATGAAGCAAATTGATAGTTGTAAGACCCATGTCAATATAAATAACCACATGTATCCTCTATAGGTTCTAAAAAAACTTACGCCAAATAAGCGATGGACCACTATTTTCTGCTGATTTTTATTGAAATACACAATAATATTTTGCGTGACCAAAAATAGTATACCGACAATTAGCCCACCAGTAACCGTCAATAGCATTTTCACTGTTTTTTGCAAATCGTATATATCTTTTAAAATATTTTGATCAACTGTTACAAGATATTTTAAATTATCATCTAGTCCTAGCCTTTTAAGTTCTGGCTCCAAAGCCTTATAAGTTAATCCTGCATCTCTGTCAATTAACTTAATCTTTAAAGGATCGTTCGCTCCTCCTCCTAATATAAGGTCTCGTTCTCCAACAAAACTATTTTTCTCTGTCATAACCTCAATAATCTCATCTTTAATCTTATTATGATTAGATTTATATACATCTGGATTGAAACTAAAGATTTCCTGATTGTTCTTTATCCAAATAATATCTATTTTTCGATTTCGTAAATGATTTGGGAACTCTCTATGCATTTTTTTTTCTTCATATTCTATTGCTGGCTTTCTCCATTCTCCAAAATAACGAAGAATTTCTTTTTCTCTGTTCTGATATTTTTCAGGTACTAATAAAATCCAATTTTCCATATCTTCTGTAACTTGCACGCGGTGATTATGTATGTCATATAGCGGAAATTCGTGAAGATAATTATTATTCACTGTAACTGACCGAATTCCTTTATAATCCTTGTTTATAATAAACTCTAATTCTTCATAATCCTTAGAATCAATTAATACCGCTCCCAATTTATTTAAAATAGGATACAGATCACCATTTATACTTGACTCCGTTTTATGCATCCCTTGTTGACCTTCATCATTTCCAGTAAACAGTGGATTAAAGACACCATAATCTTTGTTTTTCTCCCAGTTTTTTAAATTCTCTTGTTTTTCTTTCACTGTAATATATTGTTCTAGAATAGGCGTCCCTAATAAAACAAATAAAATAGAACAGGTAACTTTTAATAGTGTATTGAATACAAATATGCCTTTCGTATCTTTTCTATTTTTAATAATTTGATTGACTTTAATTTTGGCGATATAAAAATATGAAACGAGAGACACTATTGTAATGATAAAATACGTTTTGCATTGATCGAGCACTATGGTGTATATAAACCCCGAAGTTACATTTTTTATGAAAGCAGCTGCAAGTACGGAAATGAATAGCGATAAAATAAACATACTAACAATGGTTCTACCTAAAACAATAAACCATAAACGTCCATTCGATACGCCATGCATTTTTATAACACCAATTCTTTTCGCTTCGTTAAATACATAATAAATGAGAAAACATAGGAGTACGATAAACACGATATATTGAACATACGATAAATAACTTATTGGTGAATCAAAAGTTTCTTCGTTATTACTAAGATTACGTTTGAAATCGTCAGCAACAATATACTGTTTTGGCTTAAAATGCTGATTTAGCTTTTTAGAGAAAAGCTTTAAAAATGCATTGTATAATTTATCATCTACTCCTTCTACAACATATCTTCCTGCCATAGGTAAATGTTCGTACGACGTTTGAAGCGGTTTAATTGTAATCTCATGATTATCTCCAAAATCTTTTATTACTCCCTTTTGTTTTGTATCTTTCGTATGTACTGTCGATAAAAAAGCATTGCCTTGGAATGTGTCTTTTGGCTCTAATACATTCTCCCCACTTAACTGAAACTGTTTAAAATATATCGTTTCAGTTGTTAGTAACACATACTTCAAAATTTCTGCCTGTTCATCTTCATGATACGTAACATTTGTACGAAAAATATTTGTATGTGACTCCTTCGCTGCCTCAAGCAATATAGGATAGATTTCACTAGGATTGCTAAAAAGCAGCACATCTGGGATAACGAACTCTTTCCCTATCTTCCGTTCTACCTTTTCCATTTTTTCAAACTCTTTATGATCGGTTTGTTGAAATGCAATAAATCCTGACAATATAGAAGCTACAATAAGAAAAAACACAACAACTTTTTTCATGACATCCCCCTCTATCACATTTTATTGTATTTTTGGAAAAATTTAAACATTATAGTTAATGTTGTCTATATGACTTTATTTTCAATTATTATTTTTCATTTCAAAATGGCGTACCGTCCCATTTCCATCAAGCTAAGATTTTATGATGTTCCCCAAAACGATAAAAAGTGAACTTTATAGTAATAAAGTTCACTTTTTATCGTTTTGGGGGTGACTTGTTTTCTTAGCTTGATGGGCATGGGGTATCGTCAGCATTTTAGAAAAAACCACGTTAAGAGTTTTTAACCATTTTCGTCATGTTTTAAATTGTGTTGCATTGAAATACTTTTAGCGTTGTTAAATATACTTTTCTACCTATCTTAATGTTGTTTGTTAAGTACTTGTTAAAGTTATATATACAAGGAAATTAGACCGGCTATAACAATCAATGGAAGGATTACTGCTAGTTTGGATTTTAGAGGGACACGTTTATCAGGGACACCTGGATGGACAACAAAAACGAGTAAAACAATTGCTCCAATAATACCTAAAAGTACGTTAATGATAATCATCCTCCTATGGAATATTGTTATCAAGAGCATAGCATAGTTAAATACCGTTTTAGGGTGTAAATACTAAATTTGATAAAATATACCACCTGAAGAAATATACCTATACTCTTGTCACAAGTGGATAAGTAAAAGTGAGAATACAGTAGTATCCCATTTACTTATATGAGTCGTATCGCCAACATTTTAACGAAAACATACGCTAAGCAAAAAATACAATAAGCTGCCCATATGGACAGCTTATTTAAATAATTTTCGTTATCAGAAGTTGTTTTTAGATGATCAGTTTTTATATTTTATAATAGTTCCATTTATATCTTTAAACTCTAAAGCAGTATTAATAAAGTCTAATGATTCTGGACCATCGTCTAATTTATTAGGAAGGATTATGTACCATAAACTCCATCCTTTATACTTTGATTCGTTAGGTAAATATTTATCTGAATTTATTATATGTCCCGAAGTGGATTCATAAGATACCTTGCTAATAGATGAATTTTTAAGATAACCATAAATAACTTTTTCATTTGAAAAGTCTCTAAAAGTACTCTTTAAGTTGGTGGATATGTGGCGATCCCCCACCAATCACTTTTGTATTAACAATTATGCGTAACTTCTAGCTCATTATTGGTATATATTGTTCCGTAAGTAGCACAAAGTAACATACCACCACAAACCTCGCTACTCACTTGAAAGTTTATGTTATTTTCATATGTATCTATGCTATTAGCTCTAATTGTATCTACAAGTTTTTTAAAATCAAGAACTGGTAAATATTTCGTTATAATTTCATAGCTTGATAAATTATCTTCATTATTATATGCATTATATTCCTGAATTTCTTTATAAATCGGACTTGGACTATACGGATCATGTTTCAATTGTCCATTTTCATCTTCGAATTTTTTTATTTCTTCTTTAACTATATAATCTGGATAATCTTCACTGCCTTCATCTTCATCACCAAATTCCCAAAATGGATATTCTATATCACATAAGTGCGTTATAATCCACATTAGAAATTGCTCATTTATAAAACCCACATTTGCTTCTAACTCCTTGAATCTATTACCATAATATTTTGTAGCTTTTTCTATCTTCTCTTCTTGGGACATATCATCCGTCGCCCCTGTTATATCGCATCCATCTAAATTTATAAAAATGCTATTGAACTTACCTAAAACACCTAAATCAATGGTTTCACTCCAGTAGGCTTCACCATCTCTATCGATTTTTATAATAATATCCTCCATTCTGCTGCTATCGCCTCAAACTCGCGTTTCAATTAGCTTTTTACGTTTTCCTATTGATTCATAATTCTTTCTTCCTAATTGTACCATTTGGAACAAACGATTTGTTATAAAATTTGGATGTATATTCAATGCATGTGAGGTTAACATAACGTCTCATTATCAGTAGTCAATGATGCATGAAATTTTCGTTCTGGGGGTAATTAAAAATCTTAGCTTGATAGCGATGTGGGCACACAACATAAAAAAACCGCTCCTTTTCGAGCGGTTTCCTCTTAGAATGAAGGTTATCCATTCTATGTGGCAATGTTTGCATGAAAGCAATAAAAATTAATAATTTCCTACATAAAAAACAGAAAAACACTATCCAGCATTACGTTCCATTACAAGAACCAAACAACCCTTTTCAGACCATGGTTCATGTTCTGTATTAGGTCCATAACAGAGATAAGAACCTGCTCCATACTCAACATCATTACTGATAAGAGCTCCATCTAATACGAATAATTCCTCGGTATCCTTATGCGTATGTTGAGGGAATTTTGCCCCCGGTGCAAATCGCACGACATAACGCAGTTCACCATTCTCATCTCGTAATGGAATTTGTTCTATACCATCCATAACAAATTTCCACTCACTGTTTGTGATATCAACGGAAAATAAATCTTTCATGTTATCATCTCCTTCTATACAAATAGTAATTTACGATGATATATTGGTCAATATGAACAAAAATGAACTATTCTTCAGGAGGAATGAATTATGGAAATTCGTTTGTTACAGACATTTCAAGCTGTTGTCCAATGTGGTAGTCAGATAAAAGCAGCAAATCTGCTGCAATACGCACAATCTACCATCACCCTACACATCAATCAATTAGAAGAAAAACTCGGCATCAAACTGTTTGAGCGTAAAGGAAAACAAATGGTGCTAACCGAAGCCGGAAGACTTGTGAAAGAACAGGCAGATATTTTATTAAATCAAGTGGATGTAATCACCGAAACCGCAAAAGAATTTTCGATCGGTCAGAAAGGACTTATTCGAATTGGAGCAATTGATTCCATTGGCAAAACAAATTTGATTTCCGTACTAACAACGTTTATGAAAGAACACCCACAAATTTGTCTTTCCATCGAAAGTGGCGTAACCCAACAATTTAGTCAACGGATTATCGCTAACGAACTTGATATTGCCGTATGTCCCCCTCCATCACCAGAATTAAATCTTGAATTTTATCCGCTATATGAAGAAAAGCTTTGTTTAATACTGCCAATCGACCATCCATTATCTACACAAGAAAAAATTTACATGTGCGATTTGGAAGATGAAAATTTCATTTTAACTGGACAATTGTGTGATTATCGGCGAAAAATAGAGCATGTTTTTCTTCATCATGGCTTTCATTTACACTCTAATTACGATGCAGCAAACATGGAGATGGTTTTAAATCTTGTATTACAAGGGTTTGGTATTGCTATGCTACCTAGCAATTTCGTTACCAATTCACATCAATACGCTATTCGTGACATCGATGATATTTCATTCGCTTTACCTGTTGGATTAATCCGCAAAAAAAATAAAGTCCTCAGCCCTGCTACAGAAAAATTGGTAGCTAACATATTTTCATCCTGCTAAACAAGCACAAAAACCAGCTAATGTTTGTCAAGCAAATCTGCCTTGGTACCTAAAAGATTTTTTGCTAAAATATTTATGGGATTTATTAGTTATGTGCAATAGAGCTCGCCATGCTTCCTGATTAAAACAGTCCGCTATCGCGAGAATTGAAGGCGCTAAAGTAATTCCGCGTATCGATACAATACAATTACTTACAAAAATTCTGGTATTGAAATTGGATATCGTTATCGATGAGCAAGCTTCAGCATTAGCTATGGTAAAATAATGTTAAAAAAGTAGCCATGTGGTTTATTAAAACCCTGTGGCTACTTTTCGTATCACGCAATATGAACTGTTTTTGTTGGCCAGCTCGAGCATCTGCAGCTCATGTTCCTGGTGTTTCTGAAAAAAGTGCAACTTTGCGATTATTGTTTACAAATAATAAAGTTATAGATGGGGTACCGCCATCAAGCTAAGGTTTTGAAGTAACCCCTAAACGAAAATTTTCATTCTCTACAGGTAGTTACTCTGAGGAATCAGCTCATTTTTTTCGTTTTGGGGGCGTTTATTTTTCTTAAGTTGTTGAGCATGGGGTACTGCTCCTTTTAATTTTTATAACATGTAATTGCTCCAGGCTGATTTCAACAATAATCTTCTAATATATGTTTCTCCATAACTAGGCTCCTTATGTGAAAATTTATCACTACTAGCCCAAACAACATTTATCTCAAATCATATGCCGACTTACAGTTTGATACGTAAATAATACAACTGGTTCTTTTCAGTTCCAATTGCTTACCTCCTTCTGAATTAACTCTCTATGTTAATTAGAAATAGAACGAATTGTTTTTCCAACCGACTTTCTTACATACAATCCTTAAGATTAACTTCCTGTACTAGTAAATGCACTTAATCCATATTTCCAGAAACGATAAGAAATGAAACATAGTATGATAGCAACGAGTGGTGTACACAAAGATACCCATTTATACCCCTTATCGAAGAAAAAGGCAGCTGGATAAAAGGATGTGAAACTGTAAGGAATAATAAACGTTAAGATAAATGCGATAACTTTATTATAAATTGTAATCGGATACCGCGAAAAATCACTTAAATTGAATACTGCTGATACAACAGGGAGACTATCTGTCATCCAAAAAGAAAATGTTATAAAAAATAAATTTAATGCAACAAAGATAAGACCACTTGAAATAATCATTATGATGAGTATTAGTACATTTCCCAATGAAATTGCAATATCTAGATTACTAATGGAATAATAAAGAACCATTCCCCCTATTATTAGTTGCCCTATTCCATCTTGTTGAACACGCTCCGCTATAATTTGGAACAGCGGGTTAATAGGACGGATTAGCAAACGATCTAAATTTCCTGTCCGAATGTATTGCCATCCAATCGTCCATAAATTATCAAAGAAAATGTGATGTATTGCCCTTCCTGCAAACGCAATACCGTAGATTAAGAGAATTTGATAAAAGTTCCACCCTTTCAAATTCTCAATATGATCAAATACCACTTTTAAAAAAAAGATAGCGGCAAATTGTTGAATGAAGACTGAAGAAATTCCTATTAAAAAGTCTACTTTATATTCCATCATAACTTTTAAGTGTTGCTTAAAATAGACAATGTATAAGAATGAGTATCGTTTAAGAGTTTGCAACAATTCAATCACCCCCCAAATATTGTGATTTTTCGGATTGCTAAAGTCCATAAAAATCTAACAAGTACTGTAATAAAGATTAACCATATGAATTGTGTCACAATTGCCGTATAAGCCTGGGTACCTGAAATAGAACCTGTATAAATAGAAACAGGTATATAGACCATAGACTGAAAAGGCAAAAACATACTAATTTCTTGAAACCATTGTGGATAAAGCGATAATGGGACAAGTGCTCCGGAACAAAATTGAAGAACAGACTCTCGTAGAAGTCGAAGTCCCCATATATTAACGGTCCAAAAAGCTAATATACCAATAATAAGATCTAGTTGAGTTCCAATTAAAATCCCTAAAACTACACTTACCGTAAATAATAGAAAAGACTCCATTGATTGTGGTAGTTGAATTCCTACAAACCAGACGGCAAACAGTAGCATAGGGAATGTTGTACGCATAGAATTAGAAATTTTTTGCCCTATATCCATCGCTACAAGTTTATCTAACAAATGATATGGCTTCATAAGTTCCAATGCTATATCACCTTGTTTAATCATTCTCGCTAAATTGGTTCCTACTCCAGATACGTATTGTTCCAATAACAAAGCTATAACCATATAAGTTAGCATATTAGATAGTGAAAGTGCTCCAACAGTCTCTTTATTCTCGTATACAGCAGTCCAAAAATAATACAACGTACATAATTTAACGATAATTGCAAATGTACCCGCCCAATACCACGCTGCATATGAGGTATCTAGCTTTATCTGCACTTTAAGCATTTCCCAATATTTCTTCAAGGGATTCCTCACCTCCATGCTGATAAAGATCTTTAATAATTGTCTCTAATTTGGGGTTTGAAATCGTCAAATCTGATATTTTATTGTGCCTTGCAAGTTCGGAAAGCACAAATTCCGATGAAACTGTCTTTGTGTGAAAACTTAACTCTACGCGAGATTCATTTTCTGCTTCATTCTTCTGTACCACTATGTAATTTTGTAATGATACAGGAATCTCAAACATTGTGTGCTCTTCTAATTCTAAAGATAGGATGCGGTTATAAGAAAAACGATCTTTTAGATCTTGTAAGTCCCCATCATAAATAATAGATCCTTTATCAATAATAATAATTCGCTGGCAAAGTTCTTCTATGTCCTGCATATCATGAGTAGTTAATACAACTGTTACGTCCAATTTCTTATTCATTTCCTTAATAAAACTACGTATTTTTTCCTTTACATCAATATCTAAACCAATTGTAGGTTCATCTAGGAATACAACAGAAGGTTGATGAAGAAAAGCAGCAGCCAACTCACAACGCATTTTTTGTCCGAGTGATAGCTGACGAACAGGTAATGGCATTAAAGTTCCGAGATCCAGTACATCTTCAAATAAATGCAACATTTCCTTATATTTTGTTTCTGGAATCTCATAAACATGTTTTAATAGTTCGAAAGACTCCCGCACCGGTATATCCCAAGCAAGTTGTGTCCGTTGTCCAAAAACAGCTCCAATATTTTTAGCATTTTCCTGCCTATTTTTGTATGGCATAATTCCATTTACCTTAATTTCACCAGTATCTGGAGTTAAAATTCCACACAGCATCTTAATAGTGGTTGACTTTCCAGCACCGTTGAATCCGATATACCCAACCATTTCTCCTTTTTTAATAGAAAAAGCAATCGGTTGCACTGCCTGCTTATCATAATATTTCCGTTTTATTAAAGCTTTTATTGCACCCATTAAACCTGGCTTTCGCTCTAAAATCTTATAGCTTTTCGTAACATTCTTTACTTCAATCATTTATAAATCCCCTACTTCCCCTTTTACAAATATTAGCCGTTATACAGCTAAAGTATGATAGCAATTAAATAAATACCTTCACCCTACTACACCTGCCTCCCATAAAATAAAGATTAATTGTAGATTATAAACTAACATTCCTTTTAACGAAAGCGTTTGCATTAATGGAAACTAGTATAATTTTACAGGAGCATTTAAATATAATCAACAGATTTAAGTGTGTGGAAACAAACCACACGCAAAGACCTTTTTTCCTTGACCTAATATCTTTTATGTAATTTTTCAAGCCTCTTCCATATCGACCTTTTTCCCATAATTAACTCTCTAGATGCTTTTCTTTCTCGAATAGAGTAAACATCAAGTAACTCTAAAATATACAATAAAAATAGTAGGTGGGGAATATTTGACGCTTACACGAAAAGCGTTTTCCCTATCGCCATCAAGTTAAAAAACTAATTATCACACAAAACAAAAAAACGATCTGAATTCACATAAATAACTGTAGAGAGATAAAAATTTCGTTCTGGGGGTGCTATAAAATTTTAGCTTGATGGGCATGTGGTGCTACCCCTTGTGCTGAAGATAAGATCGTATTCTCCGATCTTATCTTTTTTTATTTGTAGAAATTTAATGCAAAAAAAATAGAATCCTTATTAGGCCTCACCATAGCATTTCGGGAAAATTGTACGCTTAGACACAATTTGGGGACATTTCAACGAATTCTTTGTACACTAGCATGATTTTTTGTTCTTCCTATTGATTTATACTTTATATTTCTTACTATTTCAGCGAAAATGATAACTAGACATATACCATCCATTTAAAACAGGAGGAAACACCAATGAAATGTTATCAATTGCACTTGGAATTAGTGGGATGTCCTTTCCCCATTTGGAGAAGAGTTAGTTTACCGACAGATTTATCCTTTGATGATTTACATGACGTGATTCAATGCTTATTTCAGTGGCAACACCAACATTTATTTGAATTTACTGTGGGGAAATATGTAATTTCATCTCCTCCTGATCCAAGCATTTCCTTTCATACATTGGCAATGACTACGTCGTCCCCGATGCTACATGCTGATAAAACTATGCTACACCAACATATCGGAAAAACGGATCAGGCTTTTCAATATGTATATGATTTTGGAGATCATTGGCTGTTACAGATTCATGTTGAAAAGATATTTGATCAACCTTCTGATGAAATAAAATGTATAGGAGGAGAAAATGCAGCGCCATTAGAGGATATTGGGGGCATTCCAGGGTATATTGAATTTTTAGAAGCGATAAAGGATTCTTCACACCCACAACATAAAATCTACGCAGAATGGGATTTATTAAATTTTGACCCTTCTTTCTTTGACATACACGAAATTAATAAAGGATTAACTTATTGTGATTAAGTGCTAAATGAATGCTAGTTTATTTATGGGATATCGCCACATCGCTATCAACCTAACAAAACAACAGCAACAAAAACGATTACAAGATCAAGCTGTAAGAGAAAAAAAGAAAGGAATGAAGTATTCTCCTCCTAGTAAACGACTCAGTGGTATCAATGTATATATGACAAACATCCCTACAGATATTGTCCCGATGGGACAGGTACATGACTGGTATTCTTTACGTTGGCAAATCGAAATTTTATTTAAAACGTGGAAGTCATTCTTTCAAATCCATCATTGTAAAAAGATAAAACCAGACCGATTGGAATGCCATTTATATGGTCAATTGATTGCTATTCTACTCTGTTCTTCTATCATGTTTCAAATGCGCCAATTGCTCCTCATGAAGAAAAAGCGAGAGCTTAGTGAGTATAAAGCCATATATATGATTAAAGACTATTTTCTTCTTTTATTCCAAACTATACAAAAAAACACCCAAGAGCTATCAAAGGTGTTACTTCGCCTGTTCAATCTCCTACAGCAAAACGGGCGAAAATCTCATCGATATGAAAAAAAACAGTCTTTGATATATTAGGTGTCGTTTACAATTGTACCCTGTCTGATAATCAAGCAGCTTAATTTAAAAAAGGAAACCTGTTAGGGTTTATTTCGTATGCAAATCTTTAAAGCATCTACATATAGACTTTCAAAAAAAGAAACAATCTGCTTATCATCGACGTTACATGAGCTTAGCTTGATAGTGATGTGGCGGGACCCCTATATTAGCTACTTTATATTTACTTTATGTGAAATCGGAAAATTTCGTGGTAGTACAGTCAGAAAGAGGTATACAGGTAAATAAAAAAAGGAAAAAAGAAGAGAAAGAGTTAAGGTGAACAGTGATTTAATTGAAATTCATAACAGTTCTGAGTTCGAAAGTATGGGACACTTTAAATTCGAAAAATGTATTCACTACTATAAGCATGACCGAATTAAAACAAAATTAAAAGGAATGAGCCCTGTGCAATACAGAACGCATTCCTCATTAGTTGCTTAAAATATGTGTCTAGCTTTTTCGGTTCACTTCATTTATTCAGAAGTGCTTTTACTATTACTTATTTAATATTATATTTCTCTTTAATTTTCATCAACAACTCTTCAGCAATCGCTTTCTTTTCAGGATTTTTTCCTATATAAAATTCACATGCAGCACTTAAATACTGGTACAATTCATCATAATTCACAATATCGTAGTCATCATCACCATCGCCAGAGTAAAATAAAACTTTATTTTGTCCAAAATACTCCTCATCATCTTGTTCATATTCATCTGAATAAATTACTCCATTATATTCCCGACGCTCGCCATCTTTACTTTTAAAATCTTCTAGGTGTTGTAGAAAGTTACGTCCATTTACATATATATTCAAAACATCAATAACTGCCTCTTTATTCAAATTTCTCTGTTTCATTATTTCAATAAATTCCTCATATACGCTCATATTAATCCACCCAATCTAATACTGGATAAGCATTCTCTATCTCTCCAGTTTCTGAATTCATAATACCTTCAAATTTTAAGTTTTTTCCATTATAGTCTGCTTGTCCTTGTATTTTTATCTTTTTTTGTTTTAATAATGGAATCTCTCTTTTATTATTTAAACCTTCTTCCATAGCCTTTTTGCTTAAAGCTATTATTTCATCATTTGAAATAATTTTCGGATCATACACTGTCTTTTTATACACTTTATCTCCATTAGGTATTACTTTGTATTCACCTGTCCCATTTTTCCCTGTATAATCCATTTTCTCATATTTTACTTTATATTCTATATCAAAAATTCCATTTATATCTGGATGTTCCTTTTTAACAACAGGTCCCAACTCATATTTGTTAGAGCTACTATTAAACATTTAAACAATCTTATTGAACAGGATCATAGGCATGTAAAGAAGCATTTTGTCAAATCCGCAGAATTTCAAAATCTTCGTCATACTTCACGTACGATTAAAGGTATTGAGACCATTCATGCCCTATATAAACAAAGGCGAAGTCTTCGAAGAGACTCCGCCTTTTCAACGTACAATGAACTTCAACAATTACTAGCTACTTCCTAGACATTGTTCCTCATTTACCAACCTGTTTATGATTTTTTCAAACTTTGCAACAGAGCCTGTATATCTATATGCTTCGCTTATATAAATCATAAGGGATTGTTTGCATGTTGACTTTGGTTTTATGTACAATATAGGTAAAGATATAGTCTGAAACAGGAAGAGGAAAAACATGTCCAATTCATTAGTAAATTTACGTATCGATTTTGCATTTAAGCAGTTATTTGGCACAAATGGGAATGAAGATATTTTAGTTGCCTTTTTAAATGCAATATTAAAAGATTCTTTAGAGTCACCTATTGTTTCCCTACAATTAGAAGATCCACATTTGCATCGAGAATATGAAGAAGATAAATTATCGATTTTAGATATTTCGGCTACATTAAATACAGGAACAAAGGTAAATGTGGAAATACAATTGAATAACAATCACGATATGATCAAACGAAGCTTGTATTATTGGGGAAGGTTATACACCTCTCAATTGCAAAAAGGAATGCCTTATAGCTCACTTCATAAAACGATTACCATTAACTTGTTAAATTTTGTGATGTTTCCAGAATATGAAGCGTTTCATACAACAGGAATCCTTTGGAATCAGCAACAACAAAAGTTATTAAGTGACGATATAGAAGTTCATATTGTAGAGATTCCAAAGTTACTACAGCAATGGCGCGAAGAGAAAGTTAATCCGTGGGAAGATTCGTTTGTTCGTTGGTTATTATTATTACCAGCGAATGAAGATGAGTATCTCACACAAACATTGGAGGACATTGCCATGAACCAAGATCCGATTTTACAAAAAGCAATGAATAAGTGGGAACGTATGAGTCAAGATTCTTCTTTCCGTCAAGCATATGAAGCAAGAGAAAAGGCCTTAATGGATGAAGCTGCAAAGTTTGCTCATGCTCGTAATGAGGGGAAAAAAGAAGGAATTCAAGAAGGGGTTCAGCAAGGAAAAATACAGATGATTAAAGGGATGCATGAACTTGGTGTACCACTTGAAACGATTGCTAAAGCCAGTAAATTAGTCATAGCCGAGGTTGAACGTATTTTAGAACAAAAATAATCAGCATCAACAAAAGAACCTATTAATTGGGTTCTTTTGTTGAGCTATTTATCAACTAGTGGTAGCACCAATTAGATATTTACGGGTAGTGCTATAACCGTATAATATGACACTTAACTTTATTTTCTTATTAGGGTCACCATACATGCCCATCAATTCAAGAGATTTTAATACTCTCAAATACAAAAAAATGGGTTCTGGTGCAAAGCTTTCTTGAAAAAACGCTCTGCAGCCCTATGATCTCTTGTTTTGCTTACATGAAAATCAATTGTATTTCCTTTTGAATCAACAGCACTATATAGGTACATCCATTGACCTTTGACTTTCACATACGTCTCATCGACTCGCCAAGGATCATTGGTTGATTTAAGATGACGTCGTACTCGCTTATCTAATTCGGGACCAACCCATCGCTTGATAGTTGTATGAGCAATGGAGATCCCTCTTTCCTTCATCATTTCCACCAGATTACGGAAGCTCAAATTGTACCGTAGGTACCACCTTACTGTTAATAAGATTAGTTCAGGCTGATAATGCTTCCATTTGAATAAATTTTCCTTTTCCATACCGATCACACACCTTTTGTAGAGTAGTAATATCAATATGCCCAAGTTTAGGAGATTAATTGCAAGAATTTTGCACCAGAACCTATAGAACATTGCAACAAAAAGAGAACCACTAGAAGTACAGTAGTTCTCTTTGAAATGTTATCTTCTTAATGGGGTACCACCCCATCGCTATCAAGCTAAGCTCATACAACGTCAATTATAGTAGAGGTTGTGTTTTTTTTCTAAAGGGCATGTGTAGGTGATTGAAAGATTTGCATACGAAATAAACCCTAACGGGTTTCACTTTTTTGAATTAAGCGGCTTGATTATCAGTCAGGGTACAATTGTAAACGACACCTAATATATCAAAGACCGTTTTTTTCTCATATCGATGAGATTTCCGCCCGTTTTGCTGTAGGAGATTGAACAGGCGAAGTAACACCTTTGATAGCTCTTGGGTGTTTTTTTGTATAGTTTGGAATAGAAGAAGAAAATAGTCTTTAATCATATATATGGCTTTATACTCACTAAGCTCTCGTTTTTTCTTCATGAGGAGCAATTGGCGCATTTGAAACATGATAGAAGAACAGAGTAGAATGGCAATCAATTGACCATATAAATGGCACTCCAATCGTTCTGGTTTTATCTTTTTACAATGATGAATTTGAAAGAATGACTTCCACGTTTTAAATAAAATTTCGATTTGCCAACGCAAAGAATACCAGTCATGTACCTGTCCCATCGGGACAATATCTGTAGGGATGTTTGTCATATATACATTGATACCACTGAGTCGTTTACTACGAGGAGAATACTTCATTCCTTTCTTTTTTTCTCTTACAGCTTGATCTTATAATCATTTTTGTTGCTGTTGTTTTGTTAATCGATGAACAATTACACGAGCTGGCACTTTATCAATCATTCCTACATAAGCATCAGCTATTTCACTTGTTTGTCCTGGTTGAAGGGAGTTCATTAGCGTCTCCATATCTATCTGTATATACTCTGTACCTTTCTTAATTCTTCCATCTTGAAAATAATCAGGGTTAGGATTTTTTTGATACATACGTGTATTCGACTTGATACGAGAGATATAGTAGGCCTCTTTATCTTGTATATATTGAAGGTCTTTTAAATGAAAATAACCTAAATCTCGGATACATAAATCATTCGCTGTCACAGTTGGGGCACACAGAGAGCCGTAAGTGCGATCATGTTGTTTACCTGGACCTGTATGAATATGTAGGAACTGTCCACTTAACAAATCATACTCAAGTTGAATTTTTATCCCAGCTGTATGGCTGCATCCTCCTGCACCTGGATAAACCGATGAAAATACATCCGGGAGTTGAAATGCAGTTGAATCTAGGATACGAATACGTTTGAAAATAGAAGTGTATGGGGACGTGAATAGCTTAGTTGAAGATAACTTCTGGTTGAGAAGTTCGGCTAACACTTGTTGTAGAAATTGCACGGCTGTGGCATTAAATCGTTGATTCAGTCCCTCAGGACTGATGAGTACTTCTGTTGATGCTTCTAAACAGCTACATAACTGAGTTAAAGAGGTTTTAGCAATATTTTGACTAATCCATACACATAAAGCTACTAAATCTTTTGCTTGATACTTACTAGTTCGTTGTACAAAACCAACATCTTTAGCAAGATCCCGTAAGGTATTTGGAGATAAAAACTTTTGAATCTCTTGAGCGAATAGTTGTAATTCTTCAGATACAGAAATAGACATAAAGAGCGCCATCCTTTCCTATGATTCTATAAAAAGAATAGCGTATTTTTTCATTTTAGGGGGAATTTTGTTTTGTTAGCATGATAGCGATGGGGTGCTACCCCTTGTACTACTGGTGTAACTTGGTTATTAGGTGTGGGATGATTAAAGTTTAGTTAGATAAATTAGAATATTCATTTTTTGTATTGTAATTACTATCATAATTGTTTATTCTAGTAATTACCAAGTGGGATAATTTGGTATATATAAGTAGAAGATAGATACAGAACAAAAGAAAAAACTAGATATGAAGTGAATGGAGTTATGCAAGTTGGGGGGATATCATTATGTATATTTTTATATTATTTAAGGCTTTGGTGCAACTTATCTTAATCGGACTGATTTTGTTGCTCAGCATTATATGGGTTAAAATAGAAACATTTCTTAATAATACTTTATTTAAAGGGGTTTCTAAAAAAGTTAGAAATAGTATAACTATGATATTTGTTATATTAATAGAAAGTTTTATCATATTCGTTATTTCATTAAATTGGGGGCTTTCGTTTATTGATACATTATTTGTTGGAAGTTTTATTATATTATCCTATATTTGGTTAGTACCTTATTTCGTTAATCATCAACAAAATGTTGCTAAAATTGATGACAAGCATTTTAGTGGGAACGTAGATATAGGTGAAGTTGAAGTGTATCAGGCAAAATTTACTCCATTCAGCTTAGGGAGCACATTCTTTTCTATAATAGGAATTATCATTAATGTTTGTTATTACTATAAATACTTCTTATAGGTTTTTATAAAAAGAATATCAAAAGTATTACGGGCTTTTTTTGTTTATAAAGTTTACAATTCGTACTAGCATCGCCATCAACCTAAGAAATCAATCACCCCCAAAACGAAAAAACGAGTTGAATTCACATAAATAAATGTAGAAAAGTAAAAATTTCGTTTAGGGGGTACTTCAAGACCTTGGCTTGATGGGCATGGGGTACCGCCAGCATTTCGGAAAAAAACCACGCTAAGCCAAAAATACAATAAGCTGTCCATATGGACAGCTTATTTACATAATTATAGTTATAGGAAGCTAATTTTTAATATTAGAGAAAACTCCTCCCCGAACGGAGAGGAGTTTTCTTTTTTCAACAATGCAAAAACAATTAAAATGCTTGTTTCTTATACTCCCTAATGTATCTGAACAATAAGGTTGTTCCTGCTATATTAGACACAATGCTGACTCCTAACATTACAGCCCATGCAACATTCTGAACTTTCATTGTCAAAGTTAACATGAGAAAGCACATGCCAACCGCAACAAATAAGAAACCTAAAAGTTTATTCATGATTTTACACCTCCCTTTTTGTATTTTAACATTATAATGGAACGATATGTTGTGTAATTTTGGGTGTATTTGGTATTCATGTTAGGTTAACATAACGTCCTATTATCAGTAGCAAGGACAAGGAGGAATCTTACCCTTACAAGGGAACCTCCTTTCTTTGTTCTATCGACCTATGCATTTTTTTATACATTCCTTATCCTGGCACGGTTTTAGGGTTCTTGTTTGTTACTAGATTGGCCGAAAAACTGTATAAAATCTTGCATGCTCTTAGCGTGGCTTTTTCCGAAATGCTGGCGGTCCCCTTTAGGGGGACGGAAACGATTCGAGGTATGAGGGGCCACTATGAAAGAAAGTCAAATTGATACAATAAAAAACGTAGAAATTTATTATTTCTACGTTTTTTAAATACTCTTAAATTATTTTACTTTAATGAAAAATCTTCCTGGCATTTTTTCTTGAGCATCTTGAAATGTTTCTAAAATTATATCTGCCTCTTGACCCAAAATATTTTGACTTTCCTTAAAAAACTCCCACTCTATTGTTAAAGGAAGAATAACCCATGCCGTTAAGCAATCCCAAAGTGCATCAGCATTTTCTCCATAATAATCAGGGAGATCTAATTTTGCTTTTAATACTTTGTGTAAAACTTCTTCACTTGTAAACTGTCGACCATCTAAATTTAAAAATTCCATAATAACTCCTCCTACTTTAAATAATTAAAGAAAAGCAACGTGCGGGAATAAAGTTAGCGAAACAAAAAGGAGTGTATAGAGGAAGATTGAAGAAATACACGGATAAACACCCAGGTATGAATCAAGCGATTGAATTACGGGAGCACACCACTAAAATAGTGAAAGAAATATGCCAAATTACAGGTGGGAGTCAAGCCGCCCTGTATCGTAGATTAAAAGAACTTGAATAAAATTCTTTTAAAATTTGTAATTAAACCCCAGAGTGGCCCCTCATACCCAGAATCGTTTCCGTACCCTTATCTCGGCTGAACCCCCTATTCGCTCCGTTAAATCATGGAACGAAGAATATTAAACAAAGAACATAAAGAAAAGACACTCTAAGGTGCCTTCCTCCGACTTGAACCACTTTAATTTTAATAACATTGGACTCCCATCCAAGTATTATTTTATCATATATCCCATATGTCGAAAACGCATTCATTAACTTGATTAATTATTTTATCCATAACTTCTTTATATTTATTAAACTCTTCATCTTTCATATCGCCATTCGTCTGTAAAAGGAAATTCTCCTTAGTATATGTATGCGAAGAGAGCATCGGAGCTGAGTTTCCTAGCTATACAGGTGTTGAGTAAACAGGTAAATCATATATTTATTACAAGGACATTTAAGAGGGGATATATAGGGTGAACGCCTTTTGAGAAAGGTATTGATTATACGAAATGATAAGAAATATGGTAAGCAATGAAAACCGTTTCCGGTATAAGGGATTTCGGAATAAAATCCTTTCTTTCCTTGGTATATATCTACGTCAATCTCATCGTCTTCATCATCTTGAACAAAGACAAATAAAAATTAAAGTGTTTTTCTCATAGTATACTTTGTAACTAATAGAATATTAATATTCAATCTTTATATAAAAAAATAAGCTCCGAAGAGCTTATTTTAATAATAATATCACCGCAATTATCAATGATATTATCGAAAATACAATCATAAATAATGAAGCTCAGTCATGAGCTATCGCCCTGTTACCGTCATTCCAGCTGTGTAAATTGTATCAATAGAACCGTCAGCACTTACAATTTCAACTTTATAACGGTATGTGCCTGTGTCCCCAATGTAGTCGCCAGGTCCTGTGAAAGTAGAAATTTCATCATATCCTCCAGCTGGAACCCATTGATTTTTCCAATTGAAGGAAGAATCATAATAACCCCAATTATCTTCATATTTCTTTTCGATGCTGACATTGTAATGAATGTCTTCAGCTCGGTCATTTGTAATTCTTGCAATTGTGCTGTTACCAAAAGTAACTTGTGTAGAATGTATTTTAACTGTAACACCGTTCACTGTTTCGCCAGGACCACAGATATAATGACAGCCATCCCAATCATCAGCATGTGCCTTTGGTGTATCTAAATTCATAACCGTTAAACCGCCTAAAGCTAATGCTCCTGTTAATGCAATTGTAGCTAATTTTTTCATGATCATTCCTCCTATTAACCGTTATAAGTGAATGTTTTTATTTTTACGTATTCATTGCCAGCATAAAAAGATTTCTATGACTCATTTTTATCACCTTTCAGCTTATATAATTCGACAAATGGTGATAATTTCCTGCAAATAAAATAAAAAAGCACTCCCGCAGGAATGCGTATTCAAATTCAATTTCTGTTTTATTGTCTGATGTGAAGTATCTTATGGTTTTGGGTTTGTTTTTTATTAATAATTACGGTACGTGAAATTATTATAAGTTGTAATTTATAGCCCCCGTAGACCCTGAATCTACGAGAGCTGCCTAAGGGTATTTCACATTCGACTTGGTTCTATTGTAGCAAGCTTTCACCAAATAGCAAAAACATAACGATCCAAAACCAAATAATCAAACGAAATGCACTCTTGAATCCTCCCCAGAGAGAAAATGTTTCCTCTTGCATTATTATCCACCTTTCCTACTTGTCTTTTGGTTCTCCAAACCATTCATACATTGCCTGTCGGCTTATAATCCATTCCTTACGTTTCCCTTCAGGATGCAAAAAATACTTCACTAAACCCTCTTGTAACATGCGCTCTAAATCATTTATTTGCTTCTCGTTCATTAGAGAAGGGCTATATTTATTCTTAATTGTCTCACGAGGAATCCTCCAGTAAAAAGCTGCTTCAGATGGTGTCATGTATTTATCGATTTCTTTCATGAGAATTCTCCTTTGTTTGTGCTTTTCCTTTTATGTTACAATAAATAAAGAAGGAAATGGACGAGATTTCCTTCTACTTCAGTCACTCATTAACTAAGCCCTTTGTTTGCTGTTAAGCAAATGAAGGGTTTTTATTTTGCTTGTTTATATTTACTATCTATGACAGCCAAACGGATCAACTTCAGCTTAATATCCTTACTAAGAGAAAGCCATTCAGATGTACCAATTTTCATATCCTTTTCCTCCCCATTCCCTTTTTATACTTCAATAAAATTTACCCCTTAAAACATTTGTATTTTACACTAATTTAACAACTAGAGAATCCTCATCATATTCGTGAATGTGTAAATGATAGCGCATTTCTGTTGCATCCAGTACTTTACAAAACCTCTGATAGTAAGCCGGATTACTTACTTCCATGCCAATTTCTCCATTCCTGAACAGATACTCTAAATCATCAATGATTTCTTTTACTGTATTCTCCAATATTTTCACTCCTTACCTTTATAAAATAACCTTGTAAGGTTATTTTATAACAAAACAACCAACCCTACAAGGTTATTTGTTTGTTTTTCAGATATTTTATAAAAAATTCTTATTAACGTCCTTAACTCCCTTTAAACTGCTTATTTTTACTTACAACACATCCTTTGTTATTTAGGTCTTATGTCATTCACTTTTAAATAAACATTGGTTATATCGAAATCTGAGAAGCCGTTTTTTGATGAGAGTATGATTTTTTGAACTACCCCCACTTCATTTAGAAGTGGGGGATTTGTAAGTAAAGAGTTCTATCGAACTCTAATTTATTAGGCTATCTCCGCATTCCTTGCGGTTAGAAGCCTTATTGCTCCATTTTCTAAAAACAAAAAAAGGAACCCTTTACGGACTCCTTTTTACCTTGCACTCTTTTTAAAATAGTGCATTCTTGCACCTACTTTTAGTATACATTATAACTCCTATAAAATAGATATGATTAAATAAAGCTGTTACTTTAATTTATAAAAAAGATGCGCGCCTAAAAATCACTCCCATCTCATTGATTTTTTATTATATAAACTTGATAACATAAATATACAAATTATTAACGATAATAAATATACAATTAGAATAATATACAATTGTTTTGTTTCAATGCTATCAAAATAAAGACTCATAATTGGATATGACCAAGGGAATAGTATCCAATAGTTTGTATGAGAGATAAAAAAACTACCTAGTCCACCTATAACCCCTACTAATAATGAAAGTAACGGGATTTTATAAAATATTATATTTATTAAAAAATGTAGATTCACAATAATTAAAGAGCTAATTACCATAAAAAGTATAGAAAAACTTACTCTTTGATAAACAGTCCCGAGATTATCAACCGTTAATACTATAGGTATACTAGTTATGACTAAAGCACATATTAAATAACAAAAAGTAATTATTAAGCAAAACAAAAACTTATTAATTAATATAGTTTTTAAAGTGATCCCATGATAAATAGCAGACATATATCCTTTTCTTCTGAATTCGTTTACAAAAGAAAATGACACTAATAGACCTATCGCAATAGGTAAAAATAACCTACAAAAAAGGCTCAGAATCGCTATATGCATGAAAACGCCATCTTTTAATTGCGGCGATACAGTTAGAAAAACTTGAAAACTAATTGGTATCAACAGAAATACTAGTAACAGGATATACAATCCATTATGAAGACTTTTTTTATATTCACCTAAAATACCCACTTATTTCACCCTTTATTATTCATATGTATAATATTTAAAACTCACAGTCAATAACATAATTCCTAAAATATATATTGAAGAACTTGCAAGATATAATAAAATAGTTGTTTCTTTAAACATTACGTCACTTACTATATTCAATGCATAAAATATTGGAAATGTCTTTGTAAATATTAAAGGGAATAATCCATATGTTACGATAAAAAATATCCAAATAACTGACAAGGATGCCGCAAGAATTCCCTTTTTTATAATTAAGTGAAAAAGCAATTGAGAATATGGTATTGCTAAAGATAAAATGGTACAAAGTATCAACATTTTTAAAAAATAAAGTATTGATATTTCATATCCATTTATAAAAGTATAGATACCCATAACCGAAAAATTTAAAATATTAAAGATCAAATAGAGCAGTATAAACAATAAATTTTTAGCTACCAATAACTTGAATTTTGAAATGGGTTTTGTATAAATAATGGCCCAAGTACCATATTTATTTTCAGAAGAAATGATAAAATACCACATACAAGCAGAAAAAATGCTTAACGTTAGTGTATTAAAGTTTACTGTAATTGCTATAAGATTTGTAGATTGAAACATGTCAGGATTATTCTTGTTAAAAATAAAATAACTTATACACAAAAAGCTTGATAATAATGAAAAAAACAAAGAAATTAATAATAATTTTCTCCCACCAATTTTCCTCATCTCACTATTTACACTTTTAAAGATAAATTGCATTATTATAGTAACTCCTTTTGTTTAGTTAAAGATAAAAATACTTCCTCTAATGTTGGCTTTTTAGGGCTAACTTCAAAAATATCTATATCATTTTTAATTAATATTCTGGTTAAATTAGGAACACTATCTTGATCTATTATTATTTTGAATACCCCTTCTTTTTCTATGCTATAGGGTATACCCTCTGTATTTAAAATCCTTTCTGTGGGAGCAGTATCATTCACGTGAACAATATATTCTCCAGAAGTAATAATACTGTTTAAATTCCCTTCATAGAGTAAGCTACCCTTATGTAGTAATGCTATGTGATCTGCTATCATTTCAATTTCAGCTAAATTATGACTAGAAATAAATATAGTCTTCCCCTCATTTTTTACTAAATGAAGTAATAAACGCCTTATCTCGTGTACTCCTTCTGGGTCTAATCCATTTGTAGGCTCGTCAAGAATTAGTATTTTAGGATTATTAAGAATAGCAAAGGAAATACCTAGCCTTTGTTTCATTCCTAAAGAAAAATCTTTAACTTTTTTATCTTTTGCTTTATATATTCCTGTAGTTTTTAATACTCTATCTATTTCATCTAAAGGTTTATTAATCATTTTTTGTACATAGGCTAAATTTTCATATGCTGTTAAATTAGGATAATAGGTAGGTGAATCAATAAAACAACCCACATTTTCAAATAATTCTTCTTTCCATTCTTTGATATCTTTATTATTAAATAATATCGTTCCTTTATCTAATGGAATTAACCCTAATAACATTCTCATAGTTGTTGTTTTTCCTGCACCATTTGGACCAATAAAAGCATATAAACTTCCTTCAGGAACAGATAAGTTTAAATCCCTTACAATGGATTGATTTTCAAAAGATTTTGTTAAATTTTTAGTTTGAATTGCTAATTTCATTTTGTTCCTCTCTTTCTAACCCCTAAATATTTACAAACCATCCGGTAACACTTTATGTATTTCAAACAATTAAGATGGCTTCCTGCCATCCCTTGTCCGAGGCCAATTCATCTCCCACCAACTCACTGGGCTGTGCCCATACACGTTCCTTGAGGAAGGAGTCTTCTTGGCTAAAATGATAAAGTTTGATTAAAAGTACCTACTCCCACTCTTACTCCACGGAATATAAAAAGAATCTAATTTGAAAAGAGATTAATCAAAATAGATTCTTTTCCAGTAGATTTAAGATTGGTTTTTATAAAAATGGTTGATTAAAATTACACATGTTAACCTTACTATGCGATTCTCTGATTAATAAAACGCAAAAAAAATTTGGGAATAGTAACATCTATACATTACCATTATCCTTTTTTTTATAGAAATGGTTCGAATTCTCGACAATAATCCATCCTATAGTTATTAATGTTATAGAAAATAATCTAAGACCCAATCTATACATATAATCTAAATCTTTAAGATAAAAGAAAGATAATATCCCTATAACAGCACCAATTATCCCAATAATCAAACCTTTATATTTTTGTAAAAACATATAGTTACCCCTTCCATGTAAACAAAATATTCCATATTTAAACAATACTAAATTATGGAATATTTTTAAAGGATTAAAACGTTTTTATATTCAGTTTATATATCATGCTTCTTTTATTAATAAAAATATCCCTATAGATAAGTAAACCCAAAGGGATAAAACGGTGCATCTTTTTTATAAACAGTTAATCATTTTTCAAATCCACACTCACGTATTGATTGGTTCTGTATGTGTACATGTAGGATATTGAGAACATCTAAAAAACTTATTTCCCGTTTTATTCGAATTTCGAACGACTAAATGATTTTCACATGCTGGACATTTCCTTTCCGCAGGTTTTACCCCTTGATACACATCTTCAGCCGAATATTCGGGATTAATTTTATTAATCAATTTCTGAAGTTCTACACGATCTATTAGTTTTATATGGCATGCTTCCGCTAATTCTTTCGCTTTTCTTGTGTACACACTGTTTGTTACAACCCAGCCCTCATGTGCTTTGTAATACGCTTGCGCTGCATATATCTCTTGTACGGCACTGATGCCGACTCTATTTTTCATCCCGTAGCGTTTTGCCTGGATTACAATACGATTTTTCCCCTTCAATACAAGATCCGCTCCGAAATCATTTGACTGTTTTGTGACTGTTGGAGAATAACCCAACTCTCGAAAGAGAGCTTTTAGGTATACTTCGAATTGATGTCCGTCCATTTTGTCTATATAACGAATACCAGACTTAGCCATTCGCTTTAATATTCTTCGCTCCTGGATCTTCCGGTACATGAATTTACAAATACGAAAAAGAACATACAGGATAAAACCATACATCAAAATTTGTAATATGTTTGGCATTTCTGGTAGATTAGACACTTCGCTCCACCTCTTTAATTGGTTTCATTTTCTTTGGTTGGGCTGTTTCTTTTGCCTGTTGCTCACTCACTTGTTTCTTCCGGACATCGTTCCAATCTTTTTCATTCGTTGGAATATTCTCTTTAAGATCTACAAAGCATTTCATTGTCTGAATGAAGTCTTTCCCAGCCTTATCATTATCAACTGCCATTATGACCTCTTTAATATCGTGCCCTTCTTTTTTCGCATCCATTAAAGATTGAATCACTGTTTTTGACTTCAATCCATGCATAGAAACCAGGCGAGCGTTTTGGATATTATTTTGTTTAATGCTCCAATGAGATAACATGTCGATTGGATCTTCATAAAAATAAATCTTATCCGGTTTACCTACATCAACCGTAAAACCGGCATTGATTTTTTCATAATTCGGGACAATTTGCTTAAAGCTTCCCCTTTTATTCTCCATTTTGACTGTACCTTGACGGTTCATTCCAATGACTTGCCCTTTGCCTCCTTCTTCCCTCCATTTGAACACCACATTATTTTTCTTATCCTGGGCGATGAGATCCTTTTTAATCAGCCAGTTCACCAAGCGAGGATCTATTTTACGTTCATGAATTAGATATTCTTTAATCTCTGTTTGCTTATTTACTTCCAGGTGTTTGGGATAACTAAAAGGCTGCTGCCCTTTTTTGCGCTCCTCTTCAGCTTTTGAGCGATCAAACTCTTTGTAATCCCCCTTTTGAATATCCATCACGGCTTGAGGGAATGTCATGTCATAGTACATCATCGCAAAGCTAATCGCTCCATATCCTTTCTCCCCTCGACTATTCCAGGCGTATTGATTCCCTTTAATGATGAGACTGTCATGTTCCGTATGACGATAATAATTTCCTTCTTTCTTAAACGTTTCTCCTTTTGCTTCCAGATATGAAATCAAGTCAATTTTTCTTGCTTTCATCGCATCCTCCGTACTGACATTTGCCATTACGGAATCCCCCCTTTACTCTATAAAATGAAATAAAAAAGAGGACTATTCCGTTTCCTAGTCCTCTTTTACATGCATTTAATTTTTATTTGCCGAATAAGAATTTTAATCGCTTCTCCTGTACGCTGTATGATAAACGAGCGTCAAATTTCTTCCCGTTTTTGTTTGAGATAAACCCTTTGATTTGATCCGTCACATTCTTTTCTAATAACTTCTTCACATGATTACTACTTAGATTTTTTCCAGAGAATGTACCAAAAATAATGAAGTCACAGCCTTTTTTGTATTTCTCACATAAGTAGTTACTTTTCCCTACAAGAACTCTACTCTTACATAATGGGCATTTGCCAATTGTACGATCTTCAGTCGTTGGAAAACGGAATTTCAAACTTCCGTCCGCTTCCATATAGATAGCTGCCGTAAATTCTCCCTTTTCTCCTTGAAAGCCGTTTATAAAATCCGTTGTTTTATACTGAATTAGCTTTTTCATCTGATTACCAGGGATCGCTTTCCCTTTCATCTTTGCTGGTAACATAAAATCACATCCGTTTTGATGCTCCGTGCATCCATAAAATGTTTTACGATGAAGGATCTCACCTTTTTTACATTTTGGGCATTTACCAAATGATAGCTCCTCTTGTGTTGGGAACTGAAATTTGATATTTCCTTCATGTAACACTAGATAAGCGGAAAACTCTTTCTCATTGGACTTAAATCCTTTTAAAAGATCTGTTTTCTTATCCTCAAACAGCTTTTTCGCTTGCGCTTCCGGAATCGCTTTTTCTTTAATTTTTTTCGGTAATGAGATTTCACATTCTGGATAATTACTGCATCCATAAAAATTGCCTTTATGAAGGATTTTTCCTTTTCTACAAGGGCATTTACACACCTCAATTTGCTGATTCCAAGTATTAATAATGCTATCCGACACCTTATCATCCATTGCGCCTAATTGCTCTACCGTATCCTGTACAAACGTGTTTGTTTTCTCTACAAATTCCTCATATTTCATTTCTTTCTTTTCGATCATGTAGATCATCCCTTCCATTTCAGCCGTATAAGCTGGATTTTTGATTTCATCTACCGGAAAAGCATCTATAAACGCACGGCCAATATTAGTGGTTCGAATCTGATTGTTGGTAACATCAATATAGCTTCGCTCTAACAGTTTCGGAATAAATGTTTCTTCCGTTGCGACTGTCCCAATCCGTTTTCCTTTCATGAGTTCTTTCAAATGTTCATCATCCAATTTACGTCCTGCCGTTTCCATAAAGGTTAAAATGGAACTTTCCGTATGAAAGGCTGGTTTCTTTGTTCGGGACTCAATCAAGTCATACTGAGCGATTCTGAAAGAATCTCCTTCTCGTAAAATAGGTATCTGAAATGCTTCAACCGATCCCTCTTCTATATCCTCTTGAAACACACTTAGAAACCCTTTCTCTTGTAGGATCTTTTCTTTTGTACTGTATGTGTTGCCCTCTTGATCCATAAAATGCACTTCTCTTACCAGGTAGATTGCTGGTTTCATAAAATTCCCGATAAATCGTTTTACAATTAAGTCATATAACTGTTTTTCTAATGGATTTCGGTTGGTCCCGACATATAATTTTGTTGTTGGGATGATCGCAAAGTGACTACTGACTAACTCATCATTAAAAGTCGTATGTTTTTTCGTAATAGAGGATGGAACTACTTGTTGTACGAGACTTGCATAGGAGCTTTTTTCTAATGCTGCCATTACTTCCTTCACTCGTTCCACTTGTTCTGTAGGTAAATGCCTGGATGAAGAACGAGGATATGTGATAAAGCCTTCTTCATACAAACTCTGAATATGTTTTTTGGCTGTTTCCGCATTTATCTTCAGCTTGGCGTGAGCATCTTTGTAGATATCCGTTAAGTTATATAATAATTTTGGTTTCTTTTTTCTCGTACTTTCTTTAAATTCCGTTACGATTACATTCGTTTCTTTCAAGCTATCTCCAAGCTTTTGTAGTGGCGATGGATCTATCAGTTGATCTTCTGTTTTCATTACTGGTGATAAACCGTTTTCCGTTAGTAGCTTTAAATTGTAATAGGTTTGTTCTTTATAATTTTGGATAGCGATTTCCCTTTGACGGATTTCATTCAAGATACACATTTGAACACGACCAGAAGCCAATAAGAATTGGTTTTTTGCTAGTTTTGATGTACAGCCCCTTGTAACATTAATACCTAGAATATAATCTAGGTATTGCCTCGCTTTAGCCGATTGTGCAAGCCCGTCATAGTCTGTTCCTGGTTCTAATCGGTTCAACGCTCCCTCCAATTCTGCGGCCTCATAAGAAGAGATAAAAAGACGAGATTCTCGCTTGTTCACACCTGCATATTCAACTATTTCACGATAGATAAGCTCACCTTCTCGATCTGCATCACAGGAGTTGACCACATGATCTACATCAGGACGATTTAACAGCTTAACCAATATTTGAATTTGTTCTAGACAATCCGACTTCTCTTTATATGTTGGCTCTAAAATAATAGGCAAGTGATCAAATTTAAATTCTTTGTATCTCTCGTCCATCTCTTCTGGATGTTTTAACTCTAATAAATGCCCACGGCACCAGCTAATAATGTAATTTTCATTTTCATAGTATCCGTAATACGGCTTACTACCCGGATGTTTTTGTGAGTTTCTAAATCTAGGTGATTTTAATAATTCAACAGCTACCTTCGGCTTTTCTGCAATAAACAATGTTTTTCCCATAAGTAGTACCTCCTATTAATCTGCAATTTCAGTTTTACGCTTCCATTTCTTATTTCTGCGCTTGTTTATCATTCTGCGACCAAATAATAGCAACATGTTCAAAAAGACAGCTACAAGGAACATACAGCTCGCAAACAGCCATACATTCATGACATTCACTCCTTTCCGTTCTACAAACAAGAAAGAGGGCTTTTACATGTACCCTCTTTCATTTCTAGACATAAAAAAATCACTTTCCGTTTTCTCAAATGAGTAACAAAAAATGATTTAATCTGGTTTTCCTGTTATAAATTTTTTCATCGTTCCATTTCCATTGTTTCTTTTTTTCTACTTGATTTCTTTGTAGCCTTTGACTGGTCTACATTACCTGAAATAATAGGATCTGGCTCCTTGTCTATTTCTTTACCATTCGTTTGTTTTCCGTTTAATGGCTGAAATTTTTTATCTACATCTATTTCTTTTGAAGTTGTAGACTGATTCACCGTTATTCCTTCTTTCCCAAGCTTCTCATCCACCTGATTTTCTAATTTTACTACGTGTTCCTGGCTTACCAACTCATTATCAATCGAAACATATTTCGTTGTATAATACCGTTCTTCAGCTTTTACACGAGTGACAATACTATCAATATTATCTGGTGTTTCTTCATATTGTGAACGTCTGTATGCCTCGAATTTCCGGCTTAAATCCTTATCCAATGTAGTTGACTCTTTTTCTTTTGTAGGTTGAATTTGTTGATCTAGAGAGGCAATAGGTGCATATCCTTCCTTTTTCATTTCTTTATACAATTCCACTTCTTTTTCATTAAATGAGTGATCTTTTTGTTCCTCCGCTTTATCAACTAAGAGTCCATATCGTTCATCTTTTACGATTTCATCTAGACTCATATTTGCATCCTTTTCATGAATAATAAATGACAAATTTCCTCTTCCATCAAAGATAGAACTTTGAACCTTTTCATATAAATCTGGTTTCAAAATGTTATCTAAATAGATATTTTCTCGTTTCCCGTTCTTTTCCATGAGGGAAACGTATAAATCGTCCCGATTTGTTTTATCTTGATTCCATACAGACAAATAATTTATATCTTTCGTAACGGCATCCATCATGTGGATTCTTGCCAGTTCTTCATCTTGCATACCATTTGCTAATATTTCAATTGTAACTAAGTGGTTGGGTGTCTCTTTCGATTTTTCTACTGTATTTTGTTGTGCTTTTTCCATCGGTATTTCTTTGTTATTTCTATGATTCACTACCTCATCTCGTAACGCTTGTTTCACTTCATCCGATAGATACCTTTTCTCGTTTAATACTTGTTCATATGGTGTCTTGTAGTCACCATCTCCCATATCCAAACGATCCATACTCACAAGCTCCATTCTCCCAAAATCCCTATCTACTTCTTTTGGAATGGCGATATGATATCGAGTTTTATCATATGGTACGTATTCATCTCTTTCTCTTGCTTCCTCCTTTGCTTTTTCGATATTTGAAATGACTTCAGACATTTTTTCATTGGCCTCTCCAAATGGGATTAATTGATTACTTGCAAAATTTTCGTTTTCACTCCATTGAATTAACATAGTTGGACGAGTAATTTCATCCTGATTTAGAGCTGCATATCTTTCTTTATTTGCCACGTTAAATGCATCTATGAATTCCTTATCACTCAATTTTCCTGCGCCTTCCACGGGCTCAAACGCTCGGTTTCTATCCGCTTGCTCCCTTAACTCTGTAATAGAAACGAGTTCTTGTGTCGTCTTACTTAAACTCATATATTCGACCAATAAAATATTTTTCTCATCCTGTCTTTCATTTCTAGTTGTCATAATATCCTTATGTGATTCTGCAATAGAATGATTGATTTGATTCACCGTTTGATTTATTGCATTATCAAAATCAAATAGCTGATGCATATCTTTTATATATCCAGAAAGACACTCTACTTTCATATCCTCTTGTTGGTTAGACGTAACTTTCGCAATAGGTGTTCTTAGTATTTCTTCTCTTACCAGTCTTGGATTTTCATATTCATCTAGTTCATGAAAAGGTTCCAGTGTTTCTGTAATTTCTCTTATTTTTTGCTTCTCTGTTTCATTTCCATATTGATTAACAATTGCATGCATTTCCTCTACAGTTAATTGCATATTAGGATGAATTCCTTCAATTATCCGTCCATCTTCTGACAACTGGATTTCGTAGTTTTCCCAATGCCTTTCAAAATTTAATCCTAATTTTTCATTAATATTGCGCTGTGCATTTTGTTGAATACCTGTTAAAATTTCAAAATTGTCTCTTTCATGTTCAGATACTTGTTTTGACATATTATCTACTCCCTTTTCATTTGTTTTTTCTTTTTCCTTTTCTAACGTATTTTCAATTGTTTCAATAAATTCAATCGAAGTTTCATGTACTTCTTTCAATAACTTCGTTTTATCTTTCATTTCTTTTCCTTTTGTCCAGCTTGCTAAATAACCTAATGAATATTCGCTTGTATCAATTCCGAAATAAGAAGAAACGGCATAAGCGGTCATCTCTGCTTGAAACTCTTTTTCTGGTGCTGTGTAATTCATATGTGTTTCTGCTGTATGAAGTTTGGCATGCGCCAATTCATGAAGAAGGGTTTTTACATTTTGCAATTCACTGTTTCGTGGATTCAAGGCAACTTCTTTTGTTAGGGTATAACTCACACCTTTTGCGACACCCAGCTCTGCTTTTGGTTCAATAATTTTCACACCGTTCTTTTCCGCAACGGCTTCCATTCCTCTATACAAACTCTTGTAATCTTTCACGCTACCTTCTAACCAACGATTCGGAAAAATACGAGGGAGATCTTCCGCTTTTGCGTTCGTTTGCGACAAATCAAATACATGACCGACAGCAAAATATAAGCGACCAGGTATCACTTCTACGCTTTTAGATTCGATTTGTTTTTTCTCTTCCTCACTTGCTTTAGTTACTGTTTTCCAAGTGCCTTCTTTGTCTTTGAATTTTGCTACAGTTCGGTTTGGAACAAGGATCTGAATTCCTTTCTCGCCCTTCTTAACCGCAAACCCTTTTTCTTTCCAAAAAGAAAAGGAACCAACTGCACTGGCTCCCTCAAATTGACTCTGTATTAATGAAATATTAGATGGTGAATAGTGATAAAACTTTGCCATAAACGTTAGATACTCTTTTAAATCTCCCGGTGTACGAAAATAACCTTCTACGCTTTTTTCCATCTTTTTTGTTAAAGCTTGCACCGCTTCTTTCTTTTCTTCTGGTGATTTCGTTTGATACTTTTTCTTATAACTTTTACTCATGATCTTCTCCTACGCTTTCACTCGCTCTTTGCAATTCCTCCATGTCTTCTTCATTCCATCTTTCATTTGTATCGAAGAACAGTTCATGTGTTTTTACATTAACCGGAACCAACATGTTTTCTTGATTCATGACATGTACCGCAAGCTCTTTTTCTTCCTCTCTTGTAATCGGAATGGTTAACTCTTCATCCTTTACAAGTAAGATCAATTCCCCTTCTCCAACTGCTTTAATAACTCCTAACTCGATATCTTCACGAAATAATAGCATCCTACTAACCTCCTATTTTTTTATAAAAAGAAACAATGTAGCTTACGTTACATTGTTCTTTGATGCCTCATGATCTATACGTTTTTGTCTCGCATGACTAATCCGTTCCGCTACGACTTCCTTTGCCATTTTCACGCCACCAACTTCTATTTTATCCGTAGTAATAATACTCTCTAAATCTAAGTCATTAGCAAAAAAGTATCCATTCATTAATTCAATTAAAACTTGTGTATTTCTATCCGCACTATTTGCACCGAGACGAATTTTTGTTAGCTCACTTTTCAACACATCGTGTAGATTTTTTGATACAATTTCGGAAATATAATTCAATGACCATTCTGAACTTTTTGATGCTTGATGTTCTCTACAAATCCTAACAATTGCTTCACCGTTATATCTGATGTTGTGTTCTTCCATGTAGTCTTTAATATACGTATCTGTTTCCTCATCCAATGTAATTTGCATGCGAAAGTCTTTCATTTAATAACTCCTCTCATTTTGATATGCGTTTTCTTTTTGCATACGCTCATAATACTTTTGATTCTTCCAACTTTCATATTCACTTTTAAAAGCACGTTCCACTTTCTTCATAGAATACTGAATAGATACATTCTGTTGAAATTTTTGAAACGGCTTTGATTTTTTCATGTGATAGATTCTCTTTTGTTCTTTATCATATGCCTTCATTTCTTGTAAAAAGGCGTTACCCATTCTTTTATACAAGTCATTAATTTTATTCGTCTTGTAATTTTCATATTGCTTCTTATCATACTTTCCTTCCCCATACGCTTCTTTAAAAACTTGCACTTCTTTATCTAACTTTTGGAGAAACTGATCGTAATCTTTTTTATGATGGTGTTGAATATATCGACTGCTTAATTCATCAATTTCCGGCTTTAATGGTTGAATCGTATTGTAGCTATATTGCCACTGTCTTTTATCACTTGGTAACTGTTTATAGATTTTTAAAAACAAAGGTTTCAAATGTTGATTGCGCCAATCAAAAACGGAATCTTCTTTTTTACTTCCCACCATATTGTTTCGAATCAGGTCATTAATTTGTTTTTGTTCCTGCTTACGATCTAACAAATTGTTTACGACTTTTCCCCTCATTGCATCCAAGGTTTTTGGTTTTCTTTTGCCACGTTCTCTCGTTGGAAATGGTTCAACAGTTGCCACATGAATATGAATGTTATTCGTATTAAAATGAATAGCTGCCGACCAGGTAGAACTTTTTTCTAACCCCTCCCTTTTTTGCATTTCCTTCATCGCAAGCCGTGTCACATCCATTAACTTTTTTTCATCTAATGTTTTTGTTTTCTCATCATAAATGCCTTGTTCCTCTAGCCAAGGATTATGAAAAGAAATGACATCTTGCCACATAATACTTCCATTTTCGTGAGCGGTTTTAAACATTTCCTTTAAGGCTTTTTTCTCACTTTCTGATAAACGATTTGCGTGTTCCGTAAACAGCGCCGATGTCTTTTCTGGATTTCCCATATATTCTTGATACGTTTCAAACATTTTCGGATTCAGTTTCACTTCACTTTGTGCTTCTTCCCGGTCTACATACTCTATATAGTTCTGAAACGCATCCGAACTTGGTAACACAAACTTAGTTTTTAAAACAACACCAGGTGTGGCGGAAGATTGAACAGGAACGGCATTACTCATTTTCTTCATCCTGCATCATCATTTGAATAAACTCATTCATTTTTTTCATTTCGCTATAACAATCATTCATCATATGGATGTTCTTTTGGATGAGATTTTCTAATTCCATTTCTCTTTTATTTTGTTGCTGAAAAAATGCCAACATTTCAATTTGATCTTTCAAAAATTTCTGCCTGGATAATCCTTTCCTCTTTGCAATTTCATCTATTTTCTTTACGGCAATTGGATCTACTTCTCTAATTCTGATTTCCACTTTCCCCTCTCCTTTCTGCAATTGTGGGTAGAGATCAAAAAATAGTGAGAAGAGCATAAGGGGTTTTTGTTCCCACCTATGGTGTGAAGCTAGGCGGAGCCTAGCGAAACGATGGGAACAAGAAAACCTTCTAGGTGTAGACTCACTCACGACACAAAATCTTCTGATGTAGACTCACTCACGACTCATTTTTTCGTGATGTGGACTCACTCACGACACGAAATCCCTTGATGTAGACTCACTCACGACATGACTTTTTTCAGTTTTTATTAATTTCTTGTGCCTTTTGCTCTAATTTTAGGATCTTATCTCGTGCAATTTTTTGTTCCCCTTTAAATAATTCCACGTTCTTTTCTGATGATTTTATTTTAGATTCTAAGGATGCTATTTTCGATTGCGTTTCCGTTTTTTCCGCATCTGTTTGGTACTTCATTTCATCTTGTAGTTCTTTTACTTTTTCATAAACTGTCTTCGCATTTTCTTCTTCCAGTTTGATTGCTTTCCCATAATTTTTGATCTTTGTTTCAATATCTTTTTTGTCTCTCTCTATAAAATCTAGCTCATATGTTTTTTTGTCTTCAGCTAACAATTCACCATTTACTTTTGTTTTTCTTTGATCGGTAAAAATTGACTGAACAAGTTTATTCGGACTCTTTGTTGCTGCATTTTCTTCTTCATATTCGTTAACATCTTGCGTGAATTTACGAATATCCATCTGTTCTTTTTCACCGTTTTTATTGTAAATATCGAAAGCTAACGCTCCCCAATTCGGAGATAACTCTGTTACTTCTACCACATAATTTCCGTTCTCTTCATACAACACTTTGACAGGTAATTGAACACCAGACCTTGTTTTTTCTTGTGCTTTAAATGTAAATCCTGTTTCCTCATATCCTTCTATCCGAAAACGAATTTGTATAAAGTTTTTGTGTGGATTGTATTCCCTTTGTTCTACAATCAATTTTCCCATTCCCGATAATTTGACTACTTTATTTGTTTCCGTATGGAATAGTTTCTCATCGTTTGGCATGTAAATTTTAGACGTCAAAAAAGCGAAAAAACCTAAAAATAGAAAGCTGATAATTGCTAGGTAGATCCACGACTTATTTCTTCTCAAATTAATTCTTTCACTCTTCCTACTGATTGCACCTATCACACTCTCACCCCACTTTTTTTGTTATAATACTTTCATATTTAACTCTTCCACACTTGTCACTCGCCATGTTTCCTTTTCTTTTTTTATGATGATTCGCAACACATTGTTTACTTTTTCTTCTCGGTTTTGCGTTGAATCTGTCGTGACATTTATAAATTCAGCTAACACATTTACCTCCTCTTTATCTGGTTCATTTTCTTGTAAATAAAACTTCATTTCTATTGGTTTCGTTTTATAGGTATCTCCTAACTCGTATTTGTCAGTGGGATAGAATTGTTGTAAAAGTTCTTCACTCATAATGGATTTTGCTTTTTCTTTTCGCTCATTATAGCCTTCTTTTTCTCGATGAAAGGATAATTGAATAAACATTTCGGCCGTCGATAAATACGCTCTTCTCTGTTGTTCTTGTGCGGATGGAAGCACCTTATCCAGTCGTTTTTTTAAGTCTTCATTTTGTTTTGTTAGTAATTCATTTGAAAGTTTTAACTGTTTTTCTTTGCCATCACTCATTGATTTTTTGCTCAAGTAGATATTAAAAGCTGTCACACCTATAACTAAAATGACAAACACAATAAACAAAGATTTTCGTTTATCTTTCATTCATTCAGTCTCCTATTCTTTTGATTTTTAGAACCTTCTTACATGACCAGTAAATACTTTTTTCCAATACGGATTATTTAAATCTTCGATAGCTACTCCTTTATTTGTTTGGCAACCAATGAAATGATCCTTATCGATAACCAAACCAACATGCCCATCTTTTTTATAAGTATCAAAGAATATTACATCACCAGCCTTCATATCATTTGGCGATATCTTTTGACCAATTTTGTTCAATGATTCTGTATTAACATCCGTTACAGGTCCTAACTCTCTTCCTACTTGCTTAAATGCCCAATGTACAAAACTAGAACAATCAAATATATTCCTATCAATTTCACTTTGCTTTCGTCCTCCACCGAAAACATACGTACTTTTTCCTATCAATGGTCGCCCAACATCTACAACTTTTACACCGCTACTTCCACCACTTCCTGGATTTCCTCCACCACTAGAAACGACAGAACCTGGCTGATAATATTTCAAAACGGCATCAACGTACAAGAAATCCCCGTAACACGCTTGATACGGTACAGCCTCTGGTCTAAGGCAATGATACATACCAGTGTGAGCTACTTTTTTGTATTGCTCCTGTGAAAATTTTATAGCTAATTCCTTTGTATATTTACCGCCATTTGAAAAAATAAAATCAAAAAAACCAGTACCAAAATTATAGGCTTGTAAAGCTGTTTTTATATGATCCATATCACCAGGCCCAGTTACACCAGCTCGTTCTATCGCATGCTTAAACTCCTGTACACCGGCCCAAATGGAATAGTCGGGATCTGTAATACAATTTGGTTTTTTACAATATTTCGTATTAAATGCCCCTTCAGAACTCTGCATCGGATCACTGCCACGTCCTCCGCTCTCCTGCATCATTTGCGCAAGCATTAAAGCGACAAAAGGTTCCACGCCAAAGTCTTTCGCATGCTTCCGAATCGTAGGTTCCCATTTCAAAACATCAGGCGAAACATTCATTACTTGCCCTTCACCTGTATACGTAATGTCACCCGTGTCTGTTCCTGTTCCACTATCACTTCCCATTGCTGCAATGAAAATACTAACGATTCCAAGTAAAAGAAAAGAAAAAAGACCCATCACAAGTAACGCTAAAGTGATGAGCCATTTCTTTGGTATGATCTTTAAAACAAGATGCATGGTATTAAGCACCTCCCCCGAATAACATTAATTCTTCGTCTGTTACTTCTACATGAAAGTGAATGTTTTTTACAGCCCCGATACTTAAAATGACATCCCCTGTTGGCAAATGTGGAATCGCTGCAATTTCGCTTTCACTTAACTGTCCTGCAAATACTTTTCGTAACATATCTAAACTATTATTATCTTGCTGCATAATAAATTTGTACTGTGTAAGTTCAAAGAGTTTTTTAATTTCATCAATCATTTCCTGTGAAGATCCTTCCGGTACAAAATCTCGAATCGTATGACTTGCATATAAAAGCCCTGCAAAATATTTTCGGTCTTCTCGGCTAAATTTAATTAAAAATTGTAAAGCGTGAGCACTTTCTTTTCGTGTGTTAATTATATGATGTGCCTCATCGATAATAATGAAGTATCGTACAACATCTTCAAAAGCAATTTGCTTTTTGTTAAAGGCTTTTAATTGAGGAGCACCATTTGATATCATTTCATCCCATAGGAGATTTAACACATTAAAGATTTGTGCTTGAAACACTTCTGCTTTAGAACTGGATATATTCCGTAAGGAAAAAGATACAACTTGTTCTTTCTTGAAATCTTCAACTGTAGAATGCCCATCGAATAATTGTGCATACACTTCTACTAGATTCATAAGATTTAATTCAATTAATTCTAAACGATGGATTCTACTTTCTCCTAAATTTTCATGATGTTTTTTACTTACTACATCATGATATAACTCTTTACGAACAAACCTTAAAAAGTCAGAGAAAATAGGATATTCTTTTGGTTTTCTTGTTGTAATTTCATTTGTCGCTCCTTTTTTATCGTTCCATAATTCCATACGAATATATAATTTCCGAAGCAAATTTTCATATTCCTTAATTTCATCATCTTTTGCTTCTGGTGCAATAAAGCGATAAAAAGTTGTCATTTTAGATAAATGCTGAATAAAACTAACTTCCTCACTTTCTGCTGTCTTATATACTTGAAGTGGGTTAATTTGACCTTGTGATCCATCTAATGCAATTGTTTTTCCATTCAAGTCACGTACTGTTTCCTCAAATTCACCTACAATGTCAAAAATACGGATAAAATGTCCTTTACTTGCATAATCCACGGCTTTCTTTTTGAGTAAGGTTGATTTTCCAGCACCAGGCTTTCCAACCATTACACCGTTATAACTCTTTCTTTGTTTGTCTTTATGAAAAATATCAAAAATAACATTTCCTTTTGTTTTCGTTGTTCCATAATACGTACCGTATGGATCGTGCAAATAAGAATAGTGAAATGGACATCCACCAGCCAAACTGACTGCCGGAATTTCTTTTCCTTTTCTTCGGTTCACATAGCTTTTTTGTGTATCAAAGCTCGTTACAAGTGCATCCCATTCATACTCTTGTTCATTTAAAAAGACAGCTCCTCGAAAGTTATAAGACTCTAATGTTTCCATGATTTCTTTTACTTGTTTTTCTAGCTCATCTAATGTTCTAGCGGAAACATAGATACGGATATGAATACGTTTCATGACCTCACCTTGTTTCAAATCCGTATAGAGAGCTTCCAGCTCTAAAAATTCATTTTTTGCATCAATCCGATCTATATTATCCTTTGCTGTATCATGCCGAACACTTTGTTCACTCATGGATTTATTAATCGATTCAACAACTTCTTTTCGATCATCACTCATTACATCTAATGTTGTGATCACATTTGGCATATTCATAATTTGCTCTAGCCAAAAATCATTTACCTCTGTTGGATAGTCAAACACATGAATACAAGTACCAAATCCATCACCTGTTTGCACATAACTTTCTTTAAAACTTACACCCCCTTGTGGTTGGACTCTAGCTACTAAATAAGGATTGTAACCTTTTTTCTTTTTTAGTTCTTTTTGTTTTTCCTTTTTGGATTTTTTACTTTTGAACGCAAACATGTTGTTTCCCCCTCACTACCATATATTTTTTGTTCCCAATTTTGCATTTTGATTAAACAATTTAAACATAAGTTCTAACTTTTTCTCTTCATCTACCTCTAATAGTTCAGTAGAACGCTTAATATATCGTTTGGCTGCATCCACACGTTCTTTTACAATTAACTCACTTTCTCCGTAAATAAATAAGAAGGCTTCACGATTTGTTCTTCCCCATTCTAAGAATTGAAGTTCTTTTAACTTCTGGTTTAAAATTCGTTCATATAAAGGACTGGTACATTCTTTAATTTTTTTCTCTACATATCTTTGTTGTTCGGTAGTTTGACATGGGAAGTTTAAAAAAACAAGTTTAATGGACTGTTTGTAGGCTTGATAAAAATAAGCATGTGAGAAAATAACAAATGCTTGTTCTTCGCTATTCTTAGAGAACATATCGTCACCTTCGACTTGAAGGATTTCTAAAAACTCCTCATTTTTCAGTTCAAATATGCCATCCTCCGTCATGTCTACGATTTGCATAATTTCCGCAATACTTTTCTTTACCTTTGGTGGTGCTTCTTTCTTTTTTCTAGATAAAAAGCCTAAAAGTTTGGGATTTTTCTTTTTCAAAACATCTTTCTTTGGCTTTTCTTTCTTCTGTTTTTTTACTTTTCTTTCTACCTTTGTTTTTTCTTCCTCTTTCTTTTCGTCGGGTACCACCTTAACAATTTCTTTTGGTTCAGAAAGTGATTCCTTTACATTTTTTTCGTTAAAACGAAATGCCTTTTTCTTCGGTCTTTCTATTTGTTGTGGCTTTTCTTTTTTTACATCTTTTTCGCTGAATAACGCCATATGTGATCCCTCCCTTATTGATCGTTATCAATGGCACAATATGCACCTTTTCTTCTTAGCAATGTAATAATCAACACTTCATACATTCGTTTTTGAGGATTCGTACTTGGTCGCCAAATCATAATAATTGCAATAGCTGCCATGAAAATGACGAAGGGGAGTTGTAAAGAGCCATGCACAAAATTCCTTAGAATCATCGTTACAACTAATAAACCAATCAATAAGAAAAAATCTATTAGATATAGCACTTTATTAATCCGTAATTCTGTACTGATTTCCTTCGGAATCCGATAGCTTCTCATCGGTATTCCCTCCTTTTCGACAATAAAAAATAAGCGTACGGTTACGCTTATTTTTCATCTGTATTCTTTTTATTTTTGTTCACTATATCTCTCCAACTTTTACCTGTATTTTGACCCATTTGATAAAAACGCTTTGTATTTCGTACCGTTTCTGAATTATTGATTCGTTCTTGAACCCCTCTTACTGTTTGCTTAGCGGATGATGTAGTAGAGCTATAGCCCTTTTTAACTGTATCCGTTGCATATTGTCCTAATGTACGTGTTTCATGACTACTACTTGCTGCCACTTCTTTATCACTTTCATAAGGAACACTTGGGCTACTGTGTGTCACCGTTACGATATCGGCTGGTGCCGCACTACTTCCGCTTGCCACTGATCTTGGCGATTCCACAGGTGTTGGGTTACTTCCACTTGATACTGGTCTTGATGTTTCTACTGGTTCCGGGATATTTCCACTTGATACTGGTCTTGATGTTTCCACTGGTTCCGGGCTACTTCCACTTGATACTGGTCTTGATGTTCCCATTGGTGCCGGGCTACTTCCACTTGATACTGGTCTTGATGTTTCCATTGGTCCCGGGCTACTTCCGCTTGCTACTGGCCTTGATGCTTCCACTGGTGCCGGGCTACTTCCACTTGGTACTGATCTTGGTGTTTCCACTGGTGCCGGGCTATTTCCACTTGGTACTGGTCTTGATGTTTCCATTGGTGCCGGACTTGGTGTTTGACTTCCTTCATTTGCTCCTTGTCTTACTCCTCCTGGTGTTTGACCTCCTTCACTTGTTCCTTGTCTTACTGTTCCTGGTGTTTGACCTCCTTCACTTGCTCCTTGTCTTACTGTTCCTGGTGTTTGACTTCCTTCATTTGCTCCTTGTCTTACTCTTCCTGGTGTTTGACTTCCTTCATTTGCTCCTTGTCTTACTCCTCCTGGTGTTTGACCTCCTTCACTTGTTCCTTGTCTTACTGTTCCTGGTGTTTGACCTCCTTCACTTGCTCCTTGTCTTACTG
>NZ_JAUMJO010000009.1:54848-60782 GCF_036320425.1 Bacillus nitratireducens
TGTTCCTGGTGTTTGACTTCCTTCATTTGCTCCTTGTCTTACTCTTCCTGGTGTTTGACTTCCTTCATTTGCTCCTTGTCTTACTCCTCCTGGTGTTTGACTTCCTTCATTTGCTCCTTGTCTTACCGCTCCTGCTGTTGGATTCCCTTCACTTGCTCCTTGTCTTACCGCTCCTGCTGTTGGATTCCCTTCACTTGCTCCTTGTCTTACCGCTCCTGCTGTTGGATTCCCTTCACTTGCTCCACTTACTTTTCCAGCTTCTTTTATTTCATCTTGAAGACTTGTTGTTCCCGATTCTTGCCCATTTGCTACCCCTGGATTTTCATTCCCTTCTTTTTTCATATCTTCTTGAATAGATGGCGTACCACCGTTCTTTTTATCTTCTTCCTTATTTAAGTTGCCTTTTTCTTTTTCTTTTTCTTTTTCTTTATTTGCTAAATCATTACCATTTGCTTTCTTCTGATCCGCCTTTTTTATTTGATCTTGCAAGGACTCTTTCTTCTCCGACTCATTCCCTTTTTTCAAACCACTTATGATACCAGCCATGCCACCTGTTGCCATCACTGCCGCACTTGCTGTTGTAGCTGCTGCACTCGCTGTTTTTGCTGCTACAACACCAGTTCCTTGCGCTGCGCCTTTCGCTCCTTTTCCAATCATATTCCCTAGACCCTTCATTGGCTTGGAATTTGCAAGACCGCCAATTCCTTTACCAAGTGCGAAACCACCAGCCAACATGCCCCAACTGCTCTTTAATCCAATATCTATTCCAAAGAGCCTTTCTACGACTGACGGACCATCTAGAACTGCCATGCTAAATGCGGCTAATGCAATTAGGTACGGTACACCATTTAATTTGTCATGGAGAAACGTTGTGCCCATTATATATAGCTTCAAAGATAGGAAAATCATGATTGTTGCTACAAATATATTGAGGATATTAGATAACACTGCTTTTAACTTTTGCCCATTCGCAACATCGGCTGGTGCTAATATGTTCGCTAACAAGTAGTTAAATGCTAATTCGTAAAATAATCTAGCTAACTTAATACTCACCAATAACAAAGTTGCACCAGTTATCAGTAAAGTAAAGAATATATTCCAGAAATTCCAATGCCAGCGATAATACTTTTCTGGGAAGAAATCAAACCATCCATCTTTTAATTCAGCTAAAGATGCAACTCCCATCCCATCCATTACTCTTTTATTTTTTAAAATTTCCTGTCCGTCATCTGATAACTTTTTATCCTTTGCAAATTCAAAATCTTTATCTATTTTTTCAGTAATATCTATCTGCCTGATGTTTTTTTCTGGAATATGATTCTTCGGATTCATGTCTTCTTTCTTTTTCCATTTATTTTCATCTATTACTGCTATATCTGTTATATTCTTCTTAATAATTTCATCACTCAAAGAGCCTTTTTGTTCTGATTTTACAACTGCTATGGCATCATCGGTGAACTTATCAACCTTTGTCATACCAGTACTTAATAAACAAAGTACACTCAGTGTTACAAAAATATTGATGATAATTTGAGAACGGTTCATTTGTTTATTCATAATGAACATGTAGCCAATATATAAAAATGATATGGCTAAAAGAACGACAAACAATGGATATAACATATCAACAAAATTTTGTATTTCTGGTGAATTAAAGAATCCTTTAATCCCCAGTATGGCATCTGTCACACCCTCTAAAGCATCTACAACTAAAGATAAGCCTACAATTAGGAACCATCCTAGCCAACGCAATACATAATTCACGACGTCTCCTACTTGAAGATAATCCGAGAACGCTTCTATAGTTTTTAAAATCTCTTCATCTTTCACTATTTATCCTCCTCTCATGCTTATTACTGCCCTAATACTTCTTTTGCTGTCCAATTCACTCTTTCATTCAATCTGTCAATACGAATAATCAATTTACCTTTTTGTTCCCGATCTACTGAAAGGAAAAGAACCGCATCTTCTAGACCAAGAATGACCTCATTTTCTTCTGTTACAAATGGCGAGTAACTATCTAAAATCAATTGCATTTTATCCGTTATTGTCGGTACACGCATTCTCTCTTCCTCCTTTATGTTTGGATTCAAAAAAGCACTCAATCATTTGAGTGCTTTTCTAACTCGTTACTTGTTCTTTTTCTTCTAAATCACGTAAGATTCGATTAATCTTGTTTTCAACTGCTTGATAAACACTTTTGTCGATGTGGTCATTGTGAGCTAACATTTGAAATTCACTGTAAAACTCGCCCATTTCTTGATTTTCAACTTCATCTATTGATTTGCCTAACTGCGCTAAAAAGAACTTATCAACCAGTTTCAAAACCGCTAAATCAGATTCAAAAAATTCATTAACCGTTTTTTCTTTCCAATTTTCAATGGAGAGGGAATTAAACGGGCTATCTTCCTGCTGAAACGCCTCTTCCGGAATCTCTTCATCAATTCCCATCATGGTTGGCTCTTCTACTGGCTGCGGTGTCTCTATTTGGGAAGAAGCTTCTTGTACTTTTTCTGGCTCTGATGGTTCTTTCTTAATTTGTTCTTCCTTTCTCTTTCCTAGAAAATCTACAATCAGTTTTTTTGGTTCTACATCATCGTGTAAGGAGTCGATATCTATATCTAAAATAGATTTATCTGTATCAAACTCTACTCCTAAGTACTCCCATCTATATTTTAAAGCTGTTTCTTCTGTATTATAAATTGGTCGTGGTCTGATACGCTTTCGATTATTATCTTGACGTTTTATGACACGAATAACGACACTTTCTCCTTCTTTAAAATTCGTAAGCTCATTTGCTGTTAACAGTGGTCGTTGATCTAGACCTTCCGTTTTATTTTTATCAGTAGAAAGACCTTTTCCACTTCGGGAAGGTAGATTAATTGTTTGATTCCCTAGCTTTTTGGACACTTTTTCGGCTGTTTCTTGATCGTTTGTTAGAATGTAGATGGTATTCCCACAGTTTCCATCAATGGTATCTGCATCATCTCCATATTTGTTTTTCAGTTGTGAATATGCTTGAATGATGAGATTAAAACGGATATTTCTTCCCAAACAAACCGTTGCTAACGTTGCCATTCCTTCTATACTCGGCATGTTGCCAAACTCATCCAAAATAAATACTACTTCACGATGACACCCATTACCACGAGCAAGAGATGCACCCTTGGCTAATATGAAGTAGAGCTGTCTTACGAAAATAGAAGCAATGACATGATTTGAAGAATCATAGTCAGGTGTAATCATAAAAATTGCAACTGGTTTATCAAAATAATCCACTGTCGTTATCTGTATATCTTCATTTTCTTCTACTACTTTAAATTCTGTATGACCCGTCTTTTCATCTATTTTCGTAATAGAAATAGATGTTTTCTTTTTATCAGTTCCCTTTTCACTCAATTGGATTGTATCCCCGACTTTTACTACTTGCTTAAAATCCAATGAAAAACGTCCTGTAATATCTGCTTTGATAGACTCCATTGATCCATCCGGAAAGACAATTTCTACTCGTTTTCTAGATGTTACTTTCCCTTTTATCGTTTTTCCAAACCCTACACATTTTAAATCCACACTGTTTTTCGAAGTCATTTTTGCAATTTCATCGAACGTAAAGATAGAGAGTCCGTTCATTGTTTGGGTGAAAATCCCGCCTCGTGTCGTTCCTTTCGAGAAGTTTGAGGTTGCATATTGCATTTTCGCAACACTATCTGCTGGCAAACCTTCAAAGTATAAATCTAATGCGTTTTGTGGATCTGCTTTTGGATCTACGATAACCTCTTTTGAGCCAAGTTCTGACAACATATTTGCAACTGCATACATTGTGATTTTTTCTTCTGTACCTTCCGCAATGCATTTATCTGTAACTGCTAATATCATGGCGTTACACAAGCTCATGGCGCACTGTTGCCAAAAAGGATCTTTTACAGTTGGGTTGTAATACAAAGTGTGTGAGAGTGTTTTACATAATGCCTGTGCCGTTGAATAATCCCCATCTTTATAGGCATCTTTGACGAGCTGTAACAAGTTATAGCTCATAGAATCAAGTGGGTTTAACAAATTCAAAACTTCAATGTGATACCCTCGTTCTTCCAACGTTTCTTTCGATGCACTGAATAATTCACCCTTTGGATCATTAAAAATTAAAGATGGTTTATGTTCCGCTCTAGAATAGACATCAATTGTAGGAAATACAAAGGTTTCCCCTTTACCAGAGCGTGTTGTACCAATGATTAAGTTGTTTACGGGGCTATCATCAATGAATACCTTGTCACCTAGTCGGGAGATAACAACACCACCGCCACCTTTAAATGATTCCTCTCGATCTGGTACAGCTCGGTATTGTTTTTTCAACTCTTCAACTGTTGTAAAACGACTAGACCCTTTCTGATGATTATTTAAATTTTTAAAGGAAGATTTCAATTTGTACACTGTTCTTGCTATGGTTCCAATTACTACAAGGAAAACAAGCAAGTAATAAATTGGATGCTCTGCAATTGGCATCCGAAAAAGAAATCCTACATCCATATGAAATGGTTTAGGATGTAATAAGTCACTAAATGTTGTTTCTATCAGCTCTAAAGATAAATTGAGTAAAAAATTAGCAATTAAAAACATTCCTACAAACAAAAAAGCACTCAATGGAATGAGTACTTCTTTTTCAGCTAATTTATATTTGATTGATATCTTTTCACTATACATATCAAAGAATCACCTCTGTTCAATCTAGCCACACGTGTTAGTCCTTTAAGCCAAATCCCGAATCATAATTATATTTTCATACTCTGTTTTCTTATCGAAAACATTCGTTACATCTAAACACATGATATATCGAAACTTCTTAGTAATCTGGGCATCTGATGGCATTTCTTGAAAGCTTGCTATTACTTTTATATTGGAATCCTTCATTTGTTGAAGAAAATATATAAAATCTTCCTGACATAAATAATTGGTTTCATCTACAATCACATATTCAAATTGTTTGGCTATATTTATTACATCTTTTGTAATCTTGAACTGTCGGTTTCCATCACTAAATTCGTATTCTAAATATTGTAAAGTCACATGACCACCTGATTGTTTCTTTAATTCCTTGTACTCTTTCAATGGATCTAACACTAAAACTTTTTGCAAGCTTAAAGCTATTCTCTTCAATTCCCTCGTTTTTCCTGTCCCCACTCTACCCACCAACATTAAACTTTTATCTAGATTTGAAATTTGTACTGCATTTGTACTATTAACAAACATTTATATGACTCCTTTCAGCGAAAAATTAGATTACATGTATTTTCAAATTAAAAAGGCACTCTTTTTATGAGTACCTTTTTGGCAATACCAAATGATTTTTTCATTATTTACTCGCTACCATCTTTTCATTTTGTTTCAGAACTGGCTTCTCCGGTTCTGTCGGTTTCTCTGGTTCTGTTGGTGGATCTACTGGCGGTTTCGGTTTCTCTGGATCCGTTGGTGGATCTACCGGCGGTTTCGGTTTCTCTGGATCCGTTGGTGGATCTACCGGCGGTTTCGGCTTTTCTGGATCCGTTGGCGGATCTACTGGTGGTTTCGGTTTCTCTGGATCCGTTGGTGGATCTACCGGTGGTTTTGGCTTTTCTGGATCCGTTGGTGGATCTACTGGCGGATCTACCGGTGGTTTCGGTTTCTCTGGATCCGTTGGTGGATCTACTGGCGGATCTACCGGTGGTTTCGGCTTTTCTGGATCCGTTGGTGGATCTACTGGCGGATCTACCGGTGGTTTTGGCTTTTCTGGATCCGTTGGTGGATCTACTGGCGGATCTACCGGTGGCTTCGGCTTTTCTGGATCCGTTGGTGGATCTACTGGCGGATCTACCGGTGGTTTCGGCTTTTCTGGATCCGTTGGTGGATCTACTGGCGGATCTACCGGTGGTTTTGGCTTTTCTGGATCCGTTGGTGGATTAC
>NZ_JAUMJO010000009.1:60879-74030 GCF_036320425.1 Bacillus nitratireducens
CTACTGGCGGATCTACCGGTGGTTTTGGTTTCTCTGATTCCGTTGGTGGATCTACCGGCGGTTTTGGCTTTTCTGGATCCGTTGGTGGATCTACCGGTGGTTTCGGCTTTTCTGGATCCGTTGGCGGATCTACTGGCGGTTTCGGCTTTTCTGGATCCGTTGGCGGATCTACTGGCGGTTTCGGCTTTTCTGGATCCGTTGGCGGATCTACTGGCGGTTTCGGCTTTTCTGGATCCGTTGGCGGATCTACTGGCGGTTTCGGTTTTTCTGTCCCTGGATTTTCCGTACTACCATTCTCACCTTCCGGTGTAACTGGTGGATTCACAACTGTATCTGGTTTCTTCTCTTGTGGGAAAATATCTCCTATACTCGCTACTGAAGAATCAATATTTTGATCCCCAAATGCAAAATGGTCTCCGTTCACGGTGACTTGTGGCTTATTATCTGTAATAGCTGCAATCACATTATCTTTTGCTGTATCTTGAATTGATTTTTCTGTCGTTTCTTTATCAAAGAGTGCTAGAACACGGGAAGTGGTTTCATCTCCATTTTGAAGATTACTTACAATAGATTTTTCTTTAAAATTAATTTTCGATTTATCAAGCTCTTCTAGAACATAAGAAACTTCATTATCCTTACTTTGAATTGCATTCTCTGTCATTGCTTCGAAATCTTGTTTGTTCAGATTTTCTTTCTTTTCCTCCGGCTTATTCTTATCTACCTTTTTTGTAATAGCTGTTTTACTTTTTGATGATTCCTTACTTCCAAACCAACTGCACCCTGTCGTACTCAATATCAATGAACCACCAAGAAAAACAATTCCCATTTTTTTGTACAGATTCTCATAATTTAAAGGCATGTTATTCTCTCCCCCTTAGATGTTCTGTAGATCTTTATCAATTTTTTCAATCTTAGCTTTCTTTTCTTCTTCACTTATCGTAGATTGCTGAATATCTCGTTTTTCTAATTCTTTCACCTCTTTCATCAAGTTTCTATTTCCTTGCGTTTTGGCAAAAGAATAACATTCTTCATATTTTTTTAGATTTACAAAAGCTTCAACAATGAGCTTTTCACGTCTACCATCCATAGTTACTTTCCCTTTTAGCTTGATTACCTCTTCATATTTTTTATTCAGTGCCGCCTTTTCAAAGTCGATCACATCATTCTTGACATCAATTTCATTGATCTTATTCATATTGTCTATTCCGATAAAATAAGCAACCACACTTTCTGCAAATTTCGGCTCATATTGTAATGCCTTATTTGCCTTTCCATTTAATAAATAAGTAAATAAAACTGCCTTCTGACTATCTTTATCTAATTCTGTATAATTGACCTTATCGAAGTATTTAACGGCTTCTCCATACTGTTGAATAGCTGCCTGTTGTAATCCTTTTACTACATATTGTTCAGAACCAGCATTTGCACTCGAAACTGGCTCGGAAGAGAATAACTTAAAGGCAAATATGGCACCAGCTCCAATTAACACCACGCTTCCTATGACACTCGCAATCATCTTGAATCCTTTTCTATTTTCCTTTCCAGGCTTTACTTGTGTTTTCACTTCATCCGATGGACTATAAGAGGGTTCTTCCTTCCTTTCTGGTGATTCTTCTTGATATTCATATTCTTCATGAAAAGGAGAATCATTGATTTCTCTTTCTAATGTTTCTAACAGCTCCTTCTTTTGTTCCTCTTGTTCCGAATCTAATTGCATCACATTCATTTTTTTAGAAATGTGATCAAAAATGTGAGCTGCATAACCAGAACCGAGTGATAATGTACCGTTATAGATTTCATTAGAATGACCATCTAACAAATCAAAATCAATTTGTTCTTGTCGCCCTGCTTCTCTATAAACCCGTTCTAATCGTTTGGTTAAGGTATAAGCTTCAAAAAACGAATATTGCCTACCCGACTCAATTTCTGTTCCATTACTACTTTTAAAAATGACAAACATGGCTTCTCCTTTCTTCCATTTACTTTAAGTTCCATGAAAAAAGGGCAACAAAAAAAGCCATACCTTTTGCATAGCTCCCTCATTGCCCTATTCATATTTATTCACTATTTCATCCAAAGAAACGGAAATAAGATTTGACCAAATTTTACATTACTATTTACGCTCTCTGCTAAGTATTGGCATCCCATTACGATAACAAGTCCGGCTGCCCCACCAATAAACCACCAAATACATTTATGTCTTCCACGCTCACCGCCCCAAATTAAGAGGTAAGCGCCCCAACAAAACACAATAGCTGTACTCACCATTGCTCCTCTTTGCATCCATGTAATAAATGAATTCCCTGTATTAATTAGACCATCCATCGCATCACCTAACACTAACATTTGAGCTATTGTTTCCAACATATACATTCACTCCCTTTTCATTTTTAGATGCTTATACGTTACTAAGCTGACTTGACTCATTCGGCTTGCTGTCTTCTTTTACTTCTGTTGATGTTGCTTTATAAGCTTGTAAAGCTTTCATTACTAAATCTTGATTTTCTTCAATGTATTTCTGATGATGTAAATGAAGCCAATGGTTATAATCCTGACCATTGGCTCTTAATAGGTTTGCTACCATATCTTTTTCTTTTTTTAATTCCCTCTGTGTAATCGCCACTATATCACCACCTTTCAATGATTATGTGATTACTTCTGATATTGTTCTTTGCAATTTTGGACAAAATAGTTAACTTCTTTTTCAAGTTCTGACTCTTTAAATGTGGAAAAATCAATATCTTTTTTCAATTTTCCTTTTTCATAATAAGCCAGGGAATCTCTTCTTTGTGATAATCCCCAATCATAAGGGTTGCTTGAACCTGGTACATCTTCACGCTTTTCATTCAATTCTTGTATCTGAATTTTTTCTTGCTGCGCTGCTTTTTTTATAATGTGAAGCCAAGTCTCTCTTTTCTTCTTAGTGGAATTTAGCATAACAAATCCTGTGCCATCCTCACTCATGAACTTCTTCATTTCTAACGGACTAAGTTCCATTACTTCCCCTTTTCCCGAACTAAAGACAAATGTTGAACCAATACCAATTGCAATTAACAGTCCAACAACAGCGGAAATGATCCACCCTTTGCGACTCATGCATGTTCCTCCCTATGTCATATTTTTATAAGCGATTTTGAAGTGTGATGAGACACATCTAAACTTCAACATCTGTCTTCATTTTATAACATTTAAAGGAAAGTGGGATAGAAAATGGAAATATCATTTATGGCTGGAATGACGAACCCTGTATTGGTATGCGTATAGAAACTAACCCCGACCTAGCTTCTATATGCCCAATACCGCACTACGTATTTTGGCATGAACGTAGAACCTTATGTATCTACTGTTTGTATGGTTTATCGCTTCTTTAGAATGTCAAAATGGGATATTCCTCACGATCACTAGCGCAAACAGATTTTTGATACAATGCATTTCCAATGGTCACTGATATGAGTTTTACGTACGCACTCTTCTAACGATAATCGTATACCTAACCCCTCTAGTGACCGTTTCAAGGGAGGCACGCATATATATTGAAAGCCGTATATCATCCTTCTACATCATTACTGAAAGGAAGATATACGCAATATATATCTAAATTGTCAAAGAGCAAATTACTTTGTGCTATGTTCTCAGCACACTTCAAAATCGCTTTTTTTATTTACACTTTTGTTTTACAGCTACTAGTTCTGCTTGTTTATGTTTCCGTTTAGCAATTAAATTTTGATGTTCATCCCTCACCGAACGAACTTGATAATAAATTTGAGCTACATTTTCAATGCTTCCTGTGCTATTTTCAATGGCAATGGTGCCTTTCAGTTCGTATGTTTTTCCGTCAAAAGTTTTAACACTATGAGCTTGTGATGCGGCAATATCATAAAATGTGAGTCTTTGTTCTTTTCCCATATGAACGCCTCCTATTTTTGATAAAGAAGGGAGAAAAACGCTTCTCCCATGTATAGTTTTCTAGCCATCTAGATAGGATAAAATAGTGAACGAGTGCTTGATATCATGCTAGGATTGTTGTATTATACGAGGTTATGATGCGTTGCGCTGCCTCTTTTCCGTATATGTGCTGTAATTCGGATTGAGATTCAACTACGATTGAATGATGAATATGGTATGTTGCGCTTTCTTTTAAAAACTGCTCCATATGAGGGATCGGGTACAAATCATATTGATGAAATACCAGGTGAATCGGTCTTATATTCTTGCATTCTGTTAGATATTGAAGAAAATTCGATAACGCTTCTCCTCTATCTTGATAGGTACTTGCTTGTGTTTCTACACTGATATACACAACTGCTTTTTGCTTTATATCCATTTGAAGCGTTTCATAACCAGTCAGTAAATCATGTTTGAGTATGTGATACCCTTGTTCTTGCTTCTCCTTATGTGTGTCTTCATAAAACATGCCTTTCGGATCAAAAATAAAAATGAATTTATCAGTTGCCTCGTTCAATCTTTCTATAACTGATCTATAACCTCCAAAACGAGCTTTTATGACACCAGGAATCATATCCCTTCCATCCACTCCTCTCAGCGCTTTAATCACCCTTGTGTACTTCTTTGCTACACCTAACATATACGATGCTCCTTCCAATTTTTTTATCTACTGACGATTAGCGAAACATCAGTTCTTTAGAAAGCCAGGAACTTTTGCGCCGCCAAATTTCTTCCCCAAGTTCCCCTAAATTTTTCGCTTTACCGACATAAACTCCAGTCACTACCTTTTATCTTCTTTTCGGCTTCATGCTACTTTTTTACGATTTCCTATTGCAAATACGAATCCTATTAAGACAAGGACAATACATGCAAAGCCAATCCATTTCAAATGCGGATTTTCAGCTTTCCCTCCCGTTGTAGGAAGATTACCTTCTAATTTTTCTACTTTCCCTGATGTTTTTCTGAGTTGCGGTTTTGTAATAATCTGTTGTGGTTTCTCTGATTGTGGTGTAACAGTTTTTTTGTTATCTTTGATTGTTCTCGTGTCTGTGGTATTTGTAGTTGTTCCGGTCTATGCGGAGAGATCTGGTGTAGGTGCTGTTGGTTTCTATTGACCTTTCACCATATGCTTAATTATTTCACCATCTTTTTTAAAATCAAAAGAAAAGGATTCTTCATTAATCAAATATCCGTCTGGTGTAAATGTTTCTTAATATGTGTATTTTCCTGCTGGGAGCTTGTTCTTTTCATTCTCAGTAACACTGAAAAGAATTGGATCGTTCACTAAGATGTAACCAGTTGGTAGGGCCCTTTCAATGAATTGATAAAGCTCCCTCATGTATGCAGTTTTCAAAGAATAAAAAACTTAGCAGTCAATCTTTTTTTGAATTTCACTTAAAATTATATTATTCAAAGTTTATCTTTAGATCCTTTTTGCTTTACAATGTAAATACAAATGTTTTTTAACCCCTATAGGATTTTTAAGCATTAATTTACTCTAGCTTTGCTCGATAATATGTTGGAATAAATAATTTTTCAATTGGTTCCATATAATAATCAGCAATTTTTTGAGCACGTTGAGCTATTGTTCCTTTTTTACCGATTTCAATTTCTTGCAACACACTTTTAGGGATTCTCAAGTCACTTGCAACTTGTTTAATTGTCAGCCCTTTAGCCTCACGCGTTGCTCTTATCGGAGTTAAAATTGCTAACTTAGAACTATTATGCATTTTATCACCCCCTTATTTGCATTTTAAAACGCTTATAGCGTTCTGTCAATCCCTTTGGGATCAAAAAAATCCTCAAGGGATTAGAAAGGTGGAAATTATGGAAAAAAATAATTTTGGAACTAACCTTAAAAAGTTAAGAATATTTAAAAATGTGGAGAGAAAAGAACTCGCAGAGTCTTTAAACGTAGCATATAGTACATTAACAAACTGGGAAAACGGTGTAAAAGAGCCTGATTTGAAAAATTTTAAAAAAATCGCATCATATTTTGGTGTAAGTACAGATTATCTTTTAAATCATGAAATAGCTGATAATGAATTACTAAGAAAAGGAGAAGATAAACAGCAACTAATCGCCAATTTCTCACAAAAGCTATATGAGCAATACATGAGTATTCCAGATCAACATAAACCTAAAGTTGAAGAAGAACTACTTGAGTATATAAATTACTTAAGATTTAAAACAAAAGTGAATTCTGATTCAAATTGAGAGAGTGTGCTTATGAAGACACCCTCTCTTCATCTATGTACTCTCCATTAGTAAAAATATCAGAGATATCGCTATAAATTAAATACAAACTACTATCTTCAGCTTCAAATATTTTTTCAAACCATTCTTTATCAAATTTCTTCATGAATTATTCCCCCTTGAACAATTTTACAAATGATATCTTTGTGAAAAACATCACTATAGTCCTATTTTTTGTTAATTAAAAATAAACAGGACACTTCCAAAAAACACGAAAGACGCTACAAAAAGTAGCGTCTAAAAAATAGAAATTATATCTATATTGTTTAATGTCCTCCTGGATCAGAAACCATGTAGTAAGTTCGTTCTTTTGAATCAACAGGTTTATTATCAGCAATACTGAAAAATATAGTTGAAATACTTAAAAGACATATCATAGCAAATAATCCCTTTTTCATGCTATTTCACCCCTTCTTTTAATAAAGCATCTTTTACAAGTTGAACATAATATAAATTACCATTCTTTTCGAACTTTTCTAAAGAGTCTTTCATCAAAAGTATATCATCCTTTATCCTTGAAAGGTAATACAATCTAATCGCAGTTAATTTTCCCTCTTCTTGTAGTTTATGAAATATCTCGAGTCCTCTACTCCTATCGCCAAACTTACATTCGTAGTAAGCTAGTTCCCCAATGTCTATATAATCAAAATCAATCTTATCAAGATTATATCCATATTCTATATATAAAAATGCTAAAGTCGTCTTAAAAGCAAAATACTTTTTACTATCCTTGGATACACCCGAATCCTCTAAAACTTTAATGGCCTCCTTTAAATATTTTTCAGCCTTTAAAATATCATAACCATTCCCTATCATATAGGATTCTCCTAAACAGCATAATGCTGATGCTTTAATGATTGGAAAGTCAAATTTCGATTCTAATATGTTTTTACATACATCCCTACAATTTTCAATGTCATTTTCTAACAATTTAAGATATGCCACTCTTTCCTTATACTGCATTTCCAGACATATTTTAACAAACTTATTTTCAACTTTATTCAAATGACTTTCTATTTTTGCTGAAAATACAGTCATAGCCCTATAATTTGGGATGTCATACATTGCAAGTCCATATAATATGTTCAAAATTACTTGGCATTCTTGATTATTAGAAAAATTTTTAGCATCTAACTCGTCTAACAATTCTTGACCAGTTAATTTGCTATTATTTCTTTTATTATATAAATCATAAATGCTTAAATATTTATTTATTCTCTTATAATTTTCTTTCTCATCCGAATCACCTAATTTTCCCTCCTGTATACTACCCAACTTCTTATCAATAATTTTTTGCATTATGGAATATTCACCAGTACACTGGCAATAACCCAAAGCTTTTCGGACATTTAAATCTTTTTCACATAAGAGAATAAATTCATTTATTTTTTGTTTTCTTTCATTTCTATTTTCATAGACCTTTTCAATAATAACTAAAAAGGATTCTAACTTCATTTCAGTTTTTCCAGATAACCCTTCACAAAGTGCAGATTTACTTACTCCTGTCTCTTTTGCCAAGCTTCGAATACTTAAGTTTTTAGCATTTATTGCGTTGTATAATTCATTCATAAAATTTATCAATATCTGCTCCCCCTTATCAGCACACAAATAACTGTCACGGAATTTTTTAAAATACTTATATGTGTTTCTAAGAAGTCTTTTTAACAAACTATGTATATAGGGTGGGCATAATCCCCTTTTAATATAGATCATATATCCTATTATTCGCATCCATATTTATACATACATTCTATATTTATACTAGTTTAACATGACATCATAGATTTTCTTTTTTCTATTCAGCTAACAACTATTGAGAAAGTTTTTCTGAACAATATTAATTATTAAAACTTATATTCTTATGAAGCTTTGTAGTACTTTTCATAAAAGTAAATCCTGGATAATTTTAATCCTATCGGGATTGATATTTGTATTAAAAGGCTTTAAAATGTAAAGGGATATGTTTCAAAAATAATCTTTATAAATGATAATTTAAAATAAAAAAAACCCACCGCATCTTATTTTCAATTGATCGACAGTTTGGCCGCTGAAATCAATTGAAAATTCCCGAATTGGTAAGGTTTTAATTTACACTATATTGTATTTACTTCTTAATCAAGGATAACATAAAGTAAATACTATGTGAATATAAACCTCTACTTTTCCAATATTTTTATTTGTGGTGGAAAAAATAGGAGGTTTTTTCAGTGTTATTGCACAATTTTTTGCTCAGGCAAGCAAAAACCGAATTAAGTCCCCGAATCAAACACTTATCCAAAACACCTGGGGCTATTAATCAAGCAATCAAGAAAGTTACTATTTATATTGATAATATTGTCCTAGAATATGAAGGTGTTACTACAAAGGATTATCTTACCAAACGAAAATATGAAGCATTAGAAACTGTTTTATCATATTTAGTGCAAGAAGGGTATTCCCAAGTAAAGCAAGATCATATCAGTAAAAAATCAGGTATTTCAAAACCAATTATTAACTACGTGTTTAATTGGTTACAAGACTTGGGAGTGTGCCAACAAATCAAAGTTCGAAGACATGGTAAAATTGCCCCTTCAATTTACATTTTAACTCTACATAGCAATTATTTAAAAATCATTGAATATTTCAAGATGAAATGGGCTGTAGCAATTGATGTCTGTTCTACTTTCACTAAATTTTTAAAGAAAAAACTCTTTAAAAAAGTTATTGAATCCAAACATGAGGAAAAGAATACTTTATCTAATGTCATAGATATTTTAAATTTTGAAGAACTAGAAAGACCAAATACTAATTCACAAAATGCTATTGATAGATCACAAGATTTAAATGATTATTTAAGTGAAGATCAGAAAAAGGCATATCGCTATATAACAAGTCAACCAGTAACATATTTAACAGAACAGGACGCTTATACTATAGCCTTAAGAATGCCGAAAAAAATTGATCGTTATCAAAGATGGGATTTTGAAAAATGCGTTGAACAGTTTGAATATAATCAAGCTGAAATAAGTAATCCCGCTCATTTTATGAAAATGTTCGCTGAAAAATCTAAACAAAGAAAAGAGCGTAACGATTATGAAGCGAAAGAAGCCTTAACTAATATGGAACATGCACAAAAATATGAAAGCAAACTTCCAATTATAGACTGGCTTAATAACAAGAAAATAGATTCTATTCTGCAAAAAATGGGTGTTCTAAGGCCTTAATAAAAAAACATCTAAAACTTAGCCTTGCTCAAAAATAATATAATTAGCAAGGCTATTTGTCATGTATTCTTATAATCCCCGAGCAACGTACTATTTTTCCCAAAAAAGAAATTCAAAACACCTCTCAGATCTTATAATTATTTCTCTTTTTCTAAACTATTCAGCTATGAAATTTCCACTCATATGAAACTGAAATTTCTATCATTTACTCACAAATTAACCTAGTAATTTACTAAGGTAAAATCTTGAATCCCTTGATACATCTAGCCTAGAACCTCTAAAATAGACTCTAATGTTTATAATGGTTTTATTTTTTAACAAGATTTAATAAATACAGTATTCTATCCTAAAAGGGAAATATTATAAGTATGTTCTTTATCATTTTCTGACAAAAGACTCCCTCTTAATTTTTGTGATTATTTGAGGAAATATATCAAATTTACAAAAAGTAGGGAAGCTTGTATGTTTCTACAAGCTTCCCTACTTTTTTTGTATTATTTAAGTTATTTTTTAAATAATTTAGCGAACCATGATTTTTCTTGTTGAGTAGATGCAACCAACTTCTTAGTTTCTTGTATTTCACGAATTACTTCTAATAGCTGTTGATCCCTGTTATTTATTTTCCCATCAATATTCTTTTGTTGTTCATCAACCTTATTCAGTAACATTTGATTAGTTTGTTCTAAATGGTCTATACGCTTTAAAAGTTCCATGTTCATAGCTTTTTGTTCTTGAAAATATATAGAAACCTCTTTCATACTCTCATACATCGTCTGAATAATTGGTTTCGTTATTTCGTTGTCTTCATCACTTTCCTCTACTACAATATAATCTACATTTTGTTTTAACATCTGTTCTATTATTTCTGGTGGCTCTTGTGCATCTTTCATATTAGCAATTAATTTAAAAAGCTCTAATGCTTCCTGTTCATATCTCAGCGTTCGCCCCTTCGTCCCAGCGACGGTTGGTAAATAAGGTTTGAATTGATCCCGCCAGGCCTGAAGGGTTGTCCGTGGCTTCCCAAGCATCCTTGCTATATCTGCAAGGGAATATGTTTTCTTATAAGGTTCTTCCCTATCCATTCCATCGTCCTCCCCTCATCGTCATTTGTTGTTATCGATGTCCGACATGTTGTCATTACATTGTTATTGGTTATCATCCATGTCGGTCATGTTGTCATTGTATTGTTATTGATTATCATCCATGTCGGTCATGTTGTCATTACATTGTTGTTGACCATCATTTATGTCGGTCATGTTGTTGTTTTACTGTTATTCATCATCATTTATGTTCGACATGTCGGCGTCTAACTGTTATGTGTTTAATTCGTTTGAAAGAAGGTATTTCCTTGTTTATTTTGAATTTTTTAAGTGTATAGGTTAATTAAATAATAAGTGTGATTCAAGTCGTACTTATTATTTAAAGTGTTCTTATTTTTGATTAAATGTGCTAAAGCATAATCAAAAGTAGCACTTAAGTCGTACTTAATGTATAAAGGGGGAATTATAAATGAAAATTGGAAGAAAAGTAGCGGATTTCGGAAATAGTTTTAATAATTTCATGGTTGATGGTTATTATATTGAACTTGCAACGAATGTAGTTAAGATTTCAAAGAAACAAGCTGAGGATTTACTTGTTGATCGTATTTCTAAACCAGAAGATTTACTGGATAGATTACTAATTTCCACTGAAATCGAAGGTGAAGAGTCTTACTATTTAGTTGGGCAATTGGCTGAAGATAATCAGTTAGCAAACTCACATGTAAATAAGATGCACGATAAAATAAATAGTCCTATCCCATACGTATGCTTTTTAGGAGCAATTGCATATTATCATGCCCTTAATGCTGATCAAGAAGATAATGAAATTGAAATTGAACACATGAGTATGATGCTTCCAATTTGGCTTTTAAAACGCGAAGAGAAATTTAGCATTGCCCATAAAAAAATGGAAGACAGATTTAACGGTGAACATAAAGTTAAAGTGTTAACACCAGGAATGGAGAAAGAACTAACTATTACAGTCCAATCAGCAAAATGTAGAAATGAATCAGAAGTTGCTAGACATTCTTTAAAATATAAAATGGTTTCAAAAGATCAGAATACAAATGTAATTAGTATTGAAAAGCGCTATGAATCTGAGCGATTCGATGACTATGAAGTAGTTTTAACTGACATTGGTGGCGGTTCTACAGATGCTGTGCGATTAGGTAAAGGGCTTACTACACCTAAGCACAGAGATTCTTTCCAAGTTATCGATATTGAGCCATTCTTAGGATACCTAGAACGCTTTAGAAAAGAAAAATTGATTCAATACTTTAAGGATTTAAGAACATTAGAGAAATTTATAGTTAATAATTATAAAGTACAAAAGTATGTACTATCGAATGAAAATACTGGTGAAGAATATGATTTTACAAATGAAATTGTAGAGGCGCTGAAAGAATATGCAAGAATTTTAGTAGCTAAAATTCTTGATGTATTCATCCCATCTAGTACGAATACAGTATTGAAATTCATTTATATCGGAGGAGAAGCACCAGTTTTAGAACCTTACATCCGTCTCGCTTTATTGAATCATATGTCTGAAATGGCTGCTAAAAACAATCACTTCTTCTTGAACGATATTATTCAAAATAGCGACAAAGAAGTATTTGCTCCAACTTCACGTACAATTAATCTAACTGCACTAGAATTAAAAGTAATTGATGAAATGAAGGGCCAGTTAGCTTAAAATAAAAGGACGTGCTGATAATGGCTAAAAATAGAAAAATGGCATTACATGCTGATAATATGCCTGAAGATGTATATAGGATCCTTAATGAAAAAGCTAATGGTAGACAATTAACAGCATTTGTTGTTGAACTGGTACAAAATGAAAAACGTTATGAGCAACTACTGAAGAAATTAGATAATGTAGAACAGAGATTACATCTTTTAGATACAGTTGAGAATAAATTGGATCTTTTGCTTACTAATGGATTTGTTTCCGCACAGAGACAAGAAGATTTAAAAACAGAGGAGCCCATATTGCAAGAAGGTAAAATTATTGACGCCAGGGTAGTACTTGGTGGGATTTCTGAAGAAGATAACGAAGAGCTCGATTTCTAACTAATAAAGAAGACCTTTAGGTATAATCCTAAGGTCTTCTTATAATTGTGTGACCTAAAAATCTGTTGAATTGAACTAGCCCCCACTTAACACCAAAGTATCCTTCGGTTATCCTATTAGGCTAATCCCGTATTTCCTACAGTTAATACGAAATTCGTACGGTATCACAATCATATTTTGGTTTTTTGACATCTAAAAATAGACTTGGTTTTGATAGTACGGATCCCACTGACATAAGTCATCTTTCCCCTTTAGGGATGGGAGTGTCAAAATGAGGTAGTCCTGATATCACGGCTATAATCCCCTTCATAATATAGAAATATCTCTATTTCTATAATTGGATATTTCCCTATTCCTCTACTTCTATTATAAGAAATGGTGGTATAAGGGATGTCTCTGAACAATTACTGCTTCTATTGTATGTACTGCATATTACTATTATAATCTCTCTCAATATAGATATATCCCTATTTCTATAATTGGATATTTCCCTGTCCCTCTACTTTTATTATAAGAAATGGTGGTATAAGGGATGTCTCTGAACAATTGCTGCTTCTATTGTATGTACTGCATATCACTATTATAATCTCTCTCAATATAGATATATCCCTATTTCTATAATTGGATATTTCCCTAT
>NZ_JAUMJO010000009.1:74125-191284 GCF_036320425.1 Bacillus nitratireducens
CAGAAATGGTGGTATAAGGGATGTCTCTGAACAATTGCTGCTTCTATTGTATGTACTGCATATCACTATTATAATCTCTCTCAATATAGATATATCCCTATTTCTATAATTGGATATTTCCCTATCCCTCTACTTTTATTATCAGAAATGGTGGTATAAGGGATGTCTCTGAACAATTGCTGCTTCTATTGTATGTACTGCATATCACTATTATAATCTCTCTCAATATAGATATATCCCTATTTCTATAATTGGATATTTCCCTGTCCCTCTACTTTTATTATCAGAAATGGTGGTATAAGGGATGTCTCTGAACAATTGCTGCTTCTATTGTATGTACTGCATATCACTATTATAATCTCTCTCAATATAGATATATGTAGAAGCGAATTTATCCGGAATCTGAAAATGTGTAGAATCCAATACACGAATACGACGAAAATAGTTAGTATACATGGTTGTAATTTTGTTAGTGGAACACAATTGTTGATGAAGTACATACGCTAGTATTTGTTGTAAAAACTGTGCAGCCTGAGAATTAAATCGTTGATTGAGTCCTTCTAGACTCATAAAAATACCTGTATTAGCTTCTAATCGACTACATAATTGTGCCAATGAAGTATGAGCTATATTTTGGCTTAATCAAACACACAGAGCTACTAAATCTTGTGCACGATATTTACTTTTTCGCTGAATAAATCCTATCTCTCTAGCTAATTGTTCTAAGACATCAGCTAACATAAATCGTTGTAACTCTTTAGAAAATAATTCTAGTTTATCAAAAATCGATAAGTTTATGCCAAATACGCCATCCTTTCCTACGATTCTACAGAAAGAATAACGTATTTTTTCATTTTAAAGCAATTTAGTTTTGTTAGCTTGATAATGATGTGACGCTACCCCAATAATGAGTATCGTAGTTTTCTTCTTGTGTAAAATATGTATATTGTTACATTTATTTACGACGCTTTCTCTTTGCTTTTTTACGCTGATTTGTATAACTATATTTTTTTATATGAGTACTTCTGTTCTTCTTATAATTAGGTAACTTAACTATAAAAACAGTAATTGCCCAAAAAATGAAAAATATAAGGTTTGCAATCATCCAAAGGTTAATATCATAGTCATATAGCTTACTAAAATACTTTTTGTCACGAGTAATATGGCTTACGTTACTGTCAATTGCTTCGAGGGTGTAAGGAATAACCCAAAAGGAACCAATTAATATAACAATTATTCCAAGAATGAAACTGAGTATATGTTTTATCAAGTTCTATTCTCCTTTAATTATGTTTATTGTATACGTTCATATAGTATATATGGTTATGGTGCAAAGATTGTATTTATTTGAAAGAGGTATATAAATTTCTATTGGAATCTATTTTTATAAATGGGTTCTTGCCACACCACAATCAAGCTAAGAAAAGTAAATACCCCGAAACAAAAAAATTGACACCTCCAGGTGAAAATTTACAATTTATTATTTTGGAGGCGTTATAAAATTCTTAAGTTGATGGGCATGTGGCATAGGGGAGTCTTTGAAAAAATTTCTGATTCTATTGTATGAACCAATTATCACGACTATAATCTTCTTTTCAATATGAAAATATCCCTATTTCTATAATTGGATATTTCCCTATCCCTCTACTTTTGTTATCAGAAATGGAGGCATAGGGGGCGTCTTTGAACAATTACTGCTTCTATTGTATGAACCACTTATTACTACTATAATCTTTCTTTTAATATAGAAATATCCCTATTTCTATAAGTGGATATTTCCCTATGTCTCTACTTTTATTATGGAAATGATAATATAGGGAGGAACTCTTGAAAACTACTGATCCCATTGTATGTATCAGTTATTACTACTATAATCTTTCTTTTAATATAGATATATCCCTATTTCTATACCTCTGCCATCAAGTTACACTTATGCAACATCAATTATAGGAATGGGTGTTTCTTTTTTAAAAAGCCCCCAAAACAAAAATTTTATATAGATCACCTGGTAATATCAATTCTCTCGTTTTGGGGTATTTGCCTTTCTTAGCTTGATGAGCATGGGATGTTGGGATATAAGGACGTTTTCAAAAAATGAATGGAGTGGTATAAATGACAGATTCTATTGCATGTACCACTTATCACTGCTATAATTTTCTTTGTAACATAGAAATATCCCTATTTCTATAATTAGATATTTCCCTATTCTTCTAATCTTTTCACTAAGATATAGAAATAGGGATATAGGGAAATATTATGGAAAATAAATGGAGTGGTATAAATGGCTATTACAATTACTGTTGGGAATTATAAAGGGGGCGTTGGTAAAACCACTAATGCTGTATTAAACTCTTATGAATTCGCAAAAAAGGGGAAAAGAACTTTACTCGTTGACCTTGATCCACAGAGTAATGCAACAAAATCTCTAATGCTAACAAAATCTATCCTTAATCCTGACGAAAAGGTAGCTTTAACTAAAACATTGATGAAAGGAATTCAAGAGGGGAATTTAGATGGATTAGAAGTTGAAATAATGGAAAATTTACATTTAATTCCTTCTTATGTTGATTTTCAAGATTTCGCAAAATTTCTATATAAATCGTGTTCTTCGGAAGAAGAGGAAGATTTCTACTTTAAGGAATTGCTTGAGAAAATAAAACATAAATACGATTACATATTTATCGATGTTCCACCTATGTCAATTGAAGTTACAAAAAATGCAGTTGTAGCTTCTGATTATGTTCTTATAACTCTACAAACACAAGAACGTTCTCTTACAGGTGCAGAAAACTACATTAACCAACTAATAAAATTAAAAGAGCAATATAATCTTGATATTGAAGTTGTAGGTATTCTTCCAGTGCTATTAAAAAATAATGGTAAAGTGGATGAATACATTATGGAAAATGCTCGTGAAATTTTTGGTGAAGAAAACCTATTTAAAAATATCGTTCCACAGATGGAACGTATTAAAAGGTTTGATGTTAACGGTATTACTGAAAATGATAGACATGATTTAAATGTAATAGAACTATACGAAAAAATTAGTGATGAATTATTATCTCGTATCAATGTTTTTGAAAGTATGAAGGTTGGTGTATAACATGGCAAGAACTCCTGGACTATTAGGTCGAAAAAAGAGCAATTTTGATCCGACAGATCCTTATATCCCAAACGAGGATTCAGTTGTAACAAAAAGTGACGAGAATACTCCTACTTTTCCACCTAAAAATGAACAAGAACAAGTAAATCAGCAGGAACAAAAGACGGAGCAAACACCAGAGAAAAAGAAATTTAAAAACCAACAAGGTAGTATTAAAATTTCTAGTCAATCTAAGGAAGAGCTTGGAGCACTAATGAAACTTACTAATACGAAATATGCTCATGAAATAATAGATTTACTTATACATCATTATGTAGAAAATCAATTAACTCCCGAACAGAAAAGGAAATTTAAATTATTAACAGAGATTTAGAAATATAGAAATATCCCTACGTAGAAATAGGGATATTTCTATATTTTTTGATTTTAAAAAATATCCTCACCAGCACTTCCTCCACAACCTTTTCTTCTCTCCACTGCAATTTCCTCATGATATACCTTATGTAAATTGATAATAAGGTTATTTAATTTCGATAAAAAAATATAAGAGCCTTGCTATATTTTTTTGTAGTAAGAATCTTTAAAGTTGTTTAATTCATGTTGAACTAAAGTACCCGTTACTCTATTTAGTTAGATGAGTAATTTATTAGAAAAACTATCAATTGCCTGAATAGCTAATTCCAACGCTTTTATCTATTCAAGATCAGAAATATCATTTTAGTTTCATTGTAGTCTATCGTTTTTGACATCAATGATTTAAGCACTATCCGTTAATTTTATAGTTCTATTACTTATATCACATATCATCCCTGTGCTCCTCTCTCGTAGTATAGAAATATCCCTATTTCTATATATCCCTGATTTTTTTATCGGAAATAGCGCAGATACTCCTGTTTCTTCACCTGAAAACGAGTAAAGACAAGTGAATGTATGGAATTTAAAAACCAATATGGCGGTTTTTAAACTTCTAGCCAATCTCATGACTCATGAAGAGCTTGGAACACTAATGAACCTCACTATTAAGAAATATGCTCATGAAATAATAGATTTACTTATACATCATTATATAGAAAATCAATTAACTCCCGAACAGAAAAGGAAATTTAAATTATTAACAGAGATTTAGAAATATAGAAATATCCCTACGTAGAAATAGGGATATTTCTATATTTTTGTAGTTAAAAAAGATCATCACCAGAACTTCTTCCACGACTTTCTCTTCCCACTCATCACCGCAATTCCCTTATGATATTCCCTTATCAATCGCTTTGTCACTTAAGCTAACTATTTAATATCTTCTTTGCACTTGGCTACAGTAACAATCTGGCCCTTTAATGGAATAACTTTATTATCACTTAACAAATTCTTAATCCACAAGAAAAGCCAAAATCCTTTCCTTAAAGAGATAGTAAATTCCGGTTCATCTTTCTTATAAACAATTCAACTTTATTTCAAAGCCACATCAAGATCTGGAATATCCTTTAGTTTCATTTTTATAGTAATTAATCTCTGTTGACATCAATACTTTAGATATTATCCATTAATCCTATAATATGCACCACATATCATGGCTGTGCTCTTTTCTAACAATATAGAAATGAAGGGATAGGAGGGAACTTTTGAAAAGTTACTGGTATACATTACTGATTCTATTGCATATACCACATAACACTACTATAATCTCCTTCTCAATATAGAAATATCCCTATTTCTATAAGTGGATATTTCTATATCTCGTTGCTTTTGTTACAGAAATAAAGGGATAGGAGAGAGTTTTGGATAAGTTACTGGAATACTATACATTACTGATTCTATTGCATATACCACATAACACTACTATAATCTCCTTTGCAATATAGAAATATCCCTATTTCTATAAGTGGATATTTCTATATCTCGTTGCTTTTGTTACAGAAATAAAGGGATAGGAGAGAGTTTTGGATAAGTTACTGGAATACTATACATTACTGATTCTATTGCATATACCGCATAACACTACTATCATCTCCTTTTTAATACTAATTTTTAGCTTTAACTTACATTTTATCGATGATCATTTGTCTTTTATACCATTGGTTTAATTTGCTTCTCGCCGTACTAGAGAGACGCTTTGTTTTTTTATTATAGAATCTAGAAAGAGTAGGCTGTGATATACCTATCTCTATTGATAGTTCTCGCATAGTTATATTCTTCTTCATATGAATAAACTCTATTCTCTCCCTGATAAGTTGTTCATTTTCATTCGTATCTAATGGTTTTTCTACACTTTTTACTGGATGACTTTCTTCATCTATTGTATCAATTGTTTTCTTTTTCGCTAAGTTTTCCATTGAACTAATTAATTCTTTGGGTGGCAATATTACTATTCCTAACTGTGAATAATAGTTTTTAAACCAATTCTTCTTTGTCAGTTTTTCTTCTTCTAAACCATTATGATATTCCCAATGAGAAATTACTTCTTCTTTTTCTAAATCACTAAGAACATTTTCTAATTGTTCGCGGATACGATTAGGTTTTTGTTTTTGATTTATCCCCATAACTGCTAACAAACCTTTATCTCCACCTATAGAATAAGGTCTTTGTAAGCTAGAAAACATTTGACGTATTCTCCATTGCCATGTCAAATATCGAATTAATCTTTTATGATATTTGTGTCTATAACTATTATATTCAAGTGCCTTTTTTGATAATAATGCTGTAGTACTATTAGATCCATATAGATATCCAGATAAGAAACTTCCCGGTTTGATTCGACACGATTCTATCCCCATGTATTCGTTTGTGTTTTTATCTCTCCATAGAACTACGGAATCTAATACAAATAGTCTTTTAATTACCTCGCGTTTTACTTCATAATGCTTACCTGTTTCAGCGCGATCATTTAATACGACTACTTCGTTGTCATCATTTAGATATATAAAAATACTCGCTAGGGCCGCAATCCGCTTCGCAACTTTAATTTTATCTTCTACCCTATAATATTCGACACCATTTGCCTTAGCCTTTGAAATACTGCACATTTCTAAAACTTGTTCATATGAAAAATCAATAAATTCATCAGGCGATTTTGCTTCATTCAACCATTGAATCGTGATGGTATCTAAACAATCTGCAGTTAGATCATCCATATTACTCATTACACCATCTACTAATGTATTCCATCTTGCTGTCTCTTCAATGTTGGTTAACTTTAGATCTTCATCTTTATGAGAGGAAAGCTGTGCCACTCCATTACTATCCTTTGTTTCAATAGGATAAGATTTTAACCGTGTGTTTTCATCTTCTTCAAATTGATTTTTAGCTATTCCATCTCTTAACTTATAATAGACTGCGGAGTTATTTACTTCTAAATAGTTTTCATTCAATATGTTCGCATCTGATTCACTTGTTGCTGTATGCACTATAGTACTAGCTGTCTGATTTTTACGAAACTCTTGTTCAATAAAGACACCTATGGTCTCATGAATAATTAATCTGTAAGTATCTATATTTTTAAATATATCTAGAGGAGAAACACCTTTTCTTTGTTGTTGCTCTAACCACTGTACAAGCATTGAAAATGATGGAGAAAGGTATTCTGAAGTCACAATTTTACTTTTATCTGCTTCAACATCAACATAATAGGAAACCCATTTCTGCCACAATTGCTCATCTTGTTTATACAGTTGTTCAGTTATTGATAGTGCGTCTCTAAACAATTGTAGAACGTCTTCCATTTAAATTCGGCTCCTTATATACATTTAGTTATTATTGATCTTAACTTGAAAATAATTAGCTATATGATGTTCCTTTTTATAAAACTAGAAATAAAGTCAGAATATTCAATTCCTTTATTTCACCCTTAACATGTTAAGGGCTCTAGTTTGCATACTTATAGCACACTCTGTAACTGATTATACAAGACTGAATCGATTTGTAAAATCCAAATAGCAATTATAGAAGTACTTTTACAATAACCTATCTTTCATCCATTAGCTCTTTTTCTATTAGATTTTCAGTAATACTATTTATAAACATAGCTATTCATTATTTTTTATATAAAAATAAACAGATTTAAGTGCCGATACAAAGCATAATTTATAATATCTTTCTTAAACAAACACCATACATTTTCATAGCAAAGGAATGCAAGTATACTGATCTATACTGCATTCCTTTATTGTAATTGTATGTCCACTATATTTTTATTCTTCCTTTTCTAAAATGAAAAAACTAACATCCAAATTTCTTATTTTTCACCTCTTTCTGGATCCACTCCATTGTAATAAAAACTCTTCATTAAATGTCCAAGCTATTAGCTATCCCTCCTAAACAACAATAATTTTTAAAATAGAAGTTCCAACTGTTATAAAAACAAAGAAAGAGTGGAAAAGCAATACACAAACGTGTAAATCACATGGAGTAAACTAATAAAAAGAATGAAAATTCTAATAATTTATTCGCTAAGGGTTTTCGTTTACTCTTTCTTTGTTGTTATGAGTTTAACATTAAAAATAATATAAATCAACAAAAAAACAAAAAATTCTTATATTTTCGACATTTTATTTATTTCGCTCTAATTTCACCTTAAAAACATGGTTACAGTAGCTTTAAGATAAAGTTTAATCGAAATAATGTCATTAACCTTAATAAACGAACAAAAGAAAAGAGCGTATTTAAAAAAAATCGTGACTTTATTTCAAATCCACACTCTCTCTAAAGTACCTCTTACATTTAAAAGAGAAGTGAAAGTAAAAATGTATGGATTAAAATATTAATGTAACTTCGAACACCCCAAATTCATCAAAATGAAAATTTATAGCCATATCATTCCCCTTTCCATCAAAACATGAAACAAAAATGATATTATGTAACTCTTTTTACTAACTCGAAATTTTTTTCTAAAAGTGCTTAAAGCTTGATATATAAGCTTTTCTACTACACCTATACTATTAGTTATGAAAACTTATAGCTATATGATGTCCCTTTTTTTTAGATGAAAACCACCTCAAACCTTTTTATATTAAGGCTTTACATGTTTATAACCTTATTTTCATGTATTTATGCAACATGAAAATCCATAGCTGTATGATGTCCCCTTTTTTACCCAAACATGAAAACTCGCCTAGCCACTTCATGTTCCTTTTGTAATTATAAAATTACAGATAAACCCCATTAACATCACTGTTTAAAAGGGTTCATCTGTTTAATTCACAATTATCAACATGAAAATCCATAGCCATATCATGTCCCTTTTATTTTTAAAAAAATCGATATAACTGTTGATTTAATCATGTTTACAAGGTTTTTTTGCTATTTCTCTTCTTTTCTACCAATATGAAAATCCATAGCCATATCATGTCCATAAAAAAATTTTCAAGAAGTCTGAAACCCCTTGATACACAAGGGATTAAAGGGTGTTTCATCTTTTTGTTTTTTCTCTTAAAGGGACGCATTTCAACAAATTTCGATTTGGTATAATCAAAATTGGTATATTTTATAGTGTTTTGGCATTTATTTCTGAATTTATAGGTAGGAGGTGAAAAAGATGGGAAAATCATTTATTATTCGTAATCAACGTAGTCTAAGTGGACAATCTACAAATGCAGTTTTAGTAACACTGAAGTCTTGGCAAAAATTTGTTGAAACTTTCGAAGAGAAATACTACAGCTATAAAGATACATACCTTGAGGATATTGTTGATCATATGACATATGAGGAGCGTATTGCCGATGTGGATGGCTTCGTAGCACAGGCTAAACCATCTTTTTCACGTCGTACACTATCTGCTATTTCGGAAACAATGGGAAGAAAGCATAAATTATATGGCATTACAAACGCAGATTTGGAAGTCTTCTTATATTTACACAAAAAATGTTACACGAATGGAGTCATTCCAAATGTAACAATACATATGATGTGGGAAGATTACAAACTATATAAAGAAGAATTTGCTTACATACAGCATTCTCAATTCTATATTGCATTAAAGAAATTAAGTATACATAACATTATTACGATTGAAAATGAATTAGATGGCCGATATACAATTAAATTAACTCATTTTATGAATGAAGAAACTGAAAAGGCCAATGCATATGTTTATATTAGCCCCGTGGTATTTACGAAAGCTTTCTTTGAGTTATCAATTGCATCTAAGAAACTATTCTTAGATATTGCTATGCAACAGCACAGTGAAACTACACTAAAACGTTCCTTAGACAAACAAGATGAAAAAGGGAATAAAACTCATTTTGGTGGGATGTACCGCTTTTTACATAAAAAATATCCACATCAAATCCGTGCAGTTATGACAGAATTAACAACTGCATTACCATGTACAGGGACTCCACTATTCAAAATTTGTAAATTACAAAAAGGGGTTAAGAATAAAAAAAGATATACGACTCTATATCTATCCTTACATACGGATTTCTTATGTGCAAAAGAAACAGGAGAAGTACAGTATCGCGATCCATTCACACCAAAGCTTACTTATGCTCGTAAAGCTCGTTTTATCGAATCCGTACTACAAGAAATGAATATTGGTGAATTTACACAAGACATGAACAAGTTTATCCATGTACTTAAATATACATGCCATCGACAAATTCGAAGCGTAATTCATAGCTTACGTGACATGATAGATCGTAATGAAGAATATCCAAGCAAATTAGTATATACACTGAAAAAATTATTAAATCAAACATCACAATATCAAATTCTTGATACCGCAGCTAAAGAGGGTATTTATCCTCTGATTACACAACATGTTCCAAAAGAACAAAAAGAACAAGCTGTATTTGATTTCGGATTGCATTTCTCTATGTACTCTCTGCGAAACATCAAAAAGTTGTTCCGCAAAACGTATGAATTACTAAATTACAAGTTTGCTGTACCTGTTACAGAGGAATCGTATCACCGCAACTATCTAAAGTATCAAGAAGAAACGTTGTTTAGAAAGTACGCCTATGAACAAGGTACAAATCTAAACGCTTATATGGCTTTAGAAATAGAAATACGTGAACTCTTAAAGGTAAGAGGGCATAAGGATCGCGTTATTCCTAGTGATGTTCGAGAATTGTTCATTGAAAAGATAGACAAATTACCGAAAGAAAAGCTTCGTGTTATTGAAGTACCAGATAGCTTTAATTTAATTACATTTATGCGTGCCTTTGAACAGTTAATACGCGCTGGTATCTCAGTAACAACAGCTGAGCAAGTACTGACAGCAATGAAAACAAACTGATCATAATCAGCTCTCTATTTTTGAAAAAAATTCAAAATAGAGGGCTATTCGTGTTGATACGTTTATTTAAAAGAATTTTACTCCTTCTTCACAATAAGTAACTTTACTCGATTCTATTCATAATAGAGTCTTTTTTTATGCAATCATATACAAAAATAGTATGGTACCTATCTCAATTTCCACACATACTTTCATAAAAACATGTTATGAGCTGTCTATATACATTCAGATATCTACAAAAAATCATAAGAAAAAAATTAAATTTCGTGGATAAGTAGATAAATAACACATAATGTGAATAATTTAGTGCCATTATCATTGATATAAATAGCTTATAGGCCATCATCTATCAAAAATCATCAATATTAATGTGAGTTATGTGCTAAATTCGGATTATGTTGATTAAATCACACATAATGTGAATCTTTTGTGAGTAACTACAATAAGATTGTGGAGATTCATTGAATTCATATGAAATTTTACGATTGAATAAATATGTTTAATAATGTATTAATTTGTTTCATTTTTTATGTAGGAATACTAAATTTAATTTATGATTATTTGTAGATTTTAGAGCTTAATATGGTCCGTTTTTCTGCTGTAAGATTCTACTATTTACGATTTTTTACGCTATGCAATGTTAAAAAGCTTTGTTACAGTAAGGATGTACGTACATTTCTCAGTCCTATATAAGTTTTATCTTTATATTTTAAATATATATAAGATATATATTTATATTAGATTTTATTAACTAATATTCATAAACAAACTGATATAGTATAACGATAAAAAATGATTATAGTAAAACTAACAAAAATATATCATTCATTAAATACCATTGTGTGTTCAAAAAATAAATATACAGCTATCCTCACAGTTATTTTTTAAGGCTATAGCACCATGTCAGAGAATTTAAGATTCCTGTCAAACGTCATTCCTATTTTGGAATGACGTTTTTTTTTAGGGACAAATTCGAAAATACATATCATTATCATATGTATTTAGTGTATCTAGAATTCTATATGGATGGTGAAGACATATGAATCAATATCAAATGCTGTATAGTACACCTTATCTGTATTCTTCTCGAACATTGAATCAAATGTACAAAGCTACTAAAAATGAAGGAAACGTATGTGCTATACAAGAGCACATGCTACGACATGAAGTATACCTGGACCGACAATACCGAGGTTATTATCATTTAAGTCAAAAAATCGAAGAGGATCTATATGGTGATGAACAGGCTGTCTCCTGGAATGAGCTATTAGATGAATATCAACTTTTTAAGGATGGTAAAGGGAATTTGTCCATTAAACCAAAAGGATGGGGTTAATATGACAATCATTGGAGAACTAGGTATTGTATATGGTTTGACGGGAGCTTCAATTTTAGGAATAAAAATGCTGAAGAAGAAAGGTCTTTATCTTCCAGGTTGGTTGCTACGTGCGGGTCTCAAATGCTTGCTGATTGGGAGTGTTTGGTACGTTCTAATGGATATACTAGATGTGTTTCTACGTTAGTATTATATCTGGTAGTTGAAAGTGATTATAATAGCGCATCTTAAACAGCTTTTTCTAAGCTTCCATACAGGCTCAACTACCTAAAGGAGGTATGGAGGGAATGTTGTCGCTTTTATTAATTCCAGCAACCTTTATAACTGTAGCTTATTTTTATCAAAGTAACGGAATGAGTGATAAGAAAAAAATTGCAACGTTTTTTGAAATTGCAAAGATATGTGTCCAGCATAAAGGTGAATTACAATACCCCATTTTTATAAAAGAAATTAAGGATGATATAAGTATGAATTATGTTTACAAGTTACCACTTGGTGTACCTAGTCAACTTATCCAAAAGTTAGCTGAAGTATTAGAAGAAGGCCTATATAAACCTGTTAAAATATCGTTCCATCAAAGAGAGCTTCATATTCGCGTATTTAAGCAACAGATACCTGAAATGTGGAATTGGTCTAAGGATCTATTAAAAGAGCGTACATGGAGAGTTATGATGGGGAAAGCGTTAGATAAACATGTGTATCATGATTTCGAGAAAACACCGCATATGTGCGTGTCGGGTATGACACGGTTTGGAAAGACTGTATTTCTAAAAAACGTGATGATAAGTTTGATTTTACAACAACCTCAACATGTAAGTTTTTTTATTATTGACTTGAAGGAAGGATTAGAATTTAGCCCCTATAAGAATTTGTCTCAAGTTGTAGAGGTCGCTGAAAATCCGGAACAGGCGTTAGAAATGTTGATGAGGGTACGTGAAAAGATGGTAAGACAGATTGAAATGATGAAGAAGTCCTATTTTACCAATATCATAGACACATCAATTAAAGAACGTTGCTTCATCATAGTAGATGAAGGAGCAAATCTTTGTCCTACACAAGGATTACCGAAAAAACAACGTGATGTATTATTTTTGTGCCAGGAGATGTTATCTGAAATCGCAAGAATCGGAGGTGGTTTAGGATTCCGGCTTATATTTTGTACGCAATATCCAACCTCTGATACATTGCCAAGACAGATCAAACAAAATGCTGATGCAAAGCTAGGCTTTCGATTACCAACAGCGGTCGCTTCACAAGTTGCATTGGATGAATCAGGCCTAGAAGATTTGCCTTCCCTCCCTGGAAGGGCATTACTTAAGACTGATCGTACAGAAGAAATCCAGGTACCTTTTTTAAAAGATAAAGATATGTGGGAGTTACTGAAGAAATATAAGGTGGTGAAGCAAAATGAGGCATCAAACACTCAAACAGAAAGCGAGACAAATCGAGATTTTATCCACTTTGAGTAAGTTAGATTTTTTAACTAGGAGGCAATTACAAGCCATCCACTGTCTAGGGAGCATTCGAAATGCAAATCGTGTATTAAAGGATATGCACCCGTATTGTCACATTACAAAAATGGCTCGTGAACACGTATATTATTTAAATAAAAAGGGGCGGGATTTATTAGGCATTACAAAAGAAGTAAAGAAAAGTATTCAATTACAGCACATATTAATGCGAAACGAAAGCTGGATGTGGCTTGGATTTCCAGAATGGAAGACAGAAAGACCTATCGATTTTTCAATTAATGGTCAACGGTATCAGATTATTCCTGACGCAACATATTTTGAGGATAATGTTCCCCATTTTGTTGAAATAGATCGTATGCAACATATGAAGGTAAACGAACATAAAATACAGTTATATGGCCATATAACAGATATCTATAAAAGACAGAATGCTATTGTTCCAGTAATCATTTTTTTCACACTATCAGACTATAGGCAATCAAAGTTAGAGCAATATGCTGTAAAACAAAATGTATTTATGAGAACATTTGTAATGGAGGATGTTTTTAGTTAATTCACGCCCAAAAATCAGTAGAATCTACACTTTTTCCGGTTAAGTTCCTTAAAGCTTTTATAATGCGATTTGAATTCTTAGTTGTCGGTGATACGCTGTCCAAACTACACAATCGACTGACAGTAGAACGAGTTACACCACTTTTTGAAGAGAGTTCTTCTTGTGTAATTTTGTGTCTATCTAAAAAACGGCCTAAAGCTGATCTAGGTTTAGAATACCAATTCATCAAATTCACTTCCTTATGTGTTTTACTTACAGTTTGTCCAATAATCCCATTTTTTAAAAGTCACTGAAAATAGGAATTTTATTAATAGTTGAGCATAATATTGAATAAGAAATAAAAATAAAAAAATATGTAATAATTTTGTGGAATCTAGCATTAATAGTAGTAGCTACAAGTTGCTGATACACTATCCTAATGGCAACTTGTTGCAAAGGGTATTCCTATAAAATTAAAAGCTTGAACCTATTGATACACAAGGGTTTAGGCTTTTTTTAATTTATGGAGCAATGAAAACAAGTTTAATAAATTAAGAGATATCATATTGTTGAGTCGTCGAATATTGAAGAATTAAATTAATAATTTCACGTACCATAATGATAATAAAAAAATATATTCTAAATGGTTGTATAACACGAAACAAAAGGTTTATAATAAGAACAAACGTTCTGTTTTTGGAGGGTGAAACAATGTTTGATTACTCAAAATGCATGAATCGAATGATTTTTTGCATAGATCTGTGTTCATTTTTTGCCAGTTGTGCGTGTGTAATGAGAGGTTTAGATCCTTTAAAAGTAAAATTAGCTGTTGTTGGGGATGTAAATAGAAAAGGGTCAATTGTGCTTGCTGCCACTCCCGAACTGAAAAAATTGGGCATTTCTACAGCAACCAGATTATATGAAATCCCCAAAGATCCGAACATAATTATTGTAAATGCAACAATGAGAAGTTTCGTTGAAATTTCAAATCAAATTACGGAAATTTATACAAGATATGTAGCGCTTGAAGATCTACACGTTTACTCAATAGATGAGTGCTTTTTAGATATGCAACAAACAGCACACCTTTTCGGACGTGATCCAATTGTAATTGCTAAAAGAATTCAAAAAGAGATATATGATACGACGGGTATAACAGCATCAATTGGAATTGGACCGAATTTGTTTCTTTCAAAAGTTGCTCTAGATGTGGAAAGTAAACATTCAAATTCTAGGATTGCAATGTGGTCATACGAAGATGTTTCGAAAAAATTATGGGAAATTAAGCCGCTTCAAAAAGTATGGGGAATTGGAAAGGCTACGGAAGAAGCGTTGCACAGCATGGGACTATTTTCCTTGAAGGAAGTTGCAAAAACGCCTAAAGAGCATCTAATCAAGCGGTTTGGCAAAGTAAAAGGTGAAGAGTTATATCGCTTCTCTTATGGTATAGATGAGAGCCGGATTGCAAATAAATACATTCCTAAAAGTACCTCTATAACAAAAGGACAAATCTTATTAGAGGATTGTTTCAGCCCAAATAAAATAAATCGAGTAAATGTTTCCGATTTTTCAAATTATAGTTAATTGATTTTTATTAAACAAAAGCGTTATTTTAAAATTAAAGAGCGCCCAAGGGAGCGCTCTTCGAACAAAATAATATTAAAAAATACTCGATAATATATGTAATCTTTTAAGCTTTGTGATTAATTAAAAGTTTTTCGAATTGCTTTTGGATGGTAGTACATGCTGTTCTATTTTTTCGTAAAGATTAAGTAATTGTTTGATGAATGTAATTTTCGGTGTTAACCAATACGAAAACAGTGCTGAAATAATTCCTATTAGAGCTCCAGTCATGACATCGAAAGGATAATGAACTCCTACCCAAATACGAGAAATAGCTACGCAGAATGCAAGTACAAGCCATAACCATCTAGCCTTTTTACGAACAAGCCAGAATGAAAAACAAATTGAAAAAAATAGAATCGTATGGTCGCTAGGAAATGAATTATCTACTGCATGATCGACAAGTTTATTAACATTAGGTAATACTGCAAATGGTTGATAATTCAAATGCAAATTCCCTGCTAATTTTCCAATTATTTCAGCAGTTACGAAAGCAACTATTGCTTGAATAATCATCATTTTGTTTTTTCTAGATTGAGTAAACCAATAAGCCATAATAATTAAACCTAAAACATACACCATATATTCCGCTAAAAATACTATAGTGGAGTTTAGAGATGAATATTGCTTCCCTAAATCATTGATAGCTCGAAAAGCATCAATATTTAATTGAGAAAAAGACATTTTTAAATCGCTCCTTATTTTTTGTGTATAAGGAAAATTATAGTGAAGAGTTTATAGTGAAAAAATTGATTTGAGTGACATTGGTCTTACAAAACTGTAAGGATTAGCTCATTAAAGATTTTTAATAAAATAGTTATTTGAAACTGTTCATGAAAAAAGAGCACTGTCGAAAGTGCCCTTAGAAAATACATTTTATATTCTGTTTTGAGCTACTATTTTAATATTCTCTGGTGGAATGATATCTTGAATTTTTTCTTTTAAATCTACTTGGACCATTTCTTCAAGATGTTCAAGTGAAACTTCAAAGTTTATGCATTCCGCAGTTGCGATGTTTAATAAAGAATAATTTTCATTCTTTTTAACAACAAGATATTGCGATTGATCTGTAATTACTATACATCCTTGTTGAATTCCTAATTTACGATTATCTTCAAAAGTCATAAATAAATCTCCTAACGTTTTTCTGAAAGGAATTGTACTATATAAAAAAGTTAGTGTCTAGTCGGTCTTAAGTAAGAACTAGAGTCAAACAAAATCCTTATTTTAAATGAAGAAGCCCTAGAGTTAGGGCTTTAGGGCTTCTTGTGTTGATATATCTCACACGATTTTATAAAAAGAATAGAACGTACTGAGGATAACACATGAATGTTTCATAAATGTATCGGAAAAGTGAAAAAAATCGTAATTTGAATAAAAAAATAGCTCTTACAATTATGTAAGAGCCCCATAAACAGAGAAAAAGTCGCGTGTGAAACCATATGGGAATCACAATAACATTTTAACACCAAAATATATAGTTGTCTATATGTCTAGGTGTGGTAGAACTAAATAAAAATGCTATTTGGTGGAAAAGGATGTGCAGTTTGAAATCTGAAGAAGTTAAACAGCTTATTACTGATTTAGAACGTAGAAAATCAGGTTTAAAACGGATCCAAAATGGCTTTTCGGGAATCCATAGTGAGGAATATCGCGATGGTGTTAATAATCAAATAGGTATCCTGGACCACGTACTTATGAAGTTGAATTGGATTATGAGAGATGAAAGTAATTAGTATAAAAATTTCATTTGGTAGAAGTAAAAACCCTAGTTTCCTAGGGTAATGGTATAACAGCTCAATATATTTTATTCTTTTATATTGTAACGTAATATTATGTTAAAAACATCAGGGAAATGTAACCAATTGCAGAAAATAAGAGCAGCTAGCAACAGCTAACTGCTTAGCCCCAAGTAAGAGAGAGGAGCACTTTATTAGGTCTAAAGCTGAAATAAGGGTTTTAGATGTTAAGACCTAAATATAGTATAGATCTCACTTCAGAAATTATGCATATAAATTGTATTCCTACAAAAATGGTTAAAAAACAAAGTAGCTAGCTCAATTAAATAACTACTTGTTGTACAAAAGAAATTAGGCCCTACAAGTAATGATGTGTAACTTTAAGTTACGGTTATAGTGTAAACAAGATTGGAAAAGTTATTCGGAAATGAACTTAATAAAAATTTCATTTTGTAAAAAAACTAAAAAGAGCACTATCAATTAGTACCCTTTGTAAAAATAGCGTAAGTGGCCAGCTCACGTTATAAGGAAAGGTAGAATTTAATATATTCAAACCCTGCTTAAATGGTGAAAACAAAAGAACAGCTAGCAAAAGCTAACTGCTCCATTGCAACTTGTTAACAAAAGAAAAAGGTTGCTATTCAGGAATTGAACAGCTTGTAGATATTATGTGGAAGTTTTGGGATTTTATTCAGATAAATTACAAAAGCAGCTAGCAAAAGCTAACTGCTCGCCTCCGAGGAAAGAGGGAAAGAGTTTGGGTTCTACAAATCGATTATAGCTGTTTAACAGCCTATCTATAGAATGACCGGGATTTATAATTTTATTCAGACAAACAAAAAGAGCAGTGAGTTTTCACTAACTGCTCGGTTCTCCAAGGGGGAACAAGGAGAAAATCTAATGTCATATACAGTATTGACGGAATATTGAGTTTTATTCAGGGGATTTACTAATTATGTAGGTTACATGAGAAGTCCTATTAACATCCAGGCTGCCCCGATTAGAATTAAAGTTTCGAATGTAATCCAAAACTTTCTTTTTTCTGGTTTTTGAAATTCTTTAATTATAGAAAATATGGCACTTATTCCTACAAGAGTGAAAAGAGAAATTCGGATTGCTTCAGTCATTTGCATCACCACCTAAGATTTTAATAGTTTAATTATATAATAATTACCATTTTGTAGAAACTTAATAAAATAATCCTTTGAATAGAAAGTGAGGAATAACAATGGGACAAGGGAACCGCGGAATAGCTTTTGAGAAGCTTATTAATCTAGCGAATGAAATGTATCAAAGAGAGGGATTGGCGCTTATAAACAAGCGTCCAACTACTGTGAAGGTGTTAAAGAGTAAAGGTGGCCGTGTACTAAATGGATTCTATGAAGCTAAAAGTACAGTAGACTATGACGGCGTGTACAAAGGACGAGCTATTGCATTTGAAGCGAAGTCTACTGAGAATCCTACACGATTTGATCTAAAAAACATCGCGCAGCACCAATTAGATTATTTGGAAAAAGCAGAGAGGATGGGGGCGGTTTGTTTCTTCCTTATTGAATTCAGCAAGGATAAGTCAGTCTTCTTGGTACCACTAACAGTCATTCAATCTTATGTAAGGATGTCTCATCAACCTAAGGGCAAGAAGTCTATATCAAGAGCAGACTTTGATATTTACGGGTACCTGTTAGATCAGACAGAACGAGCGCCAGTTGATTACTTACAATACATTGATGAGCAAGGATTTACACCGATAATAGATGGCATGATTCAATTTGATCAGGACCATAAGAGAGTAGCAAATGACATTGAAGCAGCGAAAGAGAAAATGAACAACAAGAAACGTAAATTATTAAAGGCTTAATGGATAGCGGAACGATGGCGAGTAGATAGTGGGGCGACGTACTAACCGTCGTTCCCTTATTCAACAATGAGATATTAAAATTTCACGTACCTTATGTGATGTTAAAATTACAAATTCAGAAATAGGGGGATTCTTTCATGGAGAGACAATGAACTTTATTACCAGCTATCGATGATAAGAAAGTACAAAAGGAAGTAGTAAGCATATTAAAGGAATACAGAGCACTCAAGATGCGATTCAGTAATGAAGTGGAGCAAGAAGGAATCAGTTTGTTTCCTGAGTTACGTGATTCAAGGAATACGAGTAAATGGAAGGTGCAGCAGGTTGAGAAGGCGCTTAATAATTTACTAGATGAAGATGAGCGTAAGATTGTTGAGCGGAAGTTCCTGACAAACGAGAGAGTAAAGGATTCAGACGTTTATCATGACCTACTACTCAAGAAGACATATTTCTATGAGAAGAAGCAGAGTGCCGTTAAATTGATTGCTACAGCATTAGGGATAATCTAAAAACCGCGAACAAAATGCGAACTTTTTGGGGGACTAAATAAAAACGTGAAAATTATAAGCTATTCCTATAAACAGTTCTTTGAAAGAAGAATACGTTTTGGGGATAGCGTTCCCATTATAATAACGTTACTCGGTGACGCGGAGGCTAGAGGGAATAAGAGCTTCCCGAAATTATTTATATTTATCATTCAGCTCGGAATGCGTCCTCTGGGTTGATAATAAATATAAGTCTATTTCTCTGATATGTCGTTTCTTGAAAATGGAATGGGGGTGGTTGCTCATGATTGAGTGACACTTGCGTTCTAAAATTCTAAAAATGTATGCGTAATCTCGTTCATTAGTAATTACTCACGATTCTTATTAATGACCAAAATGAGAGCAGAGAGCTTTCGCTCTTTGTTTGAGAAAATACAGCGGAAGCATTCCCCTTCCGTCCCTCTAGTGTATTGGTTCAGACAAGGCGTCGGAAGAAATATATACGTCTTGATATTAATCCTTTATAATTCGATATTGGTCTGCAAAGGTGAAAATGACATTAAGTAGCCGAAGTATTGAGCCGACTCTACGGAGTATAAACGAGAAGATTCTTAGTCTTCTCCCAGTCACCGAACTAACCAAATGTGAAGCGTGTAGCTAATATATAGTGTTGCGGTGACTTGGAGAAGGTTGAGAGTTATCTTGACCTTTGAAGAGGAACTTTTGCCATTTGTCTTTTTATTTCTCTCTATTAAATATGTGAACTATGGGGAGTTTTGTAAAACATAACTTTTGAATTATGTAATAAAAGTATATATAATTATACTAATGTCAATATATTAACTGGTTAAAAATGGGGAAAGAAAAATGAAGATTAAATTTGATGTAGTTAAAGATGAAAATTTTGATTTTACTTTATTAGAAACAAAATTGCTGAAAACTTTTAAAGAAGTAGATAATGTAGCAATAATTGAAAAGGTTGAAGATAAAATTTTTGAAAAAGATGATGTGCAAACCCATTTAGCGGAGATTACTATTAATGTTACAGGAAATAATATTGGATATAGATCAGTTTCAGCTAGTATATTCATTGTTCTAGAAAGTCTATCAATAGAGCTATTCAATATTAATATTAGTATACATTAAGCATCCAAAATGGGTGCTTTTTTCTTTGTTATATATAAATTACACATTAAATCAGTGAACATTCTAATAAGACAAGCATATGATGAATTCGTGGGACGAGTTATCATAAGAGGTGAAACTTGGGGTGCCATACTTATTTGTTGAAGGGTACCTAATGACAAGTACTCTTTTTATTTTGCACCTTTTAATAAGGACAAGCATATATTGGAGTATGGGGTTGCCCCACTTCATATATTTGAGCACCTATCGATTATGGGTGCTCTTTTATTTTGTATAAAATTAACACTTGGATTAAAGGATATCTATATAAATTGGTAGAATCTAGTTGTTTGGTTCACATTTTAATCCAAGGGGTACAAATTCGATGCGACGTGAAAAGGATTTGTTGAAACAGTGGAAGGCGGATTTGCAAGCTGTGCAAGAAGAGAAAAGGCTGAAGAAGAAGGCTAAGAAAAAGAATAAAAGATATAGCATGCCTGGTAATACAGCTGACTTCATGAATGGAAAGGATACTTATCGTAAAGAGCATGGAGTATGGAAGCAAAGAAATAAATAATGTAAGGATAAATGAGTTTGATTAAGTTTATAGCAATTATCGTAGGCGCTGCCGTGATCTGGGTGGCGTCTTGTTTGTTGTTAAGGAAAGATAACAAAACAAACGAACACAATGAACGAAAAAATAAATGAATAATGTCTCAAAAACATTAGATCCGAAGACCATTGAAAAGAAATGGTTTTGCTTTCAACAAATATTAGGACGTAACGTAGCAATTGAAGGTGATATTAAAAAGTTTGTACTTAATGTATTTCATTCGGATGCAGGACTACAACCATACAATTACAGTTATAAGAAATGGCAGCCACTATTGAAAAAGTATCGTATTCCTGTTGTGGTGGGCCGGGACCAATTTGGAAACATGATTACGTATAACATGATTGGTTCAAATACACCGCATTTATTGATTGCTGGAGAGACAGGAAGCGGAAAAAGCAGTATGGTACGCGTTGTATTATCTACACTTATTCAATGCATGTCACCTGATAAATTACATTTGTACCTGGGTGACTTGAAGAATTCCGAATTTCACTTTTTACGAAGAGTCAAACACGTAAAAGAGGTTTGCATGGAAGAGATTGAAATGAAGATTATGCTGCAGAGAGTGTGGAAGGAAATACGCGAACGTAGAAAACTAATGGAAGAGTATGAAGTTGATCACATCGATGAATACAACAAATTGAATCCTCACAATCAGAAACCATATATCTTACTTGCTATTGATGAAGTGGCAATGCTCCAGGATGAAAAAGAGTGTATGGTTATAATTGAAAAAATATCAGCCGTCGCGAGGGCACTTGGTGTCTTTCTCATGCTCAGTATGCAACGTCCTGATGCAAAAAAGTATTAGATGGGAAGTTAAAGCTTAATATGACGGTAAGAATGGGTTTTAAATGCGATAGTACGATTAATAGTAATATTATGGGTACATCTGGTTCAGAACACTTGGAGCAATTGGGCCAAATGATTCTAAAACTAAATGGATTAAAGAAAGTGCAAGCTCCATTTTTAGAATTAAGTAAGGCGAAACAGATTGTTGAAACTTATCGCATACCAAAAGAGGATATGACGCTTCAAAATCATTCACAAGAAGAGATTCCGTTGTTTGGGGTGTGTTAGACGATGAGGAATAGAGATAAAGCGATTCTAAGTAATCTGAAACGTTTTAGGTGTATGTCCCGTGATGACATTATCGACTTGCATTTTCAAGGATTAAATAACGCGGTTACTTGCTGTAATACCGTGATGAAACGATTAAGAAGAGACGGTCATGTGGATGCCAATATCTCGCAACAGCCATTTATATATTTCCCTCAACCTAGCACACTTCGCAAAACTAGCCAGAAGATTCCCCACTTCCTCGGTATTGTAGACGTATATAAACAGCTTATCCATTATGAAAAGCCGAAACTATTTAAAGTCGAACCGAAATACGGTAGAGACTATATGGAACCAGATGCATTTGCCATTTGGAATAAATCGCCATTCTTCATTGAGGTTCAGAAGTCTGTTTACAGTAAAAAGATTATGCAAGATAAAATAAACAGGTATGAGTTATATTTCCACAGTCAGGAATGGCATAACGAATCGTGGCAGCCGAAAGGATCTAAATTCTTCCCATCAATCCTCATTATTACTGATAAGCAGTACGATATTAATTCTTCTAATTTACGTATCTTCCAAGCTTCTTCAATTAACAATTTCATGGATAGTCTTGCAACGAAAATATAGTAACTCTTCCTTAACTAAACAGCACACCCAGTTTGGCCGTTGAATCTAGGAAGAGTTACAAGGGTAACAGACAATATATATGTTATGCCTAAGAATCGTAATATAGAATACTAAGCCCTAACCGGGGGCTTTTTTCTTTGCAGGAATTTTACACCAATCATGGAATACTGTCACTAGGAGGTGTTGTGACGCTATGACGGATGAGATTATTTATACCGCTAAAGACGTCTATAGTCGCTTAAAAGTGAGCGATAGCACACTAAGAAAGTATGTTGAAGTCCTCCAACGAGAATCCTACATGATTAAGAAGAATAAACAAGGTAAGAGAGAGTACACCGAGCATGACGTCATGGTGATAGAGAAGTTAATTGAACTCAGCAAGCATGACGGTATGACGCTAGAGAAGGCAGCGAAGATGATTGCGCAGCAAATAGAAAAAGTTAATCCGGATCTGATTCAAGAAGAGGCTGAGGAAACGGACTTAGTGCCATTCCACATTAAACAGCAACTACAGGAACAGTACAGCGTTATGACACAAGAAGTGAATCAGAGCATGTTAGCAATGGAGAAGCGATTAAGTGAGCAGGCGAAGCAAAGTAATAAAGAAATTAAAGCGAGCGTAGAAGCACATAATGAACGAGTGGAAAAAAGATTGGAAGCGCGAGATGAGACGCTTATGAAGACACTACGTGAGATGCAGGAAACGAAGAGATTGATGCAGGAGTTTCGTGATGAGGTTGCTGCAGCGAAAGAGAAGAAGCCGTGGTGGAAGTTCTGGTGAGAATAAGAAGGGGTACCGCCAGCATTTCAGAAAAAAACAGGCTAAGATTATGCAAGATTTTATACAGTTTTTCAGCTAATCCAGTAACAAACGAGAACCCTAAAACCCACGTCAGGATAGGAATGTAAAAAAAATGAATAGAGTCATAGAAAAAGAAAAAGACGGATCTCTACTCTTACAAGGAATTCGCCTTTTTCTTGCTACTGATAATGAGACGTTATGTTAACCGAGTATGTATACAATATTCAACCGAAAACAAACAACATATCACCTCTCTCAAATGGTAAAATAGGGGAAAATGATATTCTAAATAATACCTTTAGAAACCACTATTTATCACATAGGAGTTACCGAAAAAAAGTAAAGTAAAGGGGGGGCATAAGTGAAATATATTAATGGATTGTACATATCACTTATATTGATGATGTTCATTAATTTACTTAATATTACAATTTTTGATAATAAATACTCAGGGATAACAATGTATATCTCTTCCGTTATATTCACAATTGGAAGCGCATTTTTCATAAATGCAAAACGGCTTAAAATTAGTGAGAAAAAATAAAACAAAAAAGTGATATTAAGTCCTCCAGTTAAACAAACTAGAGGACTTTTAATAGTCTTCTAAATATATTGAATCCCTATAATAGGACGTTATGTTAACCTTATATGAATACTATATTCATGGGTAAGAACAAATGTTTGTAATTTGTTTAGAAAATTTAGTAAACTTGTTTATGAGGCTAAGTGAGAGGAGAAATATAAATGAATACAATTGATTTATTGTTATTAAACTTAACAGAAGTTAGAAGACGGAGTATAAAAATATGGAAAACGATTCCTAGCGATAAATTGGATTGGAAACCAGATGAAAAAGCTATGACTTGTTTAGAGATGATTCGGCATGTACTGGAATCAGAGCATTATTATCATCTGGCTATTGAAAATAGGGGAAGTCTGAAAGAGTATAATTCTCCATTTGAAAACAGACTTTTTTTATCTGTCGAAGATGAACTGGATTTTGCTGAGATATATCACAAACAATTTTTAGATACTGTTCATTCTTTTTCTAATGAAGATCTAAATACAATTAAAATTGATCGTTCAAATGTAGGGTATATTCGTTCTTTAGGGGATATGTTAATGCGTATAGCATATCATGAGGGTGTTCATACAGGACAAATGTTAGATTATATGAGAACAATGAAAATTGAACGCCCAAATATATGGGATTAATAATTTCACTACCAATAACGATAATTATGTAAATGAGCTGTCCATATGGGCAGCTTATTTTATTTTTTGCTTAGCGTGTTTTTTTTCCGAAATGCTGGGAGTACCCCATGTAGAAGTGAATTTATCCGGAATCTGAAAATGTGTAGAATCCAATACACGAATACGCCGAAAATAGTTTGTATACAAAGTTGGAATCTTGTTAGAAGAACAAAATTGTTGGTGAAGTAAATGTGCTAAGAGTTGTTGTAAAAACTTAACAGCCTGAGAATTAAAACGTTGATTGAGTCCTTCTGGACTCATAGAAATTCCTGTGTTAGCTTCCAATCGACTACATAATTGTATCAATGAAGTATGAGCTATATTTTGACTTAACCAAATACATAGGCCCACTAAATCTTGTGCGCGGTATTTACTTTTTCGTTTAACAAATCCTACATTTTTAGCTAATTGCTCTAAAGCATCAGGTGACATATATCGTTGCAACTCTTTAGAAAACAATTCTAGTTGATCAAAAATCGATAACTTCATATCAAAAACGCCATCCTTTCCTATGATTCTATAGAAAGAATAGCGTATTTTTTCATTTTAGGGGGGATTTTGTTTTGTTAACTTGATAGCGATGGGGTGCCTCAAAATCTTAGCTTGATGGATGTGAGGCGGTACCCCATAATATAGTGCTAAGTTTAAAAACTATAGGGATTTGTAAGTAGTTTTTACGAAATTATGAGTGTTTTTTATTTTGTATTTCAATAAGTTCATCTGGTATCACTTTTGTATAATATTCTTTTTCGGTTAGTTCAAATATAAATAATGCCTTTTTCCAGTTATAAACAACATCTTCTACATTGTGTTGTTTAATCTTTAATAAAGACTGACCTTTTAAATAGAATAGTTCACCTAATAGGTATAAAGTATTTAGATTAATTGCTAATTTGATGCCCTTATCAATATATTTTATTGCCTCTTCATGTTGATATGTGGAGGCCAAAGTTTTTGCTAAATTTAAAATGATTTTTAATTTAATTTCTTTATCTCTAGGAAAATCTAACTTATTAAAATTAGTTAAACATCTTTTTGATATAGTAATACTTTTTTCATATTCTTTATTTATCCCATGAAATATAGCCATTGTCTGCATGATATCTATTTCTCTTTCTGATAAACAATTAACATTCGTTACAGTTAGTTTTAATGCATGATTTAAAAGAGTTAAAGCAGTTTTTGTTGATCTATTCACCTCAAATATAGCAATTGCTTCATGCCATATTAGAAATTGTTTCTCTTCTTTTGTTTGAAAATTATTTAAGTTTTTCTCTTTTTTTACTATTTCATAAAGTTCTTTATATTGTTTTTGTTTTAAGCAATCTCTTATTACGTATTTTACATTTTCTGTATATTTAATTCTTTTGTTTTGAGTTAGTGCAAATATATTTTGTGGATCAATACCAAGTCTTTCTGATAATTGATATAACAATATGCTAGATGGATAAGTTTTACCTTTTTCTATCTTGCTAATTTGACTTTGTGAACATATTCTATTACATAATTCGGATTGTGATATATTTTTTTTAATTCTTAGTTCTTTAATGGTAATACCCAAATCGTTAAATTCCATTTTTCCACCTACTACTTAGCAATTTATTAGCATAATAATATTATCTAACTTTTAATGTAATTTAAAATCAATATAGTTGCAATTATTGTTTTAAATGACCTTTTACAGAATTCCATTATAAGAGACTAAATTTAACATTTGTCTAATTTTTTTGATAATAATACTAAGATTGTAAAACTTTATTTTTTCTTTCAGATGTAACTATTTATGAATAGAAGAATATTTTTTAACATTCAATATAATGTAAAATCAATATAGTTGCAATTGTTGTTTTTAAAAAACTTCAGTTTAATCACTTACATTATAAGGGAGATGCATAACAATAAATTAATTTATATATTTATCTGTAGGAATTTTTTTAATCTATTAATTTTATACTACGTTTACAAGTATTCTTAAACTTGGTATTCATGTATTGAAGTTAAGCTTTTACATATAAATGGGTTGATTTCTACAGATTTTAAAAACAAAATTAATAATATAATAAGCGTTTTATTCACTTTATTATACGAATCTACTATAAATGTTAAATTACATAAACATACCATAACTTTTTTGTATAATAGATCTCTGAAAAAATATCTATAGGGGGAAATGAAAATATGAAAAAACAGATTGCAGCATTTACGTTAGCAACGACTCTTGGCTTGAGCATTCAGCCAATTGTAAGTTCAGCCGAAACAGCTCAAAATATGCAAGCTACTGAACAGAGTGGTTGGGTAAAAGATGGAAATGGAACATGGTTCTACTTTGAAAATGGTGTAAAAAAAACAGGCTGGCTGAAAGATAATGATAGATGGTACTACCTAGATGCCAATAACGGTGGATCTATGAAAACAGGCTGGGTAAACGTAGAAGGAAAATACTATTATTTAGATATGGATTCAGACCCAAATAAAATTGGTGTGATGAAGACAGGCTGGCTGAAAGATAATGATAGATGGTATTACCTAGATGTCAATAACGGTGGATCTATGAAAACAGGCTGGGTAAACGTAGAAGGAAAATACTATTATTTAGATACGGATTCAGACCCAAATAAAATTGGTGTGATGAAGACAGGTTGGCTGAAAGATAATGATAGATGGTATTACCTAGATGCCAATAACGGTGGATCTATGAAAACAGGCTGGGTAAACGTAGAAGGAAAATACTATTATTTAGATACAGATTCAGACCCAAATAAAATTGGTGTGATGAAAACAGGTTGGGTAAAGGATAATGATCAATGGTATTACTTAGATGCTAATAACGGTGGATCTATGGTAACTGGATGGAATAGAACGGATGGAAAAATGAATTATTTCAAGGATAATGGTCAATGGATAAATACTCGTGAATTAACAGTAACGGCAACAGCATATACAAATGATCCAGCAGAAAATGGTTATAAGCCTGGACAACATGTATATACAAAAATGGGAGATGATTTAACTGCTAATCCTAACTTGAAAGTTATTGCAGTAGACCCATCAGTTATTCCTCTTGGATCAAAAGTTTACGTCGAAGGTTATGGAATAGCTGAAGCTAGAGATACTGGTGGCGCTATTAAAGGTAATAAAATAGATGTATTTATTCCTTCAAAACAGGAATCAAGTAATTGGGGAAGACAAACAGTTAAAATATATGTATTACCTAAAAACTAATTCATCAATATATCTATTTATAAATCTAGGAGGTTATTAAAATTATGAAAAAACAAATTGCAGCACTTACATTAGTGACAACTCTTGGCTTGAGCATTCAACCAATTGTAAGTTCAGCCGAAACAGCTCAAAATATGCAAGCTACTGAACAGAGTGGTTGGGTAAAAGATGGAAATGGAACATGGTTCTACTTTGAAAATGGTGTAAAAAAAACAGGCTGGCTGAAAGATAATGATAGATGGTACTACCTAGATGCTAATAACGGTGGGTCTATGAAAACAGGCTGGGTAAACGTGGAAGGAAAATACTATTATTTAGATACGGATTCAGACCCAAATAAAATTGGTGTGATGAAGACAGGTTGGCTGAAAGATAATGATAGATGGTACTACCTAGATGCCAATAACGGTGGATCTATGAAAACAGGCTGGGTAAACGTAGAAGGAAAATACTATTATTTAGATACAGATTCAGACCCAAATAAAATTGGTGTGATGAAGACAGGTTGGCTGAAAGATAATGATAGATGGTACTACCTAGATGCCAATAACGGTGGATCTATGAAAACAGGCTGGGTAAACGTAGAAGGAAAATACTATTATTTAGATACAGATTCAGACCCAAATAAAATTGGTGTGATGAAAACGGGTTGGGTAAAGGATAATGATAAATGGTACTACCTAGATGCCAATAACGGCGGATCTATGGTAACTGGACAAGCTACTATAGACGGCAAGACTTATGTATTTGCTGATAATGGTCAGTGGATTGAAAATGCTGGAGATATTAGTGCATATGGTTACCAGATGCCTATAAAAAATCCAAATGTGAGTTCAGGGTACGGACCTCGTTGGAATGAATCTCATAAGGGGATTGACTTTGCAGCAACAACAGGTACACCTATTATGGCTGCTAAATCTGGAACTGTAGAATTCTCTGGTTTTGGTTCACCTGGCTCATTTAATGATTATGGAAATGTTGTAGTTATCAAACATGAAGATGGATATTACACGTTATATGCCCACATGAGTGAAAGAATAGCTCATAAAGGGGATTATGTTCAACAAGGTCAAGTAATAGGTAAGGTAGGAGCGACAGGGAGAGTTACTGGTCCTCATCTACACTTTGAATTGAAAACGGAATATAAATTTGGTCAGATTAATCCAACATCATATTTACCATTTAAATAGAAGTTAAGATTCAATATTTAAAAGGGTAATATATTAAAATGTAGTAGTAAGAATGGAGAGGGAAATATGAAAAAACAGATTGCAGCACTTACATTAGCGACAACTCTTGGCTTGAGCATTCAACCAATTGTAAGTTCAGCCGAAACAGCTCAAAATATGCAAGCTACTGAACAGAGTGGTTGGGTAAAAGATGGAAATGGAATATGGTTCTACTTTGAAAATGGTGTAAAAAAAACAGGCTGGCTGAAAGATAATGATAGATGGTACTACCTAGATGCTAATAACGGTGGGTCTATGAAAACAGGCTGGGTAAACGTGGAAGGAAAATACTATTATTTAGATACGGATTCAGACCCAAATAAAATTGGCGTGATGAAGACAGGTTGGCTGAAAGATAATAATAGATGGTACTACTTGGATGCCAATAACGGTGGATCTATGAAAACAGGCTGGGTAAACGTAGAAGGAAAATACTATTATTTAGATACAGATTCAGACCCAAATAAAATTGGTGTGATGAAGACAGGTTGGCTGAAAGATAATGATAGATGGTACTACTTGGATGCCAATAACGGTGGATCTATGAAAACAGGCTGGGTAAACGTAGAAGGAAAATACTATTATTTAGATACAGATTCAGACCCAAATAAAATTGGTGTGATGAAAACGGGTTGGGTAAAGGATAATGATAAATGGTACTATCTGGATGGAAGTGCGGATGGTTCAATGAAAACAGGTTGGTTTCAAGAAGATAATCAATGGTATTACTTAGATGCTAATCAAGGCGGCGCAATGGTAACAGGTCAAGTTACCATTGGTGGCCAACAAGAATCATTTGATGAAAATGGACATTGGATATCTGTTAACAAATATGTAGCTGAAGCAAAGAAATATCTTGGTGTACCTTATGTATGGGGGGGAGCAACTCCAAGTGGATTTGATTGCAGCGGATTTATTTCCTATGTATATAAAGTAGCTAGACAAGATGCTGCAGGTTTCTATAACTCTGCTCAAAAAATTAGCAATCCGCAACCAGGAGACTTAGTGTTCTTTAAGAATACATATAAAAATGGTATCTCCCATATTGGTATTGTTGTTGGAGATGGAAGAATGATCCATGCTGGTGATAAAGGTATTGAATATTCTAATTTAAATAGTTCTTATAATCAACAGCACTTTGCAGGTTATGGTAGACTTAAATAAAGTAATAAAATTTAATGAAAAAATGATTTGATTTTCCTTGGTAATTGAAAAAGGTTTGTAAAGAAAAAAAGGAATCCGTAACGGGTTCCTTTTTTCGGTTCTGGTGCGAAAACTGGTTCTGTTACAACTCTTATTATTTAAGGAACTATTCAATATATACATAATAAATAAAGGTAAACATATGACTTTAAATCATCTTAGGAATTGTAGCCTTTATCATGAAATCATTTGTAAGTAAAAGGAGCAAACATATATCGTTTAGCCCCTTTTGTTGTTATAAAGTCTTTTAGTAAAACTTATATTTTTTTCATAAATGTACATAGCCTATATAATTATAAATAGAACTTGTTGTTAATCATCTTTCTAATAACCATTTCTTTTTAATGTGCGATAAATAGTTGTTCTATCAACATTTAAAAAATCAGCAATTTCCTGTCTTGTTTTTCCTTGTTCAAGTAACTCGAGTATCAAATCAGTTTTAGACTTATTAATTTTAGGAGTTCTCCCCAGTTTCCCGTCATTTTTGATGACTTTTGGGATACCCTAATTTACCGGACAACTTGGCCTAGCGGTAAACCTTCAGCGGTAAGCTTGATAAAGCCTGGCCAGCAGCTGAGGTCTGTAAACTTTCCTCCAAATTGAAGCCTGGAACTGATTCAATGCGAGAAAATGTTTCCATAAAAATTTTGAACGCTTTGTTAGCTTCCAATCTCGCCAGTGGCGCACCGAGACAAAAATGCGGCCCATTGCCAAACGTTTGATGCCGGTTGTTATTTTTTCGGTGAATATTCACAATAAATGGATCCTCGAATACATCCTCATCAAAGTTCGCCACGCTATTCCAAGTGATCACCAAATCACCTTTCTTCAACTCAACGCCTAGAACATTGTTATCTACTTTCACTTCACGGTCCAATACAATACTGTGGAAACGGTAACGCAGCATCTCCTCAACAAAATTAGGTACGAGGTTTATATTGTTTCTTAATTCTTCGTAAAGTTTAGGAGCATCATAAAGCAATGAGTAGAATGAATTAGCTAACAAAAGACTTGTTGTTTCAACACCCGCCGCAAGAAGAAACATAGTCACACGAACAACTTCTTCATCCGTAAACTTTTCTCCTTCGATTTCAACTTGAATCAAATCAGAAAGAATATCGTCTGAAAGCTGCTTTCTTTTTTCCACAACGATTGGATACAGATAATTAAAGTATTCCATCGCTGCCTTCGCCTTTTGTTGCCCCACTTCCTCGGCATTCTCACTATTGAACAGCATGAACAATATATCGACCCATTTCTTAAACAGTAGCTTGTCTTTGTTCGGGACCCCAAGCAAATCGGCCATTACTATGATTGGAAGGGGGGTTGTAAAATCTTTGACAATGTCGATCTCCGATTTATCCCCCATTTCGGCAATCAAATCGTTAATAATCTGTTCAATACGCGGCTCCCAATCTTTGAGACTTCTAGGGGTGAAAGCAGTTGAAAGCAGAGAACGTGACTTACGATGTTCCGGTGGATCCGTTTCATTAATCTTTAAGCGATCTGGGACGCTCCCTTCCTCTGTGTCTGTTCCGATCTGAGAAATGGAACGGTGGCGTTTACTTGAAAATAGTTCATAGTCTGTAAGAACTCGCTTAACGTCTTCATATTTGAAAACATTCCAAGTGTTCGTGCCCGCATGATAGTAAGTCGGATGCTCCATCAGCATTTTTTTATACCAAGAAAATGGAGCAAACTCTTCGGATTTAGTTTTAAAACCCTTAATTTCAGAAGTTGAAATGACTGTATTTTCCATACAAATCCCTCCATGTCTAATTAGAGTACAATAGAACAAAATTTGACTATCCAATCCGTCTAGCCCAGAAACATGCTTCCCTTATTACCTCCTGCATTGAGTGTTTTTAATACATTTATATACTAAGGAGTATATGTAATATAGTAAATAAGTTTAGATTAAATAGGGAGGTTCAGTTTTCATAAATTGTATAGTTAATCTACAAAAAAGAAAAAATGTAGATGAGAAATAATGAAGAACGGTTGGATTTACGTGTTAAACGTACACCTAAATTATTATGGGAGTCTGTATTTGAATTAATAATGCAATCAAAACAGAAATATAGTTCCATTACCATCAATCAAATCTATGATTGTGCGATGATGCATCGAACAACATTTTATAAACATTTTGAAGATAAAGATGCATTATTGGGGAACAACCAATTTCTTAAGTTGATGGGCATGCGGTAGGTTCAAAATAGATATTTTTTACTTAATTTGATATAATTTGGTTAATTATTCGTTTTACTCGATTCCCGACTCCGCAGGAGTGCTGCTGGTGCAGGCCCCAGTAAAAAATCCGATTAGAAATATTGTAAACAAAATTGTGAAATTAGGGGTGATGGGTATGAGCAAATTAGTTCCGTTAAAATTTAAAGGACTTGATGTGCGGTTACCATTTACCACGTTAAAATTTGATTATGATGCTGGGGAATCGGGTAAAGCGAATAATTACTAACCTGTTTTGTGCGAGCAATAAGAAACATTAAAACAAGCCATTTCGGCTCAAGTCAGAACGACTTTTAGGTCAAAAGACAGCTCTAAACGGAGCTGTCTTTTTGGTTTTATAGTCTTTTTTTCTTGAGCCCCGTTCGCATGCTAATACATTAATCAAACTGATCAACCAGATTCAATTTTTGTGGCTCCAAGAAATGTTGAAGTTGTACAAGAAATAGGGGTTTGTGTAGTAATGGAGCAAGAACGGCAATAAGGCTTAATCACATTATCAAAAACGATTATTTTTGGAACAATCGGATCTCAATCCATTTTCGCTTTTTTTCGCTGAAAACTTCTCCCAAAACTCACTTTAGAAACTATGTTCTAAAAATGTACGTTTTAGATTTCTTGCATGTAGTTTTAAATGAACGTTTTGATTCATCCGTAAAAGTATACCTTTTCGAACACACATAGGGGTACAGCCGAGATACGTGTAAAAATAGGTCATAGCGATACATTTTTTTCCAGACGTTATTTTTCGGAGACATTTGTAACATAAACGCGTTCGTTTTTGTTACGTTTTGTGTTTAGAAATATGGAATATCCTAATTGTTGAACTAGCTGTAACAAAATACTGTATCAAAAATAATTCGTAACATTATTAGTAAAACAGCTTTTTGTTACACCGAAATCTGATAATGGAAATAAAATATAGCCCATAACCTTAAATTACACGCATCTCGACTGAACCCTTTTTTATTTGAATTTAACATAATATTACGATGTAAAATTTTCTTATTTGCTGTAATATTAGGAAGGGATTACTTAAAGGAGTAGACAGATGAAAAGATTAAACAATACAACTTTTTGGGTTGCCGTAGGAGCAAATTTCATATTTTGTATAGCTTTGTATATTTATTTTACTTATCATTATGAACTTATTAATATTCACCCTGGTGAACCATATTTAGATACTGGACGTGATCTTACATATATAATTTATGCCTTAATGCTCCCATTAGTTATCGCCATTATTTCTTCAACTATGGCATTGAAAAAAAATAAAGATCACGCAAAATTGTTGGTTCCTAATATACACTTTTCCGTAATATTTTTGATATTCACTACCGCCTGGTTTCTTTTTATGTGTATTTATGGTTAAGCGCTACAAGTCTTAACATTAAATGATATGGTGCCCCCCTATAGGTAGTTACTTTGAGAAGTCAGCTAATTTTTTTCGTTTTGGCTTTTATTTTTCGTAAGTTGATGGGCATGTGGGCGGTACCCTTTATTGTAAAAAGACAACAAAGTTATTAAATTTTTAAACCTAAAACAAGCATAACCCCGTTCTAAATTTAGGACGGGGTTAAAATATAGTTTTTTAATTTTCGATATAAGATACTTAACTTTACTCAAAAATATAACAATAAAGTCGTTTGAAAATCTAAGGTTTATTCAAAAATAGCGCCCAATTGTTGAAGAAGATTCATTCTATCCCCTTAAGTCCCCAATATTTTTTAGGGAAAATAATTATTTCGTCTACATAATTAAATAAGCGATTGGACTTTGGGATAATTCAACATAAAGTTCTATTTTATATTTTTTTTTGCTGCATAATCACCATAAAAGTAAGTGTTCTCTAACTCACCGTATTTAGGAGAAGCAATTATAGTGTATTTACCATTTTCATCAACTTCAAACAAAGCTACATTATTATATTCCGATCCCCCATTTGAATCATCTACTAACATATCTATGTTGTATATCCCTTTTGTTAATACTCCACTTTTTTGAAAGTCCTCAATTAGATCTTGGGCCTTTGGAATAGTTTTAGACATGTCAAATTTAAATAGAAAATTTACTACACCTAAATACCTGACATTATAATTTTCACGTCGGGGGTCACTTGGTATTAATGTAGGTAAAAGTTTAGTAGTATCTATCTTTTGGGTCTTTTTAAAATCATCAAGTAGTTCTTGAGAATAAATTATATTAAACTCAAGGTTGTCGTAAGGAAATATATAAACAGGACCATTCTCTACTGAAATAAATTTATTAGGATATTTCACTAATCCATATTTTTTTATGATTTGTTCAATTACTTGAACTACTTCTGGATGTTGCTCAATATATGCACCCTTGAATTGTTCAAGATAGATATCGTCACTGTCATCATTTAAAATTTTCCAAGTACCTCTTTCGATCATTAGAAACGGATAAGCACGATATGGCTTTTTCATTTCTATATAAGTTTGATGGTCAACCCCTTGAAACCAATAATTATCTGTCTCAACAACAGAAAACCCACCTTGTATTCCATAGTTTGTTTTTAAATATTTTTGTATTGGTTGATTCAAATCATCTTTAGAGAAATTAGAGAAACATCCACTAAGAATTAAGATTGATGTACTTACTAAGATGACTTGAATCAATCTTTTAATACTCTTAATTTTTCACCCTACATTTCTAAAATTTTTATAATATTATAACATTCCCATTCAACTAAACTGCCACGTTGGCTAAAGTCCACTTCTTTACATTCTTAACGAGAAAATTAATAAAATCACTCCGTAATCTGGCCCAATTACTGAATAAAATGACCGGTATTTTTAAAACAACTTTATTATCTCTGTACATTTATAGTACTTCTATTTCTTCATGTCGGTAAGGTAATTCAAGCTCAAGTAAGATTATTACTTAAATAACATTTGTAAATGGACAGGCTCAGTAAACAGTATGTAAATTGTTAAAATATCACTCATACCTGTTAAAACAAACAAAGCGAGGGATATTATAATATTAATCCCTGCGTAGCTTCCTTCGTCTTGTAAAGCATATGCTATCAAGCCGAAGACCAAAGACATAAAAAGGAGAGTCATCTGTAAAATATCCAGTCCAACGGTTAATTTCACATCAGCTGGAGTGAAATCACCAACAGTATAATTGTATTTACCATATGTAGATAGCAGGATCCAACAAACAAGAAACAAAATTAGACAGCTTGATGCTATGGTGTTGTACTTCTTAGAACGCATATATCTTCCCTCTTATCCTTATAAAATAAATCAAAAAACAAAAAGCACTATTATGAAAGGAATGTTATCCTTCACAAGCACTTCTTGTTTAATGTTAACAAATATTAACAATCATTACGAATGTTTTTTAGCAGGCGGAAGTAAAATCGCATTGCCATCAAACTAAGATTTTGAAGTACCCCCTAAATGAAAATTTTCTTTCTCTATAGTTAGTTATTTTGAGAAGTCAGCTCATTTTTTCGTTTTGCTTTCCCCGTAGTATCATGTTATCCTTTAATGAGGGAATAAATGGAATTTTCACTTAAACATGTAAGGTTGGTTTTAGATGATAAAGAAATTTACTAGAGTAGTATTAATTGCAGTTATGCCAATTGGTCTTATTACCGGTTGTGGCACTACTGAAAAAGCTGAGGCACAAGAGCCGAAAGCAGACTATTGGGATTACTCATATGGTCGTGCGGGTATTTTAGTAAGCGGCAAAGCGAAAGAGCGTCAACAATACGAGATTGGGTATATTGACGATAATATGTTAATTGGAATCAATGAAAACATTGAGGACTGTATTACTTTAGACAATAAAGATGAAGCTGGTTACATTTGGAAACAAATAGAGCGCGGATCTATTATTGAAGTGCAATACGGTAAAGACCGCAACGACATCGTAGGCGTACAATTAGTAGGAGATCGTGAGCTATTCGAAATTAGTGACAAGCTAGATCGAAATACGATAAACGAGATCGTTGGAAAAGTTAAAGGTAATTTGTAATAAATACATATCGACACCAGAACGAGTATATGATTTATTTGAAAGTCGATTCCTTATCTCAAATAAGGAATCGACTTTTTATAATTATCTTTTTTGTAAGTTGTTTCTCCAAAAATAATAGCTAGTATCAATGGCTTTTTTAAGAAATCTTTGCAATCTTTTCATGCTCCAAAACCCAATATGATTACAGTAGACAAAAATCCGGTCTATCCTATAGCGATTGAGAGTCTTAAAAGGGAGATTTCACATTGAGTTCTCCCTTTTACAATTTACTTGAAAAATAATTTTCCCTTATAAGTCTCTATATAGATGCGCCCGTCTTTTTCTTCTTTTATTTTGCTATCAAAATGTTTTATCCAATCAACAATGCCTCGATCACTTTCTGTGACATTTTCTTTTACATATAGATATGAATTAATTGATTTATAAAATGTATAGTCAGTTAAAAGCCTTTGGCCAAGAGAAATAGGAATATCTGAATTTGGAGTCTCCTGAATTATATATGGAGATGGGAGAATGTTATTACTGTTAATATATACATAATATTTAGATTGATTAATTGCCCATTTTAGCCATATTAATTGAACTATTATGATAATTACAGTTACCATTTTTTGTGTTTTTTTGAAATTTTGCCCTGGAAAAGAATAATAAATGAAAGTAGGAATAGCAAATAAACTAATCCAAGCTACCCATTTGTCTATTGGTGCACCATTTATCCAAAAGATACATCCTAATGCTTTTATAAATAAAAATAAAAAAACAAGACTTGTGAAAATTATTGATAAATAGTGTATTTTATTTTTCATTGTTTTCTCCCCTAAATATATTTTTACAAAACGAATATAAAAAGAGTATTTTAAAAAGTGTATAGCATATAGATGTAAAGCCCAAAATAGTAACCTAAATTAAATATTGCAAGCATAACGCGTTGGTAAGTCTTACTGGCTCCAGCTGAAAATAAAACGCCTATAAGCGGTGCAAATAAACCAATTTTCCAAAAGATATTTGCTGATCCACCTATCTCTAATGTATCCTCATTTATTATAGTTAAAAGAGCGTAGGGTACACACAATAAAGATAATATAGCCCATTTGTTCAAAGTGCCACCTCTTTTCAATTTTTTAATATGAATAGAATATTAATTATATATATTAAAGTTTCGTTTGAGAAATTTCCACTTTAATAGGGGTACGGCACATGCCCATCAACTTAAAATTTTTTGAAATACCCAAAACGAAAATTTTGTGTATTATGCTCGTTTTTATTGTTTTGAGGTAACCCGTCCTTTTTAGCTTGATAGCGATGGGGTGCTACCCCATATAAAAATATAGTTATAGAAAAAGAGAGATTGGATTCCTTTTGAGAGTACGGATCCGCTTTTTTCTTGCTACTGATAATGAGACACTATATGGGTGTTTTTGCCCATCCCCCGAAAAGGTGGATTAAGACAGAATATACCAATTATTCATTAGGAAAAATAATACTTGAATGGGAGTTCAATATAAATTATTTAAATTAAAGTGGTGGTTCTGGTGCAAAAACTCCAAAATCCTTGCAAGTAATCTCCTAATCTTGGACATACTGATAGTATAACTCTAAAAAAGGTGCGTGATCAGTATGGAAAAGGAAAATCCGTTTAAATGGAAGCACTATCAGACTGATATTATCTTATTAACGGTAAGATGATACCTACGGTACAACCTAAGCTTTCGTGATTTGGTGGAAATGATGGATGAACGGGGCTTATCTATTTCTCATACCACGATTATGCGTTGGGTTCATCAGTATGGTCCTGAATTGGACAAACGAATTCGTCGTCACCTCAAGCAAACCAATGACTCTTGGAGAGTCGATGAAACATATATCAAAGTTAAAGGGCAATGGATGTACCTGTACCGTGCTGTTGATTCGAAAGGAAACACAATCAATTTTTATCTAAGCAAAACAAGAGACCAAAAGGCTGCAAAGCGATTCTTCAAGAAAGCTTTGCGGTCTTTCCATGCCTCTAAACTTCGTGTGATTACAGTTGATAAAAATCCAGCTTATCCAATAGCCATAGAAAAATTGAAGGAAGAAAAAAAGATGCCACTAGGCATCCAAATCAGGCAGATAAAATATCTGAATAACATTGTGGAACAAGATCATCGTTTTATTAAGAAACGAGTACGCTCTATGCTAGGATTCAAATGTTTTGACACAGCTACATCCATTCTTTCTGGAGTAGAAGCCATGCATATGATTAAAAAAGAACAGGTTGATTTACAGGATCAGTCTGTCCAAAATCAGAAAGAATTCATCCATCAATTGTTTGGACTTGCAACATAAGATATGATTCCGTTAGGAATCTATGCGCTTTATTATCTTTTATTCTATTTTTGCACCAGAACCTTGCATAATATAGCTGGTTTTTTTATTTCTTTAAAGATGGATGGGCGGTTTTTTTTGTATCCTCAAAAAGGAAAGGGCTGCTCATAAGTCGGTTTCACTTTTTAAACCATGAGGACTTTTTCAGTGCCTCCTCTTCCTTGTGGGAAGTCGACCCTTTTTTAAAACACAACAATTGACGTATTTTATCAAGAATCTACAGTTGTTTTTAATATTTCGAATTTCCCTTGTTTATCCACGGTAAACATGACATTATTATTACGACTGTCCGTTCCTCCTATGGTTGTTTCATTAGGGCTGGAATACATGGTCACAACAGCTATCTTATAAATGCCCTCTGTTAGCACGTGGCTCTTTTCGAAATCATCCATAATACTTTGAGCATTGGGAACAGTTTCACTATTTTTGTAGGTATTGTAATAGTAATTAAAATTGATAACTCCTATATAATTAGCATGATCTCTAGGTTTACTATCTTTTAACATTTTCATTATATTGTCAGTGTTTATTTTTTGATCACGTTTGAAATTTTCAATTAATTCCTTTTCTTTTTCTTTATCTATATGTATATCTAAATAGTAATAGAAATTTGGTTTATTTTTACGATAGGAGAATTCACTTAATAAGTTATACTTTTTTATTATCTTATCGGATTGTTTCAAAACATCACGATGTTGTTCAACATAAGCTCCTTTAAATATTTCTAGAAAAACATCATCGCTTCCATTTTTAACTATTTCATATGATTCTTTGTCTACAAGTAAATAAGCAAGAGTGCGGTATGGTTTTTTTATTTCCACGTAAGTCTGTTGATTAGAAGCTCCAAACCCACTATCAGTAGAAAGAATTTTAAAATCCCCATTCTTTATCCCGTAGTTTTCGGACAAATAATCTCCTATTGGTTTTTCTAATGGTTTTGTGTCTGTAGAGCAACCACTTAATAGGAATAGTGGTATGCTCAGTAAAAAGATAAAAACAGTTACTTTTGGTTTCCTCATTCAAGTTCTCCCTTTTCTATTATATACTTCATACAATCATAGTTAGGGTTTTTTCCCATCCTTTATTTAAATCCCCCTATGTTCATTTTTCATTCTTACCCTTCCTTAAACTACATTTTACCATTTTTAAAGATGAAAAAGGGACTCTCTTGTGAGAAGTCGTTCCTTATTTAAAATACAATAATCGTTGTATTAGGGGTCACCATACATCGCCATCAACTTAAGAATTTTCACTACCCCTAAGTACAAAAAAACGTTATTTTTTCTTATTCCCTCTTTTCGGGAGATGGACATGTATGGTGAGGCCTCTTATGTTTTTTGTTTAGTGAACAGATAAGCCATTCTAAAATTACTGTATGCAGACGTAAATACAGCCATTTGTAAAAAAGTCATGGAGGGATATTATGTTAAATTTTTATGTAACACTGTTTCTTATATTCGGTACTGCAATATTCTTATTTTTTAAGTCTGGTTCACCAAAAATTAAGGCTAAAAACCTATCGTTGATAATGGTCTGTTTAGGGATAAATCTACTCACAAGTCCAATGGCTTTTTTTTATAGGCGGGATGGCAACAGCCCCTCCAGATAGTACTGCACTTGATTTTTAGGGAGGATTTCTCTTCATTCGGGGAATACCGCTTCTCATACTACTTGCAGCTTTTTTGAAGTTGGCACTAGCAAAGAAAACAAAACAAATATAGAAGCATATAATGAATAGGTGGATTCCTTGTGAGAGTAGGGATCCACTTTTTTCTTGCTATCAATAATGAGACGTTATGTTAACCGAGCATGTATAGAATATACATTCAAAAATCCTAACAAATCGATTGCCCCAAATGGTACAATTAGGAAAAGGGAAGTGAACAGGTTGGTCTTATATCATCCGTTTAAAATGGCTAGCAAGCATTGCATTACTTTGGGCAAACCTTGCTAATTTGATTCCAAATCAGGTTACTTCCCTAAGTATCTATATCGTTATGAATTTGATTGCACTGGGAACCAATCTGAAGGGCTTTATCGGCTTAAAAAGAAAAAATATTGAGAGCAGATCATGTCTCCCTCAAAATGGGATAGGATTTACGGTGCAACATGAATTTCATTGAATTAAGTGTAGGAGGAATTCGGATGGATGAAGTACCAAAAAATAAAAATAAAAACCTGTTGTTATTGATTTATCTTAGTTTAGGATTGAATCTCATCACAGCTCCATTAGCATTGTTTATAGGCGGGATGACAACAGACCCTCCAGACAGTACTGAACTTGATTTTTTAAAAGGACTTCTCTTCATTCAAGCAATACCACTTTTCTTATTGTTTATATTTTTGGCATGGTACTTTATCCGTAAGAATAAATATGCTTATGCTGGAATAGCCTTTTTTTTGTCTGTTATCATACTAGTTACCCCTATTGTTTGGATATATGATATGTATAATTCTTTCGCTAAGAAGGTCTTTTTAATACCTGATGGTTACAAAGGATGTGTGGGTGTCCTTTATAACATCAAGGATGCACCACCCCTAAAAATTGAAGATAAGAAAATTATATATCAAGTAACTAAAGATGGACTATTAAAAACATCATCGAATGAAAGGATTGGTAGGAAAAGTGACCTTGATTCTGGATGGGGTAATGTAAAATACTATTATGTAGACAAAAGCGGAAACCAAATTAAGAGCTTAGAAGAAGGCAAAGATATTCACAATACATCAGTATCATCGCAAGCTGGATTGACATATTCGCAATTCTTTATAGGAACAAAGAAAGAAGCAGAAAAACATCCACAATTCTCAATGTGTTTTAACGAAAAACAACAACTACAAATTGATCATAAGTAAGTCATTTATTCATATCGATGATTAAGAGAAAGCATCTGCGGTAGACCAAAGTCAAGTATAATTCTTTATTAATGTGTTTTATACATCCAATCATATTTAATGGAGTCGTTTTGAAAAATGGAACTTCCGCTAACGATCATTATGTAAATAAGCTGTCCATGTGGACAGCTTATTTACATAAAATTCGTTATCAGAAGTTCTTCTTATGTAAAATTGCTGCTATAGATTCTTCTACTTCTTGTTCTGTTTTGAAACCAACATCAAGAATCATTGTGGTGCTAAAATGCTTATACCAGCTCTTTTCTTGATTATAAAATTTCAATTGTTCTTCAAAGGAATTTCTACTCCTGGTTTTATCTGTTTCTTTTCGTTCACGTAATATTTCTACTGGAGCATCTAAATATAAAATTAAGTTAGAGCGACAGTTTCTAAGTTCTTGTAATTCTTGATTTAATTCAGTTTCAACATCCCAGTTCTCTTCTACAGATTTCGGAAAATGCAAAGTGTAAAACTCAATATCTTCTGGACCACGATCTAATAATACAATTCCCTCAGGTAGAGTTTTAAACCTTTCGATCTCAGCTTGAATAAATAACCTTTGGTTATGTACAAACCCTTCCTTTTTTCGAATATCTAAATTGAGTTCTTTTCTTTTTTGTACAATTGGATATGGATTCTCATAGAAGACATGTAAATTTTTGTACTTTTTTTCAAGATTTCTTGCTAATGTTGTCTTTCCAACTGCCATACCACCTTGCAAAGATATTATAAACTTCATAAAATCCCCCCATTCTTAAATGTATACCCTATACATTTAAAGTTAACATAACACATCATTATCAGTAGCAAGGACAAGGAGGAATCTTCCCCTTACAAGGGAACCTCCTTTCTTTGTTCTATCGACCTATGCATTTTTTATACATTCCTATCCTGGCACGGTTTTAGGGTTCTTGTTTGTTGTTGGATCAACAAAAAAAACTGTATTAAATCTTGCATGCTCCTAGGGGTCACTATATATGAACACTACGTATTTGACTTTCTCAATGACCAACATTACTTAACGTGGTAAAATAGTATTCGGATGGGAATCCAATGTTATTAAAATTAAAGTGGTTATCAAGTCGGAGGAAGGCACCTTAGGGTGTCTTTTCTTTTTAAAATATATAAGCGCACCATCCCTTTCCTAATAGAGGCCTCCCCTCATGCCTCCTTACAGGGAGAATGATAAGGCTTTTTTTATTTACCCAATTACCGAGCTCTCAAATTTTTTAAATAGTTACAATACATGTATTGCTTCAATAACATATGATCATTCTTAAGAATGTCATTGAAGTGTACCAATAGATGTTAGTGCAGCAAAATAAATTGTGCTATGATGTGAGCAAATATAAAGCTATCTAACGGAGGGATTCACATGCCGCATGTTGTGTTTCGTGGAATTACTACTGAACAATTAAAACGCATAAGCAAGCCATTAGTAGAAGAGCTCGCAGAGATTTGTGAGTGTGGTACGGATAATTTTACGTTGGAACTACCAAGTTCTACGTTTGTATTCAATGGAGAAGAAATAGAAGCGTTTCCTCTTATTGAAGTGAAATGGTTCGAGCGTGGACAGGAAATTCGTGATCGATTTGCCAAGGCCATTACTACATATGTAATGGATTTTGGACTTCCAGAAGTAGAGGTTGTATTTACGGTTTTCACAGAATCAGCGTATTATATTAACGGGAAGCATTGTGCAAGTTAGAGCTATTTGAAAGATTTTTGTAACATTTATAAGGGGTAGAACCACATTGCCATCAAGCTAAGAAAAGCAAATATCCAAAAACAAAAAAATGAACTGAATTCTCATAGACAACTAACTGTGAAGAGATAAAATTTTTGTTTTGGGAGACATCAAAATATTAGCTTGATGGATATGTATTGTGACCTCTAGTAGAACAAGATCATCGCTTTATAAAGAAGCGAATCCGTTCTGTGCTAGGCCCTAAATCTTTTGACACAGCTACATCCATTCTTTCTGGAGTAGAAGCCATGCATATAATTAAAAAAGAACAGATTGCTTTACGGAACCAGTCTGTACAAAATCAAAAAGAATTCATCCATCAATTTTTTGGACTTGCAACATAAGATACGATTCCGTTAGGAATATATATGCTTTATTCTCTTTTGTTTTATTTTTGCACCAGAACCATAATTCTAAAGGACTTCATTTAAACTCATCATACGGTGGATTATTAAGTGGATTCATAACTTTGAAGCCTAATACTACATACATACTGTCCGCATCTGGAAAAGTAACTACTCCTGGTTCAGAAGTGTCCCTGCTAGCATTTGTTAATGCAATTGGCCCAACTAGTTTGGAATTTACTTCCTCACAGTATGAACAAAAATCGGTCGAATTTACTACTCTAAATTCTAGTAATCCAAGTGAATTCTACATTTATAATAGTGCCGCGTTCAGCTTTGATGTCTATCTTGATAATATCGTACTAGTTGAAAAGTATCCATAATAAAACATATATTTCTATCATTGACACATGAAAGCAATTCTAGAAATGAGCCGCCATATGCCTATAGACTTGAGACTTTGAAATGTATCCAAAACGAAGTTTGTTCTTTCTACATTTATTTATGGGAATTCAGTTCGTTTTTTCATTTTGAGGAACAATGAATTTCTTAAATTGATGGCAATGTGATGGTATCCTTAAAAGTCGCGACTTTATTTAAAAGCGACATTAAAAATATTCTTCAAATCCTGGAAGCATAAGCTTGCAACCAAGTAAAAAAGCGCCCTGTTTACAAGACGCTTCACTTCAACCTAATGACTTATATTGGCACTTGGATATAATGTTGTTCCTCCAATTGAAACTTTAATTTCATTTGTTAATGGAACATTTTGTTCATTAATAATTGTTCTCCACCATTCCCATGCAAGACCTGTACATTCTCTTGCTACGACTTTTACATTTTTTGCATTCGATGGAAGTGGTATGACTGTATTGAAATGAGCAGTTCTGTCTCTGCCGTTTCCTTCCCAAGTTTTATGGGTTAGTACTTCTTTGCCATTTTGATCATATGAGAATTCATCCCAAGATACATCAAATTGAGCAACATATGCACCGTAATGATCAAGCGTCATTTTCGCACTTGAATATTCTGTAGTTGTCGTCTCGATATAATCTGTATTGTTATGAACAGCAGCAGTTGCGTTATCTTTTAAGAAAGTGCTTGTATATGAAATTGGGTATGCTGGATTTTTAGAACTTAATTCTGCATTATCTTTAATGATATTTCGGATTTCATTAAAATCTTTTGTAACAACCTTGTTATGCTCTTTTGCATCTCCGCCTAATACCACAGCGGTAAAGGTACTGTCTTCAAAAATATCTTTGTACTGTCCACTCGCTTCAACGCCTTGCCCCTTAATTAAGGCTTTAAAGGCAGCTTGTACATCTTTGCTCTTAGATGATGTTTCTAATTTCACATAAACTGTTCTACCATAAGCTACATTTGACACCATAACAGGCGGAGCCGCATTACTTACCCCTTTACGAGTTAGCTCATCAAAAGTAACACTATTATCAAAAAGATCTGATGGATTGTTAGGTAGTTCTGCACTTACGGTATAAAAGATTTGCTTATATGCCGCAACCATCACTTTTTTCTCTCCATCTGCAATCGCTTTAAAATCAATGTTCAGTGAATTGTCAAGATATTTAGCGTTAACATTAAGAGCACTTGCTATTTGAGATTTACTATACACCATAGATTCTGTATACTGCATTCTTGCAGGTAACGTATGTGTTTTTGAATACTTTTCATTCCAAGTAGATACTAATTCATCTACTGCTCCAGACACATTACCATATGTAGGATTTTGAACAGTAATTGTATTTTCTTTTCTCATGCCAGGTAAGTCTATACTAATATTCAAAGGTTTTCTCTTAGCCACTAATAAACTAGGTTGATTATCTGCAAAAGCTTTATTTGCAAGTTGTACTGCCCCTGGATAAGTACGATTAGCCACAGAATCAATAATCGAAATATCGACTGGTGAAGTTGTAAGTGATTTTTTCTCGCGTTCAACTACTACAAATTTACCATTTGAATTTGTACTTTCTTTCGGAACAAAACTCTCCACTTTATCACCATTTACTGCTAAAACCTCTTGATTATTATACTTAAGATTTCCTATGCCAGTATCAATGCCACTAGCATTTTTTGATGCATCAGCTGAATTACTTGTTTTTGTTTCAGCGAAGGAAATAGATGAATAATTAATAGTGCATAAGCCAATTGATAAACATGCTAGTAATTTTATCGCCTTAGTATTTTTCTTGATTTTCAAAAAAACAACCCCTTCCTTTTTTTTCGTATGATTCATGTTATCTCTCCCTTTCTTTCATCATTTCTATAAAATCACCAAAAATAGAATTACACTGTACATGGCTTATACTTTTACTTTGGAATAAAATCACTTTTGTTATATTTATCTTAGTTTAAGTATCTTTCAATACACTTTCATAACTGTTACAAAAGTCTTTCATTAATTTTATTTATAAATGCAATAATTTTGTGATTATAGACTGTTTTTTAATAAAATATCATATTATTAAAATAATAAGATAATAATAATGTTACTTATAATTTTACTGAACTTATATTAGCGTAATCTTTTCCTTTCTTAGTGGTCATACCAGTTATGGTTTTATTAAATCATTAAAATACCAATTCGTAAATAGCAGAATTTTGTCGATTATATCAAAAAAATTCAATGTTGAGCATTAACGAAAATTAAAATATTATATTAAAAAAATAACCATTTAATTTCATTTAAGTAATTACAATTGTTATGACTTGATATATCAGGTGAAAAAATAACTATTTTAATCTTAGAAAAGTGTTTAATGGAAATTAAATAATATTAATATAATTCAACCGCAATCCTAATATTAATTACCTTTATTTGGATATGTAAAATTACATCAAGATATAGGTTTAAATAAGACACGGTCTTATAAATAATTAGCTGTAGAGAAAGAAAAAGTTTGAAAAAAGCAAAAACAGGTTGGTAAATGAGGAACAAGGTTTAGAAAGTAGCTAGTAATTATTGAAGTTCATTGTATGTTGAAAAGGCGGAGCCTCTTTGCAGACTTTTCCTTTGTTTATATAGGGGGTTCTGGTGCAAAAATAAAACAAAAGAGAATAAAGCATATATATTCCTAACGGAATCGTACCTTTTGAAGTGATGAGATGTATTTTAGGGGTATCAAAGTTTCTTAAGTTGATTGCATGTATAAGTGCTCTCTTTTTTAAAAAATATATATTAATAAAATCAGGTAATACTTTAGAAATTCTTTAAATTTATTTAACTTTACTTATCCTTATATATTATTTAATATATTTTAAGTAAAAGTATTGGATTTAATATTATTAAAGCGGAGGTTTACATGAGCAAAGGAAAGCCCAATAAAACAAAGAAAGATAAAGTTACTTTTAGATTAAACGCACTGTTTTTTTGTGTGTTTTTACTATTTTCGACTATTATTCTTCAGTTAGGAAAAGTACAACTCGTTGATGGAGAATCTTATAAAAATATAGTTGAAAAACAAGAAAACGAAACCATTAGTGTCCCCGTTCCACGTGGACAGATTTTTGATCGAGAAGGTGAAAAGGTTGTTAACAATAACGCTATTCGTGTCATAACGTACACAAGAATGAAAGGTATACAATCCGATGATATTCTGAAAGTAGCTAAAGACCTTTCAAATATAATTGAAATATCCGAAGAAGATATAAATAAATTAACTGAAACAGATAGAAAAGATTTTTGGATGCAAATGAATAAAGAACAGGCCCAAAAAAAAATAACGAAACAAGACGAAGAAAAACTTAGAGCAAAAAAGATTGAGGGAAAAGGGTTTGATAATAAAATAGAAAAATTGAGACGAGAACGTGTCACTGATGAAGAACTAAGTAAATTAACGCCAGAAGACCTAAAAGTATTAGCTATTAAAAGTAAAATGAGTTCAGGATATCAAATGACACCTCAAGTTATAAAAAAGAACGCAACCGAGAAAGAATACGCAATAATAAGTGAGAATTTAGAAAGATTCCCAGGGGTAGATGCAACAACAGACTGGGATCGTAATTATGTAAATGGGGATTTATTCCGTTCGGTATTAGGAAATATTACAAGTGCTGAAGAGGGGCTTCCAAAAGAAAATTTAGACTCTTATTTAGTGCGTGGTTACAATCGTAATGATCGCATTGGAAAAAGTTATATTGAACAACGATATGAAGACGTATTACATGGAAAAAAAGCTGAAGTTCGAAATATTACTGACAAAGAAAAAAATATTACTCAAACGGAAATAATTTCCAACGGGAAAAACGGAAAAAATTTAACATTAACAATCAATATGAAATTACAGAAGCAGGTTGAAGAGATTATTGAAAAGCGTTTAAAAGAGTTTAAAGGTTCAGAACCACTATTAGACCGAGCGTTTGTTGTAATGATGGATCCAAAAACAGGTCAACTTTTATCCATGGCTGGAAAAAAATTAGTGAAAAAAGATGGGAATATAAAAGTAGAAGATTATGCTTTAGGTACATTGACTAGCTCTTATGAGCTTGGATCTACCGTAAAAGGAGCTACACTTTTAACAGGATTTGAGACAGGTTCCATAACGCCAGGAACATATTTTCATGATGCACCAATGCATTTTAAAGGAACAAAACCCAAAAAATCTTGGAAGGATTTTGGAAGTATTGATGACCTACGAGCGTTACAAGTTTCATCAAATGTTTACATGTTCAATACAGCTTTAAAAATTGCAGGCATAAATTATGTACCTAATAGCTCATTAAATATTACAGCAGCTACATTTGATAAAATGAGATATTATTTTGGACAATTTGGTTTAGGTGTTCCAACAGGTATAGATTTACCAAATGAAGCTATTGGACAAATGAGTAAAGAAAATTATCAGCCAGGTTTCTTACTAGATTTAGCTATTGGACAGTATGATACGTATACACCATTGCAGTTAGCACAATACATTTCTACTATTGCAAATGGGGGATATCGAATGAAACCACAGATTGTGCAAGAGATTCGAGAGCATACAGTGAAAGAAGAAGAGATTGGAAAAGTTGTACAATCCATGGAGCCAGTTGTATTGAACCGTGTAGATATGAAAAAAGAATATATTGATCGAGTACAAGAAGGTTTCAGAAGAGTATTTCAAGAAGGTGATGGAACGGGTGTGCGTTATTTCCAAAAAGCTTCTTATAAACCGGCTGGTAAAACAGGAACAGCACAAACAGTTTATGGAGGAGATGATCCTGTTGGTAGAGATGAACAAGGGAAAAGAATCCGCTGTTATAATTTAACTTTAGCAGGATATGCTCCATATGATAACCCGGAAGTCGCATTTTCTGTTGTTGTACCATGGGTATATGATGATAAAGGTGGAATTAATTCAATGATTGGTAGAGACATTTTAGATGCATACTTTGAATTAAAAAAGGATACAGGGGATAATACCCCTTCTCAAACAAATTAAATAAAGCGAATGAAGATAATAAAAAAATGCCCCCTACATTAAAACTTAGTAGGCGGCATTTTTTATAAAATTATTAATAAGGAATGGAACCATATGTTATCTGAAGAACAAGAATATAATCTTAATTTAAAGTTTTTTCTATTTGGTATGTTGATGTTTTTGTTGTTATTTTTCAATTTTGATTTTTATAAAGTAAAAGGAAATTCCATGTACCCCACTGTACAAGATCAAGAATATATATTAGTAAATAGAGCAGCTACAACAATCTGCCCATTATATCATGGGCAGATTGTTGTTATAAAAATACCGAATGATTCCAATTATTACATAAAAAGAATAATTGGTTTGCCCAATGAAACAGTTAAAATGGTTAACGATTCCGTTTATATAGATGGGGAGAAACAAGAAGAACCTTATGTTTACAAAGATTTAATTAATAAAACTGAATTTCTCTCCAACTTTAGCGAGAGGAAAGTGCCTTCAGGCAAATTATTTGTAATGGGAGATAATCGTTATAAAAGTATGGATAGTCGAAACGGTCTAGGGTATATAGATAAAACTAGTATAGTAGGAGTGTTAGCTTGCAATTTTTGGCTTTTTTGAACTACCCCCACTTTCACTTCGTTTAGAAGAGGGGGATTCCTAAGTAAAGAGTTCTATCGAACTCTAATTTATTAGGCTATCTCCACAGTCCTTGCGGTTAGAAGCCTTATCGCTTCATTCTTTAGATTGATACTTGCGTTAATATCCCTATCATGGTGTGTAAGGCAAGAAGGGCAGTCCCATTTACGTAGGTTTAGATTTTTAACGTCTTTGTTTTGATATCCACAACAAGAGCATAATTGGCTTGAAGCAAATGTTTTCGATACGACAATGACTTGTTTGCCGTACCATTTTGCCTTATATTCCAACATAGTTCGAAACTGTGACCATGATACCTCACTAATTGCTTTTGCTAACTTATGATTCTTTAACATATTAGATACTTGCAAATCCTCTATACCAATAACATCGTGGTTTTTGATGATTTCAGTTGAGACTTTGTCCAAGTAATCTTTTCTAGCATATAAGAATTTAAAATTAATACATTCTACAATTTTCCATAAATCCCCTTGTTGGAGTATAGACCCATCGCTATCAAGCTAACAAAACTAAATTTTCTTAAAATGAAAAAATACGCTATTCTTTCTGTAGAATCATAGGAAAGGATGGCGTTTTTGGTTCTGGTGCGAAAACTTCAAGATAATTGCAGGTAATCTCTAAATCTTGGACATACTGATACTATTATTCTAAAAAAGGTGCGTGATCAGTATGGAAAAGCGAAATTTATTCAAGTGGAAACATTATCATCATGATATTATTTTGCAAACAGTAAGATGGTACCTACGGTACAACTTGAGCCTTCGTGATTTGGTGGAAATGATGGCGGAACGGGGCTTATCAGTTGCTCATACAACGATTATGCGTTGGGTTCATCAGTATGGTCCTGAATTAGACAAAAGAATCCGTCGTCATCTCAAGCAAACCAATGACTCTTGGAGAGTCGATGAAACATATATCAAAGTAAAGAGTCAATGGATGTACCTGTATCGTGCTGTCGATTCGAAAGGAAATACCATTGATTTTTACCTAAGCAAAGCAAGAAACCACAAGGCTGCAAAGCGATTCTTCAAGAAAGCTTTGCAGCCTTGTGGTTTCTGAGCCTCGTGTCGTGACAGTCGATAAGAATCCAGCTTATCCTATAGCAGTTGAAGAATTGAGAAAAGAAAAAAAGATGCCATTAGGCATCCAACTAAGGCAAGTGAAATATCTCAATAACATAGTGGAACAAGATCATCGATTTATTAAAAAGCGAGTTTGTTCGATGTTAGGATTGAAATCCTTTCGCACAGCTACATCCATTATTTCTGGAATAGAAGCTATGCATATGGTAAAAAAAGGGCAACTTATTTTACTGGACAAGTCTGTCCAAAATCCAGTGAAGTTCATCCATCAACTATTTGGAATTGTTGCTTAAGACTAGATTCCACTAGGAAACTTTTCGCCTCTTTATATCTTTCCTAAGTATTTGCACCAGAACCACAATTAATACGAAAACAGGCAAAAACAAAAAAGTATTCAACAGAATGTCACGATTTTATTGTAATATTTCTGCTATACTATATATCTAATTATAAAATTAAATGGATTTAAGGAGAGAAATTTATGAAACAGAAAAAGATTGGTTTACTAGTATGTGCACTTATCATGTCCTCAATTTTATCGGCTTGTAGTAGTAAATCTAATAAAACTATCAATGAGAACCAAAAACAAGTATTAAATTTAACAATATCTGAAGAAATGCCTTCTTTAGATACCGCAAAAGCCATGGATGGTACATCATCACATGTGATGCAAAATATATTTGAAGGATTATATGTACTCGATAATCAAGATAGGCCTATTCCTGGTGTAGCAAAGTCATTTGAGAGAAGTGAAGATGGGAAAAGATATACATTCCATTTGCGTAAAGATGCTAAATGGTCAAATGGTGAAATGGTAACAGCACATGACTTTACTTTTGCTTGGAAACGAACATTAAGTCCTGAAACAGCATCTCAATATGCATACTTACTATTTTATATAAAAAAGGCAAAAGAAATTAATGAAGGTATAGTGGCTGCTGATCAGTTAGGAGTAAAGGCATTAGATAATCATACGCTAGAAGTAGAACTAGAACAGCCTGTTCCATATTTACTGCAATTATTAGCACTGCCTATTTATTTACCGCAGAATGAATCGTTTGTGAAAGAACAAGGAAATAGTTATGGTTTAGAACCAAATCATCTTATATATAATGGAGCATTTGTGTTAGAAAAATGGAAGCATGAACAAGAATTTCAATTGAAGAAAAATAATACATATTGGGATAAGGAACAAGTGAAGTTAGAGGCTATAAATTTTCATATTGTAAAAGATTCAATGACGGCCTTAAATTTATATGAATCGGGTAGTATTGATCGTGCTCCTGTTAGTGCAAAATTTGTAGATAAATACAAGGGCAAAAAGGAATTACATATGAAAAAAGATTCTGGGATAGCTATGTTACGTTTTAATGAAAAGAACACTACGTTAGCAAATAAAAAAACCAGACAATCTATTTCTTTAGCACTAAATAAAGAGGGAATTGTGGATCACTTTATCAATAATGGTGCAACACCTGCAGAAGGTCTTATACCAATAGGATATAAGAATGAAACAAATGGAAAAGATTTCCGTCAAGAAAATGGTGCTTTTGCTGTGTATGATTTACAAAAGGCGAAACAAACTTGGGAAGTTGCCAAAAAAGAACTTAATACAGAAAATGTCACACTTGAATTTTTAACATTTGAACAAGACAATGCAAAACATATCGCAGAATATATAAAAGGAGAACTTGAAAAACATTTACAAGGCTTAACGATACAGATTAAACAGCAACCATCTAAACAAAAATTGCAACTTGAACAAACAGGACAGTATGATATATCTATGGTAGGTTGGGGACCTGATTATAAAGATCCTATTAGTTATTTAGAATTATTTACGACAGATAATCCAAATAATAAAATGGAGTATTCAAATTCTAGTTTTGATGATCTTATAAGTAAAGCTAGACATGACGTTGTATTAGATCAACAGAAAAGATGGGATTATTTACGAGAAGCAGAGAGAGTATTGTTAGAAGATGCTGCTGTTGCTCCGCTTTATCATACTGGTTTAGCATATGTGCAAAAGGAGTATGTAAAAGGAATTAAAAAGCATCAATTCGGTGGTGTATATACCTACAAAAATGCTTATATAAATAAAAAATAAAATAAAAGAGAATAAAGTGCATATATCCCTAACAGAATTGTATTTTATGCTACTAGTCCAAACAATTGATGGATGAATTCTTTCTGATTTTGAACAGATTGGTCCCGTAAATCAATCTGTTCTTTTTTGATCATATGCATGGCTTCAACACCACTCAATATAGAAGTTGCTGTTTTAAATGACTTGAATCCCAGCATAGAACGCACGCGTTTCTTAATAAAACGATGATCTTGTTCCACTATATTATTGAGATATCTAACTTGCCTAAGTTGTATGCCTTCAGGCATATGTTTCTCTTCTTTTAACTCTTGAATCGCTACAGGATAGGCAGGATTCTTATCTACTGTTATCACGCGAAGTTTAGAAACGTACGAAAAAGCCAAGGCTTTCTTGAAAAAGCGCTTGACTGCTTGTTTATCTCTTGATTGACTTAGATAAAAATCAATTGTATAACCTTCTGAATCGACTGCACGATATAAGTACATCCATTGAGCTTTTATTTTGATATATGTTTCATCGACTCTCCACGAGTCATTTGTTGGCTTAAGATGATGTCGTACTTTCTCTTCTAGTTGAGGTCCATATTGATGAACCCAGCGCATAATCGTTGTGTGCGCAATTGATAATCCTCTTTCTTCCATCATTTCCATCAGGTTACGAATGCTCAAATTGTACCGTAGGTACCACCTTACTGTTAATAAGATTAGTTCAGGCTGATAATGCTTCCATTTAAAGAAATTCTCCTTTTCCATACTGATCATGTAAAGTGATAATAAAGTTATTGAATTTTGTTATGAAATATATAAAAGCCTTGCACATTTTATTGTACTAAGGCTCTTTAAAGTTGTTTAATTTCTATCCATTTAATTGCATTTGCACTCAAAAATCAATAATAAAGTTATTTAATCCTTATTGAGCTAAAGCACCTGTTAGTTGAAGAACAACAAAATGAACTGACAAGCAACAGATATGGAAATTTGGCTAAAAAAGTTATCGATTGTATTTACTTGCTTGATTCGCAAACCGAATTGCTCCTAATTAGCCAGTCTTTGATTAGTTCTTGTACTATTTTACGTTTTTCTATTTGAAGCATGTGACCAGCACCATCTAAAATGGAAAACGTAGCATTCGGAAATTTTTCTAGAAGAAAAAGATGATCTTTATAACCACAGATTGAATCTTGTTTCCCTAGAATAATGAGTACAGGTTGTGTAAGTGTACCTACATCATTAAGCGGTTCTTCAGAAAGAAAATACCCTTTCTCTCTCCAATTTGACATTAAAAAATTTTTATTAGCTAATAATCGTCCAGGTTGGATTTCGTTTAAAAAGTAGTTAAGGTTCTCTTTATTTTGATAATTCATCAATGTTTCAAAAGCCATTCTTATATCAGAATCCAATTCTGTTAATAAATCTTCATCTTTTGTAACAACTATTTTTTTAGGAAGATCCCTATCTTTCAAATGAAGTGAAGTAGCCAGCAAACAAATACTCTTTACATTTTTATGTCTATGGTGCAAAACACCTTATGCCAAATATCCTCCAAATGAAAAACCAATAAGAGAAAATGCTTGGTTAGGAATTGTCATATCAATAAAGTTCAAAATATTTAAAAGCATATCATCTGAAGAGTTGAAATTTTCGTCAATTAAACTTCGACCGTGAGCAGGTAAATCTATATATATCCTTTGAAAACCCTGAATCTTATCAAAAATTGGCTCTATCCAGGCTTTCATAGATTTATGGTCTGTACCCATTGAATGCATTATTAATATTGGAAAGCCATTCCCTACGATTTCATAATAAATACTACCCTTTGCAACTAAGCAATCCATCGGTATTTTTCTCCCTATTCATATCAATTTTATCCAACCTATTTTATGTCAACCTACTATGATATAGTTCTGTACTAAGTTGAAAATACCTTTTGACCGCTTGAAAGAAAGATTTTTAAATAACTTTATTATTTTTTAAATGACTATGTTGTGAATTAAACAACTTTATTGTCATTCTACAGATCACACACCTTTTGTAGAGTAGTAATATCAGTATGTCCAAGTTTAAGAGATTTTTTGCACCAGAACCTTCATTTTACCTTATTTTTCGTTAATTAAGAATATTAATCTCATAATCAACAAGTATATCTATATTGTGAAATTCGTTGTAAATGTTTAAAAAATCGAATGTAAACTTTTATCCAAAAGTTTATATTTGTACATATTAATAGTTTGGTGTCGCATAGATCGCAAAAGTTTCCCCGATTGAGAATGCCCCCCAAAAAATAACACCTACAAACATTTGTAGGTGTTATTTTGATCTATTTAGGATTGTAAAATTTCTCGTATTTCTTCTATACTTAACTTCGTGAACTTTGCAATGTCCTCTACTGACATTCCATTTTTATGCATACCACTAACTAATTGAATACGTTCAGCGAGCTTTCCTTCTTCTCTTCCTTTTTTTATCCCTTGTTGTTCTGCATGAGCAAACTTTGCAGCCTCATCCATTAATGCTTTTTCCCTTGCTTCATAGGCTTGACGGAAAGAAGAATCTTGACTCATACGTTCCCACTTATTCATTGCCTTTTGTAAAATTGGATCTTGTTTCATAGCAATATCCTCCAATGTTTTGGTTAAGTGTTCATCTTCATTCGCTGGAAGTAATAATAACCAACGAACGAACGAATCTTCCCAGGGATTTACTTGTTCATTACGCCATTGTTGCATTAACTTCGGAATTTCAATAATATGCACTTCTATATCATCACTCAATACCTTTTGTTGTTGCTGATTCCACAAGATTCCTGTTGTATGAAACGCTTCATATTCTGGAAACATCACAAAGTTTAACAAATTGATGGTAATTGTTTTATGAAGTGAGCTATATGGCATTCCTTTTTTTAATTGAGAAGTGTATAACCTTCCCCAATAATACAAGCTTCGTTTAATCATATCGTGATTGTTATTCAGCTGTATTTCTACATTTATCTTTGTCCCCGTATCTAATGTCGCTGAGATATCTAAAATCGATAATTTATCTTCTTCATGTTCTCGATGCAAATGTGGATCTTCTAACTGCAAGGATATAATCGGTGATTCTAAAGAATCATGTAACATAGCATTTAAAAAAGCAACCAGAATATCCTCGTTCCCACTTGTACCAAATAATTGTTTAAATGCAAAATCAATACGTAAATTCACTAATTGTTGGTTGGACATGGGCTTCCTCCCCCTGCCTTATACTATTTCTTTCCCTTATTGTACATAAAATGAAAGTAAACATGCAAACAGGATTTTATTTGATTCCAAGCTGAGATGGCTGCTGGTATCTATGAACAAAAAAATATAGAAAGAAAAAAATAAATATAATAAGGGAATGCAAGTATACTAATCTATACTGCATTCCCTTATTGTAATTGTATATCCACTATATTTGTATTCTTCCTTTTCCAAAATTAAAAAACTAACATCCGAATTTCTTAGTTTTCACCTCTTTCTAGATTCACTCTATTGTAATGCAAACTCCTCATTAAATATCCAATCTATTAGCTATCGCCCCCCTATAAACCATAATAACTTTTAAAATAGTAACCCCAACTGTTAAACAACAAATAAAATTTTTACAAAAGAAAACAACTTGGATAAAAACAGGTTGTTTTCTTTTATAGGGTAGAACAAAGAAAGAGCGGAAAAGCAATACACAAACGTGTAAATCACATGGAGTAAACCGATAAATAAGACTAAAAATTCTGAAAATTTAACCGATAAGGGTTTTCGGTGACTCTTTCTTTGTTGTTATGAGTTTAACATTAAAAATAACATAAATCAACAAAAAAATATAAAATTCTGATAAATTCGACATTTACTTCATAGATTAACATAACATCACCTATCAGCAGTCACTGTATCTAAAAACCTAAAAAAAGTCCCTTCGAATCTTCTGAAGGGATTTTTCGTTCACATAATCAATTGTTATTGGAAGTTCCTTATTTATAGGTTAAACTCATGGAAATCTGCCGATCTACAAAACCAAATTCTTTATATAGTTCTCTTGCAAAGTTCATTGCATGAACATTTAATCGTATTTCTTTATGTCCTTTTAAAGACAATTCATCTAATCCTGCTTTCATCAATTTCTTTGAAAGCTTTAGACCACGATACTCTGGTAAAACGTATAATTCGTAAATGAATCCTACACTCTCTTGTGAAAAATAATCTTTACTACTGCCAATTAGAATCCATCCCTTTAAGTCATCATTTAGATTGTCATCGTCTTTAAGTACTAAGTAGTATGCTCCTTGTTCTAATGTTGTTTGTACAATTTCTTTTACTCGTTTTTGTGTAGGTTTAAAAGTCTTGACTGTTCCTTCGTATAGAGCATTATCTGATTTTGCTAGAATTTCATTCAGATCATTTTCACTAGCTTGTTTAATCATATTTTTCTCCTTTGTTTACATAAATTTCGATATAGGAAGTAGTTTTAAGCATTAGGTAATATAAATTTCATTTGCTGGCTCTTATTTTCGGCTGGTTTTTAGCTTTCGCCAAGCCGAACAGACCAAAAACGGGGTTAAATTGCTCGACTTGGACTAGCAATTGTACCAGCCGAACCGCTTATATCTATCGATCCAATCAATCAGCTCTTGCCATATCTAGTTACGTTAAAATCGTGGGGTTTAGCCCCCACACGACTAGCCAGCACTCACACCCAAAAACAAGGGGAAACATATGTTATGTATCTAATGCAAGACATTTTGATGTTTTCTCGTTTCATTTTGATATACTTAATTGATTTTTTTCACACTGAGGAGGTAATACATTGCCTGATATTAAAAGTGATTTAAGTGGGGCGCAACAGAAAGCGACCGCTTTAAAAAGTGCTACAGACATGATGATTCAATCTTCTTCAATATCAAGTGAGGCAGATACACAAACAACGGTTGCTGGCAATACGAATGCACAAGAAGCGATTCAGATTGCACAAGAGACAACGAAACAAATTGCGCTTGCTATTGCTACAGCGGCCAACAATCTACATAGTGTGGCAGAGAATTTTGAAGCATTAGACCAATTGGCGAGTCAAACTGTATTTAACCGAATGGGAGGGTTGAATTCATGACACAAACAGAATGGGAAAAATTGCATCAAAAAGAACAAAAACTAATGGAACAAGAAGAAACAATGGCAAAAGAAATAAGACAAATAAAACAAGTAAAAGATATATATGATGATCACTTTAGGAACTCCCAGCGTGTAATGGATCAACTGAGACATCTATTTTATAAAAATGATGAGCGTACTTTTTATGAAACGACAATGAGTGAATTTTCAAGGGAATCCAAAAAAATTATGAATTACGTAGACGAAGGAGAACGAAAGTTAAAGGCTCGATATAAAATTGTTGAAAATAAGTTGAGTGATGTAGCATCTGAAAAAAGAAGAGCTTCATTAGCTGAGAAGGAGTAAACATATGAGTATTAACATGTATGTTTCAGCTTCTCAGAGGCAAGCATCGAGCGCAAGTAATATATGTAAACAACAGATTCAAGGATATGAACAATTACAAAAAGCGATCAATGATTTTACCATGAACAGTCCTTTTTTAACGGGACAAGCATATGATTCAGCAAAGAAATATTTTTCTTCGGTCTTATACCCTCTTGCACAAGCAGGTATACTTTTAACTGAAGCAGTCGAACGTGCGGTTAAGAAGTTTCCGGAGACATATGTTGCTGAAGTCGATAGTGGTGATTTGAAACAAGCAGAGTTAGAAGCAAAAATTAATCAGGTCAATTCGATGTTATTACAGGCAGAGAACATTCAAAGTAATCTAATGTCGCTTAATGTACCAGATCTTGTTGGTATGAAAACAGCCCAATTATCAGCTAATTCAATGCTCATTCATATGTATCGTGATGTTAAGAAAAAGTTAGAAGAAAAATTACAAAAGTTGATAGCTTTTAACGCTAGTTCTCCTCATATATTTTCAGAAATCGCCTCTTTACAGCAAGCAGTTAATCAAGGATTAGCTCAAACTAAAACAGCATGGAATGCTTCAAGTGGTACTTTTACGATTCCAAGTCCAGAGGCATTAATTTGGACAAAAGGCATTCAAGACAAATGGAAGGATTATGTAGAACGTCATGAACCTAAAATAGAGGTACGAGCTGAAAAGGTAAATAAGGGTTCTGTAGGAGAACATACACATTATAATGTGTATGTTGATGGTGTTTTTGATGAGGATAAAACGAAGGAACTTAAGTGGATGTTTGATAAGGAATCTTTCAAAGAAAGCGCTCATTTCATAGGTGATTTTGTATTCATTAATGACATTTATAAATCAGCAACCGGTAAAGATTGGCTGTCAGAGGAAAAAAGCAGTAGAACGGAAGCAGCTGGAATGCTAGTTTTATCAGTCCTTCCTACTAAGAAGTTAGAAAATATAGCAAAAGAGTTAAAGGGTGGGAACAAACTTTTAAAAGGTGTAGAATTAACTGAAAAAGAAGAGAAAATATTAAAAGAGGCAGGGTTGCTTGACAAAGTTGGCAAAGTCGAAAATGTTGGGAAAGCCAGCGTGGTTAACAACTTTAAATTTGGTGATAATGCCGAAAATCATCTGAAAAATGTTGAAAAAGTAAATGCAAAAAGGGGAGTAAGTGGTGGTCATAATCTAGATGAATTTAGAAGAACCTTAGCTCCAAAGGATGTAAACTTTGAAGATTTAATAATAACAAAGAAATCTCATCCTACAATTAATGGTGTGTACGAAATTGAGTATAGGATTCCACGTAAAGATATGGCAGGAAATATTGCTAAACCTATAACATACAAAGATATTTATACGCCGAAGACAGTTTATGATCCAAAAGTAGTTTCAGATGCGCAAATGTTTGAATGGGGAAAAAATGCAATGCAAAATGGAACAATTCAAGCCGATGGAAGAACTGTGATAGGTACATCTTCTAATGGGTTAGAATTCAAAGGGTTTCTTGATTCAGAAGGGAATATTAAAAACTTTTATCCAATGTTAAACTAACTTTAGATTTTTAGGAGGAAAATAATGAGTGAGTATATTATTGTTACTGATAAACCAACAATTGATAAATTAATGTTGACGTATTTTTCAGTAGTAAATGACAAACAATTTAAGAAAGCTTTAAGATGCTTTTCTCAAAAAAGAGGATATGGAGAAGAATTTGTGGCAGTTCTTTTTAAATATGATTTTGATGATTTTGATTTAGCACAGCTTTCGAAGCCCATAGATGATTCTCATGTGATATTAGAAATGGACTATCCCGCTGCTGATAGAGATACTCAAGTCTACTTAACTTTTAATGAATTTTATGATTATTTGATTAACAGAGTTTCGGCTATTATAAAGGATAATCCAGACGAAAAATCTGAGTTAAATAAGCTGTTATTAGAAGTGAAAATAGGATTTAATTTATAAACTTGTCTATTTTGTTAGATTCTGAGAGTAAAGAGAATATTTTCAACACAGATTAAGTAACATCAAAAGGTGAATATCCTATACACCACTAGTTAACATAAGGCTACTATATTAAAGAATTTACCTAATAAATTATTCTAGGACTTGATTTTTCAAGTCCTTTTTTTGTTGTTATTTTGTGTGTCTCTTTTTGGGGATACACAAAAATCTCTAAAACTACTGATATATCAACTTTTTTAAAACTTTTTAAAGTCCTTCTCTTCTTACTCTCTATATAAGGGCTAAAAGTTCCGCAAGGAACAGGTAGTATTGCTTCCTCCTTGCAAAACTTTTTTCGGCTGGTTTTTAGCTTTCGCCAAGCCGAACAGACCAAAAACGGGGTTAAGTTGCTCGACTTGGACAGGCAATTGTACCAGCCGAACCACTAGTCCATTCGTTCTTATTATTTATCTTTTATGATATGTATTTACGCATATTTAGGGGCTATCCCCTCGCTTCGCTTCACCCCAGCCTTCACCATTCCACCCAAAAACAAGGAAGACCCAAGGACAAGATCAAAAAAAACTAAAAAACTAGCCCCTGTAAGAGGTGCTAGTTGACGTAAAATTCGAAAGCGGAAGTTAAAAGTTTTTAGTTTCTTGCTCAATTAAAGCGCCCGTTAGTTAAAGATTATGGATAATTAATTTGAAAGTGTTTTTATCTAAATACACCTTTTCTTTTGGAAAGCCAATCTTCTAAGGCATCTTCGTGTAGTTTTGTGAATAATTTCGGTATTTGGTCTATTGGGAAGTATTTTAAATCTAAAGTCTCAATACCATCTACTGTAAGTTCCCCGCCAATTGGCTTGCATTGAAAACAATGAACGATAGTCTGAGCTTTATCTCCGTTCGGATACTCACCAGAATATTTAGAGTAGACACCTATAAGATGTTCAACCTCAACAATTAATCCTGTCTCCTCAAGTATTTCTCGTTTAGCGGTTTCTTCAAGAGATTCTCCAAGTTCCATAGCACCACCTGGAAGACCCCACTCGTTTCTATCTCCCCGTTTTTGTAAAAGGATTTCATTTCGTTCGTTATAAACAATACCTCCAGCAAAATTAAGAAATATTAAATCGTGCCCTACTTTTTCCCGAATATAACGGATGTAGTCCTTATTTGTAGCCATAAATTTCCCCCTATTTATATAAAAAATACAAATTAATTATATATAAAGATGGAGTGAAATGGTAATAAGAGTTATATTTTTCCTTATTTAACTGATCTGTCATTTAGTTGAATAAGAAACAGTGTATAGCGTATACATGTGTGGTTAACATAACGTCTCATTATCAGTAGTAAAAAAACTCATTCCTTCTAGAGTTAGTACCAATGTCCATCAAGCTAATACTTTGAAGTCTCCAAAAAACGTAAAATTTTATTTTACAGTTATTTATGAGAATTTAACTTATTTTTTTCGTTTTGGGGAACAACCAATTTCTTAAGTTGATGGGCATGTGGTACTACCCCTGTTAATCGATTAAAAATAACACGTGCAAACAGTTGTTGTTTATCACCAATATAAGCATGTTTTAATTCAAATGCTTCTCCGGGCTGTAGTTGGTTTAAAATCTGTTTCACATCAATTTTTATGTATTCCCATTGTTTCTTAATTGCACCATTATTAAAGCATTCGTATCTTTTCGATATGTTTTATACAGGTGATAAAGCTAGAACGAAGCAGAAAGGTGGTACAGGCCTTGGGTTATTTATTGCAAAAAATATTGTCGAGCAGCATAATGGGACAATCACTGCTGAAAGTAATGTAATTCGAACTGTATTTGAAGTGAGGTTACCGAAAGAAGGGATTGTGGAAATTTAATAAAAATTTTAACTTTACCCCACTTTTTATTTAAATAGTTTTTTCTATCCTATACGTAAGTAAGGTTAAGGAGAAAACTAGAAATGAAAAAGTGGGTATTTTTTTGCTTTTTATATTGTGCACAGTATGTGCTGGTATTTATATAGTACCATTATTCCAAAATGGCGTAGAGGTTAAGAGAGTGGAAAAAGATGATAAGGTAGCTTCTACGCATACCGAAAAGAAAGAAATTACAAAAAAGCAATTTTATAAAGGTGATCTATTACTAGTTAATCAAGATTATCCAGTTCAGAAAGATAGCATAAAATCCGATATTATAAATTTATTTCAAAATAAAGAGTTAGTAAGAGGCTATGGAAAACAATTGTAATTGACCCTGGTCATGGCGGGGAAGACAGAGGAACAAAGGGAAAGAAATATGGAACAATAGAAAAAGATCTTAATTTAAAAGTATCCCAAAATATAAAAAAAGAGTTAGAAGAGAGAACGGATGCGAAAGTCATTTTGACACGTGAAAAGGATACTAGCTTATTATCAGAGACGAAGCAAAAAGAAGAATTACAAGCACGGGTAAATATAGCTAAAAATCATTCAGCAGATCTTTACATTAGCATTCATCATGATGCTTTTGAAGATACGAGTGTGCAAGGAATAACAACTCATTATGGAGCGAATAAATGGTCAGATAAGAAATTAGCAAAGAGCATACAAAAAGCTATTTTCAATCAAGATGTAGATGCTCGAAATAGAGGCGTTAAAGGTAGTGATTATCTTATTTTAAGGGAGAATTCAACTCCAGCTGTTTTAATTGAGTTAGGATTTACTTCGAATGAAAGTGATGAGAAACGAATGAATTCAGAAGAATTCCAAACAAAATCAAAAAAGGTATTGTTGATGGGATTATTGGATATTTTACAGCATGAACTTGTTTGTAATTAATCAATTAATGAAAAGATACAATTCTTTCAATAATATAAATAGAAAGAGTTGCATTCTTTAGAGTGAAAATCTTCCTCTTGTCTACAGGATAGTGTATTTCTTTATTAATTTCGACATCATCTGCATTTTATCTTTCTCTATTAATCTGTTTATTGTAAAGGCAAGATTAAACATAATAAATCTATTAATCAAGCCTAAATATTTTAATGGTACAACTTTAAAAATCACAAATAAGATGCTCTATACATCTAGTAATAAATTGCATTTTCAAGGAATCGATGGTTTAAAAACGGGATTTACAGATGAAGCAGGCTATTGTTTTACAGGAACAGCAAAACAAGGTGAAAGAAGAATGATTTCTGTTGTCATGGGAACCAGTGTAGATGCCAAGCGATTTATAGAAACAAAAAAATTATTTTCATATGGGTTTCATAAAGTTTATATACCTTTTTTTGAATCTGTAAAATGTATTTTGAAATTATAATAAATAGTTAAAGTGAAATTATATAAAAACCTCCCGGCAATTTATTAGATCGTTACATCACAATACGAAACAGGTTATAAAAGTGGTATCTATAAGGAGTAGATAAAATGAATAGAAAATTAATAGGCGGCTTAGTAGGGGTGAATTTTTTACTTTTCCTGTGCATATGTAATTTTCTCCCAAGTATATTTGATATTGCTAAAAGTAAAGAGAACATTCAAAGTGGTGATGGGGGGGTTATAACTATTACCTTTCCAGATGCTGTGGATGTGGTAGTGAATAAGCATAGAAAACTTCCAAGTAATTATAGACCTAATGATTTAATTGTGCCCAATGTTAAGTTTTCATTTGATGAAATTCTAGAGAAAAATTATATGCGAAAAGAATCTGCTATTGCTCTGGAAAAATTATTTTTCTTAGCAAAACAAGATGGAATAGTATTACATGCCATATCTGGTTTTCGCTCTGAAAAATATCAACAAAGTGTCTATAGGCGAAATGTAGAGACGCAAGGTCAGTTACAAGCTGATAAAGTTTCTGCAAAGCCAGGGCATAGTGAACATCAAACAGGGTTAACGATAGATGTTTCTGCGGATAGTGTCAATAATACATTAGAAACTCAATTTGCTAACACAGCTGAAGGAACCTGGTTAAAAAATAATGCTCATCGTGCCGGTTTTATTATTCGTTATTTAAAAGGAAAAGAACACATTACGGGTTATTCATATGAACCATGGCATATTCGATATGTTGGTGAAATTGCTAAAGATATTTATGAAAAAAACATTACCTTAGAAGAATATCTGAACATAATAGATTAAACTGTTTATCCCCCTTACATAGGGGTTCGACCGAGATACATGTAATTTCGGGTCACATACTGCATTCTATTTCCATTATCAGGATTTAGTGTAACAAAAAGGTATTTCATTAATAATGTTACGGATTATTTTTGATTTTGTTACAGCTAATTCAACGGTTAAGATATTTCATATTTTTAAATATAAAACGTAACAAAAACGACCGATTATGTTACAAATAACATCGAAAAACACTTATTGGTAAATAATGTATTTCTATGACCTAGTTTTACACGTATCTCGGCTGAACCCCTAGATACATTCAGAATCTAATTTAAACTAGATTCTTTTTTATTTATGGAAGCGTCAAATATTCCCCACCTACTATTTTTAAATAACCCATAAGTTAATCTCCTTACATACTACATGTGGAGTCTTTTTTGCATAAACAGTTATATAACCGGGTTATAGGAGTTGTAGCGACAATTCGTTCACTCATACACATAAGGCGACTAAATCTTTTACTTAATACTTACTGGTCCGTTGCACAAAACTAATATTTCTAGCAAAATCTCGTCAGATATAGAAACAGACAGATAAAAAATGCCATCCTTTCTAATTTAGCTTGTTTAGAAAAAATAAAGGTTTTTAAGTACTTTTGGGTATTAAAATATCTTAAGCTAAAGGGCATTTATGATGAAATCACTAAACTGGAAGTTAGATTCCCTAGTACTATGATCCAGTTTTACACGTATCTCGACTGAATCTCCCTATTGTACAAGCAGAGTGGACTAGTATAAAATCGTGTGTATGAAAATATATAATGAGCAAATTTTTTAGAACGCTAATAGAATAGAAACGAAATGATATAGGAGTGGGGTAAAATGAATCGAATTTCAATTTTAATAGCTGATGACGAAGTGGAAATTGCTGATTTAATTACGATACATTTAGAAAAAGAAGGGTATCATGTTGTGAAAGCGGCTGATGGGAAAGAGGCGATTCGCGTTATTCAGTCTCAGTCAATCGACTTAGTTGTGTTAGATATTATGATGCCAAAAATGGATGGATATGAAGTGACGAGGCGGATTCGTGCGAAACATCATATGCCAATCATTTTCTTAAGTGCGAAAACGTCTGATTTAGACAAAGTGACAGGTCTTGTACTAGGCGCGGATGATTATATGACGAAACCTTTCACCCCAATTGAATTAGTTGCGCGTGTAAATGCACAGCTACGCCGATTTCTTACGTTAAATCAGCCGAAAGTAGTGGAGAATAAATCCGATTTAGAAGTAGGCGGAGTTGTTATTGACCGTGAGCAAAGAACAGTAAATGTGTACGGAGAACAAATTGGGTTAACGCCAAAGGAATTTGATATTTTATACTTATTAGCGAGTCAGCCGAAGAAAGTGTACAGTGTGGAAAATATATTTAAGCAAGTATGGGCAGATGATTATTTTGAAGGTGGGAATACAGTTATGGTACACATTCGTACGTTGCGGAAAAAGCTTGGGGAAGATAAAAGAAAGAATAAGTTAATAAAAACAGTTTGGGGAGTAGGGTATACTTTCAATGGATAAAAAGATCAGAGGTTTTCGTTCGGAGATGGTTATGCTATTTGCGTTAAGCATGATATTAGCTGCTGGCGTAACGTATATGATGTATGAGGGATTACGCCTCTATTATAATTCAGCAGTTCGTTATGCGGAGGATCCCTTAGCTCAATTTCGTTCAATGATAAGGCAAATTGGGGATATTAATTTCTTTTTAATTATATTTATCCCTCTATCCATTATGTTTTTCTACTTCCTTACTAGACCGTATTTAAAGTATTTTGATGAGATTTCCAATGGGATTCATCATCTTGCAAACGGTGATTTTACAAATCAAGTTCGTGTTTCATCCAATGATGAGTTTGGATATATCGCCCGCGAAATTAATGTTGCGAGTGAGAAATTAAAAGAAGCAGTTGAACGAGGAGATTTTGCGGAAAATAGTAAGGATCAGCTCATTGTTAACTTAGCTCACGATTTAAGAACGCCGTTAACATCCGTTTTAGGTTATTTAGATTTAATTCTTAAAGATGAGAATTTGACAAAGGAACAAATTAAACATTTTTCCACAATTGCTTTTACGAAATCCGAAAGACTGGAAAGTTTGATTGATGAATTATTTGAAATCACGAGAATGAATTATGGGATGTTGCAGCTTGAAAAAAGACCGATTAATATAAGTGAATTGATTATACAGTTAGATGAAGAATTGTATCCGTTATTAGAAAAAAAAGATTTAGAGGCGAGATTGAATATGGATCCTCATTTACCTATTAACGGTGACGGGAAATTATTAGCCCGAGTATTTGAAAATCTTTTAACGAATGCGATTCGCTATGGGTATGATGGAAAGTTTGTTGATGTGAACGGATATATTGAGAGTGAAGAGGTAGTTGTACAAATTATAAATTACGGAGATAGCATTCCAGAAGAGGAGTTACCGTATCTTTTTGATGTGTTTTATACAGGTGATAAAGCTAGAACGGAGCAGAAAGGTGGTACAGGCCTTGGGTTATTTATTGCAAAAAATATTGTCGAGCAGCATAATGGGACAATCACTGCTGAAAGTAATGTAATTCGAACTGTATTTGAAGTGAGATTACCGAAAGAAGAGACTGCGGAAATTTAATAAAAATTTAAACTTTACCCCACTTTTTATTTAAATAGTTTTTTCTATTCTATACGTAAGTTACGTTAAGGAGGAACTAGAAATGAAAAAGTGGGTATTTATTTCTCTTTTTTTATTATGTACAGTCTGTGTAGGCTTTTATATATCACCATCATTTCAAAAGGAGATAGATGTTAAAATTGCAGAAAAAGATGATAAGGAAAAAGCTGCAAATACTAAAAAGATAGAGGTTACAGAAGAACAAATTTATAAAGGGGATTTATTATTAGTTAACAAAAATTATTCAGTTAAGAAAGATAGTGTTAGGTCTGATATTATAAATGTAGCTCAAAATAGTGAATTAGTAAGAGGCTATGGTGTATTGGATAGAAATATTCGCTTATCAAAGGATATTGTGAAAAAGTTTTTGAACGTTATAGATGCGGCAGGAAAAGAAAATGTTAATCATTTTTTGATTAGTAGTGGCTATCGGGATTTTCAAGAGCAAAGACAGTTATATGAAGAAATGGGCTCTGATTATGCACTCCCAGCAGGATATAGTGAACATAATTTAGGGTTATCACTGGACGTTGGATCAACTCAAACGAAAATGGAGAAAGCTCCTGAAGGAAAATGGATTGAAGAAAATGTGTGGAAGCACGGTTTTGTGTTACGCTACCCGAAAAATAAGAGTAACATTACAGGCATTCAATATGAGCCATGGCATATACGTTACGTCGGTTTACCTCATAGCGCAATCATGCAAGAAAAGAAATTTACTTTAGAAGAATACTTAGATTTCCTGAAGGAAAAAAAGGAGATTTCAACTAATGCTGAGGGGAAAGAGTATAAAGTTTCTTATTATAAAGTTTCAAACAATACGACCATTAATGTCCCGATAAATCAGCATTATGAAATTTCAGGGAACAATATGGACGGAGTAATTGTGACGGTTCATCAATAGTAGTTTACACTTTATAAATTAAGCCCATATCATTAACTTTCAAACATTTGAGTGGTAAGGCTTTTTTATTTTATCTTTAGACATAAAAACTTTATGACGAAGTAGAGAGGATTCTTAAGTTGATGGGCATGGGGTCACCATACATTCCCATCAAGCTAAGGTTTTAAAGTACCCCCTAAATGGAAATTTTGTGATTTTATAGCACCGAAGTTTATTTTTATAGTTTTGAGGGTAACTTATTTCCTAAAGTTGATGGACATGGGGTCACCATACATGCCCATCAACTTAACATTTTGAAGTATCCCCAAAATGAAAAAATTGTACTGTTAAAGGTAAATATAGGGGTACAGCCAAGATACATGTAATTTTGAGTCATAGGCTTACTTTTATTTTCAAACATAATCAAATCGGGGTTTTCTCTATAATTTTTAAACTAAGTATCATACACCCTAATCATACAATTGAAACAAATTATTTTCAGTAGCTAACTAATGAATGATTAGGGTTAACCGATAATAAACAAATTACTTAATAAAAATAGACGAAACAATATTTATAAGCTCCACAAGTTTTATCTGGAAATAAAAGTAATCCTATGACCTATTTTCACACGTATCTCGGCTGTACCCCACTAGTTGGTCTTAAAAACCTTATAGTTATTACTGTAACTTTGTAAAAAAGATTGATCGTTTAAAATAAAGATTGATAATTTGAAATAAAGTTTGATAAAAATTATCTCTTGAGTTATTCTTTGAGATGATTTTTTTATTGGACATTTATGTTAAAATTGATGTTTATCTTGTAAAAAACTGTACTTAAACTAACGAAGCAGTTTAGTTATAGAAGGATAATGGAAAAGAACATCATGTATTTGAAAATTTAACGAAGAGCCCATTGTAAGGGTTCTTTTTTGATTATAAAGGACAAATATCAAATTATGATATAACTCTAGACACATATATCACATCATGATATATTGTTCTTAGATAGATGTATCACATTATGATATATCTTAAAAGGATATAGAAGGTGATGGATTGAAGAAAACGGAGCAATTAACGGATTCAATGTTTTATATTATGGCTGCTTTAATTAAACCAAGGCATGGTTACGCAATTATGAGCTTAATTGAAGAAACAACAAATGGTGCAATTACTATAGGACCTGCTTCAATGTACACGATTATAAAAAAGTTATTAAAACAAGAGTGGATTTATTTGTATGATGGGTCGGATTCAAGGCGTAAAACATATCTGCTTACTGACAAGGGCAGAGAAGTATTAGAAGAAGATGTGAAGATAAGAAAACTGATGATTAAATTAGCAGAAACTGGATTGAAGGAGGGTGAAGAATGAGACAAACAAAGTATATTATGTCAGGTGGGTTAGCTTTTTCTGAGGATAAGGATATGGAAAAATTACGCCGATTTTCTTTGAAGGGATGGCATATCAGTGATTTTAAGTTTATGGGATATACGCTAAAAAAAGGGGAAAGCTCAGATTATATCTACAGTGTAGATTATCGTTCATTAAAAGAGGATGAAGAAGAAGAATACTTTGACTTTTTTTCATCTTCTGGATGGTCGCATATTGCCTCAGAAGGAGATATTCATTTATTTCGAGCACAACCTAATACAAAACCGATTTATAGTGACCGTGACACATCCGTTGAAAAGTATGAAAATTCAGCCCGTTCTATGAATTATTTTGCCATTCCGTTCGTTTTAATAACAGTACTCGCATGGGTTGTGGCAATAATAAGCTCGGGCACATTACAATCAATACTATTTGCAATAGCAGTTATTTTCACAGTCATTGCCATTCCAACAGCTATGACTGTAATCGCAACATACAATAACAAATGGAAGGTAAAAGAAAAAAATGGATTAGTTAATCTTTTGAAAACTATATCAGTCCTTATCTTCTTAATAGCTGTTTTTATATTGTTGTATGTCGATGGCAGTGCAATTAACATTCTTGCGTCTATGATCATTGGAGCAATAGCACTTCCAACTGCTATTTGGGCTATCATGTCTCTTTATCATAAAATGGGGGAGAGAAAGCTTAAGGAATCGAATAATAAAGTTTAGGCATTGTTATTGAGCTAACAGAGGCTTTAGTTGAATAAGGCTCATTTAATTGATCAAACTTTTTTATAAAATCTAATACTCAGTTAGAAAGATTAACTCCATTTTGATCAATCTTTTTTCAAAATGGAGTTTTTGCATTGTTGAAAAAAGAAAACTCCTCTCCGTTCGGGGAGGAGTTTTCTCTAATATTAAAAATTAGCTTCCTATAACTATAATTATGTAAATACGAAACCCCCTCAGCAAGTAAACTGGAGGGGTTTTTTCTAGATACATTGAATACCGATAAGTGGAGTTATGGTAACTTCAAATGAGTGAAGTATTCATCATATATATGTTATATATGAAATTCAGAAAATATTTTTAATAAAAATGAACTTTTTTTAACTATCGAGCGAATATAGATATGAAAGCTGTTTTGCAGGAAATAGAGGGGGCCCTTAGAGTGAATGAAATTGAATTAAAGAAATGGCTTCAACAAATGGTTACCGGTGACCAAAAAGCCTTTCAATACATTTATGACGCTACTTGTAAAGATGTATATCGAACTGTAGCATTTCTTATAGTCGATAAGCAAGACATAGATGATATTGTGAATGAAGTGTACATTCATATGTGGAAATCACTATCGAATTACGATTATAATCGTTCGTTTCGATTTTGGCTGCACGGTCTGATTGTATGTCAAGTAAAAGACTGGAGAAGGAAGGCTTGGCGTAGATTTCGTATTTTAGAGCGGAAAAAGGCATTTCGACAGGAACCTTTTTATATAACAGATGAAGGGGTTCTGCATATGGAAACACGTAGTGAGTTATTGGAATTAGTAAACAAATTATCGTACAAGCATCGTGAAGTGGTGATTATGCGGTATTTTCATGAATACAGCTTGGATGAGATTACATTGCTCATTGGAATCCCTCTTGGTACGGTAAAATCTCGATTATATACAGCATTAAAGAAATTACGAAAAGAGATGGAGAATTTGCCGATTGGAAAGGAGAACCAAGCTAATGGATTTTGAAAAACAATTACATAATGACTTGAAGAAAGCAGCAAAAAATATGCAACCTTCGAAAGAATTACAAACAAGGGTATCAGCTTCTTTTCAAGCATATAGACAAGAAAAAATGAAAAGGAGAACTCATATGAAAAAACGGTTCATAACAGCTATAGTTGCAGCCGCGGTTCTTGTGCCTACAGGGGTTTTTGCAGGTCCTAATTTACCATCATTATTAGAGAAAATAATTGGTACTTCTGAGGAAGCAAAACAAAAGACGGGTACTTCTAAAGAAGGATATGAAAGCTTGAACAAAAGTCTTGAAGTGGCGAAACAAATCTTTACAAAAGAAGAGTTGGAACGTTATACAGCTTTATTAAAAGAAGATTTCAATTATATGAAGAGAATTAGTGTTGTAGAAAATGGAGAACGACACACGGACATGGATCGATACAATTCCCTTACGCCAGAAGAACACAAAAAAGCGGAAAAAATCACGTCAGAATTAAACGTGTATCAAGAAAAGATAAACGCCAGTTTCACTTACACTTTAGAAGAAGCACAAAAATTGGCCGTTTTTCCAATTAAGCGTCCTACGTATCTCCCTGCAGGGTATGTATTAGAAGAAACAATGGCTAAAGCACAAGCCACAGTAGGGACACCTAAACCGGTTGTGGTAATGAGATATAAAAATAGTGAATCGGATAAAACAAAATCTACTGCTGAACAAGGATTCACAATCGTGCAATCTGACATTGAGACTACTAATCACGACTATATCGTAGATGAAATAGGTCCTTTTACCAATAGTAAAAAATTCACTTTTGATACAGTAACTGATTATACCCTTGAAGGATATTCCATTAGCTTTGGAAAATATCGATCTGGTAAGATAAAAGGAATGAAACTAGTTGTTCCAGAAAAAGAAGGGAAAAGTGCGTATCAAGTATATATTAATAGTAGTATACTATCCCAAAAAGAACTTGAAAAAGTATTGCTTTCAATTGTAAAACAATAGGATTATTTTTCCTTTATCGACTACATTTCTTGAAGTAATAGCAAGAGTTTGACGAATTATATTATAAAAACATCCCGAATATATCCATAGTTGTTACTTGATTCATGAATAGGAGATGATTCTTGAAACGTTTTTATTTTTGGTATTTTGAATGTATACTTTTGTTATATAAATTGAGGATATGAGGGGAATTGGTGAAAAGTCAATGTTTTCGGCAATTTGAATGTAAACTAATATTCAAAAGTTTACATTCATATTTATAATAAATAAAAAGCACTTTTAAATTTTTTTAAAGTGCTTTAATTTGATGTTGATGTGATGGAACCTCAAGTATGTAGAAATTAAAAAAAGTCCCTTCATAATGCTAAAGTGACTTTGCTCACACAAATGATCTGCACATCAATTCATCTTTGATATACAGATCATTTGTATGATAATTTTTATAAATAATTGCTAAATAATGAACTTACATAAATGCTTTTAAAAGTTCTTGAACTAATGGAAGTGCTGCACCTACAAATTTTAAAACTGCCATTGCGATTGTCATATTATTTCCTCCTCTGTTGTTGATGCTAAGATGTGATTTATCTTTATGCTTTTATTATAGTAAGCGCTTACATTTTTATCAATACATTCTTATATGCAATATTACATATTTATATATTTAGACAAGAATTAGACCCCTGATAACGGATTTTATGTAAATAAGCTGTCCATATGGACAGCTTATTGTATTTTTTGCTTAGCGTATATTTTCTTTACAATGTGGGTGGTACGCCTTTACTAAGTTGTTCTTTCCTGTTGCAGAATCCTTGTCTTGTTATAAGGATTCTCTTGTCAGTGGTTTGCGTCTATTTAAGAATTATATGTATCGATAACATGAAATTCATTTTCTTATAGTTAATTAATCCTAAATATAAAAATAGGTCTTTCTATAAGAATGCTATATTCTTCTCTATTTACCTATACTTATAATTTTACTAATTTATTATGATGTAGATATTAATTTAAAGTTATTTATACAAAACAACAAAATGGATTTTTTAGGTAGAGAAAATGATATACCATTCTGCTTTCTTAATTCACATAATTTTCAAAATTAAAATCTATGGATGTTAATTTTTGTTATATAATAAACTTGTCAAAGCATTACCCCTGTAGTTTCTATGATGATAGTTTGTTTGTCCCGTATATTCACCTGAAACTAAAAAGAACTTGTAGGATTCCTACGAGTTCTTTTTGTTCTTCGGATTGACGGATAGTAAATGTTATTAGGGATACCGCTAACATTTCGGAAAAAAACTACGATAAGAGCATGCAAGATTATATACAGTTTTTCGGCTAATCCAGTAACAAACGAGAACCTTAAAACTCACGCCAGGATAGGAATGTATAAAATGATGTATAGAATAATACAAAAGGAATTTATAAGATTTGACGAGAATAAAGTTGTATTAAAAGGATATCGGAGGTTTTTTATGAAACTAGTAGGACAGCAAATATATCTTCGACTTTACAAAATTTCTGACGCGAGCGAGTTAGCTAACTTACATACTAGAAATCGCGAATTTTTTCAACGAGTTTGTCCATTACTCCCAAAAGTCTTTTATACAGAAGAACATCAAAAAATAAGAATTGAACGGGCATTAAAAAAGAAAGATAAAGGCCAAGTATACGCTTTTGGAATCTTTTTAAAAGCAACTGATGAACTTATTGGAGACATTTCATTAACTCAAATTGCTAGAGGTCCTGTCCAAAGCTGTTATACGGGATTTACCTTAGATAGGGAGCATAATTCAAGGGGCTATACAACAGAGGCTCTTCAACTTGTTGTAGACTTTGCTTTTAGAGAATTAAAACTACATAGAATTGAAGCAGGAGCTATGCCTGACAATATAGCATCTATTCGTGTATTAGAAAAAGTAGGGTTTAAAAAAGAAGGTATAGCTAAAGAAAATGTAAAGATTAATGGCAAATGGACAGATCATCAAATATTAGCTATCATCAACAGTTTGGATGTATAAGCTCAGTTCACTTCCAATAATGAGACGTTATGTTAACTCTACATGTATAGGATATACAACATAAATTTATGGTAAAATCTTGTTAAAAAGGGGAAATAATCATGTTAATGGATTTAGAAATGGATAAAGAAATGCATCCAACAGTTGCTCTTTTATATGCAACAGTTAAGGATACATACAAAAGATTAAATATATTAGTATCAGATATAACACAAGAAGAACTGGATTATAAAGGACCATCTGAAAATCTAAACAGTATAGGTCAATTATTAAAACACTTATCAGTAGTAGATTTACACTGGGTATATCGATTAAAGAATGAACCTATACCTACAAATATCCAATTAGATTATGGTCCAATGATTAATCCAAATGGAAAACTTCCTTCAGTAAATAATGTATCTATTAATGAATTAATAAAAGCATATGATAGAGTGCAAGAGATGTTTCATTTAGAATGTACAAGGTTATCTGAAGATGATTTAAATCAAGTTGTTTCATACGAAAATGGAAAACAGGCAACAATTAGATGGGGAATATGGCATATAGCTGATCATAATCGTTATCATCAAGCTCACATTAGCTTGCTAAAAAAAATATATAGGGAAAAACAAGAGAATATTTAACTTCCGACAACGAATTTTACGTTAACTAGCCTTTTTTTCAGGGGCTAGTTTTTTTGCTTAGCGTGTTTTTTTCCGAAATGCTGGCGGTACCCCTTGTAGCTCTTGTATACACGATAATTGATAAAGAAGAGAATTTACATTATATATTTGTAAAAGGTATTTTTCGTGTTGAACACCCTGAATAAACTTTTCATACATAAATTGAAACTCCATAATAATAATCTTTTTCTATAATAGTTATCTTTTAGTACGTAACGAGCAACGAAAGTATATGTATAATATTTAATAAGGTTAAATTGATAAATGTAATCGTTTGTTAGAACAGATTATCACTTCATGTCTGTTCTTTTTTGCGTGATGCTGGAGAAATATATCCCTCCAGCATTTACTGTTTTATGACAATAAATATTGTTAATTTTTTTAAAATGAGGTTAAATGCGTTGACCACTTTTTTGAAAAGCACTTTATTGACATGAGTTTTAGAATGTTGTTTCATAGTCTTTGTATTAAAAAAAACGACGATTATGTCGAAAAGTAAAAGTTAAAAAATAAAGATTATATACATATATCTTGTGTCTTATTTTGAAACGTAATACAATATATAGAGAAAACAAGAAACGACATACAGAGAATATAGATTGGAGAGGGAGGGTCGGAAATGTTAGTTGCATATGATTCTATGACAGGAAACGTGAAGCGTTTCATCCACAAATTAAATATGCCGGCCGTTCAAATTGATGAAGCTCTAGTATTAGATGAAGACTTTATTCTTATTACGTATACAACAGGTTTTGGCAATGTACCAGAACGTGTTTTAGACTTTTTAGAGCGCAATTATGAAAAATTAAAAGGCGTATCTGCAAGCGGCAATCGTAACTGGGGAGACATGTTCGGTGCAAGTGCTGACAAAATTTCTGCTAAATATGAAGTGCCTATTGTATCAAAATTTGAGTTATCTGGAACAAATAACGATGTAGAATATTTTAAGGAAAGTGTGCGGGAGATTGCGACACATTGAACTGAATAATGAAATCACGCAAATATTACGTATACAACAGATTTTGGCAATGTACCAGAACGTGTTTTAGACTTTTTAGAGCGCAATTATGAAATTTTATGAATTTGCACACTAAAAAGTCTAAATCCTTATCAAGATGGACTGGTATTACGTAAAGAACAAAATATTGCTGAAATATATTATAAAAAAAGGAGGACTAACATTTGAAATTAACATCATATTTCAAACTATTTATTAGTAATTTAAGTTTAAACAAAGGCCGAAAAGAAAGAATAAATAGCGCTTTAGTAACATGGGAAGAACTTTTAAGTACAGATGAAGAACTTAGTGAAAAATTCAAAGATTTTTATTCACAGGGTTCCTATGCTACCAAGACAGCTATTCGTCCATCTGATGATGGTGAATTTGATGTAGATGTTATTCTTCTATTAGATGTGAAAAAGGATGATTCAAAAGAATTTTTCAACTGGGTTGTTGAACGTGTAAAAACTAAAAAAGCATATGAAGACAAAATCAAAACAAAAGATCGGTGCATTCAAATTAATTATGCTGGAGATTTTCATGTTGATATTGTTCCCGCTCGAACAACTTATGGTGATTCCATTCTAATTCCTTCTAAAAAAGAAGATGACTGGGTAAAAACTAATCCAGCAGGCTTTAAAAAATGGTGTGACAAAAAACACATCAAACATGATGAAAAATTCCGCTCTACAGTCAAAATACTAAAGTATTGGCGTGACCAAAATGTCAGTAGTAGTACAGCACCAAAATCCATTTTACTTACAACATTAATTGGACATTATATGATCGCAAAAAGCTCTTATGCTGAAACACTTGTAGAAACAACGAAAAATATGGTGATTAAGTTAAATGCATTAATTGAAGATAAAGAAGACGATGAAGTAATTCAAATATGCAATCCTTCTTTAGAAGACGAGAATCTGGCTAGGGATTGGACTGTTAATAAATGTCGCATTTTTAAGAATAAATTAGACAAATTACACCAACAAAGTCTTGAGGCCCTTGAAGAGTCAAATAAGGAAGCTAGTATTATAAAATGGCAAGAGATTTTCGGTGCTAAAAAATTCCCGTCAGAACTTCCAGAAGCTGCGAAAATGGCATCTGCAGTAGCGGCAGGCTCTGTGTTTGTTAATAGTGATGGTATACTGAATCAAAACAACCAAGGATCAGTAATCAAAGAGCATCGTTTCTTTGGTGTAAATGCGGATCATGAAAAAATTTAGAAAGCGATACTTATCTATTCCCAAACAGTGTCTAAAAATCCAGCAGTGTTTTCCGTCCTTTAAATACTTTAAGGAAGGATATTGGATAGGTAGGTTAAGACCCACCTCTTCATCATCTTTTTATACTGTTAAGATTATTTATAAAAGATTTAGCCCAAAAGTTTTTATTATAGAACCTTGTATTCATAGAGAAGTCCCTCACCTTTATGGCGACGGATCACTTTGCCTTTATTATCCCAATGATAATAGCTATAACGATTCCCTATTTATCGCGGATACGATAATTCCTTGGACAGCGGAATGGCTTTATTATTATGAAAAATGGTTAGAAGATGGTATTTGGTGGGGACCAGAAGCACCTCATACTCTTATAAGAAATGACAATTAAGGAGGAATTAATAGATTGATTGACTGGGAAAGCGTAAAAAATAATAAATGGACACCACGTAAAGAGAATGAATTTAAAATACTTGCTATTGATGGAGGGGGTATGAAAGGAGTATTCCCAGCAAAATACTTATCTGACATCGAAGAGCAGGTAGGCAAACCAATTTATCAATATTTTGATTTAATCGCTGGAACTTCTACAGGGGGAATAATTGCATTAGGATTAGCAAATGGCATTTCAGCCAAAGACATTTTGGAATTATATCTTAAGAGAGGTAAGGATATATTTGGGAACAGAAGAACTATACTTCCTATCTCTAAAGATTCCCACTATGGAAATGATGGATTAATTCAGGTGTTACAAGAAACTTTTGGGGACAAACTACTAAAAGAAGTTAATACTATGGTTTGTATACCTTCAATTGAGCATCAAAAAGCTAGTCCGAAAGTATACAAAACACCCCACCATCCACATTTTATTAAAGATGGTAATATTGAAATATGGAAAATAGCTTTAGCAACATCTGCCGCACCGATTTATCTACCTGCAGCGGTTATAGATGATAATGAATGTAAAATTGACGGGGGATTATGGGCAAATAATCCTGTATTAGTTGCCATTGCTGAAGCTGTTAAGTTGGGCTATTCATTGGATCAAATTAAAGTTCTCTCTATTGGAACTGGAACAAGTTTATATGAGGTTGATAACAAACATGCTATAAGAGGTGGCATGGTATCATGGGGAACAAACTTAGTTGATTTTACAATGCAAGCACAATCCAAGGGTGCATTTTATACAGCTTGTTACTTAATCGGTAATCGATTATCCCGTATAGATTTTGAAACAGGTGTAAATTACAAGTTAGATAATACGGAATCTAATATTCTAGCAAGACTACAACATGAGGCAAATCAAAAGTTTCTAGATTCCTTTGAAAAAGGTAACATCCGCACTCAATTCTTTAGTGAATAAAAAAGTTTAAAGTTGAATTGTGTATACGGTAATTCATCTCCCTAAAGAGGAGTTATTCAAATCACGTAAGTTAATCCTGGATATTATATAACCATCTAGGCATTCTACATAGTTATTAAATCAAAAGCTATCTAAAAATTAGATAGCTTTTTTATTGTTTCAAAATTGCTATTGGTTTAACTGTTAACCCTGGATAAATAATTGAATAGTTGTTTTATAAAAACGTCCCAAAAGGTACACCTTTTGGGACGGTACAAACCACATGAAATATCAGTCCCAAAACCTCAAAAATTAAATTTTGGAACGTATCTAAAAAACAGACACCTTTTGGTACACTTTTGATATAATATGTAGTATACAACATCAAGAGAAGGAGATTTTGATACTTTGAATAACAGAAAATTCGGATACATCCGTGTGAGTAGTAAAGATCAAAATGAAGGTAGACAACTAGAAGCGATGAAACAAGTTGGTATTGATGAAAGAGATATTTTCATTGATAAACAATCTGGTAAGGATTTTAATCGTCAAAAATATCAACTTGTAAAAATGATGTTACGAGAAAGGGACATTTTATATGTACAATCCCTGGATCGTTTCGGAAGAAACAAGGAAGCTATTTTAAATGAATGGAGGGATATTACCAAAAATATAAAAGCACATATTGTTGTAATTGATATGCCTTTATTAGATACAACTAAGTATCAAGATAACTTGGGAAATCTCATTACAGACCTAGTACTTCAAATTCTTTCGTGGCTTGCTGAAGAGGAACGCACAAAGATAAAAGTTCGGCAACAAGAGGGGATCCATTTAGCTAAAAAACAAGGAAAACATCTTGGAAGACCTAGGGTAGAGATTACAGAGGAATTTATCATGGCTTATAATTCCTGGCAGACAGGAGAGGTTACTGCCGTAGAAGCTATGAAACAAGCTAATCTATCTAAAACTACATTTTATCGACTTGTGAAGAGGTTTGAAAATAAAACGTAAAAACAAAGTTGAGGAGGATAAAAGTGGGTAGAAATGAATTATGTTTTTGTGGTAGTGGCAAAAAACAGAAAAAATGTCATGATGATGTAGATCCGAATAGTTATATAGGAAATCTGTATAAAAAATATTTTAAAATAGATACACTCATTTCAGATTTCAAAGCTACACATAAAGAGTTTGAAAATCACCCTTGCGGAAAAGGATGTTTCAATTGTTGCTATGATGTCTTTCCTGTTTCAATGTTAGAATTCGAATTACTTTTAGAAGAAATGCGTAATATTGGCATAGGGTTTGCTGAAGCTGTTTTTACAAAGGCACTTAAACATTTAGATTCACTACGAATCAATAATCCTGGATTATACAAGAGATTAGAAGAGGATATAAGTTTTCAGAATAAGAGAAAAGTTGATTCTAAAGACCTAGAACAATATCAACAAACAGAAAGATTCCAATTCCCTTGTCCCTTATTAGATGAAAATAATGGAAGATGTACAGTATACAATAAAAGACCTATGGTCTGTAGAACCTTTGGCACTACTCATGATTCTCTTTTACTTATGATAAGTAGTCCTCAATCAGCAGTTTGTGAAAATATCCCTAGTATTCATGCTAATGCATTACAAACACCTGAAATTGAACCTTCAGACTCACAAATAAATAGCATGCTTAAAACAACATACCTAGGACAAGAAACGCTTATACGGGCATATCCAATTGTTTATTGGTTCAAGATATATCACAATAAGAACAAGAAAAAAGGAAAACCTGTTTATTCTTCTTTAGTTCCTTCTTTTTTTCATAAGAAACTAGGAACTATTACAATTGCTGAATTAATGCCCTAATCATTTATATGGCTGTACCCCTAATTGAAAAGATAAAATATCGCAATTGTAAAAAGTCACATGCTGACATTGATTATACATAAAGTAATCTCTATAAATATTATGTAAATTTTATATAAAAAAAGCATCCGTTATGGTTGCTTTTTTTTACGATTCTGGTTCAAATCTTAATCGATTATTAATCCAGTGCTATACCTAATTCAATAACTACGGATTCATTCTCATACCAGTTGTTCTCTATTTCTTGAATATTATATCCCTCTCTGGGAAGAGTTTTCCAAGTGTCAAACAAGGTCAAAGTTAGGAGTGTATTTATAAGAGCCGTAATGGCATTATTAAGAAAATGATCTTCAATACTAGGCGTACCGCCAACATTTTAACGGAAATATACGCTAAGCAAAATTCGACATGGGAAAACGTTGATTTTACTACTCTAAGCGATATCATCAGTAGGTATTTGAGACGAATGCACTTCAATGTAAAAGGTGCTAAAAAAAGCTTAAATAGTGTCTCAAAACTCATCTTTAAATCAAATTCTCAATTTAACTCGTGTTATGGAGTTTTGAGAATCCCTTAGCGTATAAAAACGTTAAAATGTGCGTTCTACCCCATCGCCATCAAGCTAAGAAAAGCGAATACCCCAAAACGAAAAAATTGAGAACGAGAAGTGATTTTTTATTGGCCTATATCCTTTATGTAGATAGTCACAAGAGTTAATATGTATAATATATAAACTAAAGAATAGTTGTTATAAAATTCGTAACAAAAATTCATATGGAGGGTATTAAAAGTATGGAGAAAAAAATCTTATCTGAGACAGTAAATGACATGATATTATCTGGTAAGAAAGTTGATACAATTAAAAATATAGATGAAATTAAAAGAATATTTGCCAATGAAGGAATACCCATTTTTGATAAAGTAATTGATTTTCAAGTATCATTTGGTGGCATTTGGTATAAAATTGGTGAAAGATTTTATAAGGGTTTCCAAATGGATATGTTTTACTTCAATAAATTTGAAGCAAAATATGAACTTAAATTTTTTGAAAAAGAAAACGGAAAATACTATGTTCAATGTATGGATTATCATTATGCAGGAGATTTTGGACCTTGTATTGATGAGGATGGGAAAATATATGATTTCTGCATGGGAAGTTTTTTCATTAGAGCTGACAATATAGAAGAATTTTTAGACGATGATGCAATTAAATATTATATGGTTAATAAGCATAAAACTTGGCTAAAACGTGGGGCTAAAATTAGTGAAATTGATGAGTTTAAAAAAACGGAAGCTTTAAATAAAATTAAGAGAGAATCATTTTCAGATAAATATTTTGAGTGGTGGTGCAATACCGAAGAAACAATTTTTGTAAGAATTGATTTAGTAAATAAATATAGTTATGCAGAAGTATATTGTAAAGATCAAAAGATATTAGAGCAATTGTATAAGTCGGACATACCAGTAAGTGTTTTTCCACCTAATAACTGAAAATAAATATTAATTTTGAACCAAAGTAGTTTATTTTAGAGGTCCGGCCACATCGCTATCAAGCTAAGGTTTTACACTATCCATAAAGCAAAAAAAACGCCATCCTTTCCTATGATTCTACAGAAAGAATAGCGTATTTTTTCATTTTATGGGGTATTTTTTTTGTTAGCTTGATAGTGATGGAGTGGGCCCTCTTTTTCAACTTAAGGGCAATTCATGTCGCATTTAGCAATTATTTATTACAAAATGCAAATGATTGTTTACATTTTGTTAGTAATCATTTACAATTACAGTAATTGTAAATGAGGAAAGGGAAATTATGATGCTAGAAAACAGAGTTAGAGAATTACGGGCACGATTTAGATGGACTCAGCAAGACTTGGCCGATGCAATTGGGGTCACAAGGCAGACAATTGGATTAATAGAAAAAAGTGATTATTCTCCATCTGTCACTATGGCGTTAAAAATAGCTGCTGTATTTCAAGTTACTGTAGAAGATGTTTTTTATTTAAAGGGAGAGGAACGATTATGATAAAACAGGTTTTAAGATCTCCACTTATAGGGGCCAGTATATTTGTGTTGATTATTGCATTTTTACTATTTTCTCTTATGAATACACAAGTCATTTTAGCAAAGTTATGTTTTGGGATTTTAGTGACGGTTACTTTTTTCTGGCTCATTCTCACAAAGCTTTATAACCGAAAGAATCCTCATGATAAGATTAGATTATTTGGTTTTATACCATCTGAATTTCGTGAAATAGATGAAGGGCAGCAGTGGGTAACCTATAAGGCTTGCCGAAATGTGTATATTTACTATAGCATTGCACTTCCAGTAGCGGCAGGGATTTGCTTCCTCTTTTCTCAACATAATTTTGTTCCATTATTGTGCATTGGTTTACTGGGTGCAGGTCAATACATTGTCTATTGGTTAACTACTATTCTTATTTTAAATCGTATTTAATAGAGGGGATGAAACAATATGGTGGAGTGGGCTCAAAATGCGGGTGCATTATGGCAATATGTAGTGTTATTTCTTTTAGCTTTTGCCCCATGGATGGATGTATCAATCGTTGTACCTCTTGGTATCGCATGGGGGTTACAACCATTTGCAGTAGGAGTAACAGCATTTGCAGGAAATCTTATTTTGGTTCTATTACTCGGCTTCTTCTTTAAACAGTATGCAAAATGGCAAGCAGCAAGAAAACTAAAAAAAGGTATAACAACACCTTCTAAAAAAGAAACCCGATCAAGACAAATATGGGAACGATATGGTGTCCCTGGTTTGGCTCTTCTAGCTCCAATTCTCGTAGGAACTGATATTGCAGCCATATTAGCTTTAACATTTGGATCTAACCGGACACACGTCATAAGTTGGATGACGGTCAGTCTAGCAGTATGGACAGTCATTTTTACAGTTGCTGCGATGTATGGGCTTAGCTTTTTAAATATTATTTAGGATATCATGATGATTTTAGGTAATCTAAAATCGTTCACTACCTAAAAATTATGGAGTGATGAAGTGAGTATAATATCAAGACAAAAGCTTTGACCAAAAACATTTGAACACTCAACTAGCTGTACGATATGGTCATAGTACCGTAGCTCACGAACCTATATGGATAGGGCCACATTACTATCAAGCTAATATTTTGAAGCAGTCCCAAAACAAAAAAATTGTGCATTTTCATCTGGAGATGTCAATTTTCTCGTTTTGGGGTATTTGCTTTTCTTAGCTTGATGGGCATGGCGTTCTACCCCTATAATGAAAATGCGGTTTGAATTTAGTTGTGAATTTGGAATAAAGTCACGATTTTTGTAAAAAAGATGCGAAGTTTTGAACAAAGCTGTGATCCTCTATTTCTTCGATCAAAGAATTTTAAATGAGTTTTTATCAAACTTTTTTATAAAAAATAACTCCTCCACAAAATTATATCCAACCATTTCGATCAATCTCTTTTCAAAATGGATGGGTTTCTTCTATTATAAAATCAACATTTGTAGCACGATTTTAATTGAACTTTATTCCAAACCAACACTATGACGATGATGCACCGAAATTTCTAACTGAAATCTCGGTGCAAAAAATGATTCGTTTAGAAGTGAAACGTGCCAATCTTCGAAAGGGAATTTCTGCCCAACATTTTCGGAACACCTTTGTTTTAAGGGAAATTAATCAGAAAAAAACACCTGAACATCTCATGCAGCAAATTGGATTTAAATCTCACTTATCCCTAAAAAGATATTACGATTACTATAAGAAGACCGAAATAAAAACAGATTAAAAATTAGCACTTAATATGTAACTTTTATACACCTACAAGTTTTCAATTGTTTTAAGGAGGAAAAGAGTTTATAAAAATTGCTCAAAAATTAGGAGTTACCCCACCTGCCAATTTTGGGTTTAATGAACAGTAAGTAGCTAAAACTGATAATTCCTTGTCCAATTTCAACTATCGGGCGCGATTGTAGAAAAGAAGTAAAAGGGCGATACATATTAGTTATGTCTAATATGTATCGCCCTTTATTTTTTTGACTTTTTAAGATTAAGGTCTTGATAAGAATCACTACAAGCTCTTTCTGCTTTCCATATGCTTATGTTAATCTCGAGCCATCTTCATCATAAATTACTATATTTTTTTCTTTGTCTTGTGCTAAAGTCACATTTTTTTCATTCCACTTGGCTTCAATATATTCATGATAATTCCTCATACCACTACGTATACCGTTATTTCGTAACCAAGCTTCATTTTCTAATTCTTGTTTGTACTGTTCTATATCTGGTTCTTCTTGTGCACTTGCTTCAATTTGTTCCACTTGATGTTCTTCTTCTCTCCTCATTCTTTCTAAAGTTTGCCCATAACCGTCAATCTTGAAAAGAAGACCTTCTCCAGTAACCGGCTTACCTTCACGTATTTCCCCTGTGAAATTCTTAACTTCAAATGAAAGATCGCATGCGGTTGCTATTCCATTCCACGGCATTCGATTTTTATATTCACCTTTAAATAATTCTTTATCCTTCTCAAATCCAACTCCATTATAAAAAACATGTTCTTTCCAAATACCCTCAAATAATTTTTGTCCATCCTCATTAAAAAGGGTTCCTTGACCGTCTCTGAAGCCATCTTTAATTTCTCCATGATAACTAATCTTCTTATTTTTATGAAATAAGGTTGTGATTCCATTTAAAACTCTACCGTCCTTAAATTCGCCATTATAGAAATATTGTTTACTATCATCATTAGTTAATTTATATAGAATGCCTTTTTTTATTGATAGTGCTTCACATGTAATCTCATAACATTTTTTTACAGAATCATAATATCCATAAACAGTTCCTTTAACAAATTGTTTTGATTTAAATTGACCAGAACATTTTATTTTCCCATCCGTATTATAAAGTTCTCCATCACCTACAAATGGTTCTTTAGTATCTCCTACGAAGAAAAGAGCTCCATTTAAATAAGTTTCATAAACAGGTTTTCCGTTTATTACTTTTTCCTTAGGTTTCTCTTTAGAAGAAGCAAATGTTAAACAATTTATTTTTTGTAAGATGATATACAAATCAATGCCGACTAAATCATCAACTGAAGAAACCTTAAGTTCAATCAATAATGAAGATGGAATAATATCAGCAAATACTTCCTTGGATAGTTCTTCAAGATACCTTCTTAACTCCTCATTTGGTTTATCAACTTTATATTCTTCTAATATATTTTGCAAAGCATAAAATTGTTCATATAATTTGTAAACCCTATTCAACTCTTGGCTTGTAAGCGCATCTCTTAGATTAGCTACATTTTTTATCCAGTCCGCACTAAAATAAATTCTATTGGGTTTAGGAGGTCTGTTTTTTAACAAACAACTTATGTATAAATCACGTAAATTTGAAATACCTCGTTGAATGTCATAATAAACAATAAGAGCATTTTCTCTAACTGTTTCTTCATCACGATTTTTCTCCAATTCCTGTAATTTCTGAGAAACTAATAAACTTCTCCTACTTACCTTCCATACTAACCAACTAAAAAATGTTGTTGTGGATTTAAAATAAAGTTACGACGTTTATAAAAAAGACGCGATGTTTTAAATAAAGTCACGATGTTTATAAAGAAGTTGTGATATTTTGTCTCTTTCAATTTAGGAATTCTAGGTGACCGGAATTACTTACACTTCGTTTTTCTTAGTGAACCAACAACGCAGATTAGTTACACAACAATAATTAAAATATCAGAACTTTAGGAAGAAGGGGGGATTATAATGAATAAAGAAATTCAAGAATTGTTTGATGATCTCAATTTATTTGCCAGACAAATTGCAAACGTAAGATTGTTAAATTTGTCATTTGATGTATATGAATCTAGTGATGAGTATGCAATGCAAGTAGACTTAACATTCGCCAGAAAAGGTCAATTTGATAATATTCAAGAGGCATTTTCTGCACTATTTAAAAAGGAATTGTTCGATGGAGAAGAATGGGATATTAGTGATGAGCCAGACCCTTCAGACGAACAATGGCTAACAGCACTAAAAAATGTTTGGATTAATACATACTATTCAAGAGTATGTATTAGCATAGAGTCAGTAAACAAAGATGACTTTATAAGTAGATTTAAAAGGGATTTAGCTAATGTAAATGCACCAGAACAAGTTATTAAAGAACTTTTAATTAGATTAAGTCATATTGAAATAATACAAGTACAAAAGGGATATTTTTATGATTGTATATTCGGACAATCTGATAGCTATTATTTTTTGTATGGATGGGGAATATATGATTAAAATCATTATAACGACTAAGATTGTGTCGAAACGTACTTAAAGTAACGGGGGCGTTGGTGAAATATCGGATAACAAAACAATCAAACTTCTTTATAAAATTTTTATACCAATTACCAAAAAAGGACTCCATTTTAACCAATCTTTTTTCAAAATGGAGTCTTTGGGTTTAACGTAAAATCAAGGTACATACAATATTTCTAATCCAACTTTAATTCAAACTTACACTTCTTTGAAAAAGGAACAGATGACAGATTACTACTCCAACTCCTAATCAATTATAATTAATCGTGTAGCGATATTCAATTCACTCTAAACTATAAGGCGTATCGCCAACATTTTTGTTCGAATTTTTTAAAACCAACAATTACGCCATTGTTTTCATTCTCATAATTGTTGTTAACCTGGCTAATTCTTTAAGATAACAATATTCGCATATTTTTTGATTAGATAGTTGTAGAGTTCTAATTTTAATATTCTTCATTTCCTTTTTATCAGTCTCTTCAAAATCTGTAGCAGCTTCCTTTAATTTTCTTAATTGCATCCGATTAACAGGCTCTATTTGTTCATTACATAATAAACATAATTTCATAATTTCACTCCATCGTAGTTAAAGATTTTATTTAATTTTCTATTAATCCATTTAACTTTCCTTACTTTCTCTCTTCTTCTTAGCACGTAACAAAGTACTTTCACTGATTCCTGTCATTTCCGCCACCTGTGTATAAGAATTAGTTTTTAATAATTCAAGTGCAAGATCTATCTGTTTCTTCGTATATTTCTTTGGTCGTCCTTCTTTAAAATCTGGTTTCAGCTTAGCAATTGCTTTTCCTTCTTGTGTTCTTTCAAAAATCATATCTCGTTCAAATTCTGCAAAGGCACTCATAATAGTAAATATTAACCTACCTGTAGGTGTATCTTCTATCACACCCATATTTATTACATGTACCTTGATTCCTTTTTCAAATAATATTTTAATTGTTTTCATTCCATCAATAGTTGACCGGGCAAAACGATCTAATTTTGTAATAACAAGCGTATCACCATTTTTCAACACTGAAAGTAGTTCTTGAAATTTTGGCCGTTCAAATTTAGTTCCAGTAAATTTTTCTGAATAAATTTCTTCACAACCCTCTTTTTTTAACATTTGAATTTGTGACTCTAAATCCTGATTCAAGGTACTTACCCTTGCATACCCATATTTCACCTAAAACTCTCCTTTTTTTCGCTTCACTTATGAATACCAGTTATGACGGTGGTTTATATACTGATTTTATCACACACCCAAAAAATTACAACATCACCTTCAAAACTTTTAAGTTATGAATAACCTAACTTCATAACCTTTACTCCAGTAATTACGAAATCTACACAGATAACTTTATTATGTATACTCAGGATGCAAAAGAACACTTAAAATTAGTGCAAATTATCTCCTAAAGTGACAACCCTGTTTTTCAAGACATTTCTGAGCGACTTTGTGACCAGAGATAAGAAAGTGTGATTCTCGATGCGTCTGAGAGTACAAAAAAGAGCCGAAATATTAAATGTTCGGCTCTTTTTTTAATTTACGTTGGCTCCGACGGTGTTCTACGCTCTTCACAACTCGTTCCAGTAATGATTTATCCGGCGCAATGATGAATCGTTTAGAGGAAGAAGCAGTCATTAAGTTGATTTCTCGCACTTGCTCACGTGTTAATGTTATAGAAATTTCTTTATTACCATCGTTCTTAATCGCCAAACATACATCAGGACTCAACGGTATGATTTTAGCCGAACCATGCGTGATAAGACCTACTCCTTGCCATTCCGGCAAATCACGAGGGCGAGTCATATAAAAAGGATGATCGCTCGTCAAGAACTTAGAACCTTTGCTTGGACGTAGGAAATACCAATTCTGTTGGCACAATATGTATGCTTCTTGATTAGCAAACTCCATCATAAACTTTAGATGGGTTTCAGGTGGGTGTTCCAAACGAACCCGATCGTTCTCATACAAATCAATAATCTCATCAAGTGCCTCTTCACTAATTTGCTGTGTAAAATCAGTTTTCCCAAAATGGGCTTTGTGCGTTTTTAATAATAGCTTTGAAACTTTGTTATGTGCATTCTGTAAGAACGCAGAATGCTTTTCTCGATATTTCGGAGTACGAAGATGTTGAAACGCTACAAATAGTGCAAGATACTCTTTATCTTCCTTTTCTAACTTTCCAGTTTCTAAGAATCGATCCATCACGACTCCGAATTCCGTTTCAATAAACTCGCTTAGGATTTCTTCGATTACATAATCCTTAGATCCGTCTGGTGAGGTTACCGTATAAAAGTTCTTTTCTATGGTAACTTCTTTGGGTCGTTGCTGGCGGTACTGTTTTTTCTCTGCATCATATATATGCAGCATCCCTTGTGGGTTGGAAAAACGTTTCAGATATACCTTTGGAACAGTGTGTTGGCGCACAGGTTTTGACATTCCCCTCACCCTTTCTTTTACTTCAGAGGGACCAAAATGCATCCATCTTATTATCTATAATATAAATACTATCAATTTCTAGTATTATTATAGCTTCTACAAAGAGACAAAAAAAGAGAACTACCAATCTTTCTATACGTTGTCTCTACTCATATATTAGGGGTCACCATACATGCCCATCAACTTAAGAAAAGTAAATACCCTCAAAAAGAAAAAATGAGTTGAATTCTCAAAATAACTAATTGTAGAGAAAGAGAATTTTCATTTAGGGTATACTTCAAAACCTTAGCTTGATGGCGATGTGGTGGAACCCCATAAAACAGAAATTGAATTTGAATAAGCATTCCTGCGGGAGTGCTTATTTATTTTATTTGCAGGAAATTATCACCATTTGTCGAATTATATATGCTGAAGGGTGATAGAAATGAGTCATAGAAACCTTTTTATACTGGCAATGAATACGTAAAAACAAAAACATTCACTTATAACGGTTAATAGGAGGAATTATCATGAAAAAATTAGCTACAATTGCGTTGACTGGTGCGTTAGCTTTAGGCGGTTTAACGGTTATGAATTTAGATACACCAAAGGCACAAGCTGAGGAATGGGATGGCTGTCATTATATCTGTGGTCCTGGCGAAACAGTAAACGATGTTACGGTTAAAATACATTCTACACAAGTTACTTTTGGTAATAGCTTAATTGCAAGAATCACGAATGACCGAGCTGAAGAAATTCATTACAATGTCAGCATCGAAAAGAAAAACGGAGATAGCTGGGGAGAATTTGAAACTAATTTCAAATGGAACAATCAGTGGGTTCCAGCTGGCTCATATGATGAAATTTCAACTTTCACAGGATATGGCGATGATGTTTATGAAAATGGCACATACCGATACAAAGTTGAAGTTGTAAGCGCAGATGGTTCTATTGATACAATTTACACAGCAGGAATGACAGTTACAGGGCGATAACTCATGACTGAGCTTTATTATTTATGATTGTATCTTCGATAATATCATTGATAATTGCGTTGATATTATTATTAAAATAAGCTCTTCGGATCTTATTTTTTTTATATAAAAATTGAATATTAATATTCTATTATTGAGTTTTGTCCTCTGTTCATAAACATAAGATTTTCTGGACAGATGTCTCTTAACGTACAGAAAACACTTAAGATGTGTCCGATTTGTGTCTAAACGTACAATTTTCCCGAAATGGGATGGTGAGACCATGCCCATCAACTTAAGAATTTGCTTTACCCCCAAGCGCATTTTTTCATTTTAAGAGGTATTTTATTTTGTTTGATTGATAGTGATGTGGCGAGACCCCTACTAAAAAAAAGGATCTGATATTCATATCAGATCCTTTTTCACTATGTATAATTATTTTACTGCTACTTTTAATTCTTTTCCGGCTTTAAAAGCAGGGACTTTAGATGCAGCGATTTGCATTGCTTCACCTGTTTGTGGATTACGTCCTGTACGTGCAGATCTTTCACGCACTTCAAATGTACCAAAACCAAGAATCTGTACTTTCTCTTCATTTGCAAGCGCATTTGTTATAGCATCTAATACAGCTTGTGTTGCTGCAGCTGCATCTTTTTGTGTAAGTTCTGCTTTTACTGCTACCATTTTTGTTAATTCGGTTTTATTCATTTTTTGCACCTCCTTGCATGTAATAAGAAATTATTATAACGTACCTACGTTTCTCATGTAAATAAAGATATATAGAAAAAGCCCTAGCAAGAGCTAGGGCAATTCTGTGTAATATTAGTACCAGGGAAAAGGATTTCATCACATAATTTATATTTCAACATCTTTATTAAACAATATAAAGTGATGCTTTAATTATAATTTTGTTAATGTTTTCTCATTTTCGTTATGGGGGCATTTAAGAATCTTAGCTTGATAGCAATGGGATACCGCCAGCATTTTGGAAAAAAACCACGCTAAGAGTATACAAAGTTTTATGCAAAAAATAGGGAGACATATGGAACTATAGGGAAGCAAAAAGTCGCTCTAAAATAGGAATGTATCAAAAGATGCATAGAGTCATAGAAAAAGAAAAAGGCGAATCTCTTGTGAGAGTAAGAGGACGTCTTTTTCTTTGCTACTGATAATTGAGACGTTATGTTAATTAAAATTGTATAGATATACATCATAAATATTTGTATTTTAAGTTGCATTTTGTTATCATATCCTGGTTATTCTAGAAAAATATGGGGGTAAAAACGTGGATTTAATTAAAGAAGTGACTTTATTAAAATATCAATTTAGACTTATGCAAAGTATGGTTCAGTCAGACGAATTCCCATTTTATAGATTTGTTATAGATTATGAGTTTGAAGAAGAACAAGTAAAAGCTTTAACAAAAATTTTAATTGCGTTTCATGATCGATTAACTAAAGAAGAAGTTTCCATTTTTGCTCAAAATGATCATTTATTTTCTAAATTTAAACTTCCTTTAGATATGCTATACAGCTCCAAAAAACCTAATTTAGATGAGTTTAAACTATATGTCACTAAGATCTTTTACCAAGAATTTGAATTGAAATACTTATTATTAAATTTAAAAAAACAATGTATTTTTGTAAATGTTTGTGATTATCTTCTAGAGCAATTACAAATTAGTAATAACATTTAATTCTATGAATAGAAGAGCCCCTCAATTAAGTAATCTAAAGGGCTCTTGGTAATTTCCTAAATACATTGACTTCCGCTAACGTGCGTTATGTAAAAAAAGGAGGGGAAATATGATTAAAAAAGCTAGTAAAAATGATCTGAATAAAATTCTAGCAAAATCAGATAATGCTCTATACGAAGGAACGGCCAAGACCTTTAAACCTACACAAGAACGAGTAAAAGAGATTGTACAAACAACATTAGAACAAGGAGCATACTACCTAGTATCCAAAGATGATGACGACTTAAAAGGATGGATTCTAATTGGCAGTGGTAAAGATTATTTTTCACAAGAGAGTGTAGGATTCATTTACGAATTATACATTTTACCAGAGTATCGTGGTCAAAAACTTTCAAAGAAATTGATGAAGGCAGGTATAGATGAATTGTCTTTAAAAGGACATAAAGAAATACGATTAAATGTTCATGCAAAGAACTTTGCAAGAGAATTATATAAAGAATTTGGCTTTGTAGATCGACAAATTTCAATGAGTTTAACCTGTAAATAATGAACTTCTGATAACGAATTTTATGTAAATAAGCTGTCCATATGGACAGCTTATTGTATTTTTTGCTTAACGTGTTTTTTTTCCAAAATACTGGCGGTACCTCTATAAGACCTTCTCAATTTAAAATAGGTTATGAGATTAATGGAGAAATTAAAAAAAATAGGATGAAAAATCAATCTGGAGGATAAGTATGGAAACTAAAAAAATGGACATTATCTATCAAGAAATAGGAACAAGAGTTGATGAGATTATCCCAGGTGATTGGGAAAAAATTTATCTATATGCAGAAGTATTAAATGACTCAACAGAAGTATTCTTCTACTTTTCTATCCCTACTAAAGAAGGATTCGTTTATTCAAATGTTATCCCAAAAGTTTATAATGTCGATAGAAAAATTTATAAAGAATTACTATTTGAGTTATTTGATAAATTCGAAGAATTGCGTGAAGAATTTAGAAAAAACGAACAGGAATTATGGACAAATTTGACTTTAACGATAGAAAATTCTGGTAAGTTCAAAATAGAATATAATTATGAAGATATTTTATCTTTTGAAATAGGAAGTATGGATAGACAAATAATATGGATGTATAAAAACCTAGGTATTTTACCAGATAATGAAATCGATAAAAAGTTTTTAGATAATTATCTTAAAAATATAGAAGGTAAATAAAAATATTTATAATTGTGTGTTATGTTACCCTCTATGAATTATCATTCATAGAGGATTTTTTTATAAAATTTAATGGTTAAAAATAAATAATTCTCATACTTAATTATGAGAGGGAGTAGATAGGAATAGAATATAATCTCGTTTGGAGCAATGACGTTTGAGGGCCCATTTTATATCTTCGATCTGTTCTTATGGGTTGGGCATCAATGAGATGTGGTTTTTTGTTTATAGATTTCGGCGTCTTTATTTACAGTGTTTTGAATGTATACTTTCGTTGTGTATTTTGATGATATCAGGGTGTTTGGTGTGAAGTCACTGTTTTCGGTAATTTGAATGTAAACTAATATTTAAAAGTTTACATTCGTATTTATAATAAATAAAAAGCAATTTTTAATGTTTTAAAAGTGCTTTTAACTTGATGTTGATGCGACGGAATCTCAAGTATGTAGAAATTTAAAAAAGTCCCTTCATAATGCTAAAGGGACTTTGCTCACACAAATGATCTGCACATCAATTCATCTTTGATATACAGATCATTTGTATGATAATTTTTATAAATAATTGCTAAATAATGAACTTACATAAATGCTTTTAAAAGTTCTTGAACTAATGGAAGTGCTCCACCTACAAATTTTAAAACTGTCATTGCGATTGTCATATTATTTCCTCCTCTTTTGTTCGTATTAAGGTATGATGATTTTTATAAATAATTGCGGAATAATGAACTTACATTACTGCTTTTAAAAGCTCTCCTACTAATGGAAGCACTCCACCTAAGAATGATAAAACTGCCATTGCGATTGTCATATTATTTCCTCCTCTTTTGTTGATGCTAAGATGTGATTTATCTTTATGCTTTCATTATAGTAAGCGCTTACATTTTTATCAATACATTCTTATATGCAATATTACATATTTATATATTTAGACAAAAATCAGGCCGCTATTAGTCATACCTTAATGGTATCATAGCGAGGTGAGAGTCTTTAAGGGTTCTCCTTAATAGGAGGAAACGGATATGGAAAGAGTGAAAGCGATTATTGAAAGTAATCTGAAATTCAAGAGCTGGGTTAAACAGGTACTAGCCATAGGCGGAATGTTAGGGTTCTGCTTCTTTGTGTTATATTTTTACAGTTTCTTAATTGTTATGTAAATATATACAGCTATACTAGTGGAGTCTTTCCTATAGAGGTAAGGCTCTTTTGTTGTATCTGATGTTGCTTTTAAATAAAGTTATGACGTTTATAAAAAAGACGCGATGTTTTGAATAAAGTCACGATGTTTCAAAGAAAGTTGCGATAAAAAAAGAAATTAATCTTTTGTTTAAAAAGATTAATTTCTTTTTTATGATTTAAATGTATTTTAACTTTATTATAAAAGAGCCTAAATCATAGCCTGTTTTTATTATAGCTATAGCTGAAATTATGGCTAATGGATATTTAATAAATGGATTTTTTAGGGATTCCTGTATATTTTTCATATTGTAAACCTCCATTGCATTGATAATCTTAGTTTATATATTATCATAAATATTTATATAATGATTAATAGTTATTGTGTTTAGCTCTATTAAATATAATGGGAAGAAAGGTACTTAAATTTACAGAGAACAAAATGATCAAACTTTTTTATAAAAATTGTATACTAATTCACAAGGAAAGCATCCATTTTGAACAAACTTATTTCAAAATGGATGCTTCTTCTTTACCATATAATATGTGTTTGCGTAATGTTTCTGATTAAACTTTATTCCAAACCAACAGTATATCATATTGTTCTTTTTATTTTATAAAGAAAAAAGCCCTGGATAGGTAGACTTTGTTATAAGTGTCTACACTATAGGGTACTTTTTAAGGACTATATGATTTTCTTCATACCGCATTGACGACACTCTCTTAAAAAAATGTAATCTTTAACGGAACTCTTGAATGAAGTATTGCCGCAATTATCGCAACGACCGCTAATTTTATCAGGGAACTCTTTGTATGCGTATATTTTACTTAGATCGTATTCTTGTTTAGATTCTTTATTTACCATTTGTTTCACCTACATACATAATAAACTGAATTAATATAACTTAATCATAATAACATGAAGTCTTCACATAGATACTTTTTATTTTGTAGATGATTATGTATATTTTATATCTGTTACACGATTAATTTTTATATATAGTACATTATCATATTGGTTCCTAAATCTTAATTCATTACAGACCATATCGTAGTAATGAATATAACCCACTTCGGAATATACCTTGTTCTGTTTTTGGTATGAAATACTTACTTGCTTATTTTCAGCCATTGCACAACACACAATATCATTTATAAGATCTAGTTTTTGTTCATCTAAAATAGGCATCGGTACTTCGTTTTGTTTTTCATACATTTCATTTAATCCTTCAAATTGTTCTTTTATGGCTGAAAATGGAACCCATCGCATCATACCTCTATCAATCATAATCTGTATTCCTCCTTATGCTTTATGTCCACCTATTTTCCCGTTTCTTTCCCTTTGTGTAGCACCTTTAATAAAGCTAATCCCACGCATAATTGAATTTTTACCATATCTATGCCGGATTCCGTCCATTGTCTTTGCTAATTTCCTTTTAGTATCTTTTTGGGAAGTATCTTCGAAAAGTGACATTTGAATTGCATCATCCCTGGTCAAATTCTTTAGTGTAATATGTATTTGGCGCACCGGATGGCCCGAATGAAATTTTTTCAGTAAGTCTAAACAAGCGGCATAGACATCTTCCGTTAAGCAAGTTGGCTGATCCAAGGTAATTGCTCGTTTAAATCCTCCACCAATGTATTTGCTATAGCCTATAGAAAGCTCAACCGTACGACAACATTTATCTATAGATCGTAAGCGAAAACAGGTTTCTTCTATTTGTTCTAGAAGAAGCATTTTTAATTTTTTGGGGCTAAAACAGTCTTCTAATAATATTTGCCCTTTTGTAATAGAAGTGCTTTTCGGAATGTATTTATTAGCAATTCGGCTCTCATCAATACCGTATGAGAAACGATATAACTCTTCACCTTTTACTTTGCCAAATCGCTTGATTAGATGTTCTTTAGGCGTTATAGCAACATCCTTCAAGGAAAATAGCCCCATGCTGTGCAATGCCTCTTCCGTAGCCTTTCCAATTCCCCATACTTTGTGAAGCGGCTTAATTTCCCATAATTTTTTCGAAACATCTTCGTATGACCACATGGCAATTCTAGAGTTTGAATGTTTACTTTCCACATCTAGCGCAACTTTTGAAAGAAACAAATTCGGTCCAATTCCAATTGATGCGGTTATGCCAGTGGTATCATATATTTCTCTTTGAATCCTTTTAGCAATTACAATTGGATCACGTCCGAAAAGATGAGCTGTTTGTTGCATGTCTAGAAAGCACTCGTCTATGGAATAAACGTGTAGATCCTCTAATGCTACATACCTGGTGTAAATTTCTGTGATTTGATTTGAAATTTCTACAAATCTTTTCATTGTTGCATTCACAATAATAATATTTGGGTCTCTTGGTATTTCGTATAATCTAGTTGCTGTAGAAATCCCTAATTTTTTCAATTCAGGAGTCGCAGCCAATACAATAGATCCATTTCGATTTACGTCTCCAACAACAGCTAGCTTTACTTTCAATGGATCTAAACCTCGCATTACACAAGCGCAACTGGCGAAAAATGAACATAGATCGATACAGAATATCATTCGATTCATGTATTTTGAGTAATCGAACATCATTTTACCCTCCAAAAACAGAACGTTTGTTCCTATTATAAACCTATTGTTTTGGATTATACAATCATTTGTTAGAAATTTTTATCACAATACGGTACGTAAAATTACTATCAATGTAATCAAAAACAATTTATGATTATTATTCTTAAGAACATTGTTCTTATGTGGAAGAAACCAATGAATATTATAAAAACTATATTTCGAAGCAATAGCTACAGCACAGGAGAAGTAATATTTCAGGAAAATACTGAAAAACAATCTATTTTTTGTAATAATATAGTAGTAATTAGAATGCAATTAACAGTAACAGAACCTGTGAACTAGAAAATGGAGTGACTACCATGTACAGATTTCGAAATATTAAAAGCTTATTAGGTGAGTACAAAGAACTGGAAAATCAAGAAATATATTTTTCAGACCTCGATTCATTAAATGATCCAATGGAGGGCATAAGGGAGTATTATTGGAAGGGAGATATTATTGTTTGGAAAAATTTTTTTAAACATTATATGTATAGCCTAACTCATGTATTTTTAATGTCTAAATTATTATCAGAATTAAACAATTCACATATCCCTATTTGGGATCGAGAACAATATTATAGTGAAAAATACAAAAAAATTATTAATATGGTTTATGAACGTGTTTTCAACAGCGAATATATAAATTTCTGTCTGAATTTCTTATCCAAACAATCTAAAGAAACTTCTCAAGACGAACTTTACGTATATTTAAAAATTCTACACTATTTCACCTTAGAAGCTATCTTGGAAGTAAATATGGAGTTAGGTCTATCTTCACAATCAATTAACCCCTTTACCTCCATGATAAGATCTGACCTAATAACAGATTTAAAAGATACAATGGAACAATTTAATAAAAAACCAAACCTTTACAATGACTATATACAAGTATACAAAGCCGTACTAAATGATAGCGAATTAGAAGCTGCCTATAATGTTGAAGAAAATCAAAATAGCCAGAAAACAAAATTTATATATGTTGAATTTACAGAAAGATATTTAAAGAAAATTACTGAGCTGACATATCCAAAATGTTATGTATCTTGTTTTATGGATAATTGTACAAATTCAGCAGTTTGGGGACATTATGGGGATAGTCACAAAGGTGTTTGTCTTAAATTCCGAACTCACGATGCTGATGTACCTACAATTGAATTAAAAAAATAATTGGACATTCAGATTTAAAGAAAATTTATAAATATCGTCCTTTTGAATTTTATAAAATGAATTATTCTAATCAAATTCAAAGAATTAATTTTTTTAGTCATTTGGGATACTTAAAGCATAATGTACTTTTACGACAATGGTATACAGATTCAGAAGGGAATATCAGTAACTTTGCAAATCAATTAAATGATGAAGTTATTAAGGATTGGCAAAAAGAGTACTGGCATAACTATCAAGCTCCATTTTTAAACAAATCCATTGATTGGCAATATGAAAAAGAATATAGATTATTATTATTTAGTGCTTTAGATATCTATACAGAAGTGCATGATAGAAAATTGAAATATAAATTTGAAGATTTAGAAGCTATTATTTTTGGAATGAAAACCTCCAGAGAAGATAGAATAAAAATTATAAAGATCATTAAAGAAAAATGTAAACAAGAAAATAGAAATAATTTTGATTTTTATGAAGCAATAAGTTCTAAGGGTGAAATAACAATTAAAAAGTTAAGAATAAAACTCTGATTTGAAGTGCTTCCTGTCAAGTAGACAGTATTTAAAAAGCACGAATAAATAATCTAAGTTCTATATTTACATAGCCTCAGGTTATTTAATTTCTTTTAAAATCTTTGGTGATTATAAAAGTATATATATATTTACCTACAGAAAATTTAATCCCTTTTAAATTAATTATTAACTATACTCGTTAGCAACTATGTATTTTAAAGTTAAATATTTAAAACTTCTTATGGGGGTACCGCCACATGCCCATCAAGCTAAGATTTTAAAGTACCCCATCGCTATTAAGCTAAGAAAAACAAAAGAGGACCTGCTATGTATAGCAAATCCTCTCCTAAAATGGCAAAGAGTAACTCTTACCTTACTCTTTACGCATATATTACATGATTTTTAGTGAAAATTCTAGACTCTTTATATTGAGAAATAAAGAATTATCGTTTTAATAAAAATTTCATTTTGTAGAAATAAAAACCCTAGTTTCCTAGGGTAATGGTATAACAGCTCAATATATTTTATTCTTTTATATTGTAACGTAATATTACGTTAAAAACAGCAGGTAAATTTAACTAATTTCAGAAAACAAGAGCAGCTAGCAAAAGCTAACTGCTCACCTAATGGAGGTCTTGTTCCAACTAGGTTATCTACAGTATTGACGGAATATCTAGTTTTATTCTTGAAGAAATACGTTTAACTTAATGCATAGCCCACAATCAAAGTTAGTGTTAAAAACACTGATAATAAAAGTGTTAGTAGGGGGGCGGAAACGATTCGGGGAATGAGGGGCCACTATGGAAAATAAATACAAAACAAAGAGTGAAATCTTTAAGTCTTGACTTTTATATCCTTAATTTTAAGGATAAATAAAGTTTCAATTGATAGAAAAGATATTGTTTTAACTAACCATTATCAATAGGGTTTACCCTATTGATAATATAGGAAGGTGTTGATTTTAAAGTATTTAGAAGCTCTCAAATACACTTATCAAAAATATATTATAGAATTTAATCCCAGAGTGGCCCCTCTTACCCAGAATCGTTTCCGTACCCCAATGACATAAGGTTGGTTTGAAATAAAGTCACGATGTTTTGAAAAAAGATGCGATGTTTATAATAAAGTCGCGACGTTTTGAAAAAAGTTGTTGTTAAAGATGGTGTGAATTGGAATTTTACTCCATCTTTTCTTTTTAATTTTGTATAATGAAAATAACGGTATTTATATATTTTTATATTAAACAATTAAGCAGGAGGAATAAATAATATGTTAGATACACTAATAAATCATTTTAAAGATGTAAATTTAGTATGTTCACAATGTGGTAAAACAATTGAACGTGGTGAACGATTTGCAGTTTCTTTAGTATTATCCGAAGACAAAAATATGCCTGTTGGACAATTAGATAAAATATTAGCTAAGATAGCAAACGAAATTTTATGTAGTAAATGTAAATAATACTGAACAATATCTTGAAGAAAATGCACCAGATAAGGCATTTGTAGGTTTGTTTGCTTCGAAAGGAAAAGGTGAGTTTTACGAAAAATATAATTTCAGAAATTACTCACCTAATATGAGAGGAATGTTTAAAATGATTTCCGAATGAACTAAGGAAAAATTGGATTTGTTAAATAGCAATTCAATTGGTTGGAATTTTTTGAACCCTGCGCTTGAGGGCGCTTCAGCGGAAGAGCGAATTGTTATACCCCATAAAAACATAAAAGGAGTATTGCTTATGTCAAAAATAATAATTGAAGACAAAATAGTAAATGGCATCCCGATTATAAGTATGTTTCAAGAAGGATTATTAAATTGTCCATTGGTATTTTATATTCACGGGTATGGAGCAGACTGTGAACAAGCTATGGACTTTGGGTATATGCTTGCAAAAAAAGGGTTTTACTATATAAGCATGGATTGTAAAGGACACGGACAGAGAAAACCAGAAAATGATTGTAATAAATTCTCTGAAGTCTTTCCGCCAGATACTGGTTTGGACATATATGTCCATATGCATGAAGTTATAGAACAATCTGCAATAGATATACAAACCCTTATTAAGTATTTTGAAGGTAGAGACGAGATTGACTTAAATAAAATAGGAATATCAGGTTTTTCTATGGGAGGATATGCATCATTTTATATCGCAGCAAATAACCCAGATATAAAAGTTGCAGTTCCGATAGCAGGAAAGCCAGCTTTTACTAAAGCATGGAAAGACTGCATTCTCTCAACAAATACTTATGAACAATGGAGTAAACAGATTCAGGAAGCAGAAGGAGAGATAGACAAAAGAACGGAGTATTTTCAAATGATAGATCCTTTTGAAAAGTTAAGTAGTTTTTCACCAAGACCATTATTAATAATTAATGGTGATCAAGACACTGATTCTCCATACATCTATTCATTAGAGCTTTATAAAAAATTATTACCAGTGTACTCCAAACATCCCGAAAACCTTCAACTAAGTATGCCTTTTGTAAATCATCAATTTAATTATAGTATGAAACTTGAAGCATGCAATTGGTTTGAAAAGTATCTTATCTAAGTTGCCTGTTCATCAATAGGAGGCTTTAACTAAATAAGACAAAATTAAAAAGTCGATTCTTAGCGTACAGGAATTCGACTTTTTTAGATTGAAATTTGCTTAGCGTATAATATGTGCGTTTTGTCGGCAGGACCCCTTCTCGAAAAGGTGATAAACCCATTAGTAAAATTCAAGCCTATCGACAGTTACAAAAAGCCGGGGATTTTGCCGGAGTCGAATCTTTAGGTACCCATACCATGCGTAAAACATTTGGATATTGGTTTTACAAGCAAACAAAGGATATTGCGGTTCTGGTGCAAAAATAAAACAGAAGAGAATAAAGCATATATATTCCTAACGGAATCGTATCTTATGTTGCAAGTCCAAACAATTGATGGATGAATTCTTTTTGATTTTGTACAGACTGGTTCCGTAAAGCAATCTGTTCTTTTTTAATCATATGCATGGCTTCTACTCCAGAAAGAATGGATGTAGCTGTGTCAAAAGATTTAAGGCCTAGCATAGAACGGATTCGCTTCTTTATAAAGCGATGATCTTGTTCTACTATGTTATTCAAGTACTTTTGTTGTCTAAGTCGCATACCGTTAGGTATGCTTTTTTCTTTTTTTAACTGTTCAATTGCTATAGGATAAGCTGGATTCTTATCGACTGTTATCACACGTGGCTTTGAAACATGAAAAGACCGCAAAGCTTTCTTGAAAAAGCGCTTTGCAGCCTTATGATCTCTTGTTTTGCTTAGGCAAAAATCGATTGTGTTTCCGTTCGAATCAACAGCACGATACAGGTACATCCATTGACCTTTTACTTTGATATATGTTTCATCGACTCTCCAAGAGTCATTTATTTATTTGAGGTAACGTCGGATTCGTTTGTCCAATTCAGGACCATACTGATGAACCCAACGCATAATCGTTGTATGAGAAATGGATAAACCACGTTCCTCCATCATTTCCACCAAATCACGAAAACTTAGGTTGTACCGTAGGTACCATCTTACCATTAATAAGATAATATCAGGCTGATAGTGCTTCCATTTGAACCAATTTTTCTTTTCCATACCGATCACACACCCTTTTAGAGTAATAGTATCAGTATGTCCAAGTTTTAGAGATTACTTGTAATTACCTTGAAGTTTTTGCACCAGAACCGTAATTCGAACCAGAACCGTAATTCGAACCATTTCTATAATGCTAGAGTTTCAACTAAAAGGTATCAGAAAATAAGTTTGATAAGTATTAATTTAACAAGTTAATACAAAATGTGCTAATATAGTGATAAAAAGGAGTTAAAAGGAAAGAAAAGGAAGGGAAAGGAATGCATCTCCATATCTGCTTTTAATATTTGGATTAGGATTGTTTTTTTCAGTTAGACATGGTTTATTAATATTTTTAGCATATTGGAAAGATGAAGTAATTTTGTCAAATAACCTAATTTTATTTGCAATAGGAGTAGTATTATTAATTGTTTTAATGTTTTTTAATAAGCAATGTGGTAAAGCAAAACAAGTATAAATTTATTTAGAATCTAAAAACCTACTTGTTTTTTTATAAAAAATCCAGTTTCAAATCATATTGGAAATAAGAGTAAGTCTATGACCTGTTTTTACATGTATCTCGGCTTTACCCCAGCATGATATAAAATATAGGGATTTGGTTATTTCGTTTTATCATGAAAAAATGATAGAGGAAATTCTGGTGTATCCTGTTAAAAAATAATCTTTTCTATGCATTTTTTTGTTTTGCTTAAATGTAAATGACACTATTGTTTCATCTATCAGTGAAAAATGCATAGGTTCTGGTGCAAAATATATTCTATAAAGTGATTATTATCCACCACCACATAGTAACAACTCCTCTCATTGCTTATTAAAAAATAATAATAAGAGAAAGGCAATTTTTTTGAATATGTAGCGTAATAAGTGATTTTTATAAAAATACGACACATATTAGTCGGATAAGAATCATTCGGAAGGACGAGATGTTTTATGGAGATCGGAGAACTTATTGATTATACGAGAAAACAAAAGGGATTAACTATTAAAGATGTTTGTGGTGATTTTGTTAGTAGATCTGTTTACAACAGATTTGTAAATAATCGTGCAGATACTAGTGTTACAAATCTAACTTATATGCTTTCTAGAATTAATGTATACTTTGATGAATTAAAAGCTTTTGATTACCCAAAGGATGTAAATGTAATCAGTCAGATTATGGGGGAAATAAGAAATGCTTTTATGAAGAAAGATGTAGAAGAGTTAATAAGACTAGAAAGTCTTTGTAATCTAGTTAAAGGGCGAGATGAAATTAAGTATGAACATCTTTCGAGTTTATGTCAGTTGCTCATTGCTAGATTAAAAAATGAAACTCTTGAAACAAGAGAAACTAAAATTTATCAATATTTAATAAACATGCAGACATGGACTCGCTATGAACTAGTTTTATTCAACAACTGTATGTTTGCATTTACGCCTGAATTTATAGAAATTACCCTTGAAAAAGCACTTTTGGGAATCAATCATTACAAAGAATTTAGAGATGGAAAAAGTGAATGCTTTAGGATGTTAACAAATGCAATTATTTTCTTTATCCAGCACGATAGAATGAATCTTATATGGAAATATATGGATAAAATAAATTCATTTTCACTCGAAGAAGAAATGTTTTTTGAAAAAAACCTAAAATTGGTGATTAATGGTATTTGGGAATGTTTGAGAGGAAATAAAGAAGGTGAAGAAATGCTAAAAAAGGCACAGTTGGTCTGTAAATATATAGGTGCCGATAATTATTACAAGATGAATGAAGAATTAATTGAATTTATAAAACAGAAGTACGAAATCAAAATTTCTACATAAGGTTTATATTTTTGGGGAGGTTGTAATTATTAAATTATAACCTTCCTTTTTCTATTTTCTATTTCATTTATTTTTTTTATGTTTATACTATTACTCCTTCTTTCGGTGTGTCATATAAGACACGTGTGTATATAATGAGAGGCAAAGAAAGAAGCTCGCTTGCTCCAAGATTTAAAATAATTTTGAATTATATTATATTATCCGTAAGGATAGTTAGAAAACAAGGAGATGATATTATGGCAGGAGCTATTACGGTCACACCCGAACAACTAAAATCTCAGGCGAAAATATATCAAACGGCCTCTTCACAAATTGAAGACGCTATTCGTAAAGTGAATTCTATGAATTCAACGATTGCCCAAGAATGGCAGGGGGAAGCTTTTCGAGCTTACTTGGAGCAATACAAACAGCTTGAAGGTAATGTGAAACAAATGGAAAACTTATTACAAAGTATTCATATGCAGTTGACCAAATATGCAGATACAGTCGCAGACCGTGACCGTCAGGATGCAGGTTCGTTTGGCTTAAATTAAGTGTTTAAAAAAGGGGTCAGTGCAACTCATTGTGCTGACACCTTTTTTAATTTATCTGAAAGGAAGAAATGTATTTTGATAAAAAAATATCAGAGTTATTTTCCATTACTCATCATTATACTTGGTGGATTATTTCTTATTTTGACTTTCACTTATTTTGGTTTTAAAGATGATAATGTGTACCGGTCTACAAATCAAAAAGTATCCAAGGTTCAATATGTTTTAGTGAATGAAGATAAAGGGGCTGTTTTTGAGGGGAGGAAGTATGAACTAGGTGCAGACTTTGTTACTCTGATTAATCAAGATTCCAAAAATAGTTGGCAGACGGTCAGTAGGAATATTGCTAATGCAGGAATTGAGAATGGTCAATTTGATGCAGAAATTATTATTCCTCAAGATTTCTCTGAACGTCTTTTGTCCCTTCAAAGTATAGCACCAGAACAGGCGACCATTAATTATCGTGTACGTAAAGGGCAAAATGAGATATCTAATCAAGCCGTTCAAACACAAGTAAATGATATTTTGAAAAATTTCAATCAACGAGTTGTGCAGATGTATTTCTCAAGTATTGTAGGAAATTTATCAGAAGCCCAACTAAATGTTAATAAAATTGTTGGAGCAGAAACTGATGCTAAGAAATATCTGATGACAAATATTCAAGATCCATTTAAGGAGTTATCGGGAGGATTTAATAATTTATCAAATGTTTCGAGTATTCTTGATGAAGATAATAAAGGTTTTCTCTCGGAACAACAAGCATTTGTTTCATCCGTAAAAACTCTAATGGATGATAATAATAAGAGCTTAGAAGCAGGCAGTACCTCGACAAAAGAAGCCAAAAAATCAGTTAACGAAAATATCGATAAAACAAATGAAAAGTTAAAAGATTCCTTAAAGCAATTTGAGGATCAATTTAACCAACAGAAAACGCAATTAGAAAACCAACGGAAATCTGATTTATCGGGATATAAAGCAAAATATGATGATTTGAACCAATCAGTGTTTAAACAACTAGGAAACTTTCATACATCGCCAACAGGTGAAGTGAATTCAGCTGGGGTTTATACGGAATTCTTGCTAAACGCCAAGCTATTTCAAGAAACACAAACTGCTCGAATTGATGAACTAAAAGATGAAATTAAGCAATTGCAATCGCAAGTTGAAACTCTTAATGATTTAAAAAAACAGATTGCACAAACTTATTATGGAAGTGCAGAAAAAAATCCGGATACAGCTTCTGTAGAGGATATTAAACAGGCGATTGTGAAACTAATGGCTGATTCAAAAGAAAATAAAGTTAATTTAGATAATCGTTATCGTCAAATGATAGAAGAAAGTCTACCACAAATTCCAGCAGACACTTTAGAAAATCTTTTACAAAAGTTAATTGCTGAGAATATTATAACTGATTCTCAATCTAAAAAATTCCAAGATGAGCTAACTATAGTTCGGCGTTATGCGAAAAATTTTGAAAAAGAAATAGGAAAGGAAGGAAACTTTTCCTATCTAGAAGCTAAGTCTGAACATAACTCTATAATTCCTATAAATAGTAGGGAGGTCACTATATCTATTGATCCAACAAAAGATAATAGAATCTCTTTGAAGACAGACCATACAGAACAAGGAAGTTTAGGAATAAGAAATTTGACGGATCTTTTACCGGTGTTAAAAACAGAATTGGATCAAAAACTCAAATCATATGGGTACATTTCTGAGTGGAGTGAAGTTTCTAATCATGAATTCAGTATTTCATTGAAAAAGAACCCCACAGAACCAGAACCGAAACCACCAGTAGATCCGCCGGTAGATCCACCAACGGATCCAGAGAAACCGAAACCGCCAGTAGATCCACCAACGGATCCAGAGAAACCGAAACCGCCAGTAGATCCACCAACGGATCCAGAGAAACCGAAACCGCCAGTAGATCCACCAACGGATCCAGAGAAACCGAAACCGCCGGTAGATCCACCAACAGAACCAGAGCCGAAACCGGAAACAGGATCGAAACCAGAAACAGAAAATGAGCCTAATAGGCCAACTTCTAAAGAAAAGGATCTTCCGCCGTTACCTTCAAGTTTTAGCTTAACGTTTAAGGCGGATCTTGATTGGACCTTGGATGAAGAAATGAAGAAAAACTCTTTTGTCTCTGTTGATTATTCATGGATTGTTAATGAGCAAACTCAAGTGAATGCCAGCTATGCAGAATATATAGATGTAAATAAGAATTTAATATCTGACTTACCTGAGTTATTGAAACAATTTCAAATGCTTGATAGCACTGCACAGCAAATTGTTACCTTATTTGGAAATCCAGAAGATTCCATATCTATTGATAGCTATGCAGATATGATTAACAAAACTGAAAATCAAGAGAAGACTCTCGAAGAGTTGGCAAATCCAAACTCTGTTTATCGTATGTATAACAATATCACAGGTGAACAAAAGATAGATGCTATTACAGAGAAAATTTATGAAGAATTTAAGAATAAAGGAAATCAACTCTATACAGATATTGAAGGCCAAATAAAAAATTTACAAGAAACAATTGGATCAACAACGGATAAAAATCATGATGGAACAAAAAATACATTATATGGAACTTTAAATCTAATGACTGAACCTCAGAAGTTTCTGAATGAAGCAGAAAAGTTAAATAATTGGTTTGTGCAAGCTAATCAACAGATTAATGAAGCGTATCAATCATGGAAAGAAAATGAAAAAATCCAAGAAGAATCTGTAAACAATGCAGAAAATCAACATCCTGCAGAAAATCAACATCCTACAGAGAACGATACAATACCAATTTCTTCAGAAACAGATAGCTTAGTAAAAGAAATGGAAGATTTAGTTCAGAGTTCAAAGAGCTCGGCTGAAAGTATAGAAAAATCTGCAGCGAAAGCTCATGACATTTCTCCAAAAATTCAGGAGTTGAAAGAAAGTACAGATAATGTTCAGAAAAATGCAGATACTGTTTTGAATAATTTAAATACTTCAGTCACTAAAATTCAAAAGAATACAAGTAAAAATGAAAAATACTCAGAAGAGTTTAGCAAAGTGCTTTCTAATACCAAACGAGGTGGAGCAGATAATTATAAAGTATTCAATTTTCTATCAGCCCCAATTGCTACAAAAGGAAGTTTTGAAGCTACTCGCCAAACGTCTATTATTCCTTACTATATGACGCTTGTTGGAGCTGTTCTTTCAGTCATTACCGGCATTTCCTTATGTCGTACTATTCAACGTAGAGAAATTAAGAAAGATATGGTTTTTATTACACCTACAAGGGTATGGCTAAATGTTCCTAATGTTATGAAGGTAACAGGTGTCAGTCTAATTATCTCACTATTCTTTGCTGGAATAACTACTTTTAGTATTTGGAGAGTGTTTAATATCTCTTGGTTTAGTTACACGTTCCTAACTATTTTAGGTGGAACTTTATTAATAACAGGTTTTTCTCGTCAGTTTAAAAATATAACACTCTATGTTTGTGCTTCAATTTTAGGATTATATCTCATGTTAACACCATTATTAGGAATGCATACTCGTCCGGGTAGTATTGTCGATTTATTTTATCGTTTTTCACCGCTTCAAAACATAGAAAATGGTTATACAGCACTAAGCAATGCTATTCATGTTGGATGGGAAAGTTACTTGTTATTGGTAATTATTATTGTTGTGGGAATTGGTACGAATTTCATTGCTTTTCCAGGTGTGAAAAAGTCAGAGAAAGCTGAACAAAAGCAATAGCTTATGTTGTTAGGAGAAAGGATGTACGAATTTGGAAAAAATGATAAAACCAAAATTTCTCGTTTTTTCTCTTCTAATTTCTTTTTGTGTGACAAATCTTTTTACTAGTTTTAGCAGTCTAGCTTACGCTGAAGATGGAAAACTAACGATTCATAACAACGTGATTTATGAAAAAGAAAATCATAAAAATAATTATTCTGTTACAGGGATAGAAGATTTGTTTTTAAAAGACAAAAACACAAAAAATAAGGAACTTGAGAAAGAAAATAGAAAGAGTACTTCAGGTATAAAAGAAAAATTATTTCTTACCGCTGAGAGTGTAGAAAAGAAACCACAGGATACAATTACCAAGCAGCTGTTTTCTAAAGACTACCAAGCTTCTAATGAAAATGAAGCAACTGTGGAAGATACCAATTATGAAATTCCTAGATGGACCTTCTGGATACTGTTAAGCATGGGTGTGATTGGAATATTAATTTTAGGCTGGTTATTAGGTAAAAGATTTTCAAACCTATTTATACGGAAAAAGGAGTAAACAATGGCAGAAAGAACAATGATTAATATCGAACTTCATGTTAATGAGCAAATACTTGATTTAACAATACCTAATCAGGTTTCTTCTAATAGATTGAAAGAACTATTGGTTGATTCATTATCTTTAGTAAATATAGAATTGCCCACTCATTTTTCATTGGAAGTAAAAAATAAGCCAATTCATTTAGATGAAAATGTTATATTGGCGAAATATCCATTGGCGGATGGTGATCAATTAGCCGTAAAAGAAATTATAGGGAGTTTGGAGGAACACTAGAGTATGGAGGAAATGAAAAATAGTTTGATAGTTATTAAAGAGGAAACTACATCTACTTTTATTAAAGTGCACTTAACAGCTAATCAATATTCTTTGTCAGGTGTAAAGCAATTCCAGTTATTTTTAAATAAAGCACCACACTTTTTGACTGGAAAGATAGAAGTGGCGAATGAAGAAAAGGTCATTATCACTTATGAAAAAGATGAATTATCTTTTTCGCTTGAACAATATGTTAAAAAATTAGATGCATTTGATCGCCTTCTTTTAGCACAAAAAGTAAATTTCTTAAAAGAATATCTTAACCAACCAGTAACGCCATTTATCCATCCTAAAAATATCTTTATTTTTGGGGAAGAGTTGTTTATTGGTCATCGTGGCGTAATGAATACCGTTATTCCTTATCTTTCAACAGAAGAAGTATATCTAAAACAATACAAGGCATTACTTCTATATATTTTAAATCCAAAACTGGATTTTGAGAATCTTATTGATGGGGCCGGTGCAGTCCGAGATCCTTTTTCCGAAAAAATTCAAGAATCTTCTTCGTTTGAAGAGATAGACAAGTTACTAATGGAAACAGTTGCGATTCAAAAGGAAAAAAGAAATGCTACAAGTATACTGGTGAAAAGTAGAAATCACACTGTTTTTAAGTGGGGAACAATTATTCTTGGTCTAGCAACATTAGGTCTTTCAATAGGGATAGGGATATATTCATTAAATATTGTACCTCAGCAAAAACGAATCATAAGTGCCGAATCAAAGTTTATTTCAAATAATTATTCAGATGTTCTAGATACTTTAAAGGAAGACAAACCAGAGAATCTTCCTAAAAGCGCACAATATGTGTTAGCAGTGAGCTCGATTCAACTAGATAGCTTGTCTAAAGAGCAGAAAGAATCTGTATTAGGGACTATCTCCCAAAAATCTAATGATAACTCATTACTTTATTGGATCTATATAGGAAAAGGAGACTTTGAAAAGGCCTTAAATATTGCTAAAAATATTGGAGATAATCAATATATTCTTCACGCCTATACAAAAGTTTATGATGTAACAAATGCAGATAACAAGATGAATGGTTCGAAGAAACAAGAATTACTTTCGAAATATAAGGAAGAGATGGAAAAGTACATGAAGTTATTGGAGGGGAAGACGGATGATCAGAAACCTAAACAATAGATTATCTAGTGAAGGTGTACCAATTGATGATCAAATTGTAAATAAAGCGTCTGTACTCTATGATATTTTTTCATTTGGTCAAATATTTTCGCATCACGAACTAACAATGTCAAAGCCATCAATTAAGATTGGTAACCATGAAATTTCTTTTGATGGCACGCATTTGTTCTTGGATCAAGATCCATGGACAGGTGATATGAAGGACGGAATTCTCGCGTTACCTCATGAAAAATTAGAGGTTTTAACAACTATCAAGCCGAAAACAAATTTTGTGATTTCTTCTTCAAAGGACTCAGGAATCACCATTCCGACTAAGGCTTTTGCTCTGGTCACATTTAATGAAAAGAATGAAACTTACCAGTTAAATCTGTTTTCAAATGGGGTGTTAGTTTACTTTAATGGAGAGAAAGTAGCTCGATTAGAAAAAGTTTTGTCTGTAGGGGATCAACTTGTTATTGATGGTGTGCTTATTGAATTGAGAGAAAAACAATTTAAGTTGTGTAAGATAACCAATGAATTTTCACTAAATTCTTGGGAGATTATTAACGAGATATTTATTCCAGAATACCCAAAAAATTTCCCTGAATTTAGACGTAGTCCAAGAATTCATTTACGAGAGCCTAAAGAAGAGATAGCAATTCAACCTCCAAGAGCTGAGGAAACTGATGGGAGAAGTGATTTATTGCGTACGATTGTTCCGCCATTGGCAATGGTTGTTTTAAGTGGTGCAACGAGCGTATTAAGTAATGGAAACCCTATTATGATGTTAAGCATGGGGGGAGTAAGTTTACTCACGGCAGGGTTCTCTGTTTCAAGTTATATTACGAATAAGAAAGAAGTGAAACAAAAGAATCTTAAGCGAAGTGAGTACTATGAAAAGTATCTTATTCAAAAGGAAAAAGAATTGTCGTTGCTCTCTCAAAAGCAATTTGAAGCTTTAACGTATAACTTCCCTGATATGGATTCATTGTCTTTGATGACAAAAGAATACAGTCCACGAATTTATGAAAAAACTATGACAAATGCTGATTTTATAAGTATTCGTTTGGGTCATGGAGAGATTCAAAGTAGTTATAAAGTCAGTTATCATTCAAGAGAAGAAGATGATGCTTTAAGTAAATTTGCAGAAGAAAAAATTGTTTGGCCACATCAAACGTTAAAAGATGCACCTATTGCCATCTCGATGTTAAATCAAACGTTAGGACTTGCAGGAACAAAAACAGTACTACGAATAGCTGTACAGACAATATTATTTCAGCTTTCCGTTTTACATTCCTATAGAGATGTAGAATTTGTAGCATTAGTTCCAGAAGAAAATTATCAAGATAGTTGGCATGCATGGCGTTGGTTGCCACATTTTCAAATACGGAGCTTAAATTTACGAGGAATTATTCATAATTCACAGACACGTGACATGGTTTTAAATTCGTTCTATCAGTTGTTAACAAAACGTCGGCAACAAGTCAAAGAGGCGGGCAATGAGAAAGTAACCTTTGCTCCGCATTATATGTTTACGATTTTAGACGAGAGCTGGCTCTCTGGGCATGGATTAAATGAATTTTTAGCTGAAGATATGAGTCAATACGGTGTTACGGTCATTTGGGGGAAAGAAGCGTTAAATATGTTGCCAGAGACAGCAACCACAGTTATTGATTATCAAAGTAACGAATCCGCGGTATTAATTAATAATAATAATGAGTACGTGAATCAACTTTTTGTTCCCAACCATTTACCTAAAAGTTATCCAATTGAGCAAGCAATACAACGCTTAGCTAATTTAGAACATGTTGAGGTAGAGAAAAATGCGATTCCAGAATCGATTGACTTTCTAGAATTATATGATGTGAAAAATGTTGGAGAGTTACATATTGGTGCTCGTTGGGAAAAAGCAGACACTTCAAAGTCATTAGCTGTTCCTTTGGGTGTTCGAGGAAAAGATGACATTGTTTATTTGAATTTACACGAACGAGCACATGGCCCACATGGACTCGTGGCAGGTACAACAGGATCTGGTAAATCGGAAATTGTCCAAAGTTATATTTTATCTTTAGCAGTAAATTTTGCACCAGAAGACGTTGGCTTTTTACCGATTGATTTTAAGGGTGGAGGTATGGCGAATTTATTTAAGAATTTACCACATCTTTTAGGATCGATTACAAACTTAGACGGTGCAAGTTCTGCAAGAGCATTACAAAGTATTCGAGCAGAATTACAAAAGAGACAACGGAAATTTGGTGAATTTGGTGTTAATCATATTAATGGGTATACCAAGTTGTACAAACAGGGAAAAGAAATTGCTGATCCTGTAGAAAAGAAAAAATATCCATCAGAACCATTGCCGCACCTTTTCTTAATCAGTGATGAATTTGCAGAATTAAAAGCAAATGAACCAGACTTTATGGCTGAGCTAGTATCAACTGCACGTATTGGTCGTTCGTTAGGAGTTCATTTGATTTTAGCTACTCAAAAGCCAAGTGGAGTAGTGGACGACCAGATTTGGTCAAACTCACGATTCAAATTAGCATTAAAAGTGGCCGATCCAAGCGATTCAAATGAAATTATTAAAACACCTGATGCAGCAACGATTACTCAACCAGGACGAGCGTATTTACAGGTCGGAAACAATGAAATTTATGAACTGTTTCAATCTGCGTGGAGTGGAGCGTATTATAATCCAGATGCACAATATGAAGAAAAAGTAGATGAAAGAATTTGGCTAATTAATCAATTGGGCCAGCACGAATTGTTAACTGCAGATTTATCTCAAGATGATGAAGTGTCCATGAAAAAGGAAGAAAAACAAACACAATTGGACGCGATTGTAGAAGATATTGTGATTCATGCTGAAAAAACAAATGCAGTTCTTCCTGAAAAACCTTGGTTACCTCCATTAAAAACAGAAATTGATAGTCCAAAGATTAATGTAGTAACTTCAGGGGATTCGAAAAGAAATCTTTCAGTTCCATTTGGTTTGATGGATATTCCATCAAGACAAGAACAAATTGACTTTTTACTTGATTTAGAAGAGTTGAGTCACCTTGCAATCTATGGATCTCCAGGCTTTGGGAAATCCACTGCATTACAAACTCTTGTAATGAATTTATCAAGAATTAACAATCCTGAGCAGGTCCAGTTTAACCTATTTGATTTTGGTACGAATGGTTTACTTCCAATAAAAGATTTACCGCATGTGGTGGATATTGTTCGGTTAGAGGAAGAAGAAAAACTGATGAAGTTCCTCAAACGAATTCGCAAAGAAATTCAAAGTCGAAAAGACGCATTTACAGAGTATGGTGTCGCAAGTCTGTCTCAATATGAAGAGAAATCAGGAAAGCAGTTGCCAGGGATTGTTACTATTGTTGATGGTTTTGACTCAATTAAGGAGAGTCCTTTAGAGGAAGCTATAGAATCTGTGTTAAATCAGCTTTTACGAGAAGGAGCAAGTTTGGGACTCTATGTAGTTATGACGGTGCTTCGTACGAACAGCTTCAGAATGAGTATGGCAAGTAATATTCCATCACATATTGGGCTATTCCTTGTGGAAGAAGGTGCAATTCGAGATGTTGTAGGACGTGATGCTTTGATTTCGCAAGAAATTGTTGGACGAGCACAAATCAAACTAGACGAGCCACATGAAGTTCAAATTTATTTACCAACTCATGGAAAAAATGATATTGATCGATTGAATAATTTAGAGCAAGAGATTGCACAGATGAATCAGCAATGGAAGGGCACACGTCCTACCAAGATTCCAATGTTATCTAAAACAATCTCTATGCATGATTTTTATACAAATTCACAGGTACAAGAAATGTTAGATAATCTACAACTACCACTTGCTCTAAGTAAAGAAACCACAAATGTCGTTGGTTTTGTACCAGAAAAACATGGTTATTTTGTGATTGGAGACGATACGCCACAGCAAACGGAATATATTGAGCGTATAATCGTTCAAAACTTCAAACATTTCGAAGGGAAAGCACAAAGAATTGTGTTTAATGGGAGCGAACGATTTGGCAGATTCAAAGAAAGCTTCGATGTGATTGTATCAGATATGGAGTACAGTACTTTTGTTAATGATCTAATGAGTGAAATTGAAGAAAGAGAGACACAAAGTGAAAATCAACCGATGTTTGTGTATATTCCAGATGCGCAAATATTTGGAGATAAAACATTTATTTCGGATGAAACATTCAATAAATACTTAAAAAATGGTTCTAAAGTAGGTGTTTATTTCATTTTCCACGGCAATCAAAAACAAATTGAGAACAGTTATGATGAATTTAATAAACGATTACGAGCAAATATTCCAGCAGGGATGATTGGAACACGTTTAGCTGATCAAGGATTGATAAATGTGAAATCTAGTTATAGTGAACCAACAGTGGAATTAGATGAGTCTCATTTCTTTGTTGGACGAAATGCAGGACGAGTGAAATTAGTTAGTGAGTAGATCAATTTATCTATGAGTGGTGTGTATGGCTGAGTAGTTACAAACAGAAAGATAGTCTTGATAGGGAAATAGATTTTAAGGAGGGAAAACATTATGCCTCAAGAGGAAGATAAAGCCAAAGAAGCTGCACGGAAAGCGGATATCCATGCAAGTGTTGATCGATTTAAGGCAAGTTATGATAGTAAAATGGCTAGTCACAGGGCAAATGCCCAAAAGTTAGAGCGCTTAAAAGCCGCAAAGAGATCTTTACAGGGAGAACTTCATCATTTTGATTCTTATAAGAAAGAGTTTACCAATTTAGGCAGGAGTCTAACAACAAGCCAGTTCAAAGGAACACGTCGTGATAAATTCGATAAAAAATTAGAAGAAATCACAACAGCGCTTGATGCAGATAAAGAGAAGCACAATGAAAAGCTAAACGCGATGAATAATAAAATCATTCTATTAGAAATGGATCAGTCTATAATAGGTGACGCTATTGCGAGCATTTCAGCAAGTATTAGCGGTTTGCGTGCTATGTTATAAAAAAAGGAGAAAATACCAATGGGGAAAATAGGTATAGATAAGGGGAAATTTACCGGAGCAGTCACAAATGCAGAGAGCGCAGTTAGTCGGATAGAGAAAGTTCCCTCACCGCAAATTACTAAGAATAATCTATCTCGGTTGACGGGTTTTCAAAATTTAGTAGAGAAAGCCGGAACAACTTTAGAAGCATTTAAAGGAGTATCCTCTGCTGACACAGGCAAAATGAAAGCCGTCGCGGACAAAATTGTCGATGAAGATGCCAAAATGGCGAATGTAATCCAACAAAACACAGTGAGGTTCAAATAATATGGTCGAATATAACAAACGAGAACTTTTAGAAGTTGTTTTACAAAATGACAAAACATTAGATTTAGAGATTACTGACGAACTATTACAAATGGGTAACTTGCTGGGGAATCAGCCTTCCCTTTTTCGTGAGGTTTACAAGGCGTTTCGAAATCAAGAAGATGTCTTTGAAAACAAGCCAAAAATCGGCGCAAAATTCTCAGTGACTTTTGATTATCCGAATGAGGCAATTCGTTTTGAACGATTGGAAACGCAATTAGACATTCCATTTTCTCAATTTTTACGTTTGATGGGTTTGATTGATGCGTGTTATAGTGAAATTTTGCCGCTGGGTACTGTTGTGGAATTGGACATAGACATGATGCCAGAAGTAATTCAAAATATGTTCAAGAATAGTGAACTCGGAGAACTCGTGATTTTAACAGGGCGCAAAGTACCGTTAAGAGAGGGATTTAACGATTATGTGGTAGATTATCTTGGTTACTTGTGGCCGTTTGGTGAAATGAGTAACACACCAGCGATTTATGTGTCCAATATGATGATTAAGCGAGTTGTTTCACCTGGAATGACGAATGAATGGGAAGACCAATTTGCTTTTACTTTCTTACGAAGTATGCAAGTAGCAAATGGTAAGTTATCCAGTGCCTTTTTACCACTAGATAAAGCACTTGCTTTCTATGAAGCTGTTCACACTTTATCAGAAAGAGAGGCGGATTAAATGGGCTTTCAAGTAGATTTAAAGGAATTCAATGAAATACTGGCAAAACTCCAAAAAGACACCAGTAAAACCAATGAACAACTTGAACAAGCCAAAAACGCATTGAATGGCATTATCCAGGCCGATGCCATGCAGGGTGAAACAGGAAAAGCGATTGTCAACGACATCAATAATAACCAAAATACAGTTGTGATTGGGTTGAAAGATACCAATGAATTACTTAGTATCGAAATGGCGCAAACCTTACAGGATTTTCAGTCAACAACGGGAGAAAGTCATGAGAATGCGATTATTCTGGAAGATGCATTACTGCAAACACAAAACAAACTTTCCAATCTCCAACCTAAGAAACATGAAATGGATAGTCGCATCTCTAATATTTACAACAGCGTAAGTGATTTGATTTCACTGAGTATGCCGAACAGCCAGTTTGATGAAAAACTGGTTGCAGCCAGCAAAGAATTAGAGGATACGATTCAAAAAGTACAGCAATTTGAAAGCAAAAAAGAAAAAAGCGATGCGGAAAACATCCTCAATGCTCTAAACAACCAAGTTCAAATTGCAGGGAAGATGGGTAGTTTATCTTATACTGATCCGCAACTGCAAGCTTTCTTTGCACTAGATGATTTGGCAAAAGGCATTCATGAAATGGATACACAAAT
>NZ_JAUMJO010000010.1:0-142951 GCF_036320425.1 Bacillus nitratireducens
CCAGTCTGTACAAAATCAAAAAGAATTCATCCATCAATTGTTTGGACTTGCAACATAAGATACGATTCCGTTAGGAATATATATGCTTTATTCCCTTGTGTTTTATTTTTGCACCAGAACCCAAAACAGAAGTCTTAAACTAGACTCCTGTCTTTCGACGTGAAGTGAATTACAAAAATTATTTATGGTTTCATAATAGTTAATGCAAAATACTTCATCTAATTTGATAGTAAGAAACTTTGTAACAGAACCTTTTTTAATAGTTGCACATTTAGAAAGCGCTTTCATTTGTGATAGTAGTTATAATCTACATTTTTTACAAAACATTTCTTAGCATATTTAGCTTTAAGCATTGGTAACAAACCTTTATTGTTTATAGATTTTAACCATGATATTTTCTTGTTTTTAATATATAGATTCCTAAAATAATAAATCCTAGTCCTACAAATGGGGGTGTTGGAAGCTTTGTTCCTGCTGATGGCAGGTAATGCTTTTCTTTACTTGCAAGATCCTTTTCTTCTATGTGCTCTTTACTTTGTGTATCATAAGATTGTTTAGCATTTTCATATGTAGCATGCACTTTTTTGATTTCTAGTTCACTTTTTATTTTTCGATTCTTGATTTTTATTTCTGCTATCTCGCCAGTTTTTACTTCTAATTTTTTTATTGTAGGATCAAGTACATATCCCTCTGGAGCTTGAATTTCTTTTATAACATACGTATCAGTAGGAAGGTTATTTAATGTAGCAATTCCATTCTCAGCTGTAGTGATTTCTTTTATGAAATTCCCATTTTCACTTACAACCTCAAACACAGCCCCTTTTAAGACTTCTCTATTTTCTCCTACCTTCATAATTTTTAAAGACCCCAATGTTTCCCATTTTACTACTATATCTGCACTGCTTTTCTCGCTCGTTCTTGGTAATAAGGCAGTTGTATTTTGAACCCTTTGTTGTCCATCAAAGATAACTGCTTGTAAACTCTGCAATTTTGTATTTACTCTTAACTTGAAATTTCCACTTGGTGTGTTTTTCGGAATCAGAACTTTAAAATTTTCCTTGATAGAGAATTCATTCTTTTTTTCACCTTGTTCATTTATAATTTGAACTCCTTCTGGTGCATCCTCTATTTGAACGGAATATACTCCAGATACTGCATTTGATTGAACCATATATAAATTTGTTTCAAAATAGTCTCCATTTTTTTCTACAGTTTGTTTTCCAGTAGGTATTATATTCAAATATGTTTCCTGCACTTCAGTACCTTTAGAAGCTTTTTCTACCAGATGTTTTACAAGGTTATATATCTGTTGGTTTTCTGTTTTTGAATCAGCGAGTTCAATTTTTTTAGATGCAATCCAGATAGCTAATTGAGTTGCATAGTAGGCTTCCTCTTTTGTAGAAACCCCTAATTCTGCTGGCGTTTTTTGAGGGTATCCATAAAGTAAGACACGATATACAAAATCATCCTCTTTTCCAATTTCAGAAAGGTTATCCCCATTAGGTGAATTCAACTCAGGTGATAAACAATACGCAACATCTTTTGATGACGTTCTTAGAAAGTCTGACTTTACCTTTACTTCAGTACCTTTGAATTTAATATAATTCCAGTTCATTTGAAATTTTTCTTGATGTATTATCTCGGCTGCTGCTTGTGGCATAGAAACTCCTAGCAACATAATGATTAAACTTATAATTCCAAACCATTTTGTTAACATCTTGCGGTTCATTTCATTCCCACCATTCATCAAATTTTTAGGATAAATCCTACATATTAATTGTACCCGTTGTAAAAGTAAGTTTATTTTAATTATTCAGAAAATTTAGGGTATAAATAAAGATTATGTTATAGTATCATATATTCTGATGATCTTTATTGTTTAATTGAGTTCATGATATTTGTTAAAGATATTACCCAAGGTACTGGCGTAAATATTATTTTATATTATTAAAAAATGATTCAAAAAATCAATTTTTAAAGTGTGATTTATGTATCAAAAAATAAATACACTTAATAATCTACCTATGAAATAGATGTTTCCTCTATTCCATCTTCTTTCACAAAACGTATATCTGTATTTTCAGAAATTTCGGCTATATTTATATTTATTATATTTAGAAAGTATATGGCTTGCAATCTAAAATTTCATGCAATATTGCATGAAATTTTAGAATTTTTTTATGTTATATTATTAAATTGGTTTTGTTAAAAAGTTTGAAAAGAGTATAAACAGATTGGTAAATGAGGAATAATGTTTAGGAAGTAGCCCAGTTGAAAAATCAAACCAGTTCAGATATGGTAATATAAGGGTTAAAGGCGCCAAATGCTAAGTTTAAAGGGGACGTCTAAATGTCAACGATAAGGATCGAGAAAGCATCTATTACGGATGCTGAAAAGTTAACAGAAATTAAGAAAAGAACTTTTGATGAAGAAGCAAAAAAATGGCTCCCAAATCAAGAGAATATAATCGACTATAATATTCAGCCACCAGGGTACTCTTCAATTGAAATGACTAAGTATATGATTAAGGAGTTAAATTACTTCAAGGTTATATATAACAAAACAATTGTGGGTGGAATTATTGTCACGATTTCCGGTAAATCTTTCGGAAGAATAGACCGTATTTTTGTAGACCCTGACTCTCAAGGTAAAGGCATAGGCTCAAAGGTCATAGATTTGATAGAAAAAGAGTTTCCGAATGTGCGAGCCTGGGATCTTGAAACATCTAGTAGACAGCTAAACAATCACTACTTTTATGAAAAAATGGGATATCAAGCAACCTTTAAAACCGAGGATGAATATTGTTATATAAAGAGAATAGAAACCCTATTAGGGATAGAAAAATCAGTTGAAAATGAGGACATTTCAGGTACTCAATATGAAAACTGTAATATGGCTAAAACGGAGTGTTATCAAGTAACTTTAGAAGGTAGTTCTTTTAGCAATAGTAACTTGATGAGCAGCCACATTAATAATTGTAATCTTAGTCATTCAAAGTTCCACAATATAAATTTTAGAAATACATTGTTTGCCGATCTAAATTTTTCTAATAGTGAAATGGCTTTGGTAACTTTAGAGGGGGTTCGTTTCATTGATACAAGTCTTGGAGATGAAGGTAATCCAATCACATTTGAAAGGTGTAACCTTAAAGGTAGTAAAATAAAGAAAAGTAACCTTAGGAACGTGGAAATACAGCAGAGTGATATTACAGGTATGAAAATAAATGACATTCCTGTGGCAGATCTTCTCGAGCTATACTATCATGTGAATAAAAAGTAAACAATCAGTGCTTCCCTTCAAAATTGGTTCTTTTAAATAATAGATTCATTTTTGAATGATGACCTCTAAATCAAAGAAGCTTACATATTAGATATGCCTAATATGTAAGCTTCTTTATTTCTCAAGGGTTCTCAGAATTTAGGTCTTAATAATGTACGATTTTCTTTTTTTGATAAGGTGACCCCTATTAGAATTAGCACCAACAAAATGTGAACTTCGTACGTTAGACGATTCCTCACATAGAAAAAGCCGATTTCCTGTACGCTAAGGGATAATCGGCTTTTAAGATGAATAGGTCTAATCGATATAATCATAATATCTTTTTAATGAAAGTTTAGATTTAAAACCTACCTGTTTTATAATTTGCCCCTCTAAAACTTCATTTTCGATTAGCCGTAAAATGAAGGTATTCCGTAGATGTTGTGCTGAAATTCCTTTTCGTAAATTCGCTCTTTCAACTTCAAGTCGAATCATTTTTTGAACAGCAATTTCTGTTAAGGCTTTTGGAGCATCGTTGTCATATGACCAATGATAAGTTTTTCGAGTAAAATCGTATGCTACGAATAGTGGATCATTGCTATGATATTTTGGACGAACAGGTTCAGGAATAGTTATATAATAGTTACATAATCGCTTTTTATCATCTTCAGATAAAAGAACCGTCCTCTCTATACCCACTATTCCTGGTACTGAGATTGTATTTTTTTCAAAATGAACGTGCTTCATCTGTAAACCTACAAGTTCTTTTAAGGACAAACCATTATTAATGAGTAAATGCACAATAACAATGTTACGATCCATAAGTACTGGACGAGCGGAGCGTTGTTTTTCTGTTAATCCTTCTAATGAAGTTAATATGTACTTTAGCCGTTTTTCTTCCTCTTTAGAAATAAAGTCTTCATCACGTAACGCCCGATTAGGCTGAATCATGAGATTCATATCTTCTAATGGATTAGGTAGGCCTAAATATTGATAAAGTCTACTTAGGACAATATAAACACGATGTATCGTTTTATCAGAGTAATTTCGTTGCTTCTTTAAATCATTAAAATACTCTTCATAACCCTCGGTACTAAGTGTCGTCCATATATTGGGTAAGGGAAGCTTTTTTGATTTTTGCAACCACTGACCAAAATCTTCAATATCATAAACATATCGTTTAATTGTGGAAGGTTTTCTTCCTTTATCTAATAAGAAAGAAGAAAAATGCTGTATTGTGTCTTGAAATTCTTTTGTTGGCATAGCCTTATCATCCTAATTTTTTCTTTTAGTATATCAAATTTTGAAATTAGCTTTACTTACACTACGTAATACATACTGAATTTATGTAAAAATTTCTCAATATTATATTATTGCTATATGAGCTATAATATAAGTAATTCTTTTTATTATTTATATTTTGTTATTTTCTGTTGCAGAATCCTTATTATAAGGATTCCTTTTTTGAATCAAAAATCTCCAAAGAAAAAAGATAAGATCGGGAACACAATCTTATCTTTGTACAAAGAGAATACAAAAGGGATTACTATCTTATTTATATTATATTGTTTTTTGTAAATTTTTTATATCAAAACCATAAATAACAGTTATACCTATATTGAAAAATTTATTACAAAATTAGCTATAAATGATTCAAGAAGTGAATGTAAACTTTTATACAAAATTTCACATTTTAGAAAGGTAAAAAGAGCCCAATTAATTTAGGACCCTTTTTCGTTTTGGGTAATTCTAAATTCTTAAGTTGATGGATGTGAGTACCCCTATAAAAAACAATTATTTACGACGCCTTCTCTTTGCTTTTTTACGCTGATTTGTATGACTATATTTTTTTATATGAGTACTTCTGTTCTTCTTATAATTAGGTAACTTACATATAAGAACAGTAATTGCACAAAAAATGAAAAATATAAAGTTTGCAATCATCCAAAGGTTAATATCATAGTCATATAGCTTACTAAAATACTTTTTGTCACGAGTAATATGACTTACGTTACTGTCAATTGCTTCGAGGGTGTAAGGAATAATCCAAGAGGAACCAATTAATATAACAATTGTTCCAAGAATGAAACTGAGTATATGTTTTATCAAGTTCTATTCTCCTTTAATTATGTTACGTCAGTAAGCGTGATATCTTCTTTTTGTAAAACTCCCCAAAATGTGTATCTTTCTAATTCAGGAGTAACACATATCATCAGTCGCAAATAACAAATAATAGACAATTAATTTTATAAAAAATGTTGATAAAATCCACTCTTCTATTTTTGACACAATCAATAAAATAATTCATCTTTATATATTATTTTATTGATTTCATAGGGTGAAAAACACGCAAAGCAAAGAAAAAATAATAGCGTTTTCGTTAACGGCAGGATTAGTTATACCTGCTGTGGCATTATGTGATGAAGGTCATGAAGAGGAGAAAGGACAGGTTATTTCTGATTTACCATTTGAATATTACTAGGGTTTTCATAGACTCCTGGGTGCAAAGTGAAAATGAAGTAGATTGGTATTATGTCAATGGGATACTTATGTTTGACCCATCTGCTCCTTGTGATAATAATAGCCCTTGGTTGAAGATAGACGGTAGATGGTACTTATTCAACCCTGGTGGAAAGCTAGTTAGGAAAGAGGGTAGGGAACAGTCGTCTGCTAATGGGAAATGGATGTATTGGATTCCTGGAAATTATGGACTTGCAACAAATGAATCAAGGGTAATTAACGGGGGAACATATTACTTCGATAGTAATGGTTTTATTTTGTAGAAATTACACAATGAATATGAAACTGAAAAAAATGGACATTTGATAAGGTTATAACATACATGTATATAGGAATGGCTATTTTAGGCGCTGCTGTGATCGGTTTATCGTCTTATTTGTTGTTAAGGGATGATAAGGGGTAACAAAACAAACGAACACAACGAACAAAAAACACCTGAGACTATAGCCTCAGGTAAGTTTGTACAATTTGTAGTATTAAACCAGAGATTTAATCCGCTAGTATCTAAACTAGTGGAATTCAATTCATTATTTTTTCCATTCTGTAAGCTTGACATCCCATAGCAATGCATCTGTATCAATAAATTTAATACTAAGTTCATTTGCTTTAGCCAACTCTATCTTAAAGGAACTTGTGGATGTAGATATGCTTTCTTCAGAAAATCGAATGGTTTGTACATCTTTTCCATCAATAGAAAAAATTATCTTACCGGAATGTTTGCTCGCACTATCAGGGATACCGAGATATCCCGAAAGTTTTGCATACTTACCTTTTAGCAAGTATTTAAATTGCTGAGAATTTGTCCCTTTACTACTAAACATATTTAATTTAGGTTCAATTTTTTTATGAGCCACTTCAAAGCTTGTGGAATTGTTAACATTCGGTACATATCCAGTACTTTCGGTCAGTTGATTTAGCGCTATAACGGTTCCATTTTTGGGGGATTGTTGTTCCTTTTCTAATGATTTATTAATTTCACCTACAACTACAAGTACTCCTAATGTCATGATAAATGCTATTACACCTGTAATAATAAAGTTTTTCAAAGTATTATTAGAGCGAAATCCTATTTTATAGGCACAAAATCCTATCGTAGCACCCATTGCATTCACAATTACATCATCAATGTCAAAACCACCAAGAAAAGTAACCATTTGTAGTACTTCTAGTATAAGAATAGAAATACAGAATGAAGTAATAAATCTAATAAAGCTACAACGATATAACATAGGAATTAATACCCCAAAAGGTATGAATGCTGTTAAATTTCCAAAATTAAAAAACCATAGATTAAAATCTTCTCTATCTACCATATTTGGCAAGCTCAAAGGAATACTACTCGGTATTAACTGGAATTCATATTCATGGTTAATATATTTTAATCCCAATCTATCGAAACCAAGGAACATAAAGTAGAGAATCAGAACGGAATATAGTCCTAATATTGCGAGGGTAATGTTACGATGTTTTCCTTTGATAATAAAACCTCCTATTACTAATAATTGTTCGTATTGATAATTTCACAAATTCTCATATTTTAAATATAACAATAAAACTATGTTGGCGTAAGTAGTAATTCGGTTCTGTTGCAAAGTTTTTAAAAGTAAGCTAATCCTTTTACGAAAAAAGGTCCTGTTGTCTCCAACAGAACCTTTCCTAAAATGGCAAAGAGTAACTCTTACCTTACTCTTCTGCTATATAATACACAAAAAACGTATAGCTGTGTATAACAATAAATCCCAATGTAAACATTTGAATAAAGTGTTTAAAAGTATTTTATCAGAGCTTAATATAAGGAATCAAATTACAAATGTTGATTTATCAATAAATATTAATGATGCGCTATTAAATGATAGTTGATAAAGTGATATTACAATAAATAAATAGGGGATATTGCATATTCAATTGAAATAGAATATTACCAGTGGAAAGTGAGGAATAACAATGGGACTAGGAAACCGTGGTATGGCATTTGAAATGCATATTAATCTAGCGAATAAAATGTATCAACGAGGGGGAGTAGCGCTTATAAACAAGCGTCCGACTCCTGTGAAGGTTTTAAAAAGTAAAGGTGGCCGTGTATTAAATGGATTCTATGAAGCAAAAACTACAGAGAATCCTACACGATTAGATAGATAATCTGTTTTATAGGAGTAGCAGATTATCGTTATTCATATTTCCCTGATTGTATCCTTTATTTATCAGGGTCTTTTAAGATAGCCTTTTTTTAGGAGGGAAGTACCAAGCTAACCACTACTCCAGCGTGATCGGACGGCCAAGGAGCGGTTGACGTTCTCTCATGCTGTTCTTCTCCTACCACATCCGCCATAATTGGGTTCTAACCGTTTTTTAACAAAATAAAATCTATTCTTTTGTTTAGAGAGGACGCGGCATTCAATAGATCAGAACCCTGGCAACAGGTAAGTCCTTTTCATTTACCCACCTGTATCCAATCATCTCGAAATCCATCATTGATAAAAAATGTTATTCAATTAGCTATGATGTGATAAGTTTCGATGATATTGTTTCTGTGAACAAAATGCTGAAAGTAAAAGATATAGATAGTAAAATATTTCAAGCGAAGTTGCAGCCTTGTAAAGCACCTTTAATAGCCTTAACCGCCTGTTTTTAATAGTATCCATTCTGATTTTAGCAATAGGTCTCTTTATCAGCATCATTCTGCTTGTTAAGTTGCAAAATTAAAGATATAGAGAATTGGGGTTACTATCTGCACTAGGTTTTAGTAAAGGCGCAATACGAAGAATGATACTCAGTGAAAATGTATTGTTATCGGGAATGGCGTCTGTTTTTAATGCTTTTCTAATTAGTTTCACATATTTTATCAGTATTGCTTTTGATCTTGGTTTAGTTATCACGATACTTCAAATGTTTCTTTCTATTTTAGTAACAGCAATTATTGTTATCGTGATCAGCATAACAGCAAGTTATAAGCTTATTAATACTGAGCCTGCTGAGGCACTAAGAAAGTAAAAAATTCATTAGGGGTACCGCTATATGCCCATTGGGCTAAAATTTTATATCTCTACAGTTATTTATGGGGAATTCAGTTCGTTTTTTTGTTTTTGTAATAATTTATTACTTGTATGGGGCTTATAAGGGACTATTCAGTGTGGGTCGGGAAAATTTAACTACCATATAAAGTGATAAAGTGATAAAGTGATAAAGTGATAGTTGCTGTGCATGTTATTATAAAAAAGAGAGCCTTCCCAAATGATGTTTGTAATAGTCTAGCTTATACGATTTTAGGAAATTAATAGCATTTTATACCGCTATTATTTACCTAATTTCCAAGAAATAGAGGTGATTGTAGGTGACTAAACCTTTTAAAAAAAATAGTCGTTATATGGTTGGATTAGACAGTCTAAGGGGCCTAGCTATACTAGGTGTTATTTTGTATCATATTAATTTTAATTGGATGCCTGGAGGATTTTTAGGGGTTACTGTATTTTTTGTACTCTCAGGTTATTTAATTACAGATATTCTAGCGATGGAGTGGAAGAGAAATAAGAGAATTGATTTGAAGAAATTCTGGCTTAGTAGGGCAAGGAGATTGCTTCCAGCAATGTTTGTTATGCTCGTTATAACGTTGGCCTGGATTACGATTTTTCATAGCTCTTTACTTGAAAAAATGTGTGGAGATTCATTAGCGGCGTTATTTTATGTTAGTAACTGGTGGTATATCTATCATAAATTATCGTACTTTGATAATTTTAACCTCTCCATTGAATCATTTTTGGTCGTTAGCAGTTGAGGAACAATTCTATGTTGTCTGGCCGTTTATCATTAGTTTAGGACTTTACCACATAAAAAAACAATCCCGTATGATTTTATTGATTTGTCTGGGAGCTGTTGCTTCAGCTTTAGCGATGGCAATTTTGTATGAACCTGGAACTGATCCGAGCAGAATTTATTATGGCACAGATACGAGGGCCTTTTCTTTACTTATTGGAGCGGCACTTGCCTTACTTTGGCCAAGCAATAGGCTTGCAAATAAAATTATTCCAAAGGCGCGTCTCATTCTTGATGTAGTGGGAGGAACTGCTCTTATTATTATATTACTTATGTTTTGGAAGACGAATCAATATGATCCGTTTCTATACAATGGAGGAATGGTTCTCTTATCAATTGCAACAGCATTGTTAGTGGCAAATCTTGCTCATCCAGCTAGCCGCATCGCTCAATTTTTACGATTTAGACCTTTACGCTGGATAGGGATAAGGTCGTATGGCATATACCTCTGGCATTATCCAATTCTTACATTGACGACTCCAAAAGTAAATGCTGGAGATTTTTCACTAATAAGAGCAATACTTCAATTTCTTCTAATTATAATGATTGCGCAAATTTCATGGAAGTATATTGAAAAACCAATCCGACAAGGTGCGCTCCGAAATATTGAGTTTAAGAATTTAAGAATTCAAAATGTCGCTTTAGGTGTTAAGTTAGCTTTAATTTGTGCAGTATTCGTTTCGTCGATAGCCGTCTTTGGGTTAACAAAAGTTAGTAAGGCTAAGGAGAATCCTCAACTAGATAAGGCGGAAGCAGTACAAACACACCCTGCGAAACATCCAGTTGCATCTTGGGATAATCCAACTCAAGAGACGCCACAAAATCAAGAAGAATCAAAAGAAGTAAATTCTGCGCAACCTAAAGATGCTCACACCGTTACTGCAATAGGCGATTCCGTTATGATTGATATTGCTCCGTATTTAAAAAATACTTTTCCTGATATTAGGATTGATGCACAAATTGGTCGCCAACTGTCAAAAGCGATTCCTGTAGTTGAACAGTTAAAGAATGAAGGGAATTTAGGAAACTATGTCATTATTGGATTAGGTACAAATGGAGCCTTTACTACTGAGCAACTTGTATCATTAATAAATTTAATTGGGAATGAACGTAAAATGATATTTATTAATACGAGGGTACCACGTCCGTGGGAATCAATCGTGAATGAGAGATTAAAATCGACAACATCTGAATATTCGAATATAACTTTAGTAGATTGGTATGCAGCAAGTGCTGGAAAGGGAGACTACTTTGCACCTGATGGTGTGCATTTAACCAAAGTAGGTGCAGAAGCATACGCAGCACTTGTAGCCAAAGCGGTGAATCAATAATTAGATATATTTTATTAACTTCTTTTGCAAAATTAACTGAAATGTAAAAGATCTATGGTTGAGGAAGACAAATTTTTTGCAGTCATCAATAATTTCTGTAATTCATTATACGTCGAAAAAGCGAAGTTTGGTTGAAGACTCCGTCTTTTTTATACAGGGCATGAATGGTTTCGATGCCGTTTACTATACGTGAGGCATGACGAATGTTTTGAAATCCTGCGGATTTGGAAAAGTGTCTGTCGCTTTACATGTCGCTGGTCCTGTTCTGTGAGATTATTTATAGGAAGAAAGAATGTAACTTCCTAACTTTAAAAATAAGCCCGAAGAATTATTTAATTCTTTGGGCTTATTTTTGGTTCTGGTGCAAAAATGATTACGTAGATAATCCAACATGAATGTTATATTCTCATGAGAACGAGTTGTTCGGAAATCAATATAAAAATCCGTATTTTTATACTTTGTAAAGATTGAACGTTTGTAATTACTCTCATATTTTTGTGTATATTTTGACAGCATTCGAGGTTTGCACCAGAACCCTCTAATTGTACCATCAGCAAGGACAATTTTGTGCAAATTTGGATGAATAGGACATCCATGTAAAGTTAACATAACGTCCCATTATCGGTAGAAAAAATGTTATATCCTTAATTACATAAAGAAAAAGAATCCCTTATGGTTTCTAGGATTCTTTTTCTTGTTTAAAGTTTGCTCACACAAATGATCTGCACATCAATTCATCTTTGATATACAGATCATTTGTATGATAATTCTTATAAATAATTGCTGAATGATAAGCCTACATAAATGCTTTTAAAAGTTCTTGAACGAATGGAAGTACTCCACCTACAAATTTCAAAATTGCCATTGCGATTTCCATAATCATTTCCTCCTTTTTTATATTAAGATATTATGAATCTTTATACTCTCATTATAGTAAGTGCTTATATAGATAGCAGGTTATTTTAATATGCAATATTACATATTAAAAGACGGCTTATATTGTTATGATAGAAAAGTTAAATTCTACAGCATTTTTCGATGTACTGCGAAGCTAATGATTATGAAAGTTCCAGTAGGTAAAAAGGGAGAAGGATTTTTATAATTCTTTTCCCTTTTTATATGTTCACAAACAGAACATATCTATAATAAGAGAGTGGTTGTATACGATTATTTATTTCACTCCCTTTTCCTCATATCTCTTTACAACCCGATAAAAAGGTTCGACTTGAGGGGAACGAAGAAACTTATATATCATTATTAAATTATTTAAACAAGTAGGTGATAGTATGGGAACATTGTTAGAGGAATGTATTGAAATTTTGGGACAGAATATAAGAATCTTATCTAAAGAAGAAAGAGAAATGGTTCTTATAAATTTTGAAACTAATTTTTATATTACACAAGGGGGACGCATTGAATGGTCAAAAATAACTCAGTGCATTGAAATAAATACAATTGATGAATAATTTCATATTTGAATAGTTGTTACGATGAATATAATAAGAAGGTTTATTTAATTTGGAATGAAGGGAGATTACCAATTGGTAAGACAGACTTAGATAAGGTTTTCGAAGTAATAGACGATGTTAATGCGGTTAGCTTTGATACTTGGATATATGGGTTCTGGTGCGAAAATTTCAAGACCATTTCAAGTAATCTCCTAAACTTGGACATACTGATAGTATGATTCTAAAAAAGGTGCGTGATCAGTATGGAAAAATTACAGAAGACAGAAGGTGTGCGGTATGAGTTTACTAGATAGTATCAAAATTTCCCTATCTTCTATTCTAGCTCATAAGCTGCGCTCAGCCCTTACAATGCTAGGGATTATAATCGGTGTAGGTTCTATTATTACCGTTGTTGCGATTGGACAGGGCGGGAAAGCTGCATTAAAATCACAATTTGTTGGTTCTGGAAATAGTGTGATTTCTATTCATTATAAGGCCAACATGAATGATCCATCCGGTATGGAATCAATAGGAAAACCGAAATTGACAGAAGAAGATTTCAGAGAATGCACATGTAATTAAGACAAATTAAAATATGGAAACACTAGATGTTAATGATAAAAAAGAAATGGTAAATATAAAAGGGCTAGACGATGAATACTTTGCTGTAAATAAAGTTAAGGTGAAAAAAGGTCATTCTTTAAATGATACAGATATTGAACAAGGAAATAATGTTGTCATTATTAGCGCGGGTTTAGAAAAAAGGATATTTGAAAAAGAGAATCCCATTGGAAAAAATCATTGAAATGAAAGGCCAACCAATGCAAATCGTTGGTGTATATGAAGCTACAGGTGGATTTATGGGAATGGGAGATTCCGAGGCGTTATTTCATTAACGTTATGGCCAACGTTGTATGGAACAGATGAAATTCAAAGTATTTCTGTCCAAGCGAAAAAAATCGATAATTTAGATGCCGCTGGAAAGAAAGCAGCTGATGTATTAAATAGTCGTAAGCAAAGTGAGTTTACAGGTAAATATAAGGTACTAAACTTAAAAGAAATTCAAGAGGGTATTTCTAAAATGACAAATATCATGACGATGATTATTGGTGGTATCGGTGTTATGAACATTATGCTTGTATCTGTAACAGATCGTACTCGTGAGATTGGGGTACGTAAAGCACTTGGAGCAACGCGTAGTAAAACCTTACTACAGTTCTTAATTGAAGCTGTTATGTTAACGCTTCTTGGAGGATTAATTGGAATTGGCCTTGGTTATGGAGGTGCATATATTGTGTCAACATTTGCAAAATGGCCACCACTTGTTTCATGGCAAGTAGTCGTTGGCGGTGTGTTATTCTCTATGACACTTGGTATTATTTTCGGGTTGATCCCAGCGAACAAAGCAGCAAAATTAGATCCAATTGAAGCCCTTCGTTATGAATAAGTTTATTAGTAGAAAGCTATTTATTTAATGTGGTTCTGATAAAAAGATAAAACAAAAAAGAATTCCTCGTTTCTTTTGGGATTCTTTTTTGTTTGCAAAGGTATGTTTATCTGAACACACATAAATTTACAAGGTTTTTAAACACAAAAATAGGAGGCATTTTATGATTTTTTGTTCAACATTACCGTGTATAGAAATGTACAAAGAAAGAATATGCAATATTGCATTTTACATTACTTCATCGGGATAATATGTTGTTTATTGAATGTAATATATAAATGGAGGAAATGTTATGAACAAGAAATCAAGGTTTACCCAAATGATGCTCGGTATTAGTACAATGGCCTTATCATTTGGAAGTATCCAAACACAAGTATCAGCGGAAGAAAACACACCTTATAATGTGTTACAAAAGAAACCAATTGGGATAGAAACTTCAACATATGAAATTGCACATTCTACAAAAGCAGACGAAATATTGTCTTATGAAGAACGTTTAAAAGTAGGCGATTTTTCACAACGTCCAGCTCCGGTCGTGAAACGAGCAGCGGCAAAACAATTTCAGCAAAAGTATTCTGTGGCAGAGCTGAATAGAATGAGTAATGACGAATTCATCGATACATTGGCAAGTATTAGTTGGAATCAAATTACAGATTTAGATCAATTTAATCAAGAAACAAAAGAGTTTTATCAGAATAAAGAGCGAATACAGGTTATTATTGATGAATTAGGTCGTCGTGGAAGCACATTTACAAAAGATGATACAAAAGGGATTGAGACGTTTGCTGAAGTATTACGTTCCATATCTTATGTAGGCTTTAATAATAAAGAGGTAAGCTATTTAAATGAGAGAAGCTTTCATGATAAATGTTTACCTGCATTAAAAGCAATTGCAAAAAATCCGAATTTTAAATTTGGTACAGATAAACAGGATGCAGTGGTATCTGCATACGGTAAATTAATTAGAAACGCTTCTTGTGATGCTGAAACAGTTCAATATGCGGCGAATATATTAAAGCAATATAACGATAATATTTCCACATATATAAGTGACAAGAAGAAAGGGGACGCCTTGTATGAGCTTATACAAGGGATTGATGATGATATACAGTCTTACTTGTTTGAGACACGTAAAAAAGCGGATGAAACAATATGGTATGGGAAAATTGATGGTTACATAAATGAAGTTAGTCGAATGGCTCTTTTGAACCATCTAACAACAGAAAATAAATGGTTAATTAATAATGGTATATATTATACTGGTCGTTTAGGGAATTTCCATAGTAATCCAAATAAACCTTTAGAAGTACTTACACAAGCAATGCATATGTACCCTCGTTTAAGTGAGGCTTATTTTAATGCGGTAGAGCAAATTTCAACAAACTATGGTGGAAAAGATTATAACGGAAATACAGTAGATTTTAAGAAAATACGTGAAGAAGGCCAGCAGCAGTACTTACCAAAAACGTATACATTCGATGACGGCTCTATTGTATTTAAAACAGGAGATAAAGTTGCGGAAGAAAAGGTTAAGAAACTATATTGGGCTGCAAAAGAAGTAAAAGCGCAGTATCATCGTGTAATTGGAAAAGATGGAGCGTTAGAATCAGGGAAAGCTGATGATGTACTGACAATCGTCATTTATAATAATCCAGATGAATATAAACGAAATAGCCAACTATATGGATATGATACGAATAATGGTGGAATTTATATTGAAGGAATCGGAACGTTCTTTACATTTGAGCGTACACCGCAGCAAAGTCGTTATAGTTTGGAAGAATTGTTCCGTCATGAATTTACACACTATTTACAGGGAAGATACGAAGTTCCAGGATCATGGGGACAAGGAGAAATGTATCAAGATCAACGTTTGACTTGGTTTGAAGAAGGAAATGCAGAATTTTTTGCAGGATCTACTCGTACGAATAATGTTGTTCCGCGCAAAAGTATAATTAGTGGATTATCATCTGATCCTGCGAAACGTTATACAGCAGAACGAACATTATTTTCGAAATATGGAGAAGGAGACGAAAAATGGGACTTTTATAATTATTCTTTTGCACTGCAGTCTTACTTATATACTCATCAATTTGAAACTTTCGATAAGATTCAAGATTTCATTCGTGCAAATGATGTGAAGAATTATGACGCATATCGTGAAGCTTTAAGTAAGGATCCAAATTTAAATAAAGGATACCAAGACTATATGAAGCAGTTAATTGATAATCAGGGTACATATAATACTCCGCAAGTATCAGATGATTATTTAGCTACCCCTTCACCAAAGCCACTAGCTGATGTAAAGAAAGACATTACGGATGTAGCAAAGATAAAAGATGCAACGATTACAAAGCATAAGTCTCAATTTTTTGATACGTTTACATTAGAAGGGACATATACAGGTGGCGTAACAAAAGGAGAATCTGAGGATTGGAAAACGATGAGCAAGAAAATCAATCAATCTTTAGAACAGTTAGCGCAAAAAGAATGGAGCGGCTACAAAACAGTTACAGCGTATTTTGTTAATTATCGTGTGAATGAGAAAAATCAATTTGAATATGATGTTGTATTCCATGGTGTTGCAACGGGAGAAGAAGAAAAACAGACTGTTAAAGTAAATATGAATGGACCGTACAATGAAATATTAAATGAAAAAGTTGAGTTTCATAGCGATGGTACAGAAAGCACAGGTGGAAAAATTGTTTCTTATCTCTGGGATTTTGGGGATGGTACAACAAGTACAGAAGCAAATCCTACTCATGTATATGGAAAAGAGGGAACATATACTGCAAAGCTAACAGTGAAAGATAATAAAGGAAAAGTAGGCCGAGGACAAACATCGGTTACCGTAAAACAGGATGAGCCAGCAGGTCATAACTATCAAAATGCAAAGGTAATTCGTTTTAATAAGCTTTCAAAAGGAAATATGGATCGTCCAAATATGGCGTATATGCACACATTCAATGTCACATCTCCAAAAGAAGTAGATATTTCTTTTATAGATGAACTGGGAATTGGGATACAATGGGATGTATATCACGAATCAGATTTAGAACATCCTGTTATTACGGGCCAAGCGGATGGAAATAATATAAAAGGGAAATTTGAAGCGAAACCTGGGAAGTATTATTTAGTTTCATTTTTTGAAAAGGAAAACGGAAAGGGAACATATTCGGTTCTGTTGCAAAGTTAGAAAAAATATAGAGAGGTCTACAAATTGGAAATAGACTTTAAGCAATCGCTACTAATTGCTGTAGTTCTTTGTACACTGAAAAGACGGAGTCTGATTCAAGACTTCGTTTTTGTTTATATATGGCCTGAATCGTTTCAATCCCTTTTATGGTTCGTGAAGCATGACGAAGATTTTGAAATCCAGCGGATTTGGCAAAACGTCTCTTTACATGCCTATGATCCTGTTCAATCAGGTTATTGAGATAGTTAACGGTACAATGTTTTGTACGTACATAAAAGCCGTTCTTCTTCAGTTTTTTGAACGCACAAAGCAAGGCTGGAGCTTTGTCTGTAGTGAGAACTGTTGGTTCTCCAAAATGTTTTACTAATCTTTTCATAAAGGCATAGGCAGCCTGATGATCCCGTTTTTTACGAAGTTGAATATTCAACGTGTTTCCATCTTTATCAATTGCACGATAGAGATAACGCCATTCTCCCTTAACTTTGATATACGTCTCATCCAAATGACTATGAATCCATGTCTTTTAAATAGAGCTGTTGTTACGCCGTAACCAGTTTGTTTATTTCCACTAATTACATATGTCTTATCGTTTTTGCACCAGAACCGATACCCCTACATTTATCTGCCTCTTTGGTAAGGCATCGAATAATCCTTACTTATACCATCGCGATTTCTGATAACTTACATGTAGAGATATCACTCAATATAACAAAAATGTAATGTTAATGAAATGTAATTCCAGCGATACTATAAATGAAATTATATAAAATGAATTACATAAATGAATGGGAGTTAAAGAATTTTTATAATGAAAAAGGAGAAGTATTAATGCGAAATATATTAAGTGTAGAAAAAATTGAAAAATATTATGGTAATAAAGATAATGTAACAAAGGCTATAGATAATATTAGTTTTAAGGTAGATGAGGGAGAATTTGTTGGGATAATGGGGCCTTCAGGAAGTGGCAAAACTACATTACTTAACTGTATATCAACTATTGATAATGTTACTACGGGAAAAATAATAATAAATAATAGTGACATTACTCGGTTAAAATCAAAGTCACTAGATAAGTTTAGACAAAATGAATTAGGGTTTGTATTTCAGGACTTTAATTTATTAGATACCCTTACTGCTTATGAAAATATTGCCCTAGCGTTAACTATAAAAGGTGAGGAAAGTTCAAAAATTGATGGCAAAATACAAGCAGTTGCAAAATATTTAGACATTGGACAAGTATTAAGCAAATACCCTTATCAAATATCAGGCGGACAAAAACAAAGGGTTGCTTCGGCAAGAGCTATCGTAACAGATCCATCTTTAGTACTTGCAGATGAACCAACAGGATCGTTAGATTCTAAATCAGCTAGATTATTACTCGAAAGATTTGAAAGTCTTAATAGGGATTTAAAAGCTACAATACTTATGGTTACTCATGATGCATTTACAGCAAGCTATGCTCGTAGAATTCTTTTTATTAAAGATGGAAAAATATTTATCGAGTTGGTAAGAGGGAATGATTCCAGAAAAGAATTCTTTACTAAAATTATCGAAGTTATAACCCTTCTTGGAGGTGACGATAATAATGTACTCTAAGATTGCTATTGGGAATGTAAAGAAAAGTTTTAAAGATTATGCAATATATTTCTTAACACTAACACTGGCTGTTTGTATATTTTATAGCTTTAACTCAATAGAATCACAAAAGGCACTTATGGAAATTAACGCTTCAGATAGAAAGTATGTACCTACAGTAATGAACGCTATCTCAAATGTGTCAGTATTTGTATCTGTAATATTAGGTGGTTTAATATTGTATGCAAATAATTTCTTAATTAAAAAACGTAAAAAAGAATTAGGAATATACATGACTTTAGGTATGGGAAGAAGAAACATATCCAGAATATTAGTAACAGAGACATTTCTAGTTGGCGTTATATCTTTAGTGAGTGGACTTATAATAGGTATTGGAGTATCGCAGGGGTTATCTACATTTGCATTAAAGCTATTTGACTTGCCCATCAATAAATATAAATTTGCAATTTCAACAGGTGCTATAGGTAAAAGCGTATTATACTTTGGAATCATGTTTTTATTTGTTATGTTATTTAATGTATATGTTGTTTCTAAATACAAAATAATTGATTTGTTAACAGCAGGTAGAAAAAACGAAGATGTAAAATTTAGAAATCCTCTTATCTATGTAATCACATTTATTATGTGTGTAGCATCACTTGGATATGCATATGTCACTGTACTAAAAATCGGATTGAATTTTACTAATCCTATGCTCGTGGTATCAATCCTTCTTGGTATATTAGGTACATTGCTGTTTTTCTTTAGTTTATCTGGATTTATATTATATGTTGTAAAGAAGAATAAAAAAGTCTATTTTAAAGGTTTAAATATATTTATCATCAAACAAATTAATAGTAAGGTTAATACAAATTTTATATCCATGTCTGTAATCTGTTTAATGTTATGCCTTACAATGGTGGCTTTATCTACAGGAATTAGCTTTAACAGAATGATGGACGCAACAACGAAAGAAGTAACGCCATTTGATGCCAGTATTACGTTGGAGAATAAAGATGAAAGTTACACTATAGAAGAAGTATTAAAGAAAGCTAACTTTAAAATAAGTAATAACGAAAAATATATATCTTATAATGTATATCGAACAGGGATGGAAGTGGTGGACTTTGTACCAGAACTTAAAGATTATAATATGAGTATAGATTTCATTAAAGTATCTGATTATAATAAAATTTTAAATCTTAAAGGTGAAAAAGAAATCACTTTAAATAACAATGAAATTTTACTTTTATCAAATGAAGGCCGATTTGTTAATTCGACAAATGAAAGATTAAAAAATAGCAATAAGATGAATATTAAAGAAAAAGAATATTTGGTAAAAAACACTAAAGTTATACAAGAGAATCTTTACTCTTATGATGTGCGAACTAATTACTTCACAATCGTTATAAATGATGAGTTTTTATCAGGCTACAAAATTACTGAATCCGTACTTAATGTAAATTATTTAGATGGAAATAGAGAAGAATATAATAAAAAATATGATAACGTTGCGCGGGGCTTTTATGACGAAAATGGCCCGAAATTAAATATTAATCGTATAGCAGGCAAATCAAAGGATGAAGTTTATGCAGGAAGTAAGGGATTGAAAACTATCGTACTGTTTATTGGGATATATATCGGTATTGTATTTTTAATAACGAGTATGGCTGTATTAGCTCTTCAACAATTATCAGAAGCCAGTGATAGTATAGATCGATATAAATCTTTGAAGAGAATTGGTTCAAACGGAAAAATGATCGACAAAACGATTTTCATTCAAACTTTCGTATACTTTAGTCTTCCAGTTTTTCTTGCCATAATTCATTCTATAGTTGGAATTTATGTAGTCAATTATTATATTAACACATTTCAACAAACAGACATTATTTTACCAGCATTGATGACGGGCTTAGTATTTCTTGTAGTTTATGTAGGATATTTCTACACGACATATGTCGGGTATAAAAATATTGTAAAAAGTAATACTTGATTTTATAATGCTCATTAAGGCTATTACACCTTGTTTCTCAAGATGTGATAGCCTTATATTCTATATAGGAAGGGAAAAGTCATGAAAAAAATCATACTGATTGAAGATGATGAAATCATCAGAGAAGAATTACAAAATTTTTTTATAAAGTATGGATATGAAGTAAAGGCTCCTACAGATTTTAATCATATTATCGAATATATAGAAAGTGAGAATGCAGATCTTATATTGCTAGACATAAATCTTCCTGTGTTCGATGGCTATTATATATGCAGGGAAATACGTAAAACTTCAGATGTTCCAATCATCATGGTTACAAGCAGAGATAGTGATGTAGATGAACTAATAAGTATGAATTTAGGAGCAGATGATTTTATAACAAAGCCTTATAATACAGAAATACTATTAGCAAGAGTAACAAACATTTTAAGAAGAACATATGGAGATTTAAAGACAAATAATATCTTAATTTATAGAGATTTTAATTTAAATCTTTCAAATGCAACAGTTACTTATCAAGACAAGTCTGTAGAGTTAACTAAAAATGAAGTTAAAATACTCTCTTGCTTAATAAATAATCGCGGAAATATTGTAAAAAGAGATTCACTCATAGAAACCTTATGGAAATCTGATTATTTTGTGGATGATAGCACCTTAACTGTTAATATAAATAGATTAAGAAAAAAGCTTGAAGAGATAGGTATAGAAAATCCAATTGCAACAAGAAGAAGCTTAGGGTATATAATGCCATGAATATAGGTGAATTTATTAAAGATAAAATGGTAGTAATACTATCAAATGTACTGGTATTTATTATACTAGCAGGTATATTGCTGACTGTGAATGTTCAGTTCATTATAATATGCTTTGTCTTTTGTATTTGGTTTTTTCCATTGATTTCATATATGGCTATAGAATTTATAAAATGTAAAAATTATTATAATGAGATTAATGGTATATTAGAAAACTTGGAGAAAAAATACCTACTTCCAGAGGTAGTAAAGGAAGCAAACTTTATACATGGGGAAAAGCTTAACGCTATACTGAAAGAAATAAGTAGAGATATGCATGAAAATGTAAAATATTATAGAGATATGCAAATAGATTACAGAGAATATATAGAGACATGGGTGCATGAAATTAAGACACCGATAGCTTCTACAAAGCTAATAATTGAAAATAATCAAAATGAAGTAACGAATAAAATTGACTCTCAAATGGATCGAATCGAGGGGTTTGTAGAACAGGTTCTGTATTATTCTCGAAGTAATAACGTTAATAAAGACTATATGATAAAGCCAATCAACCTTGATAATGTAGTAAGGAATGTAATTAAAAGAAACTATAGGGATTTTATTCATAAGAGAATAAAATTAGACATACAGGATATTGATGAAATCGTATATAGTGATGGGAAATGGGTTGAATTTATTATTAATCAAATAATAGGAAATTCTATAAAGTACTCAAATAACAAAGAACAAATGATACGTATATACTCAATTAAGAAAGCTAACTCAGTAATACTAACTATAGAGGATAATGGAGTAGGGATAATAACTAAAGATATAAATAGAGTTTTTGAAAAAGGATTTACTGGAGAGAATGGAAGGAGATTTAGCAAAAGTACAGGAATGGGTTTGTATCTATGCGAAAAACTGTGCTCAAAATTAGGAATGAAAATTGGCATTGAATCTGAAGTGAATAAAGGAACTAGAGTTACATTAATATTTCCGTTGTCAGGTATGGTAACTTTTGAGTCTTGTTTATAAAAGAGATGCTGCCATTTTTCCGCGAATATCGTATGAAACTTATAAACAAATGTAAATCGGTATGAAAAGAGTAGAAGTCCTATTCATATCGATTGTATTCTTTATCCATTAAAAACACCCGCGATTGTTCGAGGGTGTTCCTGAATCATTCTCTCGTATTCACTACTTTTCTCAGTGGGTAAACCACCTTCCATTAATATATAGGTAGCTTCTTTCCCCATGCTAATAGCAAGCTTTAAAACAAAAAAGGATACAATTATCCCAGCAAGTGGATCACCATAAGCTGCATAGGGGATTGGGTAAATATTGTTTAACAATGCAATACCGGTTCCAATTACAGCCGTAATGGATGCGTAAACATCAGCAAGATGATTATAAGCAGTTGCGATTAGTCCTTTACTATTTGCATTTCCACTTTAATTATTACAATACCCTTTTAACACACTTTTAGAGAATCGATTTGGATATAAAGAAAAAAGCATTCCATAGGGGCTTCCTTTCCAATAGCGTTGTAAGGGTGTCCGTAATTTTTGTTTTATGAGCCATCGTTGATTAAATACTTTTAATAGCTGTTTTTCATCCAGTTTTTCTTTCTCTTCAATGGTCCATCTTAATGCTTCTAGTGCTTTACATTTGGACCAAAAGCCAACTGGTGTAACTTTAAATTCCCATTCTTTAAAGCGACCTTGATATAAGTCGTTTATCATTTTAAATGGACTATTTCCCCACATTAATTGACATGGAGACGCTAATCTGTGAGTCTTTAACCACTTTATACTATATACATCCAGTATTTGTTCGGGAGTTAATTTTTCTTTTTCTTCAATGGTCCATTTCAATGCTTCTAATGCTTTTTCTTTTGTCCAGAAGTTATTGGGCGTCATGAGAAATTCCCATTCTTTGAAACGACTAGGGTACAGATCGTTAATCATTGCAAACGGACTACTATTCCAGTACATAGCCAGAGGGGCACTAAGTTTGTTTTTCTCCAACCATTTTTTGCCGTATACGCGTAAGAGCTTTTCGTTCGATAAACCTTTTTTTTCTTCAATCATCCATCTCAAAATCGTTAATGCCTTTTCTTTCGTCCAAAAATTTAAAGGAGTCATACCAAATTCCCATTCGTTAAACTCGTTTGGATATAAATCATTTATTGCTTTAAAAGGGCTACTTTCGTATCTATGTTTGAGTAATCCTCGTAATTTATACTTTACAAGTAATTGAGTGTTCCATTTTTTTCTGATATCTTCCTTATCCCATTTTAAGATACTGTGTAATAAATATGTGATTACTCTGCGGGCGAGCTTGTTATCCATATCTTCTTTCCAAGTATTCGGAGGGAATCGTTTCCGTTTTCCATCCAATATTTCTTGATAAATATCTTCTATGGCAACGACTTTCATTGACAATATGTAAATCCTCCTACATTTGTATTTATATTTATACAGTATTAACATTCTAATTAATATATCTATATTATATAATTTAAATGAAATCATCATTAAAAACAATATATAATTTGGTTTTTTCTAAAAAATCTAATCATTTAACTAATTAATATTTGTTTAAATTTTCTATTTTTTGTTATATACTTAATTAGCATCATTATATCTGTATATTAGGAGTGTGTTTTTATGGTGAAGCTTAACAAAAGCGATATTATTCGCACCGTTCCGCAAAATGGTTTCTTTGGACATCCCAAAGGACTATTTACTTTATTCTTTACAGAATTTTGGGAGCGATTTTCTTACTACGGAATGAGAGCAATATTACTTTACTATATGTACTATTCCATTTCTAAAGGTGGCTTAGGGATGGATCACGCCACAGCTGCATCCATTATGGCTATCTATGGTTCATTAGTTTACATGTCTGGCATTATTGGTGGGTGGATTGCTGACCGCCTATTAGGTTCAAGTAGAACAATATTTTGGGGTGGCGTTTTAATAATGATTGGTCATCTCATCTTAGCTCTACCAGGAACGGTTAGTACATTATTTATTTCAATGGTATTTTTAGTACTTGGAACAGGGTTATTAAAACCGAATGTATCTAGTATTGTTGGTGATTTATATAACGAAACGGATACTCGTCGTGATTCAGGTTTCAGTATTTTCTATATGGGTATTAATTTAGGGGCTCTATTATCTCCGTTTGTGATTGGAACACTCGGTCAAAAGTATAACTTTCACTTAGGTTTTGGTGTGGCTGCAATTGGTATGTTATTTGGATTAATTATGTATGTTCTTACGAAAAAGAAAAATCTAGGATTAGCAGGAACGCAAGTACCAAATCCTTTAACAGACAAGGAAAGAAAAAAGGTCCTTATACAGTTTAGTATTGGTATTATCGCAATTGCACTAGTTTGTGTGTTAACAATTCCAACAGGTATTTTAACGATTGATCGATTTACTTTACTTGTAAGTATCTTAGGTATTCTAATTCCAACAGGCTACTTTGTCTTTATGTACCGTAGTCCAAAGACGACAAAAGTTGAAAAATCTCGCTTAATTGCTTACATACCACTATTTATCGCTGCTACAATGTTTTGGGCGATTCAAGAGCAGGGAGCCATCATCTTAGCTAGTTATGCTGATCAACGTACGCAGTTAAACTTTGCAGGATTTGAGGTTCAATCTTCATGGTTCCAATCTTTAAACCCTATTTATATTGTTTTACTAGCACCAGTGTTTGCTTGGCTTTGGGTAAAGCTGAATTCACGCCAACCAAGTACAGCAAATAAATTTGCTATCGGTTTATTATTTGCTGGTTTATCATTCTTAGTAATGATTATTCCTGCATATATCCATGGTACCGAATCCCTTGTTAGCCCAATTTGGTTAAGCATTAGCTTCCTTTTAGTCGTAATCGGGGAACTTTGTTTATCACCTGTCGGCTTATCTATTACTACAAAACTAGCACCAGCAGCGTTCTCTGCTCAAACAATGAGTCTATGGTTCTTAACGAGTGCATCTGCACAAGCTATCAATGCGCAGCTTGTTCGATTATATAATCCTGAAACAGAGATTATTTATTTCGGTGTAATTGGCGGAATATCCATTGTTTTAAGTGTTATTTTATATTTCATGGCTCCAAAGATTCAGGTACTTATGAAAGGGATCAAATAATAGAACTGTGCCAAAAACTTGTTACCATGCAGGTTTTTGTGCACAGTTTTTTTAGTGCTTTATCTTATGTAAAACTAGTTCCTCTTAAACGAAGAAATGGACTAATGTACTTAATGTTTTAGTGAGGAACCGTGAGGGAGAACGTTTGCATTTACGAAAACATTCATGCTAAGAGTTTGCCTAGTATAGGAGTGTATAAAAAATAAATAGAGTTATTTAAAGAAAGGAAATAGGGTTGCTTTGTGAGGATAAAGTTCAATGTTTTCTTACTTCTAATAATGAGTCATAACGTAAATCTTACATATATATCCTATACATTTTAAAATCCCAACAAATTGATTTTTGCAAATGGTAAAATTAGGAAAAGAGAGGTGAACAGGTAATGGACAAAAAATCAGGTTGGTTTTATATCATTGGTTTAACATGGCTTGCAAGCATTGCATTGCTTTGGGCAAACCTTGCCAGGTTGATTCCAAATCAGGTTGCTTCCCTAAGTATCTTTATCGTTATGACTGTCATTGTACTGGGAGCCTGTCTGATGGGGCTTTATCGGCTTAAAAAGAAAAAATATTAAGAGCGGATCATGTCTTTCTCAAAATGGGAAGGGGTTTGCTGTGCAACAAGAGCTTAATTGTAGGAGGAATTCGGATGGATGAAGTACCAAAAAATAAAAATAAAAACAAAAACAAAAACCTGTTGTTATTGATTTATCTTAGTTTAGTATTGAATCTCATCACAGCTCCAATAGCATTATTTATAGGCGGGATGGCAACAGACCCTCCAGACAGTACTCAACTTGATTTTTTGAAAGGATTTCTCTTCATTCAAGCAATACCACTTTTTATACTGTTTATATTTTTGGCATGGTACTCTATCCGTAAGAGTAAATATGCTTATGCTGGAATAGCCTTTTTTTTGTCTGTTATCATACTAGGTACCCCCATTGTTTGGATATATGATATGTATAATTCTTTCGCTAAGAAGGTCTTTTTAATACCTGATGGTTACAAAGGATGTGTGGGTGTCCTTCATAACATCAAGGATTCACCACCTCTAAAAATTGAAGATAAGAAAATTATATATCAAGTAACTAAAGATGGACTATTGAAAACATCATCGAATGAAAGGATTGGTAGGGAAAGTGACCTTGATTCTGGGTGGAATAATGTAGAATTCTATTATGTAGACAAAAGCGGAAACCAAGTTAAGAGGTTAGAAGAAGGAAAAGATATTCACAATGCAGCAGGAATATCGGCATCGGAATTACAAACCTTGCAATTCATTGTAGGAACAAAAAAAGAAGCAGAAGAACATTCACAATTCTCATTTTGTTTTAACGAAGAACAACATCGGCAAATTAATCAGAAGTAAGTCATATATTCATATGGATGATTAGAAGGAAGCATTTGTAGTAGCCTCAAGTCGAGAGCATTCCGTTACTAATATGTTTTATACATCTAATCCTATTTAATAGGGTGGTTTTGAAAGATGGAACTCCCGCATTCGATGTAAATAAGTTGTCCAAATGGGCAGCTTATTGTTTGTTTTTGGATTACTTCAATATCTAAGTTAAATGTCTATGTAGTAGAACTAAAAAAAGACGCCATAAGGCGCCCAAAACTTGGGTTAATGAGGTTTTAGTTTTCCAATCTAAAGAAATATTGTATCAGCTCACAAAGAGAGTATATCATAACATCCAAGAGAAATAATATGCATTCTTACATATCGAAATAAATCTTGTATTCTTGCACTGACGGACCAGAAATAGCAAGATGTGAAGCAAATAAGCGCTGTAAAAATATCAATTCTAGGATGTACTTACTTGCAAGCAAACCCCAAAAATAATACATACATTACAAGTAGAAATCAGATTATGACTCTACCTGCTAGCTAGTATATAGCCGTAGGATATGTGTTTGTTATTGCTTCTTGCAACAAGCATAGGATTATTTTTTAGTATATGAACGAATAAAGCGATTAATTTCTGATATGACATGTTTTAATATCACAAAAGCCTTCATGCAATCATCATTGCGTGAAGGCTTTTTGAAACTGGTGATTTCATCCAAGTGATTCAGACATATCTATTATTTTCGTTATCATTTTATCTAATATTTTCCTTGTTACCCTTATAGGGGTAGCGTCACATCGCTATCAAGCTAATAATTTATAGTACCCCCAGAACGAAATTTTCTACTAACTTGTAACAAAAAAGCTTATTTTTTTGTTTTGGGGTATTTGCTTTTCTTAGCTTGATGGTGATGTAGTGTGCCCTAAAAACAAGGACAATAAAAAAGACCGTCTAACGACGGTCTCATGAAGTAAAGCCCCCCTTTAGTTGAACAAAAGAAGGTAAGTTTCTCATGATTTCTTACTTCTTAAAGTTTTTTTGTTTAACAAAGATAAAGTGGTCTTCAGGCTTCCAAACGTGCAGATTGTCAGCAATGTATCCGCGTAGCCACAACACGCCATTAATTCTTAGATAAAAGCCTTTCGGAAAATCATCGTCTTTAGTTAATATCTCCGATGCTATTGTGATGGAGCCAGATGGAGCTTGATGTTGTTGTGAGGCAGTCCCCAAATAACCTTCAGGCTGCTCAAGATACTCCAGTCTTAGTTGAGGTCCCAGCTCAAGCGGACACAATTCCAAACCAAGTTCGCTAGCTCTTTTAAAGAGCTGATCCGTAGTAGCTCCATCAGGAAAGCCAAGGTCTATAACGGTTAGTTCAACGGTCTTCAGGCTGTACTTTGTATTAGAAGTCATAAATTTATCATCAGCTAACAGTCTTTCTCCATACTCATTCATCAAAATGGAGTACTGTTGCAATTTCTGAATAAGCTGCGATTTCGTAAGTCCGCCAACCTCTACTGTTCTACTAACAATTGGACAATCAGGGTATAATTGCATTTGTAGTCACTCCTAAAAAATTGTGTATAAGAATTTTAAATTAATACATTCTACAATTTTCCATAAATCCCCTTGTTGGAGTATAGACCCATCGCTATCAAGCTAACAAAACTAAATTTTCTTAAAATGAAAAAATACGCTATTCTTTCTGTAGATTCATTGCAATTGTCCTTAAGTTCTTGCACCAGAACCATTCAATCTTAATTTAGTTGTTTTATAGAGATATATCCAGTTTTCAGAAACAATAATCGGAATATTCATTGTTTTCTATATTATTTTTAGAAAATAATCCCATTAATAGGAGTGTTATGATTTAATTGTTAGTCAATATCTCATTTTTAGAACGTTAGTGTCTTTGAGAGAGTCTAAGCAAGCCATTGATTTCATTACCATCACAAACGAACTGCAAAAAAAGAATAGGATTGAAGAGGCGGGAGAAGTCTCGTATCCCACTCAATTAGCTTCTATCGTCCCTATTTAGTAAACTTAAGGAGCTCGTTTTTATGAAAACTACCGAATCAAAAAGTCTATGGAGAAATACAATTTATTTACAAGTTTTCTCTGCATATTCACTGCTTATGCTCGGAGTATTTATTGACATGTTAGCCATTATGACCATTGTTAGTTTTGAATGGGAAGTAGACCCCACCATGATTGGATTAATTCCCGTTGCGTATGCACTTCCTGGAATTATATTTAGTTCATGGGCAGGCGTGATTGCTGATCGCTTTAGAAAAATTCCAATTATGATGTTTTGTAACCTAATGGTTGGTTTATTAACAATTTTTCTTTTATTTGTCCAAAATATTCATTGGCTTTTGTTAGCATTAATGGTTCGGTCCATTTTCACCGTTTTTTATTATCCTGCACAGCAAACACTAACACGACAGATTGTTTCTCCTAATCTGCTTACCAAAGCGGTAAGTATCAATGGGATAGTTGAGCAAGGAACCAAGATACTGGGGCCACTTATAGGGGGAATGTTACTGAGCTGGTTTCAGCCAGAGTTTTGTCTGATTATAAGGGCAATATGCTGTTTACTAGCTGCTTTGGTTCTGTTGCCCACAATAAGGTTACAGGAATCTCTGTCAAGAGAACGTATAGAAAAGAGAAAGCAAAGTACTTGGACTGCTTGGTTACAAGGTTGGGGTTATGTATTATCCAATCGGATGATATTATCAACCATGATTTTCTTTACAATAGCTATGGCAGTATTACAATTAGTAGACTCACAGTTTCCTACTTTATTTAAGAGCTTGTTCCCAAATGATAAGAGTAAAATGGGATACATCATTTCTATTATTGGTCTTGGGGGAATAATTGGCGCATTCTTAACTCAGAAATTAAAACATTTTCAATATGGTTGGGTAATATGTGGAGGTATTGCTTTAATGGGAATTGGCTTCGGGGGGATTAGTCTGATAACTCTGATAAGTCCTGATGGATCCCTCATTTTTGCCTATCTGATTAGTTTTATAGCTGGTATTGGAAGTGGACTTATGTTTGTATCCAATCAAGTCATTCTACAAATAGAATCTCATCAAGAACAGGTCGGAAGAGTATTTGGGATTCAAAGCAGTTTAGCAAATGCAGTCCTCATTATTTCTCCTGCTATGAGCGGTCCACTGGTTCACTTTTTCGGAGTAATTGAACTCTATTTTTATGTGGGTATTGGGCTCATCATCATTGGAGTAATTGGGGTTTCACTACAGAAATATTTATGGGTTACACATAAGCAAGAACCTATAAGAGTAAATAATTTTTGAAGGGAAGATTTTTTATGGCCATTGAGGAATGTTATCCGTTAAGTCATCCACAAAGGAGAATATGGTATACAGAAGTTATTCATTCCGGTAAAGGGATATGTAATTTAAGATTTTTGTTTAAACTTCATAGAAAAATGGATTATTCAAAATTAAACCGAGTTGTGAATCGTGTTATTAGTGAAAATGACGGTCTTTGCATCAGACTAAAAAAAAATGGGCATCAGGAACCTGAACAATATTTTGTTAAACATGAAGAACAAGAATTTGAGTTTTTCGATTTCAGTTCCGTGGAAGATTCAGATTTGCTTGAGAAATGGATCGAACAGAAAACAAAAGAAACGTTTACATTATTTAATTCAGATTTGCACTATTTTGCTTTAATAAAATTAAACGATAATGAATGTGCAATCTTTGGGAATGTTCATCATATTATCATGGATGGTTTATCAATCCAAATATTTATCAGTCAGATTGCAAAATATTATTATGGGATGTATAGCGAGACTGAGGAGGGTGTACTTAGAAATTCATATGTTCAATTTCTGGTCAATGAACAAACATACTTGAATAGTAGTCGCTTTCAAAAAGATAAAAAATTCTGGTTAGAGGAATTTAAAACACTTCCATCTGTGACGGGATTGAAGTCCTATAATACGCACCAAGTTAGTACCAGAGCAGCACGTGAGACGTTTATATTATCGGAGCATTTGAAGAGAAAGATGGAAAAATTTTCCGGAGATTACAAATTTAGTTTATATACTCTTTTTGTCGCTGCATTTTCCTTGTCTATGTATCGGTGGACCTCATCGCTTGATATTGCATTAGGAATGGCTTATGGCAATCGTATGACTAAAATGGAACGGGAATTAATTGGAATGATGGTGAGTACGGTTCCCTTAAGAATGGATATCGATCCAGAAGAAGAAGTGCTTTCATTTATTAGTAGAGTGTCCAGAAAACAAAGTAAATCATTACGACATCAGAAATACCCATTTGATTTGTTATTAAAGCAGATTAATAAAGAGAATAACAGCAATGTTAGACTTTTCGGAACCACTATTGATTATAGAGATCGTGATGAAAGTGGTGACTCACTATGGATTCCAAACTGTGAAGAAGTACAAGATTTTGCAGTGCATATTGAGAATTTGATTGATATAGACTCTTTACATGTACATATTGATTATCGTGAAGAGTTATTTTCTAATGAAGAGATAAAACGTTTTTTCAAAGTTATGTTAGCAATAATAGAAAATACGTTTGAAAATCCAAAGCAGAAGGTATCTGAAATTGAAATCATTTCTGAAGAAGATAAAAGAAAAAGTTTAGTAGAGTTCAACAATCCTAAGCTTGATTTTCCACCTCAAGTAACTATTCATGAATTGTTCGAACAGCAAGCGATGATTTATCCAAACGCAATTGCAGTTAAGTATGAAAAAGAGAGAGTTACCTATAGGGAGCTAAATGAACGTGCAAATCAGTTAGCTCATTATCTACAGAAAAAAGGAGTAGGACCTGATACTTTAGTTGGACTGTGCGTTGAACGTTCTCTCGAAATGATTGTAGGTATTTTAGGGATTTTGAAGGCTGGTGGAGCTTATGTTCCACTTGATCCAACATATCCAGAGCAGCGACTTCAATATATTTTAGAGGATGCTAGCATTCAGTTATTCTTAACGCAAGAAAGTTTAAAAGAATTGAAATGGTTACCAGAAAATATTAAATTGATTTGCCTGGATCGTGAACGAGCTGAGATTGGGCAAGAAAGTAAGTCCTTGCCAGTTTCTGATGTAAGTTCCCAAAATCTAGCTTACGTAATCTATACTTCGGGATCAACAGGGAATCCAAAGGGCGTTATGATAGAGCATCACAATGTCATTCGTTTATTTAAATCAACAGACTGTTGGTATCAGTTTAATGAAAAAGATACGTGGACGCTTTTTCATTCTTATGCATTTGATTTCTCAGTATGGGAAATTTGGGGAGCATTATTATATGGTGGGAAATTAGTTGTTGTTCCGTACTGGATTAGTCGATCGCCTAAGGATTTTTATCAATTATTGGTAGAGGAAGAAGTCACAGTTCTAAATCAAACACCTTCCGCATTTCGACAATTAATACAAGTGTGTGAACAAGAAGATGAGAATAAAAACTTGCAGCTGCGTTATGTGATATTTGGTGGAGAGGCATTAGAAGCTATTAGCTTGTTACCTTGGTTTCAAAGGTATGGGGAGAAAGAACCGCAGTTAATTAATATGTATGGAATTACAGAAACTACCGTTCATGTTACATATTATCCAATTACTCAAGATGATGTGCAGCATGCTTCAAGAAGTAATATCGGAAAGCGGATTCCAGATTTAGAAGTGTATATACTAGACGCCTATCAACAGCCTGTACCTATAGGTGTAGATGGTGAGCTTTATATTGGCGGGTCAGGGCTTGCACGTGGGTATTTAAATAGACCTGAATTAACTGCAGAGCGCTTTATACCTCATCCATTTAGTAGTGATCCGAAAGCAAGATTATATCGGACAGGAGACTTAGCGAGGTATTTACCGGATGGGAATCTTGATTATCGTGGAAGAATTGATCATCAGGTTAAAATACGTGGCTTCCGAATTGAGATTGGGGAGATTGAGTCTACTTTACATGCACATGCATCTATAAAGGAGGCTGTTGTGATTGTTCGAGAAGATCAACCAGGTGATAAACGATTAGTAGCATATGTTGTAGGAGATGGAAAAGTAGGTGAGTGGAGAGAGTATCTTAAAGCGAAATTACCAAGCTATATGGTTCCTTCAGGGTTTGTGACGATGGAGGCCATTCCACTAACTGCTAACGGTAAAGTTGATTGTGAGGCCTTACCTATGCCGGAGGAAAACCAGATTAACATTGAATGTGTTGTCCCTCGAAATAGTAACGAAAAGATACTGGTTACCATTTGGAAGCAAGCATTAGGTGTTAAAAAGGTGGGAATCTATGATAACTTCTTTGAAATTGGTGGCGACTCGATTCTCAGTATTCAAATCATATCTCAAGCCAGTCAAGTGGGATTAAAACTTACTCCAAAGCAAATGTTTGAATGTCCGACCATTTCCGAGTTGGCACAAGTGGCTATAGAAACTCAGGGAGTAGAAGCGGAGCAGGGAATTGTGACAGGAGATGTGCCTCTTACTCCAATTCAGTATTGGTTCTTCGAGCAAGAACATCCACGTTCGGAGCATTGGAATCAATCGATGCTTTTAAGAGTGAAAGAGAGATTGGACATGAAGTTACTAGAGGGATCCATATTAAACTTACTGAAACATCATGATGCTTTACGTTTCCGGTACGAACAGTTAACAAATGGAACGTGGAGGCAGAGAAATGAAGGGACTGATGAGCAGTCTGTACTTCGTGTGGTAAAAAGGAACAATGCTAATGAACAAGTGTGGAATAAAGTAATACAAGAAGAAATGAACATTACTCAAGCTAGTTTCAATTTAGTTACAGGTCCGTTAATGGGAGTAGTTTACTTCGAGGATACCTTGAATGGAAATGATCGATTATTCTGGGTTATTCATCATTTAGTAGTAGATGGAGTATCGTGGAGAATTCTATTGGAAGATTTACAGGCGGTATATAACCAGATGAAACAAGGTCAAAGAGTTCGCTTACCTGCGAAAAGTACATCTTTTAAAGAGTGGTCGGAACGACTACAGGCATACAGTGATTCTGGTATTTCAAAAGAAGTACAAGATTATTGGAATGAACGGGTAGAAAAAGAAACGATGAAGATTCCAATGGACTACCCGAGACAAGAAACAACGGAAGAATCGGTTGATCAAGTGACGAGGACTTTAGGAGTAGAAGAAACCCATGCGTTGTTACAAGAAGTTCCAGTGACTCATAAGACAAGGATTAATGAGGTACTATTGACGGCATTAGGACAAGCTATCGTTGATTGTACAAATCAGCAAACCGTTTCCATTCATCTAGAAGGACACGGGAGAGAAGAGATGGTTGAAGGTATGGATCTATCACGGACAGTGGGCTGGTTCACGAGTATTTATCCTGTTCATTTGAACTTTCAAGGAACTAAAACACCTATTGAAGGATTAAAGGCTGTAAAAGATCAATTGCGTCAAATTCCGAATCGCGGAGTTGATTATGGTATTTTGCGTTACTTGAAAAAAGGATTACTTCCATTTTATCAGCAAAAGCCTTCAATAAGCTTTAACTATTTGGGCCAATTTGATCAAGTGTTTTCAAAGGAATCTTTGTTTATGCAAGAGGTAGGGTTTACATTTTTAGATCATGCTCCAGATTCCAAGCCATCGCATCTAATTGATGTTATCGGTATGGTAAAAGATGAGAAGTTCCATTTTGTTTGGATGTATAGTAGAGAACAGTTTTCTAGATTAAAAATTCAAGCGATAGCAGATGGTATGTTGAGGCATCTTCGTCAACTTATAAATAAACCAACAACAGAGTCTGCTTTTACAGTATCAGATTTTGCTGATGCGGAGGATCTTACGGAAGAAAGCTTGAGCAAAGTATTACTTAAATTAACAAAGAAGAGGGTGTAAAGATGGGAGACGTTATAGATATATATGGATTATCACCTTTGCAAAAGGGAATATTGTTTCATACTTTATACGATCAAGATGATGAACATTCTTTTTCCTACATTGTACAAGTAGGCTTCTTGCTCGGGGGGCAATTGGATGTTGCTACTTTTGAAAAGGCTTGGGAATATGTTATTCATCGACATGAAGTTCTACGTTCAGTATTTGTGTGGGAGGAAGTAGAAAAACCTCTGCAAGCAGTTTACCAACGTCTTCCTTTTACTATTCATCAAGAGGATTGGAGTGCCCATTCGCATGAGGAGATGGAGAAGAAATTACACCAGTTTTTGACTGCAGATCGTAGAAAAGGATTTTCATTGGATGAAGCACCGTTGATGAGAGTCACTACGATTAAAGAAGCAGAAGAGGAAACGAGAATCATTTGGACACATCATCATATTTTGCTAGATGGGTGGAGTGTGTCATTGGTCTTTAGTGAAGTGATGGAAGTTTATCTCAAGATGATAAAGGGAGAATTGTTGAACCTTCCTAAATCTCTTCCTTATAAAAAATATATCCAGTGGATAAATAAACAAGATCAAAGTCAAGCAGAGGAATTTTGGACAGAAGAATTAAAGGGGTTTTATGCACCTACGCCATTAGCGATGGAAAGGAAGGATCAAGAACAGGAGAAGGGCTATGGAGAGTGTGTTTATCAGGTATCTGAGGAACTCACTGAGAATTTACAAGAGTGGGTACGAAATAGTCGATTAACATTGAATACGTTAGTACAAGGCGCATGGGCCTATTTGATGAGTAGGTATAGCGGGGAAAGTGACATCGTATTTGGCGTAACTAGCTCTGGACGTCCTACTGATTTGATAGGGGCAGAGAATATGGTAGGTCTATTTATTAACACATTACCTACTAGAATTCGATTAACGGATGATACATCAGTAGTAGATTGGCTTCGTAAAATACAGATGAAAGAAATGGAACGAAGACAATATGAGTATAATTCGTTGGTTAATATTCAAGGGTGGAGTGAGGTTCCGCGGAATAGCTCCTTATTTCATACCTTGTATGTGTTTGAAAATTATCCAATTCAAGGTGAGAGAAATGATGATTTAAGATTACTAGATGTTAAAAGCGCGGAACAAACAAATTATCCTTTAACACTCATTGTAATGCCCGGTAAAAAAATTACTTTAAAGTTGATGTATGATCGAAGCTATTTTAATGAAGAAACAATAAATCGGATTCAGGGTCACTTATTGCAAACATTAGTTCAGATGACAAAGAGCCTAGATTCAAAGCTCTCCGAAATTACTCATTTAACAATGGAAGAGCAGACACAGTTACTAGAGGAATGGAATAATACTCAAGTAAAATATTCAGCTGAGGGCATGATTCATACGGCATTTGAGGAGCAAGTTAAGAAAACGCCAGGAGCAATCGCAGCTATTTACGAAAATGAACAAATTACCTATAGAGAGTTGGATGAGCGTGCTAATCAGTTAGCACATTATTTACAAAAGCGTAGTGTAGGTCCAGAATCTCTTGTCGGAGTATATATGGAACGTTCATTACAAATGATGATAGCGTTATTAGGTATTCTAAAATCAGGAGGGGCATATGTTCCACTTGATCCTACTTATCCAGAGAGTCGGCTTCGTTATATATTAGAGGATGCTGGAATTGAAGTACTAGTGACGGAAGAGAATTCAGAAAATTTATATATATCTGAAGGCGTTGAAACGATTTGTATGAATCAGGATTATACTGCAATTGAAAAAGAAGAATCAACCCCATGTATAAGTGGTGTAACAGGAAGAAGTTTAGCGTATGTTATGTATACCTCAGGATCTACAGGGAATCCAAAGGGAGTGATGATTGAGCATCATTCAGTAATTAATTATCTAGAATGGATGCAACATCAATATCCACTTTCTGAAAAGGATGTGGTCTTGCAGAAAACGCCATTCTCATTTGACGTATCTGTTTGGGAGTTATTTTGGGGTATTCACGTGGGAGCAGGTGTATCTTTCCTGCCTCCAGGTGGAGAAAAAGATCCTTCCATTATAGCTGAAGTGATTGAAAAACATCAGGTTACTATTGTTCAATTTGTACCTTCGATGTTATCTGTTTTCTTAGATCACTTCAATCATATTGAATTGAACATGAATTGTTCGTCCGTACGTCATGTGTTTTCTGGTGGGGAAGAACTAAGCTCAGGGTTGGTTAGACGATTTCAACAGCAATGGAATCATAGCGGACAAGTAAAATTAACCAACTTTTATGGACCAACTGAAGCCACTATTTATGTAAATGCATTTGACTTGCAACCTAATCAAGAATTTGTTTCTATTGGGCAGCCGATACAGAACACGCAATTATATGTATTAGACCAAAATCAACGCTTGCAATCAATAGGGGTAGAAGGTGAGTTATATATTGGTGGTGCCGGCTTAGCGCGTGGATATTTAAATCGTCCGACTCTCACTGCCGAAAAATTCATTTCGCATCCATTTCGATTGGGAGATCGACTATATCGAACAGGAGATTCAGTAAGATATCTAACTGATGGAAATTTAGAATTTATAGGGAGAATGGACCATCAAGTAAAAATGCGTGGTTTTCGGATTGAACTAGGAGAAATTGAAGCGACTTTAGAAAAATGTTCGTTTATTAAAGAGGCTGTCGTATTAGTTAGAGAAGATCGTCCGGGCGATCAGCGATTGGTGGCATATGTGATAAGCAATGGAAATACCCGAAAGTGGCGAGAGTATCTACAAAACCAATTGCCAAATCACATGATTCCAGCGCACCTTGTAGAGTTAGAACAGTTCCCGCTTACTCCGAATGGGAAAATCAATCGAAAGGCCTTACCAGCACCTGATGAGCGACCTATAGGGAATTTAAATGTTCTACCTCGGACGCCTTCGGAAGAGCTTATTGCCTCGGTTTGGAGTCAAGTGTTAGGAACAGAAAATATCGGTATTCAGGATTCCTTCTTTGAACGGGGTGGGCACTCACTACTCGCTACTCAAATCGTCTCTCGATTACAAGAATTGTTCCAGATTAAAATCCCGCTACGTGAACTTTTCAAGCACGATACAGTGGAAGCATTAGCGAAACGAGTAAATCAGTTGCGCAAAGAAGATAAAAAGCGAGAGGTTCCATCCCTTGTACCTATGATGCGGGAAGAATTTATTCCACTTTCCTATGCACAGAAACGCCTATGGTTTATTGATCAATTAATGCCAAATAGTGCGATGTACAATATTCATGCAGCGTGTCGTTTAACAGGAAAATGGTCAATTGAAGCATTGGAGGCCGGATGGAATCAGTTGTTGAAACGTCATGAATCATTACGGACGATAATTCTAGAACAAGAGGGTGAACCTTTTCAACAGGTTCAATCTCATGTATTCAGACCCATCCCTCAAACGGATCTAACAGACCTCTCTTCGGAAGATAGGGAAAGAGAAATGAAACGGCTCATTCAAAACGAAGCGGAGGAGCCATTTCACTTTGGACAAGGTCCTCTGATTCGAACACGAATATTGAAAGTGGACAGGGAAGAATGGATTCTCCTTTGTACGATGCATCATATTATTTCGGATGGGTGGTCAATGGGAATCTTACTTGAAGAATGGATGGCTTTTTATGAAGGAGCACTAAGTGGAAAACCGGCGGAACTGAAGGAGTTATCTGTCCAATATGCAGACTTTGTCATGTGGCAGAAGGCATGGCAAAATGAAGAGAATTTGGATCAGCACCTCCAATATTGGAAGGAAGAATTGTCTGGGGAGCTACCGGTTTTACAATTACCGATGGATCGTCCTCGACCTGCGGTTCAAACCCACCGTGGTGCGAGTCAGTCCTTATTAGTGGCGAATTCCCTACTGGAAAAGCTCAAAGATTTAAGTCTGCAAGAAGGATCCACTTTATTTATGACCTTGATGGCAGCGTATCAGAGCTTCCTTTCTCGTTATTCAGGACAAGACGACATCTTGGTTGGGAGCCCAATTGCAAATCGAAATGTTAAAGAGATTGAAGGATTAATAGGTTTCTTTGCAAATACGTTGGTTTATCGAGCTGATTTCAGTGGAAATCCGACGTTCCAAGACCTTTTGTCGCAGGTACGAAAAAAAGCACTAAAAGCATACGAGTATCAGGACATTCCATTTGAGAAAGTGGTTGAATCCGTAAAACCGGAACGGAATACAAGTCATTCACCGATATTTCAAACTATGTTTACTTTACAGAATACGAAACAAGAGTTTCCTCAGCTATCTGAAAGACACATGGAACTCATGGGAAGTCATGCTTCTGTTGCGAAATTTGATTTGAGTTTATTTGCTTCTGAGACGGAAGAAGGATTATCACTAACCTTTGAATATAATACTGATTTGTTTAATGATACAACCATTGAACGTATGGCAAGTCATTTTGAACATTGGTTATATCAAATTGTATCTTATCCAAAAGATTTATTATCGGAAATGAATATGTTATCGAAAGCAGAATATAAGCAACTACTAGAGGAATGGAATGAAACAGGTGTTGTAGATATACGAGAAAGTACGATTCATACATTGTTTGAAGAACAAGTGAAACAAACACCAGAAGCAATTGCAGCAGTGTGCGAAGATGAAGAACTAACATATCGAGAATTGGACGAACGCTCGAATCAGCTAGCACATTATCTACAGAAAAATGGTGTAGGATGCGAGTCATTGGTTGGGATTTGCGTTACACGTTCATCCGAGATGATTGTCGGCCTCTTAGGAATCATGAAGGCAGGAGGAGCATATGTCCCAATTGATCCAGCGTATCCGGAAAGTCGACTGCAATATATTTTAGAGGATGCTCATATAAAGGTACTGGTGACACAGGAAAAGTTACAGCAAAAAATGGTTTTACCTAAATCTGTTGACGTAATTTGTATTGATCGTGATCGAGCAGAAATAGAACAAGAAGTAACTACGGTGTGTACAAGTGGAGTGACGAGCAATAACTTAGCCTATATCATCTATACTTCAGGTTCCACTGGAAATCCAAAGGGAGTAATGATTGAGCACAGAAATACAGTAACAATGATTCATTGGGCGCATCACACATATTCCCGAAAAGATTTAACAGCAGTGTTGGCTTCAACTTCGCTATCCTTTGATTTATCCGTATTTGAAGTGTTTGTTCCCTTGACAATGGGTGGTAAGGTGATTGTCGCTGAAAATGCTCTACACCTAGACAGGCTGTTTACCAAGGGTGTGACTCTGGTCAATACTGTGCCATCAGCAGCAAAGGAACTGGTTCGAGCAAATACAATCCCTTCTTCGGTAAAGGTGATGAATTTGGCTGGAGAACCATTGCCACATGCACTTGTTCAAGACTTATACGAGAGAAGTCCGATTGAAAAGGTGTACAACCTATACGGGCCATCCGAAGATACTACGTATTCCACATATATGGAATTAGAAAAGGGTGGCATGCATAGGGTACCACCAATTGGTAAACCAGTCTTTAATACGGAAGTATATGTACTGAGCGCGGAACAAAAATTGGTTCCAATTGGTGTAGTCGGTGAACTTTACATTGGTGGATCAGGATTAGCACGTGGATATTTAAACCGCCCTGACTTAACAAAAGAGCGTTTTATACCGCATCCGTTTAAAGATGGAGAGCGAGTATACCGGACTGGAGATCTAGTAAGGTATCTGCCGGATGGGAATTTGGAGTATCTTGGCCGAATCGATCATCAGGTGAAAATTCGTGGGTTCCGGATTGAACTAGGAGAAATTGAAGCGACCTTACAAAAGCATGCATTAGTTAACGAAGTCATTGTGATGGTGCGGGAAGATTATCCTGGTGATCCACGTTTGGTTGCTTATGTTGTGGGAGATGGGGATGCTCATACGTGGCGTGATTATCTCAAGGCCCAGTTACCACATTACATGGTTCCAGCCTATTTTGTCGGATTGAACGCATTTCCACTCACCCCAAATGGGAAAATTGATAGGAAGGCCTTACCAGTACCAGAGAGACAGGAGATAGCGAGTGGTTATATTGCCCCTTGTACGTCTACGGAAAAAACAATCGTTTCAATATGGCATCAAGTTTTAGGTGTAGAAAATATTGGAATCCAGGATTCGTTTTTTGAAATCGGTGGCCATTCATTACTTGCTACACAAGCTGTTTCCAATCTTAAAGAGGCTTTTGGAATCGAGTTACCACTGCATGATTTATTTACGTTTCATACGGTGCAGCAATTGGCAGAACAGATTGATCAATTGCTCTATAACAAAAATCAAGAAATGCAGAATGATAGTAAGGAGAATGTAAGTCTTCAAGACTATATTCAAAAAGAAGCAGAAGTGAGTAATGATGAAGAATTACTTGAACTTCTTAAGCAATTGGAAGAGCTATCAGAGGAAGAAGCACAAGGGATATTCGAGAGTAATTTGGTTGAGGAAGGGGTAAAAAAATGAGAAGTGATTTACTTGCAAAGCTGAGTTCGCTTTCTCCTGAGAAGAGAGCTTGGCTTCAGAAGAAAATGCAAAAAAAGGAGAATAAAGAAGCACTCCCATTGTCTTATGCACAACAACGTTTGTGGTTTATGGACAGATTTAACCCAAACAGTTCTTTATATAATATTCCAACGGTATGGCGTCTAAAAGGAAATTGGATTCCTGAAGCATTAGAAAAGGGATTCAATCGACTCATTGAACGTCATGAATCATTACGAACCGTTTTTAAAGAAGTAGGAGAACAACCTGTACAACATATTGTCGATTTCCTTCCTAGCACATTACCTGTAAGGGATTACTCTCACCTTCCTCTAGAAGTAAAAGAAAAAGAGGTAGATAGTTTAATTGCGAGAGAAGCACAAGAACCATTTGATTTAATGAATGGCCCTTTAATTCGTAATCAGCTTGTTCAATTAGGAAAGGATGAATGGTTATTACTGTGTACGATGCATCATATTATTTCTGATGCTTGGTCCATCGGTATATTCATGAATGAATTACTTGCTTTCTATGAAGAAGAGACGGGCGGGCATCCTGCTAAATTAAATTCACTATCCATTCAATATGCAGACTTTGCGAAGTGGCAAAAGGAGTGGTTGCAAGGTGATGTGTTAAATCGTCAACTTACGTATTGGCAGGAAGAATTGTCTGGGGACCTTCCTATATTACAACTGCCAGTGGACCGACCTCGACCGGTTACGCAAACTTACGCTGGGGATACGCATCACGTGATTTTTCCTTATAGATTACTCAATCAATTAAAGGATATAAGTCGACAAGAAGGATCTACCTTATTTATGACTTTAATGGCTGCATACCAGAGCTTTCTTGCTCGTTATACGGGGCAAAAAGATATTCTAGTCGGAAGTCCGATTGCAAATCGGAATCATAAGGGAGTAGAAGGATTAATCGGTTTCTTTGTTAATACGTTGGTTTACCGATCAGATTTGAGTGGCACTCCTACTTTTCGGGAGATTTTGAATCAAACAAAGGAAAAGGCGTTAAAAGCTTACGAATATCAAGATATACCATTTGAAAAAGTGGTAGAATCTGTGCAACCTGAACGAAGTATGAGTCATTCTCCTATCTTTCAGACCATGTTTACACTACAGAATATAAAACAAGAACGACTAGATTTGCCTGGTAGAAGTATCGAAATGGTAGAAAGTAATATGTCTATTGCAAAATTTGATTTGAGTTTAACTGCCTACGAAGTGGAAGAAGGCCTATTTGTCTCATTTGAATACAACACGGATTTATTTGATAGTAGTACCGTTGCACGTATGGCAGGCCATTTTGAGAACTGGTTAAATGAAATCGCGTATCATCCAGATGAATCATATACAAAGCTGTCAATGTTATCGGACACTGAGCAGAAAAAACTCCTAGAGGAATGGAATGATACGGACGTAGTTTATGGTCATGATTGTATGATTCATGAGCTATTTGAGCAGCAAGTTGCACGTACACCTGATGCAGTGGCAGTAGTTTATGAGGGTGGAAAGCTGACGTATCAAGAACTCAATGAAAAATCGAACCAAGTGGCACATTATCTACAAAAACGAGGTATAGGACCTGAATCATTGGTCGGTATATGTGTTGAACGTTCTCCTGATATGATTATTGGTCTCTTTGGGATTTTGAAAGCAGGTGGGGCTTATGTCCCACTGGACCCAAGTTATCCCGAAAACCGCTTGAGATACATTTTGGAGAATTCACAAATTCAAGTGTTGTTAACAAAAGAGGCACTACAGGACTGGTTACCTAAAGATATCCAAGCAATTTGTTTAGACCGGGATCAGGTAATGATTTCTAAAGAGAGTAATTTGGCTCCGGTGAGTGAAGTGACAGCAAATAACTTAGCCTATATCATATACACTTCGGGTTCAACAGGGAATCCAAAGGGAGTAATGATTGAACATCACTCGGTAATCAACCGCCTACAGTGGATGCAGAAAAAATACCCATTATCTGAGGAGGATGCAATTTTACAAAAGACACCTTTTTCGTTTGATGTTTCTGTCTGGGAATTATTTTGGTGGTCATTTGTAGGAGCACGTGTTTGTTTACTTCCACCTGGAGGTGAGAAAGATCCTGCGATGATTGAGGAGTATATCGAACGATATCGCGTGACCACGATGCACTTTGTTCCGTCGATGTTATCTACTTTCTTGGATTATATGGAACAATATAAATCGAAAAGAGATGTATCGTCATTAAATCAGGTTTTTACTAGTGGAGAAGCATTAAACACTGAACAGGTTCGCCGGTTTAAGGGGGTATTTTACGATGTTCAGCAAACGAAGTTAATTAACTTGTATGGCCCTACCGAAGCGACTGTGGATGTGACTTATTATGATTGTGATTTAGAAAAAGAACCAATGCTTATTCCAATTGGTCGTTCAATTGATAATACTGAGTTGTATGTATTGGATCAACATCAACAGTTGGTACCGATTGGTGTGGCGGGGGAACTTTACCTTGGTGGAGTAGGCTTGGCGCGTGGCTACTTCAATCGATCAGATTTAACTACTGAACGTTTTATTCCGCATCCCTTTAAAGAAGGGGAACGATTATATCGAACGGGTGACCTAGTGAGATATATGAATGATGGTAACTTGGAGTATATTGGAAGAATAGATAACCAAGTCAAAATCAGAGGGTTCCGAATTGAACTGGGAGAAATCGAAGCAGCTTTACATGATCACTTATCTGTAAAAGAGGCTGTCGTGTTGGTGAAGGAAGATCAACCAGGAGATAAGCAGTTAGTAGCTTATGTAGTGGGTGAAGGGGATACTGGAGAGTGGCGTGAATATCTCAAGAAGCAACTGCCACATTATATGGTTCCGGCATACTTTTTCAAAATTGAAGGGATGCCACTCACTCCAAATGGTAAGGTGAATCGGAAAGCCTTACTGGAATTGGAAGCGCAGTTCATAAGTGAAGATATTACTTCATCACGAACACCAGTGGAGGAGCTCATCGTCTCCGCATGGAGCCAAGTGTTAGGTATAAAAAATATTAGTGTTCAGGATTCCTTTTTTGAAATCGGTGGTCACTCGCTACTAGCTACTCAAGTAGTGTCACGTTTACAGGAAATCTTTCAGATCGAATTACCGGTACGTGAACTATTTGAGTATGCAACGGTGGAGTCACTGGCAAAGCGATTAGATCAGTTACGTAAAGGAGATAGAAAACGAGAGATTCCGCCACTAATGCCGATGAAACGAGGGGAAACTATCCCACTATCTTACGCCCAACAGCGCTTATGGTTTATTGATCAATTTACACCTAATAGTGCTCTTTACAATATGCCAATGGTATGCCGCCTTACAGGGAGTTGGCTGCCTGAGGCACTAGAAACGGGATGGAATCAACTATTAGAGCGTCATGAATCATTGCGGACGGTCTTTCATGAAGTGAACGGTCAACCAGTACAGCAAATTGAACCGTATGCTTTTCAATCAATTCAGAAAACGGATTTAACTATGTTTTCTCCAGAAGACCGAGAAGAAGAAGTTAAACGTTTAATTAAACAAGAAACAGAAGTGCCATTTGATTTAACAGAGGGTCCACTAATCAGGACAAGTATTTTGCAAGTAGGAGAAGAAGAATGGATTCTCCTTTGTACTCTCCATCATATCATTTCAGATGGATGGTCAATGGGAGTCCTACTTGAAGAATGGATGGCATTCTATGAGAAAGCAACGGATGGAAAGGTAGCAGAACTTGAACCATTACCGGTTCAATATGCCGACTTCGCTCAGTGGCAAAAAGGATGGCTGAAGGAGGAGGTGCTTGATCAACAACTCCAATATTGGAGGGAAGAATTGTCTGGGGAGCTTCCTGTACTCCAACTTCCTAAGGATCGCCCGCGTCCTGCAATACAAACTCATCGCGGGTCGACATACACTCTGGTTCTGCCAAGCACGCTACATGACAAATTGAACGAATTTAGTCGCCAGGAAGGGGCTACACTCTTCATGACGCTGTTGGCTGCATATCAAAGTTTTCTATCTCGTTATACGGGACAAGAAGATATTCTGGTAGGAAGTCCAATTGCTAATCGAAATTATAGAGAAATTGAAGGACTAATTGGTTTCTTCGTCAACACGCTGGTTTATCGAGCTAATCTAAGTGGTAGACCGACATTTCAGGATGTTCTGTCTCAGGTTCGTCAAAAGGCATTGAAGGCGTATGAATATCAAGATATCCCTTTTGAAAAAATTGTAGAAGTTGTACAACCAGAGCGGAGTACAAGTCATTCGCCAATCTTCCAGACTATGTTCATCTTGCAAAATATGAAACAAGAGTTCCCGGTGTTGTCTGGTAGAAGTATTGAAATGATAGAAAGCCATAGTCCAATCGCAAAGTTTGATTTAAGTGTAATGGTAGCTGAGACGGAAGAGGGATTAGTTTTTACTTTTGAATACAATAAGGATTTATTCAATGCTACAACTATTGAACGGATGGCAGGGCACTTTGAGAAATGGCTACACGAAGTTTCACATCACCCGCAAAATCCGTTGCATAGTCTGAGCATGCTATCGGAATCTGAGTGTACTTTGTTATTAGAAACATGGAATGACACTGTAATGGAAATGTCCCTGCAAGGTCTTATTTGCGACAGATTTGAGGAACAGGTAGCAAGGTGTCCTGATGCAATTGCGGTAGTTGATCAAACAAAAAAATGGACTTATGGTGAACTGGATGCACAAGCAAATCAGTTGGCAAATGTTTTACAGCGAAAAGGAGTCGCTCCAGAGTCAGTCGTGGGAGTTTATCTTCCGAGATCAGCTGAGCTCATGGCAAGTTTACTAGGCATTTTAAAAGCTGGTGGAGCTTATGTTGTTTTAGATCCGTTGTATCCAAAATCAAGGTTAGAATACATGATTGAAGATGCAGGAATTCAAATTGTAGTGACAGCTGAAGGACAAGAAGATCGTTTTGAACACGTCGAAATGGTGAAGTTAGAAGAATTAACGGAGGAAAGTATAATTGCGCCTACACGGCAGATAAATCCAGCTAACTTAGCTTATATCGTCTATACCTCTGGTTCTACAGGAAAACCAAAGGGTGTCATGGTTGAATATCGCTCATTAATGAATATGGTCACTTGGCATCAAGAAGTTTATCGTATCACAGCACAGGATCGTGCGACTCAGATTGCGGGGATTGCTTTTGATTCGGCTGTCCAGGAGATTTGGCCGTATCTAACTGCTGGTGCAGCACTCTACTTGTCAACAGAGGAACTGAGAATTAATCCGGAAGCACTAAGAGACTGGCTCATTGATTCACGAATAACAGCTAGTTTTGCACCTACGCCTATTCTGGAAAGACTATTGAAATTATCTTGGCCAGATAAAACGGATCTTCGTTTTATCATTACTGGCGGGGATCAATTAACGCAGTATCCATCTAACGATATTCCTTTTGCGGTAATCAATCAGTATGGTCCATCGGAAAATACCGTTGTTACCACGGATTGTTATGTACCTGTAGGAGTGACAACCGGTACGCCATCGATTGGTCGACCGATTGCGAATACAGAAGTTTATGTGTTAGATTCTCATCTTCAGCTAGTACCAATTGGTGTAATTGGAGATCTCTATATTGGAGGGAAGAGTCTTGCACGTGGATATGCTAATCGTCCGAATCTCACAAAGGAAAAATTTATTCCACATCCTTTCAAGTCAGGAGAACGTCTCTATTACACAGGAGACAAAGCAAGTTATCTTTCTGATGGTAATCTCCAGTTCCATGGTCGTATAGATGACCAAGTAAAAATTCGTGGTTTCCGAATTGAATTGGGAGAAATAGAAGCTGTTTTGCAGGCGCATTCTTCTGTGAAAGAAGCAGTTGTATTGGTACGAGAGGATAATCAAGGTGACAAGAGATTAGTAGCTTATGTAGTTGGTGAAGGAAGTGTCCATGAATGGCGAGAACATCTACAAACACATTTACCAAATTACATGGTTCCAACCAACTTTATTGAGATGGAATTTTTACCACTTACACCGAATGGAAAACTTGATTTGAAGGCATTGCCTATACTTAGTGAACAATCCACTGAAAATACTGTATACCCACGAACTCCGCTGGAAGAACTTATCGCTTCAGTGTGGAGTCAAGTGCTAGGAATAGGAGATATTGGTGTTCAGGATTCTTTCTTTGAGCTTGGTGGTCACTCTCTACTTGCTACACAAGTGGTCTCACGCTTACAGGAAGTCTTTCAAATCAAATTGCCAGTACGTGAACTGTTCGAATATTCAACGGTCGAGGCATTATCGAAACGAATGGATCAGTTACGTAAGGGGAGCGAAAAACGAGAAATTCCACCATTGATGCCGATGGAACGCGGAAATAATATTCCACTATCTTATGCCCAACAGCGTTTATGGTTTATTGATCAATTTGCACCTAATAGTGCACTTTATAATATGCCAATGGTATGCCGTCTTTCAGGGGATTGGTTACCTGAAGCATTGGAGTTGGGATGGAATCAGTTGATAGAGCGTCATGAATCTTTGCGGACGGTATTTTATGAAGAGGATGGTCATCCTCTTCAGCAGATTCAACCGTATATTTTCCGTCCTCTTCCGCAAATGGACTTAACTAAGCTTTCATTAGAGGAGAGAGAAAGAGAGTTGGAGCAATGGATTCAAACTGAAGTCGAATCTCCATTTGATTTAGAACAAGGGCCATTGTTCCGTGGACAAATCGTAAAAATTTCAGAAGAAGAATGGGTTCTTCTATGTAATATGCATCATATTATCTCAGATGGATGGTCGATGGAAATCTTGCTCCAAGAATGGATGGCATTTTATGAGGAAGCGATTGGTGAAAAACCAGCAGAGCTTGTACCACTACCAGTTCAATATGCTGATTTTGCTCAGTGGCAAAGAGAATGGTTGATAGATGAAGTACTAAACCAACAGCTTGCATATTGGAAGGAAGAATTATCTGGTGAGTTACCAGTCTTAATGTTGCCGATGGATCGTCCGCGTCCTCCAGTACAAACCCACCATGGATTAACTCATAATGTGTTGTTGTCACGCTCATTACTGGATAAATTAAATGAACTAAGTCGTCAAGAAGGGGCCACGCTTTTCATGACCTTATTGGCATCGTATCAAAGTTTCCTTGCCCGTTATACAGGACAATCGGATATTATTGTTGGCAGCCCAATTGCAAATCGAAATTATAGAGAAATTGAAGGGTTGATTGGTTTCTTTGTCAACACGTTGGTTTATCGAGCTGATTTAAGTGGCGCACCGGCATTTCAAGAGTTGCTGTCTCAAGTGCGGATAAAAGCATTGAAGGCATATGAGTACCAAGATGTTCCGTTTGAGAAAATTGTGGAGGTTATCCAACCTGAACGAAGTACAAGTCATTCTCCGATTTTCCAAACCATGTTTACTTTGCAAAATACGGGACAAGAGCTACCACAGCTACATGGACGAAGTATAGAAGTAATAGACAGCCACGCTTCAATCGCCAAATTTGATTTAAGTTTAACTGCCGCAGAAGTGGAAGAGGGCTTATTGCTTACTTTTGTTTACAGGACTGATTTATTTGACAGTTTAACTATTGAATCCATAGCCGAAAATTTTGGGAACTGGTTGAATTTAATCGTGGAACATCCTGATAAATCATTAGCTAAGTTGCCGATACTGTCAGGATTACAGCAAAAACAGTTAGAAGAGTGGAATAATAATGCTGTAGCATATCCACAGGAATTTGGGATTCATCAGCTGTATGAAGAGCAAGTAAATCGTACACCTGACGCGGTGGCAGTGGTAGATGAAAAACAGCAGTTAACCTATCGAGAGCTGAATGAAAAAGCAAACCAATTGGCACATTATCTCCAGAAATGTGGGATTGGGAGCGAGTCATTGGTTGGTCTCTGCTTCCAGCGTTCAGTTGAGATGATTGTCGGTCTTATGGGGATCTTGAAAGCTGGGACAGCCTATGTCCCGTTGGATCCATCGTATCCAGAAAGTCGCCTACGATATATTATGGAGGACACAGGGATTCAAGTTTTGGTCACGAACGAAGCATTAGAAGGTTGGATACCTGAAGAAATCAAAACAGTTTGTTTGGATCGGGATAAAGCGATGATCTCGCGAGAAAGCACCCTTTCACCAATATGTGAAGTGACAGGAGAAAACTTGGCGTATGTAATCTATACTTCGGGATCAACAGGGAATCCGAAGGGAGTTATGGTAGAGCATCAAAATGTGATTCGTTTATTTAAATCGACGGAATGTTGGTATCAGTTTGATGAAAAAGATACTTGGACGCTTTTCCATTCTTATGCGTTTGACTTCTCGGTATGGGAGATTTGGGGGGCATTACTCCATGGTGGAAGATTGATTGTTGTTCCTTACTGGATTAGTCGATCGCCCAAGGATTTCTATCAACTGTTAGTAAAGGAAAAGGTTACGGTTCTTAATCAGACACCATCCGCATTTCGACAATTGATACAAGTGTGTGAACAAGAAGATGAGAAGAAAGACTTGCATCTGCGCTATGTCATATTTGGTGGGGAAGCACTCGATCCTACCAGCTTGGTACCATGGTTTCAAAGGTATGGAGAGCAGGAACCACAGTTAATTAATATGTATGGAATTACAGAAACCACCGTTCATGTTACGTATTATCCAATTACTCAAGATGATGTGCAGCATGCTTCAAGAAGTAATATAGGAAAACAGATTCCAGATTTAGAAGTGTATGTACTAGACGCTTGTCAACAACCTGTGCCTATTGGCGTAGCTGGCGAACTATATATTGGTGGAGCAGGACTTGCACGTGGATATTTAAATAGACCCGAATTGACTGCAGAGCGTTTCATTCCTCATCCATTCAGTAGTGACCCAAGAGCGCGATTATATCGGACAGGAGACTTAGCGAGATACTTACCTGATGGAAATCTGGATTATCTTGGGCGGATTGATCACCAGGTGAAAATCCGTGGTTTCCGAATTGAGCTCGGGGAAATTGAATCTGCTTTAAACGCACATGTCTCCATAAAAGAGGCTGTTGTAATTGTTCGAGAAGATCAGCCGGGTGATAAACGGTTGGTGGCATATGTCGTGGGTGACGGGAATGTAGGTGAGTGGAGAAATTATCTCAAGGCGGAACTACCAAGCCATATGGTTCCTTCAGGATTTGTGATGATGGAAGCCATTCCACTAACTGCTAACGGAAAAGTTGATCGTGAGGCCTTACCTGTACCAGAGGAGAGGAAAATCGAAAGTGAATGTGTTGCCACGCGGAATGGTAACGAAGAAACACTGGCCACCATTTGGAAGCATGTATTAGGGATTAAAAAGGTGGGAATCCATGATAACTTCTTTGAAATTGGTGGAGACTCAATTCTCAGCATTCAGATTGTCTCTCGTGCGAAGCAAGCAGGTTTGCAATTGACGCCAAAGCAAATGTTTGAACACCAAACGATTGCCGAGTTGGCGCAAGTAGTCAATGAAGAACGGGGTGTACAAGCAGAGCAGGGAGTTGTAACTGGAGAACTGATCCTTACACCAATCCAGCAATGGTTTTTTGCACAAGATCATCCAAACCCACACCATTGGAATCAATCCATGTTTTTTAGAACAAAAGAGCGACTGGATATAGTATTACTGGAGAAAGCTGTGAGTACCCTTCTAATCCATCATGATGCTTTGCGTTTAAGATATGAACGGTTACCGAATGGAGCTTGGAAACAGCGGAACGAAGGGATCGAAGAACAATCGACGCTGACCGTTATTTCATTAGACGAAGTGCCGCAAGCAGAATGGCATCAAGTGATTCAAACGGAGATTGACACTGCACAAGCAAGCTTGCACTTACATGCAGGACCGCTAATGAGAATGGTGTATTTTGATGAAGGTGAGAAAAGAGCCGGCCGATTATTCTGGGTGATTCATCACTTAGCAGTGGATGGTGTTTCTTGGCGGATTTTACTGGAGGATCTGCAAACGGCGTATAATCAAGCGAGTCAGGATCAGATGATCCAATTACCTACAAAGAGTACATCCTTTAAAGCGTGGTCGGAGAAATTGCATCATTACGCTGAAGCTGGGATTGTGCAAGAAGTGCGTGATTACTGGGAGCAGCAATCCGAACAAGAAGTGGCTATGCTACCAGTGGATACCACCCTCGAAGTTCCAGCAAACACAGGAAACGAGGAGATTACCGTGGTGCTGGATGAGAAAGAGACCCGTACGTTATTGAAAGAGATTTCAAGCACTCATCGTGTCCAAATCAATGAAGTACTATTGACAGCATTGGTACAGGCTACGGCAGCATGGACAGGTCATCCGACGCTGACCGTGGATTTGGAGGGGCATGGTCGGGAAGAGATTATCGAAGACGTTGACCTATCTAGAACCGTGGGGTGGTTTACAAGTATTTATCCTGTTCACTTAAATATTACCGGTGCCGACACGCCAATTGCAGCACTAAAAGCAGTTAAAGAACAAGTGCGTAAAATTCCTAATAAGGGTGTTGACCATGGGATTTTGCGGTATCTGAACACAACAATGTGTGAACAATGGGGGTCTCAACATACACCGTCTATTAGTTTTAACTATCTTGGACAATTTGACCAAATGTTTTCTGACGATGCAATACTTATTCCAGAGAACGGATTTAAGCGCTTAGATCATGCTTCTGGTTCCAAGCGATTGCATTTAATTGATGTAATTGGAATGGTAACGGATGGGAAGCTTCAGTTCACTTGGGTATACAATGTAGGACAATATGCGAAATCAACGATTCAAAGTATTGCAGAGAATATGCTCCATCAACTAAGTAAATTGATTCAATCTGCGGATGGAGAATCTGCACTGACCGTTTCAGATTTTGTGATGGCTAATCTTGACCAAGCCGGTTTGACAAAAGTATTAACAAAGATGAATCGTGGAAATAATTATCCGATTACCGATTTATATCCACTATCGCCTTTGCAAGAAGGTATGATTTTCCATACATTGCATGACCAAGGGGAGGAACATGTAGCGCCGTATATAGTGCAATTAAGTTTCGTGATTAGAGGAGAATTGGATATTGCTACTTTCGAACAGGCGTGGAAATCGGTAATCCAGCGGCATGAAATTTTTCGCTCAGCTTTCCTTTGGGATGAAGTTGAAGAGCCTTTACAAGTGGTGTATGAGAGTGTTCCATTTAAGGTGAATGTAGAAGATTGGCGTACGCTGACTGCTGAAGAAAAAAAAGAGAAAAGAAAAGCCTTTTTGGCATTGGATCGAAAAAAAGCCTTTCTTTTTGATAAAGCGCCATTGATGCGGGTGACTGTCATTCAAGAAGGTGAGGAAGAATATCGAATTGTTTGGACACATCACCATATTCTGTTGGATGGATGGAGCCTACCACTGGTCTTTAACGAATTGCTTACAGTGTACCAGAAGAGAATGAATGGAGAAGCCGTGCATTTACCTAATTCATCGCCATACAAGAAATATATTCAATGGCTAAGAGAACAGAATCAGGAGCAGGCGGAGCAATTCTGGAGAGAGAAACTTAAAGGTTTTACAGCTCCAACCCTGCTGGGCTTAGAAAGTAAAGAGCAAGAAAAAGGTTACACAGAGAAGGTAACTTATTTATCAGAAGAGCAAACCCAAGCGTTACAAAACTGGGCGAAGCACAATAGGCTCACTTTGAATACAGTAATTCAAGGTGCGTGGGCGTATCTCATGAGCCGGTATAGTGGAGAAGATGACATTGTCTATGGTGTAACTAGCTCAGGACGCCCTACGGAGATTATTGATGTTGAAAACATTGTAGGTCCTTTTATTACCACATCACCGACGCGAATTCAGTTGATAGATAATATAAAAATAATGGATTGGTTGCAGAAGATACAAGAGGAAGAGATAGAAAGAAGACAATATGAATATGCTTCTTTGACAGAGATTCAAGGATGGAGTGAAGTTCCTAGAGGAACCCCGCTGTTCCATAGCTTGTATGTGTTTGAAAACTACCCAGTGAAAGAGGAGCCCACAGGAAATCTAGAAATTGGTGGGTTGGAAGGAGTAGAGCAAACTCATTATCCATTAGGATTGACAGTTGTCCCAGAAAGCCAGTTGTTGTTAAAGTTGAAGTATGATCGTAGCAAGTTTAATGGCCTCACCATTGAACGGATGCTGGGTCATTTAAGCCAGGTGTTAAAGCAAATGATCGAGAACGTTGATCAAACTCTGTCGGAGCTGGTGTATGTTACGGAAATAGAACAGAAACAACTACTGGAAGAATGGAATGATAATGCAGCAGCGTATCCACGTGAAAGTGTGATCCACAAACTTTTTGAAGATCAAGTGAATCGTACACCTGATGCGGTGGCAGTGGTGGATGAAAATCAGCGGTTGACGTATCGAGAGCTGAATGAGAAGGCAAACCAATTGGCCCATTATCTTCAGAAAATGGGGATTGGGACGGAGTCATTGGTCGGGCTTTGTTTCCAACGTTCAGTTGAGATGATTGTCGGTCTCATGGGAATCTTGAAAGCTGGATCAGCCTATGTTCCGCTGGATCCATCGTATCCAGAAAGTCACCTACGATATATTCTGGAGGACACAGGAATTCAAATATTGGTTACGAACGAAGTATCACAAGGTTGGATACCTGAAGAAGTTGAAACAGTTTGTTTGGACCGAGATCAAGCAATGATTTCGCAAGAAAACACCCTTTCGCCAATATGTAAAGTAACAGGAGAAAACTTGGCGTATGTTATCTACACTTCAGGTTCGACCGGGAATCCAAAAGGGGTTATGGTGCAGCATCATTCGGTATTAAATCTATCCTATGGTTTACAGAAAGAGGTTTTTTCACATCGGGCACATGATAACATGCGCGTTGGTCTAAATGCCTCAATCGCCTTTGATTCATCCGTTAAACAATTACAAATGCTTTTGTATGGTTCTTGTTTGTATATTATTTCAACAGAAGTTCGCAGTGATCCTCAACAGTTTGTATCTTATATTCGGGAGAATAAGTTGGAAATGTTCGATATAACACCTTCACTACTCCAATTACTCATAGATGAGGGGTTGTTAGAAACAAACGATAGTGTTCATGTTCCAAGCAAGGTACTGGTCGGTGGAGAAGCGATTATGCCATCACTGTGGGAACAACTAGTAGAGAATGACCATATCCATTTTTATAATGTATATGGTCCTACGGAATGTACGGTTGATGCGACATGCTATCGTATCAAAAAAGATAGTAAGAGAGTAACCATTGGGCGTCCGTTGCCAAATGTTCAAGCCTATGTATTGGATGAGAAGTTGTTACCTGTTCCAGTTGGTGTAACGGGTGAACTTTATATCGGTGGAGCAGGCCTAGCGAGAGGATACTTGAATCGTCCAGAGTTAACGTTAGAACGTTTTATTCCTCATCCATTTAATGAAGGGGAACGGTTATACCGGACGGGAGATCTAGTCCGTTATTTAGCTGATGGCCATTTGGATTATCTGGGAAGAATCGATAATCAAGTGAAAATTCGAGGATTCCGGATTGAGCTTGGAGAGATTGAAGCCAATTTAGAAAGTCATCCATCGGTGAAAGAGGCGGTAGTCTTGATAAGAGAGGACCAACCAGGAGATCAGAGATTGGTTGCCTATGTGGTGGGTGAAGGAAGTATGCATGAATGGCGTGAGCATCTCAAGAGGCAAGTACCGAATTATATGATTCCTGCACACTTTATTGAGGTGGATGCGATTCCGCTTACAACAAATGGGAAGGTTGATCGAAAGGCACTGAACAGCTTAACGATTCAAAGAGAAAGTACCTTTTCTACACCAATCATCCCACGGGATGAAATCGAGTATCAGCTGATTACAATCTGGCAGGATTTGCTACAGTTAGAAGATATCCATGTAAACGATGATTTCTTCAATATAGGAGGTCACTCTCTCCTTGTAATCAAATTGATTTCAAAGGTCAGAGAGAAATTTGGAAAAGAGATTAAGGTGCCCGCACTAATTAAGAACCCGACAGTGGAAGGAATCGCTTGTCTCATCCGTGAGAATCATCGTATGGAAGAATCATTATCGGTTCTGGTTCCATTACAAGAATCAGAGAAAAGACCTTTCTTCTGTGTTCACCCGTTTATGGGTAATGTACTCTGTTACATTCAGCTAGCAAGGTTACTCAAGGATCACTGCTCATTTTATGGTCTACAGAATCCTCTCGTAGAGAAAGAAGGAATGAACGGGTTGATTTTATCGGAAGTAGTTCAACTCTACATCGAGGAAATGAAGCGGGCTCAGCCAGAGGGGCCGTATCGTCTGGGAGGATGGTCTCTGGGCGGTGCCATCGCCTATGAAATCGCAACTATGCTACGGAACCAGGGAGAAGAAGTTGAGGTGTTGGTACTATTGGATACCAAGGTGCCTTCAGAACGGGATTACAAGACAGAGGATGAAATGCTATCTTATATATTGGAGCATTTCATCAATATAGAGTTAGTGGAGCAGGAAGAAGAGCTTGTTCATCAACAGGACATGCTTGTTGAGCAATTAATTGTGGAAGGAGTGCTCCCGCCTGATGCAAATCTTGCGAATTTGAAGCAAATTATCAATGCTCACAGGAAATGTCTGAATTTAATGGCAGAGCAGGATTTAACACCATATTTTGGGGAAGTCATTTACTTTAGTGCTGAGGAAGGTAAAGAATTGTTTACGGATTGGAAGCCTCTATTAAAAGGAAGAGTGAATATGTATTCGGTCCCTGGATCACACGAAGAAATAGTAGCTTCCCCCGCAGTTGAAAAGTTAGCTAAGTATCTACTAAATGAATTAGAAGGAATAAAAGAGACGTCCCTTTCACTAACGGAAAAGTAGAGAGTACAAAATAGGCAACTTTATAAACGAACATTGTTATTATTAAAGTTGTTATTTGTGAGTAGTAGTGTAAATGAAGAGAGCAGTCCAATAACTGCACATCAAGTGTAGGGGATTATGTATATATCAAGAGCATTACTTTTTAAGGGGCTATAGGGACATAGAAACATATATGAGCTGTTCATAGTATGCTGTAAATTATCTGAAGTTTTTGTACCAGAAGCGAATGCTTTGATGATATTGCTGAGGAAAGGTGTATATTTTCATTGATATGTTAATATGCACCTTTTCTATTATATTTGCACTTGAATAGATGCAAGTTAGAAAATGAAATTGAATTTCTATAACGTATACATAGGAAGCCATCCTTTTAAAAAGGAAGTGATTTATCATACAAATTCATGCTGCGAAAATACCAAAGAATATTGGAAATCATTTGTTTAATCAATTTAGTAACTTGATTTCAAATGAGAAGAGAGAACGAATGAAGCGTTTATTAAATTTATGTGATATTAATAGGACTTTAATAGGAGATTTGTTAATCCGATCTCTAGTCTGCCAAAATTATAAAATTAGTAATGAAGAAATTAGATTTATATATAATGAGTATGGAAAACCTTTTGTTGAAAATTTTTCTGACTTTCATTTTAATATTTCACATTCAGGAGAATGGGTGGTTTGTGGCACTGCTAATTCTAATGTAGGGATTGATATAGAGAAAGTTTCAGAAATAGAGGCTCTTAAATTAGCAAATGAGTTTTTTTCAGATGAAGAATTTTATGATATATCTAGTATGAATTCTGATGAACAAATTAATTATTTTTATGATATATGGACATTAAAAGAAAGCTATATAAAAACGATTGGAAAAGGGCTTTATATCCCGTTAAATTCATTTTCTATAAAAAAAGAGTCACGAACTTTAATCTCATATAAGAATATACCTAAAGACTTTTACTTTAGACAATATAGCATTGAGGCGAATTATAAGATATCTGCTTGTGCAACAAGGGAAGAATTTCCACAGGATATAATAATTAAAGATATTTATACGATTTGCCAAAATATAAACAAATTTTAAAGTAAGGAGAAAATCAATGCAGAAGACTAAACTTTTTTGTTTTCCACATGCTGGGGGATCTGCGTTTAGTTACGCAAAATGGAAAAATTACTTTAATCCATATATTGAAGTAGTTCCAATAGAGTTAGCTGGTAGAGGGTATAGAATTGAAGAAAGCTTGTGCCAAAGTATGGAAGAGGCCGTAAATGATGTCTACACTAGTATAGTTAAGCAGATAGAGCATTCGCCCTATATTCTATATGGGCATAGCATGGGAAGTTTGATTGCCTATGAAGTAGCCAGAAAAATACAAGATTCTAAAAACGTATTGCCTGAATTTCTTGTTTTGTCCGGTAGAAACCACCCAAATAGTAAAATGAAAAATATCCGACATAATCTTCCTAACGAACAATTTAAAAGAGAAGTTATTGCAATGGGAGGTACACCGTCCGGGGTACTTCAATCAGAAGAATTAATGGGAATTTTCCTCCCAATTCTAAGAGCAGATTTTAAAATTGTTGAGACATATATTCATGACAATAATATGCAAGCATGTGATATTGATTTTCTTATATTTAATGGGGAAAATGATGAATTTACTACATATAATCAAGTAATAAAATGGGAGCAATACACAAGTAAAACGTGTACTTTTCACTCTTTTAAAGGTAATCATTTCTTTCTAAATGAAAATATTGAAGATATAGCAAATAGAATTATAAGAAAGTTAGATTCTAAAAGATTTTCAACTAGTTTTTAGAGTTTTTCTAAGTACAATCATGGCTGAGAAACCAAAAATTAAAGGTGAAAAATACAGGTACTGCTGGAATATCATTGAATGGAGTCATAGAAGCCTCAACGAAATGTTCAAAGGTAGGTAATGATGGAATTCTAAGCAAAATATATGAATTAACTTTAGTTTATTTAGGCTTTACCTGTAGGTGAAGTTTTCTTATCTCATTTTATTTTATCACCAGAAAAATGATCTTCTAAATTAAATTCAAGCATTTTTGAATTTAAACATGTCGTGCTTTCTCATATTGACAGTAATCGACTTACGTGGCCGGAAGAAAGAATTGCTAATTATTTGGGTAATACACCATTATACTTGATACAAGGTACATAACAGTTAGGGAACCTGTATGTAAAGCCAATGTATATGTGAAGTGAAAAGGCCGACTCTTATACTTATGGGTCGGCCTTTTTGTTTTATGGATATCAAATTAGAGAGCAACATTTCAAAGGGTATCTTGTGATATAACTAAGTAGAATTTTAAACAAGGGGATGATGAGATGAATAAATTGAAGGGGAAAGTTGCATTAGTAACAGGTGCTAGTAGGGGAATAGGGCGAAGCATTGCCTTACATTTGGCTCAAGCTGGTGCGTTAGTCGTAGTTCACTATAGTAAAAGAAAAGAAGAAGCAGAAAGAGTAGTGCATAAAATTAAACAAGATGGCGGTTCTGCATTTGCAATCAGTGCAGACTTAAGTACTTTTAATGGTATAAATTACTTGTATTCAATGTTGGATCAATCTCTTCAAAAACATATAGGTAATACTACATTTGATATACTTGTAAAGAACGCTGGAATTGGGCAGATTTTAACGTTAGAGGAATCTACAGAGGAGTCTTTTGATGAGGTTATGAATATTAATGTGAAGGCTCAATTTTTCATTATTCAAAAGGCTTTGCCACGTTTAAAAGATGGAGGACGGATTATCAATATTTCGTCATTTGTTACACGGGTAGCCTCCCCAAGTGTTTTTGCCTACAGTATATCTAAGGGGGCAATTAATACACTCACTCATACTTTAGCACAACAACTTGGTTCCCGTGGTATTACAGTAAATGCAATTCTCCCAGGCATAATTAATACAGAAATGAATGCTGAGACATTGGGGAATCAAGATGGACAAAAATATGCTGCAGGTTTATCGACCTTTAATAGGTGGGGAGAACCTAATGATATAGCTGATATTGTAGGTTTTCTTTCATCATCAGACAGTCGTTGGATAACTGGTGAGTTAATCGATGCAAGTGGTGGATCTTGCTTATAATGCTAGAGGAAAAGCCGACTTAAATTGAGTTGGATTTTGCAAATCTATTATTTATTTGTTAAACCAGTGAACTACGCACCACTTATTAGCTCTTACAATAGCCAACTTGAAATGTGATGGTGGCGTCACTGAGGGGACTGCATTTCCAACTTAGTGGCTTGGTGCTCAGCCGGCTGAAATTAAAGCACGTAAAAAATGTAACACATTAAACGCTTGTAAGAGTTAACAAATGTACACCGATTCAAAAAAGGATCTGCAGTAAGTAGCAGATCCTTTTTTGTTGTGTATCTATTATTTAATTGCTGTTTTAATTATTTTCCGGCTTTAAAAGCTGTTACCATTTATGATTTAAATAGTAAATAATTTAGTAGAAACTAACATCCTCTATGTAGTGCAGATTTTTAATATATTATAAAAGAAAGAGTAGAGTTGGTTCATGTAATGCTGTTAAGGGGGTTCTGGTGCAAAGATTGTATTTATTTGAAAGAGGTATATAGATTCCTAATGGAATCTATTCTTATGCAGCCATTCCGAATAGTTGATGAATAAACTTCACTTCATTTTGGACAGACTTGTCCCGTAAAATAAGTTGGCCTTTTTTAATGATATGCATCGCTTCTATTCCTGAAAGAATAGATTTAGCTGTACGAAAAGAGTTACAAAGGGCATATTATATATGACTAATATATTATGTCCTTTAATTCATTAACTTTTTTAAAGATTGGTCTTGATAATTTCAAATGTAGAAAGGCTCCCACAATTTATTATTAAAATAAATTAATTAAAATAAATTAATTAAAATAAATTAATTAAAATAAATTAATTAAAATAAATTAATTAAAATTAAAGCCCGCGAGCTCACATTTTTATATTCTAGGATAATGATATGCAAGATTGCATGTCTAAAATGGTTGCAATTTCACACAACCTGTAACTATAATGGTTACAGGTTGGTTGGTACCAATCAAATAAATACAATTATCATGAATGGAGATGTTATAGAATGGGTATGAAAAAATTAATCTTAGCAGGTGCTTTAGGGTTCGCAGCATTATCAGGAACAAATCTACCAGGATTAGAAGCAACAAAAGCGAGTGCAGCTTCTGTTGAAACGAATTTCTCGACGTTAGAAGGACGCGTAGTAGAAGTAGATAATGGTGTGATGGTTGTGAAATCTAAACAATACGAAGAACCTGTAAGCGTGTATATAGAAAATCTTTCGAATGTGAAAGTAGGAGATGAAGTAAAAGCGACTGGTTCTATGATGCGTAATTTTACGGAGTATATGGTTGCAACAGAGGTTGAGAATACGACAAATAAATTAGGTATGCATTTGAAAGAAGATGGCTCACCTGATTATGTAATTGGTGAAGTATCAGAATTAGGTACGATGGAAGACAGTGCTACTAAATATGTCGTAGTTGCGTATCCATCACAAAATGGGGAGAAAGACGTTATTGACGTGTTCTTAACAAAGGGACAAGTATTTAAAACAGGTGAGAAAGTGAAAATTGATATGAAGTATGTAGGCTGGGGCGGCATTTCTATTAATTACAACACAGTTGATCACATCGAAAAAGTGCATGAGGTAAACAATAGCACTCAAAATAATAATGATGTGTGGGTTTGGTCTTAAATTGATTAGTAATATCAGAATCAAAAAAGTAAGACGTTCTTATGTTGTAAAAGCTATACTGAAATGAGTATGGATTATAATATTCATTTCAATTAAATAAAGGAGAGAAGTCTATTCTATGACTTCTCTCCTTTGTTTAATTCGTACTTTGTTTGAATCTATTTATATGATCATATTTAAGCCAGAATAGCTTTTAAAATCGACACTTTGTTTGTAGTAAATAATACATAATTTTGTTTTACAGTTTTAATTAATATTCGGTCAGTTGTCCCATATGCTGTTCCAATACGGATTGCAGTTGGTTCTTCAACTCCCGCATAGGTAGCATCTTCGGTAACCTCAAGCACATCACGTAATGGGATTGTAACCTCCGCCAATTGCCATGAAATTATTAACTGTTCTTTTGTTTTTTTTACATCAATACCTAACATTATACCAAGACCTTTCTATAATAGAATGCTACACTTCTTATCTTATTATACGAATTTTTAGATTATATTTCTACATGGATGAATAGAACTGATATTTTAAGGATGTCAAAAGTACGGGAAGATATACTATCAATCTATTAAGAAATACGTTATGAAGAAAAGTTCACAGGGAATTAATATGGATTTGACATGGTTGAAGTATGATGAATGAGTAACAGTAGGCGCTGTAGGAAGGAAATGAATGATGAGACTTAAATTAGTAGGAACCTTAACTTGTATAGTAGTAATGTTAGGTATCTTTATAGTTTACACCAATATATCTATAGGTAAAGAACCATTTAAGACAAACCATGAAACAAGTGAAAACTCTATAAATAAAGAAAAAAATAGTAAGCAAAATGGGACTTCAAATAAGATAGCAAGCTCTTTTGCTAGTATACAGGCTGTAGTAAATAAGGAATATGGTTTACCCGAAAACTATAGGCCAGAGGATTTAGTTGTCCCAAATGTACCATTCTCATTTAGTGGAACCGTAGAAAAGAGTCACCTTCGTAAAGAGGCAGCGGAAGCGTTAGAAAAACTATTCTTTTTAGCTAAGCAAGATGGTATCCAGTTGAATGCTGTTTCAGGATTTCGTTCCTATGAGTATCAAAAAGGCTTGTATGCCAGCAATGTTAAAAAGAATGGGCAAGAGCATACGGATCGCTTCTCTGCAAAGCCAGGGCATAGCGAACATCAAACAGGGTTAACAATGGATGTTTCATCTAAAAGCGCGAACAATGAACTAGAGCTATCCTTTGCAAATACGAAGGAAGGAAAATGGCTAAAAGATAACGCACATCGTGCAGGATTTATCATTCGTTACCCAAAAGGTAAGGAGAATATTACTGGATATGCTTATGAGCCTTGGCATGTACGCTACGTAGGAGATATTGCTGAAAATATATATAAAGAAAACCTAACTTTAGAAGAATATATGAATCACTGAAAATAGAAATGAGAGATTAAACTGTATAGTAATAGAAGTTAGAAGTACTGAGTAATGCACTATAAAAAACCTAGTGTAATAAAGATATTTTAACCATAAGTACACATATTGTTAAAATATCGCGTGAAAGATTCTCAGCTAATAAGGATAGCACGTATGAGTAAGTATTCGAAATCATAGATAGTGTCGTTACAAGTATAGTATACTTTTATCGATAGTGATGTGAAAAGAAATAGGGCTTTAGTAAAGTAATAAAATAGACAAAATGCTGTATTTGAGCATGGATATTTAGTTGGGAAAATCGAAAGAGAAAACGTGGCAGCACTTGTCAAAGATACAGTCGAAAAACCAAATAATATATCTGATATTGTCTACATAACAATGGATAATTACGATGAGTGGTAAACGAGGTTAGTACGAGAATAAAAAAGCTCTGGCTATGAAATTGATATGAACAGAATTTGCAAATGATTAAATATGAAAAGGGTCTGTTTGTGATTAATCATCATATACAGACCCTTTTTACTATAAGTCAGCCACAAACATAAAAACTGCGAGCATGATAATCTAATACATGTATTGAGAATATTGGAAAGCTATAGGGGTGTAAACCAAAGGTAAGGTGACTTTTACGATTTAGATATTATAGTAATAACTTCTCGAAGAATGCACTTTAAACAAGAGATTCAAATTAATAATATAAGGAGTGAAAGGTATGTTTAAAGAGATAACAAGAGAAGAACTGATTATCCTGGTAGGCAAAATTATAGAATGCGAGGGAACCGAAGAAGAGCTTGATGAAATGTTAGAAGCTCTAGAAAGAAATGGCCCACATCCAGAAGTAAGTGATCTAATATATTGGAATGAAAAAGATCTTAGTCCAGAACAAATAGTAGATATAGCACTAGCAAATAAACCAATACAGCTTTAGAATTTGAATGAATCTCAAATAGAAAAGAATACTTGTATTATTGAGACGGGAGAAAAAATTAGAAGTTATATTTTAAAATCTATATTTTAAAATATATATTAAAATCACATTTAGCGGAATGCTCAGCTAAACCAAGTACAATATAAAAGTGCTAAAGGAAACACTTTATTTCGACATCATAAACAATCAATTTTTGTGAAAAATACAATCTATTTAGTGTTAAACAATTAAAGTTAACTATTTTGTATTAAAGTGTATTTGTACACTTGATATGTCTTTATGTCTTTTAATCAAGCATGTAATCAATATTAATATGTATAGTTGAATGAATCTGAAACTAAAAGATATTCAGATGCAAAGAAAAGTGAATGATGTATTTTGTTAGATGAGTATAAAAGTTAATACGAAGAGGTGAAAAGCAAATACATTAAACTTCGCACGAAATACCGATTTTACGAACAATAATAGAGTTATATAAAAAGCTAATAAAGCATCTAGGGATTTCGAGCTCAATTGCATGAATCTTAGTATATTGGTATGTATCTATATAATTCATATTTTATATAGAAATCATTAAATACTGAATTACTCAATGAAACTTTTTAGGGTAAATTACATTTTAATTTATAGGAGCTTTTCTTATTTTGATCTAATTAACTCCTCATAATTATGATTAAATTAACCAATTCATATTTGGTAACAACTTTTAAACTGTTTTTATATACTGATTTTTTATATGAATTTATTATGAAAATTGTTTTATTTTACATACTTTCACATTTAATTTTTGTACTAGTTTTATAGTTTAATAAAAATTTATTAATTGGTTATCTATAATTCTTATTAGAATGACTATTACTTTTTAATTTCGAGTGCATTTTAGTACCTCATAATTTAATTATGTAAATAAGTCTGTGTAAAAATTGAATTTAACGCGAACTTGTGTTCGTATTCTTTTTCTGTTATAGTATATATGAGGTGATTTTTATGGATTACAGCAAGCAACGTCAAAAATCCGTACATCGTAAAAAATTATACGAGAATCTAAATGAAATGCCCTTTTACATAGAAGAATTTGTGGAGTACAAAGAATTGCATGATGCCTCTCCCTCCACCCTACTGAATTATGTATACGATTTTAGGGTCTTCTTTAATTGGCTATTATCCGAACAAATTATTGAATTAAAGTCCATCAAAGACATATCCTTCTCTGATTTAGAGAATTTAAAGAAAAAAGATGTTGAGAACTTTATGAGGTTTCTAAAATTACAACAAAACATGCAGAATTCCTCTGTTAACAGAAAAATTTCGGCCTTAAAGTCTTTATTTAAGTACCTTACCGCCCTATCAGAGAATGAAGATGGAGAATGCTATTTTTATAGAAATGTAATGGCTAAAATTGAAATACATAAAGATAAAGAAACATTAAATGCCCGTGCAAAACGTATGAGATCTAAAATATTCCATAATGATGACGATCAAGAATTTATGAATTACGTTAAGTACGAACATGAAAAATCTTTAACAAAACATCAGTTGTTCTATTTCCTAAGGGATAAAGACCGGGATGTAGCTATTCTCTCCCTCTTTCTTGGTAGCGGTATACGTGTAAGTGAATTAGCCGATCTTCGTATGGAAGATATAAACTTAAAGGAAAGACTAATTGACGTGATCCGTAAAGGAAATAAAGAAGATTCAGTATGGATTACTCCCATTGCATTGAATGATTTAGAAAAATATATGGAAAGTAGAGATAACAAATACGCTCCAGGAAAAGAACTAAAAAATGTGTTCTTATCGAAATATAAACATACTGCACAGCCGCTTTCAGTTAGGGCTATCCAAGATATAGTAGAAAAATATACTAGGGCATACGGAAAAAGAATGTCTCCTCATAAATTAAGACATACATTAGCAAATAAATTATATATGGAAGAAAAAGACTCGTTACAAGTGATGCAGCAACTTGGGCATACCAGTCAAGATACGGCTTTGTTATACACTCAACTTGGAGAAACAACTATTAAAGATAGTTTAGGACGAATAGGAAAAAATAAAGAATAAGAGTTTAGCAATTTTGCATTGCTGAACTCTTATTCTTTTCCCTAATATAAACCTTTTCCTTAGTTATATATATTCCACTTTAAATATAATTTTATTATGTAAAAAATACATAATTTAAATTATACGTTAATCGGTATATAAAAACATTTCATATTACTTTCGCCTTTGATTTCTACTTAATGTGAAGTAATATTTGTATCAAATTTATAGAAGGTTTCGGGATTTACTTTTTCCCCATCTATTGTCATTTTTATTTTTTGTTTCGGATTTGCTGTTACTACCCAAGCATTCGGTAAATAACGATCTTCATGGGATAATGTAGAAGGTGAATTGATAACCTTCCCTCCTAAATATAGTGTAGCAGAAGACCCTCCATCCATAGCCATTGCATTTATTGCTCCTTTTTCATATAGAATATCTTGACACTCTTTTAACGTAGCTCCTATGCTATGTGTCTGCCTACCGTCTATCACAAGAAACATTAATGTGCCGTCCTCTTTTTGGGCCATAATACTTCGCGGAGCAGAACCCCAACCGCCGTCTCCTTCTGTGATCATTTTTTCTCCATTTACAATTAACTGTGGCATAAATCCTGCTGCGGAAACGACTTGTTTATCTAAGAGTTGTTGGGTAGAATAATTTCCAGTTATCATTTGTCCAAACTTTGTTAAACCTGTAATAATTGTAGGGGTATTTCTATCCATATTTGTATCAATAGCTTCCCCATTTTCTATTACTATTCCAGTTGCAACATTTCCTCCTCCCCTTCCTGTTTCATCAGCAAACCCACTTGCATTCACAGCAACAAGTGCATTATTACGTTTTGCCATTACGCTAATTTTTTCTCCTCTTTGATCACCCTGTGTCCCTTGATGGCTAACAAGTTTAACATTGAAAGGGTTACTAATAGTGATTAATTTTCCTTCGAAAAGAAAGCGACTATCTTTGTTACTTTTAATCGTTTCTACATCAATTTTTAATGGCTGATTTTTTAATTCTTCTAATCTTTTTCCTGCTATTTTTTTATAAATAGCCTCATCACTATTTGACCATTTTGGATGATTAATTCTATCTTGCAGTTTATCTAGTTCCTTTTGGGATAGGAATGTATATTTCGCATATTGTGGATGCTGAGAAGTTAGTATACTTCCAGCAATTGTTACACGAAGATCTCGGCCATAGTTAGTACCAAATAATATTCCTATGCCAATAAGCATGAAAATAGAAAAAAGAAGCAAAATTCGTTTGAAGATTTTTCTTAGATGTTTCATAGGTTTTTCCTCCGGCATTAATTACATTCAATGAATCCTTTAAGATATTATTTTCCTAAAGACAAAAGTGTTTGTTTCCCTCATTCCCGAGTTCCCCACTATGTCTTTGCAAGCAAAGCAAAATACTTATTCTACATTTCGTATTTATTTCAGTGTATATTTACAAATTTAATAACGTTTTTGCAACCATGAAATAAATTACTAATCCTGTTCCGTCAACAAATGTTGTAATAAATGGACCAGATACGACTGCAGGATCTAATTTTAATTTTCTTAGTATCAAAGGTAAAATAGCTGCGACAAGAGAAGCCCAAATAACAATAAATAATAAAGTGATTGCTACAACTTGTGCAACTTCTGTTCCAACTCCTAACATATAAGCACGAGTGAGCCCAGCTACCCCAAGTGCAAGTCCGAGAAGCATGCCAATTGCAAATTCCTTTTTTATTACACGGAAAATGTCTTTAAATTTCACCTCTCCAATACCGATTGCACGAGTAATTGTTGCTACAACCTGTGTTCCTGTATTTCCTCCAGTACCTACTAATAACGGTACAAAGAAAGCTAAGGCAACTACTGTTTCAATTTCGTCTTCAAAATACTTTAGTACTGTACCTGTATATGCTTCAGCAACAAAAAGAAGCAATAACCATGGTAGACGTTTGAAGAAAATGCTCCAAATACTAGATTCAAAGTAAGATTGATTTAACGGTTCACTTCCGCCTAACTTTTGGATATCTTCTGTAGCTTCTGCTTCCATAACATTCATTACGTCATCAAATGTTATAATACCAATCATTTCATTTTTCGCTGTTGTTACGGGTAATGCTGCTAAATTATAATTCAGTAGCTTTTTTACAACTTCTTGCTGATCAACTTCAGCGTGTACTGAAATTACCTCTTGAATCATGATAGTAGATAATATCTCTTCATCTGCTGCTAGTAATAACTCATGTATGGAAACGATTCCCCTAAGATAACCATGACTATCAAGAACATAGATATAAGATATTGATTCTACATTTTCTGAATGCTCCCTAATGTACTTCAATGTCATTTTTACTGACCAATTCCCTCTAACTGCAACAAAATCACTTGTGACAAGACTTCCTGCCGTTTCAGGTTTGAAAGCCATTAATTTTTTTACATTATGTTTTGTAATTTTATTTAAATACGCCATTAATTTAGCTTGTTTTTCCGGATGAACCGCTAGAAGTAGATCTACTGTTTCATCAATCGGTTGTAAATCTAGTAACTTTTTAGCTTTGTTTTCAGATAAGTGAATTAAGATATTATATTTTTCTTCTGTACTCAAATGTTGAAGGATTTTTGAGCTTTTTAATACAGGAATCTTATCTAGTAATATGACTTGATCTTCAATTGAAAACCGTTTTACTTCTTGCGCAACATCATACGACGGATGACGTAAAACTTTCTCTGCATCCAAATTATTTTGGGTTACAAGTAATTCATTTAATAATTTCTTCATGTTAACTCCTCCTTATATTGCTAAGGGAGACTCTAGAGTTTCATGAGTGGTTTTGTGCTATTTTATCTGTCTAAAATTTTTATTAGAGCATTAATAGTTACATTGCAATCAATTTATTATTTAGAACTACCTCCTTTTTGAATATAGACAAGATAAAAATAAATAACATTAAACAAAAAAACCTTTACTCAAAAAGGAGTAAAGGTTTTTTACAATACAAATAAATGATTATTAAGACAGCTCTGCAAAAATCCCAGAGGTGCCTTTCTATCAAATCGTATACCACTCCCTCGTTGAGTTTTAGCACTGTATAGCATAGGTTTTTATAACCAGCTACATTAAAAAGGGCCTTAATCCGACCGTTCCTGTTGACCCATTGGCGTCTCTCGACATTTTTGGGCAGCAGCGTTTCTCTATACAGGAGCCTCACCTAACAAAGATTATTGAATTACTTCAAAATTTAAACCAGAATTTAATATTTGTCAACTAACTTTCGATTCGAATCATAATAAATTCTTTTTAGAGAAATGTAATTCTACTTTATTGTAAATTTGAAATTCAACTTAAAAGATATAAAATTTATATACAATTAGTTCGAAGAAACGTTATAAAATATATGAAATTTCGTACAGGAAACTTATTGTTTATGATTAATTTGTAACTTTATAGCAAGAGTTGAATCATTAGTCATACCGTACTTCAAAAGAACATTCTTCAAAAATCTTATTTTATGATTAAAATCTTCTTTACTGTTTATCAAATTTATATGGTTAAACTACTCAATCAAATTATAACACGAATATATGTTCTGTTGCATATATTTGTAAAATGAATTCAGATAATTTATTAGAGGTAGGGCAGGAGTCATCATACCACTTTACGATAAATCAACCTTTTCCTTTAACATAGCCTTTTTCTTAAGCCGTTCCAAAGTAAACCTTTACATAAAAGTTTACTTTGGAGACGTCTTGTTATTATGATTAGAATTTTACATCTGGAATGAAATTCCGAATGCAAAAGTGAAAAATATGGGATTTCATTTTAAAAATTCATAATACATATTACATTCTGAATGTAGGGGGGTACGGCAACCATTCCTTCTTTTTAGATCCACTCACAAATGATTGAGTCAACAGTGGCAAGAGAATTTAGAACAAACACAGATTAGTCTTGATATATTTTTCAACATACTGAAGGTGCAGACGCAATCATATTTAGTGACTGAGCCTGCACCTTCAATTTTTAGATTATTTTTTTATAAATATGTTTTTATACATATGCGTTTTATATAGTGGATTCTAATAATAAGGAAATAAATAATTTGCATACAAATAAAGCTTACTAATACAATAATTGAGCTTTGAATAACGGACATTTCCCTACTTACTGTTTGTCCTAATTGATGCAGAGTAAGAAATGCAAAACTGCTGTGAACCATAGCCACTACAATCGGTAAGAAAAATAGTAGCATCATTTGTCTTGTCACGATTTGCTTTAACTCACTTTGGCTTAAACCTAATTTTGAAATCATTTGATATTGCTCTTGATCCCGTTCTAAATCAGTAAATAGACGGAAATATAAAAAGCTTAGCGTAAATACGAAAAATACAATCCCCACCATTACACTTGAGATAGAAAGTAATCCGTTTTGTTGTTTCAATTCAAGCCATCTTAAATACAAAGATGAAAACATATAATAATCATCTTGATTCTTACCAATAATCTTCATAAGTTTAGTAGAAACTGCATTCGTTTCAGACCAATTTTTAACGATAAAACCGTATATGGTGTAATCTCGAAGTACGTTTTCTTGTTGAGCATTTTGGACCTTATTATAAACAGCATCAGAGACAATAACAGGCTTTTCGATTAAAGATAATTCTGGGATATAAATTGTTTTTTGTACAGAAAGTTGAACCTCTATTTGACCATGTATTATTTCAAAAGTTTTTATATCCTCCGCACTTTTCTCGTTCTTATTTAGTCGTATTGCAATGCTATCATTTTCATTTGTTAATTTCTCTATTTCATACCCTAATTGTTTTGCATATTGATTATACGTAGATAGATTAATTAACGCCAATCCGTTTAGTGTCCTTTTAAATTCTGTTGCAACAAGTTTATAAGAAAATCCATATTCTTTTAATTGCTTCTTTATCTCTTCAATATGGGCTTTTTCTTGTATATTCCCCTTATCCGATCGATACGTAAATGCATATGGGGTCTCATGTTTTGCTAATTCTGGATTTCCAATAGCTGTACAAACTCCAATTGCTGTAAAAGAAACGGCAGATATAATTGTAACGATAAAGAACGTTCTCGCATTATCCTTCATTCGATACATCAATTCTGAAATAACAAGGAGATTGGTTCTTTTAAAGAATGTAGCTTCTTTATTTTTTAAAGTATATAACACATAGACACACAATTGAGTAAAGAAAAAATAGGTTCCAAATACAATTAATAAGACGCCCACTCCTACAAGTAGTAATAATTGATCTAAATCCATGTAATACACCGCGACGATACTGTAGTGAACGCTGGAGTAACCTGCCCCAAATAAAATAAGTACCAACAGAGATATCCAACCAGAGACTTTTGGCTCTGGTTTTGGTTTTTCCTCTGATTTTATGAGTTCTACAAGCTCATTCATTTTCACCATTTTTGATGTAAACAATGAAATGAGTAGAAATAAAACAAAAAAGGACATTGCTGTTACTAGCATTGCCTTTAATGGAAAGTAAAATGCTAGTGTTTGCTCTACTCCTAATAAAGACCCACTAACTAGTAAAAATAATTTAGAAAAAACCATCCCAAGTCCGATGCCTACTACTATAGAAGGGATTCCAATCAACATATTTTCGAAAAAAATTAATCGATGAAGCTGTTGATGAGACATTCCATGTAACATTAATAATCCAAACTCTTTTTTTCTATTTTTTAAAAATGCACTAACAGAATAGAAAATAAATAAGAAAGAAAAGACAAAGATTAAGTAATAAGATAGGTGAAATCCTATTCTCCCAAATGTACTCATGATGGTACTTACATGAGTCAGTTCGCCTTGTAGGTTCGGATGAAAGATAAGTAGTCCATAAGTGAAAAAAATCAATACCGCAAATGTACTACTAAAAAAATGACCAAGATATATTCGTTGATTCCTTAAAACATTATTGAATGCGAGCTGTCGAAAAGTCATGTTTATCCCCCCCTAACATAGAAAGACTCTCCATAATATTTTTATAAAATAATGGGCGATCATCATTGTAGCAAACTTCATTGTATAACTGTCCATCTTTAATAAAAATAATGCGGTTACAGAAACTTGCAGCAACTGGATTGTGAGTTACTAACATCATTGTTGCCTTTTCTTCTTTATTTAATTGTGTTAATATCTCCATTACGTCTTGAGAGGCTTTAGAATCTAGGTTTCCTGTCGGCTCATCTGCAAGAACCAATTTAGGAGAGTGAATGAGTGCTCGGGCAATCGCTGTTTCCTGCGCTTGTCCTCCTGATATTTCATATGTTCGTTTATTTAAAATTTCGTTAATACCTAATTTTTCCGAAACAGATTCTACTCGTTTATTTATTCTTTTCACATTCATGCCATCTAATACAAGCGGAAGAACCATATTCTCTCTTACTGTTAATGTATGCAGTAGGTTAAAAGATTGAAAAACGAACCCTAATTCCTGTCTGCGAAATAAGGCCAAATCATTTACCGAAAGTTGATATGGATTTTTATTATGAATGAATACACTACCTGATGTTGGCGAGTCAATAGTAGATATCATATTCCATAACGTTGTTTTCCCACTATCCGAAGGACCCATAACCGCAACAAATTCTCCCTCTATTATTGTTAAATTAAAATTTGAAAGTGCCATGTGTGAAACATTTCCTGTGTATCCTTTACTAAGATCTTTTACTTTTATTTTTACTGCTTTCATATGAGAAATCCCCTCCAAATTCACACAATAAAAATGAGATTTTATAGATGATGCCCCTTATCCCCTAAATCATTTCCGTACCCTTGCACGCACTATACAGATAAAGGCGAAGTCTTCAAACAGACTCCGCCTTTTCGATGTATCATGAATCACAGCCAGTACTAGTAGCCTTTTCATAATATTTCTTAAAAAACTTTGCAACAGAACCAAATTTACTTTATTTCTTTGCGGAAATAGGTTGAAGCCAACTATCTTTACCATTTAAGTGTACTTCAAAAACATATATAGGCTGAGAGAAACCTTTTGTATCAGTGTAGTAATCTATACTATATTTTGTAATGGATAATGTATCACCTGCTTTGAAAGATCCTATAGGATCGAAGTCTCCTTGTTTCAGTTTTTGAAATGCTTCCTTTGGAGAAAGAATTTCAACATCTCGAACATGTGATTTTTTTGTACCGTAATATTTGTAAACAGGCATTTTTTTCCCTTCGTCTTTTAACTCTATTGATGTTTTTATAGCAACTTGAGACATATCAGTTTTTGTAATGGGATCAATAGGCATATTTCCAAATTCCTTCATTTGATAGGAAATCATTATTCCGATTGCGACGAAACTTACTGTAATGGGAAGGTATAAATATTTGATTATTTTTGTATCTGTTTCATTTTTTTTCAAAAATATAAGAACTATGTTTAACACAGAATATCCTAGCATCATACCTAAAGTATTATGAAGTAAATCTGCTAGTTCCATACTTCCTCGTTGCAGTGTAAATTCAAGAATTTCAATCAATAAACTTGCTATAATTGAGATGATTAACATCCATTTTGTTTTTTGAAAAACCTTACTAAATAAAGGGAATAAAATTCCTAACGGAAAAAGCATACCTATATTCACAAAGATATGGAAGAAGGAAGTAAATGAAAATGTATTCCATGCTTTTTTATAAACACTAAGTACATCAAAGTCAATTGTTCTTGCAAAGGCCATATCATCTGAACGACCAAATGAAGTAGCTGATAATGCAAGGGAATAATATCCCGCTATTAAAACAAACAATATAATTTGTTTTACAGTAAGTTTTTTTTCTCTTTTACATATCTTTTTGTATACTACAAAATAACTAAAAACAAATACAAGTAGTAACAAAAATGTGAGTAGTATCATAGGAATCGCATAACTAGCGATTAGACTGAAAATAATGTTCATTTTACACCTCTGTTTTTATGAATATAATTTTGTACATATGCATTTTATATAGTGATCTCTAATAGTAATGAAGTAAATAATTTGCATGCAAATATAGATTACTAATACAACAATCGAGCTTTGAATCACAGACATTTCCCTATTTGTTATTTGCCCTAATTGGTCGAATGCTTTAAGAACTAAAACAACTTAATATCCCAACACAGATTTTCTCATGAATGTATCTGTTATTCATTGTAGTAGTTAGATTATTTTTCTCATATTGAATTACCTTACATTTTTCTTACACGCTCGTAATGTTTCTGAAAATACAGTTTATAATTCTCGGAGCAATGACTCTTTTTTGGGGGATATAGCAAAGTGGGATCTTTTATATGCAAAATACTATACCGAACTAGATTTCGGTATAGTATTTTTTGCAACTCATTGTTTTTTTTACCAAACACGTATAAAAATCAATAGTATGAAAGTAAACTACTAGATAAAAGTTTACTTTCGGTTTTATCAGAAAAACAAAGAGAACTTGTAGTAATTACTACAAGTTCTCTTTGAGATGATGAAACAACATTTGAATGCCTTCCGTTATAATGGTTTACTAGAATTTTATCATTATGAATAACTATTAATGCGGAAGCTGTACTATAATTAAGTTCTTTTATTTTATCTACATACGAAATTAATTGTTTATACTCATCCGTCATCTCTCTTATGCCTCCATATATATTATGTGTTTACAACAAAAAAGCCCACTTGTATAAGGGGGCACTGCGCTGCAAAAGGAATTACATTTAGCAAATGACGCCAACATGGGTTCCTACTGTCCCATGTCACCTAATACTATAGTTGATTCAACGTAATAAATAAAATCCTTCTTTTAATATAGAATTTATCTTTATTTTTGCTTTTCTATAACTACCAAATAGAATATACGTGCTAATTTACTTAAGTATATATTTCCTAAAGAACATTTACACTTCCCCTTTAGTAGAGTCAATGAAAAGGATGGTGTTTTTATCGATATTTCACTAGCAAAACAGCTTCAACTATTCTCTCAGGAATTACACCATCATTTATGACTTCAGATTCTTCAAAGGCTCGCAAAAGATGTAGAATTTATTCGTTAGGGAAGTAATTTTAAACAAGGCTGAATAAGATAAAGTCGTCATGCCGTTAAAGAAAACGATAATCTTCAAAAATACGGGCTGAATTTACATAAATAACTGTCAAGAAATATTTTTTTTGTTTTGGGGGTTCCTCAAAATATTAGCTTGATGGGCATAGGGTACAGCAGAGTAATTGATAATCTCCTTTCTTGTTTTTCTCTCTATTTTTTTGTTGCTTACATTAGAAAAGCTAAACTGTATAATAACTCATATTAAACTTATAAATAGACTTGCTAGTAACTTTTCATACTAATTATTCCTTTCTTCATGCTGTAATACTTAATAGATAACCTAAATAATAAAAGTGTTCCACATTTACAAAAAAAATAATTAACTATAAGATGAATTAGACTACATAAGGGAGGGTTATATGTTACATACAAAGAGATGGAGATTTTTTGCGGTTCTTTCTATTGTAGGTTTGATTTTACTAATTTTATTAAAAATCAACTTTATTTCAATTACTATCGCAACTTCTTCAGCTGAAAGAGGAAAAATATTTGATCAAAATGGTGTAATACTAGCTACAAATAAGAAAGTTAAGTCTTTATATTGCACTTCTAATGATGAAAGGCTATCGGATCATGATACATCAAACACATTAGCTTTTTTCAATCAATTTTCAAAAGAATTTCAACATGACATTTCTGCAGAGGACATAAATTCACAATTACAACAATCTTGTAAAAATCAGACTATGAATGATATACCGTTATACTCTGACATAAATGAGAGTGAACTTACATTCATAAACAAAAACAAACCCAATAATGTACTAATTAAAGATGAATGGATTCGATATTATCCTAAACACGAAATTGGTTCACAGCTAATTGGGTATGTAGAAAATGACCTTAATTCTAAGTATGGACCTGTTGGGAAAAGTGGGATTGAGCTGCAATATGAGAATGATTTAAAAGGAAAATCCGGAAAAACTCTGATTTTTAAAATGAATAATAAAAAGTTCTTATGGAATATTCAAAAAGTACAAAAAGGAAAAGATATCCGGCTAGCTTTAGACTCGAAATTGCAGCAAAAAACAGAGGAAGCATTAAGATCTCAAATTAAGAAATTACCTGATGTTAAAGCTGGTTATGTTGTAATAACCGATGTAAAAACTGGCGCAATTTTAACTATGGCCAACTCGGCAGTATTTAATCCAAATGCATTAAATACACATGTATCATCTAAAAATAAAAACTTTAAATCACTTTCGCAAAATAAGGCAGTTCAAAAATTAAAGTATGGTGAATCTTATGTGAATATGGCCTCTACTATAAAGCCTCTTACTATTTTAATTGGATTAAACGAAAAGCTTTTTCAACCCGAAGATACTTATTTAGATAAGGGTACTTTTCAGTATGATAATCAAAATAACATTACGAATGCACCTGGAACGCCAACAGGTGAGATTACACCGAGGCAGGCTATCATTAATTCATCTAACACCTTTATGACAGCAAAAGTAGCTCTGCCCTTATTCAACCAAAATAATGGGAATATAGAAAAAGTGGCACAAATATGGACAGATTATTTAATGCAATTCGGCCTACGTTCTAAAACCGGGATTGATTTACCCTTTGAAGAAGACGGACAATATGAATTCCATCCATCTAATAAGTTTGAAAAGGGAATCTCCGCTCTATTAAATGCCTCTTCGGGAGGAAATGAAGTGCATACCCCTCTTCAACTCGCTCAATATGCAGCAACTTTGGCAAGTAAAGGTGATAAATATAAACCTCAAATTGTAAGTGCTATTATTGGTCAGGACGGTATGGAAACAAAAAAGTTTAAACCAATTTTAGAAAGTTCAAATCGTTATCCTATGGAATTTTGGAGTGTCGTGCAAGGTGGAATGAGTCAACATATAGAGGAGATTAAAAATTTACCCTTTCATGTCGCAGGTAAAACGGGTAGTACAGGTTCTCCGAATGAGCAAGAAAGAATGATAAATCATTCTCTTTTCATTTCATATGCTCCTACCGAAAATCCACAAATCGCAATTTCTGTCGTTATTCCTGGTAGTAATTCAGAAAAAAACATCGCTGCTCTCGTTACAGCAGAAGTTTTAGAGTTCTGGCATACACTTCAATAAGAAAATAAAAACAAAGAGGAAGGTTCATTAAAGTGAACCTTCCTCTTTTACCATATAGAATCTATATTTATTATTTTCCACATACCTTCATGATCCTTTTCGAACACAAATGAATATTTAATATCCGTTAAAACATACTCTTTTTGTACATACCCAGTATTACCGTTAAATGTCGATATTTTTATATATCCATCCTTCTGCACTTTTTCTGGAATCCAAGCTTTTACCATTTCATTAGATACTTCATATAAAATTTGTGATTCTCGTTTTGGTTCAGCTAAAATTTTCGTTTTATTTCCAGTAACAGTTACATATATAAAATGCGCTTGCTTTGATTGGTTACTTTCTGTCATTCCACTTGGTACTTTATATACTTTCTTTGTATCATTTGCAAATTCTCCCCCCATTGTAAGAGCGACTTGCAACTCATGAAAAATATCTTCATCAAACTTCAATTCATCTCTCTTATAACTCTTCCCTTTAAATAGAACTTCATCATTTAACGCTCTATACAAATCATTTTCATTTTTTGAAGTTGTACTTTGATATAAATCATTCATAAATTGTTTCAATGATGGATCTTGAGCAGATTCATCTTTTGTTTTCGGCTTAATTTGAGTACTACTTTGTACCGGTGATTTATTATCATCAAGCCAAGGTTGTTGTACAATAAAAAATAACATTGTACAAACCAAAACAACTACAATAGGTAATGCTTTTTTACGAAATGGTCTCTTGTATGTTACAGAATCTACTTCACTATTTTGATATACCGATTGCTTTATTTTATAAATAAATTCTTCTTCATATTTCCGATGCTCCATTGGGCCGTTTTTCAATTTATTATACCAGTCAGGATTTTTTTTACTGTTCATCACTTCTACCCTCCCCCATTAGTTTTGAAACTTTACTTCTCGCTCGACTTAATCTAGATTTGACTGTTCCTATTGATACACCTAATGTTTCAGCCATTTCTTCATAAGATAATTCATATTTCGCGTCCAATATTAGTATTTCACGGTGTTTTTTAGGTAGTTTTAATACAACATCCCACACTTCATTTAGTTCCTCTTGCTTAAAAAACTCTTGTTCTGCCGAAGAAGACTGCTTGTCGTCACTAAAAAATCCCACTAAAGATATCTTTTTAAAATAAGCGGATTTCAAATAGTTTATTGCTGTATTTCTTGTGATTTTTAATATCCACGTTTTAATAGATGAATCCTTTCGAAACGAATGCCAATGTTTAAAAACCTTTATAAAGACATCTTGTGTGATATCATCTGATAAGTGTGGATCTTTTGTAATAATAAATGAATAATTCCATACATCTTGCCAATAGTCTTTAATAACATAGTCGAGCTCGTCATGATTACATTTTCCAATAAACTTCTGTCCCATTTCCACACCTCAAACTTATTTGAATAAACATAAAACTGCCCTCACTTTTAATATGGTTTCAATATATAGACATGATACAAGTTTCATTTGTTCCATACCGCTTTTTTCTATATAGCTACGCTTTCTTTATTTCCTCTTGACGTTACGTAGCTCTTCTTGCGCCCTTTGTATTTTGGTCCTGGTGCAAAAACAACGTAAAAGAGAATAAAACATATATATTCCTAACGAAATCGTATTTTATGTTACAAGTCCATCTACTATATTATTCAAGTACTTATGTTGTCTAAGTTGCTTACTATCAGGTATGCCTTTTTCTTTTTTCAACTACTCAATTGCTATAGAATAAGCCGGATTCTTATCGACTGTTATTACACGTGGCTTCGAAACATGAAAAGGCCGCAGCGCTATATAATAAGAAAATTCCGGATTCAAACTTTCTATTTTTGGTACGTTTAATTTATAGAAAACAAATAACAACATAATTTTCTCAATAAGTAATATTCTTATTTCAATACAAAATTCTTACAATTGATGCTATACCTGTATTAAGGGGAGCGTTTTAGTTAATTAGGGAGAAAAATTGTAAAAATGATATGGGAGGAACAAAAAATGTCATTGAAAAAGAAATTAGGTGTTGGAGTGGTTTCAGCCGCTCTTGGTATGTCTTTAATTGGTGGGGGAACATATGCATATTTTAGCGATCAAGTTGTAACAAATAATACATTTGCTGCAGGTACATTGGATTTAGCTATGCAACCAACTACTTCACTTAACTTAGAAAATTTAAAACCTGGGGACAAAATATTAAAGAAATTAAATTTAAAAAATAGTGGTACATTAGATATTAAAGATATCATGATGAAAATAGACTATACTGTAAACGACTTAAAACAAAATAATACTACAGAAGATTTCGGTAAACATATTAAAGTACAATTTCTTTTGGATTGGGATCCTGCGAAAAGCCCTGTATACGAGACAACTCTTGCAGAACTAAAATCACAAAGCCCAGAGATTGCCTCCAAAAAAGTATTTCATTCTAAGTGGACTGAAACAGGGGGATTAAAACCTGGGAAAATGGATTGGTTTTGGATAAAGTTTGTATTTGAAGACAACGGCACAGATCAAAACGTGTTCCAAGGGGATAGTATTGCGTTAAAAATGGAGTTCCAAGCCAATCAAACAGAGGGAAAAGAAAGATAATTTTACAGAAATATCGTTGGGAAAATGTAAAACTGAGCTTGTAATTTTTTATAATTTGTCAAGTTAACCATCAAATTTCCATATAAAAAACCAGTGATACTAGTACATGTGTAGGATATCACTGGTTTTTTTGAGTTTAACATTTTGAATGTTTTGTAAAACTATTTTTCTTTCGGAAGTACAATTCTTTTATACAATTGAACTGTAATCAAGTAGTAAATTAAATAAATTACTACGAAAATGACAAGTGGCAACCAAATTCGGAAATACGGATCAATCAAAAGCGGACCGAACATGTTCATACCAACTAATACGTGAACAATACCCACAATTGCTGGGACTAAGAATACAAAGAATAACTCTTTATAAATCGATTGTGTTAATAACTCTCGGCGAACACCGATTTTACAAAGCATTTGATAACGTGTACAATCTTTTGATGCACCAGACAGAACTTTAAACATCAGACAACTTGCCATCATTGCTAAGAACGCAATTCCAACGAAGAAGCCCATAAACATGAGTCCGCTAGAAAGACTTTGGTTCGACTTATATGTTTGATACTTACTACCCAGTTCTTCTGCTTTCACATTTTTATATTTAACTACATGTAATTCATCAAGTTTTTTCCATTCTTTTACGTATGTTCCGAAATTATCCGCTTTACCAATAAATACTTTATTTTCTGTACCTTTCATACTATCGTATATGTTTTGATTGACAATTTTCACTTCATGATTCGGATACATATACTTTGGTTGAATTGTTTGGAAAGCATCGCTCCATTGTTTTGGATTTCCATCATCTTTACCCCATTGTCTTGATAATGCAAATGCATTCATGGGGATTTTTTCTGAAACTTTCATTGTCTTCTCATTTTTTCTATCTTTTACTAAAGGACGATTATTCTCTAACTCTTCTTTTATATAATACACATACGTATCATCCACCTTGTAGCGATATTCAAGTTGCTCTTTAAATGAAATACCGTCTAACAATTTCTTTTCTTCCACTGTTGGATTATGAACTACCGAATCATAAATGGTTCCTTTATCAGTCTGTTTTAGAACATTGTTTTTAAATGCCATACCACAAGCAATTCCACCAGCTCCAAGAGCTACTAAGATTGCTACCGTTGCCAGCACGTTTGTTAGACTGTTCATACGGAAGTTTAATTGCGCAAAAGTAAAAGCATTCAGCCCTTTTTCCCTACGTTTTTTATTACTCTGTACCTTTTTCATCATAACGGGGAGAAGGGATCCAAATAGCATGTACGTACCAACTGTAGCTGCGATTAATCCAATAGCCATGAATTTAGGAATGCTTATTATATTTTCTCCTTGTAGCTGTGATATATAGATCAGTGATGTATAACCAATACCTAGTAAAAGTAAACCCAGGAATGCAACTACAGCTGTCATTTTCCCTTTTACCGCGACACGTTCTGTTTGTTCATCTGCATGTACAAGTTGCAAAACAGTAATACGTGACAATTTCATACCATTCATGATGGCTGATAGTACAAATAAGACAAAAAAGAAGATGCAAGTAACAGTCATAGATGGAATATAAAGTGCTTGATACCCCTCACCAGAAAACTCCAACTGTTTCATCAATAACTGACCGATACCGTCTGCAAGTCCCACACCAATTGTAATTCCAATTACAAGAGACGCTGCGCCTAATACGATTGTTTCAATAAACATAAGTAGTGTAACTTTATGCTTTTTTGCTCCTAACATCATATACATCCCAAACTCTTTTTGGCGAAGGGATAATAAGAAAGAATTTGCATATAAAATATAGAAGAACGTTATGATTGCTAGTAAAACCGAACCAATTTGAAATGCAAATACAATAGCAGCTACATTTGAATTAGATTCAAGAAATGCTTTATTTTGCGCTAGCGTTTGGAACATATAGAAAATTGAAATAGATATAATAAGACCCAAAAGTAAGACAATATAGTCTTGCAACTTACTTTTTAGTCCTGACATGGAAATTTTAAATAACATACTTGAGCGTCCTTCCTTATCCTTTTTGAGTGCCTAAGTCTGCCAGCACGTCTAAAATTTCTTTATAAAACTTTTCACGGGTACCACCACGATGAATTTCTTTATAGAGCTCACCATCTTGAATGAATAAAATACGTTGACAGTAACTAGCACTATACGGATCGTGCGTAACCATCATTATAGACACACCTTGTTCTGTATTTAAGTTTGTCATGGCATCCAGTAAACTCGTTGCATTTTTAGAATCTAGAGCTCCAGTCGGCTCGTCTCCTAAAATAATTGCTGGTTCATGAACTAACGCACGTGCTGCGGCGGAACGTTGCTTTTGTCCACCAGATACTTCAGAAGGATACTTTTGAAGTATTGCTGAAATGCCTAACATATCAGCTACTTTTTCTATTTTCTGTCCAATATTTCGTGATGAAACACCTTGAAGGGAAAGTGGAAGAGCGATGTTTTCGTAAATAGATAAGTTCTCCAATAAGTTAAAGTCTTGGAAAATGAATCCTAACTTTTGTGAACGGAAATCAGAAAGCTCACCTTGTTTCATTTTCGTAATATCTGTTCCTGCAATTTCAACAACGCCGCCCGTTGCTTTATCTAACGTTGAAATTACATTTAATAATGTCGTTTTACCAGAACCAGATGGTCCCATAATTCCGACAAACTCACCTCCTTGAATTGAGAATGAAACACCTTTTAACGCGTGTGATTGGTTCTCACCTTTTTTACCGTACACTTTTTGGACGTTTTTTACGTCTACAACTGGTTTCGTCATATATATCCTCCTACGTTTGTTTTTTCATTTCTTTAAAATAAGTTGCTATTCATATTTGCTACTAACAAAATAGTCATGTTGCATCTACCTTTTCCATAAGGCTGTCACGATATATCCAATTGAAAGCTGTAAAGAAAATTTCATTTTAATTTCTCCACTCACCTCATCGCTTTGAATACATACATGATAAACTATAAAAATTAGGAAACAGCCTGAAAAAACCTTAAGAATTCTTAAGGTTTATAAAAAAAGCTTATGGAACGTGTAATTCCATAAGCCAATCTATTTGATTGGATGTTCAACAATAAAGGATATCCAACCTTCTTTATATTCTGCATATATATTACCATGATGAAGTTCAACAATTCTTTTTGAGATAGCAAGCCCCAAACCATTTCCCTGGTCATCTTTTCTTGCCTTATCCCCCCTGAAAAACCTTTCAAATAATTTATTTGGATCGCTAACAGGCGGTTTCTCGACTTTATTTGACACTTTCAAAATTGCTTTGTTATCCATTAATTCAAGACATACGGATAATTCAGATGGTTTCATGCTGTACTTTATCGCATTCATAAACAGATTTTCATAAACACGTACCATTTTTTCTACATCTATGAAGATAGGTATTGTTTCTTGTGTAATTGATTTTTGAACGATTAAGCGTTCCTTTTCAAATATAGGAATGTATTCTCCAACTATTTGCTCCAACAAACCTGATAAATCGACTTCATTTAAGTTTAAATTAGCATCAATGCCTGATAAACAGGTATATTCAAACAGCTCACTAATTAAATATTTCAGTCTCTGTGACTTTGAATACGTGGTTTCAAGGTATTCCTGTAATTGTGTGTTACTGTTGTATTGCCCTCTTTTTAATAAATCTATATAGCCAATAATAGATGTTAACGGTGTGCGTAAATCATGAGATACGTTCGTTATAAGTTCATTTTTTGTACGTTCTAATCGTCTTTCTTGTTCAAATGTATTTTCCAATTCCTTGGACATATAGTTGATATTTTGAGCAAGTTGGGTCAATTCGTCCTTCCCCTTAATCCCAATTGTCAAACCCAATTTTCCATTGGCAATATCATTTACATTATCCGAAATGAGCTTCAAATATACTATTTTCTTTCGAACCAATATCAAAAAAAGTATGATAAAGGTAAAGATTGCGAACGCGAATAAGAAAAACAACGCCAAATTGGATTCAAGCATACCAAATTCTTCGTGTTTTACAAATAATGGATCTATGACGTATAACAAAATGAGGATTGTTAAACCAAATGAAATAAAAAAACTAACTGCAACAGCGCCAAGAAGTTTTATAATGATTTTATTTCTAAAACTAACATTCTTCATATTTTATATCCAATTCCCCAAACAGTTTTAATATAAATAGGATGTTTAGAATCCTCTTCAATTTTGTCTCTTATTTTTGTAATATGCACCATGACGGTATTATCTGATTTATAAAAAACCTCTTTCCAAACTGATTCATATATTTTTGCTACACTCAGGACAATCCCTTTGTTACGGGCAAGTAGTTCGAGGATATCAAACTCTTTTGGAGTTAGCCTTGTTTCCTTTCCCCTTACCCATACTTGACGTGTATCTGTATTCACGGTTAAATCACCAATTTCTAGGATGTTTTTATTATGATCTATTGACGTATTGTATTTTTTAAACCTTCTTAATTGGGATTTTACCCTAGCGATTAATTCCAATGGGTTAAACGGTTTTGATAAATAATCGTCTGCACCAGAGGATAGACCCTGAATTTTGTCTATATCCTCAGATTTTGCAGATAACATGATGATAGGTATATTGCGGTCTTCCCTAATCTTCATACACGCTTCAATACCATCCATATTAGGCATCATAATATCTAAAATAATCAAATCAAACTCCTTTTCTTCTAACAGTTGTAAAGCTTCCATAGCATCTTCGGCCTTTTGATTTTTCAGACCTTCATTTTCCAAATAAACAGAGATAAGATTTCTAATCTCTTTATCATCATCGACAATAAGAATTTTTGACTCCATATGATTCCTCCATATTTTTTCTTGTATTAAACAGCTAAAGACATAAGCGGGTGAGACATTTTTATCTTCTCTTTATTGTAAACTTGCAAACGGAAGACAAGAAATAACATAATGTATATACGTAATATCGTTCTCCCTAATATATTGTTCAGTATTTACTACTGATTCATATACAATTAATAAGTTCCCTTTTTCTTTAAATTTTGCTTCTAGTAAAAAAATAAAATTCCTTATTATTTTCCAGTAATAAAATAATTGTCTTGAGATTTCTTCTTTTAATTAATTTTTCTGTGAGTACACCTGTACTCAGTCCATATTTGACAATGTAATTTACTTTCTTCAAATCAATTTCTTCAATTATTTTGTCTCCAAGAAACTTTGAACTTGGAATGGCTGCACCAATTGATTTTTAGTGCATTATATACAGAAATAAGAAAGCGAATTGTTTTCATACCTAATCATCCCACAGGTTTGAACTCATAATTAAACTCTAGAGTCCAAACCTTAAGAAAAAGGGGCAAAAGTTCTTAAGAATTCTTAAGCTTTCTACAGCATTTTGTCATAAGAATATATGACGACTCTTGAAATGTTAGCGGTATCCCCAATAACACTTACTATTCGTCAATCCGAAGAACAAATAGAACTTGTAGGAATCCCTACAAGTTCTTTTTTAGATAATGTAAAACAGTTAAAACAAACTATCTCATAATTTGAATCAGAGCAAACATTACACTCCTAAAGATTACATGAACGCTACAGTTTATTAAGTTTTTGCCTCTTTATTTTAACAGTAGGTACAGTTGCTTTTTCTGAATAAAAACTATTCATTAATCTAAACCATTATATAAGTAAAGTAGACAAATAAGAATAGAAAAATCTCATTTTGGGGTAATTGATTTTCTTAGCTTGATAGCAATGGGGTAGCACCACATGCCCATCAACTTAAGAGATTAATTGTTCCCCTAAATGAAAAAAATGAACTGAATTTTCATGAACAACTATGAAGAGATACAATTTTCGTTTTGGGGATACTCTAAAATATTTGCTTGATAGTGTTGAAGTGCTACCCCATATCCATCAAGCTAAGATTTTTAACACTTAAGGAATTTGTAAGTATCAAGTAAGAAAAACGAGAGCTTTGTTTCTTATAATTAAAATATAAAGTGAAGGAAGAAAGGTTGTTTCTGGGGTTAATATGCATGTGGAAAAAGGAGAAATCTACGGTTTTTTAGAGTAATAATATCAGTATGTCAAAGTTTTGGAGATTACTTGCAAATATTTTGAAGTTTTTGCACCAGAACCCTAATTACCATACCTATTTTTACCATCACATATTGGAGGTTAAACATGAATAAAAAAAAGAAAATACAAAAATCAGTACTTACTTTTACCCTACTCTTTTCTTTAGGTGTTTCATCTTTCCCGCTTACAACAGCTATTCACGCAAATACACGTGAGGAGAAATCTGCAGAAAAGAAACAAATCTCTTTAACGGAGCGTACATCATTATTTTTTGAATATCTCCAGCAAGGTAAGTATGCAGAGGCACTCCAGTTGACGTCGGCTGCTTTTCAATCCAAGTTTACAGCAAACACATTACAAAATTGGTGGACACAAAGTGGGATAAAAATCATGGGAACACCTGTAATAAAAGAACGAAACTTGGTCCATCAGACGGTGGAAATTCCAGGAGCTATTGAAGGAACTACCATACCGCTACTCATTAAATTTACACCTGGCGGGAAAGTAGATGAAATTGGGGAAAGGCCGCCCCAGGAATCTTACATTCCGCATCCTAGATATGACCAACCTGCTTCCTATCAAGAACGTGAAATCATCATTGGAAATTCTACTTATCCGTTACCAGCCACATTAACAGTTCCGAAACATAAGCCTGGTGAAAAGGTACCCGTCGTTGTTCTTGTTCATGGTGCTGGCATCCATGATCGCGATGCTACCTATTTGGGAACAAAAATCTTACGAGACCTTGCGGTGGGCCTTTCATCCAACGGAATTGCAGTGTTACGCTATGAAAAACGTACCTTAGAACATGCATTAAAGATGAGTGCAGAACCTGTTACGTTAGACCGTGATACTACAGATGATGCCATATATGCAGCAAAATCAGCAGCGCAGCAGGAAGGCATTGATCCAAATAATATTTTCATTCTCGGACATAGCCAAGGAGCAGGCACAATGCCGCGTATACTGAGCAAAGCGCCTTCCTCACTTGTTCGAGGAAGTATCTTACTCGCACCACCTGCACGCCCTTTGACTGACACTGCCATTGATGTGAGTCAATACCTTGGGGCGCCAAAGGAAGTAATCGATGAACTAAAAAGACAGTTCGCTTTTATCCTGGATTCTACTTTCAATCCTGACCATCCGCCAGCTGGCTACAATTTTCCGTTTCCGTCTCCTCATTTTATGTATGATGTTACTAGGTGGCGTCCAGTTGAGGAGGCAAAATCACGAAAAGAGCCTTTACTGATTCTGCAAGGGGCACGCGATTATCAAGTAACAGTAAAAGATGATTATACAAAATGGCAGGAAGGACTTTCAAACCGCGGGAATGTTCAGTTCAAAGAATATCCGAAATTGAATCATTTCTTCACGGAGGGTGACGGGGAATTGAGTCTTCCAAGTGAGTACGAAATCCCTGCAAATGTTCCCGAGTACGTCATCCAGGACATTATTACATGGGTCAATGAGACAAAAAAATAAGAAAACATCAAAAGCCTTCATGCAATCATCATTGCGTGAAGGCTTTTTTGAAACTAGTGATTCAGACATATCTATTATTTTCAACATCATTTAATATAATATTTGCCCCAAAACGAAAAATTAGAGTCTTTTATAGCAATAAAGTTCATTTTTATCGTTTTGGGAGCAGCCTGTTCTGTTAGCTTGATGGTGATGTGGTGCTACCCCATCGCTATCAAGCTAAGGTCTTGAGGTACCCCCTAAACGAAATTTTTACTTTTCTACATTTTATTATAAACGTTGATGACATAAGATTCGAAAACAGAAGCTAACATAAACTTACTAACCAAGGTTTACATACGTAAAAAGGCTCGCTATTGTTAAGCAAGCGATCTGATTAATCATCATAAGCTTTCTTATAAGAAGTTAAAAAAGCTAGTAAAATACTAACTTTTTTATACATAAATAAATATTGAATATGAGAATTTAATTACATTTACATGAATACTGTTCTTAAAAATTGTTTATGATGGCAATTTTATTTCATAATGTGATAGTTGTTTTCCTTGGTAATCTTTATCATAAGTAAATTGGAATCCTAAGGCCTCTAATACCTTTTTTGATTTATCATTTGTAATTTTAATTCTCGCAATTAGTTTTTTAATTTCCATCGAGTTAGTAGCATACTGTATAGATGCTTTTGCAGCTTCTGTTGCATAACCTCTTCCCCAAAATTCTGGATCTAAAAGATACATAATTTCAACTTCCTCTTCTTTTTGATCTACATATCTTAAGCCACAATGCCCTATAATTTCCCCTGTACATTTATTTAAAACTGCCCATACACCAAAGCCATATTGATTCCAATGGTCTATGAACTTTTCAACATACATTTTTGCTTCTTCTTTTGTCATTCCTCTAGATGCTGCAAGCCATTTACCGACGGTATCTTTTTTTACGATATTATAAATATCATTAATATCTTCTAAACTTATTTTTCTCAAATATAGCCGATCTGTTGTAATTGTTTTTTCGTCTATTTTAACATTCATACAACTCGCTCTTTTAGACAGTCATCAATATTTTTTTATTTTATTACATTACATTTCCCTGTTTTCCCCACAACAACTATTACTGTTGGTTCGAAATAAAGTTTAATCAAATTAATACTAATCCTCTTAATAAATGAACAAATAGAAGAGTAGGTTTTGAATATATATATAAAATTATTATTCTAAAAAGTTTAATCATTTTTTAGGCTGTCTTATTCTCTAATCTAAATTAGCTATTAACAAATGGTGAGAACTTATCTGCATATTTAGTTGGCGTAAATTTAATTAATTCATATTCAGCAACTTGATTTTTATAAAAAGGGGCTTCTTTTAATATTTTTTGAACAGTAACCTCATCATCCGAATTAACTAAAATAACTCCACCAATTCTAGGATCACGTCTTCCGGAGAAAATGAAGTTGCCTCCTTTGTAATGTTTATCTAAGAAATCTGCATGTTCTTCCAGAAAATCTTCGACTACACTTAATGGTTTCACATACTTTAATAGAACTATAAACATAACCCCATCACCTTTCTATATACATCATTTTTCTATATTTACCATGATACAAATTTATCTTAGCTTGATAGCGATGTACCTCTACCCCTAATTGTACTGAAAACTAAAAATCGGCCTCTGTTCGCATCGCGTGCGAAGGACGCCGATTTTTGTTTTTCTTAGGTTGCTCAAAATTGCACCCCGATCGCGGTGCCGGCGGTCGCAGACATGTTCACAAAAGGCTGGATTTTAGACATATGTCCGTCGAAAGTACCAAAGAAAATTTTGCTGCAAGTAATGGTCTTTTTCGCATCTGACTAAATCACAATTCTTGTCTGTCAGACATAAATATAAAATGTATTATTCTTGCATTGACTGATTTAATCAATCATAAAAAAAGGAGAGTTAGCTAATGGGATACAATCTTAGAATGGGAAAAGCAATCGTTATCGGAGGTAGTATGGCAGGTTTGATGACTGCTCGCGTATTGGCAGATGTTTATGGAGAAGTGCTTGTTATTGATAAAGATAAATATCCGGAACATCCGGCTGACCGGGCTGGCGTACCTCAAGGTTTCCATCCGCATCGATTCACAAATCGCGGCAAAATGATTACGGAAAATCTGTTTCCCGGCTACGAAGAGGAGTTGGCCGCGCTTGGCTCGCCTTCCTCGCTCAATAAGACAGCGCATATTATGAATCCGTATGGGATCGTCAGCGGACCTTATATGCGCAATGATTATAAATTTAGCCGCGCCGTGCTTGAATGGGTCATCCGCGGACGCGTGAGCGCGAGTCCGAATGTGAGGTTTCTTCAAGGGCATGACGTACTTGAACTCATTGCAGCTCCAGACTGTTCAGCCATTACCGGAGTACGGATCCGGGAGCGGAAAATAGCCGGAGAAGAAAGTGTTCGGATGGCCGACCTGATCGTCGATGCCAGCGGACGAACCTCCCGGCTGACAGAGTGGCTGGAGAGCCTGGGGTACGAAGTGCCGAAGCCTGATCTGATGAAGACGGCAATCGGGTACAGCACTCGCCACTATACATTGCCGCCTGCAATGCGACATCTAGCCGAAGAGTGGGATGTCGTCAACATTATGGGCCAGCCGGAGAACAACACCTTTACAGGCGTCTTCTCCTTCATTGAGAATCAAGTCGCCGAACTGCTTCTGTACCGTCCCGGAGGGGAATTTCCTCCTACAGATGCGGAGGCGTTCGAACAAACGGTGGTCGGGCTGCCGTCTTCCCTAATCGCGGAAATCGTAAAGGGTTTGGAGCCTGTCGGCAACCCGCGGGGCTTTCGTGTAGCGGAATTATACCGCCGCCATTATGAACAGGTTCACCATTGGCCTGCTGGCCTGCTCGTCATTGGTGATGCTTACTGCATCTATAATCCGATTTTCGGTCAAGGGATGACGGTTGCGGCAATCGAAGCGGAAATACTGCAATCCTCTTTGCTAGAGCAGCTTAGTGATCCGAAGCCGCAGTTTGAAAAGCGGGTACTTAAACGAATGCAGCGTGAAGCCATTACGCCTGCCTGGTGGCTGAACTGTGCGGCGGATTTACAGTGGAAGGGCGTTGAATATGAAGCCGGGTCAGAACCGCTTGAAGGGGTAGATTTTTGCCGGAAGGTGATGGATATGCTGCTTAAAGAGGGCACGATGAATCGCAACTTCCAGCTTTACAGCATGTATTGGGGAGTAAACACATTGTCTGTTCCGCTTGGTGAGCTGTTCAATCCGCAAATGATCAGAGCGGTGCTGGAAGCATCGGACGAAGGAAAAAAAATCCTCGCCGAGCTACTGGAGCAGCATTATCGGCCGCTTGAAGAAATACTGGAAAAGATCATTCCGCAATAAAAGAAGCCGTACATTTCATAAAAATAAAGCACCTGCCGCCTGCAATGAGGCGATAGGTGCTTTATTTGCTGATCATCCTCATGAGCATCTCGATATCCGGGATGCGAAACTGCCGTTCATCCACCAATCCCACCATCATCACTCCGGTTAGTACCGTCAGAAAGCCGGCAATCAATTCTCCCGGATCCCCCGGTGTAATCGTCCCATCCCTTTGCCCCTCTTCAAACAAAGGCCGAAGGATGCTAACATAATCGTCCAAAGTGTATTGGTTGATCAATATTCTCGCTTTATCAGGCACGCCATCGGACATTCTTGCCTGATAAATCAGCTGGAAATACGGTGCTCCTTCCTCATCCATCATTTCTTCAACCAATTTCCTGATTTTATCATAAGCGGTTCCCTGAAGGGATGTAACGAGCGACAGGGCTTCCTGCGCACCCTTTATAGCACGTTTGACAAGCGTAACGAAAAGCTCTTCCTTGGATTTGAAATAATGGTACACTAGGCCATGGCTAATGCCTGCTTCCTTCACGATCATACTCATTTTGGTTCCGGCAACGCCGCGTCTGGAAAATACGCTTAAGGCAGCGGCCAAAATCTGTTCCCTGCGCTCATCGCGAATCTGGATCAGCTGTTCTTCATTTAATGGTGCCACGCTGCCCCCGCTCCCTTCGAGTTCATATCATTAACGTTCCTTATATTAATCAAGTCAGTCAAAATTAAAAATACAGTATTTTATTTTTACAGTCTACCTATTTCTCACATTCTCGAACCAAAAAGAGACGCAGGAGGTGGATAAATTAAAGTGCAGATAAGAAAAAGTTTTAATAATATTGTCCTGATTGAGGCGTTCTTTATACCATGGCATATACAGGTGCTTCGGATCTGTTCCAGCCTCATTGCTTCCATTTCTCCGGATCCGATCAAGGCGGCCAAGTAGGCCGACAACAATAAAATGATATTAGTTCCCGACTTCTCTATTCTATACATTTTTTTGAAATGTTTCATACATATTACTCATAATAGGGGTACTGTTACATTCTAATCAACTTAAGAAATTCGTTGTTCCAAAAATGATAAATAAATTAAATGCTCATAGCTAACAGTGGAGAGATAAAATTTTCGTTTTGGGGGTATTTTAAAGTCTTAGCTTGATGGGCATGGGATAACTTTATCATTCCAGACAAATTGCACTTTTAGAAACAAATAAAAACTAGGATAAATTTAAATATTAATCCTGGTTTTTTTATAGCATTACATGATAGATGTTACTTTTTTATGATTGAAACTGTATTGAATGCACTTACTTCTTCCTTCATATCTTTAGTGAGCTTTTTCCATTCATACCATGTTTGTAATTCTTTTGGATTATCTGGATCAAACGTTTTATTTTCTCCATAAGACTTATTGAAATGTAATACTTCCATATAAGTTTCTGTTCCTGGTAAGTCCTTAAATGTTGTAGCGTCTACAATCAAAATTACTTCTTCATAAGTTGGATGCGTACACGCCCTAGCGAGATATCATCTTCGTATTGTACTTTAATATTTTTATCATTTATTTTAATTTCTTTTATCTCTTTATCTTTGTTGCTGGTAAACATCATAACTTTCCCTTTTGGAATGGTTGGTAAAGAGTAAATAGGATTAGAACTATTCAAATCACGATCGTTATCGCTCTCTCTTAATATTCCTTTTTTCACAACACCCTCTATTAAGGTGCTATAGTAACTAATAAACAAAAAATATATTCTTTACTAAGAAATGTTATCTAATTTGTGTTTATTAAAGTTAAAACGTACCTTCTGCTTAAGAAAATCTAGAAGAGACATAGTTTAAAAAATATTGATTAAAATTTCCCCTTCAATCAAAACTAATTCCTTTAGCTTTGAATAAAACCTCTATCAAAAAAGATTGTTTAGAACTCACTTACATTTTTTTAATTAAATGAAAGAAATCATTATGAATTTCAGTATAATATTGAAAAAAAACGAACGCATCATACACTAGCATCGCCACTAATATTTATTGATTGTAAAGAATAAATTATTTTTAATGAAGTATATTTTGCTTAGAAGAGTATCGAAATATCAAATAAAATATAAAGAAAGAAGGAGAAATAAGAATGACACAAAAAATTTTACTTTTTGGTGATTTTGGAATTGATGATGCATTAGCACTCATTTATTCTTTTTTTACTAAAGAAATTGAGGTAGTTGGAATTGTAGCTGATTATGGAAATGTACCAAAAGAAAAAGTTCTTAAAAATATAAATTACCTAAAATACTTATCTGGAAATAAGGATATACCGGTTTTTGAGGGAGCATCCTGTAGTTTAACAGGGATTACAGCAGAATATTATCCAGATGTTCACGGTCCAGAAGGTTTAGGACCAATTATTACCCCTTCAATAAATTATCAAATTTATCCTCTACATATGGTTCTAGATTTGGTAGAGCAACACATAAACGATCTAACAATTGTTAATGTTGGAAGGCTTACCTCCTTAGCTACAACGTTTGTTTTAGGGCTAAAACTTATGCAAGAAGCTAAAGAATATTTATTGATGGGAGGTGCTTTTTTTTATCCAGGGAATGTTACTGCATCTGCAGAAGCTAATTTTCATAGTGATCCTTATGCAGCCAATATTATCATTACTTATGCAAAAAATTTAACAATTATCCCTTTGAATGTCACCCAAAGAGCTCTTATTACACCTCAACAAGTCGAACAGATTGATCATTTCCATCAGAAGACAAAAGATCCAATAGGTTTAATTATTAAGCCATTACTAAATTTTTATTATCAATTTTATTCACAAAGCGTGCCTGGAATTCCAGGGAGCCCCTTACATGATGTTTTTCCAATTTGGTACTTATTAAATCGAAACAGGGTTACTATAAGAGAATTGCCTACTAAAATTGTAGTTAATCGAGGAGATGCTTTTGGGCAAAGTTTAGGTGATTTTAGGAGTAAGCCTACCCCAGGCTTTATTAAGCATAAAGTAGCCCTTAACTTTAATGAGTTTGATTTTACAAATGATATTTTAAGGACATTCCTAAAAATTAGATAGGTTATTTCAAACAATTTATATTAATTTAAATCCATTTGGTTCTGTTGCAAGGTTTCCTACATGAAGCTACACTCTAGAAAACAGGATATAGGAGAATCAGACATGAGGTACTTTAAAGGAAAACAATTCAAGAGAGATATCATTTTAGTAGCTGTCGGCTACTACTGCCGTTTTCTTTAAGTTATCGCGATGTATCTGAAATCCTGAAAGAACGTGGTATATCAGTTCATACAACAACCATCATGCGATGGGTTCATGAATATGGAAATCTCATCCATCAAATTTGGAAAGTAAAAAATAAATCTGCACGCTTATCTTGGCATTTGGATGAGACGTATATCAAAGTTAAGGGAGAATGGCGTTATCTCTATCGTGCAATTGATAAGGATGGAAATATGTTGGATATTCAACTTCGTAAAAAACGGAATCATCAGGCTGCCTATGCCTTTATGAAAAGATGAGTAAAACATTTTGGAGAACCAACAGTTCTCACTACAGACAAAGCTCCGGCCTTTCTTTGTGCGTTCAAAAAACTGAAGAAGAATGGCTTTTATGTACGTACAAAACATTGTACCGTTAAATATCTCAATAACCTGTTTGAACAGGATCATAGGCATCTAAAGAGACGTTTTGCCAAATCAGCCGGATTGCAAAATCTTCGTCATGCTTCACGAACCATAAAAGGGATTGAAACAATTCAGACCATATATAAACAAAGACGAAGTCTTGAATCAGACTCCGTCTTTTCAGTGTACAAAGAACTACAGCAATTAGTAGCGATTGCTTAAAGTCTATTTCCAATCTGTAGACCTCTCTATATTTTTTCTAACATTGCAACAGAACCGTTATTCTTCTCTAATTACATCTATAACATTATCCTTTTGAATTTTCCGAAGTGGTATTAGTACCGCTACATAACTAATCAACAGTGCAGTTATAAATGTGATAAAGATAGATTGATAAGGAATAATCCATTCAAAAGACACCATATTCGAAAGCGCTACATAAAGAATATATGAAAGCATACAGCCGAAAAAGATTCCTTGTATACTTCCAAAGAGACCGTACAGTAGTCCTTCATAAGTAATCATCTTTTTCAAATCCTTTTGCGACATACCAATCGATTTTAAAGCAGCTAGTTCTTTTCTTCTCATAATGATGCTGACTGTTATGGTATTTAAAATATTCACACAACCAATCAGTGTAATAACAGCTATAAATCCGTACCCTAATATTTTTATATAAAGTATATTATCTTTATGGAAATTACTTTGAACAATATTATTTTTTACATCGATAGATGCATCTCCACCGAGTTTCTTTTGTATATCTAAAATTGTAGCATCAGCCTGAGATTGATTCTCTAAATCAATTTCAAAACCTGTTAATTTTTGTGGAGATGGTGTAAGAAATTCGGCTATTTGTTCACTAGTAATAAAAGTTATGGTATCCATTACTCTGCTCATATTAAAAATATCTAATTCTACAATTGCAGCTATTTTTAAAGTTTCTAGTTTTTCTTCATTGTAGGAGATTTCCTCTGTAGATTTTCTTTCCTGCTGACTTGTTATTTGGATTTCATCCCCTACCTGAAAAGTGCTTAGCGAACCTATATATTTTTTACTTGTATTCATATCATTTGATGCAGCTTGTTTTACTAAAATAACCTCTTTTTCACGATTTAATTTTGAAATATCAATCCTTCCACTAGTTACATTTTCAGCTAGTTTCTTTAAACTATTCTCATCGTATGCTTTTATTTGTGTTTTCACAATTTCTACAGTTTGATTATTATATTTTACTTTTTGATACAGCGATTCATTTCCTTGTAATTCTTTAATTTGCTTATTTTCTGGTACTTTCGTATAAAAATCATGTGCCTGATATTGCTTGTACAGCTTCTCTACGTTATTAATTTTATAAAGATTTCGACTCATATGATCTATGCCAGGCCTGTCTAAATTCGAATTAACCGAAACTGATATGTCCGATTTTAGAGCTTGAATTTCCGGTTGTTTACGCTGAATGACAGTATCTATGAGAAACGTAAAAGTGATATACAGTACACTACTTATAATAATAGACAAAATTGTAACTGTATATCTATTGGGGTTCCTTTGTATATTTTTTAATGCCATACTTAACGGAAAAGATAGTGGTTTCTTTAGCTTTGTTCTCTTTTTTTTCTTTATTTTATCTTTTTTTATAGCTAATCGGCTACTTACGGCCAGTAACGGTGAAATTCTACCTGCAAAAAAAGCAGGAAAATAACTTGAAATATAGACTGTTATCAATGTAATTAAAGAACTTACACATATAATGAACCAATCTAATTTAATTGTATATCCCATAGAGTTTTTAAGTACGTTTATCAATACTTGATTAAGTAAAAAGACTACTAATATACTGCACAAAATCCCAAAAAAGATAGCAATAATAGAAATAAATGTTGCTTCTCTTATCACAATTTTTCTAATTTGTTTTTTGGTAGCTCCTATACTTCTCAATAACCCAAACTGTTTCATTCGCTCTACTATACTAATTTGAAATGCATTGTAAATAATAACAATCGTAGAAATCACAACAATCCCAATACTAATAGAGGCTGCCACCATGATCTCCACACTAGGCTTTAAGGCTTTCTTTAATTCGTCATTTACTTTTATATTTTCTTTATTCGTCAATAATTTAAATTGATTTTCAACTTCATCAAAATTTGCGTACTTATTGAATTCAATCAATACGCTACCTTCTCCAACTTTAAACTTATTTTTATATGTCAATAATTGACCTGTTTTATTTTCCTGAGTACTACTAGACTTATTTAGCAAACCAACAAGTTTATATTTTTTTTCATGAATAGTAAACATACCGCCTACTTTAAGATTGGGCCCAAAGTAAGGTAGCATCCATTTTTCCAAAACAGCCTCGTTTTCATTTGAAGGTAGCTTACCTTGTACAGAAATACCAGAATTTAATAGTTTTAATGCTTGTTGATCTGCATACATATAAGAGACAGCTATCTCATCAACATTGAGTGTCTCTCCTGGAGCGATGATGCCATAAGAAGATATATTCGGATTACTTTTTATCATATTGAAAAGTTTTTGATTATAATTTTCAACTGATATATTTGCGGAACCCATAGGACCTTTTTTAGCATTTTCAATTCCCGAAGTGTATCCGCTATTAAAAAACAGTCCAATCGTTGTTATTAGCGCCAGTGCTAAAATAATACCTGCTAATGTTAGCAGAGTCCGTTTTATATTACTTCTGAGATATTTTTGACTTAACTGTTTGTAACTACGAATCAATACTCCTCCCCTCCATATTTTGCTTGGTTTTGCACTAATTGTTTATCTGAAATAATCATGCCATCTGCAATGGTTATAATTCGATCAGAGTTTGATGCGATAGCAGGGTCATGGGTAATTAAAATCACCGTCTGATTATATTTTTTAGCCGTTACTTTTAATAAATTCAGAACTTCTTTTGTATTTTTTGTATCTAGATTTCCGGTTGGTTCATCCGCTAAGATAATATCAGGTTTATTTATAAGAGATCTACCAATAGATACCCTTTGTTGTTGACCACCCGATAATTCAGATGGCAAATGATCTCGTCTTTCATTTAACCCTAGAGTTCGTATAATTTCATCCAGGTAAAGATCATCTACCTGTTCCTCATCCAATAGAGCTGGCAAAGCAATATTTTCTTGTACATTCAAGACAGGAATCAAATTAAAAAACTGAAATATAAAGCCAACTTTTCTTCGGCGAAAAATAGATAGTTCATTATCTTTATAATTGTAGATATTTTCACCTCCTATAAACACATTTCCTGAACTCGGACGATCCAGCCCTCCTAAAATATGCAATAACGTACTTTTACCAGAACCTGACGCTCCAACTATGGTTACGAATTCTCCCCTATGAATGGAAAGATTAATTCCTTTTAACGCCTGTACTTGCGTTTCTCCCTCTCCATATGTTTTTACTACATTTTCTAATCTAACAACCTCCATACAACTCATCCTTTTCACAGATTAATTTTGAATCTCTACAAAATAGATTTTATCCTTATCGTAGTCACCATTCTCGTCTTTCACTTCATACACTTTTGTAATGTTTTCAACCACCTTTTTTACCTTGTTTTTATTTTTATAATCAAAATTTTCTTTTGCAAACTTAATTAACGAAAGACTTACTTCTTTTTCTTTTAATTGTTTATATGTTTCCTCATTAACAATTACTATTGGTGATGAAAAATAACCAATCCAATTATTTTGTTCAATATGTTGAACAGGTATCATTTGTCCATTTAAATTTAAATTCCCATCCTTTATTTCCTCATCTTCTGCTGTTTTCCTATAAAACAAGTTTTTTTCACTCGCTAATTCTTTTATTTCTTTTACCGGGGTTGAAGTCATTGAAGAATTATCTTTTTCTAAGGGCGTTCTTATAATTCCTTTTTTTAAGAATTTTTCAGCTGTAGATTTTGTAATTACCGCATATTGTTTCTTTCTAACAAATGGTTTATCAAGTGCCTTATCCATCTCTTCTTCAGTCATATTTCCTGCTTTTTCTTTCCATTCTTTCTTAATTTCTTCGTTCTGTTCGGTAGTGAGTTCTTCTTTTATTAATTCTGTGACCAATTTATAACTATAATCTGCTGTTTGTACGTTTTGATCTTTATACAGATTTTTAACATCAGATATATTTTCTTTCGTTCCTGATACCAAGATACCGTTTACTGGTTGTGAGGGACCCTCTATATAACGATTTACCGCAAATCCTATACCTATAAAAATTCCTGTTACTGCTAGAAATACTATTATCTTTTTCATTTTCTTCCTCCTTAAATGCTGTGTTTAATTTTAGATTAAAACAGTAGTTTTTTTATATGACCAAAGATTAAAATACTACAATTGTTAATAAAAAATGATTACCTTCAGTATAGACGTCTTTTTTTGCTAATTGAATGACTCTTGTCTTACTATTTAAACTGTAATCTTACAGTTTAGTAAGATTACTAAATCTAACTTTTTATATGTTCGTGGCTCTAATCAGAATATATTTTAAAATTGTACAATAGAATAACTTTTATACACTTATTTCAGTACATACATGATTTTCAAATTCTTGAAAATATGCTTCCATTCGGCCTTCATTCTCAATAATCTGTTTTTTAAAAGTTCATTTGCATGATTAATGCGAGTCCAATTTTCATTTCACATTTATGTATAAGATAACTTAAATATTACTATTACCGATTTTAAAAAGACGTAAAAAATCAAAAGGATTCTGTTGCAAGGTTTTTCAAAATATAACAAGAATAAGTATGTATTACGTAAATATGATGCTTAAGTAATTATTGTATGTCATTATATGCTATAAAACCAAAAGCCGATTTTGGTATTATTCATATACATAGAAAGCATCTAAAAATCCATTTCCATACTAAACTGTTTTAAATTAGCCAATCAATGTGTAAAATAACTGTCATAATCTAAAATACTGCAATAATCAAAGACAAATGAGGAGAGATACTGTGGATAAAGTATTATTCGTTGAAGACGATAACGATCTTGGAATGGCTATTGAGTTTACTCTAAAAGGAGAAGGGCTTGAGGTTATAAGAGTTTCTACTGTACAAGATGCAAAAGATCAATACGAAAATAATAAATTCGATTTAGCTATATTGGATGTTGGACTCCCTGATGGAAATGGGTATGATTTATGTACCTATCTTAAAAAAAAAGGTGATATACCTATTATTTTTCTCACTGCACTAGATGAGGAAGCAAATGTAGTAATGGGCCTTGAAATTGGTGGAGATGATTACATAACAAAGCCCTTCAGGGTAAAAGAACTATTATCTAGAGTAAAAGTACAGTTGAGAAAAAAAATTAAAACAGCTCCTAATACTATATTGAGGTCTGGAAATATACAGCTTGAAGTTGAAGCGGCCAGTGCTTTTAAGCATGAAAAAAGTATAAATTTAACTCATTTAGAATATAAACTCTTATTAACGCTAATGCTACGTCCTCATCAAGTATTACAAAGAAATGAAATATTAAAAAAAATAGCAGATGAAAGTGAAGTGTTTTTTGATGAAAATACTCTTTCTGTTTATGTAAAAAGATTAAGAAGTAAAATTGAAGATAATCCACAAAATCCCAACTATATAATCACACAGCGAGGTCTCGGATATTATTGGGATAAAGATGTCAGTAAGGAGTAATTTAATGATAAATAGAGAAATAAAAATTAATATACTTACATTAGCATTAATCTTTTTGTTATTTATTATATATCAAATTATCACAGTTCATATTCTATATGACCATTTAAAAAATGATTATATTACTATTTGGAGTGAAATTACCGGAAAACTTGTTGCACAACATCCAGAAAATGAATACGAAATAATACAAGTACTTACAAATAATACAGCTAACAAAGAAATTTATTCCAGTAATGGAACAGTACTATTAAATCAATATGGACTATCTGCTGAATTGGATTCAAGACTTTTTCCTTATTTAAATAAACATATATCCCAAAACAATTTGTACATGCTCTATGGATTAATAGGGTTCAGTCTAATTTTAATTTTTATGAATTACTTACAGTATAAATCGTTTTTCTTAAAAATTCGAAATGTAACAGCTGCAGCAAATAAAATTATCGAAGGTGATTACACCATTGATATCAAGGAAAATAGAGAAGGAGATCTAGCGAAACTTGCTAATTCTTTTCATAAACTGAAAAATATTATTAGAAAAAGTATGAATAATTTATTGGAAGAGAAACAATTTTTAATACAAACTTTACAAGATATTTCTCATCAGCTAAAAACACCACTTTCAACACTAACAGTGAACAACGATATCTTATTACAAGGTAAATTAAATGAACAGCAATATCACTTTTTACAAAATAATAATGCTCAAATTTCAAGAATAAGCTTTTTAATACATAATTTATTAAAAGTTTCAAAAATAGATGCTAGGGCAATACCATTTGAAAAAGAAAACTCTAATATTATTGATACAATTTATGAGGTTATTGCTAGTTTGAACAGTAAATTAAATGAAAAAAATATTAACATATATTTAAAAAACAATGAAAAAATATCACTTTTTCATGACAGTATTTGGATGCAAGAAGCTTTATTAAATATTTTAAAGAATTCCATTGAACATTCAAATGAAAGTAATTCCATTTATATTGAAGTTACAAGTTCTCCTATTCATACTGAAATTATTATTGAAGATTTTGGTGAAGGTATTGCATCAGAAGATTTACCATATATATTCGATAGATTTTACAAAGCAAAAAACTCTAAAAAAGAAGGATCTATTGGAATTGGCTTAGCACTAGCAAAATCAATTATCGAAGCTCATCATGGATTTATTAGAGTAGAAAGCCAAAAACATTCATTCACAAAATTTACAATAACTTTTATGAAGTATTAATAGTCATTGAAAATTTTTTAACATCCACACTTTTGAGTATAATTTTTTAAAATTAATTAGCGTTGAAAAAAGAAGAATGACTGTGGAGAAATAAATTTTTCGTTTTTAAGATATTATAGGAACTTAGCTCGATGGTCATGGGGTAACACCGCATGACCATCAAGCTAAAAGTACGAATTACCCCAAAACAATAAATACGAGCAAAATGCACAAATTTTTCGTTCTGGGGTATTTGCTTTTCTTACCTTGATAGCAATGTGTTGGTGTTAGAAAAACACTGAAATTTGCTACACTACAAAAATTACCCTTAGCAATACTTAATGTCTTGTATGCATCAAACTTTTAGCTTTTAAGAATAGAATCACTCTTCTTATACACTCACTCGCCGCAATAAAGCAAAAAATACCATTCGTTACTAAACCTAGCGCATACTGACTTGAACCTTTAAAAATATACGTTACAATAAAACGTAAAATAAATACAACAATCCATATACCTAAGGCGATATAAGAATTTTTAGCATAAACCTTCCCATTATTTTTATCGATTCGTATTATAGTTGTAGAACCACGCACAGCTCCTACAATTCCTCCAAGAGCAAGTAATACTACAAATAGACCTGTTTCTATTAATGTGAGATCGTTAAATACATGAGTAAATGTATAGTATGCAATTAATACAGGAGCAATCCACATTCGTTGAACTTTCAATTCCCTTTCTTTTAGTTTAAGGAGAATTATAAGAATTAAAATAATAAGACCCGTTGTATTATCCATGCTATACTCTCCTTCTTTTTTATTATAATCTGTTTAATTTCAATTAGAAAAACACTATGTTAATTTAAAATTTTATTCTTTTTACTACATACAGTAGATATCACTTTACAATTTTTTTTCGAATTGCCATTACAGCTGCTTGTGTACGATCTGTTACATCTAGTTTTTGAAGAATATTGTGGATATGAGTTTTGACTGTCCCTTCGGAAACATAAAGGATTTTAGCTATTTCATGGTTTTGTTTTCCATAAGCTAATAATTGTAAAACATCATTCTCTCGCTTAGTTAGAGTTTCCGTATATTCAAGTTCTTCGCCAGCTAAATTATAATCATTATTATCGTGTTTTATAAATTGTGTAAAAGCTTGATTTGCTGTCGTGCTATTATAAATCATTGCCCCTCTATTCATAGATCGAATACCATCTAACATTTCCTCCGTCTCAGTATCTTTTAATATATAACCCACTGCACCAGCTCGAATACCATCTAAGACATATTGTTGTACATCAAATGTTGTTAATAGAACAACCTTTGTGTTTGGTAATATACTCATAATGTTTTTAGTAGCCATAATGCCTGATAAGTCAGGCATTTGAATGTCCATAATTACCATATCTGGTGCAGTTTCTAAAGCCACTTTAATTGCTTCCTTACCGTCTTTACATTCCCCAACTATCTCCATGTCATCTTGCATTTCAATAATATAGCATAGGCCTTTTCGAACAAATGGTTCATCATCAGCTAGCACAATACGAATCTTTTCTGTCATACTTCTCCTCCATTTTTCTGAATTGGAATAGTAGCTTCAACTCGAAGTCCTTTTGGTTCATTTAGAAAAAAGGAACAATTACCTCCAACTGATTTACAGCGTTTTATCATACCATTGAGTCCAAAGCCATATTTTAATGGCTTATCCCCTGTATATATACCATTATCATCAATTGTGAGTTTTACTACTCCGTCTATTTCTGTTACGTTTACAATAACAGAATCTGCATTAGAATGTCGTAAGACATTCGTTAAAGACTCTTGTAGAATGCGATACAGAATTGTACTTTCCTCCATCGTCCACTCTGTTATATTTCCAGCTTGAATGAACTCAATTTGTAATAAAGAATTCGCTTGAACCTGTGAAATCAATCCTTTTAATGAAGTAAGCCCGAGATCTTTTTCATCACTTGTCCATTCCTTAACAGCGACGCGGATTTCTTCCATTCCTTTTCGTGCCACCTTTAAAAGTTCTTCAACATGATCTTGGGCATCAGCAGGATTTTTCCTTAATATAATCTTAAGAACCTGTAATTGAATAATAAGTGAGGTCATTTGATGTCCAAGTCCATCATGAATCTCTCTTGCTAATTTTGTTCTTTCCGTAAAAGCTGCATATCGCATAGAAAATACCGTTGTTTCTTGTAGTTCAGCATGTGCTTCGTCTAATTCTTTTAGTTGTTTTTGATTTTTTTGATATGCATCTCTTAGCTTGGATGTACTTCGGATCGAGACATAGAGGCCGATAATAATTAATGTTTCTTGATAAGGAAACGTATTCGCATGTATAAATAGAATAATAACTATCCCCGTTATAGCAGCTAAAATTGACGTTACTCGTGTCCACCTTGGTTCTGCAGCGGCAAGAAAAACTATGAGTGGCCATAACGCATAATTTGGAAAATTCGGATGAAAAAAATATAATACACATGATATGCTTATTAATATACTCGTAAATAAAGCGTACTTCCGTGCATTCCACCAAGATTTTGGTGAATACAACATCCATAGATAAATTGTTACAAAAACGCTACAAACCCATATTGCAAAGGTACCATGAGGTGCGAAACCTTGATAAAAAAATACGCATACTAAGATAATTCCTATCGCATTTCCTGCATGACTATCAATCATTTTTAAAAATACTTTTTCCATGTACTTATTCCCTCCCAACCTTACTGTTTAGTTTCTATATTTTTTGGCTATAGATGAATATCCATTTCTTGATTTAAAGGCTGAAAATTTACAACTCCCAATTATAATAGTTCATAGTTGAGTTAAATTCCTTTAATACATATCATCTAAAATCTGAAATTAAAAGAATAATGAAGTAGTTAGTATAGTGTGTTTGTTTTACCTACTTCATTATGCAAAAGAAGTTGTTTTTCTTAACCTATTTCTTTAATTTGCTTTAGATTTTTTCTATATCTTTGTATCCTAATCACAATTCCAATAGTACGAATAACTACCATCGCAATTGTAAAAAATACGAAAGCAGGGGCTATAACATTAAAATCCAAGTGATTCGATAACATGAAATCTATAAATTGTTGTGGATACCAGTCTGTCGCTACATAAGCTAATACGACACGCCATCCAAGTCCAATAATCCATAAACATAAATAAGGAATGCCAGCAGTTACGTACGCTTTATTGTCAGAACCATATTCTACTTTCACTGTAAAAAGCATTAGTCCTCCCATGATCATGCCGACCATTGTCATGATTATGAGTGCGGTCATATTTGAACCTGAGGTAGGTACTTCCTCGACGAATAAATAAACACTTATACCACAAAGAATAAATGGCAATACAGCCTTTGTGGTTGTAAATACTTTTCTTCCGATTTGTGTTAATAATACAATTGTTAAAAATGCACCAATCATTATCCAAGCTTGAGTATTCAAATTAAAACCCCCATAAAGTATAAATTTATTGTTTATTTTCTTACTTACTGGAGGATTGTAACATCCCTACTATTTTAGAACATCTATCTGAAAGATGATTTTTTTTGAATACCCTCTATCTATAGATAGAGTTTTTTATGATTCTTTTGTGAAAAAAGCCACTTGAATATATATAACTGGATATATGGGACAGCAGCATATCTTCATCAACCGAAATATTTTAACCAAAAGCCAATTATTATTACGGTAGATACAACAACAGCACATGGAAAATTGTTATTTGATATGTAAAAAAATAGGAGTTTCGAATATATTTTCTTATTAAAATTGTAACTAAACATTTTTATGAGATGATATTTAAACTTTTGACTATCCTTATACAAGAGATGCCTTTTTAGTAATATAAAAGTAAGCGTCAAATATTCCCCACCTACTATTTGACGCTTACTTTTAAAGGAAAACAATTCAAAGAAGTGAAACCCGTTAGGGTTTATTTCGTATGCAAATCTTTCAATCAACTACACTTGCCCCTTAGAAAAAAGAAACAATCTCGTCTAAAGTTGACTTTGCATAAGCTTAGCTTGATAGCGATGTGGCGGTACCCCATCACCATTAAGTTAAGGTTCTGAAGCCCCCTAAATGAAAATTTCATTTCTCTGTAATTATTTATTTCAGAAGTAAGCTCACAGTTAACTATGCATCTTGTTTTGTTAAATAATAAGAACCACCTCCCGATTTTCGAGAGATGGTTCCTATTTATTTATTCACAATTCTATTATAGGAATTAATGGTTAACACGTAGTAAACAAGGTAAATTACACCATATGTTGTCATAGCGTAAACAAATGAAATGATATCTTGCTGTATGTCCATGCTATATTGTAATGATACCGACATTGTTAACATGGCTGCATTTAGTATCCCAATAATTAACGGAAGGAGAAATATAAATAATGTTTGTTTTGCTATCGTAGTCCGTACTTCTTTTTTATTTACACCTAATTTTCGTAAAATTTCATAGCGATTTTTATCTGAATATGCTTCTGTTAGCTGTTTGAAGTAAATAACACTTCCTGTTGCCACTAATAAAACTAATGCTAAAGAACTAACTACAAAGATTTTCATTCCTGTAAGTGCCTTTATTTGTTTATACGCTTTATAGAATGTACGCATATGAGTATCATTCTCTGCTAGCGTCATTACAATCTCAGATGTTTCCTTGGTTGTTTTTTCATCTGCTACTTTATAAGCTTTATATATGATTGGATTGATTTGTTTTGCAACACTAGCAAACCTTGCATTATCAATTACAATGTATAAAAGCTCAGAACCAGAGGTTAGTCGTATCGCTTTTTTTTCTAACTTGTTGAGCTTAAAAGTAAAATTCCCCTCAGGTAACTGAATGTTGACTTTTTGATCAATAAAATCAATGGCTGGTTGATTAATGTATTGTTGAAATGCTATAGCGTGCTCACCAGAAAGGTTTGGTATATCTCCTAATTTTAGGATTTTGTTCATTTTATGAAATCCACTTTCTGAAATCAAATTAACGGAAAGATTATTTTTATCTTGGAATGGTGCTGAAGTATTCCCTTTTACTTGAATAACCGGAATATCTAGTTGCGCTGTAATCGGATGTTCTTTGTCTTTTGAAATAACCCGTTTGATTTGATTGTCTGATGTTTCATCTTTTGAGAGATGAATATAGCTAAAAGGAGCTGTTTCATGAGCATCTTTTTCAGTAATTGAATACTCAGAGAAACTCGCTTGAAGATATGGCAGTGCTACAGAAATTAGTAATGCGATGATTGTAAGCATAAGAGCATTTCCTTTTATACGATACAACAAGTGAGATGTTCCAATGATGTTAATCCCTTTATAGTAGTTCGGTTTATTTTTTTGTGCACGCCTTAGTAAATACACAGTTAAAGAACGAAATAAGAAATATGTTCCAATAGCAATAAGAGGCATAGAAAGGATTATTGCCCCGTTAAACATAAGCCAATAACTACTTACCAGTAAAATAATCGAAACTATAGCAGAAACAATAGATGCTTTTGGTACTTTCTCCCCTTTTATCTCTGCTTGGAATAATTCAATTAATTTAAAGCGATAAATTAAAAGATACGATTGAAGGGATGTAAAAATTGTAATGACCGTAAATGTAATAGTGGTAGTCATAATTGCTTCCATTGGAATGCTAAAACTTACATCGACCGGAGCACCTACGAGTTTAAGAAGTAACATGATAAACAATCTGGATAATATGACCCCTAATACGAGCCCGCATACTAAAGTGATAGCCCCGATAATTACATTTTCAAAAAATAGCATTCTTGCGATGTTTTTTTTTCTCACACCAAGTAAGGAGTATAAACCTACTTCTTTTTTACGTTTTTTTGTGAAGAATGCATTAGAATATCCGATGAAAACCGCTACGAATCCTATTAAAACGAAAGAGGTTTGTGACATTGTACCTTCCATATTATTAACGGCATTTTTAATTTCTCGTGTATACAATAATGAGTTGAAAGTATAGCAAATCACGACACTAATCACCATAGAGAAAATGTATAGAAGGTAGTTGTTTAAATTCCCTTTAATATTTTTTTTCGCTAAACTAAATAACGTCACTTGTACCACCTCCAAGAATGGACAATACATCTAATATCTTTTGGAAAAAATCTTTGCCGGAAGAATTCCCCTTTACGAGTTCGGTAAACAGAGTGCCATCTTTAATAAATAACACGCGTTTACAATAACTAGCTGCAAATGCATCATGTGTTACCATGAGGATGGTGGCTTTATCTTCTTGGCTTAAATTTTGCAAGCTCTCCAATAAATCTGCTGCCGATTTTGAATCGAGAGCTCCAGTCGGCTCGTCTGCTAAAATTAAGCTGGGTTTCGATACCATCGCTCGTGAAGCAGCTGTGCGTTGTTTCTGCCCCCCTGAAATTTGATACGGGTATTTATCTAAAATGGAACGAATACCAAAGCTCTCTGAAATCTCATTAACTCTGTTTTCTATTTCTTTTACATTCATTTTTGCTAGTGCAAGTGGCAGCAAAATATTATCTTTTACTGTTAACGTATCTAATAAATTGTAATCCTGAAAAATGAAACCGAGTTTATCCCGCCTGAATGCAGATAATTGTTCTTCTTTCATGTTTAGTATGCTCGTCCCATCAATCAAAATCTCACCGGATGTCGGCCGATCTATGGTCGCCAAAATATTTAAAAGTGTGGACTTCCCCGCACCTGAAGGTCCCATAATCCCAACAAACTCACCTTCGCGAACAGTTAAATCAATATCATGTAATGCAGTAAACGTATTTCCTTTTGCTCCATACATTTTTTTAATTTGTTTTGCGTCTACTATTAATTTCATATATATTTCCTCCATTAAAGAAGTTATTTTTTCTTACAGGCTTTATTCTATATGGTGTAACCCTTCAATAACCTTACAGTTGTTTATGTTAACCTTACAGTTTTGTCACCTTAGAACAAATATCCCTTTTTTCTTTATTTTTTCCACTATAATGTGATATAGACGATTATGCCATCGTAATTTAATGCAGCAGTATGAACACGTAACATATAACACAAATTATCAATAATATACGATTTTGGGGGAATAACCATGAAAATTATGATTGTAGAAGACGAAAAAACTATTAGAGATATGTTGGGAGAGACAATAGAAAAATGGGGATTTACTACAGTAAAGGTAGAAGATTTCGACCAAGTATTATCAATTTTTCTTAAAAATAGTCCTCACCTTGTACTATTGGATATTAATTTACCATCATTTGATGGATTTTACTGGTGTAATAAAATTAGAGAAACTTCAAAAGCGCCGATTATTTTTCTTTCATCTCGTAATACACCAATGGATATGGTAATGGCGATGAATATGGGCGGGGATGATTTTATTAATAAACCGTTCCACACAGATGTTTTAATGGCAAAGGTTAATGCGCTCCTACGTAGGACGTATACGTATATAGAAGACTTAGAGTTGAAAGTTATTGAGCATGATGGAATTGTGCTCAACCTTAAATCCTACAATCTGTCTTATTGGAATGAAGCGATTACACTAACAAAAAATGAATTTATTATTTTAAAACTTCTCATGCAAAATAAAGGGACTGTTGTAAGCCGAACAAAGATAATGCGCAGTCTTTGGGCTGATGAAAGATTCGTGGACGAAAACACCTTAACGGTTAACATTGCACGGATACGCAAAAAATTTACTGACCTCGGTAAAGACGGTTTCATTACTACTAAGAAAGGCTACGGGTATATTATTTTATGAGTTTTTTTGAATATACAAAAGACAAACGATTCTTTTTCATACTGTACTTCACTTTAATGTTGTTTGTTTCATTAATTATGGTTGTAAACGATAGTCGGAATCTCGTTCTTCAAAATCTGCTCTATACTCATGTTATTTGTTTCCTCTCTGTAAGTCTGTATATTACTATAGGATATTATTACCGTAGGTCCTTTTACCTAGAACTAAATGATTTAATTGAGAGTCAGAAAGAAGACTTTCCTGTAGAAATGCTTGAACCACAAAATTATGAACAAGCTTTATATGTCAAAATGATAAAAATAGTAAGGGACAATCATTCTAAGCAACTTCAAAAGTTGATTCACGAAAAAGTGGATCACCAAGATTTTATTATGTCCTGGGTTCACGAGGTAAAGCTTCCAATTGCCGCAAGTAATTTACTCATTGAGAACAGTACAGGAAAAACAGTAGATTTTCTTGTAGATAAGTTTGAAGATGAGCTGAACAAAATTGATAATTATGTGGAGCAGGCTCTTTACTATTCACGGATTGACTCGTTTTCTAAAGACTATTTCATTACAGATATACAGTTGAATCAAATCATTAAAGAAAGTGTAAAGAAATATGCCAAAATCTTTATCACGAAACGAATTCACTTTCATATGGAGGAAGCGCAGAAATTCGTTCAAAGCGATAGCAAATGGCTAGCATTTATCATAGACCAAATTACTGCAAATGCTTTAAAGTATGTAAATGATGGTGGAGAGATTTTTTTCGGTTTTGAGGAGGATCATAAAGAGAAACGATTACTTATTCAAGATACAGGCATTGGGATAAAGCAAGAAGATATACATCGTGTGTTCGAAAGAGGATTCACAGGTTCTACTGGAAGAACACATACAAAATCTACTGGGATGGGACTGTACCTTGTAAAACAAATGGTTTTGAAATTGGGACATGATATTTCTATTCAATCACAAGAAGGAAAATATACAAGGGTTACTATCCATTTCCCAAAAATAAGAAATTACTATCATTTCCTATGAAGAGTAGACCAAAAATGCCTTTAGAATAATCTTAAAAATTATTAAAGGATTTCTATATGTAAGGGACCCGCCACATGCCCATCAAGCTAATATTTTGAAGTTCCCCCTAAAAGAAATTTTCTTTCGTTACAGTTAGCTACTTATAAGAGTTTAAATCTTTTTTCGTTGGGAGAACAATAAATTTCTTAACTTGATGGTGATGGGGTACCGCCAGATTTTTGGAAAAAACCCACACTAAGAGCATGCAAGATTTTATACAGCTTTTTGGCTAATCCAATAACAAACAAGAACCCTAAAACCGCGCCAGGATAGGAATGTATAAAAAAATACATAGATTCATAGAACAAAAAAGGAGGTTCCCTTATGAGAGTAGGGGTTCCTCCTTGCCTTTGCTACTGATAATGAGACGTTATGTCAACCTAACATGTATAGGATATACACTGTTCCTTATTCAACTAAATGGCAGGTTAGTTGAAGTGTATTTTGGTTAATATAGGAATTTTTGGATGCCCCCTAGAATATAAAAAATATAGATTGTATTATAGGAGGTATATAATGAAACAAAACATTTATGATAATCCGTTTTTCTTTAAAAATTATAAGTCATTACGTGAAAATGGATTTACCTTTAATGATTTTGTTGAACAGCCAGCAATTAAATCTATAATTGCTAATCTTACAGATAAGTCTGTATTAGATTTGGGATGTGGAACTGGTCATTTTTCTATGTACTGTGTAGAAAATGGTGCCTCGAAAGTTATAGGAGTGGACATCTCAAGAAATATGATTGAACAAGCTGAAATGTATAACAAAAACGAAAAAATAGATTATATGTGTGTACCAATAGAAGAACTTAATTTGCCAAATCAAAAATTCGACTTAATAACAAGTTCTTTAGTTATACATTACATAGAAGATTACTCACATCTAATTAAGAAAATAAGAGATCTGTTAAAAAATGATGGTGAATTTATCTTTTCAACAGAACATCCAATAGTAACAGCTCGAAAGGAAATGAATAATTGGTTTAAGGATAATAATGGAAATAGATTGCATTGGGCATTAGATAATTATCAAGAAGAAGGAAAAAGAGAGGAACATTGGTGGATAGATGGTGTTGTTAAATATCACAGAACAATTTCAACATTAATTAATACTCTTATAGACAACGGTTTTGTAATTGAGAAAATTATTGAGCCAGAGTCAACTCCAACAGGATTAGAAAAAATGCCAGAATTAATAAATGAAAAACGGAGACCATCTTCTATTATCATTAAATCAAGAAAATATTGAGATTAAACCCTCGTTGATTAACTTCCGCTTTCGAGAATTATGTAAATGAGCTGTCCAAATGGATGGCTTATTTTATTTTTTGCTTAGCGTGGGGTTTTTCCAAATTGCTCGCGGTGCCCCATATAAACAAAAAAGGACAGACTCTCAAAGGTGAGAAGTTTGTCCAAAACAATGATTTCTTTGATTCAACAATATAAATTGCAATTCCTCTAGGAATCTTTCGTCCTTTTTCATATCCCATTATTTTTGCATGAGAACCAACAATAGTGACCTAGAATAATGACTTAATACTTGCAAGAACAGTAAGTATCCCTATAACAATGACAAATACATTGCTCATTTTCCCTCTATATTTAGCTAGTACAGGCACTTTACGAATTGCATACATTGGTAATAGACATAAGATAGCAGCAACTAACGGACCGCTAAGGGCATCAATGATTCCAAGAATACTTGGATTTGTATAAGCAACATACCAGCATGTTAATACGACAAAAGTAAGAATCATTGTCTTAACTGTTTTTTCTCCTATATCTTTCCCACGTTTTTTACCGGACTTGATAATCATGTCACGCATTACCTCATACGCTCCTATATAATGGCCAAGGAAAGATTTTGTAATAGCCACAAACGCAATGATAGGAGCCGCAATAGTAATTATTGGCGAATTAAGCTCATTAGCAAGATATGATAGGATTGACAAGTTCTGTTCTTTTGCCACCTTAAGATCATCTGGAGTCAAACTTAAAGTACTGCTCCAAACAAAGAACATAACAACAGCGAATGTCATGATATAACAAACTTTTTGTATTTGAGCACACTTGGCATCAGTAGCATCTATTCCATAGGTAGCTCTCTGTTTTATAACGAATGACGAAATCATAGGAGAATGATTAAACGAGAATACTATGATTGGTAGTATCATCCATATTGTTCCAAAATATCCTGTTCCAGTTGAAGCAGTAGAAACACTTGAAAAACTTAGCATTGACGTATTCCACTGTGGAATTAAAGATATTGCGATAAAAAGTAGAGAAACAATGAAAGGATATACTAGCATGCTCATTATCTTTACAGTAATATCTTGACCAAAATTCAGTATAGCGATAAGACCAAGAACTAATACAAGTGATAAAATAGCCCTTGGAGGTTCTGGCATGTGCAATTGATGCACAATAAAACTACTTGCTGTATTTGTAAGTGCAACCGAATACATCAGCACGATCGTATAAATTGAGACGAAATATACAATGTTAAAAATGATACTTGCTTTATTTCCGAAATACTCTCTTATTGTACCTGTAATCCCCTCTTCGGCAGAATTAGAAGCGTATATCATTTTAGCAAGCGCCCTATGTGAGTAATACATAACAGGATATGCAAGTATAGTAATTAACAGCAATGATAACAAACCACCTGAACCTGCATTAATAGGTAAGAAGAGTACTCCTGCTCCAATTGCTGTTCCAAATAGACTCAATGCCCAGGTAGTATCCTGTTTATGCCACTTTTTAGGGTCTAGATAGTTCTCATTTTTTACTGCAGTATTATCAACTTGAAATTCTATGTTTTTTGCAGTATTCCCATTCATATAATAATTCCTCCTAGTTTCCTATTCTTACTTCTCTATTTTAGGCATCGGAATATAGACCGTTCTTGAAAAATGAATTGCTTATAAAGTGCGCCACATCATATATCCTTCTTCTAAGTTAATCTAAATCAAAAAATTAGCGAAGCATCAACCTGACGGGGTTGTTACCGATTACAAAATATCCTAATTGTATAGTAGTATATTTTATTAGTAATTCCCTCAATATACAGACATCCTTAGGCAAGCAATAGAGAATAGATTGTTAACTTTTTCACAATATACCCGATAATTGTTCATTGATTTAAATGTTTCTCTCCAAAGATTTTATTTTTAATTGCAATCCCTGTAGGTGTAGCTGCAATTCCACCTAAACCTGTCTCTCTTAGTTCGCGAGGCATCTGTCTTCCAACTCTATACATTGCTTCAATAACTTCATCAGCATTGATGATATTGTTTACGCCGGCTAATGCGATGTCCGCTGCTGCTAAAGCATTTGCCGTTCCAATGGCGTTTCTCTTTACACAAGGAATTTCTACTAAACCAGCGACCGGATCACAAACTAAACCGAGTAAATTTTGTAATGCAATCGAAAAAGCTTCAGAAGATTGCTGTGGCGTTCCACCTGCAGCTTCTACCGCAGCTGCAGCTGCCATTGCTGAGGCACTGCCTACTTCAGCTTGACATCCTCCGTACGCTCCTGAAATACAAGCGTTGTTTGCGACTATTGTTCCAAATAACGCTGAAGTAAATAGAAAATGAATCATATCTTCATGGCTTAACTCCAACGTATCTTTAATACTAAATAGGACTCCCGGAATCGTCCCACTCGCACCTGCTGTTGGAGTTGCACAAATAGCTCCTAATGCAGCATTTACTTCATTAACACCGATAGCACTTTGGATCCCTAACACCATCAAATCTCCAGAAAGGGTTTTCCTATTTTCTCTATAGTTTTTAATTTTAACAGCATCTCCTCCGGTTAAACCAGTTGGAGAAAATACACCGTCGCCCTCGATACTTTTATTTATAGCATTTTGCATAGTCACTAAATTTCGTTCCATTTTACTCCAAACTTCTTCATAAGTAGATTTAGTTTGTTTAATTTCCTGTTCAATTGCTAATTCATATATTGTCTTTTGGCTTTTATTAGTTGCATCCACAATTTCTTTTATGGCCATATACATATTTTTTCACTCCTTAATGTAACTAAAGAATAATGAGCTTAGCTATATTACTTAAATTTCCTAATTCCTCCTGGACATTACCAGGCAATAGCGAATCCAATGCGAATGCATATAAATATTTCCTATTTTCTTCTAAACTATGAAAGTTATTAATTTCTACATCATATTGTTTAAAAATCCTGCGTAAAACAAATTCAAAGTCAGCTCTTTCGGAAATTGCAATAATAACTGGTAATGGCCCCTGCAGATCTAAACTAAATCCGTCAATTTCAACATGTTTGATTTCAATTAATCCACCGCCGACAGAAATACCTATCGTTCTAATACTTCGACTTTCATCCTCCAAATATACATCTGCCGTATTTGGATGATCAGCAGGACTATCACCCGTTTTTTCAATAAAGGTAATGTCGATTCCTTTAGATTCTGCTATTTTAATAGCATCTGGCACTTTGCTGTCATCGGCTGCAAATCCTAATATCCCAGCAATAATCGCAAAATCAGTTCCATGTCCTTTATGGGTTTCAGCAAATGATTCATAATACCTTACCACGACTTTTTTTGGAAGGCCTTGAAATAATTTATTGGCAACTGTTCCAATAGCCAAGGCCCCTGCCGTATGTGAACTCGAAGGACCTATCATTATCGGCCCAATTACATCAAAACAACTTTTGTATTTAACAACCTTTTTTTCTTTAATAGATGCTACATTTATGTTCATATAAGCACCCCCATGATTTATGATTTTTAATTACATTTGAACCTAAGTTATTAGAATAATTAATTCAAAATAAGATTGTATTGACAGCGTTTTCTTTTGGTGTTGAATAAATTTCCTTTCTGATTACACATCCTTTGTATGTCCAATTTAAGAAAATTACTTGTAAGGTCTTTAGTATTTTTGCACCAATACTAGGTTTGATAGTTTATCTAGAGGTAATAAACTATCTCTCGACGCCCTCATTATAACTTGTATATTTATGAGTTTAATGTTTTTTTATTTTTAGAAAGATTGAATAAACAGAATCTTGAATGGGTAATAAATTGCACTTAGTATGTAGCAATTGTGTCCTTTGTTTGAAGCTGTATTAGTTAGTAGAAAAGCAAAAATAACACAGAGTTTCTTTCATAAACACCTTGATTATATTGGAAAATCATTATAAAGATACTTATATTGTCCTTTATTGGAACATCTTATTTTGACGGGGCAAGCTGTTGTAATAAGAAATTAATATAGATGGAAAGGAATACATTAATAAAATATAAAATCACTTTCTGATATTAATAATTAATTGTGCATTAATATACATTTTTCAGAAAAAAGGAACTTCTTTTTATTATCTTAACTTAAAGAAATAATTTGGCAATATCCACTACTTTAAAGTAGTTTTATTACAAAACATACTAAAGTTTAAATTATAATCTTAATATATAATAAAAAAATATTAACTATTCTATTAAATCAACTTCCCCTAATATGCATAGCGCGTTGAATTATAAAAGGAAGTACCCACTCAAATTATCAAATTTCTTTAATAAATTATTTACATAGGTTAGAACTTAGAAATATTTAATTGTTCGAGGATAATTATTGATTTAACTAACAATCAATAGATAGTAAGGAATGGGAATTTAATAAATCAGCTAAATTTTATGAACTTGAAATTGCGAAATAAACAAACATTGCGTTTAACGCCCTTTATGTCATTTGTATAACGCTCAAACAGATTATGCACTTATTGTATTAACATTATTAATTAACAATGTTACAAAGGAATCTGAGATGTCGTTTTTTAACTTCTCGTTTTTATTTTTGATTTTTTTGTAATTTAAAGGAAGAAGAATCCATTTTATTATGGATTCTTCTTATTTACTACTTTAACTTAGTGTAATTTGTATTGACCTGTTAACTGTTCTCCAGCCATTCGAACTAAGCGTTTGGTAATTTCTCCACCGACAGATCCATTTGCTCGAGCTGATGTATCAGGTCCCAATGTGACTCCTAATTCACGAGCAATTTCATACTTCATTTGCTCTATTGCACTTGCAGCGGCAGAAACAAGAATTTCATTTGAATTACTTTCGTGTCTTTGAATATTCATAATTGCACCTCCACTATATTTGTATATAACATGTGCTTAATTATGATATTTTATGCATGAGATAACTATTTTCTTCTATTTTATTCATTGCAGCATATCCGCAAATGAAGTACCCACATTATTCTTACGTTTCATATGTTTCTCTAAATAGATTTTTGTTGTTTGGATATTTTCGTGACCCAGCGTTTGCATTAAATGATATAGATCCGCGTTTCCTTGCTCAACAGCCATGATTGCAAATGCATGACGGAATGTATGCGCTGTTACTGGGTTCTCACGATACTGCAGAAACTCTAAATTGGTCTTCTTTATCATATCCGTTACCTGGTTCGATAACGTTTTTGAATTATAAAAGTTCCCTCTTTGATTTATAAATAAAGGACTTTCATCTCCTCGATCCAATATAGTTTGGAACCCTCTTCTCCGTCTCATTTCACAAATACATTGGAATAAATGTTCAGAAATGAAAAGTTCACGTACTTTATCCCCTTTCCCCTGAACCCTTAACCAATACTTTCCGTCATAATATAAACCTTTCACTCTCGCGGTGCACAATTCTTGAATTCTTGCACCGGTACTTGCTAGAGCTAGTAAAATTGTATAGTTTACTAAATGACCTTGTTCTTTATAAAACCCTAAAATTTTCATCACTTCATCATAGGATAGGTCCCGATTTGGCCGATCCTGTTCATTTACATTTGCGCGCTGTATTTCTTCATGAAGAGGTCTTTCAATATAAGCAAATACATGAAGGTGTTTTAAAAAAGAACGAATAAGTACTGATTTTTTTGCAAGTGTTGCCACCGCGTACGTATCCCCATTCCTACCGTTCTCTACCTGCTTCAACCAAGCATTATATTTACGAATATGCCAAGGCTGTAATGTTTTCAATAACGAGTCATTTTGCTGTATCTCTTCCCCATTCAATTCGAATTCTTCTGCATGCTGCACTATGCACTGACAAAATGATAAGATTTCAGAAACATAACTCTTTTTCGTATCCCCTTTTCTATTCTTATTCTCATCCATATCTTTTTGTAAATGTACGAAATGATAAATGGCTTCCAGATCACTTAAATACGTATATTTACTCTTCCCCTCTTTTTCTGCAACCTCAATCTTCTCTTCTACTTTATCTACATAGCGATTATTATGCAGAAATGGAACCATATCTCTTATGTTTTCTACATATGTATCTATATTTTCACTTTGATTATTTATTATAGGTAAGTTCTCTTTTTCATTTTGTTTATCCATACTTCGAATTCACCTCTCCTATTAAAGATTATGAATACAATTCTTTTTATTACCTTTACTTATCATTTTATTTTACTTCTATTAATTATACAAATGATAATTCATTTTCTTTCTGTAAGAACGCTATATTCTTCCTCATTTACCTATAACTATATTTTTTTATAATTTATTAGTAAATAGATATTGTTTAAAAGTCAATAAAATAATTTTTATTAGACAGATACAAATAAAACACAATTAAAAATCTATTAATATATAAAATATTTTATAGAAATTTATAAAATACAAAAATGTATATAAGGTTTAATAAAACCTAGTTCTTATTTTAAATATTAATCAGATTCTGATATGATATATATATATCTAAAATATTAGCAATCAATAGTTATGGAGGTGTCTTTTCATGACACAAGATTTATTATTTATTACAAAACCTACTGTAACGACAAAAGAAGCAGCCGACTTATTAGGAGTAACGGTACAAACAATTTTAAAGAAAGAAAAAGATGGATTAATAGAATGTGTATATAAAGATAACTGGAAGCAATTCGGTAGTAAGATTTTCTATTTAGAGGATATTGAACGTTTAAAAAATGTCGAAGAGGTTGAGGGCTATAGCACAAAAGAAGCAGCTGAAATTCTTAATGTAGCACCATCTACAGTCTTTACATATATCAAATCTGGAAAATTACCTGCTTCAAAGATTGAAAAACGCGGAAAAGAAGTATATATCATTAATAAAGGCGACCTTGAAACTTTTCAACTTACTTATGAAAAAACGACATCAAAAGAACGAAAGACATTCATTACTAAGATTCAAGATGAAGATATGTATTTATATCAATTATTAACACATCAACATACTGGAAAAACGGCTCGGATAATAGAGATCAATGGATCAGATGGAAAGATTCTTACAGAGGACGAAGAAATTATCCCTCTATCCACTTATAAGGACCATGATTATTCCTTTGAAGCTTTCCATAAACACGCGGTAATTACGAAACGAGGGTATTTATCTTTTTCATTTAAAAAACCTCAACTATTTAATTCCATCACTTATAATCTAATAAACTTATTTTATAAAGAGCTAGGTGTCACAAATATGCGATTGAGTATTTCATCAGATACTATCAAATTAGAAATTAAACCTTTCTTATTACAAGTAAATCCATTGCAATTTCAAGAAGAAATTAAATACTTACATTCTCATATGAAATCCGGCACAATGCTTCCACATGTACAAGGGATTTACTTTAAAAGTAATGTAGAGCCATTAACTTTTCATGCGGATCATGAATTTAAGCAAAAAGTAATTCAAATGGCTGCGGCTGCTGGTATAGGACAGGAAGAATTCTTATTAAAAGCTGTAAAATCTTATATAACAAATTTATAACAGCAATAAATTTGTTATATAAAAAAGTGTAGAAATAAAACCTGTCTACACTTTTTTTATTACTTAACTTATTCTATTTTCTATTATTAAAATTTCTAATTACCTTATTTAAAATAACAAAAGATATAATTTATTAAACCCTTTATTATGAACAGGATCCACCATTTAGTTTACTATAATTTTATTATGGATAATAGTATAGTTGCTGAAGTTTTTTACATCAAGTAAGACTATAACTGTATATTATCTAAAGTTTAGAGCAACTTTTATTTCAAGCTAGCTTCTCTATTTCCTCAAGGTAAATAGACTCAATAAGTCATATAACTATAGTTCGATAACGAGAACCTAACCGTTGCTTTCTACTCAACTATCTTACTCTTTCAAAAGCAAAGCTCCAAGACTACCTTCAAAGAGTTCTAGCATTCGTTCTCTCAGCCAATGGAACGATTCTCTGTGTACTAGAATTCCCTTTTACTCCTTCTTTTCAACGCCATTATATATTCAATTCATATAAAAAAACCCCGCTATTTGATTTCTAAAAATCAAATAGCGGGTTTTTTTTGTTTATTTTAAAATATGGGTTTGTAAGGTATTTTTGATCAAACGTTATTTTAAAAATAAAACCAACGATTTCTTCATATTACTTATTATCCATTATCGGCTGGACCCTCTCCTGTATTCTCATCATTACCTGGTTGCATTGGCGTTCCATGGCCCTCCCCATTGTTTGGCAGTGCTTTATTTCCTTGGTCACTACCATTGTTTGGCAGCTTTGTATTTCCTTCACCACTACCATTGTTTGGTGGCTTTGTATTTCCTTCGCCACTACCGTTGTTTGGCGGCTTTGTATTTCCTTCGCCACTACCACTGTTTGGCGGCTTTGTATTTCCTTCGCCACTACCATTGTTTGGTGGCTTTGTATTTCCTTCGCCACTACCGTTGTTTGGCGGCTTTGTATTTCCTTCGCCACTACCACTGTTTGGCGGCTTTGTATTTCCTTCGCCACTACCACTGTTTGGCGGCTTTGTATTTCCTTCGCCACTACCACTGTTTGGCGGCTTTGTATTTCCTTCGCCACTACCACTGTTTGGCTCACTTTGCTTTTGATCTTCTGGTTTCTTTAATTCTTCTTGTTTCTTTTGCTTTTCTTTTTGCTTATTTTCACTCGGCTGTTCAGTTGTATTTGCTATTTTCGTATTTAGAGAAGAATCACGCTTCTCACCTTTAATACGTAATTCGCTACCTTCTTGAACCACACTGTTAGGCATTTTAAATTGCGATTTATCTGTAGTAAACTTACTCATCATTTCTTTAAAAATCAATTGAGCAATTTTCGTATTTTTACTACTAATATAATCATCTTTACTATCCTTTGTATATCCGGTCCATACTGCCATCGTATATTGTGGTGTATAACCAGCAAACCAACTATCACGAGTTGCACTTTCTGGTAAATTATATTGTGCTATTTGTTCTAAAGAATAGTTTGTTGTACCTGTTTTACCCGCTATATCTAAATAACCTATATTAGCTGTTGTACCCAAACCGGATGAAACAAAAGTACGAAGCATATCAGTAATCATATATGCTGTAGAATCCTTCATAACTCGTTTTGGCTTTGGCTCAAATTTTTTTGATTTACCATCTGGATAAACGATTTTCTTAACAAAATGTGGTTTCGTATACTTACCATCATTACCAAATGCCGCATAAGCGCCTGCAATTTCAGTTGGTGACGCTTCATTTGTACCAATCGCTGTTGATTCGGTCGGTGCTACATTAAATGTAATACCTAGCTTTTCAGAAAAAGCTTTTGATTTATTAATTCCTACCTCTTTTGCAGTTTTAATAGCCGGGATATTTCGGGAAGTTTTCAATGCATCACGCATTGTAATTGGTCCTAAATGCTTTCTATCTGCATTTCTAACTTCTTGTCCTGTTGAATACTTATATGGAGAGTCATCAATTTGATGGTAAGTAGCCCATTTTAAATATTCAATTGCAGGAGCGTAATCAAAAATTGGTTTCATCGTGGAGCCTGCTGAGCGATTTAATTCAATTGCAATATTATGTCCTTTAAAAACAGCTTTATTTTCACCACGTCCACTACCAATTGCACGTACTTCTCCTGTTTTCGTATCCATAAATGTGAAAGCCCCTTGGAATTTCTCATTTGGATAATTAATAATACCGCTATTTAAAAGCTTGTCCGCAAAATCCTGTGCCTTTGGATCTAATGTTGTATAAATTTCTAAACCGTCAGATCCAATATTTGCATCTGGCAATTCTTTTTCAACTTCTTTCACAACCGCATCCATAAAAGCAGGATATGGCATTTCTTTTTGTTCAGTTGCTTTCTTAAGTCCTTCTGTTACTGGAATTTTTGATGCGTCTTCCATTTCCTTTTTTGTAATATAACCATGTCGATTCATTAATTGAAGTACAACATTTCTTCTTTCTGTTGCTTTTTTGATATTTTGTTCTTTCGTTGGATCATAGTTATTAGGCGCTTTCATTAAGCCAGCAAGCATTGCAACTTCTGGTAGTGTTAAATCTCTCAATTCCTTACCATAGTAATTTTGTACTGCTGTTGCAATTCCGTATGAACGGTTACCTAAGTAAACTTTATTTAAATACATTTCTAAAATTTCATGTTTTGAATACTGTTGTTCTAGCTTATACGCTAAATATATTTCTTGTGCCTTTCTCTTTGACGTTTTTTCCATCGATAAGAAATAATTTTTAATAACTTGCTGCGTAATCGTACTTCCACCTTGAGAGCCGTAATCCCCTTTTAGGCTGACTAAAACTGCACGTGCAGTACCTTTAAAATCTACGCCACTGTGCTCGTAAAAACGTGCATCTTCTGTCGCTAAAAACGCATTTTCTACTAACTTAGGAATTTGACCATACATAATATTCGTTCGTTTTTCTTTCCCATATTCATATATCAATTTCCCATCTTTATCATAAATTTTTGAGGATAACGGATTAACAAGTTTTGCTTTCTCGAGTTTTGGCGCATCCTTGATCATAACGAAAAAAGTAGCAACCCCTGTGACTAACCCTACAATACCAACTAATAAACAACTAATTAAAAACTTACGAAAAAATGATGTTTTGCCTTTTGATTTTTGTTTTTTAGCTGCTGGCTGTTTTTTCTTTTTAACTTGTCGTCGCTCCTCTCGAGAACGATAATTTTCTGACATGCTATATTCTCCTGCCTTTCAATTCTCCTGTTGATTTACTTAAAATTATTGAAGTCACTTTAAGAAATATATTCATATTTAAAAAGTGTACTAAATAGACAATTTAAGTAATAAATTTGTTCCACTTTAAGATGAGGAAGAAATTTGAGCTTATCTGATAACGAAACAGAAACGGTAATAGTGGCACAACAAAAAAAAATGGAATTTCATAGAAAATCCATTTTTAGCTTGATGGGCATGTGGCGGTAGCCTATGCCCATCAACTTAAGAATATTAACTACGCCTAAGTACCAAAAAAACGTTATTCTTTCTAAATAAGCTAGATTAAAAAGAAAAACGCTTTTTATGAATCCCATGATTCAAGATGAATTACAACCATTCGACAAAGAATTATAACGAGATATTACGCCTGCATTTTCAAAAAAAATTGTAAGAAGATTCGAATTTTACAAGTGTTTTTGAAGTATATGCAACAGAACTCTTTTTTTATAAGTCAACTTCATTTCTTCCTATGCTATATACGATTATCATGCCAGAAGTTTATTGGAAAATGATTATTCTCATCATAAGCTTCAAATTCATACCCCTTTTCTTTTAATCCTTTTATAATTGCTGGTATTGCTGCAATAGATTGTGGATGAATATCATGCATTAAAATAATCTCTTTTGGCTTTGTTGCACCTGTAATTACACTTTCAGCAATTTTTGCCGCAGCAGCATCCACTGGCATGTTACCATATCTCCAGTCTGAAGTATCTATCGTCCAATCCCAAACTCTTAAACCACTTTCTACAACCTTATTTCGAAGTGCTTCATTTAATCCAGGCGAAGAACCATATGGAGGGCGTGTTAGTTTTGGCGATTCACCAATAATATTTGCTATTAACCCCTGATCTTCTTTCATTTCATTGACATACTCGCCATTTGTATATAACTTCTTGGAATTGTGTGTCATACTATGCATACCTACATAGTGCCCTTCTGCTTTTTCACGTTTTACTAAATCAGGATACTGCTTTACATTTGCACCAATTAAGAAAAAAGTTGCTTTCGTATCATTTTGTTTTAATATATTTAACAATTCAGCTGTATATTTTCCTGGACCATCATCAAATGTAAGATAAGCAATTTTCCTCACTTGACCATTAAATTGAACTGGTGCAGCCTTATTCATCTCCACTTTCGACTGTTCACCTGCAAGGTGTACTGCATTTACTTGGCTGGCTACTGCTCTAGCTGGTGAAGTAATTGATTGAAACATAAAATACCCAATTGCGATTGCAATAATAGCCACTATTGTGACTATTATTCTTTTTACATTTAATATATTTCCCATTCTATGAAATTCCTTTCTTTAATAGCATTTCTCTATAATAATTCTATTCATATTTAAATACATTCCAATTTTTTCATTCCTACAAGTAAATATCAATAAACTATATGAATGGATAGCATCAACATTTTGTGCGCTCTGTACGCTAAGGTTGTAACCCTTGATTTAACAGAAATTCTAATCCTTCTATTCCACCTACTACAAAAAAATGGGCGAAAATCTCATCGATATGAGAAGAAAACAGTCCACTATACTCATAGGTGTTGTCTATAAGTATAGTGGACTTAGAAAACAAAAGAAGGCTGCATAATCTTTAAAAACGATACCTATTTAGGTTTATTTGGCATGCTCATTTTTAAGGATAAGAAGTGTTTTAAGAGTGTTATAGTTTATTTGAACGAAAATTGATTTTGTTTCTTTTCTTAAGACCAAAAGTATTTTACCATTTTTCAACATTAAAAAGAGAGGGTGACGTGCTTCTTATGAATATGCATTAAAAATAAGAGTTGTCTTTATTTTCCGCTAAAGAAAGAACCGATTTCGTGCATAAAACGTGTAAACCAATTAGCTTGTTCTACTTCAGATTTTGTTACAAGGTCTACTTGTAATGATTTACCTGATAAGAATCCAGGATCTGTACTATCATTAGGCGCTATAATCATTTGACTAATTGTTACACCTTTTTTAATAGGCGCTTCTTGTTCTTTATTCGATACTTTAAATTCTTTTTTATAAACGTCTATGCTACCCTTTGGCATCGGAAGTGAAACATCTTGCTTTATTTGAACCGCTACATCTCTATCTTTTGCATTTTCTACCCGCACTGTTTCATGCCCTTTTACTGCTGAATCTTTTTCATAGGCCTTCTTCACTTCAAAATTTGCAAATCCATAATCATATAATTTCTTTGTTTCATCAAAACGTGCTGTATGAGATTTTGTTTTAATCACTACAGAGATAAGACGCATACCGTTTCTTTCTACTGTGCCAGTGAAACAGTCTCCGGCTTCTGGAGTTGTTCCTGTTTTCAAGCCATCTACACCTTCGTATTGCTTAATTAAACCTTTTAACATCCAGTTCGAGTTCGCCATATCAATTGGATACTTGCCGCTCTTTTGGAATGTTTTTTTCGGAACTTTTGCTGTTTCTAATATTTGCGGAAAATCTTGAATTAGACGTTGTGCTAAAATCGCACAATCTCTTGCAGACATTTTATTTTTGTCATCTGGAGTTGACCCTTCAGGATGCTGTCCTTTTAAGTCAATGTTCGTTAAGCCTGTAGAGTTTACAAATTTATAATTTTCCAATCCAAATTCTTTCGACTTATCGTTCATCATTTTTACGAAATTGACTTCTTTTCCAGCAATTGCTTCAGCTAAAGCAATTGTCGCACCATTGGCAGAGCAAATTGCCATTGCCTCGTATAGTTCTCTTACCGTATAATAACCACCGTTTTCTAGGGGCACATTTGATAATGAGCGATCTTGTGAAACTTCGTGTGCGTATTTAGAAACTTTAATTTTCTGATCCCACTTAAGTTTCCCTTTAGCTATAGCTTCACTAACTAAGTACTCACTCATCATTTTTGTCATACTAGCAATCGCTAATAGTTCATCCGCATTTTTTTGATACAAAATTTTCCCGGAATCTGCTTCTACTAATATTGCTGCACCTGCTTCAATATTCAAAGCAGATCCTGTTTCTGCTGATACACTTACATATGTAACAAACATGCTAAAAAATAGTGTAAGCACAGTTACTATTGCAATGAATCTCTTGCAAAACATACCTTTCACTTCTGTTACCTCCAATATCTTGTACTCAAAAAAACGTTATTCTAACATAATCCGCCAAAAAATAGACAGTGTTATCAAATCCTATATACATATAAGACATTAGAATTATTTTTAAATAAACCATATCATCTCAATCTTTTAGGCGCTAACACGAATCAATCAGTCTCCTGCTGCTTTATTACATTAACGAATAGTGGTCCCTGCAAATTTTTCAAGAGTCATACCGATATCCAAATATTTTTATGATTAGTGAATATTCAACTAAGTCATCTTTCGTAAAGATTTTAAATTCATCAAGTTTGTCAATTGAATTTTACTTTAGTACTACTCCTGTAACCAAAACCATATAGGTGAAAACGCTCATTAAATCGGACAGTCGCTTACCGATTTGTACGGTATCGGTATCAATAATATAGGCACCCAGTCTAGCGTCAAGCTTTTTCTTGAATTGAGCGAATTCTCGATGAATCGCATGATTTGCAAGTTTAGTTTTCTCAGTTTTTTTTCGTTTACCTGTAATGATTCAGCTATATAGATTTTACACTTTTAAGACTAACACTCTGTATTTCCACACACATCTCCATTTTTAATACCCTTTCTCCTTTCGAAATAATCCGTAATTTCATATTTTTCAGGATTACAATTAATAGACAATCTAAGTAATACATTTGTTCCACATTTACAAAAAAATCAAGCCAGTTTGTACCGCAACCCTATTAAAGAAAAGGTATATAAAACTTATCAAATCCATATGAGAATAGTTTCTTAGTTTCTATAAAACGCTGAGAACCATTACTAGTCACCATTACAACAGAAATCATCCTTTTACCATCTTCTTTTGCTGTTCCTGAAAAACAGTAACCTACTGTATCTTTAAATCCAGTTTTTAATCCATCAACCCCTTGAAAATATAATATTCTATTAGGGGTCACCATATCATTGCGAGAAAATTGTAGGTTTAGACACAAAAAACAAGTGTATAAATTTAGATGATAGTTATAATTTCAAAAGTGGATCAGATTTTTTATTATAACTAAAAAATCTGATCCACTTATTTGTGTCCGTAAAATAATCATATTTAAAAAAATTAACAACTGAACTTTCATTCCTCGTTTAATAGACTTTTACTTTTTCTGTTCTATATGGATATATTTGTTTATTCTTCTTTAATATTTACAAAATTAACGGCACTCCTGTCCTCAGTGCCTAAAGCCATATTCACTTTATCTATTTCCTTACTTAATTCTGGTGCTTTCCCTTGATTGACTAAATTAAGATTCCCAAAAGATTTATTAAAAGATAGAATCTGTCTAGTTTTTTCTTTCCCATTTATTTCTTTAAATAATGTATCATCTACAATTAATAGGATTTTGTTGGATCCACCACGATATGGAGATAGCCATACATCCCCTTTGTATTGAACATTCATTTTTTTCTTATCGAATGTTAGTTCTTTCAAGTCTTTATATTCTTTATTTGCAAATATGATAGTTGCATCTTTTTCTATTTTTGGTAACGAGTCAAGAGGGTCTGAAGATAGGAGCCCCTCGTTATTATCCCTTTCACGTATAAGTCCCTTTTTATTCATTTTTTCAGCAGTTGTTCTACTAATAAATAGTAAATTACTAGTAGCAGTATCCATAGAATCCACAAAATTAGTCGGTAGCTTTATGTCGAGCTTGTTATTATCTATAGTCCCTTCTTTTAATTGATAAAGGTCTTGTGAGCTTGTTATATCTTTGTATGAGTCAATTATAGAGTTTCTTGTTTGTTCGTTTATCGCTCCTACTTCTATTGAAATTCCATTTGCCGGGGAATTTTTTGCACCCAATAATGAACATGCTCCTAACATGGTAATCGAAATACTAGCTACTATTAATAATCCAATTCTTTTTTTCAACCTATATTCTCCTTCTTTTAATTATATTTGAATTAAAAAATCATTTTATACATTTTTTTCAAGTATTGGGAACGAACAAAGTAAAAGTATATAATTTGCATAACTAAGAAACAAATCAATACCATAGTTGAACTACCCAAGACTGAAAAAGCGGCTAAATTTTGTAAGGCCATAAAAGCAACCGCACTATGTGTAATAGCAACTATAATTGGTAAAAAGAATAACAATGCCAGTTGTCGTGATACAATTTTCTTTAATTCTGGTTTACTTAAACCAACTTTTGCTATCATTTTATATTGCTGCTGATTTCGTTCTAAGTCTGTGTATAATCGGAAATATAAAAAGCTTGCCGCAAACGTAAAGAAAACAATTCCTATTAATACACTCATGACAGATACAAGTCCAAAACTTTGCTTCATAGCTATCCACGTAAAAATTAAAGCCGAAAATTGATATGATTCGTTGTATACCCTAGGATCATTTATATCTTTATTCCCTTTCTGTAAGGAAGCCAAGATTTTTTCAGCAACTTTTTTTGTTTTCTCCCAATCTTTCACAACAAAACCATTGATAGTGAATTGACCGTAGTGACTCTCTGGATCCACAATCATTTGATTATATACAGTATCCGGAATAATAATTGTCGTTGTGTTTGTATCTTGTAGTTCTTTTGGCGTTAGTATTTTATTTACATGCATAGCTTTTTTTATATTTCCATGCAACAATTGAAAGTTATTTTGATTAGATTTTGTATTAGTAACTTTTCTTGATGGTATGACAAAACTATCATTTTCATCTTTTAAGCTTTCTTTTTCAAAACCAAATGCCTCAGCTAACTTATTATAATCACTTATTTTTATAACACTTAATAAAACATTACTGTCATAAATGGTATCCCTAATTTGTTTTATTGAATAAGCTACTTGTTTGAATTTAAACCCACCATTATTGAGTTCGCTTTCTATTTTTTTTAGATGCACTTTTTCTAAAGGATTATTATTATAAGACTTATAAGTAAATGCAAAGGGGCTATCCGATTCAGCCATGGATGAGTTACTTAATCCCATACAAGTTCCCACTGCAGTGAAGGCAACGGCAGAAATAATAGTTACCATAAAAAACATTTTTGCATTATCTTTTAATTGATACACTAAATCTGAGAGGGTTAATATGTTTGTTTTTTTAAAGAAAATATTTTCTCTCTTCTTTAATGCACGTAACACATACACACTAAGCTGTGTAAATAAGAAGTATGTACCAAGTACAACAAAGCTCACCCCTGTCGCCATCATGAATAATACATATTTCACATCCTTGTAATGAATTGCGTTAACACTATGGAAAACAGCTGTATATCCTAATCCAATACAAATTAGTGCGAACAAAGATACCCACAGAGATGCTTTTGGTTCAGGCTTTGGCTTTTCTTCTGCTTTTATTAATTCTACTAATTGCTCTACATTTACTAGTCGAGAAGTGAAAAGTGAAATAAATAAAAATAGTAATAAGAACGCTCCAAATGTTATCCCAATTGCTTTAAATGGCATGTAAAATGGGAGTCCTTTATCAATCATTAACAGATTGTTGCTCATAATTAAGATAAACTTAGAGAACGCCATTCCAATTGTAATTCCTGTTAAAATAGAAGCGATACCAATTATTATATTTTCAATAAATACTAATTTATTCAACTGTGAACGCGACATCCCATGTAGCATTAGAATTCCAAAATCTTTTTTTCTTGTTTTTAAAAATGCACTTACAGAATATAGGATAAAGAAGAATGAGAAGAAAAATATTAACCCCTGCGATATCTGTAATCCTGACTTTGCAAATGTATTGATTGTTATACTGGCAGCAAGATCGCCTTGTAAATTAGGATGAAATGCAAGTAATGCATAAGTAAAGAAAATCATAATAGCAAACGTACTACTTAAAAAATGAGCCAAATATGTTCGTTTACTTCGAATGACGTTATTAAATGCGAACTGTCGAAAAGTCATTTGCATTTCCTCCTAATAATGCTAAAACCTCTAGAATTTTTTGATAGAATACTTTGCGATTATCTCCACAATAAATCTCATTGTATAACTGTCCATCTTTGATAAACACAATTCGATCACAATAACTTGCAGCCATTGCATCATGTGTCACTAACATCATCGTTGTGCTATTTTCTTTATTAAGCTTTGTCAATAATTCCATCACATCACTAGCAGATTTTGAATCCAGATTTCCTGTAGGCTCATCCGCAAGTAATAATTTCGGATTATGAATAGTAGCTCGTGCGATTGCTGTTCTTTGTGCCTGTCCACCAGAAATTTCATACGTACGTTTATCTAATATTTCAGTTATCCCTAATTTTTCAGTAATAGCTTCCACTTTCCCTTCCATTTCTGTAGGACTTACACCATCAAGCGTAAGTGGAAGAACAATATTTTCTTTCACTGTCAGTGTATTAAGGAGATTAAATGATTGAAAAACAAACCCTAATTCACGTCTTCGAAATAAAGACAACTGATCTGGAGATAACAGATATGGATTTTCTCCATGAATTAATACTTCTCCTGATGTTGGAGCATCTATAGTAGAAACCATATTTAATAGCGTTGTTTTACCACTCCCAGATGGTCCCATAATTCCTACAAATTCACCTTTGTTTATTTTTAAATCAATATGGGATAATGCTGTATAAGAAATTTTCCCAGGATAAACCTTCCCTAAATCTGAAACATGTAGTATCACCACAAGTATTTCACCTTCCATTTCTCTTTTCGATACATGAAGTGTAACCTATATTTAGTATGTCCCCTATCGATTTCCCTAACATTTATCTAACAAGTTTGTAAGATTCAAAAGAAAAATCCGATGAATAATCTTTCTTTCATCGGTTAACGAGAGGCATACGGGAATACGATTCTAACTTTCGTTCCCTTACCAACCTCAGATTCTAGCTCAATCTTATGATTTAATTTTTCACATACTTCTTTAACAAGATATAATCCCATTCCTGTAGACTCTTTGAATTTCCTACCATTTTCTCCAGTATAAAATAGATTAAAAACACGTAGTAAATCAGCAGTAGGAATACCCACTCCATAATCTCTTACTTCCAAAATAATTGCTCGTCCTTTTGAATACGCCGATACTATTACTTTCCCTTTCTTACTTGATGAATATTTAATTGCATTTGACAGTACTTGATTGAGTATAAATCGAAACCATTTCTTGTCTGTTTCTACAATAAGACTCGGATCTACTTTTACTTCTGGATACACATAACTACGTATAAACAGACGTTTATTTTCATGAATAACAGAATCAAGCATTCCCAATAATTGCAATCGTTCTACATGAAAATCCTGTTCAAATGTTTCTAAACGAGCAACATATAAGACCATTTCTAATCCTTTTTTGATTCTTTCCGTTTCTTCATTAATACTGTCAAATTGAGAGTCATCTGCATCTTGTGTAATTAACTCAATAACAGAAAGAGGTGTTTTCATTTGATGAACCCATTGATTCATAAAAGTCATTTGTTCTTGTTGTTTTCGTTCCCATTTTTTTAATTGGTTTTGATAATATTGATATTGAGTTTGTAGTAATGTTTCTAAGGCCATTGATAACGGAGTCGAATCACTATCTTTTATTGATTCATTTAACGTTTCCATTGGTGTTGATAGACGCTTGTAGAATGAACGATGACTATAATAACGATATATTAAATAACCCATTAATAAAAAAACACCTAAAAATACAGAATATAATGCTGTCAAAACATGTGGATAACCATCAAACCAATATATAAAAAGGATGATAAGCAATTGGGCAAATGTATAACAAATGAGTGGAATATGTTCTTTTAAAAATAATTTCATTATTCCTTTCCTTCCCTCTCCCAAGTAGCATGCAAACGATATCCAGCACCACGAACTGTCTCCAGTGCGTTTTCAATACCTAAATCTTGCAATTTCCTTCTAATTCTTCCTATATTTACACTCAATGTATTCTCATCTATATATGAACTATCCCATAGTTGTTCTAAAATCACTTCACGTTTTACAAGGAGTGGAGACTTTGTTATCAATATTTCCAATAAAGTTGTTTCTTTTCTAGTAAGTATAATTGTCTTATCTTCTAGTTGAAGTTCCATTCTTTCTGGGAACAGGAATAATCCTGATTGCTCAACTATTCGTTCTTTTACTTTAGGAGCATATTCACCGTATGCTCTCCTGAGTTGACTACGGATTTTAGACATTACAACTTCATAATAAAAAGGTTTCGTAATGTAGTCATCACCACCATTTTCTAAAGCCATAACTTGATCCATCTCTCCACTCCTTGCAGATAAAAATACAATTGGACAAGTAGAAATAGCTCGTATTTGGCGACACCAATAATAACCGTCAAAATTAGGTAAATTTACATCTAATATCACTAAATCTGGTTTTATCTCTTGAAATATTTCTAAGATATTTTCAAAATCCTCTATAATAACACTTTGGTATCCATATTTTTTTATATGAGCTCCCAGTAATTCAGCGATTTTCATATCATCTTCTACAATCATGATTGTATTCATTTCGTAATCTCCTTTAATTTAGGTGTAATTTTTAAAGTTCGTTTAGTGTTTTATATTTTATTTATTTAAAAAAGATGATATCTTATATCCCCCCTAAAATGCAATAAGTATCCATTAAAGTGCATATTTATTGTTTCTAAATTAATAAACGTAATAGAGATGGTATCCATCTTTTTTTCTTTACTTAAAATAGTATGTTGATTCTCCAATTGGATGAGTAGGATATAATTGAAAAAGCACCCTGTTTACAGGGCGCTTCATTAAATACAATATCCATTTTACATATTAACTAAAAAACTTTTGAACTACCCCCAAACGATAATTCTATACAAATTGCTCGATTTTATCGTTTGGAAGTAGTTCATTTGTGTGGTTCTGGTGCAAATACTTAGGAAAGATGTAAAGATGCGAAAAGTTTCCTAGTGGAATCTAGTCTTAAGCAGCAATTCCAAATAATTGATGGATGAACTTCACTTGATTTTGGACAGACTTGTCCAATAAAACAAGTTGCTCTTTTTTCACCATATGCATAGCTTCTATTCCAGAAAGAATGGATGTAGCTGTGCGAAAGGATTTCAATCCTAACATCGAACGAACTCGCTTTTTAATAAACCGATGATCTTGTTCCACTATGTTATTGAGATATTTCACTTGCCTTAGTTGGATGCCTAATGGCATCTTTTTTTCTTTTCTCAATTCTTCAACTGCTATAGGATAAGCTGGATTCTTATCTACTGTCACGACACGAGGCTCAGAAATATGAAAAGACTGCAAAGCTTTCTTGAAGAATCGCTTTGCAGCCTTGTGGTTTCTTGCCTTGCTTAGGTAAAAATCGATGGTATTTCCTTTCGAATCGACAGCACGATACAGGTACATCCATTGACTTTTTATTTTGATATATGTTTCATCGACTCTCCAAGAGTCATTGGTTTGCTTGAGATGACGACGGATTCTTTTGTCTAATTCAGGATCATACTGATGAACCCAACGCATAATCGTTGTATGAGAAACGGATAAGCCCCGTTCCTCCATCATTTCCACCAAATCACGAAAGCTCAAGTTGTACCGTAGGTACCATCTTACTGTTTGCAAAATAATATCATGATGATAATGCTTCCACTTGAATAAATTTCGCTTTTCCATACTAATCACGCACCTTTTTTAGAGTAATAGTATCAGTATGTCCAAGATTTAGAGATTACCTGCAATTATCTTGAAGTTTTCGCACCAGAACCTCCTTTACTCTCTCGTTAGTTAGGAACTTACGCTCAACGATATTCCGTTCATCTTCATCTAGTAAGTTATTCAGCACCTTCTCAACCTGCTGCACCTTCCACTTACTTGTGTTTCTAGAATTACGTAACTCAGGGAATAAACTAATTCCTTCTTGTTCCACATCATTACTGAATCGCATCTTGAGTGCTCTGTATTCCTTTAATACGCTTACTACTTCCTTTTGTACTTTCTTATCATCGATAGCCGGTAATAAAGTTAATTGTCTCTCCATGAAGGAATCCCCCTATTTCTGAATTTGTCTTTTTAACATTACATTAGGTACGTGAAATTTTACTATCTCTTTGTTGAATAAGGGAACATCGCGCATTAACATAGCCCTCACCACACTATTGCGCATTGTTCCGCTATCCATTAAGCCTTTAATAATTTTCGTTTCTTGTTGGTCATTCTCTCTTTCGCTGCTTCAATGTTATTTGCTACCTTTTTAAGGTCCTGATCAAATTGAATCATGTCATCAAACATAACTGGAGTTACTGCTTCAACGATGTATTGTAAGTAATCAACCGGTGCTCGTTCTGTCTTATCTACTAAATACCCATAAATATCAAAATCCGCTCTCGGTATCGACTTCTTGCCTTTTGGCTGTTGTGACATCCTTACATACGATTGAATGACTGATAGCGGTACCGCGAATACTGACTGGTCCTTACTAAACCCAATTAGGAAGAAATAAATTGCCCCCATCTTCTCCGCTGTCTCTAGATAATCCAATTGATGCTGCGCAATGTTCTTTAGATCAAATCGATTTATCTCATTTGTAGACTTTGCTTCAAACGCTATAGCCTATCCCTTATACACGCCGTCATAATCTACTGTACTTTTAGATTCGTAATAACCATCTCTTACACGACCATAAACCATTTTTAACACCTTCACAGGAGTTGGACGCTTGTTTATAAGCACCACCCCCCTCTTTGATACATTTCATTCGATAGATTGATAAGCTTTTCAAAAGCCATTCCACGGTTTCCTTGTCCCATTTATTATTCCTCCATTTCTTTCTTGCAGCCCTCAAGAAAATCAATTACTTCCTGAACATGCTCCCTCGTTGTCATACTCTCTATTACATATCCTTCATCGTTATAAACATTGACCTTATTTCCTGTAAACTCCATTCCGCACATTCCATCTGCACCTAATAGCTTTACGCTACCTTCCATTCTTTTAACCTCACTTTCTATTCAAAGGATTATTTTATTGGGTTTTATCCGTAAATTACTTTCACTTCATGAATAAGATCTGTTTCTTCTGTCATAGCTTTAGCATCTTCATACGCTTCAAGAACATCTGCATAATCGTAAGTCTTCACGCACTCACCAATCAAAAATATACCTACCTTCATTTTCATCTACCTCCTGAATAAAATTAAATATTCCGTCAATAATATAGATAGGCGACAGCCATAACCCATTTAATGAAGTCCCTAGCCTTTCTCCCAGTTCCCCCTTGGAGATGAGCAGTTAGCTTTTGCTAGCTGCTCTTTTATTTCGTATCATCTATATAGAACTCAGCAACATGCTCAATTAAGTTAGCTAAAGTTTTAATTACTTCTTTAGATTCTTCTTATCTTCAACAGCATTTTCGATATACGGCTTCATTTCTTCAAATAATTCGTAATCCATCAGTTATCCATTCCCCTTTTCTACAAAATGAAATTTTTATACAAAAGACACACACTTAAGTAAAAATAAATTCATATGATATATGGCTTCCTTTCTTTTAGAGTGGATAGTCGTTACAGAAGAGCACTTTCCGAAGTGCTCTTACATTTACATACAAAATAGCGTTTTTGTTCAACTTCCTGCTTTTAATCTCCGCGCCTTGTCAAAATATAATCTCAAATATCCTTCAACTTATTATGATGCAAGTGTCCACACTAAATTGCTGGACAAGCATAAAATAAATTGAGTCTAATAATAAAGGAGGAATAAATATAAAAAAACGTCACATGCTTACAGTCAAACTCACTTCATTTAATGGGACTTCGCTGACCGGCATCACTCTAGAAGGCTTCACGCTGACAGCGAACGTCACGATGAGAACAATTTATCATCCAGTAGTTCTCAATCAATACCACGTTCATCCCCTAAACGTCACGATGAAAACAATTTATCATCAAGAAGTTCTCAATCAACATCACGTTCATCCCCTAATCGCGAACTATAGCACAGCCTTCATATCTGGTAGCAGAACTGCTATCTTGAATGCCGTGACTGCACTCGCAAATGCTGGGGCAAGCGCGCAGGTCCGTTTGGATCCCTACAACAATACCGTAGCATCCTTCCGGCCTGTCTCCTCAATAATATAAGTTAGATATCCGTCACAGTTGGATCTTAATTTCGACTGTGACAGGTACGGAGCTGTTCAGGCGAATAGTCCTCGGAATTATGATTGGTACATATCCTTATATTTATCGATCCGCTCAGCTCTGCAGAAGTTACGTACACATTTCAAGATGCAATTAATATTTCACTTGTCGGTTTCAGTTCTTATTCAAATAACTATTTTGTTCTGCTTTTTCATTTGAAACATATAAATAAAATGGTGGTAAGTAATTATCTTGATCATTGCACACTCAATTCTGGCACCTATACAAGGTGCTCTTTTTTGATACTTACAAAATAACGCTTTTGTTATAATTTATGAACATATTTTAGACCTAAAAATCCTACCGAATATTTTTAGGATAAATTTACCGGATGAATTAGCAGAAATTTCGTGTTATTCTGAACGTGTTGAATAACCCAATACATTCAACAATGCTCCTGATTGCATACTTAGTATGCAATTATCTATACAGATACCTTAGCTAATACGTCCCCCTAATCGTCGTTATTACTAAGGTATTTTTTTATACGCCCTGTGTGCAGGGCTTTTTTATTTCTACAAAATGAAATTTTTATTAAGTTTCCTTCATTCCACATAATATTTCCAAGCCCGTTTATACTAAAACTGTAACTTTAAGTTACAGTTCATGAAACATTACTTGTAGGGCCTAGTTTCTTTTGTACAATAAGTGGTTAGCTAATTAAGCTGGCTACTTTATTGTACCGAATGTAGTTTTTATTAAAATCTTTCTCAACAACTAACACATAGATAATACACTCCATTTTTGGTAATATATAGTTAATCTCTATATGCTTATTTTTATTAAAAGGACCCACCCCCTCAATGTGGGTCCTTTTAAATGTTTTCTACTAAAATAGCGTTTTTATTAAAAACTAAAATTTAACCTCATCACCTTTATAAAACGTATACCTCCATTTAACTTTTCCGTTAACACATACCTTGAAATCGTAAAATACATCTTCCTTTTCATTCTTCTTATGATTTTCTTCTAACTTCCTTACAACATCTTCTCTGATCTCAGAAACAATCAATATTCGTCGTATATCCTTAAAAGCTACACATTTCTCGAGTGTGTATATTTTTTTCATCATTTCGCGCTCCCCTTTCTCTCAAATAACGATTTTGTTCACTTTTATAGCTTACTATTTCTCATAGTTGTGTTTTTCTTCTGGGACTTTTATAAAGTTAAGGTGTCCATCGAGATAACAATCATTGATATAACCCCCAAAATATATTTCATTAACTTCGCTTAAAGTAAAATTTTCATTTTTTCATTCAACCAAGTTCATAACATATTCTTTTCCTCCGATAAAATAATGATTAGGTGCCCCACGCACATTTTATCCACTGGAAATAATACCTTTCACGCACTTAACTATTAGAAACTTCATTTCTGCTTCTTCTGCAATAGCAATTTTGTTCACTTTTTCGATACGTTTATGAAACATTCATATGTTACCTTCAGTACGTTCTATCCTTTTTATAAAACCGTGTGAGATATACCAAAACAAGAAGCCCTAGAGCCCTAACTCTAGGGCTTCTTGTTTTTAAATAAGGATTTTGTTTGACTTTAGTTCTTACATAAGACCGACTAGACACTAACATTTTTATGTAGTACAATTCCTATCAGAAAAATGTTAGGAGATTTATTTATGACTTTTGAAGATAACCGTCAATTAGGAATTCAACAAGGATGTATAGTTATAACAGATCAATCGCAATATCTTGTTGTTAAAAAGAATGAAAATTATTCTTTATTAAACATCGCAACTGCGGAATGCATAAACTTTGAAGTTTCACTTGAACATCTTGAAGAAATGGTCCAAGTAGATTTAAAAGAAAAAATTCAAGATATCATTCCACCAGAGAATATTAAAATCGTAGCGCAAAACAGAATATAATATGTATTTTCTAAGAGCACTTTCTTTGGTTCTGGTGCAAAAATAAAAGAGAATAAAGCGCATATATCCCTAACGGAATCGTATCTTATGGTGCAAGTCCAAACAATTGAAGGATGAATTCTTTCTGATTTTGGACAGACTGGTCCCGTAAATTAAGCTGTTCTTATTTAATCATATGCATGGCTTCTACCCCAGAAAGAATGGATGTAGCTGTGTCAAAACATTTAAGCCCTAGCATAGAATGGATTCGCTTCTTTATAAAGCGATGATCTTGTTCTACTATGTTATTCAAGTACTTTTGTTGTCTAAGTCGCATACCGCTAGGTATGCTTTTTTCTATTTTCAACTGTTCAATTGCTATCGGATAAGCTGGATTCTTATCGACTGTTATCATACGTGGCTTTGAAACATGAAAAGACCGCAAAGCTTTCTTGAAAAAGCGCCTTGCAGCCTTATGATTTCTTGTTTTGCTTAGGCAAAAATCGATTGTATTTCCGTTCGAATCAACAGCACGATACAAATACATCCATTGACCTTTTACTTTGATATATGTTTCATCGACTCTCCAAGAGTCATTTGTTTGTTTGAGGTGACGACGGATTCGTTTGTCCAATTCAGGACCATACTGATGAACCCAACGCATAATCGTTGTTTGAGAAATGGATAAACCCCGTTCTTCTAGCATTTCCACCAAATCACGAAAACTGAGGTTGTACCGTAGGTACCATCTTACCGTTAACAAAATAATATCAGGCTGATAATGCTTCCATTTGAATACATTTTCCTTTTCCATACCAATCACTCACTCTTCCTAAAGTAATAGTAACAGTATGTCCAAGATTTATAGATTCATTGCAATTGTCCTTAAGTTTTTGCACCAGAACCGAAATTTATAATATTATCAATCCTGCGACCCCTATACGTGTAGGAGAATTTGGTGCCGGAGATTTAGATTTCCCTAATGGATTAGCAATTTTTACAGTATTCGGATACAACTACCAATAACGATAATTATGAAAATGAGCTGTCCATATGGGCGGCTTATTATATTTTTTGCTTAGCGCGGGGTTTTTCCGAAATGCTGGCGATACCCCATGCCCATCAAGTTAAGATTTTAAAGTACCCCCTAAATGGAAATTTTGTGTTTTTATAGCACCAAAGTTTATTTTTATCGTTTTGGGGAACAACAGATTTTTCAACTTGATAGCAATGTGGTGCTACCCCCAGATGAACTCAAGGTAGACAAAGAAATGAAGGAAACTGTTATAGAAATTTCTACATTTCTTTGGTAACGTATCGCGTCTTTCTTACAAAAACTTTAACTTTATCACATCAAAAAGGTTCTTTATGAAAACTTATAGAATTAGAACATATCGCAGCATTTTATAATTGAAGGGGTGATTATGTTGGAGTATTTTATAAAATCAAAAAACTCATCAACAGGTCTGAGAGGGTATTTGGAATCCTATCCGTTAACTTCATTTTTTGTAATGGCATATTTATTCTCGTGGGTTGTATTAATTCCATTTATCTTATCCCAATGGGGTATTTTACCTAAAACAAAAGCGTTTGATATTTTCTTTGTTGCCAATGCATTTGTAGGCCCTATGTTGGCAGCATATATCATGATTCGAACTCTTGAAGGCAAAGAGTCATGGAAAAAAGTTAGAAAAAGCATCATATTTACTAAAGTCGGTTTGAAGTGGTACTTGTTTACTCTCATTGTTATCCCCGCTGCAATGTTTCTGAGTATGGTGATATTAAATAGGGGGATACCTACTTTCCATGACCTTACTTCTAGATTCTTTATAACCTATCTCATCTCTTTTGTAGTTACTTTCTTTCTCGGTGGACCTTTACCTGAGGAAATCGGATGGCGCGGTTTCGCTCTCCCTCGGTTACAATCGAAGTTTGGACCGTTAAAGGCAACATTACTACTTGCCGTCCTGTGGGCTTTTTGGCATCTTCCACATTTCTTAACTGCTGCACAAAGGGGCGGACCAGGTTCTGACCTTTCTATCCTATATATTCATTTACCAATTTTCATTTTGATGTGTTTGCCGATTTCAATCATTCTCACTTGGGTCTATAACTGCAATCGCGGTAACTTATTTATTGTCATGCTAGTTCATGCGAGTGTAAATACGTTTAGCTTGGTACAAACAAATTCCACCAACCCTGTTTTAAAGAATTCAGATTTATTTGTAGGGATAGGATTGAGCATTGTTGCTTTGCTTATTCTTATTTTCACACGAGGCAGCCTTGGATATAGACAAATTACTAATGAAATAGGATTCAGTAACAATGAAAATATAAGTAAATAGAAACGAAAACCATAAAATAGGTTGATGGCAATGGGGTGGCACCCCAGATTTAAACCATATTCCTCAATGAATAAAATAACTTAACATGGTAAAATAATATTTGGATGGGAGTCCAATACATATTATTAAAATTAAAGTGGTTCAAGTCGGCGGAAGGCACCTTAGGGTGTCTTTTTTTATTATTTCATTTTGTAAATTAATAAAAAAAGACTAGCAGCATACACTAGTCTTCTAAATGGGGTACCGCCACAAATCTATCAACTTAAGAATTTGGTAGTTCCTCAAAACGAAGAAATTTTTTATTTCGGAAACACTTTAAAATATTAGCTTGATAGACATGTGGTGATACCCATCAACTTAAGAATGGAAACAAAGTGTACTTTCATTTTGTTGGGTAAAGCATTCCTAAAATAGAAGCATACTCTTAATAATACGCATAGCAAATAAACCCTATCGTTTTATTAAAAGTCAAGAAAATAGTAATGAAATCCTATATTTATGCGATTGAATATAATGTCACACATTTTATAAGGTAAAAAGGAAAGGATAGATGAACAGGAGAGTATACTTGTTTACATCTATCCTTTTTTACAACAATATGACCACATTTACTACTACAACAAAGATTTTTACCACAACAAATTTTCATATAGTTATTGAACTATTTTTTGAATAACTAAATTAACCTCTTCGTTAACTTTAATTACGAATAAATGGTCCCCTTCACCTTCAATTGGATCAACTACATCTTCATTAAAAGATTCAGCATGTTGTCTACCATATCTATTAAACTAGCGGTTTTTATTTTCCCTGATTCCTTTCCATACCTAAGGTACCCAAAAGTCCACTGGATTCCCGAGGCTACCATCCACATTTGTGTCTCTGAAAAAACATTTTGTGCCACTAGACGTAACTGTAGATTCCTGAACAAGCAAAATCATGAAAATACACACAAAGTTAGATTATCATCCATTACATTACTGTTTTGCTTCGTTCGAATAGAAAAACTTGGAGGAACGCCACTTGTTCGATATCTCCTCAATGTGATAAGGTGTCGTTCTGCAGCATCCACCTATTAAACGTGCACCTGCTTGGTACCATTCTTCAGATTGAATCTCCAACGCGTTACATTGTTCATGACCGTGCCATGTTTTTGTTTCTGGATTATAAGTTTCACCAGAGTTTGGATAAACAATAATCGGTTTTTTGGTGTTTGCCCTCAACTCTTGGATTGCACCAGTTACAACGGTTACTGGCGCACAATTGATGCCTATCGCTACAATTTGTTCACTTTTCTCAAAAATTCGTGCACACTCCACGAGTTTCATACCTTCACTAATCTCTTTCTCATTTTTTAGCGAAAAGGAAAGCCACGCATATGTTGCTGGAAACTCACGCAATAATGTATCTAATACTCTTGCTTCTTGCAGGGAAGGGATCGTTTCAAATGCCAATAGATCTGCACCTGCTTCGATTAACGCAGACATTCTCGAACGGTGAAAGTCTGCTAATGTTTTATCTGTCACACCATAGTTTCCTACATACTCTGAACCATCTGCGAGGTAAGCCCCGTACGGCCCAACTGATGCAACAACCAATGGTTTAGGCCTATTCGTTTGCGTATTTTCCTTCCAAAAATCATCTCTTGCCCTTCTTGCAAGTAACACCGTTTTCTTAATTAATTCCAAAGCTTCCTGTTCTTGTATTCCACGCGCGGAAAAACCACTAATAGTAGCTTGATAGCTTGCTGTTATGGCACAGTCCGCTCCAGCACGAAAATAGTCCGAATGAACCTGATAAATTAGTTCCGGATTTTCTAGTAACACACGTGCCGACCAAAGGGGATCGTCCAAATTACATCCATGCGCCTCCAATTCAGTAGCTAATGCTCCGTCAAGAAGCATAATGGAATGTTGGGATAAAATAGCATCAATTGGGTTGATTTTGTTCGACATAATCTACGTCCCTCTTTTTTAGATTTTTTGTTAGATAATAACTTCCATAGCAAAATAAAATAAACGGTATGCCGCAATATAAGGCAATTCTCTGTGTTGGATCGAATGCAATTCCAATACACGATGCCAGACAAAGGATAAAAGAAACAATTGGTACTAATGGGTATAGTGGTGTGCGATAAATCAAGTCCTTCTCAGAATTTCCTTCTTTCAAAAATTGTCTGCGAAATAGAAACTGGGAAGCACTAATACTCATCCAAACTATAACTACTGCTAGACCGGAAATGGAAACAAGTACGATATAGACAGTATCGGGTGCCACAATACTTGAGAGCAAAGCCAACGCTCCACCCACCATGCTGAAAATGACGGCGTTGATTGGAACACCTTGCTTCGTCATTTTCCCAAAAATCGGGGATATCGTATTCTTATTAGCAAGCGACCAAAGCATTCTAGAAGAGGCATAAAGGCCTGAGTTTGCCGCAGATAAAATGGCTGTTAAGATAACGAAATTCATTATGTCAGCTGAATATGGCACCCCAATTCGTTCTAGAACTGCAACAAAAGGGCTCTCTAATACCCCTGCATCGGAAATAGGCAATAACGCAGATAAAACAACAATCGTTCCTACAAAAAAGATGATTAATCTCCACAGAGTAATTCGAATGGCCTTCGGTATCATTTTTTCCGGGTTCGCTGTTTCTCCAGCTGCAATGCCTATTAATTCTGTTCCCGAAAAAGCAAAATTAACCGCAAGCATGGTCATCATAATGGCCGTAGCACCATGAGGAAATAAACCTCCACTTGTAAAATTAGAAAAGAATGGTGCTGCTTTTGAATGAGTCATCGGAAGAAACCCTAGCATTGCCGCTACTCCTAAAACAATAAAAAACACAATAGCTATAACCTTTATCGATGAAAACCAAAATTCGGATTCGGCGAAAAATTTAACAGTCAGGACATTTAATACAAAGATCAAAATGGCAAAAAGAGCACTCCATACCCAAACATTAACTGATGGAAACCATCGCTTCATAAGTAATCCTGCGGCCGTAAATTCAGAACCTAAAGCAACAGTCCAAGTTAACCAATACAACCAGGCTACTGTATACCCTGTACCCGGTCCAATGTATTTAACTGCATAACTATGAAATGCGCCCGTTTCAGGCATATGTACGGAAAGCTCTCCTAAACATAGCATAACTAGATAAACCACTAGCGCACCAATCAGATAGGATAGAATTGTTCCAAACGGGCCAGCTTGTTGAATAGTGTAACCCGAGCTTAAGAATAAACCAGTTCCAATCACCCCACCAAGTGATAGCATGACTAAATGACGTGCTTGCATTTTCCTTTGAAATTCTCGCCCATTTTTGTTCTCCATTTCTACTCTCCTTTAGTTACTATCCAGAAAAAACAAAAACGCACTCTAAAAAAGAGGGCGCTACTGACAAATAAAAACGGAAGCTCTCATCTATCAGGATTATCACCCGCTGGAATTAGCACAGTGTCTACTTAAGCAGACCTGTTGCTGAGGTTTCATAAGGCCAGTCCCTCCACCTCTCTGGATAAGAAATATTTTTTTATAACCTTATCAATCCATTCAATAACTGTCAAGATAATTCTGTTTTTTAAAAAAATTATCTATTATAGAAATACAAAAAATGGAGTATTACTATAATTGCAACCCACTCCTTCTTGGGTATTATTTAAAAATCGAACATACAAAACCTCATTTATTTATGATACGGTTCACAAGCTCTTCCTCAAAATTTAATGCACTTCTAAATATCTTCTTACTTCTTTGGCTATGGGGTCACCATACATAACCATCAACTCAGGAGATTTTAATACCCTCCAATATCAAAAAACGTTATCCTTTCTAAACAAGCTAAGGTTTTGAAGTACCCCCTAAACGAAAATTTTCTTTCTCTACAGGTAGTTATTTTGAGAAGTCAGCTCATTTTTCCTGTTTTGGGGCATTAATTTTTCTTAAGTTGATGGACATGTGACGCTACCCCACATCCATCAACTTAAGGTATATTTTTATACAAAATGCGGTCTTTCCATATAGTTTTTTATTATCTTTTATAGATTTTATAAAAGTAGGCATATCAAATAAACCCTGACGGGCTTCAATT
>NZ_JAUMJO010000011.1:0-118037 GCF_036320425.1 Bacillus nitratireducens
GTTATCTGAGCTATTTTCAGATAATACTGCATCTACTTTTTCATACATTTATGTTCCTCCTCTATTTGGTAAATCCACCTGGTAATGGTGCATTAATTTGACCTGTTGGATATCCACTAACTCATCAAACTTAAATTCGGTATTCAAACCAAATGCATCCGTACAATCCAAAGTGCTAAACATAATATGTAAATGCAAATGAAGCTTATGTCCATGTGAATTGAGGTAAAAAAAGTTCTCTCAACCGAGAAACTTTTTATTTATCTCCAACGCCATTCTATTTCATTTGAATCAAAATAGACAGCGGGTATTCCAATTCCCTCTAATTGATCATTTTTAGATACAAACCAATTGTTTTCATCCAATAGAATTGGACTTACATCATCTAAAGATGGATTATTTTCATCAACCATTTTGTTAAGGAAATCTTTGAAATCAGAAATATTATTAGTGAAGTTAATATCCCCATACATCCAAAAACCATCACCATGTGCATTTGAAATATCACCTAAATGTATGTCTTTAAAGTATAGTTTCATAGCGAATATCCCTCTCATTTCTTAATGTTAAAGTACTTACTAGGAATTTCCCCTCTTATAAGGTATTCAGTATCCCTTTTAGTCCAATTTAAAGCGAGATTTTTCCAATGATCTGTAGTTGCGGAATCTTGCTTTATTAAACGATCTATTTGCTTAGGGCTCAAAATAGCAACGTCTGTTACTTCTCCTTCTCTAATACCCTTTCTTAAAGCAGGTAAGTCAATATCAATAATATTTTTACCTAGAAACGAAAACTTCTAACAAAAGTATTTCTTTCCGAATAATTCGTTTGCAAATTGATCCACCGCAGTTTCCTGAAGTCCTGGTACAGCATGTGAATAGGTCTTCAGTGTGATACCTACTCTTTTATGTCCTAATCGTTCACTTACAATCTTTGGATGTATACTTTGTTTTAACATAATTGTTACACGAGTATGTCTCAGATCATGGAACCGAATATCAGGAATCTCACTTTGCTTTATAAGCTTTTTCCAGAGCTGTGTCAAACTTCTGAAATCACATGGGTTACCGTTATACGTTGGGCACACCAAATCGTAGTCATTATAACCTTCACCATATCTCTCTTTTTCCTCTGAGATTTTTTGAAGATGTTCCTGAAGTGCCATTAATGTAATGTCAGGTAAAACAAGCAATCTCTTTCCAGAAGATGTTTTTGGTTCATCGAATTCCTTTGTAATATGAGAGAGGGATCGATTAACAGATAACGTTCGTCTCTCAAAATCAATATCTTTCCATTGTAGACCTAAGATTTCACCTTTACGCATTCCACATGTAATAGCAAGAAGATAAGCGATATAATAACGTTTTTTTTTGCATGTTCTAAAAAACGAAGAACTTCTTCATCAATTAAAAATCAGGGGGGTAACGCTGATTTAGTGGAAAGAGCTCATTATATCACTCTTTCGGAGGAGGTGAGTTAGGATACGGAAATGGTTAAAGAAACTATTTCCGAAAAAACGCCCACCTTGCATTGTTTGTGAGAAACAAGAAGGTGAGCTTCACTTAAAAGAAACGAATTGGATTTTTGAAAATTGTGCCCAAATTACGCATGAACAAGGTATTGAAATAGATACCTATAGCCTTTTACACCTTATTCCATAAATAAGAAAGCTGGTGGGCTTCTGATTCAAGAGCTATTAAATGATCATTATTAATAGAGTTATTCGTATACATTCTGTTCTTTTGGATGTTAAGGACAGTATAATTCGCATCGTTATATTCATTTGAAAATGTTGATTCATTTAATAATGTTAGTGTTGAGTTGATGTTATATTTATCAATTCGCTCTTTTTTTCCTTTGAAAAACAGTTTAATAAGATGCGGCTCATCATTAATGAGCAAACCGAGTTCAGGTGATGAGCGGACGATTAAATTATCTGATAACCAATGTGATTTACCTGGATCAAACCAAGAGACTTCTTTGTTTTTAATAAATTTTTTGTACTGCTTTATAACATCAATGTAGTTTTGCTTTTTCTTCTGATCAACAGTTTGTACTAATGTTTCAAAACAGTCAAAAGGTAGTTCGTTTTTATGAAATTTAATAACAGTTTCTCGTAATTGTTTCCAGTAATCAAAAACCGGGTGATATTCAGGTTGAGATTTTAAATTCTTTACAAAATTTGTTTTAGCTGCACTACTTTTCAGTGTGAAGTCTAAAAATTGTGTAAGTCCCACTTTAATTTTCGCCATGTTACACCTCCTTTCCAAATGTTACTAATTCAATATTGGAAAGGGAAATCCTGCATTTTTAAGGAGGTGAACTAGATGCTAGAAAAACCGATGTCCATGCACAATGGCTATGGTAAAGCTGATCCACAGGAGCAAGAAGGTATCATGACAACGTCTATCGATGCCGAAAAGTTACAAGATGCCATAAGTCGATTCCAAGCGTACGGATTTAAAGGTACAACGCAGAAATGCAATCCTGCAGCATCCTGAATACCCGTGGATGCTTGCAAATGTAGACCGATTGATTGTCAGTGAAAAGGTTGGCCGTGAATGTAAAGTGGTGTCTGAATATTCCGGGAAAGTTCGGAGTCAAAAGAAGGAAGGTGAACAAAAACGCTATTTGAATAAAAGCTAGTGGACTAGTTTTTAACACTCACTGAAATTAATACTCATAATATACGTTGTAATAACTTATATGGAAGTGAGTTGAATAATAATGTTTTATTCATATTTTAATACCCGAGCTAGAATGCGTCCGTATGGTACGGCGGGTATTACGTATAGCGGAGCACAAACTACAATTCAAGCTGTTCAACAAGCGTTACAAGCACAGCAGCAAATGCAACAAATGCAGCAAGGCATACAACCGTATTATTCATCTATGGAGTATTATTACCCAATGCATCATATTACACCATACGGAATTTCTGTTTCAACAATTCCATATGGAACTGTATACAATTTATAAAAATATGCAGGGGAATAAATTTGAGTGTGTATATAAGGGCGCAAGTACAGAGCGCCCTTATAAGAAATGATTCGTGTCTGATGAAGTAATATTCAATTAAATGTGTAATTGAGATTAATATAAAAATTGCATTTTATAGAAAAAGGTGTGATAACTGTATATTGAAACACTAAGAAATAAATTGAAGCAAGATTGCAAAGGAAAAGCTGTGGTTCGTAATTCAGGATTGGGACACTACTATATTTATCTGACAAGCTTAGATAATATTTTTACAGCAAGAAGCAGTGACCTAGAAATGGATGAAGTTTGTGGGACGAAAGCTAAATACGATGGGTTTACAGAACATATTGATGGAAAGTTATATAACTACTGCATTCGTTGGTTGGGGGGCAAATCAAAAGAGCAACCAGCAAAAGCTAACTGCTCGTCTCCAAGGGGGAACCGGAGAAAATATAATGTTGTCTACAGTATTGACGGGAAATTTAGTTTTATTCAGTGAGGGCTTAATTTTTTTTATGTAATTTAGGGTTGGTTCCAGAAAAATGACATACCGCAAAAATATAAAATTATTAAAAGGACAATTACAATGAAAGCAATTAAAGAAACTTTCTTCCATAAATTTTTCATCAGTAGACCTCCTTTATGAAGAAAATTAACACTTTTTCAGAATCTGAACAAAATAATCCTTTTAGAAGTAAGTAGATCGAACAGAGGGGAACTGTATCGTATGAATCAATTGCCATTTTTTTGAGGACATCGATGAAAAGGAGATGCGAAGACTTGTGGTGAAGGAGCTGAAAAACCACAAAGCATTGTGCGTCCGGATGAAAAATCAAGAAGAGCAGGCCAAAACAGGTGGCGTTATCCTTTTTCCTAAATGAAAGGTGACGAAAAGAATTATGAGATGCGTTGTAAATAAATTGAACGAACGTTACAGAATGCGCTTTATAAAAATCAGCGGCAGATTATTAAGTTAAAGTATTTAGGGAATGAGAAAGTGAAAGACTCCTATGTTTATAACGAGTTGATGATGAGACGTGATAACTTTTATGAGAATAAGGCAGTAGTTATCCGTTGCTACTGTTTTAGAGCTTATATGAACGTGGTTTTATTCTGTAATTGGAAAGATTGCTTTTGCTCCTAATAACACAAACTTAAATTATAGGGCACGAGTGGAAATTCGTGTTAATGGAAATCCAGCAATTGCAATAGATAATGATTTTTTTGGTCCAATAAACTTTACTAATGCTGTAGCTGTTTCATCAATAATTCAATTAAATGCAGGAGATTTAGTCGAGGTATTCGCGCAAAGTAGTATAGCGGGCGTTATTAGCGCTTCAGAAGATGGTGCGCATTTTGAAGCAGCAAGATTCCGGTCTCCAAAAGTATAAGTGGTATAAAAACTTGTAAGTAAGTTAATATTAGCATATTCCAAAATTTATATTGGTTCTGTCTAAGAACGGGTAATTTATTTGTAGTGCATGAAGTGTTTTAACGATGTACTATTAAATATTGCCTTATGATTGTAAATGAAAAACAGTCGAAGAAGAGCAGCGTTGTATATAACAAACTGTATGATGTTCAGGTAAAGAAAGCCAATTAGTAAGGAACTTTTACCGATTTAGTTTTTGAAAAAAGGCCCTGTTGTCTCCAACAGGGCCTTTCCTAAAATGGCAAAGAGTAACTCTTACCTTACTCCTTGTCCATAGAATACACAAAAACCTTACGTTTGTACAGGTCGATAATTTACAATGATGATATTTGAATATAATGTTTAAGGGGAATTCCGAAAGATGGAATATAATTTATTATAGGGAGATTGTTGATTTTATAGGAAATTTAAGAGGATATTATCATCTTATTGACAATAAAGGGATATTGAAATAACAAAATATGAAATATTGCATATCGTACTGAATATTGTAATCTATTTAATAATAATAAAATTGTACGGAGGAGAAGGCTGGAAATCCGAGTTGATGAAACGGGATAATTGATATTAGTGATATAATCAAAATTTTTACATGAAAGCTTTGTTTTATACTTATACTTTCTCTTCAAGCTGTCTTATGGCAGCACGTTCTTATTTTTGTAATAGCAACAAACTAGTCTAAACCTTTCAAATCTAGCTTGCATAATATGTAGTAATAGAGTAGAAAGGAGCAATATATATGTCTTGTTATTATTACTGTAAGAATTGTGAGAGTTACAAAAAGAAAAATCATGATTGTTGTAAAAAAAGAAGTGACTATAATAATAAGTGCAGTAAAAAATATGATGATTGTTCTTGCAAACATAGGGAGAAAAACCTTGTAAGAGCATCCGCTTTTAGAGCGGTAAATACAGTTAATCAAAACCTTCCAGCCAATACTTTTGTCAAAGTATTATTTCAAAATGAACAATTTGATTTAGCGAATGAATATAACCCGGCAACATCAGAGTTTACTCCGAAGACTAGAGGCGTTTATTCCGTAATTGGAACGATTGGTTTCTTTCCAAACGATACAAATGTAAACTATAGAGCGCGTGTAGAAGTTCGAGTGAATGGAAATGCGGCAATTGCTATAGATAACGACTTTTTTGGTCCGATAAATTTTGGGAATGTCGTAAGTGTTTCAACAATACTTCAATTACATGCAGATGATATTGTTGAGATTTTTGCGCAAAGTAGTATAGATGGGGTTATTAGTAGTTCAGAAGATGGTTCTCATTTTGAGGCTGCTAGATTTCCATCTCCAATTGTATAAATATTAAAGAGGAAAAAAATTATTAACTCTGCTTTTCGGTGGAGTTTTTTTATTTTCATAATAGCAATAGCTTGTCCAAACTTTTTAAATTTATTTTGCATAGTATACAATAATAGATTTAGAAAGGGGATATAAATATGTCTTATTATTACTGTAAGCATTGCAATGGCTATAAAAAGACACAGCATACTTGTTGTAAGAAGAGTACAGATTATTACGATAAGTGTTGTGATAATGAGAAAGATAAACTTGTAAGGGCATCTGCTTTTAGAGCTGTTAGTACAGTAGATCAAAATGTCACTGCAAATACTTTTGTTAAAGTATTATTCCAAAATGAACAGTTTGATTTAGCGAATGAATATAATCCAGTAACATCAGATTTTATTCCGAAGACTAGAGGGGTTTATTCTATTATTGGTACAATCAGCTTTGCACCTAATGATAGTAATACGAATTATAGAGCGCGTGTAGAAATACGGGTAAATGATAATCCAGCTATAGCGATAGATAATGACTTTTTTGCTCCACCCAATTTTGTAAATGTCGTAGCTGTTTCAACAATACTTCAATTACATGCAGGAGATGTAGTTGAAATTTTTGCTGAGAGTGATGTAGATGGAATGATTATACAAAATGATCCAGGATTTATTAGTACGCATTTTGAAGCTGCAAGATTCCCATCTCCAATAAAATAAAAGGCATGTTTGTGATTTATGGACTATTTTTAAAAAAAAGGCTCTACCTTATGGTAGGGCCTTTTAGTTAAAGGTGTTAAATTGGTAATATATTAAAATAAGTTCATTAATACTTGATAAGCGACACCTAGAGTTAATACGATAGCTAATAGTTTTGCTACCCAACTCGGTGCATTTAAATTTAGTAAAAGGGAATGACATATACTAAATGTAATGCCGAGTGTTAAAAGAATTGCGATAAGATATAAAACTAATAGGAAGAAAGGGTGCTCTATGGAGCCAAAGTCAATTTTTGATTGAGTCATGTAAATATGTACCTCGTTTTTTTGTTGATATATTAATATAATAATGAATAATGAGAAAAAATGGAAGAGTTATGTAATAAATACTATAAAAGTAAACATGAAGTTATGGATGGAGTGGATAAAATAATCTTTGAAAAGACTATTCAAAGTCATCATTTGTTTAAGTATCTTTACAGTGTTTTTGATTAAATTTTAAGTTCAATATACAAGAACGAGTGTTCTTGATATACTGAAAAATAAAAAAGGTGCGTTTACATGGCTGATTTTAGTAATATAGTTGAAAAACTAGATAAAATGATTTATAAACCTAATAATCTATTCATTACTAACCAAAAAGAAGAAAAGCAAAACTCAGAATATGCAGGAGGGATATTCCAGCTAAATAATAGAAGTATACGATTTAGGGTATCAAAAATTACGCCTAATAAGATTGGACAATTTGTTTCTTTTTGGGAGAAGGATGTTTCCATGAGAAATCAGGCATTTTCTTATGATTCGGCTCCTAATCTTTTAGTTATTACTTGTATAGCGGATAATAAACTAGGACAATTTATTTTTCCAAAAGAGATTCTTCTAAAAGAAAAAATATTAAAAACTCAAAACCAAAAAGGGAAAATGGCTATGAGGGTTTACCCTATTTGGGATAAACCTGTTAGTAATCAGGCTAAGAAGAGTCAACAATGGCAACTTCAATATTTCGTCGATTTAAGTGATTCTAAAAATGCAGCTATACATAAATTGTTAAACTTATATTCATAGCGATTAATAAGAAGATGATTTTTTGAAATACTTAATGTTTGTATGGGGGATCTTCGGAAATATGAACAGGGTAATGGTAAGTAAAGAATAAAAAAAGAGTATACAAATAAAGTATACTCAAAAGAAAGATAGGTTTTATGAGTGGAGTAGCTCCATAAGATAATATATGCACATTTTATTAATATGTGTAAAATATCAACGAAATATCAATAGAATATCAATTAATGAGTTATTTTAGTTTTTTATTGAAGTTATGTTTTTGTGAAATGAAAAAAGAGCCGTTTCTTTAGAAAGATTCGGCTCTTTCTATTTTTTTATTATCGAACGGTTCGAAAGGAAAAATCACAAATTATATGATTAACCATTTGATAATGATCGGACTTCAGTTATATATTTCTTGAAGTCTGGATATTGAGATACAGTCTGGCAGTTAGGGATGAGTAGTTGATTAATTAAAGATACGTTTGTAATTACTTCGTTACAAGGACCGTAGAATGTAACTTTTAGCTTTGAATTCGGGGGAACTTTGAATACGATAGGGATTTTTTTCATTGAATCAACTCCTTCTATAATAGGGGTTATATTTTTATTACTTTTTAATTAGGAAGACATATTAATATAATATGTAATTTTATTGTATTTGATTATTATATATACGGTATTAGTAGATGGGGTGTTATTTCACTATGCTATTTGAAAGTAAGATGTGGAAATTTAAAATGCTGTTTCTAAATTGTTTAATAACTATGTAAAGGAAAGGACATTTTCAATAAATAGGAAAAGTTATTTCTAATACGTATCAAAATAGCGCTGTGAAAAAATATATACCATGCTAATACAAAGCTTAAAAAATATGAATACGAGGGAGTAAGCAATAATTAAATATTAATTGTAAAAAGGCAGCTTTTTTAGCTACCTTTTTACAGGGAGATTGAAAAATCTTGGAGGTCATTCATGAGTATAAGCAAAAATTGCTTATATATAGTATGCACATTATTTATAGTTTTATCCCATTATTTAGTATGAAGAAAACGCAAACCTCTCGTTAATAAATGCAAAAGAGAAGAATTTGTTTATTATGGATAAAAAGAAATTATATAGTATAAAAAATAATGAAAATATATTTATTTGTTTTATAGAAGCTTGTTATTAGGCATATGGGTCTAACAATAAAACAAGCCTTGAATAAGCTAATAAAAAAGGAGTTGATTAGTAATGGGTTATATTGTAGATATTTCGAAATGGAATGGAAATATCAATTGGGATATTGCAGCGTCTCAGCTAGATTTAGTTATTGCTAGAGTTCAAGATGGTTCGAATACGGTCGATTTTATGTATCAAGGTTATGTGAAAGAAATGAAGAAACGTAGTATCCCATTTGGGAATTATGCATTTTGTCGTTTTATATCTATTTCAGATGCAAAAAAAGAAGCGCAAGATTTTTGGAATCGTGGCGATAAAAATGCTAAATTTTGGGTAGCAGACGTAGAAGTTCAAACAATGGTAGATATGCAAGGCGGGACTCAAGCATTTATTGATGAATTACGCCGATTAGGTGCAAAAAAAATTGGTTTATATGTAGGACATCACACGTATGTATCATTTGGAGCACGCAATATTGATGCTGATTTTATATGGATTCCTCGTTATGGAGGGAATAAACCAGCATATCCTTGTGATATTTGGCAATATACTGATTCAGGAAATGTTCCTGGTATCGGAAAATGTGATTTGAATCAATTAATTGGGAATAAAAATCTTTCTTGGTTTATAGGTTCAAATCAAACAAATCAATCTAGTATTGGAGATAGTAAGCAACCAAATGGAATTGGTATTGCAGTTTCAAAATATGATGATGGATACGGTATTAATTTATATGAGAACCCTGCGAATCCACAGTTTACAGGAAGACTTACGAAAAAAATCCCATATATAATCTATAAAGGTTATTGGGGAGGTGGCGAAAAAGATATGATTTGTTTAGGTGGAGAACAACAGTGGGCTAAGTTAGAGCATTTTAATGTGCAATGGTACTATGCGTACTCAAAATACACACCTGGATATGAAATTAGAACGTACGATGGACCAAACGGGAATGATACAGGTGCGGTCGATGGGAAAATTCCTTATCGTATTTGGAATCGTCAGGATGGATATGTAGATCTAGGTGGAAACAAATGGATCAAAGAAGAACATGTTCAGATTAAATGATGTGAAAAAATCGGATTCATGCCAGCTTATAGTGTTTAATAAAGCTTGCCGCTGACATGAAGAGAAATACTTGCGGAAAACACATTAATTTCACAATAGCGCTGTATAGTTCCTAATATACAATTATCAAAGTGAGGTATTTGAATTGAAAAAGAATAAGTTATTTATGGGAACTATTATTACATGTGTGGCGCTAGCATTGTCTGCGTGTGGTTCCTCAGAAAATGTTGCAACATCAAAAGTAGGAAACGTGACAGAGAAAGAGTTAAGTAAAGAATTAAGGCAAACATATGGAAAAAGTACTTTATCTCAAATGATGTTAAATAAGGCATTGCTAGATAAATATGAAGTTTCAGATGAAGAAGCTAAAAAACAAGTAGACGCAGCAAAGGAACAAATGGGTGACAAGTTTGAAGTGGCTTTAGAGCAAGTAGGGTTAAAAAATGAGGATGAACTAAAAGAGAAAATGAAGCCAGAAATTGCACTTGAGAAAGCGATTAAAGCGACTGTCACAGATAAAGATGTGAAAGATAACCATAAACCTGAAATGAAGGTAAGTCACATTTTAGTGAAAGATGAAAAAACTGCGAAAGAAGTAAAAGAGAAAATAAATAATGGTGAAGATTTTACTACTTTAGCGAAACAATATTCGGAAGATACTGGTTCAAAGGAACAGGGCGGAGAAATTGCTGGTTTTGCTCCTGGTCAAACTGTGAAAGAGTTTGAGGAAGCTGCGTATAAATTAGATGCAGGACAAGTAAGTGAACCGATAAAAACATCTTATGGTTATCATATAATAAAAGTGACGGATAAAAAAGAATTGAAACCATTTGATGAAGTAAAAGATACGATTCGAAAAGATTTAGAACAACAAAGACTGCAAGATGCGACAGGTAAATGGAAACAACAAGTAATCAATGATCTATTGAAAGAAGCGGATATTAAAGTAACAGATAAAGAATTTAAAGATACATTTAAATTCTTAGATGAGAAATAAGGTTTAGAAGAAAAACAGAGATTTAGCATAATGCTATATTTCTGTTTTTTTATTTTCAATAGAAAAGGGAACTCATATAGAGTTCCCTTTTCGCGTTAGTGTGTGAGTTATAAATAAATAGTAAGACAACACAATATTACATTTAAATATTAAGAATTACAATGGGAAATTTTGGATGTAGATAAAAGGAATAAGCAATTTAATTCGCAAAATGTTGAAATGATAATGTTTTGTTAATTAATCTTGTTAAATATAAACTAAATATATTTTTTGTATTTTCTTAGAAAATGAATAGAAGACATAATTTAAAGAATGATACATACCCTATTATCGGAGAGTAAATTGACTTTATACGAAATGAAATGTAGAACTCTTTTTATTGCAAAAAGTGTTCTACATTATGATATGAATAATTTTAGATTTACTAAATTATTAAATTAACTTGGAGGAGAATATATGAAAGTTATTTTTAAAAGAGAAGGCGGAGGGAAAATTTTCGAATCAGCTAATGAAAATATAAGTATTCTACTAGATGTATTAAAAGAAACAAAAGGGATAAAGATTGGGATGATTGAGTATGAAGTATTAGAATTTAAACTGGAATATTATCGGAATCCGAAAAAAACAGAAACAGAGAGAGAATTACATATTATTATGAAACCTAAACTTAATCAATAGAGAAAATAAAGTAATGAAATGATTAGTTTTGATTTTGTTCGTCCTTACTGATTCATAATAAAAGTATATGCTTATGTCGTTGGATGGTTAATGAATAGTAAAACTAAAACTTCTTTTATCTATGCAGGAGATGAATGTATAAATGTATTTATAAAGTGCTTTGTTTAACAATATTGGAGGAGTTAAAAATAAGTTTAGCTAGTTATAGGCTGTAATGTAGAAGTGCCGTTAACCTCTGAAGATTCCAATGATTTAATCATAATTGGACCGTGCTTTTCAGATGAAGGTTTACTTGAAGTTGTAAAAGAGCATCAATTTCAAATAAATTATATTTACGAAGTATCATCAGGATGGGTAATTGAACTAGTTGAGTGGCAAAGCTTAAAAGAGAAGGAAGAAGCTCAAAATAAACTTTTAATTTTATGCTCAATTATGAAAGAGTATTTAAAAGAAGGGGAATACTTTGAATTATTTAGTTGTTGGGTTGGTGATGAAGATCAGAAAAAAGTTTGGGAATTAAACTTGAAAATAAATCATTTTGATGTAGCTGAAATTTGTATTCCAGAAAGAACGTTAGTTAGGATAGAAAAGTAGAAAAATAAAAGCGACTCCACATTGGGTGGAGTCGCTTTTATTGTTGCTACACGTATTCAATGATGCGATAGGAAGTGCAAAGAAAATTGATTAATAATAGGAAGTAATAAATGAGTATGGATAAACTTCATAGATTAAAGTTACATTTTGTTTGAAAAATTTACATGTTGCACTACCTAAAGAACGTTCGTTCGTGTATAATAAGAACAAACGTTCTTTAGGTAGTGGAGATTTCTACAAATTCATAAATAGTTTTGAATTGGAAAGCTACGCTATATATTAAATAAGAGATGGACAAAGTGTATTTAGAAGTGAAATTTCTATTTTGTGAATGGATAGATATAGAAAATTGAGGAGTAAAGAAAATGAATTATGTAAATATTCAAGAAAAAGGAAGAGAGTGGGTTCCGTTTACAGTAATGTCGGAACAATTATTGAGTATGAAAAAAATTATTGGAGAGAAATTAAAAGTCCAAAGACCGCTAATAACGAATGAAGCGAAAGAAAGTATTTCAGACAAGTTATTAACTTCATTATTGTCTGAAGAAGAGATGTTAGTGACATATTTTGAAGAAGGATACATACTTACAAGTTATATGACAGTGGTTCATATAAATCCTATTCAACAAATTGTAAAATGTACAGATGCATTTTATAAAACATATATATTTTCTACAATGGACATAATTGATGTAACCTAAAAGAAGCTGAATTTTGAAATTTAGCTTTTTTAATTTGTCTCGCTATTGGCGGGCAGTTAGATTCATACCCCAAAATTTGACTGTACGTCAGGCTGCCTGCAAAAGCCCAATTGTTATGGGTTAATAGTCAATGGATAATGGACAAACCCCTTACTATTTTGAAGCGGTGAAGAATGAAATGAAAAAGCAGCTAGATGCAAACTAGCTGCTTAGCCCCAGGGAAAGGGAGAAAAAGATTGGGTACTCAAAAAATCAACGATAGCTGTTTATCAGCCTGAGTATAGTATAGACAAATTTAAAAATATTATACAGATCTGGTTAGGCCGTACCAACTTGGTTTTGATCTGCTAAATCAGAATCAAATGTATTAGTCGCGCTAACCCCACTAAAAGTGTTCACAACGAAACCAACGTTAGATGCGCCAGAACCGTTATAAGCTTTTGTATTCTCTTTTGGAGAAACGTTATAGAAATCACCTAAGTTGAAAGACCCGTTACTATTTTGTACAACTAAATTCCCAACAACTGAGGGCATAATTTTCACCTACTTTATAAGTAATTGTTTGCACTACTATATGAAGGTATAGTCTAATTGGTTCGTTTGACAAATATTGTGGGATATGAAAACGTTTGAAGCTTTATTTAATTAATTGGGCAAAAAGTATGTTAGAATTAACGAAGAGTTGAATTTTAAAAAGTATAAATTTGAATAATCAATATATACGGAATTAAAGGAGGCAAAATGTAATGGATAATGTTATAAAAACAGTAGATTTAACAGATGCAGAATCAAGTAAACTTGTTGCTTTTATTTGTAGTAATGATGTTACATTGATCGAAAAAGCATTTTGTCCTAATGAAATAAAATTAAAGTTTAATGAAATAGCGATTTTATCGGCGATTAAAACAGCATATATTACGAAAGTATCTATAAGGAAAGAACTTGAAGCGATTTTTCACGATACAGGCGTTTTATTAGTGAAGCAAAATGTTGAAAGGAATAGTACTCAATCTATAACAATGCATTTTGAACAATTTAAAAAGTTGCAAAATGAGATTGAGACTTTAAATAAAAGCGTGTTTAAGTCTACGTGAAAATACTTGGATAAAGGTGGACCATGTTATGTTGAAAATGTGGATTGAAAAGTATTTGGATAAATCGAACCGTAAACATAAATATACTTTCATCATTGTGTAACCTAGATTTATTGATATGAGAAATGTAGGAAAGTGCAGATATAATTTAAAAATAATAAAGATACAAACAAAAAGAGTAACTATGATGGTTACTCTTTTTGTTTGTAATATGTATTATCAAAAATACTTCTAAAGTATGAGATGAATTGATACTTAAGTAAGAATTTGAATAAGAATAAAAAGAGTAACATTAATTGAAAGGAGGAGATGAAGTTGGAGCGAAACGACATTGGAAAACTTGTAATTATTACTGGAGTAACGCAAGGGCTAGGACGTGCATTGGTTGATAGGTTTCATGAATTGGGATGGAACATAGTAGGCTGTGGACGCTCAAAAAATAAAATTGAAGAGCTTAATAAATATTATGGTGCTTCACATGATTTTCAAATAATTGATGTTTCAAATCATCAACAAGTTAGTAAATGGGCAAGTAGTATTCTTAATAAGTATAGGGCTCCTGATATGTTAATAAATAATGCATCGATTGTTAATCAAAACGCACCGTTATGGAAAGTTCCCGCTCAAGAATTTGAAAGTGTAATGAGTGTAAATGTGAACGGGGTAGTAAATGTCATTAGGGCGTTCGTCCCGGCGATGATAGCTAGAAAAAAAGGGATTATTATTAATATGAGCTCTAGTTGGGGAAGAGAAGGTGAGGCTGAACTTGCGCCATATTGTGCTTCGAAGTTTGCTATTGAAGGTATCACGCAGTCCATGGCAATGGAACTACCAAATGGCATGGCTGTAGTTGCCTTAGATCCAGGTGGCAGTATTAGCACTCCAATGCTTCACTTATGTGCACCTCAATATGTAAAAGAATCTCCTACACCTGAAATGTGGTCACATAAAGCAATTCATTATATATTAAATATATCAATAGATAAAAACGGTGACTCATTGACATGTCCGGTATGCATTTAATGTTTAGATAGGTATTAAATGTGATATGCACATTTTTGAAGGACAAGTATATATTGAAGTATGTAGAAAGCATTTGCAAATTAGACATTTATCGAGAAAGCCCTTGTCAAAAAAGAGCACCTGAAAGGTGCTCTTTTGTATTATTAGTACATTATGTGATGCACAAAATTACATATGAAAAATAAAATAATGAATTAAAGGTGATATTTGTTTGTTTCGAATGTACTAGAAAATTTAAATATAGGTGATGGGAAATGAACCTACGCGATTTAGAATTGACAGGGGCTTGGTTTCAAGTAGGAGGAAATCTTATAGCAGCAATTGGAACAACTAGAGGGTTTGCAGGGGAAGAAAAGATTGAGTCGGATCTTGTTATTGTAGGGAGTTCATTACAAGCTCTCGGATATATATTACAAATTATAGCAACTAATGATGCGAAAGATGAAGATGAGAAGCAAGAGGTAACTATAGATAACAAAAATAAGGCGCTAGCAAAAACGGGGATTGAGTTATTAGCTTTAGGTAATATTTCTAATGTAATAGGAACGTATTTTAATCTCAATGAACAAATGAAAGAAAATGATTTCCTTATAATTACTGGAAATAGTTTGCAATCAATTGGCGCTTTTTTAGGAGTAGAAGTAGCATTGAATGAGATAAATGGAATACAGTGGATTATCGTATTAGGGAATTCAATGCAAAGTCTAGGTGCGGGATTACAAGCATATCAAGGTATTCAAAATGTATCAAAAGAAGAAAAGGGAAACGAAGACAGTAATATAGATAAAGAAGATCAACGTATAATAGGGCTAATAGGTATTTGGATACAGGCAATAGGTACTGTAATTTCAGCAATTGGATTAACCGAAATAGTAGAGGAACAACGATTGGAATCTAAGAAAAGGTGATGAAATACTCATTTCAATGAAGTTTGGAGTATTTCAATTTTAGAAGTAGGACAAGATGGATGTGTTAATTGTTTTGTAGGCTTTTTCATATAGGTGTAGAATATACATATAAATGAACAAGTGAAAATAACTTGATAACGTTAGTGAGACGCTCCTCATTTAGTTGTACTATTATATGTGATTTTTGTAATGATGAGTTCTTATATATGCTTTTAGAAATAACATAATTTCATAGGTTTGTTAGTATAGGAGATGGATGGGTGAGAATTGAAAAATAAACATTAAGGAGTTTTTTAGACATGATGTACTTATTAGCAATTTTACTTCCGCCGGTAGCTGTTTTATTTTGCGGAAAGCCGTTTCAAGCGATTATTAATTTCATTTTAACTTTAATTTTTTGGGTTCCAGGAGCGATACACGCAGTTCTTGTCGTACATGATAAAAAAGCCGACAGGCGACTTAAAAGACAAATTCAAGCGTACGATGAAATTAATAAAAGAAGATAGAAGGTGAATTGCAAGTGAAAACATACAAAAAAGAAAGGGAATTTGATTCGCCTTTCTTTTTTGTATGCCAATCAAGTTTAAATTTTAGTATAGCGGTAAGAATTTTTAATATAGGTATTATGATAATAACTTTTAGAGTGTGCGTTTAATAAACCGGTGTAAATACTTTCTGGTACGTTAAAGAAATCATACATACCATTCTTCAGTTGAATACGTAAAATCATCGAAAAAGGATTATAGCCAACAGCAACTATATTTTTTGAGATAACGGGAGAGAGCTTCATCAATACGCAACTCCTTACTTTTCATTTTAGGTGGTTTCTTCTTGATAAGGGGATTGTCGTGTTGAAATCCTAATAATTAAAGAGGTATTATATTTATATGCAATATATCAAATGTTCTTTATACGTAATTATAAGGAAGTTCACACGAAGTACATATCGTTGTGCTATTTTTATTTCACCTTTGATTTATAAATAAGAAAATATTGACCATTTGAAAAAAAGGTATATTATTTATACGAGGTATTAAAAATTCACTTCTTACATTCTATGCTTTAAGGGGCAGCATTATTAGAAAAAATAGAAGTGAAAATAGTTTGTATAAGAAGTATTCTAAAATTTATAATCTGTGAATTGGGAAAATATTGAATGCTCCAGGTCAATATACTTTCTTAATTAAATTCAGTTTAGAAAGTGACCTCAATATTTTTAAGTAAATCAACGGGAGAATTGAAAGGCAGGAGAAAGTAACATGTCAGAAAATTATCGTTCTCGAGAGGAGCGACGACAAGTTCAAAAGAAAAAACAGCCAGCTTCTAAAACACAAAAACCAAAAGGTAAAACATCATTCTTTCGTAAGTTTTTAATTAGTTGTTTATTACTTGGTATTGTTGGTTTAGTGGCGGGGGTTGCTACCTTTTTCGTTATGATAAAGGATGCGCCAAAACTTGAGAAAGCAAAACTTGTTAATCCGTTATCCTCAAAAATTTATGATAAAGACGGGAATTTGGTATATGAATATGGGAAAGAAAAGCGGACGAATGTAACGTATGATCAAATTCCTAAATTAGTAGAAAATGCATTTTTAGCGACAGAAGATGCACGTTTTTATGAGCATAGTGGAGTAGACTTTAAAGGTACTGCACGTGCGGTTTTAGTCAGTCTTAAAGGAGATTATGGCTCTCAAGGTGGAAGTACGATAACGCAGCAAGTTATTAAAAACTACTTCTTATCGATGGAAAAAACGTCAAAACGTAAAGTTCAGGAAATATATTTAGCGTATAAGCTAGAACAACAGTATTCAAAACATGAAATTTTAGAGATGTATTTAAATAAAATTAATTTAGGTAACCGTTCATATGGAATCGCAACAGCGGCACAAAACTACTACGGTAAAGAATTAAAAGATTTAACATTACCAGAAGTTGCGATGCTAGCTGGCTTACCAAAAGCACCGAATAACTATGACCCAACGAAAAAAGAAAATGTTCAAAGGGCAACAGAAAGAAGAAATACTGTACTAGGATTAATGAATCGACATGGGTATATAACAAAACAAGAAATGGAAGAAGCATCGAAAGTTGACGTAGAAAAGGGACTTAAGACTGCAACTGAACTACAAGCAATGCCATATCCAGCATTTATGGATGCGGTTGTGAAAGAAGTAGAAAAAGAACTACCAGATGCTAATATTGGTTCTGACGGTTTAGAGATTTATACAACATTGGATCCAAAAGCACAGAAATTAGCTGATAATATTTTAAATACAAATATTATTGATTACCCAAATGATAAATTCCAAGGTGCTTTCACATTTATGGATACAAAGACAGGAGAAGTTCGCGCTATAGGTAGTGGGCGTGGTGAAAATAAAGCAGTATTTAAAGGGCATAATATGGCGATTGAATTAGATCGTGCAGCTGGTTCGACAATGAAGCCAATCTTTGATTACGGCCCTGCTATTGAATACTTAAAATGGGCTACGTATCATCAAATTGATGATTCTCCATTTAAATATTCAACTGGACAAGAACTTCGAAATGCGGACAGAAGTCATTTAGGCCCAATTACTATGCGTGAAGCATTAAAAATGTCACGTAACGTTCCAGCGGTTAAAACTGCAAAAGAAGTAGGACTTAATAAATCAAAGGAATTCTCTGAGAAATTAGGTATTACATTTAATAAAGCGCCAGCAGAATCTACAGCTATTGGTACAAACGAAGTATCACCAACTGAAATGGCGGGTGCTTATGCGGCATTTGGTAATGATGGTAAGTATACGAAGCCGCACTTTGTTAAGAAAGTAGTTTATCCAGACGGCAAGTCGCAAAGTTTTGGACAAAAACCAAAACAAGTTATGGCTGATTCTACAGCATATATGATTACTGATATGCTTCGTTCAGTAGTGACATCTGGTACTGGTACAGCAGCAAATGTGGGCTCTTTAGATGTAGCTGGTAAAACAGGTACAACAAACTATGATTCAAAACAAATAGCGAAATATAAAATTCCAGAAAGTGCAACTCGTGATAGTTGGTTTGCAGGATATACGCCGCAATATACGATGGCAGTATGGACTGGATATATGAAAGATGGTAAAGACGAGTATATTAGTAGTAAAAATACGAAAATTGCACAGTTGATCTTTAAAGAAATGATGAGCGAGATGGCTACAGATAAATCACGCTTTAAAATGCCAAGTAGTGTTATTCAAGAAGGTAGTGAGTTACGTATAAAAGGTGAAAAACGTGATTCATCTCCAAATACGAGCGTACCGGATACAACTGAGCAACCAAAGCAAGACCAACAGCAAAAAACTGAAGAAGAGAAGAAGCAAGAAGAATTAAAGAAACAGGAAGAACTTAAGAAACAAGAAGAGCAAAAGAAACAAGATGAACTTAAGAAGCAAGAAGAGCAAAAGAAACAAGAAGAGCAAAAGAAACAAGATGAACAGAATAAGCAAAATGAACAAAACAATGGAAATGGTCAAGGAAATACAACTCCACCGAACAATGGTGGAGGCCAAGGAACTCCAAATCCACCAACCACTGGTGGAGGCCAAGGAACTCCAAATCCACCAACCACTGGTGGAGGCCAAGGAACTCCAAATCCACCAACCACTGGGGGTGGGCAAGAAACTCCAAATCCACCAACCACTGGAGGTGGCCAAGGAACTCCAAATCCACCAACCACTGGGGGTGGGCAGGAAACTCCAACCCCACCAACTACTGGTGGGAACACAGGAGAGGCTCCTTCCAATAATGGACAATAAATAATTCATTTTAAAAGCACCAAAGGTACCGGGAAAAACGGTTTCTTTGGTGCTTTTTGTATTATAAAGAGTAATATTATTTTTAAATGTTAAAAGTACCATAGAAATTTTGAAAGTAAATTGATGGGAAATGATAAAAAATTTGAGTCGGAGGTATTGGATAACTAGGGCTATAAAAAGTAGTACTACTAGGGTGTGTACCATGATGCCAAAATGAAGGGGTGACTTGGTCAGTCGATTGATATTGTTGCCAAGCGGCAGGAAGCTCGATACCAACATCGGAACTAGCTGTATGAACGACAGGAACATGTATTGAGGGAGCTGATGGTACAACGGCGGTTATTCTTGGTGATACCCACATGAAAACGATCACTCCTAAGTTTAATAATAAAATAGTATATTCTTTTAGAACATATAAAGGTACATATATAGGTTTTTTGCTTAAAACATAGGTATAAAGTCGTAAGACCAACTTAAATTGACGGTAGACCATTTATTATGAAAAGATACGTCTATTAGCGGAGGGCAAGGGAACATGAAAAATATACAATTGATGTGTTGATTGCAATATTTTACGTGTTTATGGAGGGATTTTAATGGAACGATTATGGACGAAATCATTTATACAAATGACTATCGCGATGTTATTTTTATTTACGGGGTTTTATTTACTTGTTCCAACGCTCCCGCTCTTTATTAAAGAGATTGGTGGAAATGAATCGCAAGTTGGACTGATGATGGGAATGTTTACAATAGCAGCAGTTGTAATACGGCCGATTATTGGAGGTATGTTAGATCAATATGGTAGAAGATCTTTTATTATTTTCGGACTCATATTTTTTGGGATAACGATGTATTCGTATAATTTAGCATCGACTATTGTCCTTTTAGCTGTTTTACGCGTTATTCACGGAGTGACGTGGGCTGTTTCTACAACAGCGGTTGGAACAGCGATAACTGATATTATTCCAGATTCACGTCGTGGTGAAGGAATGGGCTGGTATGGCATGGCGATGACGATCGCGATGGCAATTGGCCCGATGATTGGATTATGGGTTGTACAAAATTATTCATTTCATGGTCTATTCTTGTTAGCAACTCTTTTATCCTTTATGGCAGTCGTATTATCGTTAATAACGAAGATGCCATTCACGCCACAAAAAGAAAAAGGGAAAATTCAGCTGTTTGAAAAATCCGTTTTATCAATAACGATTGTTGTTTTCTTTTTATCATTTGCATATGGAGGAATAACAACATTTTTACCGTTATTCGCGTCATCAATTGATGTGAATCCTGGGACATTCTTTCTTGTATATGCAATTGCTTTAACAATTGTAAGACCTATTTCAGGAAAACTATTAGATAAATATGGAGAAGTTTTTATCATACTTCCGGCACTATGTATTACTATTTTAGCGATAGTTGTACTAACGATTTCAAATGGTTTGACAGGTGTAATGATTGCAGCGGCATTATATGGTGTTGGATTCGGTTCAGCACAGCCTGCTTTGCAAGCAGCGATGCTGACAATTGTTGATCCTAGTAAAAGAGGAGTTGCTAACGCTTCATTCTTTACCGCTTTTGATTTAGGGATTGGATTAGGTGCGATTTTACTTGGAGTTGTTTCACAAATGTTTGGTTACCGTATTTTATTCGCAGGTAGTGCAATTTCAGGGTTAATAGCTTTAATTATATTTGTCATTTTTGTAAAACAACGATTAGGCAAAAAAGATTTTGCGTAAATAGGAAGAGCGAAGGTGAAAATTTCAATTGAACACGATGCTCGACGATGCTTTAAGGAAGAATTGCGTATAAAGTATGATGAATCAATTTGATTTATCCCGCTACTTGCGGGCAGTAAGACTCTCACCTCAAAATTCGGTGGAAGCCCTGCTGCCCGTAAACGTCCGATTGATGAAGGCTAATAAGCAGTAGGGGATGAACAAAAAACCCACTGATTAAAGTTTCACTTTATTGTAATGTGCGGAGGAAATAGTACAATTTATCTAGGATATTCTTAGGAATTGTTTCTGAGAAACTAGTTCGGGAAATAGTGTCAGTTGAGAAAGGTGATAGTTTATTTTTATAGATTTTGATGATCTTTCGTACTTTCAAAACTATGATTTAGTTGTCAGCTATCGTAAAAAAACGGAAGAAATTCAATTTAATTATGTAAAATAATAACTTTATTAAAAATAAATAAATTTTATATAAGAATTATATTTATAGGAATGTGAAATAAATATTATCAAAAACGAGCTGTGCATGAGTACAGCTCGTTTTTTTATATTTGTTAAAGAAAAAGAGGTTAAAGGTATATTTAGTGGGATTATATGGATGATCGTTATATTTCGTTTTAAAAAATCGTAAAAAGATAGCAGTAATTTTTTGTAAAATATGAAAATTATTTTCGAAAAATTGTATTGTTACATCGGTAAAAGTATAGAAAACTTATCATTATAAAATAAATTGAAATCTTCTAAAAACTCTGATACATTGAAATAGAAATGTAGTTTCACAGTATTGTAAAGGCTTACAGTTATGTGCACGAAGATCTATTAGGATTGGAGGAAATAATGATGAAAGCTGAAGAAAAATTTTCCCCGGGATTAGATGGTATAGTGGCAGCGGAGACGAAGATCTCGTTTCTTGACACAGTGAAAGGTGAAATTGTAATTCAAGGGTATGATTTAATCGAACTCTCAAAAACAAAAGAGTATTTAGACATTGTGCACCTTTTATTGGAAGAACATCTACCGAATGAAGATGAAAAAGCAACAATTGAAAAGAAATTAAAAGAAGAATATGCAGTGCCAGAAGGTGTATTCAACGTGCTAAAGGCATTGCCTAAGGAAACGCATCCTATGGATGGGTTACGTACAGGTGTGTCTGCATTAGCTGGTTACGATAGTGATATCGAAAACCGCTCGTTAGAAGTGAATAAAAGTCGAGGGTACAAGCTTTTAAGTAAAGTGCCAAATATTGTAGCGAATAGCTATCATATTTTAAATAATGAGGAGCCAATTGAGCCTCTTCGGGAATTGTCATATAGTGCGAATTTCTTCTATATGTTAACTGGTAAAAAACCAACTGAACTTGAGGAAAAGATCTTTGATCGTTCCCTTGTTTTATATAGTGAACATGAAATGCCAAACTCTACATTTACAGCTCGCGTAATTGCATCAACACAATCGGATTTATACGGTGCTTTAACAGGTGCAGTTGCATCTTTAAAAGGAAGCTTACATGGCGGTGCAAATGAAGCGGTTATGTACATGCTTTTAGAAGCTGGAAATGTTGAGAAGTTTGAAGAGTTGTTACAGAAGAAACTTTATAACAAGGAAAAAATAATGGGCTTTGGACACCGTGTGTATATGAAGAAGATGGATCCAAGAGCACTGATGATGAAGGAAGCTTTAAAACAGCTTTGTGATGTAAAAGGTGATTATACACTATATGAAATGTGTGAAGCCGGAGAGAAAATCATGGAGAAGGAAAAAGGAATTTATCCGAATCTTGATTATTACGCAGCTCCAGTATATTGGATGCTTGGTATTCCAATTCAACTTTACACACCAATCTTCTTTAGCTCTAGAACAGTAGGACTATGTGCGCACGTTATTGAGCAACATGCGAACAATCGTTTGTTCCGTCCACGTGTAAATTATATAGGCGAGCGACATGCATTTAGTAAATAAAAACAACTGGGGAGTTGTTAGCGCCGCCCGCCAGATGGGTGTTTGACCGACACCCATCATTAATAATAACGAATTTTCGACAGAAAGGGAAGATTAGCATGATTAAAACAAATGAAATCAAACAAAAAGATGCATTATTAGAAGAAATTACGGACTATGTATTAAATAAAGAGGTTACAAGTGCCGAAGCATTCAGTACGGCTCGCTACGTATTACTTGATACACTTGGATGTGGAATTTTAGCACTACAATATCCAGAGTGTACGAAATTACTAGGACCAGTTGTACCAGGAACAATCGTACCAAATGGTACACGTGTACCAGGAACATCTTATGTGCTAGATCCAGTAAAAGGTGCATTTAATATCGGATGTATGATCCGTTGGTTAGACTATAACGATACTTGGCTTGCAGCAGAATGGGGACATCCATCTGATAACTTAGGCGGAATTTTAGCAGTAGCAGATTATATTAGTCGCGTTCGTATTTCAGAAGGAAAAGAACCATTAAAAGTACGTGAAGTACTAGAAATGATGATTAAAGCACATGAAATTCAGGGTGTACTTGCTTTAGAAAACAGCTTAAACCGTGTTGGTCTTGACCATGTATTATATGTAAAAGTAGCAACAACTGCTGTAGTTGCGAAAATGCTTGGCGGAACACGTGAAGAAATCTTTAATGCATTATCACATGCATGGATTGATAATTCTAGTCTTCGTACATATCGTCATGCTCCAAATACTGGCTCACGTAAATCATGGGCAGCAGGTGATGCAACGAGCCGTGGTGTTCATCTTGCAATGACTGCTCTAAAAGGTGAAATGGGTTATCCAACAGCATTATCTGCGCCAGGATGGGGATTCCAAGATGTATTATTTAACAAACAAGAATTAAAATTAGCTAGACCACTAGAGTCTTATGTAATGGAAAATGTATTATTTAAAGTATCATATCCAGCAGAATTCCATGCACAAACAGCGGCAGAATGTGCAGTGAAATTACATCCGGAAATTAAAGAAAGATTAGATGAAATTGATCGTATTACAATTACAACTCATGAGTCAGCAATTCGTATTATCGATAAAGAAGGTCCATTAAATAACCCAGCTGATCGTGATCATTGTTTACAATATATTACGGCAATTGGTTTATTAAAAGGAGATATCGTTGCGGACGATTATGAAGATGTAGTAGCAAATGATCCACGTGTAGATGAATTACGTAATAAGATGGTTGTTGTTGAAAACAAACAGTACAGTTTAGATTACCTTGACCCGAACAAGCGCTCAATCGCCAACGCTGTTCAAGTTCATTTTAAAGATGGTACTGTAACAGAAAACGTGGAATGTGAATACCCACTTGGTCACCGTTTCCGTAGAGACGAAGCGATTCCAAAAGTTGTTCAAAAATTCACTGCAAATATGGCAGGTCATTATTCTAGTAAGCAACAAGAACAAATTCATGAAGTTTGTTTAAATGAAGAAAAACTAGAAAATATGAATGTAAACGAATTTGTAGATCTATTCTTAATTTAATAATAGGGGGAATTTAGAATGGCTTGGGTTGTGAATAAACAGTCAACACAAGAGGAGCTTGCGAATCGCTTCCGAGCTTTAGTAGAAGCAAATGAAATTTTGCAAATTCCAGGTGCTCATGATGCAATGGCGGCTCTTGTTGCGAAAAATACAGGTTTCTCAGCTCTTTATTTATCGGGAGCTGCTTACACTGCAAGTAAAGGGCTACCAGATTTAGGCATCGTGACGTCTACTGAAGTAGCAGAGAGAGCAAGAGATTTAGTAAGAGCTACAGATTTACCAGTCCTTGTTGATATTGATACAGGATTTGGCGGTGTATTAAACGTAGCGAGAACAGCTGTAGAAATGGTAGAAGCGAAAGTAGCAGCAGTTCAAATTGAAGATCAACAATTACCAAAGAAATGTGGACATTTAAATGGTAAGAAACTTGTTACTACAGAAGAATTAGTTCAAAAAATAAAAGCGATTAAAGAAGTTGCACCAAGCTTATATATTGTAGCACGCACAGATGCTCGCGGTGTAGAAGGATTAGATGCCGCGATTGACAGAGCGAACGCATATGTAAAAGCAGGGGCAGATGCAATATTCCCTGAAGCACTTCAATCAGAAGAGGAATTCCGTCTATTTAATAGTAAAGTAAATGCACCTTTATTAGCGAATATGACTGAGTTCGGGAAAACGCCGTATTATAGTGCAGAGGAATTTGCGAATATGGGCTTCCAAATGGTTATTTATCCTGTAACTTCACTTCGTGTTGCAGCGAAAGCGTATGAGAATGTGTTTACTTTAATTAAGGAAACAGGTTCTCAAAAAGATGCACTTTCTAATATGCAAACGAGAAGTGAGTTATATGAAACAATTTCATATCATGACTTTGAAGAACTAGATACTGGAATTGCAAAAACAGTATTATCAGAGGATCAATAGATAAAACAACGAAGGCGATGAGAATACATCTTTGGCAAAACGAACTGCTTGATGTGAAAATTCATCGCCTTCTGTTTTCAATAAAAAGATATTCCACTCATCGTAGACGAGCATATGCAAAGAGCAATGAAGGCCGAAATGATAGGGGGATTCAGATGGAGAAAACGAAGTTACCTTGGGATGAATTTTTTTCACTCAATAAAGATGTGAACAATACTTACTTTACACCTGAAGATTTTTCAGGGGATGAAGATTTAATTGCAAAAACGACAGAACAATTCGTTAAACAAGAAATTGTTCCACAAATTGAGAATATTGAACAACATAACTATAAAGTTTCTCGTCAATTATTTGAGAAAGCTGGGGAACTTGGATTATTAGGCATTGAGGTACCAGAAGATTATGGCGGGTTCGAGTTAGGAAAGGCTGTCTCAGGTCTTGTAGCAGAAAAAATGGGTTACGCTGGTGCATTTAGCGTCTCTTTTAATATACACGCAGGTGTTGGTACGTTGCCTTACATATATTACGGAACGAAAGAACAAAAAGAAAAGTATTTGCCGAAAATCGCATCAGGAGAATGGATTGGTGCTTATGCTTTAACTGAGCCAAATGCTGGTTCGGATGCATTAAGTGCAAAAACGAGTGCAGTATTGAATGAAGATGGTACTGCTTGGAAGCTGAATGGTGAGAAGCAGTGGATTACAAATGCTCATATGGCAGATGTTTACGTTGTTTTTGCGAAGACAAATAAAGGAATGACAGCGTTTATTGTCGAAAGAACATGTGAAGGTGTATCTATTGGATTAGAAGAAAAGAAGATGGGGATAAAAGGTTCTTCAACAGCGACTCTTATTTTAGAAGATGTTGTTATTCCTGCTGAAAATGTTTTAGGGGAAGTTGGGAAAGGGCATCACGTAGCTCTTAATATTCTTAACTTCGCTAGACTAAAACTTGCTTTTGGAAATATTGGAACAGCAAAACAAGCAATCGGTTTGTCAGTTCAATATGGAAAAGAGCGAAAACAGTTCCAAACGGAATTAGTAGATTTTACGATGATTCAAGAGAAAATTGCAAATATGATCATTGCTACATATGGAGCAGAAAGTGCAGCTTACCGTACAGCAGGTGTAATTGATGAAGCAATTCATGAGAGTGATGAGGACCTTATGAAAAAAATGTCCCAATTTGCAATTGAATGTGCACTGAATAAAGTGAACGCTTCTGAAACACTTGCTTATATCGTAGATGAGGCTGTACAAATTCATGGTGGATACGGTTATATGCAAGAATACGAAGTAGAACGTTTATATCGTGATGCTAGAATTAGTCGTATTTTTGAAGGAACGAACGAAATTAATAGATTAACGGTTGCTAAAATGTTAATGAAACAATTCGAGCAAATTGAAGATCATGTAGTAGAAAGTGAGATATCAAATGTAGAAAGAAACCATCGTTACATTTTATTAGCGAAAAAATTGTTGAAACAATCTTTGAAAACGCTCTCTAAAACTCCGGGCTTAAAAATTGATCAGGAGCAAGAATATTCACGTGTATTATCAAATATGTTGACGGACGTGTACGTCATGGAATCAGCATTTTTACGTACGAGTAAAGCAATTAATAAAAATGGTGAAGAAAAAGAGCGTACGAAGCAAATGATAACAGATGTTATTTGTGAAGAAGGATATCGTAAAGTAGAAGAAGCTGCGATTTCCATTCTTTCAGCAGCTGTCACAGAAGAACAAAATAGACAAGAAATATTAGCTGAAATCCGTCAATTATTAGTGCCTTTATACTCGAACTTATTTACGAAAAAGAGAGACATTGCGAAAGTTATTATAAATCGCGGGAAATATATTGTGTAAATAGGAGGAAAGCGATATGAAAAAGATTGGTTTTATCGGCTTAGGTAACATGGGTCTTCCGATGTCTAAAAATTTAGTTAAATCAGGCTACACAGTATATGGAGTGGACTTGAATAAAGAGGCGGAAGCTTCCTTTGAAAAAGAAGGAGGAATTATCGGCCTATCAATCTCAAAACTAGCTGAGACGTGCGATGTGATTTTTACAAGTTTGCCTTCACCTCGTGCTGTGGAAGCGGTATATTTTGGGGCAGAAGGATTATTTGAAAATAGCCACTCGAATGTTGCTTTAATTGATACAAGTACAGTATCTCCACAATTAAACAAACAATTAGAGGAAGCGGCGAAGGAAAAGAAAGTAGACTTTTTAGCAGCACCTGTTAGTGGCGGGGTAATTGGTGCAGAAAACCGTACATTAACGTTTATGGTTGGTGGATCGAAAGAAGTATATGAGAAAACTGAATCTGTCATGGAAGTACTTGGAGCGAATGTTTTCCATGTTAGTGAGCAGATTGATAGCGGTACAACTGTTAAATTAATTAACAATCTATTAATTGGTTTTTATACAGCTGGTGTGAGTGAAGCTTTAACATTAGCGAAAAAGAACAATATGGATTTAGATAAAATGTTTGATATTTTAAATGTAAGTTATGGTCAAAGTAGAATTTATGAGCGTAATTATAAAAGTTTCATTGCATCAGAAAATTATGAGCCTGGCTTTACTGTAAATTTATTAAAGAAAGATCTAGGATTTGCAGTAGATTTAGCTAAAGAAAGCGAACTTCACTTACCAGTAAGCGAAATGCTATTAAGCGTATATGAAGAAGCAAGTGAGGCAGGATATGGTGAAAACGATATGGCTGCTTTATATAAGAAAGTTAGCGAACAATTAATTTCTAATCAAAAATAGTGCACTTATAAAAACCATGATAAAAAAGGAGAGAATATAATGATTACAACTGAAATTAAACGAGTAAAAAATCATATTAATGGTGAGTGGGTAGAGTCTACTGGTACAGAAGTAGAAGCAGTTCCAAATCCAGCGACTGGAAAAATTATCGCTTACGTTCCGCTATCTCCGAAAGAAGATGTTGAAAAAGCTGTTGAAGCGGCAAAAGCAGCATATGAAACATGGTCTAAAGTACCAGTTCCGAATCGTTCAAGACAATTGTATAAATATTTACAGCTTTTACAAGAAAACAAAGAAGAGCTTGCAAAAATCATTACGCTAGAAAATGGTAAAACACTAACGGATGCAACTGGTGAAGTGCAGCGTGGTATTGAAGCAGTAGAACTTGCAACATCAGCACCAAATTTAATGATGGGACAAGCTCTTCCGAATATTGCTAGCGGAATTGATGGGTCGATTTGGCGCTATCCAATCGGTGTTGTTGCTGGTATTACACCGTTTAACTTCCCAATGATGATTCCATTATGGATGTTCCCACTTGCAATTGCTTGCGGTAATACATTCGTATTAAAAACATCTGAAAGAACGCCACTTTTAGCAGAGCGACTTGTAGAGTTATTCTATGAAGCTGGTTTCCCAAAAGGAGTATTAAATTTAGTACAAGGCGGAAAAGATGTTGTAAATAGCATTTTAGAAAATAAAGATATTCAAGCTGTTTCATTCGTTGGGTCTGAACCGGTAGCTCGTTACGTATATGAAACAGGTACGAAACATGGAAAACGTGTACAAGCGTTAGCAGGTGCGAAAAATCATGCGATTGTAATGTCAGATTGCAATCTTGAAAAAACAGTACAAGGTGTAATTGGATCTGCGTTTGCAAGTAGTGGCGAGCGCTGCATGGCATGTTCTGTTGTAGCAGTAGTAGATGAAATCGCTGATGAGTTCATCGATGTACTAGTAGCAGAGACGAAAAAGCTAAAAGTAGGTGACGGTTTCAACGAAGATAATTATGTTGGACCATTAATCCGTGAATCTCATAAAGAACGTGTTTTAGGCTATATTAATAGCGGTGTAACAGATGGAGCAACTTTACTGGTCGATGGTCGTAAAATCAATGAAGAAGTTGGGGAAGGTTACTTTGTTGGTGCAACGATCTTTGATGGTGTAAATCAAGAAATGAAAATTTGGCAAGATGAAATTTTCGCTCCAGTATTAAGTATTGTAAGAGTAAAAGATCTAGAAGAAGGTATTAAGCTGACAAATCAATCGAAATTTGCGAATGGTGCTGTTATTTATACATCAAATGGAAAACATGCACAAACATTCCGAGACAATATTGATGCTGGTATGATTGGTGTAAATGTTAATGTTCCAGCACCAATGGCATTCTTCGCATTTGCAGGAAACAAAGCTTCATTCTTTGGAGATCTTGGTACAAATGGTACGGATGGCGTTCAATTTTATACACGCAAAAAAGTCGTAACTGAGCGTTGGTTTTAAGAAGTAGTATGTAAGTTGTTACAATAAAAAACCACTCTAAAGAGTGGTTTTTTATTGTGTATTAATTATTTCTTTCAAAGGCTAATTTAATACCAAATCCAATTAAGACGAGTCCTGTAACCCCTTGAATATAACGCTGTGTCTTCGGTTTTTTCATAAAAGCACTAATTTTATCAATTAAAAATATATAAAATGCAAACCAAATGACTGTTAAAATGAGATAAGTAAGTCCCATAACGAGAAGTTGTATAAATGTATTATGATTTGGGTTTAAAAACTGTGGTAAAAAAGTTAAAAAGAAAACTGCAACCTTAGGGTTTAGTAAATTTGTAAGAAACCCTTGGCGAAAGCAAGAAGTATGTTTATTTTCATTATTTGTTGGAACTTCATTTGTAGTTAAGTCTTCTGTGCTTCTTACTGCTAAAAGGGCTTTAATACCAATATAGACTAAATATACAGCACCAACATATTTAAAAATAGAAAATAAAAGAGCAGACTTTACAATAAGTGCAGAAAGACCAATTACAGCAGCTAAAGTGTGAATTAAAAGTGCAACACAAGTACCAAAAACAGTTTTTACGCCGCCGATTTTTCCAGCAACCAATGTATTTTTCGTAGCCATTGCTGTATCAGGACCGGGTAGAATAATAAGACATATAGACATGATAATAAACAAAAAATAATTTTCCATAATGTTATCCGCCTTCCTTTGTTGTTTTTAGAAAATTCGATTAACGTTAGTTTAACATATATTTTAGTTAAATAAAATTAAATTATATTTAAAATTATTTAACTAAAAAGAAGAGGTCATATAGAGTAGCTGAGAGTAAGCTACAATATATGGCCTCGTTGTTTAGGCGTTAAGTAAGTTAAAGAAACGATTTACATCTTCTTCTGAAACATCACTTAATTGTTTATATTTATAATTTGGATTTTGATCTTTATCAACTACAACGGAGCGTACTCCTTCAAAGAAATCTTCATGTCGCATGAAGTTTTTAGCGAGTATAAGGTCTGTCGCGAAACATTCTTCAACTGACTTTTCTTGGCCATCAATAAATTGTTTTAATGTTACTTTTAATGAAACAGGGGATTTTGATAATAGCTTTTCTTTCGTTGCTTGGGCAAAGGAACTTGGATCTTTCTCTAACGATTGAATGATTCCCTCAATTGTATCGAATGCAAAATGCGAATTAATTTCTTCTAATGAAGAAGAAAGATTGCCATCTAAGTTTGGAGCAGTTGCAAATGTACGAATAACTTCTTTTAAATGAGTATGTACATCTTCTTTATTCCAATTTACATTTTCAAGTGCGGTAAGGAAATTTGGTAATGAATCTGATGTCATAAAATAATCAGCAGCGTTTATATATAATACATCAGGAGCTTTTAAAATGGATGCTGTTAAAGCAACATATCGGCCAGTAGATCCTGGAGCTTTATTTAAGAAATAAGCAGCACCGACATCTGGGAAGAAACCGATGTTCATTTCAGGCATTGCCCACTTCGTACGTTCTGTTACAATTCGATATTTAGCTCCATTTGTCAGACCAACACCACCGCCCATTACGATTCCATCTAAACAGGCGATAATTGGTTTTTTATATTGATAAATAAATGTATCAATTTCATATTCTTCTTCAAAAAATTGTTCTGCATGCTGTAATGCAATCTCATTTGAACGTGCTTCGTATAGCGTTTTAATGTCGCCACCTGCACAAAAACCTTTCGTTCCAGCTCCTTTTAAAACGATAACTGTAATCTGATCATCTTGTTCCCATTCTTTAAGTTTTTGCCCAATTGGTTTTAACATGTCATAGGATAAAGAATTAAGTGCCTTTGGACGGTTTAAAGTAATAGATGCAACGCCGTTTTCGCTAACAGAAAATAAAACGTGTTCAGTCATTATAAATCCTCCCTTACATATCTTCCTATTCTTATTTCTTGATACATGATGAAATGTCCTTTATAAATTTGTCTAATATTGGCGCTATAAGGATTAATAGGTACTCCGCATATTTTGACGAGTTATATTTGCAGGATTTTGAAGAATGAAGAGGAATATTACAACATTACTGTAAGCGCAATTATTTGGAATTATAGTGTTGAAGGCGCTATTATATGTATAATTTATATTGAGTTATTATGTGTGGCGTAACAATTTATTAAAGAGTGGATGTAGAAAAGATTAAAAAGCTGAATTGTCTAACTTTTAAAGAACGTGGGGTTTGTATATAATTAGAAATAGAGAAAGGAGAGATCGGAATGCCAGGACCTTTACTATTGTCGGTAATTATTTTGTCATCTCTTATGGTAGGAATTACACAGTATTTTCATCATACAGATACGACAGAAGAAGTGAAGGATAAGGTGCGTCTCGTGTTTCCGATTTTTATAATATCTATTTCCATATGTTTTTTACTAAATAAAGATGGGTATGTAGTGGCCGTCTTCGCGTTTTTTGTAGCGATTGTCTTAATAACTGTATTGTACTACGTTATGAAAGAGTACTTACAAAAATAAGGATGCCTAAATGGCATTTTTATTTTTGTAGATTTAAAATTTCACATACCGTACTTTATGTAAAAAAAACATAAAATACTTATAATTAAAAAAGTGTGTACATCGTAGTGTATTTACTTGTCAATCTTGCATGACCACTATACTATTAAAATGTAGAGATTAGAAAAAAAGGGGTTGTATCTAGCATGAAATTTGAGATGCACACAAAAATTATTTCAAATGAAAAAGAAGTAAGATTACATATAGAAGATAATTTATTCCAATTAAATTTAGATGGTTATCATCTATTTACTGTTCAAGAAATATTGCCTTTATATAAATCAAACGAAGAAAGAATCGGTAGTGCAATTGTCCAAAAGTTAGAATGGGAGAACGGAAAAACTACACTAAACTATCAGCTCGTTTCACTACAATCAGTAAACTAAAAGGAGAAGGATAATATGAAGTTTTTTCATACAGCAGATTGGCATTTAGGTAAGCTTGTTCATGGTGTATATATGACTGAAGATCAAAAAATTGTGTTAGATCAGTTTGTACAAGCTGTTGAAGAAGAAAAACCGGATGCTGTAATTATTGCAGGAGATTTATATGACCGAGCAATTCCACCTACAGAAGCAGTAGACTTATTAAATGATGTATTACAAAAAATAGTTATTGATTTACAAACACCAGTAATCGCAGTTGCAGGAAACCACGATAGTCCGGACCGTATACATTTTGGTAGTAATTTAATGAAAAAACAAGGATTACATATTGTTGGACAATTCCAGTTTCCATATAATCCTGTTGTTTTAAATGATGAATACGGAGAGGTTCATTTCCATCTCATTCCGTATGCGGATCCAAGTATTGTTAGACATATATTGAAAAATGAAGATATTCGTTCTCATGATGATGCGATGCGTATTTTTATGAATGAACTTTCTGAAACGATGGATAAAGAAGTGAGACATGTATTTGTAGGACATGCATTTGTAACTTCTTCAGGAGAGGCTGAGGAAAATACAAGTGATGCGGAACGACCACTTTCAATTGGTGGTGCTGAATATGTAAATAGCCATTATTTTGATAAGTTTCATTACACGGCGCTTGGTCATTTACATCAAGCGCATTTTGTACGTAATGAGACAATTCGTTATTCAGGTTCGCCACTTGCCTATTCTATCTCTGAAGAAAAACATAAAAAAGGATATTATATTGTGGAACTGGATGAAAAAGGTGAAACAACAATTGAAAAACAGTTACTTACACCACGTCGTAAAATGCGTACAGTAGAAGCAAAAATAGATGACTTATTACATCATCCAGTAAATGAGGATTATGTATTTGTGAAATTATTAGACGAAAATCCAGTCTTGCAGCCAATGGAAAAAATACGTTCTGTATACCTAAATGCAATGCATGTTGAAAGATCTATTCAAAGACGAGAGTTCACAGATGAAAATGAAGTAACTATTTCAAGACATAAAACGGATGATTTATCACTTTTAAAAGCTTTTTATAAAGAAATGAAAGGGTTAGAGTTATCAGAAGAGAAAGAACGTCTATTTATAGAGGTATTACAAACAGTGCAAGAACGGGAAGGTGAGCGAGAATGAGACCGATTCAGCTAATTATGACAGCATTTGGGCCCTATAAACAGAAAGAAGTAATCGATTTTAACGATCTTGGAGATCATCGTATCTTCGCCATTTCTGGGAATACAGGAGCTGGAAAGACAACGATTTTTGATGCGATTTGTTATGTGTTATATGGAGAAGCTAGTGGGGAAGAGCGTAGTGATACAAGCATGCTCCGTAGTCAATTTGCTGATGATAATGTTTATACAAGTGTGGAATTAACCTTTCAATTAAAAGGGAAAAGATATGAAATAAAGCGACAACTGGGGCATAAAAAACAAGGGAATAAAACAATTACAGGACATGCAGTTGAATTATATGAAGTAATTAATGAAGAAAAGGTTCCTTGTGTCGATCGTTTTCATGTAACGGATGTAAATAATAAAGTTGAAGATTTAATTGGATTAAGTAAACATCAATTTAGCCAAATAGTAATGTTACCGCAAGGAGAGTTCCGAAAGCTATTAACGTCTGAAACAGAAAATAAAGAAGAGATTTTACGTCGTATTTTTAAAACAGATCGTTATAAGTTAATGCGTGAGTTACTTGATCAAAAACGAAAACAATGGAAAGACGTCTTACAAGAAAAGCAGAAAGAACGAGAGCTATACTTCCGTAATGTTTTTAAATTACCAATTCGCGATGGATCATTATTAGAGACATTAGTGGAACAAGAACATGTAAATACGCATCAAGTAGTAGAAGCATTAGAACAAGAAACAGCTGCGTATAAGGCAGAGGTTGAGCAATTACAAGTAGAACAAGATGTTCAAACGAAGCAATTAAAGGATGCTGAAACACGTTTTCATGCAGCGAAATCTGTAAATGAGAAATTTATAGATTTACAACAAAAGAATGAGAAATATAATACTTTACAAGAAAAACGTACAGTTATTGAAATGAAAGAAAAATCTTTTAAACGTGCGGAACAAGCAAAGCGCTTATTACCATTTGAACAATGGTACGAAGAAGCAATGCAAAATGAGCGGAAGGCTGAAAGTTTGTTAAAACAGATAATCGCCAAAAAAGAAAATATAACGAATAACTTTGAACTTGCTCAGGAGAAATATGAAGCAGTAAAGAATAAAGAGCCTGAGAGAGAAAATGCAAAAAAACTCGTTCAAAGATTAGAAGAGTTACAACCGATCATTGCATCATTAGCTGAGAAACAGTTGAATTTACAAAATACAGAAATTCAAGTAGAGAAATTAAAAGAAAGTATGCAAAACTTAGATCGACAATTAGAGGAGCATACAAATCAAAAACAGCTAATGTCTGATGAATTACAGCAATTAGAAGTAGCGCTTGAACAATATGTAGCTAAAGTAGAAGAACTAACGAATATGCGAGAAGATGCAAAAATTTTAAAGCAAGCATATGATGTTTGGCAAGAAAAACAAAAATTCGAGCAAGAAAAAGAAGCGGCATATAATAAGATGCAATTGGCAGTTAACGCATATGAAAATATGGAACGTCGCTGGTTAAGTGAACAAGCTGGTATATTAGCTCTTCATTTACATGATGGTGAATCTTGTCCAGTATGTGGTAGTACGAACCATCCGAAAAAAGCTACAGAGCAAAGTGATGCGATTGATGAGAAAGAGTTAAATGATTTAAGAGACAAGAAGAATGTTGCTGAAAAATTACATGTTCAATTAGAGGAGAAATGGAATTTCTATCAGCTTCAATATGAACAGGTAATAGAAGAAGTTAAGAAGCGAGGCTATCGCTCGGAAGAATTAGTTGAAACATACAGTGCGCTTGTTCAAAAGGGAAAACAAGTAGCAACTGAAGTGAATACGTTAAAAGCAAGCGAAGAAACGCGTAAGCAAACTGCTGTGAATATAAAAAGCGTAGAAGAAAAAGTAGATGTACTTCAGAAACAAAAGCGTGAGGTAGAAATAGAGCAGCACCGTATAGAAATTGAGTGTATGCAGCTTCGTACGTCATATGAACATGATAAGAAAAGTATTCCTGAAAGCTTACAAACAGTACAAGCTTGGAAAGTTCAGTTTGACCAAGCTATGCATGAACTCAGATTAATGGAAGACGAATGGAAGAAAGTGCAGGAAGCGTATCAACATTGGCAAAATGAAAATATACGTATTCAAGCAGAACAGGAAAGTGCTTCTAATCAATTTGAAAGTACAAAAGTGAAGAAAGAAGAGACTTTCGCGCGCTTTATGAAAGAGCTTGAACAGAGCGGATTTACAGATCAAATCATGTATAAAGAAGCTAAATTAAATGATATCGAGATGGAGATGTTACAAAAAGAAATTCAAAGTTATTATTCATCTCTTGAAGTGCTTGCAAAACAAATTGAAGAGTTACATGCTGAATTAAAAGATAAAGAGTACATGGATATTACGGCATTAGGTGAACACATAACAGAATTACAAATTAATCTTGATATAATAAAAGAAAAACGTCAACGTGCGCAAAATGCGGTAACATATATTTCTGATTTACATGAAAACATTAAACGAATTGATGAACAAATTCATGAGGAAGAAAAAGCATTCCAAGAACTTGTTGATTTATATGAAGTAATGAAAGGCGATAATGAAAGTCGTATATCCTTTGAACGTTACATCTTAATTGAGTATCTAGAACAAATCGTTCAAATCGCAAACGAACGATTACGTAAATTATCAAATGGACAATTTTATTTAAAACGAAGTGAACGAGTTGAAAAGAGAAATCGACAAAGTGGATTAGGCTTAGATGTATATGACGCATACACAGGTCAAACCCGAGATGTAAAAACATTATCTGGCGGTGAGAAATTTAACGCATCACTTTGCCTAGCACTTGGAATGGCAGACGTAATTCAAGCGTATGAAGGTGGTATTTCCATCGAAACGATGTTTATCGATGAAGGGTTCGGTTCATTAGATGAAGAGTCATTAACGAAGGCAGTTGACGCCCTAATCGACTTACAAAAATCAGGCCGCTTTATCGGTGTCATTTCACACGTTCAAGAGCTGAAAAACGCAATGCCAGCTGTATTAGAAGTAACGAAGCAGAAGGATGGGTGTAGTCAGACGAGGTTTGTAGTGAAATAGGTCGATTTTTTCGGTTTTTATTACTAGTCACAGTTTTGGTCACGCTTTTCGAATACCTCGTCGAGCTTTTCTGAAATTGTTCTTTAATGTTAATTACTTTAGGAAGGGGAGAGATTATATGTTCCCTTCCTCATTTTTTGCGTTTTTCTTCAAAGTTTGTGAAACGAGTTCTGCTCGATCTCTAACTTTACTAGAAATCTTGCAAAAGAGAAGTAGATAATTTCTGCAAGTGGATTAAATGTGGACATTATGACAAACAAAAGGCAGTTTCACATTGAGACTGCCTTTTACTATATATCTATGAGTTGTCTGAAGAAGGTGGCGTATTTGCCAAACGGTTATAACTTTTAAAAGCTGAAATCGCAGATATAACACCACCTGTTAAAAATAAAGCTGAACCACCAACTAAAATAATACGACTGACATATGTTTCACGAGCTTCTTCAACTTGTTCTTGTGATGGTGTTGGCATTATAATTCCCCCTCAATAATAATGTGTTTTGTAATAGTATATACAAATGCCTAACATGTGTTAAAAACGCTAGATAGTTAATTATCGGTAGAATTATTAGTTCTGTAAAAAAATATAGAAAGTTAAATGAATCCTATAGTATCAAAAAACGTTATAATTATTTGAAAAATCTTCACCCTAAATTTATGCGAACTTCACATACAGCACAAATTGAAATTATATTATGTATATGTACCAAATAAATCAAATTTTATAACATTTGTGTTTTTAAATGATGAAAATCCGATTATTCCTATATAAGGGTCTTAATTGTATGTTAGAGATATCATTTTATTTAGAAGCAGTTATAAATAAAAAGGAATTCAAATAAAAGGGGAATGTCTTATGACAACACATACGAGCGAGATAAAAAAAAGTGTAGTAACTGAAGAAGATGTGGATATTTTAAAAATAATGGCGCATCCAATACGATTACAAATCGTAAATGAATTAAGTGCACGCAAAACTTGTAATGTAACACAATTAACAGAAATATTAAATATTCCTCAATCGACTGTTTCGCAGCATTTATCAAAAATGAAAGGTAAAGTGTTAAGAGCTGAGAGAAGAGGGTTAGAAATTTATTATTACATTAATAATTTAAAAGCAAGCAAGATTGTTAGTGTTTTAGGATATATAAATTAATGAAGTGTTATTATACAAAATAGCCTCCGCTGTTAAGCAGGGGCTATTTTGTATTGTTTTATTTATTTGCATTTAAAATTTTATAATTTTTATGATTTACAATTGTTCGGTCAAATTCAAAAGTACCACCGCTCACATCTGTAACTTCAACTAAGACCGATTCAGTGTATAGTTTTAGTACAGATCCTGTAATCTTTAAGTTACTTCGTTGAAATAGTATAGTATCCCCTACGTTTGCTTTCATAGTACCTCCTTATAAAAGACGGAATTGTTTGTTTATTATATATATTAAACCACGTATAGATATATTAGTGAATGTTTAGTTTTATTTATCAATAAAATATTTGTTGTTTAATAAACTGAAAGTGCAACATTATGTAAATAGATTGTATATTTTCTATTTTTATGTACGAAATTGGAAATACAAAAAGAGTGGGATTTTTGAGCACAAGCCTTGTAACGAAAAGCCAGTTTATAGGACTATTAAATGACTTGTATCAAGGAATGCGGGCGCAACAGGTTACAAAGCTGGAGCGTTAAAAAGAATATGGTGTTTTTTTGTTGTATAGGATAATCAAAATTTTGGAGTCTAGCCATGGTGTAACAGGGCGCATAACTTTTTATAAAAGAGGATATGAAAACACACATAAGTCGTATTGATGTAAAACATTATAAAAGCTGTTACGTATTTAACAAGTAGTTTTTTGTATTTCACCCTTCGTTTTCTGTAACTGATTCCATATTTTTGACGCTCTATCTTGTAAGTGCTTACATAAGTGAAAACATCTTATACAATGAAGTTGTTAAATCGAATGAGGTGGCGAAAATGAAAATAAAAAAAGCATATTTAGCGAATAGCATTGAAATAGAAAGAGGAGGCGGAATGATATGAAAAAATCAACTGTTAATCCATGGCTTGTTGTCCTTGGCACAGTCATAGTACAAATGGGGCTTGGGACGATATATACATGGAGTTTATTCAATCAGCCATTAGTTAGTAAATACGGTTGGAGTCTAAACGCTGTTGCTATAACTTTCTCAATTACTAGTCTTTCCTTAGCATTTTCAACTTTATTTGCGAGTAAATTGCAAGAAAAATGGGGACTTCGTAAACTTATTATGATAGCTGGACTAGCATTAGGACTAGGATTAATACTTAGTTCACAAGCTTCCTCATTAATATTGCTTTATGTATTAGCGGGAGTTGTTGTAGGTTATGCAGATGGTACAGCATATATCACTTCACTATCCAATTTAATAAAGTGGTTTCCAGAGCGTAAAGGTTTAATTGCTGGTATTTCTGTCTCTGCATATGGTTCGGGTAGCTTAATCTTTAAATACATTAATGCACAGTTGATTGAATCAGTTGGTGTATCACAAGCGTTTATATACTGGGGTTTAATTGTTACAGCTATGATTGTAATTGGCGCATGTTTAATCCATCAAGCTGCTGATCAAGGTGCAGTTCATGAAACAAAAACTAAGGAATATACAACAAAAGAAATGTTAGGCACAAAACAAGTATACTTATTATTTATTATGTTATTTACATCATGTATGAGTGGCTTATACTTAATTGGTATGGTAAAAGACATCGGTGTTCAACTTGTAGGGCTTAGCGCAGCAACAGCAGCTAATGCGGTGGCTATGGTTGCAATTTTCAATACATTAGGTCGTATTATTCTAGGACCGTTATCAGATAAAATCGGCCGTTTAAAAATCGTTACTGGTACTTTTGTTGTTATGGCGGCTTCAGTCTTAGTTTTAAGTTTCGTAGATTTAAATTATGGTATCTACTTCGTCTGTGTAGCAAGTGTAGCGTTTTGCTTTGGTGGAAATATCACTATTTTCCCAGCTATTGTTGGTGATTTCTTCGGTATGAAAAACCATAGTAAAAACTACGGAATTGTGTATCAAGGATTTGGATTTGGAGCGCTCGCTGGCTCCTTTATCGGTGCAGTTCTAGGTGGATTCAAACCAACATTCATGGTGATCGGCGTATTATGTGTCGTATCATTTATTATCGCAATTTTAATTCAAGCACCTAATCAGAAAAAAGAAAAAGAAGAAGAGTATCGCAGTGTAGCGTAAGTATTTAAATTTTCTATAGCACTAAGGCAACTAAAAAGTACCCTATAAAATAGGGTGCTTTTTTCCGATACATAATAAAATTACGAAAGGGAAGTGGATATCGAACCACTTTCCTTTTTTATTTATGAACTAATTTTAATAGTTTTTCTCTAACCGGTCTTTATTATTTACGGAATTTTACTGATAAAAGAGTTATTAAAATACCTGATTGGATTATATTGGAATATTATTGAGTCACGCATAATATATGAAAATCTTAGATTATATATAAGATATGCATTGAGAAATGAAAGATGTAAAGTAAAATATTTTCAGAAAAATATTGAGAAAAGAAAAACTTAAATTTTTGATAAAGTATTGTGGGCGAAGAAATCTACAGGTTCTCTTTTTCAATTTCAAAAAAGATGATAAGGAATTATGGATTAAATTTTTATTTAAAGTACGTTTTAATGCTTATGGATGCAGTCTGGCATAGAAACGTAAAAAATATTTTATCTGAAAAATAAAAAAAGATTGACAAGTATATTGAGAAACATTATCATTTCGATGTAGATAGAGAAAATGAAAATCATTATCAACGGGTTTGATTTGATGAAAAGTACACTTGACCAATTAGTTTAGTAAGTGTATTATTTTTTACATCATAAGTGATAATGAAAATCGTTATCATTTGTGTTGTTAAACTTGATTAATTTTTATATGAAAGGATAGAGGAAATGAGCCTAGGGGAATTTGATGGAAAAACCGTTTTAGTAACAGGTGCAGCGCAAGGTATAGGTAGTGTTGTAGCAAAAATGTTTTTAGAAAGAGGAGCTACAGTTATTGCGGTTGATCAAAATGCAGAAGGGCTTAATATGTTCTTAAATCATTATGCACTAAATGAAAACCGTATTAAGACGTTTCATTTAGATGTGAGTGATAGTGCCGCTGTTGAAGATATGATAAACGGTATTGAAAATGATATAGCACCAATAGATATATTAGTAAATGTTGCTGGTGTTTTACGCATGGGAGCGATTCACTCTTTAAGTGATGAAGATTGGCATAAAACATTCTCTGTAAATACTACAGGAGTTTTCTATATGTCCCGAGCAGTAAGTAAACGTATGATGGTAAGAAAGTCAGGGGCAATTGTTACAGTTGGCTCAAATGCGGCAAATACTCCGAGAATGGAGATGGCTGCGTATGCTGCATCAAAAGCTGCAACGACGATGTTTATGAAATGTTTAGGGTTAGAACTTGCAGCGTATAACATTCGCTGTAACTTAGTTTCTCCAGGTTCTACTGAAACTGAAATGCAAAGATTATTATGGGCTGATGAGAATGGAGCTGAAAATATAATTGCTGGTTCTCAAAATACATATAGAATCGGTATACCGTTACAAAAAATTGCACAACCTTCAGAAATTGCTGAAGCAGTATTGTTTTTAGCCTCTGATAAAGCGAGTCATATTACAATGCACAATTTATGTGTCGATGGCGGAGCTACATTAGGAGTTTAATAAAAAATTCAGGAGGTTTTAATACTATGAATGAACTTATAGCCGTAAAGGAACTGTCAGAAGAATTATTAGAAGATTATAAAACTGAATCTTCGTTCTTTTTCGCTTCACCAACTCGAACGATATTGACAGAAGGAGAGTTTACTACAGTAAAGCATCATGAAATTGAAAGTTTTCCAGAACTTGTACAAGCGGTATTAAGCAATGCAAAACAAGCTGGAAATCCGAATCCTATCGTTGTTGGTGCTTTGCCTTTTGATCGTAGAAAAGAAGTTCAACTTATCGTACCAGAACATAGTAGAATTACTGAGCGTTTACAGTTAGAGACAACAAATGAGATAAAACGAAATGAGAAACTGACATTCGAAATGACACCGGTTCCAGCTCCTGAAGTTTATATGAATGGTGTGAAGCAAGGAATTGAAAAAATTCAGGACGGAGATTTAAAGAAAATCGTTCTATCTAGATCGTTAGATGTTAAATCTTCAGAGAAGATTGATAAACAAAAACTACTTCGCGAATTAGCAGAGCATAATAAGCACGGTTATACATTTGCTGTTAATTTACCGAAAAGTGAAAACGGGAATAGTAAGACATTAATTGGGGCAAGCCCTGAATTACTCGTTTCACGTAATGGTATGCAAGTTATTTCTAATCCATTAGCTGGTTCAAGACCACGTAGTGATGATCCATTGGAAGATAAGAAAAGAGCAGAGGAGTTACTTTCTTCTCCGAAAGATTTACATGAACATGCGGTAGTAGTGGAAGCGGTTGCTGCTGCGCTTCGTCCATACTGTCATACATTACATGTTCCAGGAAAACCATCCGTTATTCATAGTGAAGCGATGTGGCATTTGTCTACTGAAGTGAAAGGTGAACTAAAGGATCCAAATACTACTTCTTTGGAATTAGCGATTGCTCTTCATCCTACGCCAGCAGTTTGCGGAACGCCGATGGAAGAAGCGAGAGAGGCTATTCAAAAAATTGAGCCATTTGACCGTGAATTCTTTACAGGAATGCTAGGATGGAGCGATTTAAATGGAGATGGTGAATGGATTGTTACAATTCGCTGTGCTGAAGTGCAAGAAAATACACTTCGATTATTTGCAGGAGCAGGAGTTGTTGCTGAGTCAAAACCAGAAGATGAGTTAGCAGAAACATCAGCTAAGTTCCAAACAATGCTGAAGGCTTTAGGACTAAGAGATAATTCGCTGAATGAAAAATAGGGGGAAGAAAGAATGTTAACAGGTTATACGGAATGGCCAGAAGAATTTGCAAATCGTTATCGAGAAGAAGGATGTTGGCTTGGAGAAACATTTGGTTCGTTATTAAGAGAGCGTGCTGAAAAATATGGAGATCAAATTGCGGTTGTAAGTGGTGATACGCATATAACATATAGTGAGCTTGATAAAAAAGTAGATCGCTTAGCTGCAGGCTTACTGAATTTAGGAGTAAAGCAAGAGGATCGAGTTGTAATCCAATTACCTAACATTATCGAGTTTTTCGAAATATGCTTTGCGCTATTTCGCATTGGAGCACTTCCTGTTTTTGCACTACCTTCACATCGAAGCAGTGAAATTAGTTATTTTTGTGAGTTTGGTGAGGCGAGTGCATACGTTATTTCAGATAAGGCTCTCGGCTTTGATTATCGAAAACTAGCAAGAGAAGTGAAAGAGAAAGTGCCCACTTTACAACATGTAATTGTAGCGGGAGAAGAAGAAGAGTTTGTGAACATAAGTGATCTATATATAGATTCCGTTCCATTACCAGAAGTTAAGCCAAGTGATGTTGCGTTTCTCCAATTATCGGGAGGGACAACAGGGCTTTCTAAATTAATTCCTAGAACGCATGATGACTATATTTATAGTTTACGTGTTAGCGCTGAAATTTGTAATTTAAATGCAGAGAGCGTCTATATGGCAATTCTTCCAGTAGCACATAATTACCCGATGAGTTCTCCAGGGACATTTGGAACTTTCTATGCAGGTGGAAAAGTAGTGTTGGCAACTGGAGGGAGTCCAGACGAGGCATTTGCACTTATAGAAAAAGAAAAAGTTACGATTACCGCCCTCGTTCCGCCATTAGCAATGATTTGGCTGGATGCGGCATCTTCCCGTAATAACGACTTATCGAGCTTGCAAGTGATTCAAGTAGGAGGTGCGAAATTTAGTGCCGAAGTTGCAAAGCGTATTCGCCCTACATTTGGATGTACGTTACAGCAAGTGTTCGGTATGGCAGAAGGGTTAGTAAATTACACGAGATTAAATGATCCTGAAGAAATCATCATTCATACACAAGGTAGACCGATGTCTACATTCGATGAAGTACGGGTTGTTGATGAAAATGATAACGATGTAAAACCTGGTGAAGTAGGGAGTTTATTAACAAGAGGGCCATATACAATTCGAGGCTATTATAAAGCAGAAGAGCATAATGCACGATCATTTACAAAGGATGGATTTTATCGCACAGGTGATCTTGTAAAAGTAAATGAACAAGGTTACATCATTGTAGAAGGTAGGGATAAAGATCAAATTAACCGTGGTGGTGAGAAAGTTGCTGCGGAAGAAGTGGAAAATCATCTATTAGCACATGATGCGATACATGATGTAGCGATTGTATCGATGCCTGATGATTATTTAGGAGAACGTACTTGTGCCTTTGTTATAGCTCGAGGACAAGCTCCAACAGTAAGCGAATTAAAAATGTTTTTAAGAGAACGCGGTATAGCAGCTTATAAGATTCCAGATCGAATTGAATTTATTGAATCATTCCCGCAAACAGGTGTTGGAAAGGTAAGCAAAAAAGAGTTACGTAAAGTCATTACTGAAAAACTTATTACGGCAAAACGATAAAAAATATAAAAATTGGAAGGAAGTGATTAGATGGCTATCCCATCTATTTCAGTATACAAAATGCCAGTTGAATCAGAACTACCAAAAAATAAAGTGAACTGGACACCAGATCCGAAGCGTGCGGTTCTTCTAATCCATGACATGCAAGAATATTTTCTTGATGCATATAGCGATAAAGAATCACCAAAAGTAGAACTCATTTCAAATATTAAGGTGATAAGAGAAAGATGTAAGGGACTTGGTATACCAGTAGTTTATACAGCACAACCAGGTGGACAAACGTTAGAACAACGAGGGTTATTACAAGATTTCTGGGGGGACGGTATTCCTGCTGGACCAGATAAAAAGAAAATTGTCGATGAACTTACTCCTGATGAGGATGATATATTCTTAACAAAATGGAGATATAGTGCATTTAAAAAGACAAATCTATTAGAAATTTTAAATGAACAGGGAAGAGATCAACTTATTATTTGCGGTATTTATGCACATATTGGCTGCCTTTTAACAGCTTGTGAAGCATTTATGGATGGAATAGAGCCGTTCTTTATAGCAGATGCAGTTGCTGATTTTTCACTAGAGCATCATAAACAAGCATTAGAGTATGCATCTAGTAGATGTGCAGTAACGACATCAACAAACTTACTATTAAAAAATTTACAAAGTGTAAAAGGTGATGAGAGTGAAGGAGTCACTATACAGGAAGTGCATGAACTAGTTGCACAACTACTTCGTGAGCCAGTAGAGAGTATTGATATTGATGAGGACTTACTAAATAGAGGACTTGATTCGGTCAGAATTATGAGTTTAGTAGAGAAGTGGCGTCGCGAAGGGAAAGAAATAACTTTTGCAGATTTAGCAGAACGTCCAACTGTTTCAGATTGGTACAGTTTACTATCTTCACAGACAGCACAGGTACTGTAACAAATAGACTACATAATAAAGGGGTAGTAAAGAATGCCTAATAGTCAAAAGGTTCGCCATTCGTTATCATCTGCGCAGACTGGTATGTGGTTTGCACAGCAATTAGATCCGCTGAATCCAATTTATAATACTGGGGAATATGTAGAAATAAACGGAAATATTAATCAAGATATTTTTGAATTAGCAGTACGTAAAGTTGTAATGGAAGCAGAAGCACTGCATGTTCGTTTCGAAGAGGATGAAATTGGTCCATGGCAAGTTATTGAAGAATTACAGTTTCATATGCATTTTATTGACGTTCGTAAAGAAGAAAATCCTGAAGAGGCTGCTAAAGTATGGATGAAAAATGATTTATCTATGCCAGTCGATTTGAAAACAGATAAATTATTTACTGAAGTACTTATTCAAGTTGAAAATAATCGTTTCTTTTGGTATCAGCGCATCCATCACATTGTGATGGATGGTTATGGGTTTTCAATTCTTAGCCAAAAGGTAGCCAATGAGTATACATCACTTATAGAAGAAACAAATAAGAATGGAAAGTCATTTGGCTCTCTTGCAAAAATTGTACAAGAAGATAATGAGTATCGTGAATCTACACAATTTCAGGAAGATCGTACTTTTTGGTTAGAGAAGTTTGCAGATGAACCGGAAGTTGTAAGTTTGGCAGAACGAGCGCCGAGAACATCAAATGGATTTTTACGAGAAACAGCTTATTTATCCAGTTCTAGCACGAAAACTTTACTAGAAGATATTAATATTTCGTTAACAAGTTGGCCAGAATTTATTGTCGCTGTAACAAGTATTTACATGCATAAATTAACAGGTGCAAATGATATTGTTTTAGGTTTACCAATGATGGGGCGTCTAGGTTCTGCATCTATTCATACACCAAGCATGGTAATGAATTTAGTTCCACTTCGGCTCACTGTAACTCCAAATATAACTCTTGCGGAATTCATACAGCAAGTTTCTAAAGAAATCCGAGACGTACGTCGTCATCATAAATATCGTCATGAGGAATTAAGAAGAGACTTAAAGTTACTAGGTGAAAATCAAAGGTTATTTGGGCCGTTAGTGAATGTTCTGCCTTTTGATTATGGGCTTAACTTTGCTGGGAATCGTGGCATTACACATAATTTATCAGCAGGACCTGTCGATGATTTATCGATAAATGTATATAAGCGCTTCGATGAAAATGAGTTAATGATTCATTTTGATGCGAATCCGGAAGTATATAGCGATACGGAACTAGCATTGCATAAAGAAAGATTTATGAATCTATTCGAATTAGTAGTAAATAATTATGAGAAAAACGAGTCAATTGGAAAAATAAACATTACTCTTCCTGAAGAAAATCATAAAGTTTTATTGAAATGGAATGAAACGAAGGAAGCTGAAGAGCTAATTAATCTACCTTTATTATTTGAAAAACAAGTACAAAAAAATCCAAATAAAATAGCGGTTACTTGTAACGGAGTAGACCTTACGTATAAAGAGCTAAATGAGCGAGCGAATGAACTGGCGCACTATTTAGTAGAAGAAGGAATAGGGCCAAATCAGTTTGTGGCTTTAGTATTTCCAAGATCAATAGAAATGGTAATTAGTATGCTAGCAGTCTTAAAGGCAGGTGCAGCGTATTTACCAATAGATCCAGAATACCCAGCTGAGCGAATAAATTATATAGTAAATGATGCAAAACCAGTTTGTTTCATCACACATTCATCTGTTTCATCTAATTTAGTTATAGAAAATGATATGAAAAAAATCGAATTAGATCGCGAAGAAACAGAACTAGCATTAAAAGCATATTCTCATATGAATCTACCATTTAGAATTGATGGATCACTTCTAAAGCCTGCGTATACAATTTACACTTCAGGATCAACCGGAAATCCAAAAGGTGTAATTGTTCCTATGAAAGCTTTAAGTAACTTTTTATTGGCTATGGACGATATGTTTTCATTACATGAAAACGATCATTTATTAGCAGTTACAACGTTTGCATTTGATATTTCTGCACTAGAAATTTATTTACCTCTTATTAGTGGTGCAAGTTTAACAATCGCACAAAAAGAGGTAATTCAAGAACCAACTGCGTTAACTGCACTTTTACAAGAAGAAAGAGCGACAATTATGCAAGCTACACCGACGCTTTGGCAGGCGTTAGTAACGGAATATCCAGAGAGACTACAAGGGCTAAAAGCGCTCGTTGGTGGTGAAGCACTTCCAGCCCATTTAGCAAATACATTAAAAGAATTAGGTTGCTCTATTACAAACTTATATGGACCAACTGAAACGACTATTTGGTCTACTGTCATGAACATTGATGAAAATGGAATTGGTATACCTCCTATTGGAAAGCCAATTTGGAGTACAGACGTGTATGTATTAGATGCAGGTTTACAACCAGTACCACCTGGAGTAATTGGTGAACTATATATTGCAGGGGAAGGGCTTGCGAACGGATATTTAGGAAAACCAGAGTTAACGGCTGAACGGTTTGTTGCAGATCCTTATGGAAAACGAGGGAAGCGCATGTACCGCACAGGTGATCTGGTGAAATGGCGTAACGATGGTGTATTAGAGTACGTTAGTCGCGCAGATTATCAAATTAAAATTCGTGGTTTCCGAATTGAATTAGCTGAAATTGAAATGGTATTACAACGACATGAAAATATTCAACAAGCGGTAGTAATGGTACGAGAAGATCGCCCAAATGATAAACGAATTATTGCGTATATCGTTGCTGAAGAGAAGGAAACAATTAACTTTGCGGAAATTCGTTCTTATGTTTCAGAAAGTTTAGCGAATTATATGGTACCATCAGCATTTGTTGTGCTTGAAGTATTACCGTTAACACCAAATGGAAAGGTTGATAGAAAGAAATTACCTGCTCCTGATTTTAATGAAATGAACAAGGAGAGAGTTGCTAGAAATCCGAGAGAAGAAATATTATGTGATTTATTTGCAGAAATACTTGATGTTTCTCGCATTAGCATTGATGATAATTTCTTTGAAATGGGTGGTCATTCACTTCTTGCATCTCGTTTAATGGCAAGAATTCGTGAAACGTTAAGTGTCGAATTAGGAATTGGAAAACTATTTGAATCGCCAACTGTTGCTGAACTAGCGAAGCAATTGGATCAAGCAAAAACTGCAAGACCAGCAATTAAGAAAGTAAGAAGACCAAATGAAGTTCCACTTTCATTTGCACAGCGCAGGTTATGGTTCTTAAATTGTTTAGAAGGTCCAAGTCCTACTTATAATATTCCGTTAGTCATTCGTATGTCTGGAAAATTGAATGAGGAAGCATTGCAAGGTGCCTTTTATGATGTAGTGAAGAAACATGAAACACTGAGAACAATTTTTCCTAATGTATTAGGTAGTTCCTATCAGAAAATTTTAAATATGGAAGACTTAAATCTAGAAATGATTATAACAAAAACATGTAAAGATGAATTAGAAAGTGTACTTTCAGAGGCGGTAAAATATAGCTTTAACCTTGATGTTGAGCCAGCAGTTCGTTTACAACTTTTTAAAGTAAGTGAAAATGAGCATGTATTACTAATTCTTTTACATCATATTGTAGGAGATGGCTGGTCATTACAACCGTTAACGAGAGACTTTACAGTAGCTTATAAAGCACGATGTCAAGGTGATAGTGTTCAATTAGAAACCCTTCCAGTTCAATACGCAGATTATTCACTTTGGCAACAGCAACTACTAGGTGATGAAACTACACAAGAGAGTCTTATTTCAACACAATTAGATTTTTGGAAAGAAGAGCTAAAAGGTTTACCAGATCAAATGGAGTTACCTACAGATTACCAGCGTCCAATTGAAACGAGTTATCGCGGGGAAACAATTCAATTTCATATAGATGAAGGTATGCATAGTAGGTTAGTAGAGCTCGCACGGAAAAATGGAGTTAGTTTGTTTATGGTGTTGCAAGCAGGACTTAGTGCGCTATTTACAAGATTAGGTGCAGGTACTGATATACCGATTGGAAGTCCAATTGCTGGAAGAAACGATGATGCACTCTCTGACATAGTCGGTTTATTTGTAAATACATTAGTCTTACGTACAAATACATCAGGAGATCCAAGCTTTAAAGAATTATTGGATAGAGTGAAGCAGGTAAACCTTGCAGCTTATGAAAATCAAGATGTTCCATTTGAACGACTTGTTGAAGTGTTAAATCCAGTACGAACTCGAAATAGTCATCCGCTGTTTCAAGTTATGTTAGCTTTCCAAAATACGCCAGAAGCAACGTTTAATGTACCGGATATAGAAGCGAGCCTTGAAATTCAAAGTGTTGGCTCTGCAAAATTTGATTTAACATTTGAAATTAGAGAGAGTAACGGAGTTGATGGTACGCCAAACGGCTTACACGGATTGTTAGAGTTTAGTACCGATTTATATAAACATGAAACAGTTCAAAAACTAATAGAACGATTTATTCTGTTATTAGATGATGCAGCGAAACACCCGGATCAATCAATTGGTAGATTAGAAATATTAACTTTAGCAGAGCGAAATACAGTTTTAGAAAAGTGGAATGGCGGTTTTCAAATTGTACCTGAAATGACATTGCCACAATTATTTGAAAAGCAGGCTCATGTAAATCCAAATTCTATTGCTGTCGTCTTTGAAGATGAAAAGCTAACTTATGAAGAGTTAAATAGAAAAGCGAATAAAATAGCTCGTTCGTTAATAGCAAAAGGAGTAGGCCCTGATCAACTCGTTGCTTTAGCGATGCCGAGATCTTTAAATATGGTTGTAAGCTTACTAGCTGTTCTGAAAGCTGGTGCGGGATACCTTCCGTTAGATCCAGATTACCCGTCTGATCGTATTTCATTTATGCTCCACGATGCGAAACCATCATGTGTTTTAACAAATTCAGATGTGGAAATTGAATGTGATGAGGCACTAAAGATTTTAGTTGATGATGTGAAAGTAATAGAAGAAATTGAGAAATATAGTGAAGACAATATTGATGAAATGGAGCGCATTAAACCATTATCTCCTTCACATATTGCTTACGTTATTTATACGTCAGGCTCAACTGGTAGACCGAAAGGCGTTATGATACCTCATCAAAATGTAGTAAGACTTTTAGGAGCAACTGATCATTGGTTCCAATTTGACGCAGACGATGTTTGGACGATGTTCCATTCATACGCCTTTGATTTCTCGGTTTGGGAAATTTGGGGACCATTATTATACGGAGGGCGTTTAGTCGTAGTACCACATACTGTAAGTCGCTCGCCGAAAGAATTTTTACAGCTTCTTGTTAAGGAAAAGGTTACTGTATTAAACCAAACTCCATCAGCGTTCTATCAATTGATGCAAGCAGATCGTGAAAATGAAGAGGTTGGTCAAAAATTATCTTTACGATATGTTGTTTTTGGAGGAGAAGCACTTGAACTAAGTCGATTAGAAGATTGGTATGGTCGTCATCCTCATAACGCACCGAAGCTTATTAATATGTACGGTATAACCGAGACGACGGTACATGTTAGTTATATTGAGTTAGATGAGAGTATCGTTTCTTTACGAGCAAATAGTTTAATTGGGTGCAGTATACCTGACCTTAAAGTATACGTATTAGATAACTATTTACAACCAGTGCCACCTGGAGTAGTTGGAGAAATGTATGTTGCAGGTGCCGGACTAGCTCGTGGATATTTAGGAAGAGCAGGATTAACGGCTGAACGGTTTATCGCAGATCCATTTGGTAAGCCAGGTACAAGAATGTATCGTACTGGAGACTTAGCACGCTGGCGTCAAGATGGGACGTTAGATTATATAGGACGTGCAGATCATCAAATTAAAATTCGTGGATTCCGAATTGAATTAGGGGAAATAGAAGCGGTCATAATGAAACACGATAAAGTTGAACAAGTAGCCGTTATTGTCCGGGAAGATCAACCAGGGGATAAACGATTAGTTTCTTATATCGTCGCTTCAAATAATGAAACGATTGATACGAATGAAATGCGTCAGTATGCTGGAGGGAGTTTACCAGATTACATGGTTCCATACGCTTTTGTAGTAGTAAATGAGTTGCCTTTAACTCCAAACGGTAAATTAGATAGAAAGGCATTGCCAGCTCCAGAATTTATCGCATCATCTTCTAGTCGTGGACCAAGAACACCGCAAGAAGAAATGTTATGTGACTTGTTTACAGAAGTTTTAAGTGTGTCTCAAATTGGAATTGATGACGGATTCTTTGATCTAGGTGGCCATTCACTTCTTGCAGTGCAGCTTATGAGCCGTATTAAAGAAGCACTTGGGGTGGAACTAAATATCGGAACTTTATTTGCAGCACCTACTGTTGCAGGTCTTGCTGAAAGACTTGAAGTGGGAAATGGACAAAGTGCACTCGATGTGTTGCTTCCATTACGAGCAAGCGGAGACCAATTACCACTATTTTGTGTACACCCAGCAGGTGGATTAAGTTGGTGCTATGCAGGACTTATGAAATCTTTAGGAACAGATTATCCAATCTACGGTGTCCAAGCACGTGGTATCGCTAAAAATGAAGAACTTCCAAAAAGTTTAGAGGAGATGGCGGCCGATTATTTAAAACACGTTCGTGAAGTACAGCCTTACGGACCATATCGTTTACTCGGTTGGTCGCTCGGAGGAAATGTTGTGCATGCAATGGCGGCGCAACTGCAAAATGAAGGGGAAGAAGTAGAATTACTCGTTATGCTAGATTCTTATCCTGGTCACTTCTTACCGAATACGGAAGCACCTACTGAAGAAGAAGCGTTAATCGCATTACTTGCTTTAGGGGGATACGATCCAGATAACATGGATGGGAAACCACTTACTATGGAAAGTGCGGTGGAAATACTTCGTAAAGATGGAAGTGCATTAGCAAGTCTGGAAGAAGAGACTATTTTGAACTTGAAAGAAACATATATAAATTCGGTAGGATTGTTAGGGAAATATGTACCGAAAGTTTATAACGGAGATATTTTATTCTTTAGATCTACTGTTATACCAGACTGGTTTGATCCTATTTCTCCAAATACGTGGCTAAATTATTTAGATGGGCAAATTGTGCAACACGATATTGATTGTCGACATAAAGATTTATGTCAACCAGGACCACTTACAGAAATTGGACAAGTATTAGCGAAATATTTGCAGAATAAGAAAGGGGTAAGTACAGTATGACGAATCCATTTGAAAATGATAATTACACATATAAGGTATTAAAAAATGAGGAGGGCCAGTATTCTCTCTGGCCTGTCTTTCTTGATGTACCTATTGGTTGGAATGTCGTACATGAAGAGGCAAGTAGGAATGATTGTTTACAATATGTTGAAAATACCTGGAAAGATTTGAATCCAAAAAGTAATCAAGTTGGCGAAAAAATATTAGTAGGAAAACGATAATGAAGGCAAAAATAAATCCAAAAGTAGTTGTAAGTATCGTATATATAACAGCGATGTTTATGGCTGCGATGGATGCAACAATTGTGAATGTAGCACTGCAAACGATAAGTAAAGAATTACAAGTGCCTCCATCTGCAATGGGGACGGTTAATGTTGGGTATTTAGTTAGCTTAGCTGTTTTCCTTCCGATTTCTGGTTGGTTAGGAGATCGCTTCGGTACGAAAAGAGTATTTCTAACCGCTCTTTTCGTATTTACAACTGCGTCTGCATTATGTGGAATAGCGAACGATATTACTTCATTGAATATTTTTCGTATTATGCAAGGTGCTGGCGGGGGGCTTTTAACACCAGTTGGGATGGCGATGTTATTCCGAACATTTTCACCAGAGGAAAGGCCGAAAATTTCACGGTTTATTGTGTTGCCAATTGCTGTAGCACCGGCAGTAGGACCAATTATTGGCGGTTTTTTTGTAGATCAAATGTCTTGGCGCTGGGCATTTTATATTAATTTACCGTTTGGAATCGTAGCGTTACTATTCGGTCTTCTATTTTTAAAAGAGCATATTGAAAAATCAGCTGGTCGCTTTGATTCTCTAGGTTTTGTTCTTTCAGCACCAGGATTTGCGATGCTAATCTATGCACTTAGCCAAGGAGCATCAAAAGGCTGGGTTTCTCCAGAAATTATGAGTACTGGGATAGCTGGGATTGTATTCATTACTTTGTTCATCATTGTAGAACTTAGAGTAAAGCAACCGATGTTAGATTTACGCTTATTAAAAGAACCAGTCTTTAGAAAAATGAGTCTTATTTCATTGTTTTCATCCGCTGGTTTACTAGGAATGTTATTTGTTTTTCCACTTATGTATCAAAATGTAATAGGAGTTTCCGCATTGGAATCAGGTCTTACGACATTCCCGGAGGCGATTGGGTTAATGATATCGTCACAGATTGTGCCATGGTCATATAAGAAATTAGGAGCTCGAAAGGTAATTTCTATTGGATTAATTTGTACGGCGATTATCTTTGTTTTATTAAGTTTTGTAAATCACGATACGAACCCATGGCAAATTCGGGCATTATTGTTTGGTATCGGTATTTTCTTAGGCCAGTCTGTTGGAGCAGTTCAATTTTCTGCATTTAACAATATCGCACCACCTTCTATGGGGAGAGCGACTACTATATTCAATGTGCAAAACCGTTTAGGTTCAGCGATAGGAGTTGCTGTTTTAGCTAGCATATTATCTGGATTTGGAAGTAATGAAATACAGAATAATGCACAGTCAGATTTCTTACCATATCAAGCTGCATTAATTGGATCAGCAATATTTTTACTTATAGCATTACTATTTTCTTTACGTATTTCTGATAAAGAAGTAATGTCAAAGAAGAATAAAAAGCCGTTATCTGTATTACAAAAAGAGAAAGAAGTTGTAAATGAATAAGTTGTAGCATGCTAATACTCTTTTGAAATAAAGTGATATTGGCATTTAAAAGGAGAGAGTTTACATGATGGAGAGTAAAGTTGTAGATTCTGTACCAACTCTTAATGAGAATAGTTGTCAAATATGGTGGGCGAGAATTTCAGATTTACAATCATGGCATTACAATTTACTAAATGATGTTGAACGAGAGAAAGCAAATTCATATCATCATTCGGCAGATCGTGCACGTTTTATAATAGGTTGCGTAATTAGTAGATTAGTCCTTGGAAAGATACTTTCTATGTCACCCGTTCAAGTGCCGATTGATCGAATGTGCCCAGTATGTAAGTTACAACATGGTAGGCCACAATTACCAGAAGGTATGCCACAAATATCTGTTTCACATTCGGGTGAGTGGGTTGTTGTTGCATTTACAAAGTCTGCACCTGTAGGCGTTGATGTTGAACAAATGAATCCAAATGTAGATGTTATGAAAATGGCAGAGGGCGTATTAACAGACATTGAAATAGTGCAAGTTATGAAGTTACCTAATGAACAGAAAATAGAAGGTTTTTTAACATATTGGACTCGAAAAGAAGCGGTACTCAAAGCGACAGGTGAAGGTCTAATGATTCCACCAGTAGGTATTATTGTATCAGCTCCAAATGATCCTCCAAATTTGTTGGTTTTTAAGGATAGGCAAGAGTTAGTAGAAAATACAATGATGGAGGATATAAGGCCAAGTGTAGATTATATGGCTTCCGTTGCAATATTTAGTAAAGAAGTAACTGAAATTACACAGTTAGACGCAGTAGCGCTTTTAAATTATAAATAAGTTAAATAAAAAATCTTATAGAAGAGGTGTTCCTCATGTTAGTAGCGGAAAATAGAAAAAGTGAATTTACTTATAATGTACAAGCAATTAAAAATATTTTATTTTCTGAAGATACATCATCTATTCATGCTTTAGAGAAGCTTTTGAATGATACAGTTCAGTTTGATGTTCTCGAACAAGAGGTAATTGATAGACAGTACATCCCGAAAGAAGCAAAGAATTTCTTTGATAAAAACGGAACATTTCTTTACCGTGTATCCAATGTTAGTTATAAAGGAAAAGTGTTATCTGAAAATCTAATTTTTGCGGACACTTCGTTTTTACCAAATACAATTAAGAGTGAATTAGAGAGTGGAAATATTCCAGTTGAAAAACTTATAGAAAAGATGGAAGTAAGAAGAAACGTATTATACGAAGGATATCAGCCATCTGGGAATATTATTGAATTGTTTGATGGATGCTCTGTTACGGCAAATGTTTATCCAACTAGAAAATATCAAATTGTAAGTAATTGCAAATGCATATTTTATATTTGTGAAGTATATCATGCTGAGAATATAAAGGAATTACTTAAATAAAACAAGAAACCAGCCTATAAAATGGCTGGTTTTTTGTTTATTTAACAGCTTCTTTTAACTCTTTACCTGCTTTAAATGCTGGAACTTTACCAGCAGCGATTTGAATTTCTTCGCCAGTTTGCGGGTTACGTCCTGTACGAGCAGATCTTTCGCGCACTTCAAAAGTTCCAAAGCCGATTAATTGAACTTTATCGCCAGATTGTAATGCAGTAGCAATTGTGTCAAATACAGATTGTACAGCTGCAGAAGCTTCCTTTTGAGAAATATCAGCGGATTGTGCCACGTTTTTAACTAATTCTGTTTTGTTCATGTTTTCACCTCATAAAAAAATTTTTTGGAATGAATGATTTAGTATAATGGATAATAAAGATAAAGCTATTTATATTGTTAGAAAGAATGCTATATAGTTATGTTAATTTCGTTGAAAGAAACTGAATCCCTGCAAATTAAAAGGGATTTATTAAGAATTGATGCATACGACAAGCTATAATATGAAGATGAGGGGGAGTATACGGATGATTTTTCGTGAAAAGAATGAGAAACAAAGTATATTAATTCGTCAACATGATCATGGTTTTTTAGCTGGTGAGATTGCAAGTTATATAAAAGAGGAGTTCTTTGAAGATAAAAGATACTTAAAAGAGACAATTGATGCAATATATGAACATGATAGAGGATGGATAGAACTTGATAAAGTACCAATTTTGAATGATGCTAAAAATATTCCATATACATTTATGGATTGTCCAAGTTCATTACGCTTTGTTTTTTATACGATTGGTTTGAATGAAATTGAAGATTCTAATCCATACGGGGCGCTACTTTGTAGTAAGCACTTTTTATCATTTCCATTAAATGAGGAAAATGAAGAGATGATGTCTTTTTATAAACATGAATTGGAACGACAAAAAAGAATTTTGAAAACGTTAACAAAAGAACAATATGCGATGTTCGATAAACATTATAGATTATTAAAGTTTTGTGATGAACTTTCTTTATATGTATGTATGAATAAACCTGGTGTAAAAAAGAAAGATGAAATTGATTTATTTAAAGAGGGTTTTGAAGGAACAGAAATGTTTAATAGTAAGAGGGAGAAGCCTATTCAAGCTGAATGGGTGGATGAAGAAACAATTCAAATTACACCGTTTCCATTTAAAACGGAATTTCATACGTACGTAAAATATAAAACTATAAATAAACATGAAATGAATGAAAAAGGGATTGTAAAAGCTGATAGAGAATCGGAAATGAAGGAACAAAACATTCGTTTCATACAATAAGGAGGCGATTTAAATTGAAAGATTATATGTTAAAACAGTTTGATTACCATGCTTGGGCTAATACACGATTATTCAATCGACTAAAAGAGTTACCAAACTATGAGACAATTTTTAATGAACAGATACAGAGTGTATTTCCATCAATTAAGGATACTTTTGCGCATATTTATATTACAGATCAAGTGTGGTTACACATATTGCATGGTAAAAGTATGAGTGAAGTAATACAAGATCGAGAAAAATTACGAAAACAAATCGAAACTAAATCGTTACATGAATTAGAAAAAATGTTTGAAAACATGGCAAATCAATATAAAGAATTTTTAAGTACAATACAAGACGTAAATACTGTATTTGTTATTGAGAACCCATATGCAGGTGCATTAGACACTTCCATTTTAGAGTTAGTGCAACACGTCGTAAATCATGGTACATATCATAGAGGGAATATAACAGCAATGATCCGTCAACTTGGTTATTCATCTACAATGATGGATTTTGTACTTTATTTACATATGGTTCAGGAGGGAAAGGAATTGAAATAGAGAAAAAAGGAATGGCTTATTATAAATGAGCCATTCCTTTTTTTAGTGATTAACTTGCCTGTTTTTTATGACTTTCTTTTAATTTCTCTGCTTGTAAAAACCGATTTGTTTCAGCGACAACTACACCACTTAATCCAATTAGGCCAATTAAGTTTGGAATCGCCATAAGCCCATTTGCGATATCGGCAAATGTCCATACAACACCTAACTTTAAATTAGCTCCAATAGCAATCATAACGATAAAGATTGCTTTATAATATTTTACAGCACCTTCTCCAAATAAATAAGCCACGCATTTCTCGCCGTAATACGACCAGCCTAAAATAGTAGAGTAGGCGAATAATATAATGGCGATACCGAGAATCATACTACCAGCAGTACCAAAAACAGATTGGAATGCTAATGTTGTAGCTTCAACGCCAGTTTTACCAGATTTCCATGCACCTGTAGTAATTAATACAAGACCAGTAATTGTACATACAATAAATGTATCGAGAAAAGTACCAGTCATAGAAACTAATGCTTGCTTTGCAGGTGAATCTGTTTTTGCTGCAGCAGCTGCAATAGGCGCACTACCTAAACCAGCTTCGTTCGCAAATACACCACGCGCCATTCCGATTTGAATAGCTGATGCAACTGTTGCGCCAATAAAACCACCAGCAGCTGCAGTACCATTAAATGCACCAGAAAAAATAAGTGAAAATGCTTCTGGAATTTGATCGTAGTGATAGAAAATAATAATAAGACCAGCAATGATATAAAAGAAAGCTTTAATAGGAACGATATATCCTGTCACTTTCCCGATTTTTTTAACGCCGCCTAAAATAACGATAGCGATTAAGAATGACATGAATATACCAGTTAATGCAGGAGGGAAAGAGAAGTTGATTCGCATTGCCTCTGCAACTGAATTAGATTGAACCATATTACCGATACCGAAAGAAGCAGCTGTGCCAAATATAGCGAATAAAACAGCCAGCCACTTTTTCCCTAAACCACGTTCTAAATAATACATTGGTCCACCAGAGTATTCTCCATTTTCATTACTAACACGGTATTTCACCGCAAGAATTGCTTCAGCATACTTTGTTGCCATACCGAACAACGCGGTAATCCACATCCAAAAGATCGCACCGGGTCCACCGATCGTCACAGCAGTTGCGACACCTGCTATATTTCCCATACCAATCGTTGCAGCCATAGCCGTCATCAGTGCTTGGAAGTGACTAATATCTCCAGAAGATGATGTATCCTCAGATTTTTTAAAAGCTAGTTTGTGAGCGTATATTAGTTTACTAAACTGTAAACCTTTTAAGCGCACTGTGAGAATGATACCAGTTCCAACGAGTAGCAATAAAGTTGGCAACCCCCACACATACTGATTAATTTGTTCTAATACTTTACTTACTGTCTCCATCTGTATTCTCCTTTTTTAGAAAAAATAAAAACCACTTCAAGGAAATGAAATGGTCTCTGGAGAAACAAGGGATAGAAAAATAAACCGATACAAATCGGCATTTTCTTTCGCTTGTCTCTGTCCTTTTACCTGAGAGATTATCCGCTAGATTAGCGGATTTGCTCCTTCGGTGCTCGTTTTCCTCCGCGCTATATAAAGCGAGAGGGAGTCTCTCCAGAGATTCGTCCCCATGCAGTTCTACTTGTAAACAAGACCTGAGAGTTTCAAAGTTGGTTCAGCAACTTTTTGCCCCGTCGGTAGATCGATAGACCTTCTCCTGAATGGTTCATCCGAATTATAAAATTCAAAACATAAACGCATTGATCGTAAATAAAAATACATAATCAATAAAAATATTATAGATATACAATAATTGAATTGCAATCATTTTTTATTTTGAAATAGTAAATAAATTCATTTTTTTGATATTCCTAATTTATCTTCTATTTCATTTAAAGTAGACAAAGCGATTACAATATGTTGATCTGCAAGCCCTAAAGCATGCTTTGTATTTTCAATTGTTTCATTGGTTGGAGTAGAATTGTTGTATCCGTCTATAATTAAATCTGCTGCATTTTTCATGAAGTTTGATGCAGCTTTAAACTGAGTTGTGAATTGGATTAGTTGTTCTTGTATATGTATATCTGTTATGTTTTCTTCAATTTTCATTGTGTCTATTTCTTTCATAATTGTTTCATATTGTTTAGAAACTGCACTCATTGTAACTAATAATTTATTTCTATCTACTGAATCTCCGTTAGTGTTAATCTCTTCCCATGCAGGCAACCAATCTTTCTCAATTATGTCATTATAATTAGTAGTTAATTCATTGATTTTAGGTTGTAATTTAGTTTTGAAAGTTTTTGTATCCACTGTTTCTACAGTTGCGCTTTCTTTATTATTTCTATCTTTAATTGTGTAGAAAATTGTGCTAGCAATGATAAGAATAGAAAAAACAACCGTCCATTTATTAAAAAATAACTTCTTCAATATGTAACGCCTCCAAAATTTAAAACTTATAATTATAATATATAATAATTGTGCTATTTTAAGTAGAGTAAATTGACTAAAATTGATTTGAATTACGATTTTATAATTAAAATGTAGAAGAAAATATACGTAGAAAGAGAACTTTCAGGTTTTTGATTCTGAATTATTTGAATTATAATTATGATGTGTGGGAATAAAATAATATTTTATGTAGAAATGAGTTGATAAATTGCCAAGAATAAAAAAAATAGGGCGTTTTTGTCCTATAGATGATGAAGGATATATTATAAATGATGCACACATTGATAAAATTCAACCTATATTTATGGAGGTAATACAAGAAATAAAAAATACTTGCTGTGAAATGTTACAGGATGATTTGCACAGTATTTATATAAGAGGTTCAATTCCAAGAGGGATTGGAATTGAAGGGATTGCAGATATAGATGTGATTATATTAGTGCGCAAGGATCCTAACTTAATAGACTTAAGCTGGCGAAAGAAGTTAGAAGTTCAAAGTTTACAACAGTTTAATTGTATATCGGGAGTGGAGTTAAGTTTCCACAGTGAAAAAGAGGTAGTGAATTCCAAAAGTTTTTCTTTTATAGGCTTTATGATACGGACGCATGGTATATGCATATTTGGTGAAGACGTAAAATTGTCTTTACCTAAATATAAAGTAAGTCAGGAGTTAGCTTATGAACACCTTATTCAATTGCGGAAACAAATTGGACAAGCACGCAAAGAGTTAATACATAATAAAGGCGTAGAAGATATAGCGGATTGTTGTCGTTGGATTATGAAGATAATAATTAGAGCAGGTCTTGCATTAACCATTGATAGAGAAGGGGTCTACTCCAGAGACTTATATCCTGCATATGTGTTATTTAGTAAGTATTTTCCCGAACAAGAAAAAAATATGAGAAAGGCATTACAATATGTAATTGAACCGATAAATGATATAAATGAAATTTTATTATTTTTAAATACGTTTGGTGAATGGTTGATAGAAAGGGCAGAGGGGAATTCTAGTTATTTATAATTTTTTTATGTAAACTGATATTTTGAATGAAGTAAGATAGGCAAGGACTGTGGATTTTTATATTGTAGATGTCCTTTCACAAGGTAATATACAGAGAATCAACTTGCGGTATTTATGATTTATCATCAAATTTCGAGTGGGGAAATGCAGTTTATAGCAATAGAAATGTATAATTTTGATGCTCGTGATTCTGCAGATTATTTTGGTATACCAGAAGAGGCTGCGGCCGGGAAATGGATTGTATTATAAGGGGGAACTAGAAATGTTACTAAAAACAATATTTTGCAAAGTGGAAGAAGAGAAAAGGGAGATGTTTTCGGATGCTCAAGAAAAATGGCGTGATATACAGCATTTAGATGGATTTAATGGACAATTTGGTGGATGGAGTGAAGAGGAAGCATGTGTATTTACTTTATGGGCAGATAGAAATGCATATCAATCATTTATGAATGGTGCTCACGATACAATTTATTTAAATAGTAATCAAGAGGGTACGTTTCTTTCATGTGAAATTGAACTATTTCAAATGTTGTATGATATAAATGATAAGCCTTTGAAAAACGTAGTTACAGAAGGATCATTCGTAAGAGTTGCCATATGTGATGTAAAGGAAGAAAAAGAAAAGCAATTCTTACATAAGCAAGAAACAATTTGGAATAAAGGAATGGAAAAAGCAAAAGGGATGTTAGGTGGGGTAGTTGGGAAGTCTTTAAAAAATGAAAATCGTTACATCGTGTTAACTTATTGGAAAGATGAAAAGATGCATCAAAATTATGTGGAAGAGATTTTTCCTGAGTTAAATAAATCAGCTAATGTTCATGAAGATATAGAAGAGATAAAAGGAAAACAAGCTGTATGTAAGGAAGAGTGGCTTGTATATTAAGTGTACAAAACGTGCATAAATGAATGTATAATTAAGATATTTTCTTATAAATGAGTAATTAATAGAAGACGTTATATACCCTTTCATGTTAATATATTTAAGTTATAATAGGAGGCTTACCCTTTTGTATTGTACGGTAGAAGCAGTGTGAGCTTGAAATTTTTTTTAGAAAAGGATGTGCCTAATTTGCGTATCAATAAATTTATTAGTGAAGCTGGAAAAGCGTCTCGACGTGGAGCAGATAAATTAATTAATGAGAGAAGAGTAATTATTAACGGTAAGGTTGCAAAAATTGGTGACCAAGTAAATCCAGGTGATGATGTGCGCGTAAATGGAGAGCAACTTCGTATCGCTCGAGATCACGTATATATCGCTTTAAATAAACCAGTAGGTATTACATGTACAAGTGAAAAAGCAGTAAAAGGTAATATTATCGATTTAGTGAATCATCCTTTACGAATTAATCACATCGGGCGTCTCGATAAAGACTCAGACGGTTTAATTTTGTTAACGAATGATGGCGATATTGTTAATGAGATTTTACGTGCTGAAAACAAGCATGAGAAAGAATATATCGTTTCAGTAGATAAGCCGATTACACCGGAATTTTTAGAAAAAATGGCAGCGGGTGTTAAAATTTTAGATACAAAAACTCTTCCTTGTGAGATCACACAGTTATCAAAATATGAATTCAAAATTATTTTAACACAAGGGCTAAATCGCCAAATTCGTCGTATGTGTGAAGCTTTAGGTTATCAAGTATATACGTTAAAACGTACGAGAATTATGAATATTGAATTGAATAATTTACCTGTCGGACAGTGGAGAGATTTATCGAAGAAAGAGAAACGACGTCTATTTTCAGACTTAAATTACGAACCACAAGATTGGTAAAATTGAGAAGTGAAACCAAATTTTTTTGGTTTCACTTTTTTAAATAAAATAAATAATATTATTTAACACTTGCAAAAATAAAATGAATAAGATATATTAAATAACAATAAATGGATGTTTTATAAAAGCAAAGAAAAGGACACGAGTTATTTTACCCGGTTATACAGAGAAGGAAGGAAAGCTGAGAACTTCCTAACGCAGAAAAATAACTTACCACCTTAGAGCTGCACTAGGGAAATGAAGTATCTAGTGCCGTGTAAGCGACGTTACCGCAAAAGAAGCCATTATGTTTTTTGTAATGGGAATCTGGGTGGAACCACGAATATAAGCATATTCGTCCCTATTTACTAGGGATGAATATGCTTTTTTGCATTCAATTTTATAATAAGCGAAGAAAAGGACACGAGTTATTTTACCCGGTTATACAGAGAAGGAAGGAAAGCTGAGAACTTCCTAACGCAGAAAAATAACTTACCACCTTAGAGCTGCACTAGGGAAATGAAGTATCTAGTGCCGTGTAAACGACGTTACCGTAAAAGAAGCCATTGTATGTTTACGATGGGAATCTGGGTGGAACCACGGGTATAAGCACACTCGTCCCTATTTTAGGGATGAGTGTGCTTTTTATTATGAAATGGAGAGATGAAAAATGAAAGAACAGATGATTGAAATTAAATTTCCAGATGGTAGCGTTAAAGAATTTGTAAAAGGAATTACTTTAGAAGAAATTGCAGGATCCATTAGCAGTAGTTTAAAAAAGAAAGCAGTCGCAGGAAAAGTTAATGATCAGTCTTTTGATTTACGACGAAACATTGAAGAAAGTGCGAAAGTTGAAATCGTTACTATGGATTCAGATGAAGGGGTAAAAATTGCAAGACATTCTGCTGCACATATATTAGCACAAGCTGTGAAAAGAATTTATGGTAATGTAAACCTCGGTGTAGGGCCGGTTATTGAAAATGGATTTTATTATGATATGGATCTTCCGAGTAGTGTAAACGTAGAAGATTTACCGAAAATCGAAAAAGAAATGAAAAAGATTATAAATGAAAATGTAAGAATAGAACGAGTTGAGGTCTCACGAGAAGAGGCAAAAAAACTGTTTAAAGAAATGAACGATCACCTGAAATTAGAACTTTTAGAAGCAATCCCTAATGGAGAAAGTGTAACACTATATAAACAAGGTGAATTTGTAGATTTATGTAGGGGGCCACATTTACCGTCAACAGGCTATTTAAAAGCATTTCAATTAACTCACGTTTCAGGTGCATATTGGCGAGGTGATAGTAATAATCAAGTGCTTCAGCGTATATATGGCGTTGCATTTGCTTCTCAAAAAGAATTAGAAGAGTATTTGCATTTTGTTGAAGAGGCTGCGAAGAGAAACCATCGTAAGTTAGGTAGTGAACTTGAGTTATTTATGTTTTCAGAAGAGGCACCAGGAATGCCGTTTTACTTGCCGAAAGGACAGATTATTCGCAATGAATTAGAAGCATTTTTAAGAGAAATTCAAAAAGAGTACAATTATCAAGAAGTACGCACTCCGTTTATGATGAACCAAGAATTATGGGAGAAATCAGGACACTGGGGACATTACAAGGACAACATGTATTTCTCAGAAGTAGACAATAAAAGTTTTGCATTAAAGCCAATGAACTGCCCTGGCCATATGCTTATGTTTAAAAATAAATTGCATTCCTATCGCGAATTACCGATTCGCATGTGTGAATTCGGTCAAGTACATCGACATGAATTTAGCGGGGCATTAAACGGATTATTAAGAGTTCGTACTTTCTGCCAAGATGATGCTCATTTATTTGTAACACCAGAACAAATTGAAGATGAAATTAAATCCGTAATGGCGCAAATTGATTACGTATATAAAACTTTTGGATTCCAGTATGAAGTAGAACTTTCTACTCGTCCAGAAGATTCAATGGGTGATGATAAGTTATGGGAGCAAGCAGAAGCAGCATTAGCGAATGTATTACAATCATTAAATTATAAATATCGACTAAATGAAGGTGACGGTGCATTTTACGGACCGAAAATTGATTTCCACATTAAAGATGCTTTAAATAGAAGTCACCAGTGCGGTACAATCCAGCTTGATTTCCAAATGCCAGAGAAGTTTGACCTAAACTATATAGATGAGAAGAATGAAAAGAGAAGACCAGTTGTCATTCACCGAGCAGTTTTAGGATCTTTAGACCGCTTTTTAGCAATATTAATTGAGCACTTTGGAGGCGCATTCCCAGTATGGGTGGCACCAGTTCAAGTGAAAGTAATTCCTGTTTCAAATGCAGTACATGTACAATATGCAAATGAAGTTGCACATAAATTAGCACAAGCTGGGATTCGTGTTGAAGAAGATATACGTGATGAAAAATTGGGGTATAAAATTAGAGAAGCACAAATGCAAAAAGTTCCATATGTTCTTGTTATTGGGGATAAGGAAATGGAAAGCGAAGCTGTAAATGTACGAAAATATGGTGAAGAGGAGTCAAAAATTGTTGAACTAGATGCGTTTGTGGAAAGTATGAAAGAGGAAATGAAAAATAGGAAATAGAGATTGATAATAAAACACAACATTAATATGTAATACTGAATTTAAAGTAATTAAAGATATATTAAATAACAATAATAAACGTAGAGAAGGGATAGCTTAATCGCTATCCCTTCATCTTAATTTCACTATCTAATCCCATTGGTTGAAGAAAGTTGTTGTATGTTTTATTGAGTGTATTCGTCACTTTTGTACTCCAAAATATCACCCGGTTGACAATCCAAAGCCTTACATATCGCTTCTAATGTTGAAAGACGAACCGCTTTTGCTTTCCCATTTTTCAGAATGGAAAGATTCGCCATCGTAATCCCGACCCTCTCCGAAAGCTCCGTTACGCTCATTTTTCGTTTTGCTAACATCACATCAATATTAATAATAATTGCCATATCCTCCACCTCAGACCGTTAAATCATTTTCTGATTTTATATTAATAGCTTCTTGTAAAAGTCTTTGGAGAACAGCAGCAAAAACGGCGATCACCATAGAGGCGAAAATGATGGTCAATCCGATTGGTATGAAACTTGGAGGGTCAATTTTTTTCGCCATGAGATAGTAGAGTGGCATACCTAGCAAGTACAAGGTACTGATCGTGATGGCACAGTATTTTATATTCTTTAATGCCTTTACCGATAATTCCGAGAACGCTTGGTTCTTATCAATATAGCTTAAAAGTTTAAAAGCTTGATACAGAGCAAAGTAAAAAGGTATCGCTGACGCGTACATATCGATTAAAACGAGAGATTTCATATAAGCAATATCTGGATACAATTCTCCAGCAAAACTCCCGATCTTAGGCACCAAAAATATACACAATGCAAGAACTGGGATTCCTATACAAATAATAGCTAGCTTTAAAAAGAGTGTTGTAACTTGTTTCATAAAAAGCACCTCGCTTATGTAATAACAACATGATTTTATCATAAGATTTATCGTTTTACAATAAAATTATATTGTTTTAACTTTTATTAAGATGAGCTTTTAATTTTGACAAAAAGAAAGAGCATTTCTCTTTACAAAGAAATGCTTTTATGAAGTTGTGTGTTTTCTTGTTTACCTTACAAAAATGTAAGGTAAATGTAAGGGAAATCGAAGGAACGATTTTTAGAAAAGTGAGAATATGAAAGAGGAAATAGGAAATAGGTTCATTCTACTTATATATCTAATTTTGTTAGAAAAATTAAAAAAATATTAAGGGTTTACATGAGAAAAAGATAAGAAATATGTGAGAAATTAATTTTATACAAAAGGGATGGAGTGAAAGAAATGTCAACAAATGTAGTTACTGTAGAAAGTGTAGAAAAAACGTATGGGAAAAGAAATGAGAATCAGTCAAAAGCATTAAGGGGTGTTTCATTAAGTATTAAAGAAGGAGAGTTTGTAGGGATTATGGGTCCTTCCGGATCTGGAAAAACGACATTACTTAATGTAATTAGTACACTTGATCAAGCGACAGGTGGCAGTGTAACAATAGCTGGCACAAATATTACTTCTATGAAGGGTAATGCATTATCAGATTTTCGATCTCAAAAATTAGGGTTCATTTTTCAAGATTTTAACTTACTAGAAAACTTATCAATTTATGAAAATATCGCTTTACCACTTTCCTTGCAAGGGGTACCGTCAAGTGAGATTACGGGGAAGGTAAATGGAGTAGCAAAGAAATTAGGGATTACTGAAATTTTAACAAAATATCCGACTGCTGTTTCTGGTGGACAAAAACAAAGAACAGCGGCAGCACGAGCTTTAGTACATAATCCGGCAATCGTATTAGCAGATGAACCGACAGGAGCACTTGATAGTAAAAATGCAAAAAGTTTATTAGAAGCGATGCAAGATTTACATGAAAATCACAATGTAAGTATTTTAATGGTCACACATGATGCGTTTAGTGCAAGTTACTGTGAGCGTATTTTATTCATTCAAGACGGTCTTCTTTATAAAGAGTTAAAGCGTCAAGGAACGCGAGAAAATTTCTATCAAGACATTTTAGGTGTGCTCGCTCATATGGGCTCAGCTGCTGAGTCTAAGTAGGGGGCGAGACTATGTTATTCAAATTATCACGTCATAGTATGAAAAAGATGTTAAAAGATTATATGGTTTTACTTATTGGTCTCGTTATTAGTATTAGTATTTTCTACATGTTCCAAACGATGGCGATGAATAGTGAATTTACGAAAGATAATAGTCTCATTAGTAGTATTAGGCTTGTCTTCTGGGTTGGTGCAATATTGCTTTCTTTTATTACAGTTTTTTACATCATATATGCCAATTCTTTTTTACTTACATTAAGAAGAAAAGAACTAGGTATGTACATGATGCTTGGAGCAAAAAAGAAAAAAGTAGCACAATTATTATTTATTGAGACTTTTGGTATGGGGATTGTCAGTATTATTATCGGTATTTTAGTAGGAATAGTACTCGCTAGTGTAGCAGGAAATTTTTTAATGAATGGAATGGAAATTTCAGCAAAAGGTAATTATGCATCTGTATACACACCAGCTATATTAGTTACATCTATATTCTTCTTAATATTATTTTTCATTACTGGTTTAATGAATAGTTTCCGATTATTACGTAAAACAGAATTAGAGTTAATACGTGAAGATGAAACGCAAGATGAAGTGAAGAAAAGTAAAACTCGAATTGTTATTATGACAGTACTAGGTGTGTTACTTGTAAGTATAGGATATTATTTTATGATAAATATAAAAATGTTTGCTGAACTAGGATTTATAATAGCGACAATCGTTACAACATTAGGGACGTATTTCATTTTTAGCTCATTGCTCCCATTTTTCGTGATGAAAATTAAGGGGAATAAAAAACGGAATGAAACGGGATTAAATAGTTTTACTTATGCACAGTTACGTTTTCGAGTAACTAGTTTATCGAGAGTACTAGGCACTGTAGCGATGTTAATTGCATTAGGTGCAGGTGCAATGACAGCAGGTATGGCGTTTCAAAAGAACGTAGGCATTATGACAGACTTCTCACGTGTATATGATGTCGTAATTCATGATCCAAATGAACAAGATAAAGCAGCATTAAAAGAAATGGAAATTGTTGAAGAAAGTAAGTATAAGTATAAAGTAGATGGTGAAGCAGTTTATTATTTACGTAACGATTTAACTGCGAAACCGCCACTTGTTTCTGATCACTTTGATACAAAGACTTTGAAAGAACCTGCTCGTAAACGTGTGGCTGAACCTTTAACTGAACCTGTCTATTCTGCTTTGGACGCTCCTGAAGTAGCGAATAAGCTTCCTCGTATGCCAAAAGATTGGGAAGATGTGGTTGTAAGAGAGATACAAATTACACATAATCAATTTAACGGAAAACCTGTAAGAATTGCAGATGAAGAGCGTTATAAAGGAATTCAAGGAACAGAACATACTGTAACATTAGCAAAAGTAGATGATATGAAAAAATATAAACCATTGTTGCTCGATATAGATAAGAGACAAAAAGAATTAATTGAAAAAACAACAGGCGCAAAAGTAGAACTATATACAAAAATGACAATTTATCAGTTTATGAACAGTTTCATGAGTGGAACAATGTTTATGGGATTTTTCCTCGGAATTGCGTTTTTAGCAATGATGGCGAGTTCTCTAATGTTCAAAATATTAACAGGCGCTTCTCGTGATGTACGCCGTTATGAAATGCTACGAAAAATCGGTGTGAGACGTAGTATGTTAACAAAAAGTATATATAAAGAAATCTCATATTTATTTATCTTCCCAGCGATCATTGGTATTTCCCACGTGTTAGTAGGGCTTAACTTATTCAGCTTTATATTAGTTGACCCGTTTGTGAAAGTGTGGGTGCCAATTGGGATTTTCTTAGTCATTTATTTCATTTATTACTGGATTACTGTTCAACTTTATAAAGGTATGGTAATGCCGAAAGAAGAAGTAGCGAAATAAAATAGTTTAATGGAAAAGTCCTTGTATGAAAACAAGGGCTTTTTCAATAGGATGTTCTTTATAAAGAAGGAAAAGATTGGATAATGGTCGAAAAAAATATAATAAGACTTCCGAGAAATGACTGAAATAATACTATTTTGTCGATAGAAAGGATATTACGTATGAAAGAAATGCTACAGTTATTTCGAAACAAAGTGTATGCACGTTTTTTTCTAGCAAATATTTTAGAGAGACTAGGTTCTATGATTGCCGGAATTTCTTTAATGTTTTACTTGTTAGATCAATACGGAAAACAACCAGTTTACGCAACGATGACGCAAATTATGATTGCATTACCTGCACTAATCTTTTTTTTATTAGTAGGGACAGTAGTGGATCGATTTGATAGACAACGTATTTGTACGGTAAGTAATATATGTTGTTCAATTTGCAATATCGGAATTCTAATTTCGCTTTATTACGGGATGATCATACTAGTCTTTATATTTTTATTTTTGGAAAATGCATGTATCCAATTTTTTTCTCCATCAGAACAGGCAATGATACAGGGAGTAGTAGAATCAGACCAATACGGTGCAGCGGCAGGTATTAATCAAATGGTAAATAGTTTATATGCTTTATTTGGTGTAGGGATTGCGACGATGGTATATTGGACATTTGGAATTTACGGGAGCATTTTAGTAAATACGTTCACCTTTATTGCGAGTGGTATTTTGATTCAAACGATCTCAATTCCAGAAAAAGTTCGTTTGCCAAACGGTAGAACAAAATGGAAAGAAGTTAATTTGAAGATGTTAATAACAGAGTTTAAAGAGGGGATTAGATATATATACCAAAATGAAACTTTAAAAAAATTACTTTTAGGATTTATCGTATTTGGACTACTAAATGGTATTTTAAGCGTATCCACTACTTACATATTAAAATACAAATTAGCGCCAGCAACATATGAAAGCTTAGCAATGGTTGGTGGAGTAGTTGGAGGAATCTCACTACTAATTGGAAGTATAGTAGCAACGAGTATAGGTAAGAAATATGCACCAAAATCTATTATTGTATTTGGGATGGCGGGCTCTGGGGTCTTCTTCGGTATGTGTTACTTTGTAAATCACGTATGGTCTTTCTATGTATGTATCGCTTTTGCGACTTTCTTTTTACCGTTTATTAATGTTGCAATATCGGGCTGGATGTATGAAATTGTAGAAGAGTCATTCATGGGACGTGTTCAAAGTTTACTTAGTCCATTAACGACAGGATTCCAGCTGCTATCTCTCGGTGCGATAGCAATGTTGTTCCCAAAATGGATTGGTGCAGATACATTGTATATTATTTTATTTGGTTTATTATTATTTGTTACGTGTTTATATCAAGCTATTTTACCTAGTGGGAAGAAGCAAGTGCAGGGTATAGCTGAAGAGATGTAACATATGTAGGTTTTTATTTCTGAATATTCTTTCGGATTGTAAGGGGGGATAGAGTGATAGTGATGCGAGTTGCTAAATGGTGTGGGATTACTTGTTTACAACTACTAGCTGCAATCTTATGTATAATCTGCCTAGGGGCACTACCGCGTTTATTTAAGGGATTACAAATTGATTTAATTGGTTTTTGGAACACAGTTGTGTTTCTTGGAGAGAAGTTACTTCAACCAGGTGAAATTACGTATGGATTTCGGAATTCAAGAAAGTTATTTCCACAAATATGGATTCATTATGTAGAGACAATGTTTGTATTTATTTCGGCATTTATACTATCTTTACTCATTGCGTATCTTATCGTTGTGTGGGTATTACAGCGCTCTCAATCAAAGCAACGTATGTGGAATGGGGTTTTCGTCGCACTTGAAAGTATTCCGGACATTTTATTAATCTTACTATCTCAACTTCTAGTAGTAATAATCTTTCAAAAGACAGGTTTTATGCCAGTGAAATTTGCAGGACTTGGAGAGGAAAGGGCTCGCCTGTTACCAATAATATGCCTTACTTTACCTACAACATTATTATTTATTAAGTTACTACTATTACGTTTCAGAGAAGAATTAGAGAAAGATTATAGTATATTTGCAAAGAGCAAAGGACTAAGTTTAAGACATGTTTTGACGCACCATATTTCAAGAAACGTCTTGTTAACAACAGTCTATTATGCAAAAACGAATATTTTATTTATGTTATCAAACTTATATATTATTGAATGGCTGTTTAATACGTACGGTATGTTCGTTTTCGTGAAAGAAAATCCAAAATTAGAAATATTTACAGTTAGTTTAGTTATATTATACGTACCGCTTTTTATACTATTTCGTTTATTACATACGCTTTTACAAAATATTATAAAGGAGCGTGTGTAACATGTGGCAACTTGTAAAAAGAGATGTGAGATTTTGGCTAGGTGTTACTTTTTTGAGTGTACTAATGATTGTTAGTATTGGAAATACGCTGTTTTTCGATGGGAATATTCGTGAACTAACGATGATGTATAACGAAAAAGGAGAATTAGAGGCTGCTCCGTTTTCACCGTCGAGTAAATTTTGGTTTGGAACTGATGAGAAAGGCCGTGACCTGTTCCAGTTAATAATTGAAGGAGCGAAATGGACAGTTGGTGCCAGTATCGTTATCGCAATTTTACGTGTAGTAATTGGCGGAACTATTGGTTTATTACTTGGTATGTACAGTAAACGTTCATTTCCAGTTATCTCATCTTTTTTTGATCCGTTTAGTATTGTACCGATGATTATGATTTCCTATTTTATGTTAAATGAAGTTTTAATGTTTGAAAGCGGAGAGGAGGCTGCTCCGTTACATTTGCGGGTTGCGTTTCAAATTATAGTTCTTGCTTGTCTTGCTGTACCAACTGTTATGTTGTATGTAGCGCAAGAAGTAAAACGTATTAAGAATGAAGAATTTATGTTGGCGGCCACTGTGCTCGGCGGGAGTAAATGGCAGAGGTTGAAACGCCATGTATGGCCGCATATGCTACCATCATTTCTTTTATTAGTAGCCCAGCAATTTGTAAGTACTTTATTACTCCTCTTGCACCTTGGTTTGTTAGAATTATTTTTTGGCGGAACAATAATTTTTGGTACAGATGCAGATAGTGTAACAAAGGAATGGACTGGCCTAATTGGTCAAAACTTCCGTCACTTAACTACTCATACATGGATTGTACTTATACCAATCGCTTTCTATAGTATGACAATTTTGTCAGGAAATCTGATTAGTAATAGTATGCAAGATGCGATTAAGCTAGGAAATGTAAGAATGCCGAAGAGGAAGGATAAAGAAGTGAAAGTAGAGAAGCAAGTACAACCTACTATAAATGATTTTTCTTTCTATAAAGAGGTACAAAAATAAAGAAAGATAGCTGAAGACAAATTGTTTTCAGCTATCTTTTTTGTTTAAAGTGGTGGTAAATCAATCTTACCTTCTTCAAATAATTCTTTTATCATATGTTTCGTATAACCAGCTGCTTGACCAAATGTGATTTTTGCTGGCATTGGTGCTTCATTTACATCTACAACTACATCAATAATGCATGGTTTACTTTGTTTTACCGCATTTTCAAAGGCAGGAAGTAAGTCATCTAACTGTTCGACGCGGTATCCAATACCACCGCACGCCTCTGCGTATTTTGCGAAATCAGGATTCGTTAAGTCTGTACCAAATTCAATATTCCCCATAACTTCTTGTTCGAATTTAATCATAGCAATTTTATTATTGTTTAATACAACAACAACGATTGGTAGTTTATATTTAACAGCTGTTACGAAATCATTCATTGTCATTCCGAATCCGCCGTCACCACAAACTGCAAACACTTGTTTATCCGGGAAAGCAATTTGTCCAGCAAGTGCACCAGGTAAACCGCAGCCAAGTGTTGCAAGCCAGCTAGAAATGATAAATTTCTGGTTTGTCATACGGAAGTGCCTTGCCGTCCATACTGTTACATTTCCAACATCTACTGAAAGAATTGCATCATCTTCTGCTACTTTCTGCAGTGCATGCATAACTCGTTGTGGTTTAATTGGAGTAGAAGAGTCTTCTTCTTGGGTGTGTAATTTTTCCTCCCACTTTTTCATCATTTCTTGATGGTGCTCTAAGAAGGAATGGTCCTCGTGTTTTTCTACATTTTCAATTAACCATTTTAATGTTTTATCAGCATCACCAGCTAAGCCGATATCTGTCGTATAACGTTTCCCGATTTGTGCGGGGTCTGTATCAATATGAAGTGTTTTTGCTTTTTCGGGTAAGAAACCAGTAAACGGATAAGAAGTACCGACCATAATTAAAGTATCTGCATGCTTCATCGCTTCATAAGAAGGTTTCGTCCCGATTAATCCCAATCCACCGATACAAAGAGGGTGTTCATCAGGAACAATTCCTTTAGCTGGTAATGTAAGTACGATTGGAGCGCCAATATGTTCTGCGAATGCAAGTAAAGATTCTCTCGCATGTTTAGCTCCTTTTCCAGCTAAAATAACAGGTTTTGTCGCTTCATTTATTGCGAGTTTCGCTGCATCTAAATCTTCTTTTTGCGGAAATAGCTCAGGCAATGTAAAAGAAGTGTTTGTAACACGAGCACCATTTTTTACTTCGAATTTCGGAACATCATCTGGAATAGTAAGAACGGATACACCTTTTTTCGTATATGCCATACGAATCGCTTGATTCACTACAGCAGGTAGTTGTTCAGCTGACATTATTCGTTGGTTATAAACCGCAACATCATCAAACATTCTTTCTAAGTTTACTTCTTGGAAAAAATCCGTTCCGAGTAAATCGGTTTCTACTTGTCCTGAAATTGCTAGTACAGGAGCTTGATCGAGTTTTGCATCATATAAACCGTTTAATAAATGGATAGCCCCAGGTCCTGCAATAGCCATACAAACACCAAGTTTTCCTGTTAATTTCGCATAGGCTGCCGCTGCTAACGCACCAGCTTCTTCATGGCGAACTTGAATAAATTTAATTTTATCTTGTTTTTTTCTTAAAGCCTCAATTATTGAATTGATGGAATCTCCAGGCATACCATATATGTGTTCTACTCCCCAGTCAATTAATAAATCAACTAATGCTTCACCGGCTGTTTTTCCAAACATAATTGTTCCTCCTTATAATAGGTAGATAACATTATGTTTTGGAGAAAAAGGAAAAATATACAAATGATAAAATTTTTATCTTTAATGATGACCGGCGAATAGTGTAAATACTGTTATTAGTAAAAATCCACTAACTGCCCACGTTAGAAATGTAAGGAAAGAGAGCTGTTTCTTAGCTTTCCAAAGCATTTCGTGAATTGTGACATAACCAAGTGAACCGATAGCGCTTCCCATAATGAGTCCTTGTAAATGAAGAGCTTTTCCTTCCATCAAAATTCCAAAAACCGTACCGGTCCCGAGAATAAGAGAAAGTAATAAAGTTGTTAATAGAAATGAAATATATTTATGCTTTGTAAAGAGGAAGGGGATAATTAAAGCTAATCCTTCTGGAATATGGTGAACGACAATTGCTATTAAAAAGGGAATGGCAGAGTCATTATGATTTATAAAAGCTGTTCCTAGCGCAAATCCACTCGGTATATTATGAATAAATATAGCGAAAGAGAGAAAAAGGAAAGTCTGCCATGCTTGTTGATCTTTCTTATGTATATTCGGATGATGGCAATAGTTATCTAATAAGCTCATAACTAAAATACCGATAGCTATCCCAAGTATAGGACCTATTATTTCATAGCTTGAAAATGTTTCAGGAATAATTTCAAGTGATAATAAACCAAGTAAAATCCCACCACATAATGCGTATAAGTGATGCATCTTTTCTTCAATTAGTTGACGTGTTGCAACTCCAACAGCGCCTCCTAATAGTAACCCGCCGAATGAAAAAAACGTAACAATCATTGGAATCCATAATCGTTCCATCGTATCACACTCCGATTCTTCCACTTATTTTTAGCTTACGAAAAGGAAAGTTAGATTAGTCCAAGTAATTGTGTTTGGTTATAGAGAAAAAACTAGCAATTCGTTATAATTTATATATTGAATTCAAGTGGAAAGATGAAAAGGGGAATTGATTATGCAGCAAATTAAAAAAATAGGAAACTCATTTTGGTATATGACACCTGTTTCTGAAACAGATAGACCAATATTAGGAATGGTCGTTGGAAAAGAAAAAACTTTAATGATTGATGCAGGGAATTCAGAAGAACATGCACAATTGTTTTTAGAAATGCTAAAAGAACAGAATGTATCAAATCCTGATTTTGTAGCATTAACGCATTGGCACTGGGATCATATTTTTGGATTGCCTGTACTACAAAATACATTAACTATTGCACATTCTGAAACGAAAAAAGAGATGCAGACACTAGTTTCATATGAATGGACAGATGACGCATTGGATGCACGAGTAAAAGAAGGTACTGAAATTGAATTTTGTGCGGAATGTATCAAAAAAGAGTTCAGTGAAAAACCAAGAAATATTAAAATTATTCCTCCGACCTTAACGTTCCAGGACCAACTTGAATTAGACCTTGGTGAAGTGACATGTGTGTTAAAGCATGTGGGCGGAGATCATGCACATGATTCCGTTGTTATGTACGTTAAAGAAGAAAAGATTTTATTTTTAGGAGACTGTATATATGCAGATATTTTTTCTTCGAAATGGAACTATACGACAAAACGAACGTTTACATTAATAAAAGAATTAGAGAAATTTGATGCTGAAACTTATATTCTTTCTCATGGAGAAGCTATAGACCGGGCTGAATTTTTACAAGAAATTCATTTACTAAAAACAATTGGAACTTATACAGAAGCTCATAAAGGCGATGAAGAGAAGATAAAGGTAGCGTATAAAAGAGAGCTAGATAGAGAATTAAATGAGGAGGAACTAGAAACAATAACGTTTTTTGTAAACGGTTATGAAATGATTAACCTGTAAAACGCAACTCTAATCAAATAGCATTAAACTGCACAAAAAGAGTATTGAAGTTTACTTCAATACTCTTTTTAATAAGTAAATATTAAGCCGCAGCCAATTTGAAGCTTTTTTGTAGGCCCATCATCTGAAGTTATTCGACTTTATTTATTTTTCGTATAGATAGAATTTCAAGTAGAAGCTTTCTTTGCTAATTCAGTTATATAGTTGAAAAAACTATTGTGGTTTACATCATAAACGACATTTACAGGTCGCCCATCATCAGTTTCCACTGTACGCCCTTGGCTAGGTCCGTATGTATGAACAATACTATTAATCGTTTGTACCTTTGCAAGATCAGCTTTCCCAACAAATGCAGCAGTTAATACATCCCACAAATAGTAAGTAGAATTAGTTGAAAAGTGAACAAGAGGAGGAACCATTGCATAGCATTGACCAAGGAAATCAACACCAATATACTTACGCTCTTTTGCCCATTGTTCACGTATGTCTATAGTTAGCGGAACCTGGTTTGTACTTTCTAGAGTTACTAAATCAATGATTATATTAGCATTCCAAACACGAGCTACTGCTTCGGGATCCCAAAATGAATTCCACTCGGCTGTTCCGTCATGTTCCGGCTCGTGTACATTGCCTGCAGTACGAAATGTACCGCCCATCCAAACGAGACGTTCAATTTTATCTTCGATTATGGGAGCTTCATACAATGCACGAGCAAGATCAGTTAGGGGCCCTGTAAATAATAAAGTTGTTTTTCCATCAGTTTGTAGAAGAGTTTCTATTATATGATGATGTGCAGGTTTAGCAGCTGCAGGTGTTACAACTTTTCCAGACTCATTTAAAATGGGTAAAGCATCAACATAAAATGCATGCATCCGCCAGTCTTTTGGAAATGGATTTTTCCCACGAGAGTTTGATGCCGCTACTTCAATATTACTTTTGCCGAAGCGATCGATAATTTTACGACTTGCAGACATTGCTGGTTCTAAATAGCAATCTGCTGGGATAACAGATACACCAGTAAGTGCAATGTTTTCCATTTGAAGTAATAAAAATAATGAAATTAAATCATCTACACCACCATCATGATTGAAGTACACTTTTTTCATCATTTTAATCTCCATTCTTTAAATTTTAATTGATGAAAAATCATCAATAATTTCCACCACTTCAATCTCCCCATTAATGAGTAGTTCAGGAAGATCATTTTTAACATTTCCTTTCCAATACTCTTTAGCTTGTTCGATTTTTTGAGAGAAAGAGATACCATCTTCCTTCGGTAAAAGAGTTCCGTCACCTTCAAAAGAACTACCAATCACTCGTAGTTTAACAATCTGTAAAACTTCTCGATTGTAAGAATCAAATAATGCTTTCCATTTCAAAGCATCTTCATAGCTTTTGGAAGCATATAAGCAAGACAACCTTGAAGGGTATTCAGGATATTCTTGCAGCCTAACCATTTCTACAATCGTTTCTCTAACCGCTCTTATTGTTTGATCCATATAATTCATAACTACTTGAGCATTTTCATTATTTATATGTAATCCGTCACTTTTATAATGATTATTTAAAATTTTTATGCCATCTTCACCGTTAGAATTTAATTGTTCTCTTTCAAAAAAGAAGTGATATAGAGTATTAGTTTGATTTGTATCGAATTGAATGATTTGTCCGATTTTCATTTCTTTCCTTGTAACGATGTGATATGCGTAAAATTCTGATTCATTCATGGGTATCCTCCTAGTAGTAATTATCGAATATTGTAATGTTAAATTTAGTAATTCAACATTGAAATATATAAAACCTTTATAAGTAAAGAGCTATAAAGTAGGGGGATTTGAGTGAAGAGTGAAAAAAGTACATAGGAGCGTTTTAAAAAAGTTCACAAAATGTTCACTTACGAAGAGGTTTCCAATATCGATATAATGACAAAGACTCGAAGAGAAGGGATGATGAAAATTGCCAACAACAAGAAAGGAAAACCTCCAATTTGGCATGATGATGTGTCTAGGGATGGTTATCGTAATGACATTTTACAATTTATTAATGAATGGAGCAGGAGGGCCAATTCATTTTAAGGAGATCGCATTAGAACTAATTATTGGATTTATTATTGCGCTATTAATTGAAATATGTATTGTTGGGCCCTGTGCGAAAAAAATTGTATTCGCGTTACCGTTTGATAAATCAAAGAAAATAAATATTATCGTTGCGATGGCGACAGTAATGGTAATTGGGATGGTTTTCTTTATGTCATTTTACGGAATGGCTATGATGTATTTACATGGTGGACTACACGGAGATTCGTTTGTTTCCATTTATTTTTCAATCTTTATGAGGAACTTTATTGTAGCGTATCCATTACAATTAATGATTATGGGGCCACTTGTGCGTTTCTTATTTGGAAAGTTTGTTTTGAAGAATAAAGGTGTTAATGTAGCATAGTTTTAATTATTAAAATATAATATATAAATAAAACGTTTTAATACATCTCACATATTTTGAGATGTGTTTTTTCTTGTTGATTCTAGTTATTTTCAAACTGATGTGACATTTGTCCTTTTGCCTTTATAGGATTATAGCTTTTAATTAAGTCAGAAATAAAAGATTAGGAGATGATTTTTTGAAAGGTATTATATTTGCTGTTTTTGCGGGTGTATTTATAACACTTCAAGGAACCTTTAATGCGAAACTTAGTTCAGATATAGGTATATGGTCGACGAGTATTATGACGCATTTAATTGGATTTTTCATTGCAACAACTATATTTTTGCTAAAGAAAGAAGAGAAAGTAACGGATTTAAAGAGTGTAAAAAAAGTATATTTAGCAGCTGGTGCACTAGGTGGCTTGATTATTTGTGCAGAAACAATGGCGATATATTCAATGGGAGTTACATTAACAGCTGGAACACTTATGGTTGCTCAATTATTAACAGCTACTGTTATTGAAATGAAAGGATTATTTCATATAAAAAAGATACAAATGGAGAGACACCATATTGTGGGAACAATAGTAATGATTTTAGGTATTGTTGTGTTTAATATGTAAGGAAAGAAGGGACTGTAAGTGGATAATAAATTAGACTTAATAATTCAATATTTGAAAGCTTATAATATGCTTGGAATTTTTTCAGGAATAAGTACTGACAATTTTCAAGTAAATCATTTTGAAAAAGGCAAGCTTATTTGCGATAAAGATGATGAAATTAATCGTTTATATTTTGTTGTTAAAGGCAAAGTAAAAGTTTACACGATTACACCAGAAGGAAAGAAACTAATCCTTCGCTTTATCAATCCATTAGCAATTGTTGGTGATATTGAATTAATACAAAATAGCAAAGCACATAATGTTGTTGAAGCTTGTTCAGATGTTGTAGCAATCTCCATTACTAATACAGTTATTAGAAATAAGTTATTACATGATCCTATATTTATGATGTTCTTGCTTGAAAACATTGCGAACACGTTAAAAATATCGACTCGTTTTACAGCTCTAAATTTACTTTATCCGGTAGAAGTACGTGTAGCTAGTTATTTACTTTCGATTTCAACGGATAGTAATGGGAATATGTATAAAGAGGATTTAGATTCAACTTCTGTATCAAGTATTGCAGATTTTATAGGGGTAAGTTATAGGCATGTAATTCGAGTTTTACAAAAATTTTATAGTGAAAAATTAATTGAAAAGAATAATGGAGTTATTGTAATTAAAGATTTTTCTAGAATGAAGGAAGTTGCTAAAGATAATATATATGAGTAATGAAGGGGAGAGAAGGATTATGATTGGATTTAGTTTAGCTATATTAGCTGGAATATTAATTAGCTTACAATCTGTTTTTAATACGAAAGTGAATGAAAATGTAGGACAGTGGTTAACAACTACATGTGTTCTTGGAATAGGTCTCATAAGTTCTGTTTTATTTTATATCATTACAGAGAAAAGTATAAGAGTTAACTTTTATACTACAAATTATTTATTTTATATAAGTGGATTGTTTGGTATCGGATTAATTATTTGTATAATGGGTGCAATAAAGAGTTTAGGTCCAGCTTATACGGTGCTCATTAGCCTTATTACTCAATTAGTTGTTGCGTTATGCATTGATACATTAGGATTGTTTGGAATGGAGAGAGTACCTATACAAAAAAATAAATTAATTGGTATAGGTCTATTAATTGTAGGGGTTGGAATTTTTAAAAATCTTTTTTCGGATAAGAAAGTTAGTACTATAAGTGAGGATAGGGCCTAAAGAATTTAAAGGAAATAGGTGTTAATAATTAGAACATATACATTTAGATAGTAGTAAATGAGCGATAAGGAGAGAAAATAAGTGATTCAGTACACGTGTCATTGTTGGAGCGTATGACTATAATACTGGTGTGGAAATGAGTAAAAGGATAACGAGTCATATGAAAAATAGTAAACTTATTATATTTGAAAATAGTGCACATTTTCCAGATATCGAAGAAACAGATAATGTATGTGAAGCGATTATAGAGTTTTTAGAAATATAGTATAAAAACAAAGAGAGGATTAATTATTGGAATATTGAGTTATATAAGGTGTGAATTATTTATAGATGGGGAGGATGCAATATGATTGAATATAGAAAAGCAAGACTAGAAGATATGCAGGGGATTATTAAAGTGTGTTCAGATGGCTATAGAAATACATACCCAGGTTTGTTGCAAGTGATAATGGAGAAATACTAGGTGCTGGTGGAGGTGGCTTCACTGGTAAAGAAACAGCAGAGTTATTTGTAATATATTTAAATCCAAATAGAAAAAGAGAAGGTATTGGCACAGAATTACTTTCTATTATTACAAATGATCAAATTGAACGGGGTGCAAAGGAACAATGGGTTTCAGTTGCAAAAGATAATTTTATGGGAATCCCGTTTTATCCCGCATTAACGGGCAGTAAAACTCCCACCTCAAAATTCGGCTGGAACAAAGAAGTTAGGTGGGAGATCAACTGCCCGTAAACGCCCGATTGGTTCAACTAATAATCAGTGGGGGATGAACAAAACCCCCACTGATTAAAGTTTCACTTTATGAAGCAGTTGGTTTTATATATCAAGATGAAATGAAAGACCTTCATATGGGCTTCCTGTAAACGAAGATTTCACATCTATTCGATACAAACGTGAGTTAGCAAGCAGCTTAGTTAAAAAATAGGAACAAAAAGCCCTTTTTTATATGAGATCTTATTTGTATAAGCGTAAGCGTCAAATATTCCAGACCTACAATTTGTTAAGAAACAAGAGGCGATTGAAAACCTCTTCGCTAAGACAAAAATACAATAAGCTGTCCGTATGGACAGCTTATTTACATAATTATCGTTATTGGTAGTGAAATTATTAATCCCATATATTTGGTCGTTCAATTTTCATTGTTCTCATATAATCTAACATTTGTCCTGTATGAACACCCTCATGATATGCTATACGCATTAACATATCCCCTAAAGAACGAATATACCCTACATTTGAACGATCAATTTTAATTGTATTTAGATCTTCATTAGAAAAAGAACGAACAGTATCTAAAAATTGTTTGTGATATATCTCAGCAAAATCCAGTTCATCTTCGACAGATAAAAAAGGTCTGTTTTCAAATGGAGAATTATACTCTTTCAGACTTCCCCTATTTTCAATAGCCAGATGATAATAATGCTCTGATTCCAGTACATGCCGAATCATCTCTAAACAAGTCATAGCTTTTTCATCTGGTTTCCAATCCAATTTATCGCTAGGAATCGTTTTCCATATTTTTATACTCCGTCTTCTAACTTCTGTTAAGTTTAATAACAATAAATCAATTGTATTCATTTATATTTCTCCTCTCACTTAGCCTCATAAACAAGTTTACTAAATTTTCTAAACGAATGACAAACATTTGTTCTTACCCATGAATATAGTATTCATATAAGGTTAACATAACGCAACATTATCGGTAGCAAGAAAAAGGCGAATCCCTACTTTCAAGAGGAATTCGCCTTTTTCTTTTTCTATAACCCTATTCATCTTTTTATACATTCCTATCATGGTGCGGTTTTAGGGTTCTCGTTTGTTACTGAATGAGCCGTAAAAATGTATAAAATCTTGCATGCTCTTAGCGTGGATTTTCCCCTAAATACTGGATGAACCCTGTAAAGTAGTATTCAATTTTTTTGATGAATATAGAGCGACCTAAATAATAGGAGCCTCTATCGAAAGTTACTTAGTAATTTTCGATAGAGGCTTTTACTTATAATACTTAATTGTAGTTTTATATCTTTAACTTCGCGGTCGTTTTTCTTTTTTAAGGAATTTACAGTTATAACATCTCATATTTTGTTTATAATTGTAAATAGTTATCAAGATGTATAAATGTTATTTCTTTTTTAATAAATAAAAAATATAAAAAGGAAAAATAATGCAACTTTATAACGCGCTTATTCGTGTTATATATGAAAGGAGGAGGGGGATGGAAATTGAAGAAATATATAAGGTTTATATAAACGATGTGTACCGGTATTTATTTTCCCTTTCTCGTAGCCATCACGTAGCGGAGGACTTGATGCAGGAGACTTTTTATCGGGCGTATCTTTATCTAGAAGACTATGAAAACCAAAAGGTAAAATCATGGCTTTTTAAAGTGGCATATCATACGTTTATTGATTTTGTTAGGAAAGAGAAAAAAGTAGCTTTTGTAGGAACGGAGGAATTAGAGAAAATACAAGCAGGTGAATCTACAGAAGAGTACGTAGTCGCAAAAAATAGTTACGAAAAATTAATTCAGATTATTCATACTTTACCTGAGGTAGAGGCACAAGCTATTTTATTATATGACGTACATCAATTAACGTACGAAGAGGGTGCTTCTGTATTAGATTTAAAGTTAAACACATATAAAAGTCACATACTTCGTGGGAGAAAGAGATTAAAACAATTGTTAAAGGAGGAAAAGAGTCAAAATGACAAATGATAAACCTCATTCTGAAGAAGAAGGTTATAAAGAATTGTTACAAGAAGCTCTTCATCAAAGGCCTGCTTCTCTTCCTGATGGAAAACAGGAGCAAGTGTTGAAAATAGGAAAAAAAAGAGCACGTATCACGAATGTTTTGATTGTAGTTACTTTTTTATTACTTATCCAACCTATTTTATATGTATCTACACTCGCATACTATGCATTTGCACCTACAAACGCAATGGAGATACGGAATGTAGTAAAACAAACGTTAAGTGTAACGGAACCAAATGTATTTATGAAAGAAAGGGACATGGAGCAAACATTGTTACCGCTTAGTTTACAATTGCATTTTGATTTGTATAAAAGGGTAGGAAAGAAAGATATTCGAATAGGCGAAGAGAAAACATATTATTTATTAAGTAAAGCAACGAAAGTAAGCCGTGAATATACAATAGATGAAAAAATTCCAGAAGTCCTATATATAGATAATGAAGTATTATCTCATCCTAATAATTATAATGTGTCTTATAATAGTAGCGAGGAAGCTCAGGTATTAAAAGGTCTTCCACAAGAATCTGTTGTAGAAGCATTTGTATCTTTTAGAGAATTATTAAGTGTACAAGAGGTAAAGAACATGTTTCCTACTATTGATATTGTTTGGTATGCCGTGAATACAGGATTAGAGGAGAAGCAAAAGAATGATGAGGGTCAGTATGTTGCCCCAATTGGCTTTCCAGCAGATCTGATTTCAAGTCTAAGTGGTCCTTTTTTAAGTGACTCACCTCATGAGGAACAATTTATTGATGTGTTAAAGTCATTACGGAAGCATGAAGATTTAGCGGCGAAGCTATCTAGAGCGAAAACATTAGAGTTGTCAAAGCGTATTTCTTTCCTTGAAAAAAATGGGGTAAAAACATACGGGGCAGTTGTAACTGGACCTAAAGGAGAAGTTGAAAAATTGATGAGCCATGAAAAAGTTAGAAACTTGAAAGTAGGTGAAGCGAGATTATGGAATTGGCATTCTTAAAAAAAAGAAAGAGTCATATTTATAAACAGGAAACGTGGATGGGGATTATTTCATTAATTATTGCCTTTCTAGCGTTATTGTATTTGAACATTACATTGCTTATTCAAGAAATATTTATTGGCGAAGGTTTTCGAGAAATAGTTGGAGCTGGATTGATGTGTTCAGTCGTAGGCATGCTCACAAAAAGCAAAAGTCGAAAATATGCATTGTGGGCATGTAGTTTATTTGTTTTTATGATACTGTTTGCTGTATTTGGATTTATGTTAGGTTGGATGATAAGCTTTACGCCATAAATATGTGGAAAAGAGCGAATGTAGATTCGCTCTTTTTTAATGTGTAAAAAGTAAAATAGATAAGAGAAGAACCTATCAAATTTGAAAGGAGAGCACTATGCATCTAGGCTGTGGTTTTGTTGATATGTTTTCCGCTCACGTATAAGCTATAGATTTATCATTTTTCAAACCGCAAATGAACGAATTTCAACATCTTTATTAAATTTACAATCCGCATCATAATTCGTGTACTTCCATCCCAATCTTTATTTGTAGGTATATGTTTAAAGAAAGGGGAGCAGCTTAATATTTTTATGTTAGAAGACCACTTTTCTATTGCCTTTGGATTATTTACGTGAAAATACATCATAGCGCCGTTATTACCAGATTTTTTTACAGTAGCATTCGAAAGTGTCAGCGCGAACTTTGATTCAGCATCAAAATATAACTCTCCTCCAGGAAAACGTTTTGCCATAGCGACAATTATCTCCTTCAGATCTTCTTCTTTAAAGTAATAAAAAACACCGGCTGATATAAAAAGGATACCATTCATTTCGTTAAACTTAATATCGTCAAACCAAGAAGTATCAAAAAATGATTTGGCAATGCTTATATTTCGTGGTGTATCTTCAATTAATGTTTTGCGAAAAGCGATCGCATCAGGCAAATCAAGGTTATACCACTGTATTGTACCGTTATCAACTCTTGAAAAAGTAGTGTCTAGTCCAGAACCGATATTTACTATAGTAGCATTCGGATATTTTATAATAAATTGTTTAATAGTATCGTCTATTTTTCTTGCACGGGTAATGTAAGTGATACATCCGTATTCGCCAAATGTATCTGCTATTTTAGAGAAATCAAAGTCGCATTCATTAATAATACGAATTGCTTCCGTATCATTTAAAATATCCTTATTTTTCTCACTACCATATGCTCGTCCCCATAGGGGGATAAGCATAGTACCTTGAACTGATTGGAAATCTATTTCTTTAACCATGAAATGTCCTCCGTTTAATAATAAAAAATATTTTTATATATGATTAGTCGTTATTTAGCATTTTTGATAGCATTTTATTTGTTTTATACAGTCCGTAAGTTAAATCACGTTGATCTTCTTCATTGAGTTTTTCAAGATTACTAGTGAAATTATTATAAATTTGTTTCCATCTTTCATAATGTGCTTTTTCAGCTTTATCTGTTAGGGAGATTAAAACAGCTCGTTTATCTACTGTATCTTGTTTTTTTATAATGTATCCGTTTTGCTCTAAATTACGAACGGTTACACTTAATTGTTGTTTAGGTATGTTTAAATAACTAGCAATCATTTTTAAATTTACAGCGACTTTTTGCTGGGCAATATACTCAACTATGTGTTGCTCTAAATGTGTAAATTCAGTGGATTTCTCTGATAATAATTTGAAAGTACCTGACATATTTAATAATAAATTCATGTATTCGTTTATTAATTCTTTATTAGTCATTATTTTCGGCGTCCTTTATCGATTTAGTAATTATTTTATTACTATTTTCACTTAAAATCAAATAATAACATTGATATTAGTAAATATTCATTTACTAATATCAATGTTATTTAAATCGTGAGAGATACAGTAGAGAAAAAATTAAAGTTTTTTTATGAGAGGTGAATAGAAAGATTATAAAATATTACTTTATACATAAAAAACTAATGAAGCCAATGTCTTTTTCAGTCATTATACTATTAATAATTTTATGGTAAAATCTTTTACATAATTAAATAAAGGGGTAGTATACTATGGGTTATTTCTCAAATAGTTTATTAGTTTTATTTATTCTTATCGTATGTAGCTGTATGATTTTTGGTTGATAATATAATGATAGTTTTATATAAAAGAAGTTATCTCAGGTGAGGTAACTTTTTTTTATGTTAAGAAGGAATTCTATTTTTGTTATTGAAGTTTGTTCAAGTTAAGTTGATGACGGTCTGAAATTTTTAATAGAGTAATGTAAAAGAAGATACAAATAAATAGGAGAATAGGGAGGGTTTATGAAAACTAAAATAAGCTACACAATTGAACATCCAACAAAATTCAATGAATTATTAGCTTTATATGAATCTTTAGGATGGAATTCTCTAAAATTAACGGTTAATGAATTGGAACAAATGTGTAAACAAAGTTGGTATGTAATATATGTTTTTAAAGAGAACCAATTAATAGGTATGGGGCGTGTTATATCCGATGGTGTAATAACGGGGGTTATTTGCGGTGTATGTGTATTGCAAGAATATCAGTCCATTGGCATTGGAAAAGAAATAGTGGGACGATTAATCCAGCACTGTGAACAAAACAAAGTTATTCCCCAACTTATGTGTGTAGAAAATCTGCAATCTTACTATGAATCTATAGGGTTTGAGGCATTCTCTATTGGAATGACAAAACATATTATAAGATAGCCGGGCTTTATATTTTCTGTGTACTCGTACATATTTTCAAACTTCATTATAAAGGAGAATTGCTGTATGGAGATTGCTAAAGGAGTAGAAATGCTACACCTTGAATTTCAAGAATTTATTATTCACCCAATTCTTTTATGGGATGATGAAATGGCAGTTTTAATAGATACTGGTTTCCCTGGACAATTTGAAGATATACAAGTAGAGATGGAGAGGGTTGGGGTATCATTTGATAAGCTAAAAGTCCTAATTTTGACGCATCAGGATATAGATCATATAGGTAGTCTTCCTGAAATATTACAAAACCTTGGAAGTAATATAAAAGTTTATGCTCACGAACTAGATAAGCCATATATCGAGGGGGAGTTACCTTTATTGAAGGATGCACAAGTACAGAATCCTCCGAAAGGAAAGGTGAGTGATACTTTGATTGACGGTCAAGAACTTCCGTATTGCGGTGGCATTCGTATTCTCCATACCCCAGGGCACACTCCGGGTCATATCAGTTTATTTTTGAAACAAAGTAAAACTCTTGTTGCCGGGGATTCAATGTACAGTGTGAATGGAATGTTAGGAGGAATTCATGCCCCAACAACTTTAAATGTTAAGGAAGCACAGCAGTCTTTGAAGAAGTATTCAAATCTAGATATTGAATCAGTAGTTTGTTACCATGGGGGATTAAGTAAGGGAGATATAAATGCACAAATTCAAAAGCTGTAGACAAGAATGTATTGTTAATCAGTGCTAACGTACAATCTAATTGCTAGTATATAAATAAAACCCTTAAATTATAAAAGAGCATGTTTGAAGAAATTTCAAACATGCTCTTTATTAAATATAATCAATTTAATTTTAATGACTTAACCCATTCCAATAAAAAGAAACGATTTCTTTTGCTAATTCATCTATATTTGCAAGAATAGGATTGTTATTCTCATCTTTAAAATTCCCGATTGATAATAAAGCTACGAAAGCATGGGCAGCTAATTTTGGATTCCCATTAGGTATTTCTTCAATATGCATCGTATTAGCAATTGATTTTTCCAATACTTCATACATGTTATCTTCGGCATTTTTTAGTTCCTTTAATTGCTCTGCAGATAAAGATAGTTTTGCATCTTTCATAAAGTTCTTCATATCAATATCCATCGTTGCGTGTAAGTATACTGTAGCAAAGTCCAATAATCTTTCTTCCAAATTCTTATTTGTAGAGAGGATTTGCTCCATATTTTCTCTTATTCGTACCATCATTTGAATCATAGTAGCGGTAAATAAATCCGCTTTTGTTGAATAGTAATAGTAGACGGTTGCTTTTGTAACACCACATTCTTTCGCGACCTCATCCATCGAAACAACTTGATAATTTTGAGTGAGAAATAACCTAGTTGCAACTTCTAAAATGATTTCTTTTGTAGATTTTGTATTTTTATTTTGACGAGGCCTTCCGAGAGGACGTTGTTTTTGTTCCAACTACATTCGCTCCTGACATTTATGATTGAGATAATTATAACATAATTTTTAATCATACTTGATTAATTAACTGACCAGTATATATAATTAATATTGGAGGGAAAAGGAAGGTGGGTTTTTATGAAAAAGCACCCGTTACATATGTTAGGGAAGATTGTAGCAGGGAAGAATACGCAATGGATAACATTATCGGTATGGATTCTTATTACATTGGTACTTTCATTTACGTTGCCACAAGTAAACAGTATGAAAGAACCGAATCCGAAAAATTTACCTGAAACAGCTATGTCACAGCAAGCTGAAGCACTTATGAAAAAAGAATTTCCTAATAATGCAGGAAATCCGTTGTTAGTAGTATGGCATAGAGATGGTGGATTACAGTCAAAGGATTATAAACTCATACAAGACGTTTATAAAGAATTAAAGGCCAGTCCTTTAAAAGAACAAGCAACATTACCACCATTTGATACAATTCCAGAGCAAGTATTATCAAAAAGCGCATCAAAGGATGGTACATCATTTGTTACACCGGTATTCTTTAATAAATCTGCTGGAACGGATATATTAAAAGGTAATTTAGAAGAGTTACGAAAAATAGTGAATAGCAAAGTGGACGGAGATCCTTTTAAACAAAAGATTACCAGCTCTGGTTTACATGTTCGATTATCTGGACCTGTAGGTATTCAAACGGATGCGGTTAGTTTATTTAGTCAAGCAGATGTGAAATTATTAGTTGCTACCGTATTACTCGTATTAGGTTTATTAATTTTATTGTATCGTTCACCAATTTTAGCAATTTTACCTTTACTTGTTGTGGGCTTTGCATACGGTATTATTAGTCCTACACTTGGTTTTTTAGCCGATCACGGATGGATTAAAGTAGATGCCCAAGCGATATCAATCATGACAGTATTATTGTTTGGTGCTGGAACGGACTATTGTTTATTTTTAATTTCGAGATATAGAGATTACTTGTTAGAAGAAGAAAGTAAATATAAAGCGCTGCAACTTGCGATTAAAGCATCTGGCGGGGCAATTATAATGAGTGCCTTAACTGTTGTACTTGGATTAGGAACATTATTACTTGCTCAGTATGGTGCCTTTCATCGATTTGCAGTACCATTTAGTGTTGCTGTATTCATAATGGGGATTGCTGCTTTAACAATTCTTCCGGCATTTTTATTAATTTTCGGCAGAGTTGCATTCTTCCCGTTTATACCGAGAACGACTTCGATGAATGAAGAGTTTGCAAGAAAGAAAAAGAAAGTAGTAAAAGTCAAAAAATCAAAAGGCCTATTTAGTAAAAAGCTTGGAGATATTGTAGTACGAAGACCGTGGACAATTATAATGCTAACCGTATTTGTATTAGGTGGATTAGCTTCATTCGTACCGCGCATTCAATACACTTATGACCTATTAGAATCATTTCCAAAAGATATGCCTTCACGTGAAGGGTTTACGTTGATTAGTGATCATTTTTCGGCTGGTGAACTAGCACCTGTAAAAATTGTTGTTGATACGAAAGGAAAAGAGCTTCCTATTAAGCAAGAAATTGAGAAATTTTCTTTTGTAAATACAGTGAAAGAGCCAAAAGAGGGAAAAGACAATAAACAGATACAAATGTATGAAGTTTCTTTAGCGGAGAATCCTTACTCAATTGAAGCATTAGATCAAATCCCTAAATTGAAAAGTAGTGTAGAAAAAGTACTAAAAGATGCTGGGATTAGTAATGCTGAAAATCAATTGTGGATTGGCGGAGAAACAGCGTCATTATATGATACCAAGCAAATTACTGAACGTGATGAAGCGGTTATTATTCCGGTTATGATTAGTATTATCGCATTACTTTTACTTGTGTATTTACGTTCAATCGTTGCGATGATTTACTTAATTGTAACTGTCGTTTTATCATTCTTCTCTGCATTAGGAGCTGGATGGATATTACTTCATTTTGGTATGGGAGCTCCAGCAATACAAGGTGCGATACCGTTATATGCATTCGTATTTTTAGTTGCCTTAGGGGAAGATTATAATATTTTTATGGTTTCAGAAATATGGAAAAACAGAAAGAAACAAAATCATCTAGATGCAGTGAAAAATGGTGTTATACAAACAGGTAGTGTCATTACATCTGCAGGTTTAATTTTAGCAGGAACATTTGCAGTATTAGGTACGTTACCAATTCAAGTTTTAGTTCAATTCGGTATTGTGACAGCAATTGGTGTATTGCTAGACACATTTATTGTAAGACCACTACTTGTGCCTGCGATTACGGTCGTTTTAGGACGATTTGCTTTTTGGCCAGGAAAGCTTTGGAAAAAAGAAAAGCAATTACAAAAAGAAGATACTTTATAAAAGAAGGTTGCCGATAAAGTCAGTAAAACTGATTTTTAGGCAGCCTTCTTTTTTGTTTGCTTGATAAAGAATGACCATTTTGAATATGCAACGAAAAATATAGAGGAAATGTAACATGAGGTTCTAAGTGCATCAAAATTTTTCTTATCAGACATAATAATTCGTAAGAAATTCCAATTGAGTGAGGAATTTCTAAAATTATGTATTGTAATAGGATGATGAAAATGTGGGGCACGATTGTTTCTTATGTACCTGAGTGGAAAGTTTTTATACACGCCTTTTTCGTACTTTTCATTCCATATATAATTTCAAGATTTTTTAGTTGGATTCGCGCACTAGAAAAAGAATAATATAACGAACCATACGGAGGACTTAAGTGAGAATAAATATTGATATGTTAAGAAGATTAGTATAGGAAGTTTTTTGAGAAAGAGTGATGAAGGTGAAAGCGCAGGATTCAATCGTTAACCAAAGCCAAGAACAAGGAAATACATATGAGAATAACGCAACAACAGTTTCTGAAGATTATTTTACAGGTGATTTCAACTTAGATCTAGAGGTTATAAAAAAAGAAGCTCTTGATAACTCGGACGTTTATTGTCGAGAGTTTAATATCGGTGGGACTAGCATCCGGGCAGTTCTTGTTTTTGTAGAAGGGCTTTCAGATAAAGATCTTATTGATACGCACATTTTGAAATCATTAATGGGTAATTTTTTTGATGAGTATAAAGATGAATCATCTAGTGCGAAAGAGAGTATTTCAAAAGAGTATATTAGAAATCAGGTTCTTTCTATTAGTGGAATCGATGAAGTACAATCCATACAAAAAATGATGCCAAAAGTGTTAATGGGTTCAACGGCATTATTAATTGATGGATTATCAGATGTATTAATACTTAATACAAAAAAAGGAAAAACACGTAATGTTGAAGAGCCAATATCAGAGGGATCGGTTAGGGGTCCACGGGTAGGTTTCACAGAAGTTTTGTCGGACAATACTGCTTTGTTGCGGTTACACGGTGAAAATGAAGGATTATCATTAGTGAAATTTCATGTAGGAGAACGGGCTAAGAAAGACTTGGTTGTTGCCTTTATGAAAGAGATTGCTGATCCAGAGTTAGTAGAAGAAGTTAAGAAAAGAATTGAGAAAATTAATATTGATAATGTGCCAGAGTCAGGTTATATAGAACAACTTATTGAAGATAATTATCTTAGTCCTTTCCCCCAAGTACAGAGTACGGAACGTCCTGATAAAGTTATCGCTGCATTAATGGAAGGAAGGGTTGCAATTTTATTAGATGGAACACCTTTTGCATTAATTGTTCCAGTTACATTTAGCATGATGATGCAATCGCCTGAAGATTATTATGAGCGTTGGATACCAGGTACACTGATTCGTTTATTGCGTTTTGGAACAGCTATTATTTCTCTATTTGCTCCCGCTCTGTACATTTCATTTATTTCATTCCATCCTGGACTGATTCCAACTAAGTTAGCCATTTCAATTATAGGAGGGCGAGAAGGCGTTCCGTTTCCTGCAATTATAGAAGGATTATTTATGGAAATTGCTATTGAAATTTTACGAGAAGCAGGGCTACGACTACCTAAGCCGATTGGTTCAGCGATGGGAATTGTAGGAGGATTAATCATTGGGCAAGCAGCTGTATCAGCTGGAATTGTGAGTCCAATCATGGTAATTGTTGTGGCGGCCACGGCTATTTCTTCTTTTGCACTTTCTCATTATAGTACAGCAATTCCATTACGTATTCTTCGCTTTGTAGCTATGTTTTCCGCTTCTATATTCGGATTATATGGAGTTATTCTATTTTTCTTATTTATATGCAGTCATATTGCAAGGCTTAAAAGTTTTGGTGTACCTTATGCTAGCCCGGCTGTCTTATATCAAGTTACCGATTGGAAGGATTTTATTGTTCGTATGCCAATTCAGATGATGAAGCGACGTCCGAAAATGTTGAATTTAAAAGACTATGTACGGAAAGGAAGTGAAGAGGAATGATTATGAACTCAAAGGACAAAATTCCGACTTCACAGGCAGCTGTGATTCTTATCAATTATATACTTGCTATCGGAATCCTCACTTTACCTAGAACAGCAGCTGAGAAAGTGCAAACTCCTGATGTTTGGATAACGGTTATTTTAGGAGGATTAATTGCGATAGTTGCAGGTATAATTATCGTGAAGTTAAGTCAACAATTTCCTGAAAAAACATTTTATCAATATAGCCAAGAACTTGTAGGGAAATGGCTTGGAGTGTTAATTAGTTTGTTGATTATCGGTTACTTTTTAACACTTTCTTCCTTTGAACTTAGAACGTTGGAATGTATAACAAGTTTCTTTCTATTAGAAGGTACGCCTGACTGGGCTATTCTTATACCATTCATGTGGATAAGTCTTTATTTAAATCTAGGCGGAATAAATGCGATAGCACGTTTATTTGAAATTATTTTTCCAATTACAGTTTTTATTTTTTTAGTGACATCTTTTATGAGTATTGGAATATTTGAACTGGATAATCTTCGTCCTGTATTAGGATTAGGGATTGTTCCGGTATTAAAAGGCTTAAAAACAACAACTATGGCATATTCGGGTGCTGAAATTATGTTAATACTTTTAGCCTTTATGAAGAAGCCATCTCAAGGTGTAAGGGTTGTAATAATTAGCACTATGATTCCTTTACTTTTTTATGTCATTACAGTTGTAATGGTTATAGGAGCGTTTTCTATCGATGGTGTGTTGGTGAGAACATGGCCTACAATTGACCTTATGAGAAGTTTTGAAATTCAAGGCTTAATTTTTGAACGGTTTGAATCTTTGTTACTAGTGATATGGATTATGCAAATCTTTGCAACATATACAATTTGTTATTATGCAGCTGCTTTAGGGTTAGCGCAGCTCTTTAAGAAAAATATTCATTCCTTTTTATATGGATTACTTCCGGTAATATATATCGTTGCGGCAATTCCTAAAAACATAAATGAATTATTTGAACTTGGAAATTTGATTAGTAACGCAGCGATTATATTATTTGGTATTCTCCCGTTTCTTCTCCTTATGATAGCAAAGGGGAGGAAAAACAGGCATGAATCAAAATGTTAAAGGTAAAAAATTTATTATAAGAATAACGTCAATAGTTTTTCTCTTATTACTTACAGGATGCTGGAGTAGTCATGAAATCGAGGAGTTAGGTTTCGCCGTAGGTTTAGCGATAGATAAAGGAAAAGAAACTAAGATTGAGAAAGAGATTGTAGAAAAGGGCGGCGGATATAAAAAGAAGAATTTAATAACAACCACCTATCAGTTTGTTAAAGCACAATCATCATCAGACGGAGGAAAAGGTGGAGTATCACAACAAAAGGCTTATATGAATGTTGCAGAAACAGGAGATTCTGTTCATCAATCAATACGTGAAGTTGCATTAAGAAGGCAAAGGCCTATCATTTTTCACCATACAAAAGTAATAGTTGTTAGTGAAAGTATTGCACGAACATATAATTTAACGCAGTTATTGGACATTTATGTTCGTGATAATGAAATGAGACCTAGTTGCTTTATTATGGTTAGTAAAGGGGTAGCTAGTGATGTGTTAAAATCAAAAGAATCAGGGGAGATTCCAGCATTTCGCTTGATTGAAATCGAAGATAACCAATATAGATCCTCACGAATTTTACCGCCGATGCCACTTGCAAAACTACCAGGAAAGGTGAAATCTGGAGCGAGTTTTCTTTTGCCAAACGTGATTTCTATAGACGGAGAAGTGAAATATGTAGGTGCTGCTGTTATGAAAGGAAGTACAAAAAAACTCCGTGGCTTTTTGAACGAGAATGAATTAGAGGGCTTAATGTGGATAACTGCAAAAGGGAAAAGTGGCTTGGTGAAAAGTTATGATAAAAAGACGGGAAAATTAGTTATGTATGAAGTGAAATCTATGAAAAGTAAAATTACGCCTCATGTTAAAGGGGATAAGCTCTCTTTCGATGTCAATGTTCAGTCTGTGGGCCGGTTATCCGAAAACTGGTCTGAGTCAGAGGAAGCTTTTAAAAATGCATTTCTCAAAAGAGTGGAGCAATCTGCCCAACAAGAAGTGAGGCGATTAGTGAAACATACATTGCAAAAAATTCAAAAGGAATATAAAACTGACGTTGCTGGCTTTAACACTAGTTTGAAAATCGAGTATCCAAAAGTATGGAAAAAAGTTGAAAAAGATTGGGATAAAGTATTTAGTAAGACTCCAATTAAATATAATGTAAAGTTAACAATTGAAGATTATGGTACGGAAGGTGCATAACAAAGAAACAACAAAAAATATACAAAAGCTCTGAAGCATGAATTTTTTTATAAAAATGCTCCAGAGCTTTTTATTGTACTTAGTAAATGAATAAGAAGATATATATTCCGTTTTAATATTCTTTATTTTATAATTATTTATAAGTATTAGTAAATATAATCACTAAAAATAGGAGTGATGAAATGACAATATTACCTATACGAAAAGATGAGGCCATAATTATTAATATGGAAAAACTATATTGTAAAGTGTTTGATAAAAGAAATTTTGATGAAATGGTAGAACGAATTACAAGACATATGGGATATACAGATTTTAAAGGAGTATTAGCAATAAATGATGAAAATGAAGTTATTGGTTTTACTTATGGTTATCGTTCTTTGGAAGGATACTACTATAATCAATTAATGAGAAAATCATTGAATTTGGAACAAGTAGACCAATGGTTAGAAGATTGTTTTGAATTTGTAGAGTTAGCAGTTCATCCGGAATATCGAAATGAGGGTCTTGGAACGAAATTACATAATGAATTATTAGAAGGGATTCCAAATAGAACAAGTGTTTTAACTACACAAATAAACAATGAAAAAGCGCGTTCTTTATATGGAAAATTAGATTGGGTAAATGTATTGGAACCATTTCATCCAAGTAAAGATGATGTTCCTTATGTAATAATGGGAAAAGTATTAAAGACAAAAGTGAATAAATAACTTTGTTGTACATATAAGTTATTGGTTTATAACATTTAAGGGGAAAACAAAATGACGATAATATCTATTGAAAAAGCTACAATTTTAGATGCTGAAAAGTTAACAGAAATAATGAAAAGGACATTCGATGAAGAAGCAAAACGATGGTTGTGTGACCAAGAGGGGGTAATTGATTATAACATTCAACCACCAGGGTATTCTTCAGTTGAGATGACTATATATTCGATCGAAGAATTAGATTATTTTAAAGTGATAATGGACGAAGAAATTGTCGGTGGAATTATAGTTACGATTTCTGGTAAGTCTTACGGCAGAATTGATCGTATTTTTGTAAATCCCAAACATCAAGGAAAAGGGATTGGATCACAGGTTATCGATTTTATAGAAGAAGAGTTTCCGAGCGTAAGAATTTGGGATCTTGAGACATCTAGTAGACAAATAAATAACCACCATTTTTATAAAAAAATGGGCTTTGAAACAATTTTTGAAACGGAAGATGAATATTGTTATGTGAAAAGAATAAAGAAAGCTTCAAGCGAAGAAAACTTAGTTAATAATAATGATATGAAAAATGGGCAATACGAAAACTGTAATTTGGTAAATACAGAGTATTATCAAGTGAATTTAAAAGGTAGTTCATTTGTTTATAGCAATGTAATGAATATTAATATGAGCAATTGTAATTTAAGTCAATCAAAGTTTAAAAATATAAATTTGAGGAACTCCTCATATACAGATTTAAATCTTTCAGGTAGTGAATTTAACTTGGTGACATTAGGTGGAGTGCAATTCAAGAATACAAATCTTGGAACTGAAAAGGAGCCTATTTCATTTGAACGATGTGATTTGGAAGGATGTATAATAAGTAATAGTAATCTTGAAAACGCGGAAATAGAAAATTGTAATATAACTGGTATGAAAATAAACGGTATTCCAGTAGAAGAGCTGCTTGAATTGTATAATCAAGTAAAAAGTTAAATAAAAAATCACTTAGTGTCTTCTAAGTGATTTTTTATTTTGAACGAGTATGAATAATGAATAAGAGATGATGTTCAAAAATGGATATTATATCGGAATAATTATATAAAAATAACATAAAGAAATAAGGGTAGGCAGGATTTTCCGGTTGGATATTAGAATAATGATACTTGAATGGAGGAGAGAAAGATGGAGATTAACGTTAGAGCAGTAGAAATACAAGATGCTAGAGCAATTCATCGTATATGCATTCAAAATGATGTTTTACCATATATGGTTTTTCTACCTAGTATGCGTGTAGATGCAATGGAGAATAGAATTCGAAATTTAGCGCAGAATCAATTTGAATTTGTAGCAGAATATGATGGAGAAGTTGTTGGATTTGTCGGTTTAACCCAAAGCCCAGGACGAAGATCTCACTCGGGTGATTTATTCATCGGAGTAGATAGTGAATATCACAATAAGGGAATTGGAAAAGCACTTCTTACAAAAATGCTGGATTTAGCTGATAATTGGCTAATGTTAGAACGAGTGGAACTTGGTGTATTAGAAACGAATCCTAGAGCCAAAGTATTATATGAAAAATTTGGATTTATCGAAGAGGGTGTAAAGGTTGGGAATTTGAAGGCGCATGGGAAATTTGTTAACGAAATCATAATGAGTCGTTTTAGACCAAATGGTTTGATTGTACATAATAAATAGAGGTGTAAATTGAACGGAAATATCGACATGCCAAATTCGGAATGTTATTAATCCGTTGCTTGCTGATCATGTTACAAGAGAGGCAGAGCATTTCCTCTTCATGATTCATGTATTGGAGCAAAGGCTAAAGCAAAAGCAGGTAGAACAATCTCCGCAATAATAAATAAACAAGAAAAGCATGACATTAGTTTGTCATGCTTTTCTTGTTTATCCCACTATTTGTGGGAGTTTTACTGCCTGTAAACGCCCGATTGGTGAGGCCTAATAATCAGCGGGAGGTGAACAAAAAACCTACTGATTAAAGTTTCACTTTATAAATTGTGATCCAATTGTTTCGGTTGTAATAAAAATAATGCTAATCCACTGAAAATAAGTAGAATTCCTAATCCTTGCTGTAAAGAAATTGTTTCATCTAAAATGAAGTAGGCTAGAATGCAAGTTCCAATTGTTTCTCCTAAAATACTCATCGAGATAACCGTAGCGCTCATCCATTTTAATAACCAGTTGAAAATTGTTTGTCCTAAAATCGTTGCAATGAATGCCAGACCTATAAAGGACCACCATGTTTGTGAAGTGTAATGTAAGAAAGATGATTGCTGTGTGTAAGCAAATATGCCGAGAAATAAAGAACTACTGCCATAACTAATTACCGAGTACGGTATTAGGGAGAGGTCTTTACGAACATGTTGACTAATGAAAAAGTAAGCTGTTATAACGCCAGCAGCAATAAAAGCTAAAATATCGCCGTATAAAGCTTCTCCGCTAATCTGAAAATCTTGCCACCCGATCACGACACTTCCTGAAATTGCAATAAGGCAGCCTATAATCGCACCTTTTGTAAACCGTTCCTTAAATAAAAAATAACCACCGACCATTGAAAATAAAGGTTGCAACGTTACGATAACTGTAGAACTTGCTACAGAAGTATACTGTAATGATTCAAACCAGAGGACATAATGACCTGCTAGAAATAATCCAGATAAGAGTCCAAATCCCCATTGTTTTTTTGATAATGAGCGAAGTTCGGTTCGATTACTTGTATTAAATATTAGAAACGGTAAAAGAATTGCCGTAGCAAACAATAATCGATAAAAAGCAGTAATTGCTGCAGGGGCATCAGCTATTTTTACAAAGATAGCTGAAGTAGATAAGGCGAACACGCCGAAAAATAAGGTGAAATATGAAAGAATAGGTGATTTCAAAGTTTGTCCCTCCGTTACGTTGTTTATTATAATGAATAATATATAATATAATGTACAAGAGTTAGTATATAAGCCTTAGGTGAAATAAGGAAGGATTAATTGCTCCTGTTTAGTATGTCAGCACAAAAGGAACAAAAGATGTATTATGATGGACGAAAGGAAGTTGTAACAATGATTCATTATCGACTGGGTCAAACTGTTTTAAGTTATCGTAAGAAAAATAATATGACAATTCGTGAATTTGCTGATTATGCAGGAATTAGTACTTCACTTATTAGTCAAATTGAAAGAGGAAATGCCAACCCTTCTTTAAATGTATTGGAATTAATTGCGAAAGCATTAAATGTCCCGCTATTTACTCTTTTTATTAATGATATTGATACAGACTCACTTATTTCTAAGAAGAAAGATCGAAAAAAAGTATATCGAGAAAATAATGATCATATTGTTTATGATGTGCTAACACCAGATTTTATGAAAGCACGCATTGAAATGCTAATGATGGATTTAAATGAACACGCAAATACAACAGAAAGTCATTATTCTCACGAAAATAAAGAAGAAATTGCAGTTGTAATGAAGGGGGAAGTGTATGTGGAATTAGAAGGGCGTGAATATTTTTTAGAAGAAGGAGACGTTGTGCGTATTCCACCGAATGTGAAGCATAGATTTTTGAATAAGAGTGATGAGATGAATCATATCTTATTTGTGCTAACACCTTCCTTAAGCTAAGAGAGTAACTTAAGAATACATACTTAGTGGTAACATAATAGAAAATATGAATTACGTAAAGATTCGCGCGTATAATAAAAGCCTTTCTATAAATACATACACATTTGATTTTCACTATTTATGTTAAATAAGATGAGAGATTTGACAAAAGAAAAAACAAAAATATGGTAGTTCCATGACTATCAAACAAAATAATTCAGATGAAGAAAGAGTGAAAATTTTTAAGGCTTTGGCAGAGGGGAAACGAATCGAGATTGTTCGTTATTTATTTCGTAATCAAAACAAACATACTTGTGGAAAAATTGAGAGTGCATTAGGAACGAATAAGTCAAATCGATCGTATCATCTCAAAATATTGTTAGAAGCAGATTTAATTCTTGTAGAACGACAGGGGCAACTTAAATTTATAACAGTAAAGGAAGAAATGTTTCAAGAATTTTTACCGGACTTTTTGGCAACTTTATAGATGCTAAAAATCCATTTTTATTAGGGGTTAGAGAGGATAATAGAGATGGAAAATATAAGTGTATTAAAAGGTGGGCTTTCAATTATATCTCAATGTAAAAAAGAAACAAATGATATTTGGCATGCGCATTTTGGAGCAGCTGCAATTGCTAGTTATTTTTTTGCTAAAGATAATAGCATTGATGAAGAAACAACATGTAACATTTATTCTCAAGCGAAAATGATGCTCCATAAGCAAATGTTAGGAGAAACAATTGATAATAAACAAGGTGTCGATTTTCAAAGTGCTGAAAAAACGATAATCAAATCTTTGAAACAAACGATTGATGAACTCCATTGGGTTGGTCACAATGTAATTTACGCTTCTTTAAGTTTATTAGCCATTAAGGAGTTGAGTCATTGGGGGAGTAATCAAGATATTAATAATATAGCAAACCTTATCTTATCGTTTCAAAAAACAATTCCCGGTAGGTCTTGGATTGGTTTTACAACTAAAGAGGTAAAGCAATTAAGTATAAATTATGATGAGATTCAAAGTGAAATTAAAAACCCAAAGCAATTATCTAAATTTATTTTAAATGAGTTATCAAAATTTCATGTTATATATAAGGCGGAATCACATCACGATTTAATTGGCCATATGCTTACCTTTTCACATGCGGTTAATATATTATATGACTTAGGGCATATAGAATTATTTCAACGAGGAATAAAACCACTATTAAAGCTAGTTTATGTACTTAGAGAAAGTCGCAATTTAATGTCGAATGCTCAAATAATATTGAATTCTCCTGTAGATCGTTTACCTCTCACAAATGCAAAACAAGTTGATACACTTCCGCTAGATAATGCATTCTGGCTTAAAGACTATAGTGAATTTAATTGGGATTTTGGGCACATATTTAAATTTTCATATAGTTATTTTGATCACTTAACAAGGGTTCCGGAATATAAAAATAAAACAATTGAGAACTTCTGTTTTATTATTAATGAGTAAAAGTGTCTAACTTTAAATTAATAGTAATTGGTACATATTCATGAGCTTCAGTAACATATTTATAAAAATACGAAAGTTTTTGGTAATAACTTATTATATTTTACGTGAGAGGATGTAGAATATGTTTATTTCTGTTACTAGAATGCGTCTAAAGGGAAAAAGCAGGATACGATTCCTAAATGGGATAATTGTAAGGAAGTATTGCATAGTAAGTATGGTAGATAATTGGTGTGATTTGCAAGAAGGGACTTAGTATAAGTCTCTTTTTTGTTAGTAGTATATTATTTTTTCAAATATGTAAGATTTTACATGAGTATGAGGCTTTTACTTATTATGTAAGTAGGCTATACTAAAATACATATATTTTGAAATTGGAGCGAATATAGACGACATGGAATTAGTAAAGTTAGAAAAAGTAATTGAATTGAAAAAAGAAGAATTATTGAATCTAGTCTCAAATTATGGACTTCAACATGAAAAAGTAATAGAGCTCAGCCAAGAAATTGACAAATTAATTAACTGGTTTATGTTTTTAAAATAGAAAGAACTATGACGTGATTTGAATATGTTATAGTTCTTTATTATTTAGTAATAGAAAGGTACTCGATATACAATCAATAAACAGAATATTCATTATAGTAGGAGGAGAATAAATGATTTTACATACGCATATTTCAGGCGAAGGGGAACCAATTGTGCTTTTACATTCTGGTGGGATGACAGGTTTAGTAGAGTTTGAAGAGCAGGTAGAATTTTTTACAGAAAAGCATTTTAAAGTAATTCGTCCTGATTTAAGAGGACATGGCGAATCAGGAGGTACATTAGATAATTATTTTCTTTGCTCTGCAGATGATTTAAATGATACGCTAGAACATTTGCAAATTAATAGTTGTCATATAGCGGGTGTTTCACTAGGGGGATTAGCCGCTTTATTATTCGCAAAAAAATATCCAGATAAAGTGAGGACATTAACCTTTTCAGGTGTTTTTCCAGTTAAGCGAGATAATTGGGAAGAGTCTCAGGAGTATGAAGCAAAGTGTCATCAACAGTTGATGGAAAATGAAGAAGTAGTAACTTATATGAATCAAATTCATGTAAAAAGTGATTGGAAAGGATTGCTTGAATCGTGGCAAGTTAAGGATTGGTACCCATTTCATGAAACGGGTGATGTAGCTAATCTTCAAATACCCACACTGTGTATTGTTGGGGGAGATTCAGAAGATGAAGTTACAGCCGCTACAACTTTTAAACAATTAAACAATAATATACATATTGCCGTTATTCCGTTTGCCGGTCATTTAGTGCATAATGATCAACCGGGAATATATTCGAATATATTGTCTAATTTCTTACAGAATGCGCAAGCTGCTAGTCGGATATAGGGACTTTTGGGTATAATAATAAAGGAATTATTAATTGTATCGGTTAGGAGCGCAGCAAATATGAAAACAGTCGTTGTCATCGGTGGAGGTATTACTGGACTTTCTACTATGTTTTATTTAGAAAAATTAAAGAAGGATTATAATATAGATATGAATTTAATCCTTATTGAGAAAGAAGAGTATTTAGGTGGTAAAATCCACAGTGTGGAAGAAAATAATTTTATTATGGAATCTGGAGCAGATTCTATCGTTGCTCGTAATGAACATGTTTTGCCGCTTGTAAAAGATTTGAATTTAGAAAATGAAATGGTATATAACGAAACAGGTATTTCATACATATACTCTGATAACATATTACATCCAATTCCTGCTGACACTATATTTGGGATTCCTATGAGTGTTGAATCATTATTTAGCAGTACACTAGTCTCAAAAAAAGGGAAAATTGTTGCTTTAAAAGATTTTATTACGAAAAATAAAGAGTTTACAAAGGATACATCACTTGCTGTATTTCTAGAAAGCTTTTTAGGGAAAGAGTTAGTGGAAAGACAAATTGCGCCTGTACTTTCAGGTGTATATTCTGGTAAATTGAATGAGCTTACTATGGCATCTACATTACCGTATTTAGTGGATTATAAAAATAAATACGGAAGTATTATTAAAGGTTTTGAAGAGAATAAAAAACAATTTCAATCAGCAGGAAATAAAAAATTTGTATCATTTAAAAGTGGACTATCTACAATTATTAATCGCTTAGAAGAAGTGCTGACTGAGACTGTCATTAAAAAAGGTGTTGTAACGACTGCTGTAAGTAAAAAAGGTGATCAATATGAGATTTCTTTTGCAAATCATGAGACAATACAAGCTGATTCTGTCGTTTTAGCGGCTCCGCATGATATCGCACAAAATTTATTACAGTCTTATGAGCTAAACGAGAATTTTAATAAATTTAAAAATTCATCGCTTATAAGTATTTATTTAGGCTTTGACATACTAGATGAACAACTACCGGCTGACGGAACAGGTTTTATCGTAACGGAAAACAGTGATTTGCATTGTGATGCTTGCACATGGACAAGCAGGAAGTGGAAACATACATCGGGTAAACAAAAGCTATTAGTAAGAATGTTTTATAAGAGCACTAATCCAGTATATGAAACGATCAAAAGTTATAGTGAAGAGGAATTGGTACGAGTAGCTTTATATGATATTGAAAAGAGCCTTGGAATTCAAGGTGAACCAGAAGTAATTGAAGTTACAAATTGGAAAGATTTAATGCCGAAATATCATTTGGAACATAGTCAAGCAGTGCAATCATTAAATGAAAAATTGACGGCTCTTTATCCAAATGTATACTTAGCTGGAGCTTCATATTACGGTGTCGGAATTGGTGCTTGTATTGGAAACGGAAAGAATACTGCCAATGAAATAATTGCGACATTGAATGAGCAGTCAAAATAATAATATTGAATACATATGAAAATAAAAATGTCCCTCCAACATAATGGAGGGACATTTTATTTGTAGTTACTTCACATTAATTGAAATCTTTTTATGATTGGCTTTATTATTTTTAATAGTTAATGTTATTTCTCCAGATTCTTTAAAGGAGTACGGTGAGAGTTGATAAAGTTCTTTAATATTATGTTCTTCTTGTAATTTATTTGTAGGTATTATTGTTATATTAGGTTTCCATGTTTCCTGTTTTCCTGAAGGGTAGGCTACTACTATTTCTGGATTACTTAATTGTATTGTTTCCCAAGAGGCAAAATATAGTTTAACTTCTGCATCTTTTTTTAGTAATTCTTCTGAGAAATAACCCAATTCACCAACATTACCGAAAACAGTAAAATTTTGATTTTGCAATTCAATATTTAAATATCTAGGTTGATATGTCGCTGCGTGATAAATTCCGTATGAAAGAGAGATTGTGGCAGCCGTTAATATACCAACTGAAAATGTCTTAAAGCTATTTCCTTTAAAACTAGTCATCATGAATGAGTTTGGTGTGAATTTTTTTGCGAATAAAAAAATGAGTAAAATGAGCAAGAGGGATAAGCCAATGAAAATATACATAAAGTTTAAGCACCTCCGTCAGAAGTATTTACTGTTTTTCTATATTTTAACATGAGATGGTATTAATTAGGGGTGGTCTTTAGAGGGGAATTAATAAATACAACGAAGTTATATATTATTAAGAGGATAAACATCGCTAGAAATATTTGATTTGTGGGACATTGAGGACTTTCCTAATTATAAATACTTTTTCTGCTATAATAAATGAGTAGAGAGAAAGGAGTGATCCTATGGCATTTCCTATGTTAGAAACAGAACGCTTGCGCTTAGTTGAAATAGAACAATCTTATTGTCAAAAAATATATGAAATATTCTCATTAGATGAGGTAACGTGTTATTACGGTATGAATTCTTTTACTGAGTTTGGACAAGCTTCACGTATGATTGAATCTTTTTCGAAAAATTACTTTGAGAAAAAGGCGATACGTTGGGGGATTGTATTAAAAGAAACAAATACTTTAGTAGGAACAATTGGATTAAATAATTTACAACTTTGGAGTAAACGATCTGAGATTGGATATGATTTACATCCTCGTTATTGGGGGAATGGTTTTGCTTCAGAAGCTGCTCGAGAAATTATTGCTTATGGATTTCAAGATTTAGGTTTATTTAGAATTGGAGCTATTACATATCCTGAAAATATAACTTCGTGTAATATGTTATCTAAATTAGGTTTTCAAAAGGAAGGACTGTTACGCGGATACATTCATCAAGGAAATAAACAACACGATGCATTAATGTATTCTGTTGTGCGAACAGATCTAGAGGATAATCATTATTAATAAAAAGCCCCTCTTAATAAAATAAGAGGGGCATGTAAAAATTAACCTAACTTAGGTAATAAACGTTCTCCGCTTTTCATGCTACTTTTACATAAAGGGCATTTAGGCTCTTCTTCAAATGAAAAGTTCTTTCTCATCCATCCTAAACAATCCTCTGATTCACATTCCCAAACAGGTGTTTGCTCCGGTGGTACTTCTGCTACATCGTTCTTTCGATTGCGATACATGTAACCACTCCTTTTATGTAAAAATTTTTAGTTATATATTAAAAAGGTTGTTAACCGAGCTGGTAACAACCTTTTTATTGTTTGAATTATAGCTTTACAACGTTTTTAGCTTGAGGTCCACGGTTACCGTCTTCAACTTCGAAGCTAACTTCTTGACCTTCGTCAAGAGATTTGAAGCCGTCGCCAGTGATAGCTGAGAAGTGAACGAATACGTCGTTACCGTCTGCAACTTCGATGAAACCGAAACCTTTTTCGCTGTTAAACCATTTTACTTTACCTGTTAATGTCATGGTAATGCCTCCTAAAATTTAAAAAGATTACAATATGATCGGCCTTATTTGAATGAAAATAAAAGTTCACATATTATCAAAAACCCATAAGGAGTACGAAATGGTCCTGATTGATACTTGATAATATGCAAAGAAAATATATTGTTAAATTGACCTTAATTACTATCTTACAACAAATGGTGTGAAATAGCAAGTGCTGGTAATACCAGTGAATGAATTGGGTGATAATGGTAAAAAGCACATAGACATCTCTTTTATTTATATATTATTCCTAATCTGAATATATTCCAAACAGAAATCATTTATATTAAAAAGTATGTTTAAGGGAAACGATATATATTTTAAGAATACAGATGATCACAATAATAAGGAGGATAGAATATTGCTAAATAAACAATTTAAAATAATTGAAGCAGCAAAAGAAGGGAGAAGAAAAGTTCATCCTGTTTTCGCTGTTATACTTGCTATTGTATTTTTGACTTTAGGTGAATTATTTATGTTATTTATGCTGTTTTTACCGAAAACAGAAACAACCTTTATGAAGGCAATTTATAGTAATATTGAGATGATATTAACGTTTGGTGGGGCTATATTTTTTGTGTTTTTATGGATTAAATTTGTAGAGAAAAGGTCATTTTCATCTATTGGTTTTTGGAAAGAGAAATGGATGAGAAAGTATTTGAGAGGTGCATTTATAGGGTTTATTTTCATTTCGATACCAGTAATTGTACTCGTGTTAACAGGAAATGTAAAACTACAAATGCAAGAAATTACGATGACAGCTATATTTGGTATTGTAGGGTCTTTAGTTGCATTTTTAATACAAGGGGCAACTGAAGAAATTGTTGTACGAGGGTGGTTATTCCCAGTTCTCTCTGTTAGAAGCCGAATATGGATTGGGATTGTTGTGACTTCTTTTTTATTTGGTTTTCTTCATTTACTTAATCCAGGTATTACAATTCTTTCAATATCGAATATAATATTAGTTGGTGTATTTGCAGCTTTTTACGTATTAAAGGACAGTAGTCTTTGGGGGATTTGCGCATGGCATTCCATTTGGAATTGGGCACAATATAACGTCTTTGGTTTTGCAGTAAGTGGAATGTCAATGTATTCTACACCACTTTTTAAACCTGTAACAAATGGCAATGAAGTCCTTCATGGAGGCTCATTTGGGATTGAAGGTAGTATTATTACAACAATCATGCTTTCTATCGCTTCAATTGTTTTATGGAGACAGTTATGGGGGAGAAGAGTGAAACAACGAGATTTTAGTTAAGGAAAGTGGGAGAAACTATGGGGATTATAGCGTTTGAGGGAGCTAGTGCTGTTGGTAAGAGTAGCACATGTCGTGAACTAGAAAAAAATTATGATGCATACATTATACCTGAAGTGAATTTTTTATTTGAAAGACCGAAAAATGAACATAGAACATGGTATTTTGAAAAACAAGTAGAGCGTTGGAATATAGCGGTGCAGAAGTCGCAGCAATATGAATTAGTAATACTTGATGGAGACATTTATCAGCCACTTAGTTATAATTGGTGTTTCCATTTTGAAATATTTAATCAACCATTATCTTTAATAGAAAACTTTTATAAAGAAAAACTGATACATAAGGAAATTGGTTTTCCCGATCAATATTTTTATTTATATACGAATGATGAAGAACTTAGAAAACGGAAAGAATCTGACGAGACGAGAAAAAGAAGAAATTTTGAAAAACATTTACATATATCAAAATCGCTTCAACGTTATTACGAAAATTTAAATACTGTTACAGACGGGTACTGTAAAATGATTGACGCGGAAAGTGTAAAATCGAATGAATTAGAAATTGTGAAAAGTTTAAACAGTTTAAATGTGTGTGAAGAGAGACGTTTTGATGTTTCGAGATTAGATGCTATTACGAAGTGGTTAAAAGAACATCGTGCATAAAAACAACGAGTGCCTTATAAGGCACTCGTTGTTTTTTTATGTATTATATATTGATTTTAAAATTTGTAAGTTTGCTTTTTCATTTTTTTTAATAGCATTTGTATATTTAGCTAGAAAGAGCTGAGACGGATAAACCGGTATTTCACCACAAATATCAATACCATAGACATTTTTATTCCTAATAAGAGAATGAATACATTTTAAAAGTGTAGAGAGTTTCATATGTCCTTGATCCCAATTTGTAATAGTTACTTTTGAATCTAAAACATCTTTATCAATGCTTACATATATAGTCTCTGTATGAATATGCGAAAGTATTGTATGTGCAGAAACTTCATTAGATGTATTTATCAGGAACACTTCTACGCATGAATAATCATTAGAATGAATTGTTAAAGAAGAAGGTCCAATAATAATTACTTTCTTTAATTTCGGGTTGTTTTGAAGAGCGAATGATACCCATGACCCGCAAGAAATAAGAGTATGATCATTTTTTTCTTTTAAGTTCATGTCAGTGTGATGATCAAATAAAATAAGGCTAAATGGTTCATCTATTTCTTTTAGTAGCAAATAAGTTACATAATGATAATTTCCAGAACCGATAAAGGTGATTCCTTTTTGTTTTCTACGATATAACTCCCGTTTTATACGCATTAAAGAAGGAGTCTCGCAATACAGGTTTGAGTGCTCTAAATGACTAAAATCAATATCTTCATGTGAATAAGAATGAAGTTTATTTTGTAATAAATATGTATTATCAAAGTTTAAAAAAGTTAAACCGCTATACAATAAACTCATATTTATTCATCTCCTTTATATTTAGGCTAGCATATATTTTTATGAATTTGAAACGAAATGCTTAGAGGGGGAGTTGCATTTGAAAAAGACGGGGGATTTTGACGGAATAATCTTTCAATTTATAAAGAAAAGAAATACAATATAAGGAAATACATATATGATTCAGGGAATAGAAAATATGTAATAAACGAAAATGAATTCCGCTATTTGCGGGAAATTAGACTCAAAATTCAGCGGAGGTCAACTACCCGTAAAGGCTCGATTGCCTCAACGAATAATCGATGTTTCGAGTTATAACTTGTGAAGGAGGAATAAATATAAGCATGAAAAAGATTATTATTTCAGATCTTGATGGGACCTTATTAAGAAGTGATAAAACAATTTCAGAGAAATCTATTAATATTTTGAGGGAATGTAAAAATAATGGAGACGAATTGATTTTTGCTACAGCAAGGCCTCCAAGGGCTATAAAACAGTATATTCCCAACGTGTTAAAAAGTGAGATTATCATTTGTTATAACGGAGCTCTAGTTCTTAAAGGTAATGATATTTTATATGAAATGAAGATTTCTAAAAATGATATTTTAGAAATTATAGAAATAGCAAAAAAGTATAATCTTCATCAGATTTGTCTTGAAATAAATGATAAGCTGTACTCAAATTTTGATGTTACTGATTATTTTGGTGATGTGCCGTCTGAAGTCATGGATATAAGAAAGTTAAACTTTGAAAAAGCTTCTAAATTAATTGTTTGTACTCATGGCTCAATAAATAAGGAGTTCACTAAGGAATTGCCCGATGAGTGTAAGGCAGTCATTACAGATAACGGAACATTGTGCCAAATTATGCATACGGATGTTTCAAAATGGAATAGTATTCAGCATGTTCTACAGTACTTAAATCGAGACGTATCAGAAGTAATTGCATTTGGAGATGACTACAATGATATGGAAATGATAGAAAAGTGTGGGATTGGTGTAGCGATGAGCAATGCTGTTGAGGAATTAAAATCTGTCGCTAAATTTATTGCCAAAAGTAATGATGAGGATGGAGTTGCTACATTTCTAGAAAGTAATAGTTATATTTATGTTAATTAGTATGAAAAAATGAATTGCAGTATGTTGCGAAAAAAGAGAAGCTACATCTGTTTTTGATAGATAAAAATTATGAAAAGGGCTATGTGGGAGGAAACAGGCGAGATGAAAACACTATTTAAAGTATTAGGGATTATCGCGGGGATGGTAGTAATTGGGGTAGGTTTAACATATGGGATATTGTATTATTTGAATCACAGTAAACCAGCTGCGAAAAAGGAATCACCAGCCGCTCCGGCAGTAGAAGTGCTAGCTGATAGTAATGTAAAAGCTGAAGATGCAAAGCTTTTAGAAAATGGCAATCATTCATTACCGAATAGCGGTTTTAATAAAAATTTTAAGTGGACAGATGAGAACATACAGACAGCACTACATGAAATGGCACATCAAAAAACGAAAGCTGATCAAAAATGGGGCTATATTTTTATTACACAAGAACGAATTGAAAGTTTACTTGAAATTATAAATAGTAATGATGTTGCACAAAAAAGTACATATGTGGATATTTTAGAACGATGGAAACAAGGAAAATATGAAAAGGTTGATGTGGACCACAACAAGATTTGGAAATTGCAAAGTGGGAATTTAGGAGAAGGGAAAGGAGTAATGTCAGAAAAGGAGCAACAAGAATTAATTAATCAAGTTTTTATACAAAAAGGTACATATTCAGGTAGTAAATTAATTGCAGGTGAGGTACAAGCTAATAAATAATATACATATTGATTTTGAAACACCTTTGTGGGTATAAATGCAAAGGTGTTTTTATTGACACAAGAAATAAATGGGAATATGATTCATATGTGAAATAAATTAGAGGGGCTTAAATATACATATGAATAACAGAGAGCTTTACGGAAATATTCGTGATGTTTATCATTTACTCCAAAGAAATTTAGATAAAGCAATTGAACAATATGATATAAGTTATGTTCAATTCGGAGTAATTCAAGTACTCGCAAAATCTGGGAAAGTATCCATGTCAAAGTTAATTGAAAACATGGGGTGTGTTCCAAGTAATATGACAACAATGATTCAACGGATGAAGCGTGATGGTTACGTTATGACAGAGAAGAACCCCAATGACCAACGTGAAACGCTCGTTTATTTAACTAAAAAAGGTGAAGAAACAAAAAAGCAAGTAGATGTGCAATATAGTGATTTTTTAAAAGAGAACTGTGGTTGTTTTACGAAAGAAGAAGAAGAGCATTTAGACGCTTTATTATTAAAGTGGAAGAAGCATTTGAATTAAATATAATAAAAATGTAACATTCTGTTACATTTTTATTTATATAAATACTTCATATATGAAATAAAAATTAGTGCAACAAAAAAAAGAAGGGAGATAATTATAAGGATTTATTTCATATGTGAAATAAAAGGGGAGTTTTATATGGAGGTAAAGTCGATGATACGTATTTTGGCAATTGTAGCTTTTTTTGTCGGGCTAGATTCATTACTTGTGGCACCTTTATTACCAGCTATTACAGAAACAATCAGTATGCCTGATGGGAGTGGAGGACTTTTAATTACTATTTATGCGCTTTGTTATGGAATAACGGCACCTTTATTCGGCCCCAATGTCTGATAGAGTTGGAAGGAAACGTATGATCATAATGGGGTTTGTTATCTTCTCCATTTCTACATTTTGTACAGGAATAGCTAAGAATTTTGAAATACTTTTATTATTTCGTGGTCTAACAGGTTTAGCCGGTGCAATGATTATGCCAAGTATATTTGCATTAGTAGGAGATAAAGTTACATATGAGTCAAGGGGAAATGCAATGGGAACGATTATGGGAGCAATGGTAGGTTCGACAGTCATCGGAGTACCCATAGGCGCATTTTTATCTGAAGTAGGAAATTGGCAGTGGACATTTTATTGTATAGGACTATTAACTTTATTTATTACATTACTAGTTAATCAGCTATTAGAAAACGAAAAACCGAGAGATGAGGTGCGTGTTTCTATAACGAAGACGTTGATTGCATCGTTAAAAATGGTTTTAGTAAATGTATCAGTTTTATTTGCATTATTAGCAACGTTCCTATGGACAATTGGATTACACGGAATGTTTTCATACATAGGTGTTTATTATGGAAGTAACTTTGGACTTTCTGTTGGCGAGATAGGGATGGTCATCTTTCTGGCGGGAATTGGTAGTTTAGCTGGGAATATTTTTGGTGGAAAGTTAGCTGATAAAGTAGGAAAGAGGAATGTTGTTTCCATTGCCAGTATTTTAGCCTCAATTAGTGTAATGATATTCTCGCTTTCTATAGAAAATCTAGCAATTGCAATTACTGTACATATAATTTGGAGTTTATTTATTGGATTTGGTCAAGCATCATTAACGGCTTTAATTTCAGAATTAAAACCAGCTGTGCGAGGGACTGTGATGGCATTAAATAGTTCTGCCATGTATATTGGAATGACCATTGCTTCTGGAGCAGCTTCACTTGCAGTAAGTAATGGATTGTCGTTTTCTTCTTTAGGAATTATGTGTGCAATTGCTAGTTTACTAGTTCTTCCAATCGTATATGCTTTAGTTAAAGAAAAGGAAACGTCTAATAAAAAGAAAATGACTATATAAGTTAACTACTATCTCTATTATATTTTTGTCTTTTTTAATAATGTAAGAAACGATTGTAAAACGGGTGAAATCCATCTAGATTTATGATAGATTACATGGCTTTGAATAACTGTTGGAGTTTCGATAGGCTGATAACAGAGTTGCTCTTTTTGACAACTTTCTTGTACAACGATGTAAGGAAGAATTGAAATTCCTAACTCACACATCACGGATTGTTTAATGACTTCAACATTGGAGGTTTCAAATGTTTTAGCTGGAATAGTCCCGCTTTGACGTAAAAAACGATCTACCATCGGTCTATAGCCGCAGCTTTGTTCTGTAAAGATAAACTGGGTATCCTTTAATAAACAAAATGGATTAGAGTGTGTTGAGTAATGAGTAGGTAAAATCCATCCAAATGTTTCATTACAAAAAGTACGCGTAATAAAATCATTATGTTCCATACTTTCTCCAATTATGAAAATAACATCTGTTTCTCCTTCACGCAGCTTATTCATTGCTTGTTCGTTTGTAGTTGTTTCCAATACGATATTTACTTTCGGATTTTCCTGTTTGTAAGTACGTAATAATTGTGGTAAACGATACACTGCTAATGATTCGTTAGAGGTAATTGTTAATGTTCCCTCTAAATTATCATTATTTTGAGGGATTTCTTGCGCTTTTTCATAAATAGCAAGTAATTCTAAGGCATAAGGATGAAATTGATAACCTGCTTTTGTAAGAAGTACTTTTTTCCCTAATCGATCGAATAGAGGAATGTTTAAATCGCTCTCTAATGATTTAATATGGGCGGTCACTGTAGATTGCGCATAACCTAATGCATGAGCAGCTTTAGAAAAGTTGCCATATTTAACAATGGCACAAAATGTTTTAACATGTCTCATTTCCATAAGCAATCCCTCTTTTATTATCATGATTTGTGAATGATTATATCATGTATTTCAATTTTCCAAATGATTAAATTCTTTATAAGATGAAATTGTAGCAATATTCATTTAAGTGATATTGGAGGAGAAAAGATGATCAAAAAAGGTTATCATGTAGCTGTTGTTGGAGCTACAGGTGCAGTTGGGCAGAAAATTATTGAACTGTTAGAGAAAGAAACTAAATTTAATATAGTTGAAGTTATATTACTTTCATCAAAACAATCCGCTGGTAAGGTAGTGCAATTTAAAGGACGAGAGATAATTGTACAAGAGACAAAAACAACTAGTTTTGAAGGTGTAGACATTGCATTTTTTAGTGCTGGAGGAGAAGTTTCTAGACAATATGTAAATCATGCAGTTTCTAGTGGCGCAATCGTAATTGACAACACAAGTGAATACCGAATGGCACACGATGTACCACTCGTCGTTCCAGAAGTAAATGCACATACTTTAAGGGAACATAAAGGGATCATTGCAGTTCCGAATTGCTCAGCACTACAGATGGTAACAGCTCTTCAGCCAATTCGAAAATCATTTGGTATAGAACGAATTATTGTTTCAACGTATCAAGCCGTATCAGGCTCAGGAATTCATGCGATTCATGAATTAAAAGAACAGGCTAAGTCAATGCTTACAGGTGAAGAAGTGAAGAGTACTATATTACCAGCGAAAAAAGATAAGAAACATTATCCAATTGCATTTAATGTATTGCCGCAAGTGGATATATTTACAGACAACGATTTCACATTCGAAGAAGTAAAGATGATTCAAGAGACGAAGAAAATTTTAGAAGATCCAAATCTGAAAATGGCAGCTACTTGTGTCAGAGTTCCAGTTGTATCGGGGCATTCTGAATCGGTTTATATTGAACTTGAAAAAGAAGCGACCGTTGCAGAAATTAAAGAAGTACTACTGAATGCACCAGGTGTTATTTTACAAGATAATCCTAGTGAACAAATTTATCCAACGCCATTATATGCAGAGGGTAAAAGAGATACATTTGTAGGTAGAATACGCAAAGATCCGGATACGCCAAAAGGATTCCATCTTTGGATTGTTTCTGATAATTTATTAAAAGGTGCGGCTTGGAACTCAGTTCAAATCGCAGAGACATTGGTGGAAAAGGGGATTATTTAGTATAAATTTATTTAAACATTGAAAATAGGAGGATATATGGGGAAACCGTTAATTATAATGGTTTCCCATTTTTACTTAATGAGTATTCTCCTAACTTCAATTTGAATTTAATTTAAGTTAGTTTTTATAGTGTTTTTATAAATATCAATTTTATTTGCAGAGAATTTTAAAGATCTAGGCTCTCCATTAATTGTGAGATAAATATTAATGGAGATTGGCATCTCAACCTTTTTTACTATATCTTCTATAGCAATATACTCATTTTCTTTTTCGTTATAAAAAACAATGGAACTAATTAATACCTCGTTATTTTCAATATCAATACTACACATCATAGGGGATTTCTCATCATTATGTATGATTAATTCGCCCAGTACTATTGAACCGTTTAATTCTTCTGTGAGATTTATAGTTTCCACTGGTTTTACCCACGTTTCATTGCACTCTTCATTTTCCTCTTCATCTATTGCCCATTCCCATATTGGGTTTTGTTTTAAGTCTTCAATGGTTAATTCGTCAACGGGTTTGCTTTTACTCATATACAATTACTCCCTTTATCATAATAAATGGATGATTAAAAAATTTTCTTTCTTTAACTGAACAATATGGCCATTTGCATCCCTTTGAAATACAAGTTTTCGCATTTTCATAATCAGTTGAACGCCAATAAACAGGTTCAATGTAGAGTTTATTCCATTTGATATTATTTTAACTAGTTTCGAAATACTGTACTCATCCTAATAACCTCTCGAACACTTGTTCTTACGGTAATTTTAACAATGTTTTGAGTAGGTATCAAATAGTTATTAACTGACCTGATTGAAAAGGAAAAAGGATTGTTAAGGTATGTGGAAAAGAGCGAAAAACATCAAGAATGAACAAAAAGATTTCGGTATGATATGGATATATTCAATGTGAGGGGGAATTTAAGGTGTATCAAATAAAGGGGTATTTTTCGTCACTAAAAGGAAATTATTATGAAATTGGTAAGCAACAAGGAGAATTCGTAAAGAAACATCCGTATCTCATTCCACAATTTATACAGCAAGAAAATTTAATATGGGATAACCATTGGACAGAATCTAGAAATGTACTAAAACAATATTGTCCAGGAATTAATGAAGAAATTGAAGGCTTTTGCGAAGTATTGAAAATTCCTTCAAAGAATATGATGTATTATTATCAGACACTATTAAAAGCAGGTTGTAGTCATTGTGCAGTATTGCCTAAAAAAACTGATTTAAAGCATACATATGTATTAAGAAATTTTGATTTATCACCCAAAATAGATGATATGCGTTTTTGTTCGACGCATATTGAAGGTGCATATGCACATAGTGGCTTTTCTACTCAATATTTCGGCCGAACAGAAGGAGTTAATGAGCATGGGTTATCTATTACATTTTCAGCATGTGGTCAACCTGTAGGGAATATTGAAGGTTTAAGAAAACCGTTGGTAAATGGTTTGCAATGTTTTGCGGTAATTCGAGTAATATTGGAGAAATGTAGAAATACGCAGGAAGCTACATAATTAATAAAAGAAATGCCTATAGCAAGTAATATTAATATAATTGTAGCGGATCCTTTAAACGCAGCACATATTGAAATATTTGACGGGCATAAATCAATAACAACAATTAATGAGGAAAGCCAAGCTTTTATCGTATCAACAAACCATGCAGTCAGTTCACCTATTCAGAAATTAAATAATAGGAAATTGGCAAGTGGGGTACAATCGTTGGAAACTGGAAAACTAATTTGTTAGTTTTGTTCGATGGGGAAATAGAAGCGTACAACGGCCACCCTTATTGGGAAATTGCTTACTTCGATGAAGAGGGCAATGTGGTTCATAGCTGTCAAAAGGGAGAGTATGCGATATAAGTAAAAAAGGACGAGCAGTCGTACCTACTGTCCTTTATAGGAGAAAAATTATTCTGGACTAGAACTACGAATAACCAGAAAACGCGCTTTTAACCAGTGTTGTCAAAGATGTAATAATCTATGCAACAAAAAAGCTTAGTCGGAATTCAAAACACCAAAATGGCTTGCATTGGTAAACAGGCTCAAAAGTAGTATATGCAAAATGAAAAATTCCATACAAAAAGCAGACAACAATTTTGGTTGTCTGCCAGTGAGTCGAATGAGTTAGCTAATTGTGATAAATTGCTTTCCCATTACAAGAAGAGTGAAGCTGCTAGTTCAAACAGCTTGTAGGTAGTCTTTTCGATATTTAAAAAAATATACAGAGAAAGCAGATAAGTGACGTATCTACCTGCTTCTGCTGTAACAAAAGAAAGAAGTATTAGCCGTGGATACGGCGGCTTGAGAATAGTATGTATTGGTTTTGAAAAAATATTCAAGGAGTGAAGGGAAATGGGATGGGGACAAATTTGAGGGCTATTCACTCGAACAGCTTCGTACCCGTCACAGTCGGTATCCTATTGTGACGGGTATCTGACTTATATTATTGAGAGAACGGGACGGAAGGATGCCACGGTATTGTTACAGGAATCCAGACGGACCTGCGCGCTTGTCCCAGCATTCGTGAGTTGCGTCACGGCATTCAAGATAGCAGATCTTCTGCCAGATTTGACGGCCACGTTATAGTTCACGACTAGGGGGCGGACTGGGTCCTGATGGGGAAAGCGATTGAGAATTGCTTTATGATAGGTTGTTCTTAACGTGACGTTCGCTGTCAGCGTGAAACCTTCTATAGTAATGCCAGTCAGCGTTGTCCCGTTAAATGAGGTGAGTTTGACTGTAAGCATGTAACGGTTTTGCATATTTATTTTTCCTTTATTATTAGACTCAATTTATTTTATGCTTGTCTAACAATTTAGTGTAGACACTTGCATCATAATAAGTTGAAAGATATATAAGATTATATTTTGATAAGGCGTGGGGATTAAAAGAAGGCAGTTGAACAAAAACGCTATTTGAATAAAAGCTAGTGGACTAGTTTTTAACACTCACTGAAATTAATACTCATAATATACTTTGTAATAACTTATATGGAAGTGAGTTGAATACTAATGTTTTATTCATATTTTGATACCCGAGATAGAATGCGTCCGTATGGTACGGCGGGTATTACGTATAGCGGAGCACAAAGTACAATTTAAGCTGTTCAACAAGCGTTACAAGCACAGCAGCAAATGCAACAAATACAGCAAGGCATATAACCGTACTATTCATCTATGGAGTAGTATTATCCAATGCATCATATTACACCATACGGAATTTCTGTTTCAATAATTCCATATGGAACTGTATACAATTTATAAAAATATGCGGGGGAATAAATTTGAGTATTTATATAAGGGCGCAAGTACAGAGTGCCCTTATAAGAAATGATTCGTATCTGATGAATTAATATTCAATTAAATGTGTAATTAAGATTAATATAAAAATTTTATTTTGTATGTATTTGAAACACGAAAAGAGCACTTAATAAAGTGCTCTCATGACGAGATCATTCACTCAAAAGAAAGGAATACACCATATCATACGAAAAATATTTTGAAATGCTCTTGGGTAAATTAATTATTATTTGTAAAAAAAGCAGCTAGCAAAAGCTAACTGCTCAGATATTATAGGAATTAATGGAAGAACAGAGAGATATGATTAGTGTCTCTCTGTTTTTTATATTATTCGCAAATAAATCCGGTTGCTATACCAGTTGGAGCAACACCTACTGGGACCGTATCAATAACCGTATTTGTAGCAGTATTGATGACAGAAACAGTATTACTAGCTTGGTTTGTAACATAGGCGCGAGTGCCATCTGGTATG
>NZ_JAUMJO010000012.1:0-91924 GCF_036320425.1 Bacillus nitratireducens
AGATGATCAGGTTGATAGGTTCGAGGTGGAAGCATGGTGACATGTGGAGCTGACGAATACTAATAGATCGAGGACTTAACCATATAATATGTAGCAATGTTATCTAGTTTTGAAGGAATATATGTTTAGATTTCTTCTTGACATTCTGAAAAGAATGTGTATAATGATAAAAGTCTGGTAATGATGGCAGAGAGGTCACACCCGTTCCCATACCGAACACGGAAGTTAAGCTCTCTAGCGCCGATGGTAGTTGGGACCTTGTCCCTGTGAGAGTAGGACGTTGCCAGGCTTGTATTATTCCGCAGTAGCTCAGCGGTAGAGCTATCGGCTGTTAACCGATCGGTCGTAGGTTCGATTCCTACCTGCGGAGCCATTATGCTTCCATAGCTCAGCTGGTAGAGTACTTCCATGGTAAGGAAGAGGTCACCGGTTCAAGCCCGGTTGGAAGCTTGGAAAAAGTTTTTAAATTTTTGGCCCGTTGGTCAAGTGGTTAAGACACCGCCCTTTCACGGCGGTAACACGGGTTCGAATCCCGTACGGGTCACCACTTTTGGAGGATTAGCTCAGCTGGGAGAGCACCTGCCTTACAAGCAGGGGGTCGGCGGTTCGATCCCGTCATCCTCCACCATATATATTTAAATGTCGGAGGGGTAGCGAAGTGGCTAAACGCGGCGGACTGTAAATCCGCTCCTTCGGGTTCGGCAGTTCGAATCTGCCCCCCTCCACCATTTTCTTTAAAACAACCTGAAAAGGTTTATTTTTTTGAGAAAATAACCATACTAGTAAATATTAATGGGCTATAGCCAAGCGGTAAGGCAACGGACTTTGACTCCGTCATGCGCTGGTTCGAATCCAGCTAGCCCAGCCATTTACGAGCCATTAGCTCAGTTGGTAGAGCATCTGACTTTTAATCAGAGGGTCGAAGGTTCGAATCCTTCATGGCTCACCATTTTCGCGGAAGTAGTTCAGTGGTAGAATACAACCTTGCCAAGGTTGGGGTCGCGGGTTCGAATCCCGTCTTCCGCTTTATTACTACGGGGCCTTAGCTCAGCTGGGAGAGCGCCTGCCTTGCACGCAGGAGGTCAGCGGTTCGATCCCGCTAGGCTCCATATAAATAGGGAAAGCTTACATCAAATGATGTAAGCTTTTTTTGTGTTTAAATTTTATTAGGAAAGGCAACTTTCATATTTGTCGTTTAAAATGAAGAAAAGGTGTAAATAAGGAACGGGGGATAATTATGAAAGTTGTCATTGCATCTGATTCATATAAAGAAAGTTTGAAAGCTATGGAGGTATGTGAAGCTATTGAAAGAGGTTTTGCAGCAGTTTTTCCTGAAGCAGAGTACGTTAAAGTACCAATTGGAGATGGAGGTGAAGGAACGGTCGAATCTCTTGTTGGTGCTACAATGGGGGAAATTATATCACTTAATGTGACAGGGCCGCTTGGAGAGAGCGTGCAAGCCTTTTATGGTATGTCTAAGGATAAGAAGACAGCATTTATTGAAATGGCAGCAGCGTCAGGATTACAACACGTTCCAATTGAAAAGAGAAACCCACTTATTACAACGACAAAAGGGACAGGTGAACTTATATTACATGCATTAGATCAAGGAGCGAAACACATTATTTTAGGACTTGGAGGAAGTGCTACAAATGATGGTGGGGCTGGTATGCTATCTGCTTTAGGTGCAAGGTTTATAAACAGGAAAGGTGAAGTAATAGAACCCTCTGGAGGGACATTACATTTGATTACTACTGTTGAACTTTCTAGGGTTGATTCACGCCTAAAGGATCTAAAGTTAGAAGCGGCGTGTGATGTAGATAACCCTTTAGTTGGAGCTAGCGGGGCATCTTTTGTGTTTGCGAGACAAAAGGGTGCAAATGTAGAGATGATGAAAGAGCTAGATGAGAATTTAAAACATTATGCTAATATACTTAAACAACATGTGTCTTTAGATGCATCTGAAATACCAGGGGCGGGGGCAGCTGGAGGAATGGGAGCAGCTGTCGTTGCGGTGCTCAAGGGGCAGTTAAGAAAAGGAATTGAAATTGTATTAGATTATACAAATTTTGACAAGTGTATAGAGGGCGCCGATCTGGTTGTAACTGGTGAAGGAAGAATAGATGAACAAACAGCGTATGGAAAAGCTCCTGTTGGTGTCGCGAAGCGGGCGAAATGTCGTCATATTCCTGTAATTGCTATTGGTGGATCTGTATCCTCGAATTATACGACTGTTTACGAAAAGGGAATTGATGCAGTGTTTAGTATTACAGCGAGTCCAATGACATTAGAAGAAGCATATAAAAGGGCAGAAGAGAATATCGAAATGACAGCAAGAAATATTGCAGCAGTGTGGAAACTAGCATCAGAAAAACGCTTCTAAATGTAGAAGTGTTTTTTAATTCATTTATTTGATGATATTTTGCATAATCCTGAGTGATGATGGAGAAAAGTGCGGATAAAAATATTGGCTGATAGAAAGGTCAGTTGTTTCATTAAGTTAACTTTATACATAGAATAGTCTTAAAATTTAGGTTTCAATGAGAGTATAAGTGAATATATTGTATATCCATGCAGAAAAATGTCGAGTTGAGTCAGACTATATAAAAGATTTAAAATATTTAGGAAGGCATAAAAGGGGGATACTATCTATGAAAAAAGAAATCTCAGTTATTGGAGTTCCAATGGATTTAGGACAGATGCGTCGCGGGGTCGATATGGGACCAAGCGCGATCCGTTATGCAGGGGTAATTGAAAGAATTGAACAAATTGGATATGACGTTAAAGATTTGGGAGATATATGTATTGAGAGAGAAAAAGAAGTAGATGAAAATACAAAATTAAGAAACCTTACACAAGTTGCAACTGTATGTAATGAATTAGCAAGTAAGGTTGATCATATTATAGAAGAAGGTCGTTTTCCGCTTGTATTAGGCGGTGACCATAGTATTGCTATCGGTACGCTAGCTGGTGTAGCGAAACATTATAAAAATTTAGGTGTTATTTGGTATGATGCACATGGTGATTTAAATACAGAAGAGACTTCACCATCTGGGAATATTCACGGTATGTCACTTGCTGCAAGTTTAGGCTATGGACATCCGACGCTTGTAGACTTATATGAAGCATATCCAAAGGTGAAGAAAGAGAACGTTGTAATTATCGGTGCACGTGCATTGGATGAAGGAGAAAAATACTTTATTCGCGATGAAGGCATTAAAGTATTCTCAATGCATGAAATCGATCGTATGGGCATGACGGCTGTTATGGAAGAAACAATTGCGTATTTATCTCATACGGATGGCGTTCATTTATCATTAGATCTAGATGGGCTTGATCCTCATGACGCACCAGGAGTTGGAACACCTGTAATTGGTGGTCTATCTTATCGTGAAAGCCACTTAGCGATGGAGATGTTAGCAGAAGCTGATATTGTTACATCTGCTGAGTTTGTTGAAGTAAATACAATTTTAGATGAGAGAAACAGAACAGCAACAACAGCGGTTGCTTTAATGGGTTCTTTATTCGGTGAAAAACTGAAATAAATGTAAGAAAAGCAACTGTGAAGTTGCTTTTTTTATTGGAAAATAGGCGTATAATAATGACTTATATTATACTGTAGGGTAAGAAAGTTTGACATCTTACCAATTTAAGCTAAAGGGGGCGTTTGTAATTGTCGTTTGTTTCATGTATGGTATAATTAACTAGTTGTTGGAAATACATACAGATAGAGCATAAAACAATATTTCAATATATGGATAGAATTGCTCGTAAGTAGGAGGAAGGGTTAGCATGCCTTTTGAAGATACGACCATTTTGAAATATCTTAGTACGGCATTAGATATTGCTGTTGTATGGTTTATTATATATAAGCTAATTCTTATAATCCGGGGCACGAAGGCTGTTCAACTTTTAAAAGGTATTACAGTTATTATTGTCGTCCGGATGATTAGTATTTTACTTGAATTGCATACGCTATATTGGCTAACGGAACAAGTATTAACGTGGGGATTCTTAGCTGTTATTATTATCTTCCAGCCAGAATTGCGAAGAGCACTTGAGCAGCTAGGACGAGGTAGCCTGTTTTCGCGTGTGGGAACTCACGAGGAAGATGAACCTGAAATTGTTGCAACAGCGATAGCGAAAGCTACGGAATATATGGGAAAACGTAGAATAGGTGCATTAATCACGTTGTCAAAAGAGACTGGGATGGGTGACTATGTGGAAACGGGTATTCCGCTGAACGCAAATGTGTCATCAGAATTACTCATTAATATTTTTATCCCTAATACGCCTCTTCATGATGGAGCAGTAATTATGCAGGGAAGTACAATTAAAGCAGCAGCATGTTATCTTCCGCTATCAGAAAGTCCGTTTATTTCTAAGGAGTTAGGAACAAGGCATCGCGCTGCAATGGGAGTTAGTGAAGTTACTGATAGTATTACAGTAGTTGTGTCGGAAGAAACGGGTCAAATTTCTTTAACGAAAAACGGTGAGTTACATCGTGATTTGAAGACAGAGCAGCTGAAGGATATGTTGTTAGCAGAATTTAGTAGGAACGAAAAAACGACTTCTTCGTCTTTATGGAATTGGAGGAGAAAGCGTCATGGATAAGTTAATGGAGAATCATTGGTTTTTAAAAGGAATCTCATTACTATTGGCGTGTATGCTTTTCATGTCAGCAACTTTAACTGAAAAAAATACGACATCGAGTATATTACCTTTCGTAAATGAAACGAAAGAAACATTAACTGATTATCCTATTACCCTTAAGTATGATGAAGAGAAATATATTGTAAGTGGTATTCCATCAGGTGGAGTCAAGGTGAAGTTGGAAGGTCCAAAATCAGCAGTTGCTACAGCAAAAGCAAAAAAACAATTTGATATACCAGTTGATTTGAGAGATAGCGAAAAAGGAACTTATGAAGTTTCTTTGAAAACGAACGGGCTTCCAGATGATGTGAAAGGAACAGTTCAGCCATCAACAATTAAAATTACTCTACATGAAAAAGCGAGAAAATACGTTCATGTAGACTTAAAATTATCAAATGAGGATCAAATGCCAGCGGGTTCTACTCTCGAAAAATCAAACATTAAACCTGATACTGTTGAGGTAGTTGGGACGAAAGAAGAAATCGAAAGTATTTCATCTGCTAAGGCGTATATTGATTTGAAAGGTGTTAATAAAACTGTTACAAAAACACCCGAAGTTACATTATACAATAAAGAAGGAAAACGTTTAAATGTAAGAACAAGTCCATCTAAAATTAGTGTAACGTTGAATGTGGCGACGCAAGCTACAGCAAATAACGTCGAAAAAACAGTTCCTTTAACATATTCGAAAAAAGGTAATTTACCAGAAGGTTTAGCTGTTACAAATATTAGTGTTGAACCAAAAGAAGTAACGATAGCAGGTCCAAAAGACATTTTGGATAATATACAATCTATAGAGGGGGTCGAGGTAGATCTTAGTCAATTGACGGATTCTACAACATTCGATGCCTCTGTTTTATTGCCAAAAGGTGTGACAAGTGCAAAACCAAATCAAGTGAAGGTTTCTGTAGGGGTACAAAAGGTAAAACAAACGAAAAGTAAAACTATAGATGGTATCCCGATTCAAAAAAATGGAATTCCGAATGATGTTACTGCTCAGCTACTTTCGCCACAAGATGGAAAGATAAGCGTTGATATTTCAGGAGAAGCAAGTATAGTAGATAAAATAACAGCTGCTCAAATAACAGCTGCGATTAATCTGCAAAATGTATCTCCGGGGACGAAGGATGTTTCTATTCAAGTGAGTGGTCCTGGTAATATTTCGATAGAACCAAAACAAAAAAGTGCTAAAGTCACAATTGTGAAGAAAGAAAAGCCAGATAAAGAAGTACAGGGTAATATTGAACAACCAGATCCAGCAAACGATAAAGAAAATCAAACTGAAAAACCAAAAAATCCTGAACCGGATCCAGAAAAGGATCAGGAAAAAGATAAAGACAAAGAAAAAGACAAAGACAAAGAAAAAGAAAATGGCCAAGAAACGAGCCAAGAACCAACAGTAGATAATCAAAAAGAGCACGAAAAAGGAGCGAATAATAATGGGTAAATATTTTGGTACAGACGGAGTACGCGGGGTTGCAAATAAGGAATTAACACCTGAATTAGCATTCAAAATTGGACGTTTTGGCGGCTATGTATTAACAAAAGATACAGATCGTCCAAAAGTAATTATTGGCCGTGATACACGTGTATCTGGACATATGTTAGAAGGAGCTTTAGTAGCAGGTCTATTATCAACTGGAGCAGAAGTAATGCGTCTTGGTGTTATTTCTACACCAGGTGTGGCGTATTTAACAAAAGCTTTAGATGCACAAGCGGGTGTTATGATTTCTGCATCTCATAATCCAGTACAAGATAATGGTATTAAGTTCTTTGGTTCAGATGGTTTCAAATTAACAGATGAGCAAGAAGCTGAAATTGAAGCATTATTAGACAAAGAAGTTGACGAGTTACCACGTCCAACAGGTACTAACCTTGGCCAAGTGAGTGATTACTTTGAAGGTGGACAAAAGTATTTACAATACATTAAACAAACTGTAGAGGAAGATTTCTCTGGTTTACATATTGCTTTAGATTGCGCACACGGTGCGACTTCTTCTTTAGCTCCATACTTATTTGCAGACTTAGAAGCTGATATTTCAACGATGGGGACTTCTCCAAACGGTATGAATATTAACGAAGGCGTAGGATCTACACATCCAGAAGTCTTAGCTGAATTAGTAAAAGAAAAAGGTGCTGATATCGGACTTGCTTTTGATGGTGATGGCGACCGTTTAATCGCAGTAGACGAAAAAGGAAACATCGTTGATGGCGATCAAATTATGTTTATTTGTGCGAAGTATATGAAAGAAACTGGTCAATTGAAACATAATACAGTTGTTTCAACAGTTATGAGTAACTTAGGATTCTACAAAGCACTTGAAGCAAACAATATTACAAGTGATAAAACAGCAGTTGGTGACCGCTACGTAATGGAAGAAATGAAACGCGGTGGATATAACCTGGGCGGAGAACAATCAGGTCACATTATCTTACTTGATTACATTACAACTGGTGATGGAATGTTAAGTGCACTTCAACTTGTAAACATCATGAAAATGACGAAAAAGCCATTATCTGAGCTTGCAGGCGAGATGACAAAATTCCCACAATTACTAGTAAACGTTCGTGTAACAGATAAAAAACTAGCATTAGAAAATGAGAAAATTAAAGAAATTATTCGTGTTGTAGAGGAAGAAATGAACGGAGACGGTCGTATTCTTGTTCGTCCATCTGGAACAGAACCACTTATTCGTGTAATGGCAGAAGCACCGACACAAGAAATTTGTGATGGGTATGTACATCGTATTGTAGAAGTTGTGAAAGCGGAAGTTGGAGCTGAATAATTTACCAAATTTGTTTTAAAAGGAGCACAAGAAGTGCTCCTTTTTCATATGTTTTATAGACAATGAAAAAAATTTCATTGACGATTTATATTGTTTGTTATAAGATTGTCTTGTTCTTTTTCTCAAAGGAAATATTGTAAATTATAAAAGCGCCAGAACTACAAGTAGTGTAGTTGACGAGGTGGAGTTTATCGAGATTTCGGCGGATGACTCCCGGTTGTTCATCACAACCGCAATCTTTTACTTAAAACATTAAGGTGACTTAGTGGACAAAGGTGAAAGTGTGATGAGAGAAAAGGAACGGATGAATACTAGCTGTATAAGTATATACGGACTTTAACCCAATCGAGAGGAAGGTGAAAGCCGTTACAAGCTTACAGGGCTAGCAATATGTAATCCGTTTTTTTAATATAAATAAATGGTATCGGACTATGTCGTTACATGTTCGCAAAGCAGTGTAAGCATTTGTAACGGCGACTAAACATGTGTGGAATCGTAGGATTTATTGGAGAGCAAGATGCAAAGGAAATTTTATTAAAAGGTTTAGAAAAGCTAGAATATCGCGGATATGATTCAGCAGGTATTGCAGTACAAGCAGAGAACGGTGTTATTGTATACAAAGAAAAAGGCCGTATTGCAAAACTTCGCGAAGTCGTAGAAGAGAATGTAGCAGCAAGCGTGGGAATCGGTCACACACGCTGGGCTACACACGGTGTTCCAAGCAAAGTAAACGCGCATCCGCATCAAAGTACATCAAAACGCTTTACACTAGTTCATAATGGTGTAATTGAAAACTATGAGTTAGTGAAAAAGGAATATTTACAAGATGTAACGTTCGTAAGTGAGACAGATACAGAAGTTATCGTACAGCTTATGGAACAACAAGTGAGCACAGGACTAAGTGTAGAAGAAGCGTTCCGTAATACGCTATCTCTTTTACATGGCTCTTATGCAATCGGATTACTTGATGCTGAAAATCCAAACATGATTTATGTTGCTAAAAACAAAAGCCCGCTATTAGTAGGTGCTGGTGATAACTTTAACGTTATTGCAAGCGACGCTATGGCGATGTTACAAGTTACAGATCAATTTATCGAGTTAATGGATAAAGAAATGGTAATCGTAACGAAAGAAAGTATTACAATTAAAAACTTACAAGGTGAAACGATTGAACGTGCACCGTTTACAGCGGAATTAGACGCAAGTGATATTGAAAAGGGAACGTATCCTCATTTCATGCTAAAAGAAATCGACGAGCAACCACTTGTAATCCGTAATATTATTCAAAAGTACCAAGATGAAAATGGCGAAATTGAATTAGATCAAGATATCCGTAACGCAATTTTAGATAGCGATCGCATTTACATCATTGCATGTGGAACAAGTTATCATGCAGGTCTTGTTGGAAAGCAATTCATTGAGAAATTTGCGAAAGTACCAGTTGAAGTACATGTAGCAAGTGAATTCTCTTACAACATGCCATTATTAACAGAAAGACCATTCTTCATTTACATTTCACAAAGTGGTGAAACAGCTGATAGCCGTGCAGTACTTGTGCAAACAAATGAAATGGGTCATAAAGCATTAACAATTACAAACGTACCTGGTTCTACGCTTTCTCGTGAAGCTGATTATACACTTCCGTTATATGCGGGACCGGAAATCGCAGTTGCATCGACGAAAGCATACACAGCACAGCTTGCAGTACTTTCAATCTTAGCGGCTGACATTGCAAAAGCAAAAGGTGAGGTTCTTGATTTCGATTTAACACACGAATTAGGACTTGTAGCAAATGCAATGGTAGTACTTTGTGATCAAAAAGAAGAAATGGACGCATTAGCAAAACAATTTTTAGCAACAACGCGTAACTGCTTCTTCATCGGACGTAGCGTAGACTTCTTCGTAGGTTTAGAAGGTGCGTTAAAACTAAAAGAAATCTCTTACATCCAAGCAGAAGGATTTGCTGGAGGAGAATTAAAACACGGTACAATCGCCTTAATCGAAAACGGTACACCAGTTATCGCACTTGCTACACAAGAGCACGTAAACCTTGGAATTCGTGGTAACGTGAAAGAAGTAGTAGCACGCGGAGCTAACCCATGTATCATCTCAATGAAAGGCTTAGAAATGGAAGGTGACAGCTTCGTATTACCAGCTGTACACGAAGCACTAGCACCGCTAGTAGCAGTTATTCCATTCCAACTTATCTCATACTACGCAGCACTTCACCGCGAGTGTGACGTTGATAAGCCACGTAACTTAGCTAAGTCTGTTACTGTTGAGTAGGAGATTGGTAGGTTAATAAATATAGTTGTGGATTTGAAATAAATTTACGAATTTGTATCCCTTTAGATATGTAATCTAAAGGGATATTTTTGTGTCGAAAAAGAACATCTAAAATTGCTAAGTGGATAGCACTCTACTAATAAAAGGTTTACTTTATCGGCTTTAGAACGGAACTACTTTTATTTATCTGAATTTTCCGTTACTATTTTAAGTATCCGTGAACAATTTTCTTTATTACGACAAAAAGAGACGATAGATTCATGGACATTACAAGGGGGCTTATTATATGAAAGTGAAAGCAAAAACATATTTAAGTATAGAAGAGATTATTTCATTACCGTCCTTATCAAGTGCAAACGTAAGTGATGATGGAAAAAACGTAGCATTTGTAAAAAAGTCAGCTAACTGGGAAGACAATACGTATAGAAATCATGTATGGATATATGAGAAAGATAAAGGGCAGAGTTACCCACTAACAGATGGGGATATAGATAGTACACATCCATTATGGTCTCCAGATTCTAAGACTATTGCATACCTTAGCCTAGGCGGTGACGGAGCTAATACAAATCAGATCTTTGTTAAGTCAATAGACGGTTGTAGTGAGGTTCAAATGACTGGTGAGGAAGAAGGGATTAGTACATTTAAATGGGATCCCATGGGTAAAGGTTTTTATTATGTTGCACAGTCAAAAGAATGTGAGGAAATACAGAAACGTAAGGAACGATATGGAGATTTCCATCATGTAGGTAAGGAACATCGGAATAATTGTTTATACTACATTGAAATAGAAAAAGTGAAACAAAATGATAAACAGGAACGGAAGGTTAGCGGTCTTTATCAATTAACGGAGGGTAAGGATTTTTATATACATAACTTTGATATTTCAAATGATGGGACAAAGGTTGTATTTATAGCTACACCAAGCCTAAACGATTATATGAATGGTGATCTATACATATTAGATGTTGAAGCTGAGGAACTACAAAAGATGAATGTAGATAAGTTGTTGGGCGGGAGCGTTTGCTTTTCTCCTGAGGGCAGCAAAATATGTTACTCAGCAAGCATAAGGGAGAAGGAGTACTATAGAAACCATATACAAGAAAGTATATTAGAGATATATGATATGAATACTGGAGAGGTAATTCAGCCTCTAACAAACTTTGATAGTACGGTTATGCCATTACAGTGGACAGATAAGGGGATTTTAATTAGATGGCAGGATAAAACTAATTATCTCATTGGGTTGCTATGTGAAGATGGGACTGTGGAAATGTTAAGTGACAAAGTAGATGGCTTTATAATGGATGCTTCTATAACAAGGGATGGAAATCATATATCCTATAATAAGGCTATTACAAATGAAACCTTTGAAATCTATTTAGACGATAAAAAAATAACGAATGAAAATAGCTTTTTTGAAGGAAAGCTTAAAAGTAATAGGGAAATAATCTCATGGAAAAGTAGTGATGGTCTTGAAATAGAGGGTGTTTTATCGACTCCAGTAGAGTTTGACACAAATGAAAAATATCCCTTATTAGTAGTAATCCATGGTGGTCCGGCTTGGGCATCCTTCCCAATATTTTCAGATTGTTTTAATGAAAAATATCCTATTGAGCAGTTTATCGAAAAAGGCTTTATCGTTTTAGAACCAAACTACAGGGGAAGTTCTGGTTATGGTAATGAATTCTTAAAAGCAAACTATAGAAAACAGGGGATTGCTGACTACGAGGATGTTATATCTGGAGTGGATAAACTAGTTGAAAAAGGGATTGCAGATAAAAATAGAGTAGGGGTTATGGGATGGAGCAACGGAGGATATATATCAGCTTTCTGTTCTACATTTAGTAGTAGATTTAAAGCTATTTCAGTTGGGGGCGGAATTACTAACTGGAGTACCCATTATGTAAATACAGATATCCCTTACTTTATTAGAATGCATTTAGGAAATACTCCATGGAATGATCCAGATATATATACGAAAACATCACCAATGACATATATTAAATCAGCCTGTACGCCCACTTTAATCCAACATGGCGAAAAGGATGCAAGGATTCCAACTTCCAATGCATATGAGCTATATGAAGGGTTAAGGGATATGGAAGTTGATACAGAATTAATTATATTTAAAGGAATGGCATATAGTCCTGATCAGCCGGGAATGAATGTAGCTATTATGAAACAGAATCTGATGTGGTTTTCACACTATATTCTTGGGGAAAGTATGAAAGATTTTAGGGTTTTATAATGGCTTGTTTTAGTCTTTAAGCTTTTTAGATGCTTGAAATAAAGTCGTACACATTTATCCGGTTATATATGATTGAGTTTAACATTTCGGATAAGGCAAACTGTGAAATATTTTGGTGTAAATAAGAAAAGAGCCTGAATGTAGGCTCTTTTCTTATTTATATTTAAAAGATGAACTGTTCTTATGCAGTTTTACTTAATTTATATGCTTCACGGTTATTTTTTTTGAAAAGTTTTGGGAAAACATAACCATCTAATCCAATACGCCCAGCATTCTGTCCTGCAACTAAAATGAACATAGTTAAAATAAGTAGGTTTGGGTTTACACTAACAGTTCCGCTTAATAAAAATGAAAGGTTCATTATGATGCCGAAAAATGCAGCTGTTTTTGTTAATCCACCTAAAATCAAACCTAGTCCTACTAAAATTTCTCCCCATTGAACTAAAAAGCTAAATAGGTCTGCGTTTGGAAGAACAAAATGTTGAAGAAAATCTGCCCACCAACCTTGTACTGCAGGGTGGTCACCTGATGCTTGAGCGATAGCTCCTTTTAGAAAACCACTTGCATCAAAAGACTGTCCAAAAACTTTTCCTATTCCAGCAGCGAGCCATGCATATCCTATGTAAAGTCGTAAAAATAATAATATGAAAGTAGCGCGTTTATCAGTTCTTAAAAAATTGATAACCATTGAAATCCCTCCAATGTATTGTATTTACATGTTTATTATATATCCATTGTGAATAAATTCACAATGGATAAAGTGTGAACAAAAATGGTGTTTTTATAAAATAAAAAAGGCATATAACAATCATATGTTATATGCCTTTTCTATTATATGTTTAGTAATTTATTTAGGTAATGTAAATTTAACTTTTTTACCTTGTGAAATATCTTTAGCTTCTTTATTTCTCATAGGTCCTAACTCAATCTCAAAGCTTTTTTCTTTCCAAATCTTTTCGTACTGCTCTTGATCTAAAATATATACTTGCAGCAATTCTCCAGATGTTCCAGTTTTAACTGCAGCGTTATAGTCGTAATTTAATAGCATACCTTCATTAATCGTATATTGTGTACCATCATTCACTCTTAATGTAGAGCTTATAGGAGATAGTGAAACGTCTTGAGCATCTTTGTTATCAAGCTTGAATTTTACTGTTAACAGAACAAGACCGTTTTTAAAATTTGCAAAGCGTGGAGCTTCGACGGAATTTGGTGTGAATTGAGTGAATTGGTATCCGTCTAATGTAACATTAACAGCACCTAATTCTTGGCTGTTATTAATACTTGATTTCTCTTTTAACATTTTTTTATCGCCCATGTTATTAGCTGTAGCTTTATCTTGGTAGAAAGTGTTATCTGTTGCAACCTTTTCAGCACCTTGTTTGTTTAAACTTAATGAAAATCTTCCAGGACTTCCGATTGGAGCATCAAATTTTCCTTTATTAGCTTGTGCAGTTGGGACTGTGACTGAGACCGTTGAGAGATTTGAAATTTTTGCTAGATCATCTTTTCCGAATGGATAAGCGATATAACCAGAAATAGTTTCTCCTGCTTTTACTAAGTAATCATTCGTTGGAGCAAGCTTAGTTGGTAGCTGATCTTCTGTTGGAATTAAATCTCTATAGTTACTATATGCTTTCTGAGCACCAGTAAATGACATGTCCAATGCTGGCATATAATAAATATCTTTAGCTGAACTATTTTTTACGCTGTAGTTCACAAGAATAACTCCGCCCTCTGTTTGACGATTAAACGGAATGTCGAAGTTTGTATGGAATCCATTTAATTCAACTAATGTATAACCATTCATTGTTACTGAAACATCTTCAGCTTTATAGACTTGTGGTTCCTTATTTTCAAAAAGAACTTTTGTTTTACCACCTGTTTCTTTTTCCATATAGGAAATCAGCTTAGAGTAATCGCTTGAGCTAGTAGCTGTATTTTCAGGCTTTTTATCTTCAGCTTTTTTATCTTCGGATTTTTTTTCTTCAGGTTTATTTTCTTTCGATGTATCCGTTTTTTCTGTTTTGTTTTCTTGCGTTACATCTTCTTTTTGTTCTTTATTTGTCGTATCGCTTTGACCACAGCCAGTTATTACAAAAGCTGCTACGATTAGTGTAGAAAATAAAGAAAGTAATTTTTTTGACATGTTTCTTCCCCCTATTTGTTTAAAACCAGTTGGGTATGTATAATCAGACCCTTTATATCTCTCGCATTAGCCCCACGTTTTATTATAAGAAAGTGAACCAGTATTTACCAGTGTTTTTCTGATTGTTTTTATTATTTTGATATCTTAATGGTTATTTTTAATAGAAACATAGTTAAAGCTTATATAGGTAATTACAATATTTTTCCGCCAAAAGAGAGAGAAGATTATCTTTTCTATTTTAAATATTGAATCTTTTTGTTAGAGTAAATAATAGAGATATATTGAAAGGGGACAAAGACTCGATATGCGTACGAACTTGTAATGATTAGAAATTAGATAGATGAATTTTTCTCTCGTAAGTGAGGGTTTATTTAGTTATCTATGAATCATTCAAGGCCTGCATATTTAGCTTGTACATCCCTTTTGTAAGGATAGATGCCTATGTGGGGAAATTTATATCTCTTATATAAAATATGCGCCCTTTAACTTTGGAGGAGTATATGATGAATCAATTAAAAAATAAAGTAGCTGTTGTTACAGGTGTAAGTCGTCTAGACGGTATAGGAGCAGCTATTTGCACAGAGTTAGCAGAGGCTGGATACGATATATTTTTTACGTATTGGACAGAATACGATAAAGAGATGCCTTGGGGCGTTGATGAAAATGAACAAATACAATTAAAAGAAGAGTTGATACAAAACGGTGTCAAAGTATCGAGCATGGAATTAGATCTAGCTCAGAATGATGCGTCAAATCAGCTTATAAATAAAGTTACTGAACAACTAGGGTACCCTCATATATTAATTAACAATGCAGCGTATTCCACGAATAATGATTTCTCTAATTTGACTGCCGAAGAGTTGGATAAGCATTACATGGTAAATGTTCGCGGCACTACATTATTAAGTAGTAAGTATGCTCAAGGATTTGATAAAAAATCTGGCGGTAGAATTGTTAATATTACTTCGGGGCAATTTAAAGGGCCTATGGCTGGAGAACTAGCCTATGCAACAACGAAGGGAGCTATTGATGCTCTCACTAGTACGTTATCAGCAGAAGTGGCTCATTTAGGGATAACGGTGAATGCAATTAACCCAGGTCCAACTGATACGGGTTGGATGATTGAGGAGATAAAGCAAGGATTAAGACCGATGTTTCCTTTCGGCAGAATTGGTGAGCCAAAGGATGCAGCAAGACTTATTAAGTTTTTAGTGAGCGAAGAAGCCGGGTGGATTACAGGACAAGTTATTCATTCAGAAGGTGGATTTAAGAGATAAGTTTATAAATAAAAAGGAGGTATCTCATTTCAGTGAGATACCTTCTTTTTAATCTTTCTTCAATCTTCGTGCTATACCATTTCCTAATGACTGTAATCCTTGAACGAGAATGATTAAAATAAAGACTGTTGCATACATTACTTCAGGTTCGTAGCGTAAATGTCCGAATCGATATGCGAGATCACCGAGGCCTCCAGCACCTACAAGTCCAGCCATTGCTGTTGCACCGATTAAGCCAATTGTTGCGATTGTTAATCCAAGTACGAGAGACGGACGAGCTTCTTTAACCATAACGTGCCAAATGATTTTTATAGTAGAGACTCCCATTGCTTGATATGCTTCAATGACACCGCGATCCACTTCTAATAAAGCAGTTTCCATTAAACGTGCAATATAAGGGGCTGTAAATACGACAAGTGGTACGATAACACCTTGCACGCCAATGGACGTTCCCATTAGAAACTTTGTGAAAGGTAAAATAAAGAATAATAGAATGATAAATGGAAGAGAGCGAATGACATTAATAATTGTATTAAGAATAGGATAGATAACTTTATTTTCTCGCTGTCCACCAGGTCTCGTTAAAACAAGTGTGACACCGAGTGGTAATGCAATAAGAATAGAGATAAGTAGTGAAATAGATGTCATTTGAAATGTTTGAATTGTTGCTTCCCATATTACGTTACCCCACTCATCCAAAAAGGACTTGTTTCCCATAATCTGTTCTACCTCCTTCTACGATGATCCCTTGTTCTTGTAAAAATGATAAGGCACGGTGTACTTCATTTTTTTCGCCTTGCATATGAACGGTCAGTTTCCCATATGCCTCATGTTTTAACTGCGTAATATTGCCTGATAAAATATTCGGATATACTTGAAAACGTTTTGTAGCGACAGCTAACGCTGGTTCTCCTGAAGCGGTTCCTATAAATGAAAGTGTTACAATTTCCCCGGTGCTTTGTAGTTCTTTCTGTACCTCTTCTGGAATTTTAGCTGCAAATGCGCTATTTACAAATTTCTTCGTTGTTACATGTTGTGGATTTGTAAAAATGTCCTTCACAGTCCCGCTTTCAACGACAGATCCATGTTCCATTACAGCAACTCGATCACATATACGCTGGATGACATTCATTTCGTGTGTAATTAGCAAAATCGTAATTCCGATTTCTTCGTTGATCTTTAATAACAAATCAAGAATAGAATCGGTCGTTTCTGGATCTAATGCGCTCGTTGCTTCATCACTTAATAAAACTTCAGGCTCATGAGATAGTGCGCGAGCAATCGCTACACGTTGCTTTTGACCACCAGATAATTCGCTTGGATAGGCATCTTTTTTATTAAAGAGATCAACAATACGTAAATACTTTTCTACCCTTTTTTCAATTTCATTTTTGGGAAGACCAGATAGACGTAAGGGTAGTGCGATGTTTTCATAAACGGTAACGGTTTTAAGTAAATTGAATCCTTGAAAAATCATGCCGATCTTTTGTCTTGCTTTTGCGAGTTCTTTTGTTGATAAGGTTGTTAAATCTTGTTCATTTACAATGATATTTCCTGTCGTTGGTTTTTCTAATAAATTTACACAACGAATTAATGTACTTTTGCCAGCGCCACTATATCCGATGATTCCAAATACTTCGCCCTTTTTTACTTTAAGGGAAGTTGATTTAAGGGCCTCAACATTCCCTTTTTTTGTTGTAAATACTTTGGAGACGTTTTTTAATTCAATCATTATAGTCAGCTCCTACCAAGACGGTAAAACAGAACCATCGAATTTTTTCTCAATGAAATCTTTTACTTCTTTAGATTGATAAGCTTTCTTTAATTTGTTTACAACAGCATCATCTTTATTTTCAGTACGAACAACGACCCAGTTCACATATGGTGAATCTTTTCCTTCACGGAAAATAGAATCTTTCGCTGGACTTAATTTTGCACCTAATGCAAAGTTTGTATTAATTGCAGCTGCCTTTACTTCACTTAGCTGTGTTGGTAATTGAGATGCCTCTAATTCAACAATCTTTAAATTTTTTGGATTTTCAATTACATCTTTTGCAGTCGCTTTTTCTGTAGCCTTTGGATCAACTTTTAAAACCCCTGCTTTTTCAAATAGCTTTAAAGCGCGAAGCTCATTTGTTGGATCATTTGGGACAGCGATTGCATCGCCCTCTTTTAATTCTTTTACATCTTTTAAGCTTTTAGAATACACACCCATAGGGAATGTTACTGTGGAAAATACTTCAGTTAATTTCATATTACGTTCAGCTTTAAATACGTCTAAATAAGATTTAGTTTGATAGCTATTTACATCAAGGCTTTTTTCATCTAAAGATACGTTCGGTGCTACATAATCATTAAATACCTTTACATCAATTTCGAGACCATCTTTTGCGGCAACTTCTTTCACCTTTTCAAAAATTTGTTCATGCGGTCCACCTGTTACACCAACGGTAATCTTTTTCTCATCTAATGCTTTTACCTCTTTATCAGAATTAGCACCACATGCACCTAACAATAATACAGCTCCACTTACAATACTTAATAATACCTTTTTCATCTATAATTCCCCCTTAATATACGTTCCAAAATAAAAAGCACCTCTCAAAAATAAGAGAGGTGCCGAATAGACGAAATAGGTTCCTCTCTTATCTTCCAAAACGAAAATCGTTCTGCAGGAATTAGCACCTTAGCTTATACGTTATAAGCTCGGTTGCCGGGCATCATCGGGCCAGTCCCTCCGCCACTCTTGATAAGAGTATGTGTATGTAGTTTTTAAATATGGTACTAATAGTAAATCTTACAAAAAGAATTGTCAATGGTATTTTCTGAATATATTTTATTTTAAGGTAATGGAAACATTCCCTTTTTTATGCCCTTTTTCTACATATATATGAGCTTCTGGAATTTCTTCTAAGCGATAAATTCTATCAATAACAGGTTTTAAATTTTCTGTTTCAGTTAATTTTTTTAGTAGAATCATATCTTCTTTACTTACTTTTGCCATCATTCCATTAACAGATACATATTTTCCATTTTGCGTTAATACTTTTTGACAAAGGGATCTTTTAATTTTTCCAACTGCATCAAATATAATATCGTAGCGTTCAGCTCGCTTTGTAAAATCTTCTTTCGTATAATCAATTACGTGATTAGCTCCTAAAGATTGCACGAGTTCAAAGTTTGAATTACTACAAACAGCTGTAACGGTCGCGCCAAAATATTTAGCAAGTTGTACGGCAGCTGTTCCTACTGAACCAGATGCGCCATATATAAGTACTTGTTGCCCTTTTCTTATACGTCCTTTTCTCAGGAAGTGTAATGCTGAAGTTCCGCCAAAAGGAATAATGGCAGCTTCTTCATACGTCACATTGGTAGGTTTTAATGATATCAATCCGCTTTCATGCACACATGTATATTCTGCATAACCACCGACATTAAGCTCTGTTAATGCGAAAACTTGGTCTCCTTTTTTAAATTGAGTTACATCTGTTCCTATTTCTTCGATTTCACCAGATAGCTCGACGCCGAGTATAGGTTTTCTTGGTTTTTTAAAACCTAATATAATCCGCATAGGAATCCAAAATAAAAGGGGGCTATTAAAGCCGCGCATTCTACAATCTCCAGTTGTTACACTTGTTGCGTGAATTTTAACTAATACTTCATTCTTTTTTGGAGTAGGTTTCTCTACATCTTGAAGTTTGAGAACATTAGGTGGCCCATACTTTGTGCAAATAATTGCTTTCATAATGACCTCCTGAATTTAGTTGTTTTTATTTACATCATATTTAAGTATTTCTTTAAACATGTTGTTATTCGAGAAATAAAGTGAAATAGAAATATTAAAAAGTATATAGATTTCAAAGGAAAATAGATGATATCCTTTTGGAAAGGAGGAGAAATTATGAAAAAACTTATTTTAACTTCTAGTATGATCCTTGCAGTTATTTTAGGTGCAGGGTGTAGTAATGAGAAAACAACAAAGACGGATGAACCGAAAAAAGAATCGGTTCAAAAAGAGAAGGAATTAGCCGCGAAGGATGTTTTCAAGAAAGCGAATGAAGCTTTTAAAAATGAAGAACATGTAACGATGACATATGATGTAGGGATAAAAGCTGAAGGAACAGAGATGGATCTGCTAAAGGCTAAAATGCAATTAGAGCCAAAGAAAAAGAATTCTCGTTCTGAAATGAATGTTTCTGGTACAGAGGTTGTAGTGTATGCGGTGGATGGTAAAGTTGCTGGTCAGGTGAAAAATCCTAATACAGGAGAAGTTATATCTGTACCGGAGGAGCAATTAAATGCTAGCGGGATGAAAGCAACTCAAGATATTGTAGATAATTTAGAAGTGCCAGCAGTAGTTTTAGATAAAATGAAGATGGAGAAAAGCGGAGATAAATATAAGCTGACGTTTATATTAAAAGGGCAAGAAACAGAGAGTATGTTAACTAGCATGGATGAAACGCAGAAGAAAATGCTACAAGCACAAAATGCAAAGATAGAAGAAGTGGATGCAGAATACATCATTACAAAAGATTTTAAATATGAATCAGCGAAGATAGATATGATTATGAGTAGTAATGGTAAGGATAAGGCACACATTATTACGAATGCAAAATATACATCGTACGAAAAGTTTGAGCCAATACAGCTGCCAGCAGCAAAGTAATAGTTTTGATGAGGGAGGGACCTAAAATAAAGGGTCTCTCTCTTTTTGTTAATACCTTCTTCGTAGGAAAGTAGGTACAATATGAAGAGGAAGAACGTTAGAAGGGGAGAGTGCCATTTGAAAAAAAGAAAGATAGCAGCTGTTATTGTAGCGTATACAGTGTTGCTCGCGACATCTATATATACATACAAAGAGCAACTGGATCATCCTATTATGAGTGATGTAGGGAAGTTACTTCCAACGAAAATTAAACGTGTTGAAAATGCTGAAGATGAAAGTTCATTAAAAAAGTTAGTGCAAGATGCAACTGTTTCTGGAGAGAAGGTTTCTATTGCAGGTATGCAACATAGCCAAGGCGGACAGACGTATTATCCGAACGGTACGATGCTTGATATGAAAGGGTATAATGAAATATTAGAATTCGATCCGGAGAAGAAGAGGATTAGGGTGCAAAGCGGTGTCACATGGAATGACATTCAAAAGAAAATCAATCCATATGGTCTTGCAGTTCAAGTGATGCAATCTCAAAATATTTTTACTGTGGGTGGTTCATTAAGTGTAAATGTACATGGGCGCGATATTCGTCATGAAGCATTGATTGATACAGTAGAGTCGTTCAGATTGTTAATGGCAGATGGTACGGTGCGTAATGTAAGTAGAGAAGAAAATGCCGATTTGTTTCCGTATGTAGTTGGGGGATACGGATTGTTTGGTGTAATTTTAGATGTGACGCTACAGTTAACAAACGATGAATTGTATGAAACGCATACGAAGGTACTAGATTATAAAGAATACTCTTCATACTTTAAGAATAAAGTACGAAGGGACGAGAATATACGCATGCATTTAGCACGTATTTCTGTTGCCCCAAATTCATTTTTAAAAGAAATGTATGTGACAGATTATGTACTATCAGAAGATCAGCAGAAGCTGAGAGAGTACAGCAAATTAAAAGAAGAAAATATTATAGCTGTGCCGAAATTTTTACTTGGGTTATCACGTTATAGTGACTGGGGAAAGGGCGCATTTTGGGATATACAAAGAAGTTATTTTGAACGTACAGATGGTAAGTACGAAACGCGAAATAACGTAATGAGATCTGATAGTGCTTTTATGGAATACGATAATCCAAACTTGACTGAAGTTTTACAAGAGTACTTTATACCGATAGATGGTTTTGCAGAGTATATAGATGATTTGCGAAGTGTTTTAAATGAAGAGGAATTAAACCTTCTTAACATTACAATCCGCTATGTAGAAAAGAATGAGAATGCGGTGCTATCTTATGCGAAAGATGATATGTTTGCGCTTGTGCTTCTAATTAATCAAGGGCGTTCTGAGGATGAAATAAAGAAAACAAAAGTGGTCATTCAAAAGATGATTGATGTTACGTTAAAGCATAATGGAAGTTATTATTTACCGTATTATTCTTATCCGGCAAAAGAGCAACTAAAGAAAGCATATCCTCGTATAGAAGAATTCCTTCAGAAGAAGAAGGAAGTAGACCCAGAGGAAAGGTTTGTGAATTTATTTTATAAGGAGTATAGCAAATGACATATAGAAGATTTGTAGCGTCACAAAGCATAATTATGATGGCGGGAAGTATGGTATTTCCTTTTTACATTCTATTGCTTCGAAATGTTGGGAATAGCTTCTCGCAATTTGGCTGGGCGTATGGCTTATTTGCCTTAACTTCAGCTCTAGTATATCCGTTAGTTGGAAGAACCTCTGATAGAGTAGGTGATAGAAAGTTATTAATTATATACGCCTGGTCCATGGCTATATTAATGCTTTGTTTTCCTATTGCAACAGAAGTTTGGCATGTATACATTCTCCAAATTTTAATGGGTATTTTAGGTGCTGTGCAGCGTAATACGGAGAAGACGTCGTTAGCACGAAAGGTAGAACAGAAAAAAGCTGGTTATGAAATTGGAAAATATCATGTGTGGACATCGGTTGGAGGAGCAGTAGCAGTTATTGCAACGGGATATTTAGTAGATTTCTTTACGATTGGCACCATTTTTTATATAGCATCTATTTTATATGCAGTGAGTGGAATTGTATTAAGTAGCAAAAAAATATAATCATACCCATTTTTACCTGATTACCCTTTATTTGTTATACTTATGGAGAAGACAAAAGAAAAGGGGACATTGCCTTTGATGAAATTTATAGTTTTAGCTATTCTCACTTTGTTTTTGATTCCATGGACTAGAAGCGGTAATAAAATTCGCGCGGTGGATAAAGGAGGAAATGAGAAAGTTGTAAAGGGTAAGAAATCATCTATTTTAGTTATTCCTGTTTTATTTTGGATAGGTATTGCAATCTATGAATATTTCTGGCTAATTGATGATCGAGCAGATTCTATTCTTACTCATTATTCTGTTGCAGTAGCGGTTTTAATTGGGCTTGTTTTATTTTCACAAGAGCAGGTAGGGAAATTAGAAGGTACATTAAAAGGACTTCTAATGTTTGTTTTACTCGCAAGTTACGGCTATTTTGGTTATTTGCACGATATAGTAATCTCGCAAAAGAAATATGATTCGGTCGTGAAGGTAGAGAAAGATATTTCAGAGACATTTACTGAAAATGACCAACCGTTTACAGTTCCGCCTAAAACAGCGGAAAATAAAATGAAAAAGGTATTTGGTGATATTCCGAAAGTAGCTTATTTTGAGCTAGGGGAATTAACGCCACAAATGGTAAATGGTGAAGCCTTGTATGTAGCACCGATAGAAGTTTCGGGATTTTTTAAAGCGCGTAAGGCAGGAACAATACCAGGTTACGTAACAATGTCAGGTACAAATCCTGATGCGGAAGCGAAATTACATCTTGGATATAAAATGAAGTATGTACCAAGTATGTTTTTTGGTAATAAATTAGAACGTGCTGTTCGAAAAGCAGAGCCAGATTTAGTTTTTAAAGGGAAACCAAAATTTGAAGTTGATGATAAAGGAAAACCGTATTATACAATGACATACGGTGAGTTTATTTCAGGAAGATCAGGGTTTGAAGTAGAAGGCGTTGTCGTTGTTGATGCACAAACAGGTGATGTGAAGCGATATGATAAAGGGAATGCACCTAAATTCGTTGATGGTGTATTAAATCATGAAACAGCATCTACGTTAAATACGTACTTCGGAAAATACATTCACGGATTTTGGAATACGAAATTCTCACAAACTGACATGAAGATTCCGACTGAGTGGGGGACGAAGGAGGGCGTTACACCTATCTTCGGAAAGGATGGTAAACTGTATTACTTTACAGACTTTACCTCTCCGAAAGAAGGAGTAGATTCTGCTCTCGGTTACTCATTAGTTGATGCACGTACAGGAAAGTTGTATTACTATAACGGAAAAGAAGTGAAAGGAATTATGGACGGTTCGGCTGCTACAGAAGTAGTAGATAATTCCTTTAAGAGAGAGAAATGGCATGGAACAATGCCAGTTATTTATAACGTATACGGTAAGCCTTCTTGGATTGTACCAGTTATTGATGACGGCGGGTTAGTACGTGCTCATACTGTTATATATGCTTCTAATGCAAAAGTGTTTGCGTCAGGTTCGACGCAAAAAGAAGCGCTTGAGAACTATAAAAATGCGCTAAGCGGAAGTGGTGATTCATTTAGACCGACTTCAAATGGGAAAGAAGCGCAAAAAGAAGGCACTGTACAACGTGTGTATAAAGAAAAATCAGGTGAAAACACGATTGTGTACGTACTATTAGAAAATGAGCAAAAAGTATTTATGGTACCAGCGAAGAAATTCCCATATGCAATGTTTACAGAAGTAGGAGATCCAATTCAAATCACATATTTAGACACAGGAGAAACGATGGCACCTGTATCTAAATTTACAAATAGTAATTTGAAAAAGTAAAGCGATAGAGATTCTATCGCTTTTTTTACATTATTAAACAGGAAAATACAGTATACTTGACGTATATTTATGTTGTAACTATAATTGTTACGATTCGACATTTATATGAAAGGGTGAATGAAAAAAGTGAATGGAGTTAATCACGAAGTATATAAACCTGTAAAGACAAACAGGTTATGGATGATTCTTGTATTAGGGACACTTACGGCAATTGGGCCATTATCGATTGATATGTATTTGCCATCTTTACCGAAGTTAACAGATGATTTACAAACGGGGGCATCTCTTGCGCAGCTTACATTGACAGCTTGTTTACTTGGGCTTTCAGTGGGACAGTTATTTGTTGGTTCAATTAGTGACATTTACGGAAGACGCAAACCTCTTATTATCGCTCTTATTATTTATGTTGCTTCTTCTTTACTTTGTGCTGTTGCACCATCGATTTGGAGTTTAGTGCTTTTACGTTTCTTACAAGGTGCTTCAGGGTCTGCTGGTATCGTTATATCACGTGCAATGGTACGCGATATGTATTCAGGTTCTGAAATGACGAAGTTTTTCTCACTGCTTATGTTAGTAAACGGAGCAGCGCCTATTTTGGCACCGATTATTGGAGGGCAATTATTACAGTTCACATCATGGCGCGGCGTTTTTATCGTTCTTGGAGCAATTAGTGTATTCATGCTAATATCAGCTACTTTCGTATTACGTGAAACATTACCTCTTGAAGAAAGAGAGACAGGTGGATTATCAGGAACGCTTGCAACATACGGAAAGCTTCTGAAAGATCGTTTATTTATGGGATATGCATTGTCGCAAGGATTAGTAACAGCAGCAATGTTTGCTTATATTTCTGGTTCACCGTTCGTGTTGCAAAATATATACGGGGCATCACCACAACAGTTTAGTTTGTTCTTTGCAATTAACGGTATTGGTATTATTATTGCTAGCCAAGTTACTGGCCGCTTAGCGGGGAAAGTTAATGAGAAAACTTTATTTGTTGCGGGTATTATTATTGCGGCTGTTGGCGGTCTGTCGTTACTACTTACAATCGTATTAGGAATAGGGCTAATCGGTGTTTTATGCTCGCTATTTCTTGTTGTATCAAGTGTTGGGGTTGTATCAACAACCGGCTTCTCGTTAGCGATGAGAAATCAAAAACAAGCAGCAGGAACAGCATCAGCTTTACTAGGTTTATTGCAGTTTATTTCAGGAGCACTTGTAGCACCGCTAGTAGGTATTGGTGGAAGCAATACAGCACTTCCTATGGGTGTTGTTATAGCTCTTTGTGAAATTGGTGCTGTGTTATGTTATTTATTCATGGCAAAAAGAAGTGAAAAGCAGTTTGAACTGCAACAAAGACAAAATTTAGAGGCTTAATTCATAAAAAGAGCTGATTCAAACATGTTTTGAATCAGCTCTTTTTTCATTTCTTTGAAATAACTCATGCAAAAGTTACTTGCATAAAGTGACGATACTGTGACAAAAATGTGGGTATATATATTAAGAAATCATCTTAAGTACAAAATTTAGGATGTTCTCGGTATAATAAAACAAGTGGAGATAAAAGAAACTATAATTAGAAGTAGCTGTAGATAAAAGGAGAATTGAAGATGAAGAAGGTTTTGGGTATTGCTGTAATGGGAGGTATGCTCCTTCTAGCAGGGTGTAATGGAAATAAAGATACGAAAGAACCGAAAGAAAAGGTAGAGCAATCTACTGAACAAACAGAAGAGATGAAAGAATACCTTGCAGTACATGAAAAATATGATATAAAAATGAACAAAGAAATCAATAAAGCATTACAGTTATTTGAAGTGGCAAAAGAAAAGGGCGGTAAGGAAATAACGAATGCTAAATATAAGGAAGACGTGCAAAAGGTAACAACGAGCATGTTAGAAGATATTGATCATATACGTAAAGAAATTCGTGTTCCAAAGTCGAAAGAGCAAGAGCATGAGGTATACGCTGGTTTCTTGGATGAATCGGAACAAGCGATGAAAAAATTACAGAAGTTAGCTAAAGAAGAAGATTCATCGTTGATTCGTGATATAGAAATTAACTTTGCAACAGCATCCACATACTATAAACGTTTTCAAACAGAGGCCCAAAAATAACCTTGCGCATGCGCAAGGTTATTTTTTCTTCTTACCATCTCCGTCTTCATCCTCGGATACCAATACCTTCTGTTCTTCGTGAAATTCCGAAATTGTTTGTCCAGTAATATTATCGAATGGAGTATAAAAAGAAGTGATACGTTTCTTCTTAATGAAGAGTTTGTAGAAGCCGATGGTTACGAGTATGACAATTGTTAATGGCAATCCTATGGTGGCTAGAAGTAAGGGATCCATCTTATAACTCCTTTAAGGTAATTAATTTTATTATAGGTTAAAGTAGTGACTTTAAGAAATAATACCATTAAAAACTGATTTTTCTAAATATATCCAATTTGATTGACTTTTCTTTTTTTCAGAATTATAATTCGAAATATACAATTTGAACCAAATAATAATATAGCAATTTACTTATCCAGAGAGGTAGAGGGACTGGCCCTATGACACCTCAGCAGCGGGTTCTGTAGTAGGAACACCGTGCTAATTCCAGCAAGCAAGGCTTGAAAGATAAGTGATGGGCATAGTTTTATTAAGCCTTGATCTTATTTTTTAAGATCAAGGCTTTTTGTGTTTTAAGAAGTGGAGAAGGAGTAATGGGAACAAATATGTCAATAAAACAAAGTAAATTCATTTGTTTAGGGGGTTATTGAAGTGTATGTTATTAAAAAACTATCGGTTATGGTATTTACACTATGGGTTATTACGACAGTAACATTTTTAATTATGCATATTATTCCAGGGGATCCATTTTCGTCAGATGCGAAAATCTTTCCTGAAGAAGTGATACAAAACATGAGAGCGAAGTATCACCTTGATGAACCGTTATGGAATCAGTATGTTGCTTATTTGGATGGGGTAGTTCATTTTGATTTTGGTGAATCTGTTCAATCGACAGGTCAAGGTGTATCGGAAATTATAACAACCGGTTTTGGACCGTCAGCAATTATTGGTTTACAAGCACTTGTTATTTCATTGTTAGTCGGAATTGCCGCAGGTACATTTGCCGCGCTATATCATGGGAAAGTGATTGATTATAGTGTGAGCTTGCTTGCGATTCTCGGTATTTCCATTCCTAGTTTTATTTTAGCGCCACTCTTTATACAAGTATTCGCCATCCAATTTGAATTACTACCAGTGGCGTCTTGGGGAACCTTCGAGCATACTGTATTACCTTCCTTCGCATTAGCGTTAGGACCAATCGCGGTTATTACAAGGTTTGTTCGCTCTAATATGATTGAAGTGTTGCAGAGTGATTATATTAAGCTAGCGAGAGCGAAAGGTATACCAATTAAGAAAATCATTATAAGACATGCTCTTCGAAATGCAATTGTTCCGGTACTTACATTTGTTGGCCCATTAATGGCTGGACTTTTAACAGGAACTTTCGTTATTGAAAAAATATTTTCAATTCCTGGTTTAGGAAAATATTTTGTAGATAGTATTTTTAACCGAGATTATCCGGTAATTATGGGAACAACCATTTTCTATAGTTCGCTATTAATTGTATGTATTTTTATTACAGATATCATTCATCGTATTGTTGATCCGCGTATTCGTTCTATTACGTAAGGAGGGGAATGTTTAAATGGGGGCTTATGAAATTAATGACCAGTTATTAACGAATGAAGAGAAAAAAGAATTAACGATAAATAAAGATCAGCAAACGATTAGCCGAAAAAAGGAAGTGTTTCGCAAGTTCATATCAAACCCTATAGCAGTTTTAGGGGCAGTGACGTTATTACTAATTATTGTTTTCTCGCTTATTGGCGAAAGTTTAACGTCATTTACTGCGAGTGAACAAGTAAAAGAAGCAACTAATTTACCGCCTAGTAGTGAGCATTGGTTCGGAACAGATGATTTAGGAAGAGACATATGGGCGCGTACTTGGGCTGGTGGGAAAATTTCACTAACAGTTGGATTGGTAGCGGCAGCTCTTGATATAGGGCTCGGTGTACTTATCGGAGGGTTCAGTGGATACGTGAGAGGGCGTAATCGTCTTGGAACGTTAATTGATGAGTGGATTATAAGAGGAATTGAAGTGTTATACGGTATCCCATATTTATTAATTGTTATTTTATTATTAATCGTTATGAAACCAGGACTTTTTACAATTATAATCGCCCTTGCGTTAACGGGATGGATTGGCATGGCACGTCTCATTAGAGCGCAAGTCTTATCTTTAAAGCAAAGAGAATTTGTTATCGCAGCAGAGCGATTAGGTACATCTCATATGAAAATTATATATGGGCATTTAATTCCAAACTTAACGGGGATTATTATCGTAAATTTATCATTTACAATTCCAGCAGCTATTTTCTCAGAATCATTTTTAAGCTTTATCGGACTTGGAGTACAATCACCAGCGGCAAGCTGGGGCACGATGACGAACGATGCACTTGGGACGTTACTAAGCGGAGAATGGTGGCAACTATTCTTCCCGGCAATCATGATTGCACTCATCATGTTCGCATTTAATGCAATTGGTGATGGTTTGCAAGATGCGATTGATCCGAAAATCGTAAAACGTAATCGAAAGGAGAAAAAACATGGCACAAATCTTATCTTTAGAAAACGTAACGTTGGCCGTTGAAAAAGAGAATAGTAAGCAAGCAATTGTGAAGCATGTTTCCTTTTCTATTAACGAAGGTGAAATAGTTGCACTTGTCGGAGAAAGTGGTTCAGGGAAAAGTGTTACAGCACAATCAATTATCGGCTTAAATCAAGAGTCAATTCATATTGATGATGGAAATGTATCTTTCCAATCAAAGGAATTAACTAATTTACAAGAATCAGAATGGAATCAAATTCGCGGGAAAGATATTTCTTTTATCTTTCAAGACCCGCTTTCATCTTTAAATCCGACGATGAAGGTCGGAAGGCAAATTACAGAAGTAATTTTGCAGCATGAAAAGAAATCGAAGAAAGAGGCAAAAGAAATTGCAATTAACTTACTAAATGATTTAGGCATACATGAAGCAGAGAAACGCTTTGAACAATACCCGTATCAGTTAAGCGGTGGTATGAGGCAACGTATTTGTTTGGCCATTGCGTTTTCATGTCACCCGAAGCTCGTTATTGCAGATGAACCTACAACGGCATTAGATGTAACGATTCAAAAGCAAATTATGGGATTATTAAAAGAGCGAAAAGAAAAACAAAATACGAGTATTTTATTAATTACTCACGATTTGGCGCTTGTACGTGAAGTAGCTGACCGGGTGGTAGTTATGTACGGGGGCCGTGTTGTTGAAAAAGGGACGATACAAGAAGTAATAGGTTCACCTAAGCATCCGTATACAAAAAGTTTATTACAAGCAATTCCGAATATGGACGATTCCGAAAAAGTATTACGTGCTATAGAAGGAACGACACCTTCCATTGAAACGTTAAATAGCTTTGGTTGTCCTTTTGTAAATCGTTGCCCAGAAGCGATAAAAGAATGTATTCATCGCTTCCCAGAGAGAACGACATATTCTGAGGAGCATAGCTCACATTGCTGGCAACATATTCTGGAGCATAATAAACCGAAATCAAAAGAGAAGGTGAATGCCTCATGACGACAGATTTAATTACTGTTAAGCAAGTAACGAAAACGTATGGAAGTAAACATAAGGAAATCGCAGCGTTAAAAGATATATCACTTTCTATCCCAAAAGGAACAACGCTTGGCATTATTGGAGAAAGTGGTTCTGGAAAGACAACACTTGGAAAATTAATTGCTGGAATTGAAAAGCCAACATCTGGTGAGATTGATTACAACGGTCAAGTTGTTCATAAGCTGAAATCAGCGAATAAACGCAATTTCTTACAGAGAGTACAGTTCATTTTTCAAGATTCCACAGCTGCATTAAATCCGCGCTGGAAAGTGCGCGATATCGTAACAGAAGGCTATATTTCATTCGGTTTAGGCGATAAAGGATTGAAAGATAAAGTCGCAGGTGATGCACTAGAGCGTGTTGGATTAGATAGACGATATATTGATCGATATCCACACGAATTTAGCGGAGGACAACGTCAACGTATTGCCATTGCAAGAGCGCTATTGTGTGAGCCAGAAGTATTAATCCTTGATGAACCAATTTCAGCATTAGATGTTTCATTGCAAATTCAAATTGTACATTTGCTGCAAAAGATTCAAAAGGAACAAGGCTATACATACTTATTTATCGCGCACGATTTGCCGATGGTTCACTATTTATGTGAAAAAGTGGCTGTCCTATATAAAGGAGAACTTGTTGAATTTGGAAATACGGACGAAGTATTCCGTAATCCACAACATTCTTATACGAAAACATTATTAGCATCAACACCAAAAATTTCAGGTTAAAGGGGAATGTAAAATGAAGAAGTTTTTATTATTTGTCATTATGACCGTATTAGCAATTACTTCTGTCGCTTGCGGTAAGAAAGAGACGCAAAAGGCGAGCGCTGGTAAGGGAGAGGGAGATCGATTAGTAACGAATATTAGCAGTGATCCTTATACGCTTGATTCTGCCATTGCGACAGATAGCACGTCGGGTTACATAATTGGACAGTTGTTTTCAAGTTTATATACGCAAGATAGTGATGGGAAATATCAAAATGAATTGGCAGAGAAAGAAGAAGTAAATGCTGATGGAACTGAATATACAATTCATTTGAAGAAAGATATTAAATGGTCAGATGGTTCTCCTATTACAGCAAGTGATTTTGAGTTCGCATGGAAGCGATTATTAAACCCGAAAACAGGTTCTATGAATGCGACAGAAATGTATTTTATTAAAGGTGCAGAGGCATATAATACTGGAAAAGGTGAAGAAGGACAAGTTGGTATTCAAGTTGTTGAACCTCAAACATTAAAGGTAACACTTGAACACCCAGTTGCTTCTATTAAACAAAAATTAGCAAGTTCATTATTTATTCCATTATCTAAAAAATCAATTGATGATAATAATAAATTAAAAACAGATCCAAAAGAGTTAATTACAAACGGACCATTCACATTAAAAGAATGGAAGCATAACCAAGCTATTACAGTACAAAAAAATAAAGAATACTATGATAAAAAGGTAACATTAAAAGAAATTGAGTTTCGTATTATTCCAGATTCTAAAACAGCGTACCAATTGTACAAGTCAAAAGAATTAGATTTACTAAGTGGTTTACCACAAGAGATGATTGAAAAAGAAAAAGGGAACAAAGAATATAAGCGTGTTGCAGGATTTTCATCTTATATTTATTCGTTTAATGTAGAAAAAGAGCCGTTTACAAATGCAAAAGTACGTAAAGCATTTTCATTAGCAGTTGATCGTAAGTTTATCGTTGAAAAACTGTATAAAAATAACGCACAAGAAGCATATGCATTCGTTCCAGAAGGAGCAAAAACACAAGGTGGTCGTGATTTCCGTAAAGAAAAAGGCGATTACGTAAAATTCGATTCAGCAGAAGCGAAAAAATTATTAGAAGAGGGCATGAAAGAGCAAGGTTGGTCTACATTACCTGAAGTAACATTAAAATTCACTACAGATACACAACATAAAAAAGTAGCAGAAGCAATGCAAGAAATGTTTAAGAAAAATCTTGGTGTAGATATTAAATTAGAAAATAAAGAGTGGAAGAGTTACATCGACACATATAAGCAAAGTGATTTCCAATTAGCTTATATGGGATGGGGCGGCTCTCTATTGGATCCGATTACTAAACTAGATTTATATGCAGGTGATGGTCCAAACAACTATGCAAAATGGCATAATAAAGAATTTGATGCATTAATCAAAGAAGCAGAAGTTGAACAAAACGAAGATAAGCGTTTTGACTTATTGCATAAAGCAGAAGATATTATGTTTGATGATACACCATTAATCCCAATTATTTTCCCAAGTGCTTCGTATTTACAAAAATCATCAGTATCTGGCGTCCAATTCATTATTGGGTCTAGTCCAGAACTAAGATATGCAAAAATAAAGAAGTAGGCAATCGCCTACTTCTTTATTTTATTTCTCTTTTATATTCTTTTTTCGTTCCATCAGAGAAGACAACTTCTAAATCGAATTTTTGGTAGTCTTTATCAAGTTTGAACACGTTTACTACTTGATCAATTACTTCTTGGTCAGGAGTATCTTTATCAAATTTTAATTCTTGTAGAAGTGGGCTTAATTTTGTAATAGCCTCGTCGCCTGTTAATTTTACATCTGCTTTATGGTCTTCAACCTTTGCTTCCATTTTTTTATCGGCTGCTACATTTTTATAATCAGCTTCGTAGTCTTTCTTCGTATCTTGATAGTCTGCTTTTAAATCAAATTCATTAAAGTTTAGTTTTAAATCTGCAGGAGCCTCTTTTTTTGCTTCTTCAGTCGTTTTCTTATTAGAAGTTGTATCTTCTTTTGCAGGAGCTTTACATCCTGTTAATGCAGGTACTAGCATAAGTGCTAATAAAGCTGATAGTAAAATTCTCATTATAAATTCCTCCTTATGTAACTTCTTTCTATACAAGTTTTTCCTAATTTCATGTAATTATGTATAAACCAAATGAATTATTTACTTAAGGGGGACACATGCTTATGTATTAATTAAATTGAAAAAAATGGTATGTATATAGGCATTTCAAACAATCGGCGAATTATTTCCCGCAACATATGCAGCAAATGGTTATTACACAATAATATTTGGCGGAGCTGGTTTAGAGAAAAATACTATTTCATTATTAATTATATTAATTACACAATTGGTAGCATTGATTACTTTGTCTATAAAAGGAATGGTAAAGGGAAGAAGCTCTGTAGTTAAAGAAGTGTAAAGTAAAAAAGGTATCCCACGAAGGATACCTTTTTTATTAGTACTTATTATTTTGCAACTTCTGTCCATTTGTAGTTAAACTCACCGCCGAAGTCAGTTGTTACAAGTCCTTTAATGAATCCGCGTTGTAGATAAGAGCGACCTTGTTGGTATAAAGGAGCGACAGCACCATCTTGTAATAGGATTTTTTCAGCTTGCTTCATTGCTTCAAAGCGAGCCTTTTCATCACCAGCTAAATCTGTTTTCACTTTATGAATGAGCTCATCGTACTCTTTGTTAGAGTATTTATCGAAGTTATAAGCACTATCTGTTGTAAATAAATCTAAGAATGTAATTGGATCAGCGAAGTCAGGGCCCCAGCCATCAATTCCAATTTCATAATCACCACTTAATAGTAGTTTCAACTGTTGTTTACGTGGTTGTGGTTTTAAATTCACTGTTAATCCATCTAGGTTCTTTTCTAGTTCACCTTTTAAATATTCGCCAGTCTTTTTAGCTAGAGCATTATCGCTTGTTAATAGTTCAATTGTTACTTTGTCAGTACCAAGTTCTTGCTTTGCTTTTTTCCAGTTTTCTTTCGCTGTTTTCACATCATCTTTGACTAGATTTCCGTTTTCTTTACGGAAGTCATTACCGTCTGGACTTTTTGCGAATTTCGCAGGAACCATTCCTTCTGCTGGGATTGCACCGTTATTTAAAATTGTTTCTACGTACGCTTTTTTATTCATTGCACCGTTAATAGCAAGGCGTGCATGTTGATTTTTTAATACTGTATTTTTCTGATTTAGTCGTAAGAATTGAATGCCGACTTCAGCGCGTTCCTTGAAGTTTGGATCACCTTTATATTTATCAACAAACTCCGCAGTTAAAGCAACACGGTCAATTTGTCCTGAATCATATAAGTTAACTTCTGTAGACTTATCTTTAACGACATTGAAGTTGATTTCTTCTAATTTTACAGTTTTAGCATCCCAATAGTTAGGATTCTTCTTCAATTGGAAGCTTTGTTCGTGTTTCCAGTTATCTAATGTGAAAGCACCATTGTAAATTAAATGATTTGTTTCTAAACCGTATTTATCGCCTTGAGATTTTAAATAGTCTTCATTAATTGGTAAGAATGTTGAGAATGTCGTTAAGCTTAAGAAGTAGGGAACAGGACGATCTAGTTGTACTTCTAAAGTTTTGTCATCAAGAGCTTTGATGCCTAATTGATCAACTGGTAATTGTTTTTGGTTTATTTGTTTTGCATTCTGTATATCGAAGAATAAGAATGCATATTCAGCTGCTGTTTCAGGGTTTACGGCACGTTGCCAAGCGAAGACAAAGTCTTTTGCTGTTACAGGAGTACCGTTTGACCATTTTGAATCACGCAGGTGGAATGTATATTTTGTTTTATCGGGACTTACGTCAACCGACTCAGCAACACCAGGAATCGGTTTATTATCTTCTCCCATTGCATATAAACCTTCGAAAACATTTCGCATTACGTTCATGGATTCCCCATCCGTTGCTTTTGCAACATCCATTGTTGGAATTTCTGAAGCAAATGATAAGTTAATCGCTTGTTTATCAGGTGCTTTATCGTTCGCTTTTGCTCCGCCTGCATTATCTTTATTTCCCCCGCAAGCAGTTAGTAGTAGACTTGCCCCTAAAACAGATGCAACAACAGGTACAACTTTTTTCTTCATTGTTCTTTCCTCCCTAAATGTGTTGTTCGTAACGTCATAATGTCCATGTCTTGAAGTGTAGCTATAGAAGAAGAGAAAACCTATTCTAAATATGTGTATATAGGTAATCAGGTGTTCTATATGTATATACATGTTGAACTATAATCTGGCGTTATATGTTTCAACTTTGTAGACATTATATTTTGATGGTTAAATATTTTGTTTCTTTGATTATTTAGAATATTAACACTGGAAAGAACTATATGTCAATAATAAAAATAGATTGTTAATTTCTTAGAATAATATATTAAAAAAGCAGATTTCCTCGTATTGGGGAACCTGCTTTTAATATGTTTTGCTAAAAAAACAATTGGTACGGGCTAATAATCAGTGGGGATGAAGAAAAAACCACTGATTAAAGTTTCACTTTATTTTTCAATTTTTGCCCACTTGAAGTTTAATTGGCCTGCAAAGTCTACTTGTACAATTCCTTTCACATAAGAACGTTCTAAATAAGATTCGCCTTTTTGGTAAAGAGGAGCGATAACAGAGTCTTTAAATAATATTTTCTCGGATGCTAGTAATGCGTCCCAGCGAGCTTTTTCATCACCAGCTAAAGTTGTTTTCACTTTTGCTATTGTTTCATCGAATTCCTTATTAGAGTAATGGTCTAAGTTGTAAGGGTTATTCGTTGTAAATAACTCAAGGAATGTAATTGGATCCGCAAAGTCAGGGCTCCAACCGTCAATTCCAATCTCGTAGTCACCTTTTAATAAAAGTGAAACTTGTTGTTTACGTGGTTGCGGTTTTATATTTACTGTTAAGCCATCTAAATTCTTTTCTAGTTGTCCTTTTAGGAACTCACCAGTTTTCTTCTCAAGGTCACCATCACTTGTTAATAATTCTAATGTTATCTTTTCAGAACCAAGTTCTTTTTTTGCTTTTTTCCATAATTCTTGTGCAGATGTTGTATCAACTTTTGTTAAATCGCCGTTTGCAGTACGGAAGTCTTTTCCATCAGGCCCTTTTGCAAAGTTTTTCGGCACGAGACTCAAGGTTGGTGTAGAGCCGTCATTTAATAACGTATTTACAAAGGATTTTCGATCAATTGTTTGAGCAATTGCTTGGCGTGCAGAAACGTTTTGAAGTACTTTGTTTTGTTGATTCATACGTAAAAACTGTACCCCTACGTTTGGACGTTCTTTAAAGTTAGCATCCTTTTTATATTTATCAACGAAGTCAGATGTTAGTTTGATACGATCTAATTGTTTTGACTCGAATAAATTTACTTCTGTAGATTTTTCTTTTACGACGTTAAAATTGATTTCTTCCAGTTTGACAGTATCTTTATCCCAATAGGTAGGGTTTTTCTTGAATTTAAAGCTTTGTTCGTGCTTCCAATCGCTTAGTGTAAAAGCTCCGTTGTACAAGATTGTATTATCTTCTAAAGCGTACTTATCACCTTGTGCTTTAAAGAATTCCTCGTTAATTGGTAGAAATGTTGGGAACGCTGTTAAGCTAATAAAGTACGGAACAGGACGTTCTAATTCTACCTCAAACGTATGGGCATCAATTGCTTTTACACCAAGTTGATCGGCTGGAAGTTCTTTGTTGTTAATTTTTGTTGCATTTTTAATATCAAAGAATAGAAATGCGTATTCAGAGGCTGTCGCTGGATCGACAGCTCTTTGCCAAGCAAAGACAAAGTCTTTCGCTGTAACAGGAGTGCCGTTTGACCATTTTGAATCTCGCAGGTGGAATGTGTATTTCGTTTTATCGCCACTTACTTCATGAGATTTTGCAACACCAGGGACAGGTTTGTTACCTTCACCAAGATTATACAAACCTTCAAATACGTTTCTCATTACTTGACCAGAATCAGTATCTGTAGCACGAGCTGTATCCATTGTTCGTATTTCAGTAGGTGAAGATAAGTTTAAAACCTGCTTACTAGGCGCCTCGTCTTTTGCATTTGCTCCGCTTGCTTCGTTTTTATAACTACCGCAACCAGTTAATAAAATACTTACTCCTACAACTGATGCAATACCGGGTACAAACTTCTTTTTCATTTGATTTTCCTCCTAAATAATTAAGTTTGGATGATGATGAGGGAAATGAAAAATAAAAAATCCCTCTTTTCGTATTGAGAAAGAGGGATTTTTACGTACAAGTTATGCACCCGTATATAAACGAAGTCCCTCATTCTATCTTTCAAGCACAAAGCTTGCAGGAAGTGGCACAGTATTCAAAATGAACCTGTTGCCGAGGTTTCAAAGGGCCAGTCCCTCCACCTCTCTTGATACAATGAGTAAACGAATAAATTTTATTAATTTTTGTGTTTCTTTGATAATTCAAAATCTTACACCTTAGATAATGAAGTGTCAATCAAATGGAATATAGTTTAAATTTTCAGTTTTATTAAAAATAAAGAAACCACTGCATATGGCAGTGGTTTCCTTATTAGAAGTTAAAGTTATCCGGATCTGGACCAACGCGGTGATTTTCATTTAAAGCTTGAATTGCTTTCATATCATCCGAGCTTAATTCAAAATCAAAGATGTTCGCATTTTCAATGATGCGGTGTTCTTTAATTGATTTAGGAATCGTTACAACTTCATTTTGTAGATCCCAGCGTAGAATCACTTGTGCAGTCGATTTATTATATTTTGTAGCAATTTCTTGTAATGTTGGGTGATCTAGTAGTTGTCCTTGCATTAATGGTGACCAAGCTTCAAGCTGAATACCATGCTCTTTACAGAAAGTGTGCAATTCTTCTTGTGCTAAACGTGGATGGTATTCCACTTGGTTAACCATAGGCTTAATTTCAGCAATTTCAAATACGTCTTGCAAATGGTGAATATGGAAATTACTCACACCAATAGCGCGTACACGACCATCTTTATAAAGTTGCTCTAAAGCTTTCCATGATTCAGTGTATTTTCCTTTTACAGGCCAATGTACTAAATATAAATCTAAATATTCTAGACCTAATTTTTCTAATGTAGTTTCAAATGCTTGTAATGTTGATTCGTAACCTTGATCACTATTCCATACTTTTGATGTGATAAATAATTCTTCACGTGGAATACCTGATTCACGGATTGCTTGTCCAACGCCTTCTTCATTTTTATATATGGCAGCTGTATCGATACTACGGTATCCATTTTTAATAGCTGCTTTTACAGAATCAATTACTTCTGATCCGTCTTCTACTTTAAAAACACCTAAACCGAACCAAGGCATTTTTACGCCGTTATGTAATGTTGTGTAGTCGTTTAAACTTGTTAAAGTCATATTAATTCCCCCTAGCTTTTTTGTTTGTTGCTTCTACTGCCTTTTGAATTGCCTCTGAAAAATTATATTCATATAAAGCTTTGAGACCTTCAGCTGTGGAACCGCCTGGTGTTGTTACTTGTTCGCGGAGGTTAGCTGGATCTTGTGTTTGTTCAAGCATAGAAGCAGAGCCAGAAATCATTTGAATGACAAGGTGTTTGGCAGTTGCTTCATCGACTCCATAACTTTTTGTTGCTTCAATTAAGCTTTCAGCAAAGTAATAAAGGAAGGCTGGTGCACTTCCAGTAACTGCAGTAAGCTGATGAACTTCTTCCTCGGTGCAAAGTTGCGAAGTACCAATGCCTCTTAAAAGCAGTTGCAGGGTTTCTTGATGCATCTCGTTTACTGATCGTCCCATTGTATATAAGGAGATAGACTTTCCAATTTCAGCAGCTGTATTTGGCATGATCCAAGCAACAGGTGTTCCCCTGGGAAGTCTTTCTTCTAAATAAGATGGGCCAATGCCAGCAGCTACCGTTACGACAAGTTGATTCGATAGTAACGGAGATAACTCTGCTAATAATTCTTCATGTGCAGAGGGCGGCATTGCTAAAACAATCGTATCAACAGATGTAACATGCTGCTTCCAATCTGTTGCAGTAGACACATTATATCGCCCTTGTAATTGTTCTAGCTTTTCTACGTTGCTTCGGTTAGAAACAATAATTTCTTCGATGTATTCTTTGCTTGTTTTAAGTAATCCGGAAAATATAGCTTCTGCCATACGACCAGCGCCAATAAATAGAATTCGATGTTTAGTTAGCATATCCTTTATTCCTTTCCAGTGGAGATATGTTATAAAAAACGATACCATTTTTAAGAGAAATTTGTAAAAAGAAAAGACTTACCGTAGATGGAATGGATAATGAGAAGGAGGAAATTCATGGTAAAGGGAAGAGCTATTCCTTATACTGGTGATAGGGAATTTATTATACATCTGGGGAGAGATGATCATGGTCAGAAGTCCACTTTTTTTACTCATTTCTAGTATTATTTGCGTATTGGTTGGATTTTATATTCAATCGAGTTATATTGAAATTTTTGCATCGGTTATGGGGATTATTAATGTTTGGTTATTAGCGAGGGAAAGGGTATCTAACTTTTTGTTTGGCATGATTACGGTTGCGGTATTTCTGTATATTTTCATCACGCAAGGTTTATATGCAATGGCAGTATTGGCAGCCTTTCAATTTATATTTAATGTATATGGTTGGTATTATTGGATTGCACGTAGTGGGGAGGAAGAGGTAAAAGCAACAGTTCGTTTAGGTGTAAAAGGGTGGACTATTTATATAATCTTTATGTTAGTTGCTTGGATTGGTTGGGGCTATTATCAAATCCGTTATTTAGAATCAACTAGTCCATATTTAGACGCTTTAAATGCTGTACTAGGATTAGTAGCTCAATTTATGCTAAGTCGAAAAATTTTAGAAAACTGGTATTTATGGATTTTGTATAACGTGGTTAGCATTGTGATTTATATTTCCACAGGTTTATACGTCATGCTAATATTAGCTGTTATTAATCTCTTTATATGTGTAGCTGGTTTGCTAGAGTGGAAGAACAACTATAAAAAACAAGTGCATGTAAATAATTATATTTAGAAAACAATTGGAAGAGAAAAACCCCTGAAGCACATATACTTCAGGGGTTTATTAATAGAATATAAGCTTATGCTTTCGTCATACCAAGCAATACAGCGCCACCGATAATTAAAACACTACCTAGTGCAATAAAGATCAATTGACGTTTTGTTTTCTTTTCACCTAAGAATACAATCGCACCGAATGTTGAGATAACGATTCCAGTTTGAGATAATGGGAAGCTTGTTGCTACTCCGACACGTGGTAATGAAAGAAGTAAGAATAAGTTTCCAGTTCCCCATAGTAAACCAGATAAAGCATTACGCATTGCATATTTGTTAAATGGTTTATGTTTAGATGTCAGTACAACCGCACCAACAAACATACCAACTGCTTGTGGTAAAATAGCAGACCAACCATCGATATTATACCAACGAATAATAATTACATATACAAGGTAGCCGAAAGTAGAAACAATTAAAGTAAGAAGTCCTTTTTTCAATTGTCCTGGTGGCTGTGCATTTTCTTTGTCGTCTAGTGATGTGAATACAACACCAACTACGATTAATAGGATTGCAATCGTTCCCAGAACAATCGTTGTTGTTGTAGTCCACTCACGGAAAGCGATAACCCCAAAGATAGAAGTTGCAACAAGTTGCATACCAGTAGAAATCGTTACAGTAGTTGAAACACCTAATTTTTCAACTGTTTTTAATTGGTTTACTTGTCCTAAAGCCCAGAATAAACCTGAAATAAAACCAACAATTAAGACTGTCATTGTTAAAACTGGTTGAGTAAATACATACATAACTGTTGCGAAGAATAGAGCACCGATTGTCATACCTACCGTTTGGCTATATGCACCACCGCCCATTTTTACGCTTACTAATAAGATGTTTCCCCATGCGATTGCAGGAAGAAGCGCTAATAAAATGTCCATTACAAGACTCCCTTCGGTTTTCTATACCAATATAATTACATATCGTTCTAACGATCGGTAATGCCCCACTAATAGAGTAGAAGATTACCGATCGCTAAAACAGGATGAAGAACTTACGATATAAATGCGTTTTCATTTCTTCATTTTTTGAAACACCTCCATATAATAACAGGAAATTGCCTATTTTAGAAAGTGAATTCAAATAAAATGTATATTTTAATAAGGGGTAAAATTCAGTTATTTCCCGACGGTATATTTTATTTCCTGAGAAATAAAGAAGCAGCTTCGAAAAAAGCTGCTTTAAGAGTTAGTAATTCTTTTATTAATAAGCTGAATACATAGCAGAAATAGGAGTGACATACTAATAGTAATAACTACAAGTGTCCAGGCGAGTTGCATATTACTTGCATCAATCGCCATATAAATTGCAGTTGGGATAGTCTGTGTTTTACCAGGAATGTTCCCAGCAAACATGAGTGTAGCACCAAACTCACCGAGCGCACGAACAAAGCTCAAAATCATTCCGCTTAGTAAGGCAGGAAATGCAAGTGGGAGTGTAACGTGCAGGAAAACTTGATATTCACTCGCACCAAGGTCACGAGCACTTTCTTCAATTTGTACATTTGCAATAGAAAATCCTGTTTTTGCTGATTGGTACATGAGTGGAAATGCAACGACTGTAGAAGCAATGATAGCAGCAGTGGATGTAAACATAATAGACTGCTGAAATAATGATTCTATCCACATTCCAATGGGACTATTATTTCCAAAAATGATAATGAGAAAAAAGCCGATTACAGTTGGCGGAAGTACCATTGGTAATAAGAAAATAGTTTCTAGTATTACTTTATATCTCCATGAGGAGCGTGCTAGCGCTCGCCCGATAATCGTCCCTAAAATTGTAACGATAATGGTGGCGCATGCAGCTACTCGTAAAGATAGAAAGATTGGTGACAAAATAGCATCAAAGCTCATGGCAATTATGATAGGACTGTAAATCCATATTTTTTAAAGATAGATTGTGCATCTTTTGACTGCAAATACTCATAAAATGAAGTCGCCTCTTTCTTGTGCTTAGATTCTTTTATAACACCTAAAGGATAGTGAATTGGCTCATGAGAGGTAGCTGCTGCTGTCTCACCAATCTTTATTTTGTCTGAAATAAGAGCATCCGTTTTGTATACGATACCAGCATCGACATTGCCTGTTTCTACATATGTTAACACTTGGCGAACGTCTTTTGTAAATACGACTTTATTTTGAATGTCATTCCAAATATTTTCATGTGTGAGAGAAGCCTTTGCGTATTTTCCCGCAGGTACGGATTCAGGTGTACCAAGTGCAATTTTCTTGATTTTTTCATCTTTTAAATCTTGGAATTTTGTAAGAGAACTATCTTTTGGGACAACTAGAACGAGTTCATTCCCAAGAAGATTTTTCCCTTCTTTTTCATCAATGAATCCTTTTTTAACAAGAGTTTGAAATTTATCTTCTGCTGCTGAGAAGAATAAATCAGCAGGCGCACCTTGTTCAATTTGTTGTTGAAGTGCACCAGAAGCACCGAAGTTAAAAGAAAGTTTAATATTAGGTTCTTTTTCTTTATATTTTGTTTCAATTTCTTTTAGTGCATCTTGTAAGCTTGCAGCAGCGGATATAGTAAGTTCTACTGTTTTTCCTTCTTTAGCAGTTGATTTCTCTTTCTTTTCTCCGCTTGTACATGCAGCACTAAATATAAGAAGAAAAGAAAGTATAAGTGCCCCAATGGATCGTAATGTAAATTTGTTCATAAAAAAGTCCCCTTTCATTTTGACACATTTAATTATAACTAAATATAACTAATTATAACTAGTTATAATTGAATATAATTTGAACATATAGCTATTTTGAAAAAATAGGAGAAATATTCTTTTCTTTGTTACAATGAAAGAAGAAAGTGAGGAATCGTCTATGGATCATCATTCCTACACAACGGAAGAAGTAGCAAAGCGATTAAAAGTATCAAAACTAACTGTATACGACTTAATTAAAAAAGGAGAACTGCCTTCTTATAGAGTTGGTAGACAGATGCGCATTGATGCAGCGGATTTAGAACAATATATAAAGCAAATGAAAACTGGTAAGGTGCAAGTTGTTCCTGTAAAGAACGATGGTAATAGTACCTCGAATACATGTATTATTAGCGGGCAAGAACTAACGTTAGATATGTTGGCAAAACATATAGAAAATCGTATGCCAAATTCTAATATATTAAGAGCGTATCAAGGTAGTTTAACGAGTTTAGTGAAGCTGTACCAAGGAGAAGGAAGTGTCGTTAGCCTGCATTTGTTCGATGGGGAAACGGGTACGTATAATGTTCCTTACGTAAAACGTATTTTAGTTGGACAACCATGTATTATGATTAATTTATTATCAAGAAATGTAGGGTTTTATGTGCAAAAAGGGAATCCAAAAAATATAAAAACATGGGCTGATTTATCTCAGTCATCTATACGATTTATAAATCGAGAAAAGGGTTCCGGTATTAGGGTATTAGTGGATGAGCAATTGCGAATTCGAAAAATAAATAAAGAAGATATTAGCGGTTATGAATGGGAAGAATCGAATCACCTTGGTGTTGCTTCGCAAGTTGCGAATGGAAAAGCTGATGTTGGAGTAGGGTCAGAAAAGTTTTCGCAAATTGTAAATGTAGACTTTATTCCAATAATGAAAGAACAGTATGATTTAGTAATTTTGAAGAATAAAGAAAATGAAGAGCTTATTGAGTTTATGAAAGACATTCTGCAATCGGAAGAATTTCATAATGAATTAAAAGCAATTGGCGGATACGATATGACGAAAACAGGTCAAATTATATATGAAACAAACTAAAAAGCTGCTTGTCTATAAGACGAGCAGCTTTTTCTATATATAAAGGGGTTTGGGGAAGCAAAGTGTTAAACGAGACTTTGAGCAAGTGTGTAAATGAAAGCTGTAAGAAGAGTTGCTCCACTTGCAAGTCCGATAAAGTCTGATTTGTTAAATGTAATGATGTTCATAATAATCTCTCCTTATTTGTTTAATGTAGTTGCAACTGCTTTTGCATCGACAAGTGCGGATAGCACCATGCCCATTGTATTTAAAAATTTGTTTGATTTCATTTTGTTCATCATGCGTATCCGCTCCTTTTCGAATTGTTGTTGCCCTGCTTTATGTCTTAATTATAGGAAATATGGTCGCCTGCAACTATCGAATTAGCTTACGGAAGACTTACACTTTTGTAAGAAAAAAAGACATTCGTGTAAGAATGTCCTTCAAAGCATATTGATATGATGATGCTCTTCAATTGTTTTTAAAAAGCTACGCATTGAATTCGTCATATAGCTATCTTTACGGCGTATGAAAACCGTTGAAATACTACCATATTTTTCAGGGATTGCATGACAATGTACCTTACCAGCTTTAGAAAGATGGTGGACAGCAGACTGTGGTACGAGTGTAATTCCAAGGCCAAGTGCAACACTGTTTAGTATTGTTTCTAATATATTAAATTCCATAATTCTTTTTGGCAGCAAACCTTCATCTTTAAGCCATCGTTCTAATTTTGAACGGTATCCACATCCTTGATTAAAAACGAGTAGGGGCGTCGTAGTGAATTCTTCTATATGAAAAGCTTTATTTTGTGTAACAAGCATTAATTTTTCGGTACTAACATCGTATTGTTCAATTAATGGATGTTTAATAGGACCTGATATGAATGCACCATCTAATTGGTGATCGATTACTTTTCTAATAAGTTCTTCTGTTAGACCAGCTTGTAATGATAAATCGACATTCGGATAGCTCTTATAGTAAGAAGACAAAATGGTAGGCAATGTGCTTACTGTTTCGACTGTACCAATTTTTAATATACCAGATGGTGTTTCGCTATCTAAAAACACTTGTTTTAGCTCTTCAACATCTTGCAAAATTTTATGAACATAAACGAGCATTTTTCTTCCTTCAGCCGTTAAAGTCATGCCTCGTTTATGACGGTAAAAGAGCGGTGTTTTTAGCTCGTTTTCTAATTGTTTAATACGTGCGGTTACATTTGATTGTACGTAATTTAATTCCTTTGCTGCGCCACTTACACTACCTTGGTCGGCAACGCTCTGGAAGATTTGTAAGTCTCTTAATTCCATAGTACGATCCTCCTTGATGTTAACTATCATTATAAGTGATAGTTAACATCATTTTGAATCATTTTACGTGATATATTTTTTCTTTTACAATTCTCTTTGTGCAAATAGAAAGAAGCGGGGGGATTATGGTGAGAAGAGGTCAAATGATAATAGGGGCTTTAGCATGTTTAATTGCAAGTATGTCATGGGGAGCAATGTTCCCGGTTGCTGATCATGCGTTAGAATACATAGATCCATTTTATTTTTCACTTATTCGCTACGGAGCGGTGGCGATCGTATTGATTGTATTGTTGCTAATGAAAGAAGGTAAGAAGGCATTTCGCTTAGAGGGAAGAGGAAAGTTACTCGTCTTTTTTGGAACAATGGCGTTTACCGTATATAATGTATTAATTTTTCTAGGACAAATGTTAATGGGGAAATCAGGTGTAATGGTAGCTTCTATTATGGAGGCGCTGATGCCGATGATTTCAATTTGTATTTTATGGGGATATAAAAATATAAAGCCGAAGAAGTATATGATAACGAGCATGATTATCGCGTTTGTAGGGGCTATATTTGTTATTACGAAAGGTGATATGAGTTTCTTTTTAACATTGAAAGATAACATGTTTTCGCTAGCATTTATATTTGTTGGTGTTGTAGGATGGGTAATTTATACGATGGGTGGTCAAACGTGTAGCGATTGGTCAACATTACGCTATTCTACTTTGACGTGTGTATTGGGTACAACTGTCACAGGGATGATAACTGTAGTCATTACAGTGCTTGGATATGTATCTGTTCCAAGTATGGAAACGATTTCTATTGTGAAGTATGATTTGTTATTTATGATGACATTACCAGGTATCGTAGCACTACTTGCTTGGAACTACGGTGTGAAAATCTTATCATCCATTAATGGTATTTTATTTATTAACTTTGTGCCAATTACTACTTTAGTTATTATGATGATGCAAGGGTATAAAATAACAACATTTGATATTGTAGGAACATTATTTGTTATTGCAGCGCTTATTCGTAATAATGTTTGTCAGAGAAAAGAAGAAAATGCAAATAAACAAATGTTGCAAGAAAAGCAATTGCGCCAAGCTGTTTAATAGGCAACTGGAGGATTTTATATGTTAGAAAGTTTATTGTTTTTCTTTGCTGCTGGAGTTGCCTGCGAGCTTGCGGCAATTAATCGAAACGGTCGTAAGAATATAAAACAACAAGCTGAATTGATACAGCTTTTAAGAGAATTGAAGGAAAGAAAAAATTAAAAAGACGACCGGGCATAGACGGTCGTCTTTTTCTATATAAAGGGGAAAGGGGACACAAAGTTATACAAGCGTTGCGGCATAAATAAAAGCAGTAAGAAGAATTGATCCGCTAGCTAGTCCTAAAAAATCTAATTTGTTAAAAGTCAGGTTATTCATTATAAATTCTCCTTACTTGTTTAATGTAGAAGCAACAGTTTTTGCATCGATAAGAGCGGATAATACCATGCTCATTGTATGTAAGAAATTGTTTGATTTCATTTTGTTCATCATATAGATCCGCTCCTTTTCGAATGGTTGTTGTTACTTTCTGACTTAATTGTATAAGATAGTGGAGGGGGTCACTATCGAATTAGCTTACAATAAACTTACACTTTTGTAAGAATTGAAATTTAACAATAAATACTTATTTTTATTACCAACTCCTAAAACTTAGTGTTATAATCATTGTAAGAAAATGATTATACTTCGGATATTCAGAAAGGAACGAAACAAATGTATAAACCAATTACATTTTCGTTGAAATATATATTTAAAATGGCTGGGAAGGTAGAAGTGCAAGGGAGAGAGAAATTACCGGAAGATGGCCCTTACGTTGTTGCGTGTACACATACAAGTTTTATGGATGTTTTAATGTTAGCGGCAGGAATGTACCCAACCCAAATTCATTACATGGCAAAAAAGGAATTGTTTGAAGGGAAATTTAAAAATTGGTTTTTTAAAAATGTAAATGCATTCCCTGTAGACCGTGCGAATCCAGGGCCAAGCACATTGAAAATTCCATCTCGTTTATTAAAAGAGGGAAAAGTAGTAGGTATTTTCCCGAGTGGAACGAGATCATCAGAAGATGTTTCATTAAAAGCTGGGGCTGTTACGATTGCAATGCGTTCTAACGTTCCATTAATACCAGCAGCTTATGTTGGTCCATCAAGTGTAAAAGAATTGATAAAAGGAAAAAAAGCGCAATTAGTTTTTGGAGACCCAATTCAAATTGATGCTGAAGAACAAATAGATCGAAAAACGGCTATGAAAATGATGACAGATCAATTAAATGAAAAGTTTGAAGAACTAAAGGAAGCTCTTCAATCAAATCAAAAGTAAGAAAAGACGACCGAGCATAGACGGTCGTCTTTTCTATTACTATTTATATAAAGTGAAACTTTAATCAGTGGGGGTTTTGTTCATCCCCACTGATTATTAGCCCTCACCAATCGGGATTTTACAGGCAGTTGATCTCCCGCCTAACTTCCTCGCATTCGCCGAATTCTGAGGTGGGAGTCGTACTGCCCGTTAAAGCGGGATAAAGGGGAAAGGGGACACAAAGTTACACAAGCGTAGCAGCGTAAATGAAAGCAGTAAGAAGAACCGAGCCGCTAGCAAGTCCTAAAAAATCTAATTTGTTAAAAGTGATGTTGTTCATAATATATTCTCCTTACTTGTTTAATGTAGAGGCAACAGCTTTTGCATCGATAAGAGCAGATAATACCATGCCCATTGTGTTTAAGAAATTGTTTGATTTCATTTTGTTCATCATATTAGATCCGCTCCTTTTCGAATGGTTGTTGCTCTGTTTCTGACTTAATTGTATGAAATATAGCGGAGAGTCACTATCGAATTAGCTTACAGGAAAATTACACTTTTGTAAGAAAAACGAATGAAGGTGTCATGATGAGAAGATTTGACATATGTTCATGTGATTTATTAAGTTAAAAGTAGAGGTGAGTGTATGGCTAATATTAAAGATATTGCAAAGATGGCTGGGGTTTCAGTTACGACTGTTTCGAGGGTATTAAATGATCATCCATATGTAAGTGAAGAAAAAAGGAAAGTTGTTTTAGAAATAGTTGAGAAATTGAATTACTCACAAAATGCAAATGCTGTTCATTTATCAAAAGGGAAGACGAATATTGTTGGTGTGATTTTACCTTATATTAATCATCCGTGTTTTGATGCAATGGTGGGTGGAATGATGGACGTTGCGTTAGCTCATAATTACAGGGTGCTTCTTTGTCAAACGAATTACAATAAAAAAGAAGAAATGAAAAGTTTACATATGTTGAAAACAAAGCAACTAGATGGTTTGATCATTTGTTCTCGTGCGAATGAGTGGGAAATTATAGAGCCTTATGCAGCGTATGGGGCGGTTATTGCTTGTGAGGATAATGATATTGAAAGTATATCGAGTGTATATACAGATCACTTTAATGCCTTTCAATTAGGGATGAGTTACCTTATTGAAAAAGGTTATAAGAAGATTGGATATTGTACGGGAAGAAAGTTAGGACCAAGTAGTAAGAAACGTTTTGATGCGTATAAACAACAGCTACAATTAATAGATGAAGAAGTGATGGAAGATTGGATTTTCACAGAATGCTTTACATTAGAAGATGGTGTAAGAGTTGCGCATCAATTTAAGGAGATGGAGAATCCGCCAGAAGCGTTAATAGTGGCAGGAGATGAGGTCGCTATTGGGATCATGACAGAAGTTAATAAACTAGGTATTAAAGTTCCGGAGGATTTAGCGATTATTGGTTTTGATAATCAACCGATTTCTCAAGTTTTACAACTGACAACTATTGACCAAAATTTAAAGGGAATAGGTAAGACGGCTTTTGAAATGTTTTACAGGCAAGTAAGTGATGAGGGTTCTAAACAAGAAAAGATGGAAATTCCGTATAAACTTGTGGAACGCTCTACAGTTTAGCGATAATCCGTTATGTGTATAATCACATAACGGATTATTTTTTGAAATGTCTTTGACAGGAAACGCATTTCATACTTTATAAAAGAGTTACACCGGTCTGTAATAATCCATGGATTCTTTTCAAGTGTTAAAGCAATGAATAGAATTTGGAGGGATATGTATGAGTGAACTTTTATTAAGTATGAAAAGGTATGTAGAGGATGATGAACAAATTTTAGCATTTGTGATAGGGATATTTGAGAAAGATGATTTTACCTTATCATATCGGCATGGGATTTTCGTTGCTACTACTAGACGTCTCCTCTTTTATGGAGAAATTCCGTACTATCCATCAACATTTGAAGTGTATTCGTATTTGCATATAGATGACATAAATTTTCATCCGCAATTAGTGTTTACTTGTAATCAGGAAACGGTAACAGCTAAGTATATTCAGAAAGGTAATGTGGAGCGATTTGTCCGTACAGTTAGAGCGAATATGAATAATTAATCACCCCTTTGTTTAAACATAATATCTTGGTCTTTGTGAGGAAAAATGCGGAATAAAAACAACTTCTAAACCTCTAGGAGATAGTGATACAATGTCAAATGGGGGGAGGTATGAACTATGGTTAATCAACGTATAAAAGAGATAACATTAATTACAATTGGTTCATTGTTATTCGCAATCGGTATTAATTATTTTGCAATTCCAAACCGTTTATCAGAAGGTGGCATTATTGGTGTAACGGTTGTTACGTATTATTTATTTGGTTGGTCGCCAGGGATTGTCAATTTTGCTATAAATGCAATTTTACTGGCTGTTGGTTATAAATTTTTTGATAAGAAAACGATGGTTTATACAATTTTAGGGATTGTAGAAACATCCTTGTTTTTATATGTTACGGAACATATTGAGTATCATGTAAATAGTGATACGTTATTAGCGGCTCTATTCGCTGGCTTATTTGTAGGTATCGGATTAGGGTGTATGTTCAAAGCTGGAGGTACATCAGGAGGGTCGGCAATTTTAGCGCAGTTAGCAAATCAATACTTAGGTTGGAGTGTTGGTAAAGGCGTACTTATTATTGATATCATTGTAATTGCCGGTTCTGTATTTATAATAGGGCAAGAAAAGGCAATGTATACACTCGTTGCTGTATTTATCGGAGCGAAAGTAATTGATTTCATTGTAGAAGGAATGGATACAAAAACAGCTGTTACAATCATTTCAAATCAACCGGATTTAATACGTGAAACTATTACGAAAAACATGACGCGCGGTGTCACTGTATTAGAGGGGCGCGGCGGATATACTGGTAAAAATAAAGAAGTATTATATATTGTTATTAATAAACAAGAGCTTGTTAAGTTAAAGCAAGTTATTAGCCGAGTAGATGAAGATGCTTTCGTTGTTATTCACGATGTACGTGATGTACTTGGTGGTGGCTTTAAAGCGAGCTAAAAGGTGAACGAGTAAATTCGTTCGCCTTTTTTAATTCTTACAAAAATGTAAGTGTAATGTAATGAGATTCAATAGTAGATTTTATTCCTTCTTTTTAAAATGGATGTATATATATCCTGCGGAGGAGGAATGTTTAGTATGAAGAAAAAGATGATCACTACTATAATAGCGATGATAGTGATAGTAGTAATGTTACTGCCTACGAAACTTGGACCAGTTATAGATAAATATAATCCACTTTATAAGACGAAAGAATATTATACGGTTGTGAATACAATTGGTCAGCATATTGGTGATGAATGGTATGAATATGAATTTATTGCATTTGACGAACGTGGAAAAGAACAAAAAATAAAGAAGACCGTTAAGCATATGTTAAAGAGAGATGAAGCATTAAAAGTGTATGCAAAAGGACGATACGGCGAGACGATTGAAGAAATTGAAGCTGTAAATATTCCTATTAATGCGAAGAGTAAACTTTTAACGACGAGATAGCGGATTATACCCCCACCTATTTTTTGTCGAAAATAAAAATACTAGGTAGGGGTATTTTGAAGCGTATGAAAAAGCCTTAGTCCATATGGACTAAGGCTCTTTTTATTATATAAAGGGGAAGGGGGTACATTGTAGTAGCATGAGTGAAAGGTATAAGAAGAGCCGGCTACTAGCAATGTAATTTGGTTATGTGAGTGTTCTTCTTATTTGGCTTACTTTCTAACTTTATTGTACGAAATATAGGTAAGGGAAACTATCGAATTACATTACACATAGCTTACAAACATGTAAGCCTTCTGTAATGTAATTCGATGGTTAATAGATAGTGAATTTCATATAGTGTAACTAGAAAGTCTCACTGTATTACTTTCTGTTTGTAATGTTAATGAAGAATAAAAAACCAACTAATTTTGAATAGCCCTCATCTCTATTTAGATGAGGCTCTTTTTTAAACCTTACAACATTGTAAGGTTTACGTAAGTTAATTCGATAGTAATTTTGTCATATTTTTTGCATAATAGATACAAATAGATAAAAAATAATTAGGGATATAGTAAGAAGGGAGAAAACTGGGATGCGTAAAGAAGAAGTAGTGAAGTTTCCAATTAAAGATTTCTGTAGCTACTTTACTGTTGCCATAGTATGTATTGGATTATTTGATATAATAACAAATTTAATTGTTAACTAATATAGATGATAAAACAAGAAGGGAGACCCTTTCTTGTTTTTTTTATGGGGGCATAAAGATGAAATGGATTGATAGCCATATACATGTTGATCAATATGAGAATGAAGAGAAAAGTAGATTACTTATAGATGTGGAAAACAGTAAAGAGATACAAGGGCTTATTGCAGTATCTATGAATTATCAATCATGCCTAGAAACTTTATCTTTAGCAAAGCGATATCCTTTTGTACATCCAGCAATAGGTTTTCACCCGGAGCAACCGATTCATAAAGAGGAATGTGAGCAAATTTATAAATTAATTGAAGATCATGTAGAGAAAATCGTTGCGATTGGTGAAGTGGGCTTGCCATATTATTTAAGGAAAGAAGATGAAAATATTGCTATCGATCCATACATAGCGGTGTTAAAAAAATTTGTGGAACTAGCTAGTAAATACGATTTACCAATTATATTGCATGCGGTTTATGAAGATGCTGACACTGTATGTGATTTTCTTGAAGAATATAAAGTTTCACGTGCACACTTCCACTGGTTTAAAGGGAGTGAAGAGACAATGAAACGGATGATGAGGAACGGTTATTATATTTCTATCACACCGGATGTTTTACATAAGGAGAAAATTAGAAAAATCGTTTCGTATTATCCGCTTGAATATATGATGGTAGAAACAGATGGCCCATGGGAATTTCAAGAGGGTGTTATGACGCATCCGACAATGATTCGAGAGGTATTAAAGGAAATTAGTGTTATAAAAAACATATCTGTTGATGAGGTTACAGAAACAATATACGAAAATACAATTCAATTTTACCCCGCATTAACGGGCAGTAGGACCCCCACCTCAAAGTTCAGTGAAAGTAGAGAAGTTAGGCGGGGGTCGGGCTGTCCGTAAAAGCTCGATTGGTGAAGGCTAATAATCAATGGGGGATGAACAAAACCCTTACTGATTAAAGTTTCACTTTATTCGAAAGGATAGGAGAGTCACTCTTATCCTTTTTGTTATGGATATTTTTTCTAATATTTTCTATAATTTATCATATGTTTAATTTGATGAAGGAAGCAGGGGGAGAAAATGGGGGAAGCATATAAAAAGATAGCTATTACGATTATGACCGGAGCGCTGTCGCTTGCGATGTTTGGGTGCGAATCAGAAAAAAAGGCGACAAATACAAACGTAGCACAAGAAAATAAGGAAGAACAAGTGGATCCAATAGTTGAAAAACAGATGAAAGAAAATGAGAAAAATGGGAATGCAGTTGGAAATAGTTCTAACAAAGGAAAAATGGCAGAGAGTAATGGATGGATTTACTATGCGGTAAATGGTGATAAAAATACAGGAGGCATTTATCGTACGAAGGATCAATTTCAAACATCAGAACTTGTAGTAAAAGGTGTGGATGCTTCTTACATAAATATAAAAAATAAATCTTTATATTTTATTCATACAGATGAAGATAGAAATGCGGGACTATCTTCTTTAATGAAGTATGATATATCTTCTAAAAAGCTGGATACGTTAAAAGCAGATACAAATTATGTTTATATAAAAGACCAAACGTTATTTTACCAGAAAAAGTATTCTGAACATGGTGGTTTTGATATTGTAGGGATTGTAAAAATGGATTTGAAAACAGGGCAAGAAGAGGAAGCTGCATTTAAAAACTCTGGCTGGTCTCGAACGATAGACGATAGTATTCTACATTGGAATAAAAATCGTGGAACACAAGTGACAAAAGACAATCAAACTTGGTCAAAAGAAAGTTATGCAACAATATCTAGTGCGACTTATAATAATGAAAAATTATATGCTGTTGTTGATTTTTCGTTACCTTTTGAAGTAAATCAAGCTGAGCATGGTATATATGAGATAGACACTCAACAAAATAATGAAAAGTTATTGGTAAAGGATGCCTTGCAGATGAATGTGAAAGGTGATACTTTTTATTACTTGAAAAATGATGGAGTGTATAAGAAGAAAATTAATGGTGGAAATGAAAAGGTAATTTATAATAAAGCAATAGAGCCAACTAAATCCTATTTATATTTTGTAGCAGGAGATATGTATCTCTATACAGATAATGGAACTATTTTGAATCTAGATACAAAGAAATCAAATGAAGTACAAGATAAGAAGCTAGCAGATGACGCTATGTTACAGAAAGTATGGAATGCACAGAAGGAACTTACCAATATTCAAATGGCTGCACTAACAGGAAACCCAAAACGAGTAGGGGATTTTTCATACGGGGAATTAGTGAATCCTATTTATAATACGAAGGATACTTTAGAGATTACGCTATCTACGTACTTCTCAAAATCATTTATAGCAGAGTATATGAAGAGTAAGTATATTAAAGAGTTAAATGGAAAAATGCACTATGTTATTGGAGATCCAGGGTCAAGAGCAGGAACTAAATTTACAAAAATTATTTCTGCCGAATTAAAGGATGGAAAAATAAAAGCGCAGGTAGAAACGTATAATGACTATGATAATGTAACGGAAAAGGTAGAAGTTGAATTTATTTATGAAAATAATCAATGGGTTATTAATAACATGCCGCGTTTTGGTTTAAGTTAAAAAAACCACCAAGCATTTTGCTTGGTGGTTTTATATTAGGATTCTAATTTTTTCGCACGTCTTAATAATAAAAGAAAGACAATTATAATGAACCCAATTATAAGAAAGAACCCATATTGTTTTATATAATCCATTATGTCATTCGCACTTGTTGGTTTTTCAACGTGAATGCCGTCTTTATTAGTAGTAATATGAATATCTTTCATTTTTACTTCATTCGTTTCTTTTTGTAAATCAATCCACTCTATGTTTGGAATGCTTTCCAGTTCTTTTAATACTTCTTTTAATGGTGTAACACCTAAGTAAGGGTGATAAAATGCACCGATAATTCCATCGGATAATTTTTTGATAGATACAGCACGTTCTTTCATTTTTGCTATAGCTTGTGGTTTATCTTCTTCAATAAAGCCAACAGTTTCAGGAATTAATTTCATCCCATGTAAAAATGACGGTGTACTTATATAAGCCGGTGAGTGCATTGATTTCCAAGTTGTATCGTTTAGTTGTAGTTGTCCTACATAAGTTGAAAAATATTGTGATAGTATTTCATATCCTTTTTGAGACATTGTATAGTGCGGAGCCTCAAAGGCAACTGGATATAATTTCGCTTCTACAAGCTCTGTAATCCCTTTTTCAATATGATCTTTCGTATATTTTTCTTCGAAGGCTTTTCCGTTTTCTATGTATTTATTATAGTCTTCTGTAGACTGAAAATCTTCTTTTGCCTTTGGTTTTTCATGGTTTGGTTGGCGAATTGGTTGATCTGTTTTTACATCCCAAAACTCAAAACCTTCGCCAGTTTCACTATCATAAAACTGATGGGTGTAACCATGCATAACGATAGAACCGCCGTTATCTTGCATAAAGCGTAAAACATCGACTAATTCAGAGTTATCCTTTAAATGTACTGTTTTTCCTGTGTCGGGATCTTTGTAAACAGGGATAACAGTAATCATATAAGGAAGGTTTTTCTCTTTTAGTAATTCAGCAATTTCTTTTAATTGCTTTACATTTACAGCTGGATGAACGTCTTCAAGACGTAAATAAGCTGAAGTTTTATTTGTCATCGGCTTTTGTTCAAAGTAAGAAAATAGCATTTCACCGACGTAATGAGACATCCAATCGAAAAGGTTTGGAGTTGCAACGTAATATGATGTTCCTTGGTGAACGATTAACGGATGGTTTCCATCGGCACTCAAGGCATAAGCAAGAGTTGTTCCTTTTGCTTCAATTTTCTTCATTAAGCGTTCTTCTTGTAATTCATTTTTTAATTTGCGTGTCGGATATTCTATAGTATGAGTTCGTATATCAGTTTCATCCGAGGTAATGAACGAAAAACGATTAGATAATTGCTCAACATTTTGACCTAAAACTAATACTGGACCTGAGAAGCTTTCCAGAAATTGTTTTACTTCAGTGGAAAGATCTTCTTTTTTCTCTCCTATATAAACGATATGTGTATAAGAAGATGAGTTAGTAATTTCATTTATCTCTTTTAAACTTTTTACTGTTATATCTTTTGTAAAGTGCCCTAACTGAGTATTAAGGATTTGTACATTGTTTGTAACTGTATTATTTTCTGTACTATATAAAATAAGTACCTTTGGTTTTGATGATGTTTGTGCGGATGTGTGTACAGGTATGAGTAGTAAAATACTGAACAAGAGTATTAGGCATTTTTTCATTTTGTGTGCTCCTATTCTATATGTAGAATTCAATTTACAATTATATACAAGAAATAAGTTATAGTCCATGTAAGTTACATTTTTGCACGTATTTACCAACTGTTTTTTCACAAAATCAGTCTAAAGCATGATGATAATATGTATAGTAATTTGCTATGATGGAAGAGTAAGAGAACGATAGAATGTAGGTAATTGTAAAGGGAAAGCTGAAAGGGGACGAATTTCAGCGGAGAAAGAGGTAGAGGTAGTGAAGAAATTCTTTGTAGGATTTTTAGTTGTTCTTGGAGTGTATTTATATTTCCAAGAGAAGTCTGAAGGAATGGATAAACTAATAAATGAGACAAGCTATGTTGATTCAGAGGAAGCAAAACAGATGAAACAAATTATTATAGAGGAAGCAAAGAAAGTAAACCTTCCAGAATGGATACCTCTTACAATTGCCGAACATGAAAGTAGGTTAAATCCAAGAAGTGTTGGAGATAACGGAACTTCATTCGGATTGTTTCAATTGCACCGCGGTGGTGGGCTTGCACCGGATAATTTAACTGATGAAGAGTTGAAAGATCCGCGTACAAATGCGCAAATTGCAATGCCACACTTACTGAAAGGGTATAAGCGCGGGGTGCAAAAGGGTTTGACTGATTTTGCATTACTGAAATATATAGCAAATACATCAGGATGGCCAGGGAATCTAGGGCCAGAGTGGACGGATAACAATATGAAGTATAACGTTGGATTAGAAGATGTATATTATCGGAATAAAGGCGTAATAAAAGAGTAGGTTTTCGACACCTACTCTATTTTTTTATGAATAATTTTGTCTTCTTGTTTCATGAAATATTGCGCTAGTTGTATTTTCACCTCTTCTAGTTTTGTAGAAACTTGTGGTATTTTATATCCTACATACAATGGTGAAACGACAAACCTAGGAACAACTTTACAAATGATTTTTCCATTTAGATGATAGAAGAATAAGTTATAACTACTACATCCTTTATGGAAATCTGTCAGTATGTAACGTACAGTTTGCTGAATATAATTTGCCATTTCATCTATAAATGCAATATCTTCAATGACTATGTTAAATTCAGTAAAGCCAATAATAGGACGCTCTGAAATATTGAGTTCAATACGTTCGTTTTTTTGTACAATTACTCCTTGGAAATTTTCCTTTTCTACGTTTTCGAGATAGTCTACATATTTCATTCCGATAATTTGCATGTGTGCATGGTGCAAACTGCCACCTGAAAATGGACCATGATTTTTATATAAAATCACAGATGCAAATTCCTCGTTATTCTGTAAGTTTAACCAATGGTGAATAGAGAAACGAATTAGTTTTCTCATATGTTCTTCTGTATATGTTCCGATATGATCTTCACAATTATCTGTTTCGATTAGCACTGTTTGAAAGGTATCTTTTAATGTAGGGAATTTATTTTTTAACCAAATAATAGAGCCCTCAGCTGCTAAAATATCCGTTAAATTTTCTCTGTCACAAAAAGGACATGCAGCGCTTCTGTTCCGAATGCTTTCTGGTTTTTGTTTACCGATATCGTTTAAAAAATATAGTTGTTGTGTATCCATTTGTATATATGCCCCTTTAAAATATGTGTAAAAATCCCGCTTAATACATTCGGGAAAAGGAGGAGGAAATCCTTTAAAGGGAATAGGGAAAAATAAAAGACAAGATATCCTCATTACAATAGGGTACCTTGTCTTTTATTTTTTCTTCAATAGTGTGTATGGATAATATAGAGCATTTGCATTTTGTTTCTTTTTTCTATTTTTTATTGTGTATAAGGCAATTGCCGTACTTGCGATTACAATAATGGCTTTCTTCATATTCATATACCCCTTTTTATTGTTGGTTTAATTCTTGGCTAACTGCTTTTGCGTCGACTAAAGCGTGTAAAATCATTTTCACCATGTTCATCATATTCCTTCACTCCTTTTTATAGTTCGTTTAGTTCTTTTACAACTGCTTGTCCGTTCACTAATACCTCAAAGATTGCTTTTAAGATTTCTTTCATCATAATTGTTTTCCTCCTTGTTTTTGTCTCTCTTGTTTATACCTTTATTGTATAGGGAGGCATCTTTTCGTACTATCGCTTTCCATTACGTGAACATAACAGTTTTGTAAGATTTGATGTCACTTATTGAAATGTTTAGTCTATCTTCATTATTTTCAGAAAAATGACTATTCAAACATGAAATGGGAAAGTATAATAAAGAAGTAGTATTAAATTCCGTACGAAAGGGGTGAATGAGATGAAACGTTCTTTAGCTGCACGTGCCAAATTTTTAGATTATATCTATTTTTGTCGTGCGATTTTTCATGATGTAGTTGTTAACGGGATACGTATGCCCTTTTTTTAACAATTGCATAGTAGCTATTGAACGATAGAAGTCTCTTCACCCATTTTTGATAAACGTGTGAAAAGGGAGCTATTTGGCTTCCTTTTTCTATGCCAAAAACCATGGGGAATGTTTCTTTCCCATGGTTTTTTATATTGAGAGGAGTACGGAAAATGACAATTTGTAGTGTAAATAATGTAACGAAATCTTTTGGTGGAAACATCATATTTGAAAATATATCGCTTGAAATAAAGAATGGTGAACGTATTGGGTTAGTTGGTCGTAACGGTAGTGGGAAGACAACTATCTTGCAAATTCTAACAGGAATGGAGAGTTTGGATGCGGGAGCCATTCATATGAAGAAAGGTACATGCATCGGGCATGTAGCACAAATTCCAAAATTCAATAATGAAATGAATGTATATGATGTATTAAGCTCCGCTTTTAAAAAGGAAAAAGAGTTGGAGATAGAAATGCATGATTTAGAAAAAAATATGGCGGAAGAACAGGAAGCATCTGCTTTACAAAAATCGATGGAGAGATACGGAGTAATTCAAGAAAGGTACGCGTTTCTCGGTGGCTATGAAATAGAAGCGAATATTATGAAGGTGGCAAATGGTCTACAGGTGACGGAACTGTTTCCACGATCATTTATGGAGTTAAGTGGTGGAGAACAAACAAAAGTAAGTCTTGCGTACATGCTATTGCAGAAACCGGATTTACTTCTATTAGATGAACCAACCAATCATCTAGATTTATTTGCCGTAGAGTGGTTAGAGCAATTTCTAAAAGAATATACAGGAACAGTTATGGTCATTTCGCATGATCGCTATTTCCTTGATGAAGTTGTAACGAAAATTTTTGATTTAGAAGATGGAGAAATTCACGTATATCATACGAACTATTCCCAGTTTGTTGAGGAAAAGGAAGAACGGTTGCTTCAAGAATTTCAAGCGTATCAAGAACAGCAAAAGAAAATAAAGAAAATGAAAGAAGCAATTAAGCGTCTACGTGAATGGGCAAATCAGGCGAATCCGCCGAATGAAGGATTGCACAAGAGAGCGAGAAATATGGAACGTGCATTAGAGCGTATAGAGAAACTAAAGAGACCCATTTTGGATAGAAAACAGATGGGACTTCAGTTTGAAGGGCAAGAGAGAAGCGGGAAAGATGTTGTTGTAATGAAAGAAGTGAGTAAAGGATTTGCCGACAGACCTTTATTCGAGAAGGCAAATTTGCATATTCGTTTTCAGGAGCGCGCAGCTATCGTTGGACGTAATGGTACAGGAAAGACTACGTTATTAAAATTACTATTAGAAGAAATGAAGCAAGATGCTGGAGAAATTCGGATTGGTAGTAGTGTGAAAATCGGTTATTTATCGCAACATGCGTATGGGAATATGAAGAACAATGTATTGGAAGCTTTCAGAGATTGTGTGGCTGTAACAGAGGGAGAGGCAAGACATATATTAGCTCGCTTTTTATTTTATGGTCCAGCTGTTTTTAAGAAAGTAACGCAACTGAGCGGCGGAGAAAAAATGAGGTTAAGGCTCGCGCAACTTATGTATCAAGATGTTAACTTTCTTATTTTAGATGAGCCGACGAATCATCTTGATATTGAATCAAGGGAAGTTTTAGAGGAAGCCCTTGAACAATATAATGGGACGATTTTAGCTGTTTCACATGATCGTTATTTCTTAAATAAATTGTTTGAAAAGACATATTGGATTGATGAACACAAATTATTTGAGTTTGCAGGAAACTATGCATGGGCTCGTCAAAAGTGGGAAGAAAGAATTGAGAAACAAGTAGCAAAACAGAAGCAGCAACAGCAAGGGAATAAAGTGTTGAAAGTAATGCCTATAAAAAAGAAGGAGTCTAGGAATTTAGAGGAAGTTGAAAACGAGTTAATGCATATAGAAGAAGATATATATGCAATCGAATGTAAAATGGAACATGTGGTTGATGTTGAAATGCTTGAACAATTGTATGAAGAAAAAACGAAAAAAGAGTTTTTACGAGCGGAGTTATATACTGAGTTAGAGAATATTGTGGAGTAAAAATTAGAAAGCTAATTCCTTTCAGTTTTGCTGAAGGGATTAGCTTTCCTTTTTACCCTGCTATTTGCGGGGCAGTAAGACTCCCACCTCAAAATTCGGTTGGAGCCCTGCTGCCCGTAAACGTCCGATTGGTGAGGCTTAATAATCGGTGGGGGATGAACAACCCCCCACTGATTAAAGTTTAACTTTATAATAATATTTTACGTAAGGGATAAATAAAAAATGTGTTTCACGTGAAACAGTAATTTTGATAAATTTATGTTACGCAATTTTCATCCAGCAAAAATTCCATATCGAAATTGAAGAACTGGTAAAGAGAAAAATAAATGTTATCAAAAGCTTTTTCAATAATAGTAATTACAGAAGTGTAGGCTAATTATTTCCCGAGACATAAGTATGCGTGACAGAGACTCATGGTTGAAAGTAAAAAAAGAAGCAGAGTTACAGCCTTACGCGCTGAACTCTGCTTTCTTTTTTTGGAGTATCTTCCCTTGTTGAAATTATAACAGCGATCCCGAGCATAATAAAAAAAGCTAAAAAGAGGACGAACTTTGGGAAGAACGGGAATAGTAATAGTGCCCCGACTATCATAATTGTTAATAATATATAGTGCAGGACATATTGGAATAGGTTGTCCATGTTTTCGCCCCCTTTTTGGTAGTTGGTTGTTATTATTCTATGTGGGGCTATTAGGTAATAGAAGGTGTTTTTTGTTTTTTTGAGAGAAAACAATTAGTAAGGATTGACATACCTATTGAAAAGGAATAATCTTGAAATCAATTCATACTATTTTTATAGGTAAAATAAAGATAGTTACAGAAAGGAGCGTTATGTTCCCTCTTAATTAAAAAACAGGAAAGTAAGGGTGAGAATTATGCGAAAGGCTTTGAAAGGGCTACTTGCTACATTCCTTAGTACATCGGTTTTATTAGCAGGATGCGTTCAAGAAGAGAAAAGTACAAATGAAGCAGCAAAGATGCCAAAAGTAAAAGATGAGTTTATTAAGGCGAGTGACAAAGCAAAAAGTCCAGCAAAGGCAAAGGAAAGAAAAGATACTTTTGTAATTGGAATGCCGAGCCCTGGCGGGATATTCCTTCCGCATTTTATGGAGAATGGGTGGGATGGCAATATAACGCAAGCTATCTTTGCTCCTCTTGTTGGGCTGGATAAGGAAGGCAAACCAATCCCGATTCTAGCGAAGAAGTGGGATATTTCGGAGAATCAGCTTACATATACGTTCCATTTGAAAGATGATGTAAAGTTTAGTGATGGTTCGCCGTTAACAGCGGATGATGTAGCATTTACATTAACGTTACTGCATGATCCAACTTATAGTGGTGCAACGGACATAAGCCAAACAGCAATAAAGGGTGGGCAAGCATATAAAGAAGGAAAGGCTACATCTATTGAGGGGATTCAAGTCATCGATCCGAAAACAATTACGATTACAACTGAGAAGGTAAATGCCCAAACATTATCGTTAATTGGTGGAGAAGTTATATCAAAAGCTTATTACGGTAAAGAATATAAGCAAGGAAATTTAGAGTATTTAAAAGAGTTATACGGAAAACCGATGGGGGCAGGAGCCTATAAACTAGATAAATATATTCCAGGTCAAGAAGTTCGTTTTGTAGCAAATGAAAATTATTTTGAAGGTAAACCGAAGATTGAGCACTTTATTTATAAAATTACAAAAGGTGATACGAATTTGCAACAATTTCAAGCGGGAGAAGTAGATTATGATGGCTTCACGACAAATACGGAAACGATTGAGCAATTAAAAGATCTAGGTTTCGCTAATATTAATGTGTATACAGGAAGTTCTTACGGCTATATTAAAATGAATTATAAGAAGTCATACTTTAAAGATAAACGTGTACGCCAAGCGTTTATTTACGGATTAGAGCGCCAAAAAGTAATTGATACGTATTTCCAAGGTTATGCTTCACTTGTTAATGTGCCAATTACACCAGTTTCGTGGGCGTATACGGAAGAAGGAATCAATAAATACGAATATAATTTAGAAAAAGCGAAGAAATTACTTGATGAAGCAGGGTGGAAGGCTGGGTCAGATGGTATTCGTGAAAAAGATGGCCAAAAATTGAAGGTAAGTTATTTTGCTTCTTCTGCAAGTAAAATAAATGATGTGATGATCCCCGTTATGAAAGAGGATTACAAAAAGATTGGGGTAGATTTCAATCCTGAATACATGGACTTTAATACGATGATTTCCAAGGTAATTAAAGGAGATTATGATTTAGCGATGGTCTCCACACCGATGATTGATGATCCAAGCGGAACAATTGAGGAGTTTGTTTCGACAAGTAAGCGTAATTATGATGGATATCATAATCCGAAAGTAGATGAATTAGCTAAGCAGGCATTAGAAACATTGGATATTGAAAAACGAAAAGAAATCTATAAAAAACTATATCAAGAGTTAAGTGAAGATCCACCTGTTATTTTCTTAAACAATAGCAAAGTCGTGTCTGCACATAATGCACGAATTCAAGGATTACAAGAAGATAACTATAATGGTATTTTGTTAAGTTTACCTAAATTGAATATTGCTCAATAATTTTTGGAGAATTCTCGAAATATTTATATAGAAATAATTGACAAAATATACTGAAAGATATAAGCTAATAACCATAAAGTCTACCGGAAAGGTCGGAATAAGATTGTTACCCCTCAAAAACAACTATTTTTTTATAATTAAAACCGACTTTTCCGATTGGCTATAAAATGTTGCTGTGGGAGGCATACATAAGGCAAGCAGTTCATAAGGTGTAATTATTAAAAAAAAGTTAGGGTGGGGACAATGAAGAAAAAGACAAAAAAATGGGCTGGTGTATTTTCAGTATTGCTGAGTAGTTCGCTTGTGTTATCTGCTTGTGGGGGACAGGAGGATACAGCTTCTACAGAACCAGTTAAACAGCAAGATTTAAAAAATATAAAAATCGAAAAGATTGCGGCTACAGATAAGACGAAAGTACCCGATAAAGCAAAGGATCGAAAAGACACGTTAGTTGTGGGGATTAGTAAACCTGGTGGTGTCTTTTTACCATACTTTCAGCAAAATGGCTGGGATGGAAACGTAACTTCTGTTATTTTTGCATCTCTTGTATCGACAGATAAACAAGGAAAGCCAACCCCTGAATTAGCTGAGAAGTGGGATGTTTCTTCTGATCAGTTAACATATACATTCCATTTACGTAAAGATTTAAAATTTAGTGATGGTTCGCCATTAACAGCAGATGATGTAGCGTTCACATTGACGCTTTTACATGATAAGGCGTATGAAGGTGAAATAGACATTTCCCAATACGCGGTTAAAGGCGGTAAAGACTATAAAGAAGGAAAGGCAACTTCAATTGAAGGAATTCAGGTTGTTGACCCGCAGACAATTAAAATTACGACTGAAAAAGTTAATTCGCAGACACTAACTGCTTTAGGTGGACCAGTGCTATCAAAAGCTTATTATGGAAAAGGCTATAAACAGAATACAAGTTTAGATTATTTAAAAGAGTTATATGGAAAGCCGATAGCTGCGGGTCCATATAAATTTGAAAAGTATATTCCAGGTCAAGAAGTTCGATTTGTAGCAAATGAAAATTATTATGCAGGTAAACCGAAAATCCCAAACTTCATTTATAAAATCACTGCTGGTGATACAAAGCTTCAATTGTTCCAAACAGGTGAAGTTGATTACACTGGCTTAGGTACTGGTGATGAAATTCTTGAACAGGCGAAAGGTTTACAATTTGCGAACATTCAAATCGAAACAGCCGCATCGTTTAGTTATATTTATATGAATAATAATAAGCCGTACTTAAAGGATAAAAAAGTACGCCAAGCACTTATTTACGGATTAGATCGTAAAAAATATGTTGATACAGCATTAAAAGGATACGGTACAGTAGCTAACGTACCAATTCACCCAACTTCTTGGGCCTATACGGAAGAAGGGGTTAATAAATATGAATATGATAAAGAAAAAGCAAAAAAACTATTAGATGAAGCAGGATGGAAAGTTGGTTCGGATGGAATTCGTGAAAAAGATGGTCAAAAATTAAAACTTTCGTATTTCGGCCCAAGTTCTGCTAAGGATAGTGATTTATTAATTCCGATTGCGAAAGAGAATTATAAAGAGATAGGTGTAGAATTTAATCCTGAATTTATGGATTTTAACACTATGCTTTCGAAGGTAAACAAAGGTGATTATGATTTAGCTTCTGTTTCGACACCAATTACAAGTGATCCGAGTGAAACAGCTGGTGAATATTTGTCTAGTGCAAATGAAACTAGCCTTGGTTACAAGAATGCAAAAGTAGATGAGTTAATTCAAAAAGGTATTGAAACGGTAGATATTGAAAAACGTAAACCAATCTATAAAGAACTGTATAAAGAATTAAGTGATGATCCACCAGTAATTCTATTAAACTACCGTAGAACAATTACAGGATACAACGGGAATATAAAAGGAATTGACCCTGAAAAATACAATAGTATTAGTGCAAACTTACCAGTATTATCTATTGAAAAATAAGGATAAGAATGTATAAGTAGAAGACATTTTTTCACTCGGCAAGTAGTGTGCCGCTTTGAAAAAATGTTCTTCTATTTTAAGCATAAGATTGGAGAGAAAAAGGGTGAAAACATATATCATTCGTAGGTTGTTACAAATGATTCCTACACTGTTGGGTACGTCAGTTATTATCTTTTTTTTATTCGCGCTTCTTCCCGGTGACTATATTGATTCAAATCCAAAGATTACACCGCAAAGAGCTGAAGAACTTAGAGAGTTATATGGTTTAAATAAACCAATTGTTGAGCGATATTTTCACTGGCTCGGTAATGCATTGCAGGGGGATTTTGGTTTTTCTCTTCAATATCAAGAACCTGTAACGTCATTATTAAATAAATTTATATGGAATTCGTTTATTGTCGCAGTTATTGCGTTGTTCTTTATTTGGCTAATTGCACTTATTATTGGTGTATTTTCAGCGACAAAGCAACATTCTTTATTCGATAAGCTTGTAACAATCGGTGTTTTTGCAGCGATGTCATTCCCTTCATTCTTTATCGGTTTGTTTTTAATTAAAGTGTTTGCGGTTGACTTTAAGCTATTACCGATAGGCGGGATGATTGATGTTGGGAGTAATTCGACTGGGCTTGCTTACGTAATAGAAGTTGCAAAGCATATGGTTTTACCCGTGTTTATTTTGACTCTTCTTGGAGTTGGCTCATTAACTCGTTATTTTAGAACGAGTATGTTAGAAGTTGTACGGCAAGATTACATTCGAACGGCTAGAGCAAAAGGTTTAAAGGAGAAGACTGTTATTTATAAACACGCACTAAAAAATGCAATTCTGCCGGCTATTACATTGCTTGCATTTGAATTACCAGGATTGTTTTCAGGAGCAATTATTATAGAACAAATTTTCAATTGGCCAGGTATCGGTAATATTCAATTAGAAGCACTTAATTTTCGTGATTATACGGTATTAATGGCATTTACAATGTTTCTTTCTTGTTTGACAATTGTTTCAAACTTTTTTGCGGATGTTGTATATGCAGTTGTTGATCCACGTATTCGGTTGAAGTAAGGGGGGAAAGAGATGGAAACTGTTACAGCAATTACAGAGAAAAAAGCAAAGAAGAAAAGACGGAATGAATCATCGCCATGGAGGCAAGCTTTTAAAAGGATAAAGAAAAATAAAATGGCACTTATAGGATTTTACGCATTAGTTTTTATGTTTTTATTTTGTTTTATCGGTCCATTCTTTTCGCCGTATGCATCAGGGAAAATACAAGTTACGTTAATTAACAAACCACCTAGTTTTTCTCATTGGCTTGGTACAGATCAATTAGGAAGGGATATTTTAACGAGGCTTATGCAAGCCGGACGGATTTCATTAACGATCGGCTTAGCTTCAATGGTGTTATCCGTTATACTAGGTGCTTTATTAGGAGCGATTGCAGGTTTTTATCGTGGCATTGTCGACAATATTATAATGCGTCTTGCTGATATTTTAATGTCGATGCCAGGATTACCATTGCTTATTATAATGGGAGCTATTTTATCAGAATGGAAAGTACCATCTGATTATCGTCTTTATGTCATTATGATCATTTTAAGTTTAGTAGGTTGGCCAGGACTTGCACGCCTCGTACGAGGTCAAATTTTATCGCTACGAGAACAATCGTTTATGCAAGCTGCTGATGTGCTTGGGATAAACGATTACCGGAAAATAGTATATCATTTAATACCGAATGTTCTGCCGATATTAATTGTTGTATCAACATTAGGTGTTGCGGGTTCTATTTTAGGAGAGTCTGCACTAAGTTACTTAGGTCTTGGCGTTGTCCCGCCTACACCATCGTGGGGAAATATGATTAGTGCAGCAAACTCATTAATCGATTTCCAAAAGCGCCCGTGGTTATGGATACCGCCTGGTTTTGCAATCTTTATAACAGTTGTATCAATTAATATACTTGGCGATGCACTTCGTGATGCATTAGATCCAAAGATGAAGCGGTAGGTGAGAAAGTATGAGTAGAGCAGTAGTAGAGCTAAAGGATTTACAAACACACTTTCAGACGGAAGAAGGTACAGTAAAGGCTGTCAATCATGTTAGCTTTTCAGTTCGAGAAGGTGAAACAGTTTGTGTAGTAGGCGAATCAGGTTGCGGGAAAAGTGTAACGGCTTTATCTATTATGGGACTTATTGCTGAATCTGGCGGCATCGTTGGTGGTGATATTCTTTATGAAGGAAAAAGTCTTTTAGGAATGAAAGAGAAGGAGCTTCGTAGTTTAAGAGGAAATGATATCGCGATGATTTTCCAGGAACCGATGACATCGCTTAATCCGGTCTTTACTGTTGGAGAGCAAATTGTTGAGACGTTAAGAGAGCATGAACTACTTAGCAAAAACGAAGCATACAAAAAAGCAATTGAATTAATTCGTAAAGTTGGTATTGCTCGTGCTGATGAAATTGTCCATTCTTATCCGCACGAACTAAGCGGTGGAATGTTACAACGTATTATGATTGCTGTTGCACTTAGTTGTAATCCAAAGTTATTAATTGCAGATGAGCCGACAACAGCTCTTGATGTTACGATTCAAGCTCAAATATTAGATTTACTAAGACAAGTAAAAGAGGAATTTAAAACATCGATTTTATTAATTACACATGATCTAGGTGTTGTAGCGGAAATGGCCGATTATGTTGTCGTTATGTATGGTGGAAAAGTTATTGAAGAGGCACCGGTACTAGAGATCTTTCAAAATCCAAAACATCCATATACCCAAGGGCTGCTAAAATCAAAACCAGTAATGGGGCAACGAACAGATAAACTTTATTCTATTCCAGGGCAAGTTCCAAATTTAGTTGGCTTAGGTGAATTTTGCTATTTTAGTGGTCGTTGTGAGCATTGCATGGAAATATGTAAAGAAGAAGCACCAAATCTGAATGTACATGATGAGAACCATAAAGTAGCTTGCTGGTTATATGAGGAGCGTGCGGAATAATGAGTGAACCATTATTAGAAGTGAAAAACTTAAAGACGTATTTTCCAATTAAAGGCGGCATATTTAGTAGAACGATTGGACATGTAAAGGCAGTTGATGGAGTAAGTTTTACTATTAATAAAGGTGAAGTGTTCGGCCTCGTTGGAGAATCAGGAAGTGGAAAAACAACTATAGGAAAAACAATTTTACGTCTCGTCCAAAAAACGGAGGGGGAAGTAAAGTTTAAAGGGCACGATGTTCATTTCTTATCCAAGGAGGAATTGAGAAAGCACCGTCCCAATATGCAGCTTGTGTTCCAAGATCCATTTAGCTCATTAAATCCTAGAATGAGAATTGGAGAAGCACTTGGTGAGCCAATGTTGGCTCACGGATTAGCGACGAAAGAAAATGTCCGTGAAAAGGTGATGGAAGTATTGGAGTTATGTGGTTTAGCGCCGTATCATATTGACCGGTACCCGCATGAGTTTTCCGGTGGGCAGCGTCAACGTATCGTTATTGCAAGGGCGATGGTATTAGATCCAGAATTTATTGTAGCTGATGAGCCTGTTGCGGCATTAGATGTATCTATTCAAGCGCAAATCATTAATTTGTTTAGTGAATTACAGGAGAAAAAGGGATTATCCTATTTATTCATTTCACATGATTTAAGTGTTGTGGAGCACTTATGTACGAAAATTGGAATTATGTATTTAGGAACTATTGTGGAAACAGCACCACGTGATGAGTTATTTGCGAATCCGCTTCATCCATATACAAAAGCATTGTTATCAGCAGTGCCAATACCGGATCCAACAGTTAAGCGAGAACGGATTATTCTAGAAGGGGATATTCCAAGTCCGGCAAATCCACCATCAGGTTGCCGTTTTCATACACGTTGCCCATTTGCTACAGGTGTTTGTAAAACGACTGTGCCAGAATTTCGTAATGTTGGTGAAGATCATTTTGTTGCTTGTCATCATGTGTAAAAGAAAAGGACTCTTTCAAAATATGAAAGAGTCCTTTTTTTACCCCGCATTAACGGGCAGTAAGACTCCCACCTGAAAATTCGACACATGCGGGGAAGTTAGGTGGGAGATTAACTGCCCGTAAAAGCCCGATTGGTTCAACTAATAATCAGAGGAACCCCACCTCTGATTAAAGTTGAACTTTATTTACTTGATGAAGTTTGTTTCAATACAAATTGCTCGATTGCATGAGCAACACCATGTTCATTGTTTGTTAATGTTACAACGTCACATAGTTTTTTTACATCTTCTTCAGCATTTCCCATTGCAACTGATAAGCCGGCTACTTGTAGCATTGGCACATCATTAAAGTTGTCACCGATTGCAACAGTATCTTCAATTGGTATATTGAAATAAGCTGCCATTTCTTGTAGGCCGTTCCCTTTATGACCATGCTTATCCATAATTTCTACATTAGTAGGAGCTGATGCAGTAACTGAAATATCCGTATCTTCTTGTAAAGTTTGCAATAGCTGCGAACGATGAGCAGCATTAAATGTCAAAATAAAGAATTTAGATATTTCTAATTCTGGATTATTTACAACATCTTCGATTTTTTGGAAATCAGTAATTAAGTTTGATTTCTTTTGTTTTTCTGTAATTCTTTCAAGTTCCTCAAGTGTAACATCTAGTGTATGCTTGTTTTCTTCGAATGCCTGCATAACCTGATCTTGCCATGTATAAGGAGAGTAAACTCCTTTATTTGTGTACAACTTATATGGAAAACCTTCAGATTCTAGTAACTTTGCAAGCTTGTATACTTTATCATTTTGTAAACAACGCGAGTTAATTACTTTTCCATCCACATAAACAATTGCCCCATTGCTTGCTCCAACTGGAAGAGATAGTTTATATTCTTCCAATAATTTTAAAGCGTCCTCTTTCGCGCGGCCAGAACAAATCATTACAATATGACCAGCTTCTTTTGCGGTTTGGATAGCTTGTAAGTTTTCTTTGGAGATTTCAAGATTAGATGATAGTAGTGTACCATCCATATCTAGTGCGATTAATTTCAAAATGACCACCTCTTTGTTTTTATTATACATAGTTATATAGAGGAAACATATAAACTTATCTTGGAAAAATAGTATTTTATCCTACATTAGCAGCCAGTGAAAACCAGATAGATTCAACCTTACTTATTAAAGATTTACTTTGATTTGTAACAAAAGTAGAGAGGGATATAATTATATTTCGTTTTACGACTGTAATATTACATGAATGTTACAAACGTGAACTTAGTAGAAAATGCATTAAAACAGGGTTTTTAAGGGTGTTCATAAAAAAACGTAAAAAAAATGTAATAAAATTTACGTAATCATATTGCAACGTAATAATAGTTATGTTACATTAATGTTACAAACGTTACGTAATTAATTTTAATGTAACGGCAACATAAAAACTATGAACTAATCATTTCTTATAAATTACATATAGATAACTTATAAAAAGGAGAATGAATGATATGAACAACGAGCAAGTATTAAACGTAACAAAAGGTGACTTCTTAGGATCAGCAAGCGGAGCAGTGGTATTAACAGCATTAATCGTATTTCTATCAAGCGTATTAGTATAATAGAAGTTTTGTAACAAAATAAGAGAAGGGAGAATGAAAATTATGAACAACGAGCAAGTATTAAACGTAACAAAAGGTGATTTCGTAGGATCAGCAAGCGGAGCAGTAGTATTAACAGCATTAATCGTATTTCTATCAAGCGTATTAGTATAATAGAAGTTTTGTAACAAAAATAGGAGAAGGGAGAATGAAAATTATGAACAACGAGCAAGTATTAAACGTAACAAAAGGTGATTTCGTAGGATCAGCAAGTGGAGCGGTAGTATTAACAGCATTAATCGTATTTTTATCAAGCGTATTAGTATAATAGAAGTTTTGTAACAAAAATAAGAGAAGGGAGAATGAAAATTATGAACAACGAGCAAGTATTAAACGTAACAAAAGGTGACTTCTTAGGATCAGCAAGTGGAGCGGTAGTATTAACAGCATTAATCGTATTTTTATCAAGCGTATTAGTATAATAGAAGTTTTAAATCATACAAAATGAAAGGAGAATGAGGAATATGAACAGTGAACAAGTGTTACAAGTAACAAAAACAGATTTATTAGGATCATTAGGTGGAGCGGTAGTATTAACATCATTTATTCTATTCCTTGCAAATATATTAGTATGAGACATATAAATACAATCATTCAAAACAAATAAAGACTCTAGCATATTAGTAAGTAGTTAATATGTTGGGTCTTTTTTGTTTTTCTTCTATATATCCCTCTAAGTATTAATGGTCTCCCTTTATCACGTAAAAGCCCGATTGGTGTGGGCTAATAATCCAGTGGCGATGAAAACCCCGTTGATTAAAGTTTCACTTTATTTTAAGGAGAAAAAAGTCGAATTTTATATGTAAGAAAAAAAGAGGAATTTGACAGAAAAGATAGAAAATTTTAAAAGTCAGAATTTGTTAGCTTGCTAACTAATTTCTATTAATTGATGTTGGAAGCGTTTTCGATTGGTTTTAAGTATGGACCATTTAATCTATTTACAGGGGGATGAAGATATTATGAAACAAAAATCTATGGATACGCTAGCTGCACAAATGGAGGACTTTTTTCCGGTACGTGATGTAGATCATTTGGAGTTTTATGTAGGGAATGCAAAACAATCAAGTTATTATCTTGCGAGAGCATTTGGATTCAAAATTGTAGCTTATTCTGGATTAGAAACAGGAAACCGTGAAAAGGTATCTTATGTTCTTGTGCAAAAAAATATGCGTTTTGTTGTGTCTGGAGCTTTAAGTAGCGATAGCCGTATTGCAGAGTTTGTAAAGACTCATGGTGATGGAGTGAAAGATGTGGCTTTACTTGTTGATGACGTTGATAAAGCCTACTCTGAAGCGGTGAAGCGTGGCGCTGTTGCGATTGCTCCACCTGAGGAGTTAACAGATGAGGACGGTACATTGAAAAAAGCGGTTATTGGTACGTATGGTGATACAATTCACACGCTTGTAGAGCGTAAAAATTATAAAGGCACATTTATGCCAGGATTCCAAAAGGTTGAGTTTAATATTCCATTTGAAGAGTCTGGTTTAATTGCTGTAGACCATGTAGTTGGTAACGTTGAGAAAATGGAAGAGTGGGTTAGTTATTACGAGAATGTTATGGGCTTTAAACAAATGATCCATTTCGACGATGATGATATTAGTACAGAGTATTCGGCATTAATGTCAAAAGTTATGACGAATGGAAGCCGTATTAAGTTTCCGATTAATGAACCAGCAGATGGAAAAAGAAAATCACAAATTCAAGAATATCTAGAGTTCTATAACGGAGCAGGTGTACAGCATCTTGCTTTATTAACAAGTGATATTGTAAAAACAATTGAAGTACTTCGTGCAAATGGCGTGGAGTTTTTAGATACGCCAGATACGTATTACGATGAGTTAACAGCGCGTGTTGGAAAAATTGATGAAGAAATTGATAGATTAAAAGAATTGAAGATTTTAGTAGACCGTGATGAAGAAGGTTATTTATTACAAATCTTTACGAAACCAATTGTAGATCGTCCAACTTTATTTATTGAAATCATCCAACGTAAGGGTTCTCGTGGATTTGGTGAAGGGAACTTTAAAGCTTTATTCGAATCAATTGAAAGAGAACAAGAGCGTCGCGGAAATTTATAAAATTTGTATCCACCAGCAAGAATTCTTTTGCTGGTGGAAATTTCATTTTCATAGGGAGGAATCATGATGAAATTTGTTACATTTCGTCTTCCTTCGAAAGAAATGCGAGCTGGATGGCTTGAAGGTGACAAAGTAATCGATATGAATCTTGCGAGTGATGGAAAATTACCTTCTTCTATGTTCGCCTTTTTAGAGAAAGCGGATGAGTATGCAGAAGTATTGCGTAATATTAAGAATCCTGAAAAGGGTATATATTCTTTAGGGGAAGTACAATTAGCAGCGGCAATTCCTAATCCGAGTAGCATTCGAGATTTTTATGCATTTGAGCAGCATGTAAAAACAGCTCGCGGACGAAGAGGGCTAGATGTTGTACCTGAATGGTATGATATGCCGGTTTTTTATTTTACGAACCACCGTGCTGTTATTGGACCAGATGATTTTGTTATTGGCCCGAAGAAGTCTAAAAAGCTTGATTATGAGTTAGAGATTGCTTGCGTAATTGGGAAAGAAGGACGAAACATTTCTCGTGAACAAGCAGAGGAATATATTTTTGGTTACTGCATTATGAACGACTGGAGTGCAAGGGACTTACAAGCAACAGAAATGAAAGTAGGGCTTGGACCAGCGAAAGGAAAGGATTTTGCAACTTCATTAGGAGCGTATCTCGTTACGAAAGAGGAATTAGACGTTTATCGTAACGGTAATCGTTATGATTTAGAGATGACTGCTCATGTAAATGGAAAGATATTATCAAAAGGAAATTTCCAAGATATTTATTATACATTTGCTGAAATGATTGAACGTGCTTCGGAAGACGTTACGTTATATCCAGGAGATGTGATTGGTTCTGGGACAGTAGGGACAGGATGTATTTTAGAGCTTGGTACAGAAGAGTGGCTACAAGATGGAGATGTTGTAGAGCTGTCGATTACTGGTTTAGGTACGTTACGTAATACGGTCAAAAAAGACATGAAAGCGGGTGATGGGCATGTTTTATCGTCACATGGGGGAGCTACCTCATAAACGACATGTACAATTTCGTAAAAAAGATGGATCGCTTTATCGTGAGCAGGTAATGGGGACAAAAGGTTTCTCTGGTACCCAGTCTATTTTGTATCATCATTATATGCCAACAGAAGTAGGGCATGCGGCATTATCGCATTCTTGTCAGTTACAGTATGAAGAGGATGTTGCTCTTGCTCATCGTCATTTCCGTACGAAAGAAAATAAAAAAACTGGTGATGCAGTAAGCGGAAGAAACTTTATGCTTGGGAATGAGGATTTATTAATTGGAGTAGTGAGTCCGACAGAAAAAATGGATTATTTTTACCGTAATGGTGATGGCGATGAAATGTTATTTGTTCATTATGGAACAGGAAAAATTGAAACGATGTTTGGAACGATTCACTATAGAAAAGGTGATTATGTAACAATTCCAATCGGAACGATTTATCGTGTTATTCCAGATGAGGGAGAGACTAAGTTTCTTGTTGTAGAGGCAAATAGCCAAATTACAACACCAAGTCGCTATCGTAATGAATATGGGCAATTGTTAGAACATAGTCCGTTTTGTGAAAGAGATATGCGTGGACCGGAGAAATTGGAGACATATGATGAAAAAGGTGAGTTTGTCGTAATGACAAAGTCGAGAGGCTATATGCATAAGCATGTTTTAGGGCACCATCCGCTAGATGTTGTTGGGTGGGATGGTTATTTATATCCGTGGGTCTTTAATGTGGAGGATTTTGAGCCAATTACAGGTCGTATTCATCAGCCGCCACCAGTACATCAAACATTCGAAGGGCATAATTTCGTCATTTGCTCTTTCGTACCGCGTTTATACGATTATCATCCAGAATCTATTCCGGCACCATATTATCATAGTAATGTGAATAGTGATGAAGTACTGTACTATGTAGAAGGTAATTTTATGAGCCGAAAAGGTGTAGAAGAAGGTTCTATTACGCTTCATCCAAGCGGGATCCCGCATGGGCCACATCCAGGGAAAACAGAAGCGAGTATAGGGAAAAAAGAGACACTTGAACTGGCCGTTATGATAGATACATTCCGTCCGCTTCGTATTGTAAAACAAGCACATGAGACGGAAGATGAAAAATATATGTATAGCTGGATTGAAGAGGGTTCATATACTGTGAAATAAGTAAAAAGAGGCATGCTCACTAAGGGAGCATGCCTCTTTTATGGAATCGACATGTATAATAATACCAAAAAAAGTTATGAAAATATATATAGATATGATTGTCTGAATCTTTTTATCGAAAGGATGATAAGAGTATAGTATGTATCTCGATAGTTTTCTGTTTATTTCGACAAAAGTATTGACTAAAAAACATGCCGTGGGTAAAATGAGGAAAGTAAATTAAATTTTCAGAAAACTAAAAGTGTGGAGGAGCACAGTATGAAGCAAATTTTTCAAAAGAAGCCGATTTCAACGTTACTGCAAGAAAGTAAACAAAAGACATTATCGAGAACGTTAGGGGCACTTGATTTAACAATGCTTGGAATCGGAGCAATTGTTGGAACTGGTATTTTTGTTCTTACTGGCGTTGTAGCAGCGAAACATTCTGGACCAGCTATTATATTATCATTTGCTATAGCTGCATTAGCTTGTGCCTTTGCTGCATTTTGTTACGCTGAATTTGCTTCTTCAGTTCCTGTCTCAGGGAGTGTTTACACGTACACGTATGCGACGATGGGAGAAGTATTTGCATTCTTAATTGGATGGGATTTAATGCTCGAGTATTTATTAGCTACTTCTGCTGTAGCCAATGGATGGTCAGCGTATTTTCAATCGTTATTAAAGGGATTTGGGATTCATATTCCGACCATTCTCTCCTCGGCCCCTGGTACTGGAAAGGGTGGAATAATTGATTTACCTGCAGTTCTAATTATTCTAGTTATGACGGTTCTTTTATCTAGAGGTGTTCGTGAAAGTGCACGTGTAAATAATATAATGGTATTTATTAAACTAGCAGTTGTTCTCATTTTTATCTTCGCTGGATTTAATTATGTAAAACCTGAAAATTGGACACCTTTTATGCCATTTGGGTTAGATGGTGTAATGGCTGGAGCAGCTACAGTTTTCTTCGCATTCATTGGATTTGATGCTGTATCAACAGCCGCAGAAGAAGTGAAGCGCCCACAACGCGATTTGCCGATTGGAATTATTGCATCGTTACTAGTTTGTACGGTTCTTTACATTGTTGTTTCACTTATTTTGACGGGGATTGTTCCATACGGACAGCTAAATATATCAGATCCAGTTGCTTTCGCACTTCAATTTATTGGACAAGATGGTTTAGCGGGAGTAATTTCAGTAGGAGCAATCACAGGGATTACAACTGTAATGTTAGTTATGATGTATGGGCAAGTTCGTGTTTCATATGCAATGAGCAGAGATGGATTGTTACCGAAGCGTCTTGCTAAAGTTCATCCGAAATTTAAAACACCATTTTTAAATACATGGACAACAGGTATTATTGCAGCACTTATTTCAGGATTAATAGATTTAAATGTTTTAGCACATCTTGTAAATATGGGGACTTTGTCAGCATTTGCACTTGTAGCTGTTGCAGTTATTGTAATGAGAAGAACTCATCCTGATTTACCAAGGGCGTTTAAGGCGCCGCTCGTACCATTTTTACCAGCATTAACAGTTATCTTTTGCTTATATTTAATGCTTCAATTATCAGCAACAGCTTGGATTAGCTTTGGTGTTTGGATGGTTATCGGTGTAGTAGTTTATTTCGCCTATAGTAGAAAGCGTAGTGTTTTAAATAATAGTAAAAAAGAAGAAGATGTAGCAAATTTATAAGTGGAAAAATCCATTCTAATTCTGTTAGAATGGATTTTTTTATTTGAAAATTTACATTTTTCTGAATCTATTATAAGATAATTGTTGGTTAACTAAAGGGGTGGGAATATGAAAAGTACATGGCGTGAGTTAAGGGAGATGGATCGTAACGTATGGATTCGATTTATCGGTGAGACATTGAACGGAATTGCGATGATGATGTTAATGCCTTTTTTTGCACTATATTTAAAAGATAAGGTAGATTCTTTATTACAAGTTGGGATTATTATGGCGCTTTCTCCAATTGCTGCAAGCTTTGGCTCGCTTATAGGCGGAAGAATAGCTGATATATATGGAAGAAAGCCAATTATGATATTTTCAATGGCGAGTAATGCATTATTAATGCTCGGTTTTTTATTTATAGAAGGGTTTATTCCATATGCCATTTTATCTATTTTTTTAGGGCTAAGTAATTCGCTATTTCACCCAGCGGCATCAGCGATGGTTGCAGATGTGACGGCGCCAGAAAAAAGAACAGAAGCATATGGTTTATTGAGAATGGGACATAATATTGGCGCTGCGATTGGACCGATAATGGGAGCATCGGTGGTTGTTTTATCAAAGAACCTCGTGTTTATTATTGCTTCCTCCGCTATGTTGTTTTATGCGCTACTAGTGTTAGTACTTATTAAAGAAACAATGCCAAAAATTACGGAGATGACGGAAAAAAATAAAGAGAAGGAATCCGGAGCAGTTTGGAAAATTTTAATGAGAGATAAGGCGTTAATGATTTATTTGTTAGCGGGGATCATTATTTCTATGGGGTTCTCTCAAACAGAAGGCATGTTGCCGCTGCACTTTGATAACGAAATGAAGGGAATTTTTGGAGTCAACAATCCATACCCATATTTAATGGCATTAAATGGTCTATTAGTTGTTTTATTTCAATTCCAAATTTCAAAATGGGCGACAGATAAACCTGTCGGAAAAACGATGTTATACGGTGCGTGTTTGTTCGGAATTGGTTTGTTTTTTATAGGGTGGTTACCGAAGTGGTTTGGAGAATTTGATACAAATGCTACAATTATTTTAATGACATTAATGTTTGTTTATGCCATATATACGTTAGGCGAGATGATTATGTCGCCTGTACAGATGACGTTTGTAGCGAATTTGGCCCCTGAGCATTTGAGAGGAACCTATATGGGGGCGGCGAGTTTGCAGTGGATTACAGGAAGTGCATTCGGCCCACTCCTTGGTGGTTTTCTATTGGATCGTTTGCTTGGTCACTACTTATTTACAATTTTAAGTGTAGGGTGTGTAGTTGCAGGCTTTGTATATGTTTCTTTAGATCGTCTTGTTGAGCAGAGGCAAAAGGATACGCCTACAAAACAGTCTTCTTAATAAAATGAAACTTTAATCAGTGTTTTTTTATTCTCCACAAATGGTAGGGTAATATAGATGACATACACAAAAAGTGGATTTCTACATATTTTAGGTACATAACCAGATTAGATAGAAATCTTACTGTAAAGTTTAATTTTGTTTAGGTGTGTAGAAAATTAAAGAGGAAAAGTGTAGAAAACCAATAAGTGGTGTCATTTAATTATTTGTGGAAGTTACATTTTATTTCAAATAGGAACTACCTATTTTTATAAAAAGTGCTAAAATAGAAAAATGAAAACAATTGGTTAGGGTGATTTCAGTGACAAAAATTAAATTAGGTTTATTATACGGTGGAAAATCAGCTGAGCATCAAGTTTCGTTACAAACGGCTCTTGCTGCTATTAAAGCATTAAATCAAGATAAATTCGAGATTCATCCAATTTATATTACAGAACAAGGTCAATGGGTACGCGGTGAGCGTATTGAAGGTGAAGTAACAGATGTTGAAGCTTTAAAAATGAGCGGTGCAGAAAATGCAATTTCTCCGTTATCATTAAGCACGGAAATTATTCCAGCTGAAACTTCTGAGGAAAATGCTATCGACGTTATTTTCCCATTACTACATGGACCAAACGGTGAAGATGGAACGGTTCAAGGGTTATTAGAATTAATGAACATTCCTTATGTAGGAAATGGTGTTCTAGCATCATCTGCCGGTATGGATAAAGTCGTTATGAAAAATATCTTTGCAGAAGCTGGTTTAAAACAAGCGAAATATGCATCTTTCATTCGTAGTGCATGGGAAAAAAATCGCGAAGAAGCTTATGACAAAGTAGAAGAGAAGTTAGGATATCCTTGCTTCGTAAAACCAGCAAACCTTGGTTCAAGTGTTGGTATTAATAAGTGTAAAGATCGTGAAGAACTTGAGAATGCATTTGAAGAGGCATTCCAATTTGACCGCAAAATTATTGTAGAAGAAAATATTGTTGGGCGTGAAGTAGAAGTTGGTGTACTAGGTAATGATGAGCCAAAATGTTCAGTTGTAGGTGAAATCGTACCGAAAAAGGACTTCTATGATTATAAGTCGAAATACATCGATGGTGATACAGCATTAATTATTCCAGCTGAAATGACAGAAGAAGAGTCTGAAGTAATTAAGCGAGATGCAATTGTTGCATTCCAATCATTAGATGGTGCTGGCTTAACACGAGCTGATTTCTTCTTAACGAAAGACGGAGAAGTATATATTAACGAAGTGAACACAATGCCAGGATTTACGCCGTTTAGTATGTTCCCTCTATTATGGCAGCATACTGGATTACCGTATCCAAAATTAATTGAAGAGCTAATTAATTTAGCGATTGAGCGTCACGAAGAAAAACAAAAAATTAAATATACAATCTAACAAAAAAGGAGGAAGCACTATTCGAAGGAATAGTGCTTCCTCTATGTAAGGAGTGTTTTCATGATAAACCGAACGTTAAAACAAGTAGAACAGATGATAAATGGTACTGGATTAGCAAAGCAGTATGAGGGAATTACTATAAAAGGAGTGTCTATTGATACGAGAAAAATTGAAAAGGGAAACTTATATGTTCCGATTCAAGGTGAACGTTTCGATGGACATGCTTTTGTAGATAAAGCTGTTGAAAGTGGGGCTGTTGCTACATTATGGATGAAAGGTGTAGCAAATCCGCCTGAGAATCTTCCTGTTATTTTTGTAGAGGATACGCTATCAGCGTTACAAATGTTAGCGAAAAACTATCGCGATCAACTGGATGTTAAAGTTGTTGGTGTAACAGGTAGTAACGGTAAAACGTCTACGAAGGATATTGTAACGAGTCTTCTTGCAACTAAATTTAAAGTTCAAAAAACAGAAGGTAATTTCAATAATCATATTGGTTTACCTCTTACTATTTTAAACCTAGAAGAAAATACAGAAGTTGCTGTATTAGAAATGGGTATGTCAAGCCGTGGGGAAATTGAATTCCTATCCAAGCTAGCTCGTCCTAATGCGGCTATTATCACGAATATTGGTGAGGCGCATTTAATGGATTTAGGCTCTCGTGAGGCGATTGCAGAAGCGAAATTAGAAATTGTGACAGGGTTACAAGAAGGTGGAGTGTTCGTATATAACGGAGATGAGCCATTATTAACGAATCGTGTTCCTGAAATGAATTTAGCAGCGGAAACAGTTACGTTTGGTGATGCAAGAGCAAATGATTATTATCCAACTACTGTAACATTACAGGCAACTGGAACGCATTTTAAAATGAATAGAGAAGAAAAGATTTCATTCTATATACCAGTGTTAGGGAAACATAATGTGTATAATACACTTGCTTCAATGGCAATTGCCAAACATTTTGGTGTAACATGGGAAGAAATGAAAAAAGGTTTAGTAACGCTTCAAATGACAGGCATGCGTATGGAAATTGTAAAAACAAATAGTGGTTTAACAATTATCAATGATGCTTATAATGCAAGTCCAACGGCTATGGAAGCAGCGTTCCACCTAATGAATGGTTTAGATGGATTTGCTAAAAAAATTGTTGTACTTGGTGATATGCTAGAACTTGGTGATCAAGAAGTACAATTCCATTATGAGGTAGGTAAATTAATCGACCCAGCAAAAATTTCATATGTATTCACATATGGTAGATTAGGGGCTCAAATTGCTGAAGGAGCGAAAATTAACTTCCCTAATGAACGTGTAAAGGCGTATGATAATAAAGAAGAGCTAGTAAAAGAGTTACAAGCAGTAGTTGATGTGAAAGATGTTGTATTAATAAAGGCATCTCGCGGTATGAAATTAGAAGAAGTAATTACGATGTTGAAATAATTGGTGTATATAAACAGGGATGATAGCTACGAAAATAGAGGAAACTTATAATAAGCGCTTACAGTAAATATAAAAAAATAAAAGTGAAGAAAAAAGCTCTGAATATGAAAATAAGGTAACAGTTGGGTTTGCTTTTTGCACATACAAAACTTATAATTGATAAAGTGTAATAACGTTTAGAAGTATTTTCGTGTAGAAATACGCCCGTTTATATACGTGAGCATTCAGGAAAAGGGCTTTTCCGCCAATTCGGAAAATGCCTTTTTTTAAATGATAAGTATAGGATAGAAAAGGAGAAGTAACATTGACAACATTTCGAGAATTAGGATTAAGTGAATCTTTATTGCAATCTGTTGAAAGTATGGGCTTTGAAGAGGCTACGCCGATTCAAGCTGAAACAATCCCACATGCATTGCAAGGTAAAGATATTATTGGGCAAGCGCAAACAGGTACAGGGAAAACAGCAGCATTTGGATTACCGCTATTAGATAAAGTAGATACTCGTAAAGAAGCAGTTCAAGGTATTGTTATCGCGCCAACGCGTGAATTAGCAATCCAAGTTGGAGAAGAGCTATACAAAATTGGTAAACATAAACGTGTTCGTATTTTACCAATTTACGGTGGTCAAGATATTAACCGCCAAATTCGTGCTCTAAAAAAACACCCACACATTATTGTTGGTACGCCGGGTCGTATTTTAGATCATATTAACCGTAAAACACTTCGTTTACAAAACGTTGAGACTGTTGTTCTTGATGAAGCGGATGAAATGTTAAACATGGGCTTCATTGAAGATATTGAAGCGATTTTAACAGATGTGCCAGAAACACATCAAACATTATTATTCTCAGCGACAATGCCAGATCCAATCCGTCGTATTGCTGAGCGCTTCATGACTGAGCCTCAACACATTAAAGTAAAAGCAAAAGAAGTAACAATGCCAAACATTCAGCAGTTCTATTTAGAAGTGCAAGAAAAGAAAAAGTTTGACGTGTTAACACGCTTACTAGATATTCAATCTCCAGAGCTTGCAATCGTATTCGGTCGTACAAAGCGTCGTGTTGATGAATTATCAGAAGCATTAAACTTACGTGGTTATGCAGCAGAAGGTATTCATGGTGATTTAACACAAGCGAAACGTATGTCTGTATTACGTAAATTTAAAGAAGGTGCTATTGAAGTTCTTGTTGCAACGGACGTTGCTGCGCGTGGTCTTGATATTTCAGGCGTAACACACGTATACAACTTCGATATCCCACAAGATCCAGAATCATACGTTCACCGTATCGGTCGTACTGGCCGTGCAGGTAAAAAAGGTATTGCAATGTTATTTGTAACACCACGTGAATCAGGACAATTAAAAAATATCGAGCGTACAACAAAACGTAAGGTTGACCGTATGGAAGCACCGACACTTGACGAGGCACTAGAAGGTCAACAACGTTTAATCGCTGAAAAACTTCAAAGCACAATTGAAAATGATAACTTATCATACTACAAGCGTATTGCAGAAGAAATGTTAGAAGAGAATGACTCTGTAACAGTAGTAGCTGCTGCTTTAAAAATGATGACAAAAGAGCCAGATACAACACCAATCGCTTTAACATCAGAACCACCAGTTGTTTCAAGAGGTGGCGGTTCTAAAAAACGCGGTGGTAACGGAGGCGGATACCGTGATGGTAACCGTAATCGTAGTCGTGATGGTCGTAGTGGCGATGGTCGTAACCGTGACCGTAACCGTGATGGACGCAGTGGCGATGGTCGTAACCGTGATCGCAATCGTGATGGTGGTAGCCGTGATGGTAACCGTGGTCGTAGAGGTGAAGGTCAAGGTCGCCCTGGATCTTCTTCAAATGGACGCGGCGAAAGAAAACATCATAGCCGTCCACAAGCTTAATAAAAAAGAGAATGCCCTTTGCTGGCATTCTCTTTTTTTATTTCTGTAATTGTGCATACTACATAATAACTCGTATAGAAAAGGGGTGCCATATGCTTGTAAGACTCGGGTACGTCGCGATGAGTGTACATTTGAAGAATGCATCTCCATCTCAAACGATGACATATGCACAGTTTCAGCGGATTGATGATCGAGAGGCTGCGATTCGTAAGCTCGAAAGAATTGCTAATTCGAATTTGGAAAATTGTTTACGGTTATTAAAGCATAATAAAGGGCATGATATATCTTTCTTTCGGCTTAGTTCCAAGCTTATTCCTTTAGCGAATCACGAGGAGTTATTAGAGTGGAACTATATTCGCCCCTTAAAAGAAAATTTAAAGGTGCTAGGTGAGTACGCAATTCGTATGAATATGCGAATTGATTTCCATCCGGATCACTTTGTTGTACTAAATTCACCTGAGGAGAGTATTTTCAAGCAATCTGTAAAGACATTGCAGATGCACAAAAAATTATTAAAGGGTATGGGAATTGAACATAAGCAACGATGTGTATTGCATGTTGGCGGAGGATATAAAGATAAAGAGCTCGCATTAGAGCGCTTTATAGAAAATTGGTCTAACGTTCCAAGAGGTATTCAAGAGATGATTATATTAGAAAATGATGATACGACTTTTTCTTTAGAAGAAACATTGTATTTAGGAGAGAAATTAGATATTCCAGTCGTGTTTGATTTGCATCATCATATGATGAATAATGACCAGGAAGATTGGCATGAAGATTGGGCACGTGTTGTTCATACGTGGGAAACATCTTTGTTACCAGTTAAAATGCATATCTCTAGTCCTAGAGATGAGAAAGACCCGAGGGCACACGCGGATTTTATTGATGTTGATACATTCTTATCTTTTTTAAGAAGGATAAAGGGAAGTGTTGGGCAAATTGATTGTATGATTGAGGCGAAGAAGAAGGATGAGTCTTTATTTCAACTCATGAGAGATTTAAGTCAACAAATAGATGTGGAAATTGTCGATGGTGCGAGCTTCTATATTAAATGAGCTCTGCACCATCGGATTTTTTTGTTAAAAGGGGAGCTGAAACGCCGCCGATTATTAAGCCTGTTAAATGGCTTATAGGATTAGCGGAAGGATTAAAGAAAGTAAATAAAAGTAATAGAAGTATCATGATTGAAAAAATAGCAATTTCTTTTGGGTTTGAAGAACGATATCGACTATACAATAAAAATAATTGTGCACCTAGTAATCCAAAAATGCCACCAGATGCTCCGGCATGAATATAGTCAAGAGGCATAATAATATAAGAAGAAATATTTCCGATAATGCCAGAAAGGAAAAAAATAATGATGAAAGAAAAATGTCCTAGTTGTTTTTCGATAGAAGAACCAAGAACAAATAAACAAATGCTATTGGAAAGAAAATGTTGTAAGTCTACGTGTACAAATAGGGAAGTTATGACACGCCACCATTCTCCTTTAGCGATATATTCATTGTAGGCTGCCATGTGAAAGAGGGAAAAATCGCTCAATATAATCATGACTAATTGTATAAGAAGTAAAGAGAGGATGACTGGTTGTAATAGCGTACGAGTAGATGGTATTAGCATGTTGTTAGTATCACTCCTTTTGCATCAGAAAGATTCTCTGTTATTCTTACAATATGAATGCAGAAAGCTAAATAGAAGAAGGGGATTTTGAAATGATTGTAGGGATTGGAATCGATATTATTGAATTGAATCGAATTGAAAAAATGCTAGATGGAAAGCTTAAATTTATGGAACGTATTTTAACTGAAAGTGAACGTAATGTTGCCAAGGAGCTGAAAGGAAGTCGTCTTACAGAATTTGTGGCAGGAAGATTTGCAGCAAAAGAAGCGTATTCTAAGGCGGTAGGGACTGGAATTGGGAAAGAAGTTAGTTTCTTAGATATAGAAGTAAGGAATGATGATAGAGGTAAGCCGATTCTTATTGCAAATACAGAGCATATTGTTCATCTATCAATTAGCCATAGTAAAGAATTTGCTGTTAGCCAAGTTGTTTTAGAAAGCTCGTCACGCTAGTCTGCATATTTTATATCTTTGTCTCATATATTTGAGGTAGCGATAAGGAAGGCATATCTTCCATTCATTTATAGGGGCAAAGGGGCTGAAGTGATGAAAAGGCGTCTGTTTTTAGTTCTCATCGGTTTATTGACCGTTTTTGTGTTGGCGGGCTGTATGGAAAAGAAACAGGAAGATGTTGTGAGAGATTTAGAGGCAAAAGTTAAAGGTATGAAGAGTTATCAAGCTGAAGCGAAATTATCTATTAAAACAGGAAATGAGCCGCAGGAGTACAGTGTAGAAATTTGGCATAAAGAACCTTCGTATTATCGTGTGAATTTAAAGAATGCGAAAAAGGATCAGAGTCAAATTATTTTAAGGAATGATGAAGGCGTATTTGTATTAACGCCTGCGCTTAATAAGAGCTTCCGTTTTCAAAGTGATTGGCCGCAAAATAGTAGCCAGGCTTACCTATATGAATCACTTGTAAGAGATATTTTGCAGGATAAGAAAAACCTGACTTTCGAGAAAACAGATAAGTATTATATTTTCAAAACAAAAACAAACTATCAACATCAAAATATGTTACCGAAACAAGAGATTACATTGAAGAAGAGTGATTTAACACCAGTTTCTGTGAAACTGATGGATAATGATCAAAATGTCCTTGTAAAAGTAGATTTCACTAAAGTAAAGTTTGATACAAAGTTTGATAAAGGTGCATTTGATACGAAACAAAATATGTCCAGAGCACAAGTAGATGTTCAGACAACAGCGAAAGAAGACAAACCGTTTGCTATTTTGTATCCACGTGACACGCCGCAAGGCATGACGTTGAAAGAGGAAGAAGAGTTGAAGACAGCCAGTGGCAAGCGTACGCTACTCACATATACTGGAGGTAAGAAATCTTTTACTTTAATACAAGAAAAGGCAAAAGTTGCAGAGGCTTCATCAGCGGTAAGTGTAAGTGGAGAGCCAGTTGACCTTGGCTTCACGATTGGTGCATTGACGAAAGATTCTGTAACGTGGTCGCATAATGGAGTAGAATATATGCTCGTGTCTAAAGGTTTAGAGCCGAATGAGTTATTGATGGTTGCTCGATCGGTTACAGCGAAGCAGGTGAAGTAAACTTCTTAGACGTGGTGATATATGTGCACCACGTCTTTTCTTAGTTTGAAGGTGGATTTCATAAAAAGAAGCATATAAAAGAATAAGCTTCGCATATCGTGTATAAGGAAGTGTATTTATGGAAGAAGCACCGTTTTACCGTGACACTTGGGTGGAAGTGGATTTAGATGCGATCTATAACAATGTTACGCATATTAAAGAGTTCATTCCAAGTGATGTAGAAATTTTTGCTGTAGTTAAAGCGAATGCATATGGGCACGATTATGTACCAGTGGCTAAAACCGCATTAGAAGCAGGGGCAACAAGATTAGCAGTTGCTTTTTTAGATGAAGCTTTAGTGCTTCGGAGGGCTGGTATTACTGCACCGATTTTAGTGTTAGGTCCTTCCCCACCCCGTGATGTAAATGTTGCTGCTGAAAATGATGTAGCATTAACTGTTTTTCAAAAAGAATGGGTGGAAGACGCGATAAAGCTCTGGGATGGTTCGTCAATAATGAAATTCCATATTAATTTTGATAGTGGTATGGGGAGAATTGGAATACGTGAACGTAAAGAATTAAAGGGGTTCTTAAAGAGTTTAGAAGGCGTGCCATTTTTAGAGTTAGAAGGAGTATATACACATTTTGCAACAGCCGATGAGGTTGAGACTTCTTACTTTGATAAGCAATATAATACATTCTTGCAACAGTTAAGTTGGTTGAAAGAATTTGGAGTGAACCCTAAATTTGTCCATACAGCCAATAGTGCTGCAACGTTAAGGTTTCAAGGGATTACATTTAATGCAGTGCGAATTGGTATTGCGATGTATGGACTATCCCCATCTGTAGAAATACGTCCTTTTTTACCATTTAAATTGGAACCAGCGTTGTCGCTTCATACGAAAGTTGCTCATATTAAGCAAGTGATTAAAGGGGATGGGATTAGTTATAATGTCACATATCGAACGAGAACTGAAGAATGGATAGCGACAGTTGCGATTGGATATGCAGATGGCTGGCTTAGAAGATTGCAAGGATTTGAAGTGCTTGTAAATGGTGAAAGGGTACCGATTGTAGGGCGGGTAACAATGGATCAACTCATGATACATCTGCCTTGTGAAGTTCCACTTGGTACGAAAGTTACACTCATTGGAAGACAGGGAGATGAGTATATTAGTGCCACCGAGGTTGCTGAATATTCCGGGACTATTAATTATGAAATTATCGCGACGATAAGCTTCCGTGTACCGAGAATATTTATACGACATGGTAAAGTTGTAGAAGTAATCAATTATTTGAACAATATATAGAAGAAGGTATTATTACTCAGCATCTCGTCATTTGGAGGAGTTTCACTAATAAAGAATAGGCTCTTTGTTGCTGGGGAGCTTCTTTTTATAATTGTTATTAATATAAGTTACAATGAAATATTACTGAAGGATTGCTTTATTTCTTGTTTGGAAGAGATAAAAAGTAAAAGAAGATGAATGTTTTATTTATGAATTGGAAAACATAAGCAAGGAATAAGGAAGTCTTTGCAACAGGCTCCATACAATGGTATTATTACAATAGGTGTCATATATATATTTGGGTGTGTAGTTGACGGTGGAGGTGTATTTTTGTGTCCGAATCAAGTGTAACTACTGAAATCGTGGTTCGGTTACCAAAGCAAATGGTAACGGAATTGGACGGAATTGGAAAACAAGAGAATAAGAATCGCCATGAACTAATTTGCCAGGCAACACAACTGTTATTGCGTCAACATAAGACGAAGAAACGCTACCAACATGAATCAATGCGACGTGGGTACATTGAAATGGGAAAAATTAATCTTGGTATTGCATCGGAAGCTTTCTTAGCAGAGTATGAAGCAGCTCATACAGTAGAACGCTTAGTTAGCGGGGGGTAATATTTTGATTGTAAAACGCGGCGACGTGTATTTTGCAGACCTTTCCCCAGTTGTTGGTTCTGAGCAAGGAGGCGTTCGTCCGGTTCTTGTCATTCAAAATGACATCGGAAATCGTTTTAGTCCGACTGTGATTGTAGCGGCTATTACTGCACAGATTCAAAAAGCGAAATTACCCACTCATGTGGAAATTGATGCGAAAAAGTACGGTTTTGAGAGAGATTCTGTTATTTTACTTGAGCAGATTCGAACAATCGATAAGCAACGCTTAACGGACAAAATCACTCATTTGGATGAAGTGATGATGAGTCGTGTAGATGAAGCGTTACAAATTAGTTTAGGACTAATAGATTTTTAAATCGGCAGTTTAAGTTGCTCTCTTTACAGGGCAACTTTTTTTTATTATAGAGGAGGTTACGGTTGGATATGGAAATGGTAGATAATCGACAAGGGTTAATGAAAATGTTAGTGAAAGAATTAGGCTTTACAGAAAAGCAAGTTCGTCATGTTATTCAATTAACAGAAGAAGGTAACACAGTTCCATTTATCGCTCGTTACCGAAAAGAATGGACAGGATCTCTAGATGAGGTGCAAATTCGTGCAATCTTAGAAAGATGGCAATATATGATGCAACTAGAAGATAGGAAAGAAGAGGTTCTTCGTCTTATTGGTGAAAAGGGGAAACTAACCGAAGAATTGCGTCGTCATATTGTTGCTGCAACAAAACTTCAGGAAGTAGAAGATTTGTATCGTCCTTATAAAGAAAAAAGAAGAACGAAAGCTACAATAGCTAAAGAAAAGGGATTAGAACCGTTAGCTGAGTGGCTATTGTTATATAAAAAAGAAAATCCAACAGAGAAGGCTATGGAATTTGTTGATGGAGAAAAAGAAGTGGAATCCGCAGAGGATGCGTTGCAAGGTGCGCAAGATATTATCGCGGAACTTGTTTCGGATAATGCGTCATATCGTAGTTGGATTCGGAATACTACTTTCCGAAAAGGGATTATGTCTTCATCTGTAAAAGATAAAGAAAAAGATGAAAAGAATATATATGAAATGTATTATGACTATGAAGAACCGTTGCAAAAAATAGTGCCGCATCGAGTGTTAGCGATGAATCGTGGTGAAAAGGAAGATGTATTAAGAGTTTCTGTTGTTACACCGACTGAGGAAATTAATCAGTTTTTACATAAAAAAATGATTCGTGATGAAGCTTCTAAAAGTGCACACTATGTACAATTAGCGATTGAAGATGGATATAAACGATTAATTCAACCTTCAATAGAAAGAGAAATTCGTAAAGAATTAACAGAAACCGCTGAAGAACAAGCGATTCATATTTTCTCTGAGAATTTACGTAATTTATTATTACAGCCTCCAATGAAAGGGAAAGTTGTGCTAGCGGTAGATCCGGCATATAGAACAGGTTGTAAATTATCAGTAGTAGATGATACAGGGAAAGTTCTTAATATAGATGTTATTTATCCGCATCCACCTGTTCGTAAATATGAGGATGCAAAAAAGAAAGTTCTTTCAATTATAGATAAATATCAAGTTGAAATGATAGCAATTGGAAATGGTACAGCTTCTAGAGAAACGGAAGAATTTATAGTAGATGTACTACAAAATGTAAAACGGGATGTATTTTATATTATTGTAAATGAAGCGGGTGCTAGTGTATATTCAGCATCTGATTTAGCTCGTGAGGAGTTCCCGGATTTACAGGTTGAAGAAAGAAGTGCCGTTTCTATTGGGAGACGTCTACAAGATCCGCTTGCTGAGCTAGTGAAAATTGACCCTAAATCTGTAGGGGTAGGACAATATCAACATGATGTATCACAAAAAAGATTAAATGAATCGTTAACATTTGTGGTAGAGACAGCTGTTAACCAAGTTGGCGTTAATGTAAATACAGCTTCAGTTGCGTTGTTACAATATGTTTCAGGATTATCAAAAACAGTTGCAAAAAATATTGTAGCTAAGCGTGAGGAAGATGGGAAATTTACGAAGCGTACTGAATTAAAGAAAATTCCTCGTTTAGGTGCGAAAACATATGAACAATGTATTGGATTTTTACGTATATTAGAAGGGGCGAATCCGTTAGATCGCACAGGGATTCATCCAGAACAATATAAAAATGTTGAATTGCTATTAAAAAGTCTAGGGTTATCAAAGAATGATGTAGGTAAACCGAACTTGCAGAAGAGTTTAGAGGGAGTAGATGTTTCTAAATTATCTCAAGAGACGGAGATTGGCGAGCCGACTTTGGTTGATATTATCGATGCTTTAATTAGTCCAGAACGAGATATGAGGGATGAATTGCCAAAACCACTTCTGAAAAAAGGGATTTTGAAATTAGAAGATTTAAAGCGTGGTATGGAGTTAGAGGGAACGGTTCGTAATGTTGTTGATTTCGGTGCCTTTGTTGATATAGGTGTAAAGCAAGATGGCTTAGTGCATATTTCTAAACTCAGCAAACAGTTTGTAAAGCATCCGTTAGATGTTGTATCCGTAGGGCAAATTGTAAAAGTATGGGTAGATGATATTGATACGAAAAAGGGTCGTGTTGCATTATCGATGTTACCAATTGAATAGTAAGTAAAGAGAGCAGATGAAACTGCTCTCTTTTTATGGATAGGAAAGTTTCGTTGATTATGAGCTTTGATGTATTTTACTATAATAAAACCAGCATTCATTTAGTAATTTGATTTGATACCGGTTTTTTTCGAAGTATGCACGTTGCATTTGTTTCTTTAGCCACGTAGGCATAGGAATCCCTCCTTGTTTAATCCTGCTCTCAAACATCTCTTCTTAATTAGTTAAAGAAATATTGATGAGAGGTTGGTGAGTGGATTTCTATCAATGCTTTATTTTTAGAAATCACGCTTCTTGAATGAGGATGGGTATATGTACTATTTAATATATGTATAGGAAGGGAGAAAAGTGTAAAAATATTTTTTGTTTAGGAGGAATGAGGAATGGATGAGCAAGAAATTCAGTGGTTAGTGGAAGAGGTATCGTTACAATACTTTGGGATGCCGTTTTTACATAAAGCGATGTTTAATAGTAGGTTACGTACAACTGGTGGGCGTTATCTATTGAATACTCATAATATAGAACTGAATTATCGATATTACGAAATGTATGGCAAAGAAGATTTAGTCAGGATTGTTAAACATGAACTTTGTCATTATCACCTACATATCACAGGAAAAGGGTATAAGCACCGAGATAGAGATTTTCGTGAGTTATTAAAGAAGGTAGGGGCACCCCGTTTTTGTAAACGAATGATTAATGAAGAGAAGAAGGAAACAAAAGTTTATACGTATGAATGTACGAGATGCTCACTTCAATATGTAAGAAGGCGTCAAATAAATACACAAAGATATGTATGTGGAAAGTGTAGAGGGCAACTAAAACTGGTAGTGAAAACATCTTGACAGTGAAAACGCAATCCAGTATATTATAAACATGTCACGTTTGCACAAGATGTTGTGAAAAAACCTCTTGACTTACGGTGATAATTTTTATAAGATACAAATTGTCTTCATTATTCCGCAGTAGCTCAGTGGTAGAGCTATCGGCTGTTAACCGATCGGTCGTAGGTTCGAGTCCTACCTGCGGAGCCATACAGAGAAGTACCCAAGTGGCTCAAGGGGCTCCCCTGCTAAGGGAGTAGATCGCTAACGCGGTGCGAGGGTTCGAATCCCTTCTTCTCTGCCATACATACTGGCCCGTTGGTCAAGTGGTTAAGACACCGCCCTTTCACGGCGGTAACACGGGTTCGAATCCCGTACGGGTCACCACTTCGGAGGATTAGCTCAGCTGGGAGAGCACCTGCCTTACAAGCAGGGGGTCGGCGGTTCGATCCCGTCATCCTCCACCATATAAATTATATAAGTAATATTATCGCGGGGTGGAGCAGTACGGTAGCTCGTCGGGCTCATAACCCGAAGGTCGCAGGTTCAAATCCTGTCCCCGCAACCAAATGGTCCCGTGGTGTAGTGGTTAACATGCCTGCCTGTCACGCAGGAGATCGCCGGTTCGACCCCGGTCGGGACCGCCATTTTAACTTCTGCTATATAGCAGTTGTTTTTTATTGGACATTATGGTACAATAACATTTGTCTTTGAAAAGAAGATAAGTATTTCGATGGGCTATAGCCAAGCGGTAAGGCAACGGACTTTGACTCCGTCATGCGCTGGTTCGAATCCAGCTAGCCCAGCCATTTACGAGCCATTAGCTCAGTTGGTAGAGCATCTGACTTTTAATCAGAGGGTCGAAGGTTCGAATCCTTCATGGCTCACTTTTGTTTTTTCCGCGCGGTCGTGGCGGAACGGCAGACGCGCTAGGTTGAGGGCCTAGTGGGGGAAACCCCGTGGAGGTTCAAGTCCTCTCGGCCGCATCAAAAAATCTTTTTAAAAAAGTACTTGCATTTGAAAATGTAGTATGATAAGATAATTGAGTCGCCAAAAGACAACGAAGAAAAAACATCATGAATAAGCGCCCGTAGCTCAATTGGATAGAGCGTTTGACTACGGATCAAGAGGTTAGGGGTTCGACTCCTCTCGGGCGCGCCATAACGGGAAGTGGCTCAGCTTGGTAGAGCACCTGGTTTGGGACCAGGGGGTCGCAGGTTCAAATCCTGTCTTCCCGACCACGCGGGTGTAGTTTAGTGGTAAAACAAGAGCCTTCCAAGCTCTGGTCGAGAGTTCGATTCTCTTCACCCGCTTTTAGTTCTTTGAAAACTGAACGAAACAAACAACGTGAACGTCAATTTTTATTTTTTGATGCTAGACAAACTAACTTTATTGGAGAGTTTGATCCTGGCTCAGGATGAACGCTGGCGGCGTGCCTAATACATGCAAGTCGAGCGAATGGATTGAGAGCTTGCTCTCAAGAAGTTAGCG
>NZ_JAUMJO010000013.1:0-58509 GCF_036320425.1 Bacillus nitratireducens
TAGTTTGGTGATGATGGCAGAGAGGTCACACCCGTTCCCATACCGAACACGGAAGTTAAGCTCTCTAGCGCCGATGGTAGTTGGGACCTTGTCCCTGTGAGAGTAGGACGTCGCCAAGCAACTAAAACACGAGTCATTTGACTCGTGTTTTTTCGTGTTTTCTTTTATAATTCATAGTAATTTAAAAAATCTTTACTTAAAGAATCGTCCTTTTGATTAAAGACTGTGAAATGTGGCTAGGATAGTGAATAAGCAAAAGAGTTGCAAATTTTTTTAATACGTATATAATTAAAGTCAAAGATAGTCAAAGTCAATAAAGGTGGCGGATAAATGAGAAATATATCTGATATCATTGAGAAATATCTAAAGCAAGTTATTGACTTAAGTAATAATAATGTGATTGAAATCAAGAGGAATGAGATCGCGGATCGATTCGATTGTGTTCCGTCTCAAATCAACTATGTAATCAATACCCGTTTTACGTTAGAAAGAGGATTCGTAGTAGAAAGTAAACGAGGTGGAGGAGGTTACATTCGCATTATAAAAGTCAAACTGCATGACGATATAGACATTATTGATCAAATGCTTCATATGATTGATCATAGCGTTGCACAAGGAAATGCAGAAAGTATGGTTATACGTTTAATAGAAGAGGGCATCATAACAAATCGTGAAGCTAAACTTATGTTAAGTGTACTAGATCGTTCGGTATTATTAATGGATGTTCCTTCTCGAGATGAACTTAGGGCTCGAATATTATGCGCAATGTTAAGAACACTGAAATATAAATAAATATAACTTTTGTAAAAAATGATAACTAAGATAATGCAGTTTAATATTGTAGAGATTTTGAAAGGTAACATGTGCTTTTATTAAATGGATTAAGGCAAGAGAACAATCTAGTAATGTATGAAAAGTATCATGAGATAGATCGTTCCTGTTGTAAAGGTGGGGATAGCGATGACTTGTCAAAATTGTAATATAAGACCAGCAACTTTACATTATACAAAAGTAATCAACGAGAAAAAGGCGGAAGTTCATCTTTGTGAGCAATGTGCAGAACAAAGTGGCTATACGTCTTTCTTTCAATCACAGCAGTCTAATTTTTCATTCCATGACCTATTAGCTGGGTTATTACATGGTGAATCAGCAATGTTTGAAGAAGGACAAAATACATTTTCAAATACAAATATACTAAGATGTCCAGATTGTAAGATGACATATGAACAATTTACAAAAGTGGGACGCTTTGGTTGTGCTTCTTGTTACGATACATTTAAAGAGCATTTAAAACCATTATTAAAACGTCTACACGGTGGACATACAGATCATTGTGGAAAAATTCCAGAGCGTATAGAAGGAAATATCCACCTGAAGAAAGAATTAGATGAACTAAAACTCACTCTGAAGCAATCTGTACAAAAAGAGGAGTTTGAGAAAGCAGCTGAAATACGAGATGAAATTCGAGGTCTTGAAAATCAGCTTAGTGAGCATAGAGAGGGGGAATAGTTCTATGTCACTGGACAAAATTATGAACGAAGCAATTAGTCCGTGGATGAAGGGAGATGGCCCTGATTCTGATATTGTTTTAAGTAGTCGAATTCGTTTGGCTCGTAATTTAAAAAAATATCAATTCTCTACTATGCAAAACGAGAAAGAAGCTAAACAGATTCATGAATTATTTAAGAAGAAGTTTGTAAATAAACCGGTAGAACCTTTTGGGAAGTTTGAACTATTAAAAATGAATGAATTAAATCCTCTTCAAAGGAGGGTTTTAGTTGAGAAACATTTAATTAGTCCAAATCTTGCAGGAACAGAATACGGAGCATGTTTACTATCAGAAAGTGAACATATTAGTGTCATGCTTAATGAAGAGGATCACGTTAGGATTCAGTGCTTATTCTCAGGGTTACAGTTATCAAAGGCGCTTCAAAGTGCTAATCAAATAGATAATTGGATAGAGGAAGAGGTTGAATACGCTTTTGATGAATCACTTGGATATATTACGAGTTGTCCTACTAACGTTGGTACAGGATTAAGGGCCTCTGTAATGATTCATTTACCAGGACTGGTTTTAACGAAAAGGATTAACCGTATTATACAAGTAATTCAAAAATTAGGGTTAGTAGTAAGAGGAATATACGGTGAAGGTAGCGAAGCGTTAGGTAATATATTTCAAGTGTCCAATCAAATGACACTAGGTAAAGCAGAAGAAGATATTATTGCAGATTTAAAGAGTGTCATTCAACAAATTATACAACAAGAAAAAATAGCTAGAGAATTAATCGTACAAAATTCGAGCATTGAGCTTGAAGATAAAGTATATCGTTCTTACGGTATACTCTCCAATAGTCGTTTAATCCAATCTGCGGAAGCGGCTACTTGTTTATCAGATGTACGACTTGGTATTGACCTAGGATATATAAAAGGGATATCAAGAAATATTTTGACTGAGTTAATGGTCCTTACTCAGCCAGGCATTTTGCAGCAATATGCAGGAGGGCCCTTAGGACCAGAAGAAAGAGATTATCGGAGAGCAACCTTAATCCGTGAGCGATTACGTATTGAACAAAACTAAGCGCAAGTAGGAGGCGATTTCTATGATGTTTGGAAGGTTTACAGAACGAGCACAGAAAGTATTAGCTTTATCTCAAGAGGAAGCAATTCGCATTGGGCATAATAATATTGGTACAGAACATATTTTACTTGGGCTTGTACGCGAAGGCGAAGGGATTGCAGCAAAAGCGTTAATTGCTCTTGGATTAAGTCCAGAGAAAGTTCAAAAAGAGGTAGAAGCATTAATTGGGCGTGGAACAGAAGCTTCACAAACAGTACATTACACACCTCGTGCTAAAAAGGTTATTGAGTTGTCCATGGATGAAGCGCGTAAGTTAGGCCATTCCTACGTTGGAACAGAACATGTTTTACTTGGTTTAATCCGTGAAGGTGAAGGGGTAGCGGCACGTGTTTTAAATAATTTAGGTGTAAGTCTAAACAAGGCAAGACAACAAGTATTGCAACTTCTTGGAAGTAACGAAGCTAGTTCAGGTCACCAAGGCGGTTCGTCAACAAATGCAAATACACCGACGCTTGATAGTTTAGCGCGTGATTTAACAGTTGTGGCACGTGAAAATCGTTTAGATCCTGTTATTGGACGTAGTAAAGAAATTCAACGTGTAATTGAAGTGTTAAGCCGTAGAACAAAAAACAATCCAGTATTAATTGGAGAACCTGGTGTAGGTAAGACAGCAATTGCAGAAGGATTAGCACAGCAAATTGTAAATAATGAAGTTCCTGAAACTTTAAGAGATAAGCGTGTTATGACATTAGATATGGGGACAGTTGTAGCTGGAACGAAATATCGTGGTGAATTTGAAGACCGTTTAAAGAAAGTGATGGATGAAATTCGTCAAGCAGGCAATATTATTCTATTTATTGATGAGCTTCATACATTAATTGGCGCAGGTGGAGCAGAAGGTGCAATTGATGCATCAAATATTTTAAAACCATCTCTAGCTCGTGGTGAATTGCAATGTATTGGGGCGACAACTTTAGATGAATTTCGTAAATATATTGAAAAAGACGCAGCTTTAGAGAGACGTTTCCAGCCGATCCACGTTGATGAGCCGAGTTTAGAGGAATCAATTCAAATTTTGAAAGGTTTACGTGATCGTTACGAGGCGCATCACCGTGTATCTATTACAGATGATGCAATCGATGCGGCTGTAAAACTTTCAGATCGTTATATTACAGATCGTTTCTTACCTGATAAAGCAATTGATTTAATTGATGAGGCTGCATCAAAAGTACGTTTACGTTCTTATACAACACCACCGAACTTAAAAGAGCTTGAAGTGAAGCTTGAAGAAATTAGAAAAGAAAAAGATGCAGCTGTACAAAGTCAAGAATTTGAAAAAGCTGCTTCCTTACGTGATATGGAACAACGTTTACGTGAAAAGTTAGAAGATACAAAACGCCAGTGGAAAGAGCAACAAGGAAAAGAAAATTCAGAAGTAACAGTAGAAGACATTGCAAATGTCGTTTCCACATGGACACGTATCCCAGTTTCTAAACTTGCACAAACAGAGACGGATAAATTATTAAACTTAGAATCGATTTTACATGATCGTTTAATTGGTCAAGATGAAGCAGTCGTAGCTGTGGCAAAAGCTGTTCGCCGTGCAAGAGCAGGATTAAAAGATCCGAAGCGCCCAATTGGTTCATTTATTTTCTTAGGACCAACAGGTGTAGGTAAAACGGAACTTGCAAGAGCGTTAGCGGAATCTATGTTCGGTGATGAGGATGCGATGATTCGTATCGATATGTCTGAGTACATGGAGAAGCATTCTACTTCTCGTTTAGTTGGATCTCCTCCAGGATATGTTGGATATGAAGAAGGTGGACAATTAACAGAGAAAGTTCGTCGTAAGCCATATTCGGTTGTCCTATTAGATGAGGTAGAGAAAGCTCATCCTGATGTGTTTAATATTTTACTACAAGTATTAGAAGATGGTCGTTTAACGGATTCTAAAGGGCGTACAGTTGATTTCCGTAATACAATTGTTATTATGACGTCTAACGTCGGTGCAGATGCGTTAAAACGTAATAAACATCTTGGCTTTAACGTACAAGATGAGGGCCGCGATTATTCAGATATGAAAGGTAAAGTAATGGATGAACTGAAAAAGGCATTCCGTCCAGAATTCTTAAACCGTATTGATGAAATTATCGTGTTCCATATGCTTGAGAAAAAACATATTCAAGAGATTGTAACACTTATGGTTAATCAGTTAGTGAAGCGCCTAAAAGAACAAGAGATTGAATTACACCTAACAGAAGGAGCGATTGCAGCGATTGCTGATAAAGGATTTGATCGTGAGTACGGTGCTCGTCCACTTCGTAGGGCAATTCAGAAGCATGTGGAAGATAGACTGTCAGAAGAACTGTTAAAAGGCGCTATTGAGAAAGGACAAAAAGTTATCTTTGATGTAGAAGGAGAATCATTTGTCATTCATAGTGCGGAAAAGGTAAAATAAGTATAGACAAACAAAGAGGGCTACGCGATAGCCCTCTTTCTTGTACGAGAAGGATAAACGTTTATAGATGAAAGTGAAGTGAACTATAAAAAGATATGGCTAAAAAGAAAACAAAGTTTACATGTCAAGAATGTGGTTATCAGTCACCAAAATATATGGGGAAATGTCCTGGATGTGGTCAATGGAATACGCTTGTTGAAGAGATGGAACCGGTTGTATCATCAAGACGCCTTAATTATGCCAATGCAATCCAATCAGAAGTAACAAAACCAAGACGCCTAACAGAAGTGGAAACAAAGTCAGAGGCGCGTATTGAAACGAAATTCCAAGAGTTTAACCGTGTACTTGGTGGTGGGATTGTAGATGGGTCCTTAGTACTTATTGGTGGAGACCCCGGGATTGGAAAATCAACATTGCTATTACAGATTTCATCGCAATTAGCAGATTCTTCATATGATGTACTATATATATCGGGTGAGGAGTCGGCAAAGCAGATTAAACTTCGTGCAGATCGTTTGCATGTAAAGGGTAGTAATCTATTTGTTGTAGCAGAGACTGATTTACAGCGAATTGCATCGCACATTGAAGAGATGAATCCAGCTTTTGTTGTTATTGACTCCATTCAAACGATACATTTACCTGAAGTGACGTCAGCCCCAGGAAGTGTCGCGCAAGTACGTGAATGTACAGCGGAATTAATGAAACTTGCAAAGACGAAAGGGATTCCTATTTTTATAGTCGGACATGTGACAAAAGAAGGGGCAATTGCAGGACCACGTATGCTAGAACATATGGTCGATGCAGTTCTTTACTTTGAAGGAGATCGTCACCATACATATCGTATTTTGCGAGCTGTGAAAAACCGTTTTGGTTCGACAAATGAAATGGGTATCTTTGAAATGAAGGAGCTAGGTCTTGCAGAAGTACTAAACCCTTCTGAAATTTTCCTTGAGGAACGTCCAGTTGGAGTTGCAGGATCCACAGTGGTTGCTTCAATGGAAGGAACAAGACCGGTTTTAGTAGAAATACAAGCATTAATCTCTCCTACTAGTTTTGGAAATCCTCGAAGAATGGCGACGGGAATTGATCATAACCGCGTTTCGCTTATTATGGCAGTTTTAGAAAAAAGAACCGGTTTATTGTTGCAAAATCAAGATGCTTATTTAAAAGTCGCGGGTGGTTTGAAATTAGATGAACCAGCAATCGATTTAGCCGTTGCATTAAGTATTGCTTCAAGTTTCAGAGATAAACCTACTGCACCAACCGATGCGGTAATAGGAGAAGTAGGCCTAACTGGAGAAATAAGAAGAGTATCAAGAATTGAACAACGTGTACAAGAAGCAGCAAAATTAGGATTTCAACGTGCTATTATTCCTAGAAAAAATTTGGGAGGATGGACAATTCCAGATGGGATTGAGGTAGTGGGTGTTTCTAATTTAGGAGAAGCGCTTCGTTTGACATTAGGAGGCTAGGCTATGGAGGAAAACAAGCAACGTGTCAAAAGTATGATTAACATTCTACAGCTCGTTGCCCCAGGAACACCACTACGCGAAGGGATAGATAACGTACTTCGTGCGCAAACTGGAGGGCTAATTGTTCTTGGGTATAATGAGCAGATTAAAAGTATTGTTGATGGAGGATTTCACATTAATTGTGCATTCTCACCAGCTAGTTTATATGAATTAGCAAAAATGGATGGGGCACTTATTTTAAATGAAACTGGGAGCAAAATTTTAATTGCAAATGCACAATTAGTTCCAGATCCATCCATTGATTCTATTGAAACAGGTATGCGTCATCGAACGGCAGAGCGTGTAGCAAAGCAGACGGCTAGCCTTGTTGTGGCTATTTCACAAAGACGTAACGTAATTACACTATATCAAGGGAACTTACGTTATACACTAAAAGATATAGGTGTAATTTTAACAAAGGCAAATCAAGCTATTCAAACGTTAGAAAAATATAAAGCTGTATGGAATGATGGGATTACGAATTTGGGCATTCTAGAATTTGAAGAGGTTGTTACAATGTCCGAGGTAGTTCATGTTTTACATAGTGTTGAAATGGTACTGCGTATTAAAAATGAAATATTGAGCTACATTCATGAGTTAGGAACAGAAGGAAGATTAATTCGTTTACAACTCACAGAATTACTAGCTGATTTAGAAGCAGAGGCGGCGCTATTGATTAAGGATTACTATCAAGAGAAAACGCAAGATCACCATCAAATTTTGAAGAAGTTACAAGATCTTGCAAATACACAACTTCTAGAGGATAGCGATTTAGTTAAGTTGCTTGGTTATCCAGGACAAATGAGCTTAGAGGAAAGTGTGACACCGAGAGGATACCGAATCGCAAGCAAAATTTCTCGCGTTCCACCACTTATCATTGAAAATTTAATTAATCGCTTTAAAACGTTGCAAGGTGTTTGTCGCGCAACTATAAATGAATTGGATGATGTGGAAGGAATTGGAGAAGTTAGAGCGAAGAAAATACGAGAAGGCCTAAAAAGAATTCAAGAGCATCTCTATATGAGTAGACACAATTAAGAATATTACATTGATTCCATAATATAACGACACTAGAACATTTTTGGTATATGATATGGTATATTGGTAAATAAAACTATTTATAAAAAAAAACACGTCCGCTTTTGCATTCGGCGTTTTGATTAGCAAAACAATGGTTAATAATGAGTAGGAGGTGGTTGGATGTTAAAACGGATCGTACAGCTCTTCTTTTTAGTGATCGGGGGAGCATTAGGGATTTTCTTAATCCCAAAAGTTATTAATGTATTGGACATAGGTGCTGTTCCATGGCTTGAAGGATCGTATGTTCGGGCAGTTATTGGTGCAATTATTTTATTTTTAACAACATTTTGGCTTGTAGATTATATTGTTCAACTTATTAAGCATATCGAAGAGGCCCTTGTAAAGGCGCCAGTAGCAGATGTTTTATTTGGTACATTAGGGTTGATCTCTGGTCTTATTGTTGCATATTTAATTTTAATACCAATTCGTGAATTTACAATCCCAGTCATTAGTACAGTATTGCAAGTGTTCTTTACCCTTTTACTTGGATATTTAGGGTTCCAAGTAGGGTTTAAAAAGAGAAATGAATTGCTAGGATTATTTACATTACCGCAACGTGGTGGTAAGAAAAAGAACAATAGTGAGGCTGAAGAGGCCGAGGGAGAAGTAGAGAAGTCTACAGCTCACTGGAAGATTCTCGATACGAGTGTAATTATTGATGGACGTATTGCTGATATTTGCCAAACAAAGTTTTTAGAAGGAACAATTGTGATTCCACAATTCGTATTAGAAGAGCTTCAGCATATTGCCGATTCTTCCGATGCGTTAAAGCGTAATCGTGGTCGCAGAGGGTTAGACATTTTAAATCGTATTCAAAAAGAGATGCCAATTCCGGTAGAAATTTATGAAGGCGATTTCGAGGATATCCAAGAGGTGGATAGCAAGCTTGTAAAGTTAGCGAAAATCACCGGTGGAACTGTTGTAACAAATGATTTCAACTTAAATAAAGTTTCTGAATTACAAGGGGTAACAGTATTAAACATTAACGATTTAGCAAATGCAATTAAGCCAGTTGTACTCCCTGGCGAAGAACTAAGTGTTTATGTTGTGAAAGATGGTAAAGAACAAAATCAAGGTGTTGCATATTTAGATGATGGCACGATGATTGTAGTAGAAGACGGTAGAGAATATGTCGGTTCACAACTCAATGTACTTGTTACAAGTGTATTGCAAACATCGGCTGGTCGTATGATATTCGCAAAACGTAAATTATTAGAAAAAGCATTATAAGTAGAGGATTTTTAATATGTATACATTAATTATTCCAGCAGCGGGTCAAGGAAAACGGATGGGTGCTGGCAAAAATAAGTTGTTCTTACTTATAAATGAAGTACCGATTATTGTGCATACATTACGTGCTTTTGAAAAAGATACAGCATGTGAAAGTATTATTATGGCAATTAATGAAGAGGAACGTCCTTATTTTGAGGAGTTAATACAGAAGTACCCAGTTGGAAAACAGGTGCAATTTATTCAGGGCGGAGCTGAAAGACAAGATAGCGTATATAATGCACTGCATCATGTGAGTGGAGTTGAGTATGTTCTCGTGCACGATGGTGCGCGCCCGTTCGTAACGAATAAAATGGTTCAAGATGTATTAACTGCAGCAGAAAAATATGGTGCTTCCATTTGTGCAGTGCCAGTGAAGGATACAGTTAAGAAAGTAGAACAGAGTGTTGTTGTTGAAACGGTAGAACGTTCTCAGCTTAAAGCAGTTCAAACACCGCAAGGGTTCTCTGTTCCTCTGTTATTAGAAGCTCATAGAAGTGCAAAGCAGAGTTGTTTCCTTGGTACAGATGATGCAAGTCTCGTAGAACGTATCGGGAAGCCAGTAGGCGTAGTAGAGGGGAGTTACTATAATATTAAAGTGACGACTCCGGAGGATTTGTTAATTGCTGAAAGTTTCCTTCATGTTCAGAAGAAATAGTAGTGATGGCATTATAGTAAAGAAAAGCTCGGCAACGGCCGGGCTTTTCTTTATAGGGATAGCGATATAATATAGAATCATAAAGCTCAGTAGTTTAGCTTGAGGAGGATACAAAGAATGTTTCGAATTGGACAAGGTTTTGACGTACATGAATTTGCGGAAGGTAGACCATTAATTATCGGCGGAATTACAATTCCTCATGAGAAAGGATTAATCGGTCACTCGGATGCGGATGTATTGTTACATACGATTGCTGACGCGTGTTTAGGAGCAATTGCGGCAGGAGATATTGGAAAGCATTTTCCTGACACAGATCCTGCCTTTAAAGATGCAGATTCAGCTATATTGTTACAGAAAGTTTGGGAATTTGTGCGTGAACAAGGTTACGAGCTAGGAAATCTAGATTGTACAATTATTGCCCAAAAGCCAAAAATGGCACCGCATATTGAAAGCATGCGCAAACGTATTAGTGAACTATTAGAAACGTCTGTTGATAATATTAATGTAAAAGCAACAACAACAGAAAAATTAGGATTTACAGGTAGAGAAGAAGGGATTGCTTCTCAAGCAGTCGTATTATTGCAGAAAAAATAATGGTTTTTAATTCGTAAGATGGATAATCACATTTTTTTGTTGTACAATTATAAAATGTGTAGACATTAAGAATGGAAGGTGTACCAATTATGGAAAAGCAAGTGAGAGTGCGCTATGCGCCAAGTCCAACAGGACACTTACATATCGGAAATGCGCGTACGGCATTATTTAATTATTTATTTGCTCGTCATCAAGATGGTAAGTTTATTATTCGTATTGAAGATACTGATGTAAAACGTAATGTTGCTGGTGGAGAAGAAAGCCAATTAAAATACTTGAAATGGCTCGGTATGGACTGGGATGAAGGTGTTGATGTTGGTGGTGAATTTGGACCATATCGTCAAACAGAACGTTTAGATATTTATAAAAAATTATATGTAGATTTATTAGAGCGTGGTTTAGCTTACAAATGTTATATGACAGAAGAAGAGCTAGAAGCAGAGCGTGAAGGTCAAATCGCTCGTGGTGAAACACCGCGTTATGCTGGAAATCACCGTGATTTAACTGAGGAGCAAATGAAAGGATTTGAGGCTGAAGGCCGCATTCCAAGTATTCGTTTCCGTGTACCTGCTGATCGTGACTACACGTTTAAAGATATCGTAAAAGACGAAGTGGCATTCCATTCAAATGATTTTGGCGATTTCGTTATCGTGAAAAAAGATGGTATTCCAACTTATAACTTTGCGGTAGCAGTAGATGATCACTTAATGGAAATTACACACGTACTTCGTGGTGATGATCATATTTCAAACACGCCAAAACAAATGATGATTTACGAAGCTTTCGGTTGGGATATCCCGAGGTTTGGTCATATGACTTTAATTGTAAATGAAAGCCGTAAAAAATTAAGTAAGCGTGATGAATCTATTATTCAATTTATTGAGCAATATAAAGAGCTTGGATATCTTCCAGAAGCAATCTTTAACTTTATCGCACTACTAGGTTGGTCGCCGGTAGGAGAAGATGAAATCTTCTCTCAAGATGAGTTTATCAAAATGTTTGATGCAGCTCGTTTATCGAAATCACCTGCATTGTTTGATTCTCAAAAACTAAAATGGATGAACAACCAATATATGAAAAAGCAAGAATTAGATACGGTTGTTGAACTAAGCTTACCGCATTTAGTGAAGGCTGGTCGCGTAGGTGAAAACTTAAGCGAACAAGAACAAGCTTGGGTTCGTGATGTAATTGCTTTATATCATGACCAAATGAGCTTTGGAGCTGAAATTGTAGAGCTTTCTGAAATGTTCTTTAAAGATCATGTTGATCATGAAGAAGAAGGACAGGAAGTATTGAAAGGTGAGCAAGTACCTGAAGTACTTCGTGCATTTGCTGGTCAATTAGAAGCTCTAGAAGCGCTGGAGCCAGCAGCAGTTAAAGCTTCTATTAAAGCAGTTCAAAAGGAAACAGGACATAAAGGTAAAAACTTATTTATGCCAATCCGTGTTGCTACTACTGGACAAACGCATGGCCCAGAACTTCCTAGTGCGATTGCTCTTCTTGGAAAAGAAAAAGTTTTAAATCGTATTCAAAAAGTAATTGGTTAACATTTTCTAGATTTAGAAATATAATAAGTATACTTAAAACCTAATAAGGAAAAGCGACGAGAAGGAGAAGTAGAAAATCAGGCTTTTTACAGAGAGAACCACCTTTAGGCTGGGAGTGGTTTATAAGCGGATTTTTGAAATGCCCCTTCGAGTCTTCTGTTGAACAGCGAATTATTTCGTAGAACGTCTTAGGGCGGAAAGTAAGCAGAAGCGGTGTAAACCGTTATCATGGATGAGTTTGAGGCTTTTTTTAGCCTAAACAGAGTGGAACCGCGCTTAAAAGGCGTCTCTGTCGATATGACAGAGGCGTCTTTTTTTTATACCAAAATAGGTTATGAGTATAAGTTTTATCTCCTTGTATAAAGATTTAGGGGAAGTGGGGAGTTAAGGGAGTTAGTTCATTCGAAAAAAGCAGCCCATAAAGGGGAGGGAACATCGATGTTTAAGAGGCTTCGGGAAGATATTGGAGTCGTTTTTGAACAGGATCCAGCGGCACGAAGTTATTTCGAAGTCATTTTAACTTACTCTGGATTGCATGCAGTTTGGTCCCATCGAATTGCACATGCTTTTTATAAAAGGAATTTTTTCTTTATTGCACGCTGGATTTCACAAGTAAGTCGTTTTTTTACTGGCATTGAGATTCATCCGGGAGCAACTATTGGTCGTCGTTTTTTCATTGATCATGGAATGGGAGTTGTGATTGGAGAAACGTGTGAAATTGGTGATAATGTAACAATTTATCAGGGTGTTACATTAGGTGGTACCGGTAAAGAAAAAGGAAAGAGGCATCCTACAATTCAGGATAATGTATTAATTGCAACAGGTGCTAAAGTACTAGGCTCGATTACGGTTGGAGAGAATTCTAAAATTGGAGCAGGATCTGTCGTATTAAAAGAAGTCCCTGCGCATTCTACAGTTGTAGGCATACCTGGTCGAGTCGTTATTCAAAATGGAGTAAAGATTGGTCAAGAATTAAATCATTCTGATCTTCCGGACCCAATTTTTGATAAATTAAAGGTTATGGAAGCAGAACTTGATAAATTGAGAAAGCAACTTGAAGTAAAGGTAGAAAGGAAGGATAAAAATGACTATTCACATTTATAATACGTTAACGCGTCAAAAAGAAGAGTTTATTCCACTAGAAGAAAATAAGGTAAAGATGTATGTGTGCGGACCTACAGTTTATAACTACATTCACATTGGGAATGCAAGACCACCTATGGTATTTGATACGGTGCGCCGTTACTTAGAATATAAAGGTTATGATGTGCAGTATGTATCTAACTTTACTGACGTGGATGATAAATTAATTAAGGCTGCAAATGAATTAGGCGAAGATGTACCAACAATTGCAGATCGTTTTGTTGAAGCTTATTTTGAAGATGTAACGGCACTGGGTTGCAAACATGCGACGGTTCATCCGCGTGTAACGGAAAATATGGATATCATTATTGAATTTATTCAAGAACTTGTGAATAAAGGGTATGCATATGAATCAGAAGGTGATGTGTACTTTAGAACGAAAGAATTCGAGGGTTACGGTAAATTATCGCATCAACCAATCGCAGACTTACGTCACGGTGCGCGTATTGAAGTAGGAGAAAAGAAACAAGACCCTCTTGACTTTGCTTTATGGAAGGCTGCGAAAGAAGGAGAAATCTTCTGGGAAAGCCCATGGGGGAAAGGACGCCCAGGATGGCATATTGAATGCTCAGCGATGGCGCGTAAATATTTGGGGGATACAATTGATATTCACGCTGGTGGTCAAGACTTGGCATTTCCTCATCATGAAAATGAAATTGCGCAGTCTGAGGCGTTGACTGGAAAAACATTTGCACGTTACTGGATGCATAATGGATATATTAATATTGATAATGAGAAAATGTCTAAGTCACTTGGAAACTTCATTTTAGTTCACGATATCATTAAGCAATATGATCCACAGTTAATTAGATTCTTTATGTTATCAGTACATTACCGTCATCCGATTAACTTTAGTGAAGAGTTATTACAAAGTACGAATAATGGGCTAGAAAGAATTAAAACAGCCTACGGTAATTTAAAGCATCGTATGGAAAGTAGTACAGATTTAACAGATCATAATGAGAAATGGTTAGCTGAAATGGAAAAATTCCAGGTTGCATTTGAAGAAGCAATGGATGATGATTTCAATACGGCTAATGCGATTACTGAATTATATAATGTAGCAAATCACGCAAATCAATACTTATTAGAAGAACATACTTCTAAAGTTGTAATTGGAGCATACGTGAAACAACTTGAAACGTTATTTGATATTTTAGGATTAGAATTAGCGCAAGAAGAATTACTTGATGAAGAAATTGAGGCGCTTATCCAAAAGCGTATTGAAGCTCGTAAAAATCGTGATTTCGCATTATCCGATCAAATTCGCGATGATTTAAAAAACCGTAATATTATTTTAGAAGATACCGCTCAAGGTACAAGATGGAAAAGAGGATAAAGATGATTGATGCAAAGCAATTAAACAGCTTAGCGTTAGCATATATGGGTGATGCGGTATATGAACAATATATCCGCTATCACCTTCTTCAAAAAGGAACAGTTCGCCCTAATCAATTACATCGCTTAGGGACGAGCTTTGTTTCGGCAAAAGCACAGGCGAAAGTTGTTTATCATTTATTAGAGACGGCATTTTTGACAGAGGAAGAAGAGGCAGTACTAAGAAGAGGGCGCAATGCGAATTCGGGTACTGTTCCGAAGAATACGGATGTACAAACATACCGATATAGTACAGCGTTGGAAGCTCTAATCGGTTATCATCACTTATTAAATAATCGTGAAAGATTAGACGAAATTGTATATAAGGCAATTGCTGTTTTAGAAGAAAAGGAAGGGAGCACATCATCATGAGTAGTGAATATATTATTGGACGTAACCCTGTAATTGAAGCGTTACGATCAGGGAGAGATATTAATAAAATTTGGATCGCAGAAGGTGCTGCCAAAGGGCAAGTACAGATTGTACTGGCATTAGCGAAAGAAAATAAGGTTATTTTGCAACATGCACCGAAGAAGAAATTAGATCAATTAGTTGAGGGAAATCATCAAGGTGTAATTGCTCAAGTAGCTGCATATCAATATGCTGAGCTAGAAGATTTATTTAAAGTAGCAGAAAAACGTAATGAAGATCCGTTCTTCTTAATTTTAGATGAAATTGAAGATCCGCATAATCTAGGTTCTATTATGCGTACAGCTGATGCGACGGGAGCTCATGGAATTATTATTCCGAAAAGAAGAGCAGTAGGACTTACAGCGTCAGTTGCGAAAGCGTCGACTGGGGCAATTGAATATATTCCTGTTGCGCGTGTAACAAATTTATCTCGTACAATTGATGAATTAAAAGAACGTGGACTTTGGATTGCTGGTACAGATGCCAAAGGGAAAACAGATTACCGTAACTTAGATGGTAAAATGCCAATCGGATTAGTAATCGGTAGTGAAGGAAAAGGTATGAGTCGTATTATTGGTGAAAAATGTGATTTCTTAATTACTTTACCAATGGTTGGTAAAGTTACATCCTTAAATGCTTCAGTAGCCGCAAGTTTGTTAATGTATGAGGTATATCGTAAACGTCACGAAATTGGTAAATAAAAAATGAACGATATTTTAATCGTTGACGGTTACAACATTATCGGGGCTTGGGGAGAATTGAAGGAACTACGGGATGTAGATTTGCAATCATCAAGAGACGCGCTTATTGATAAGATGGCGGATTATCAAGGTTATACAGGAACGAAAGTAATGATAGTCTTCGATGCCTATACAGTCCATGGTATTGAAAAAAAGATGAAACAATCGCGGATAGAAGTAATATTCACGCGTAAGAATCAAACTGCGGACGAAAAGATAGAGAAACTGGCAATCGAACTTAGAAATATTAATACACAAATATATGTTGCGACTTCTGATTATACGGAACAATGGGTTATATTTGCACAAGGTGCCCTTCGGAAATCTGCGCGTGAATTAGAATTAGAAGTACAAGCGATGGAGCAACAAGTAAGAAGACGTACGAAAGACACGAAAGAAAAGCAACCAGCCATGCGAAAGATATTTAGTGAAGATATTACAGAAAAGTTAGAAAAATTAAGAAGAGGAGAGCGTTGAAGCATTGACGCTCTTTATCTTTTTACTGTATAATATTGCTAAATAAATAGCGGTCGGAGGGATCAAGGTGGAAGCAGGCTTCGTAAGTGTAGGCGACGTTACATTTCGTGATTTAGAGGATGAGGCAATCGTTGAGTTAGTTCGAAAAGGTAATACTGACGCTCTAGAATATTTAATACACAAATATAAGAACTTTGTTCGCGCGAAATCAAGATCTTATTTCTTAGTGGGTGCCGATCGAGAAGATATTGTTCAAGAAGGTATGATTGGATTGTTTAAAGCTATTCGTGATTATAAAGAGGACAAGCTGTCTTCATTCAAAGCGTTTGCTGAACTGTGTATCACTCGACAAATTATTACCGCTATTAAAACAGCAACAAGGCAAAAACATATTCCATTAAATTCGTATGTGTCTTTAGATAAGCCAATTTACGATGAGGAATCTGATCGAACACTGTTAGATGTTATTTCGGAAGCGAAAGTAACTGATCCTGAAGAAATGATTATAAGTCAGGAAGAATATACCGACATAGAATCAAAAATATCTGAATTATTAAGCGATTTAGAAAGAAAAGTGCTCTCTTTATACTTAGATGGCCGTTCCTATCAAGAAATTTCAGAACAGTTAAACAGACATGTGAAATCTATTGATAATGCATTGCAGCGTGTGAAAAGGAAGTTGGAACGCTATATGGAAATGAGAGAGAGTACAAATTTAAATTCATAGAAAGTACCGCAGGTGTAAATTAATTCACCTGTTTTCTTTTTGTAAAGAGAGTGAGAGTCATGACATTGACATTGTCTTTTGTTGTATGATACATTTTTAGGGACATAACGTTACAAGGCTGGTGTAACTAATGAGGAAAAAAGTTGTACTCTCATGTGAAGAGTGTAAAAATCGAAACTACTCTACGATGAAAGATACGAGCTCAGTAGAGCGACTTGAGATAAAGAAGTTTTGTAAAACATGCAATAAGCATACAGTTCACAAGGAAACAAAATAAATAATTGAAATAATACACTGGAGGTCCCGTAGATGCGTTTAACGAACTTTTTCGGCGATGTAGGTCGCGAAATGAAAAAAGTAAGTTGGCCTAAAAAAGATGAATTACTCCGCTCAACAGCGACTGTTATCGCTACAGTTGTGTTCTTTGCGATTTTCTTCGCAGTAGTTGATATGGGCATTTCTTCTTTAATTCGGTTAATTCTTGGTTAATTCTTGAATAAGAAGCACTTATCCATGATATAATGTTATTTATAAGAACTGTGTAAAAGCCCGGTGAACGGGTTTTTTCATTTGCGCAAAAAAATGTACGTCAGGGAGGGAAGGACGCTCGTCCTAAATGAATGGAAAAAAGTTGGTATGTTGTCCATACTTATTCTGGATATGAAAATAAAGTAAAAGCAAACCTAGAGAAACGTGTAGAATCAATGGGTATGCAAGATAAAATTTTCCGTGTTGTTGTCCCGGAAGAAGTAGAAGTAGAAATGAGAAATGGTAAAGAAAAATTAATGAAAAGAAAAGTGTTCCCGGGTTACGTGTTAGTGGAACTAATCATGACTGATGACTCTTGGTATGTTGTTCGTAATACACCGGGTGTAACAGGTTTTGTTGGTTCTTCGGGTTCTGGATCTAAACCATCTCCTCTATTAGAAGAGGAAGTTGTTACCATTATGAAACATATGGGAATGGACAACGAAGTGGTTGATTTCGACTTTGAACTTCATGAGACAGTACGTGTAAATGAGGGTCCATTCGCAGATTATACAGGTGCTATTGAAGAAATTGATGTGGAGAAGAAGAAAGTTAGTGTGCTTGTAGACATGTTTGGTCGCGAGACTCCAGTTGAACTTGACTTCCATCAAATTGAAAAATTATAAAATGAAACTTGAAATGAATTGTAAAAAGTGATAATATCTTTTAAGTCAGTACGTCTTCGTTATCGGAGACGTTTTTTGAAAGATTTTATCGTTACAGATAAAACATGACGTGGGAGGGCAAATCACTGTCCAATTGACCACATCACGGACTTAAGGAGGTGTGTCTCGTGGCTAAAAAGGTAATTAAAATGGTAAAGCTTCAAATTCCTGCAGGTAAAGCTAACCCAGCTCCACCAGTTGGTCCAGCATTAGGACAAGCAGGTGTTAACATCATGGGCTTCTGTAAAGAGTTTAACGCTCGTACAGCAGATCAAGCTGGTCTTATCATCCCTGTTGAAATTACGGTATTTGAGGACCGTTCATTCACTTTCATTACTAAAACTCCTCCTGCTGCTGTTCTTCTTAAGAAAGTAGCTGGTATTGAGTCTGGTTCTGGTGAACCAAACCGTAATAAAGTGGCAACTGTTAAGCGTGATAAAGTACGCGAAATCGCTGAAACTAAAATGCCTGACCTAAACGCTGCTAGCGTAGAAGCTGCAATGCGTATGGTTGAAGGTACTGCACGCAGTATGGGCATCGTTATCGAAGACTAATTCGATTTGTTTTTAAAAAAAGGTTGCGGGTCTGGAATTCCAATTCGCAACCTTTATTATCGTAAATGATTATCGTTTTTTAAATAAAAGGATGGCGCGCATCCTCAGGTTATCCCTGAAAAAAAGGCGTAAACGTGGGAGGTTATTCCGCTAAAACCACATTCGAGGAGGAAATAAAAATGGCTAAAAGAGGTAAAAAGTACGTAGAAGCTGCGAAGCTTGTTGATCGTGCAGCTGCTTACTCTGCAACAGAAGCAGTAGAATTAGTAAAGAAAACAAACACAGCTAAATTTGATGCAACTGTAGAAGCTGCATTCCGTTTAGGTGTTGACCCTAAGAAAGCTGACCAACAAATTCGTGGCGCAGTTGTTCTTCCACACGGTACTGGTAAAGTACAACGTGTATTAGTATTCGCTAAAGGCGAAAAAGCAAAAGAAGCTGAAGCTGCTGGCGCTGAATTCGTAGGCGATGCTGATTACATCGGTAAAATCCAACAAGGTTGGTTCGATTTCGATGTAGTAGTAGCAACTCCTGACATGATGGGTGAAGTTGGTAAACTTGGTCGCGTATTAGGACCTAAAGGTTTAATGCCAAACCCTAAAACTGGAACAGTTACTTTCGATGTAACTAAAGCTGTTAACGAAATCAAAGCTGGTAAAGTTGAATACCGCGTTGATAAAGCTGGTAACATCCACGTTCCAATCGGTAAAGTATCTTTCGAAGATGCTAAACTAGTAGAAAACTTCAAAACAATTGCTGACACGCTACAAAAAGCTAAGCCAGCTGCTGCAAAAGGTACTTACATGAAGAATGCAACTGTTGCTTCTACAATGGGACCTGGCGTACGCGTAGACGTTTCTACACTTGCGTAAAAATTGGAAGTTGACTTCATAAAGAAGTTTTAATATAATTATTTATGTTGTGAATTTAAATAGTGTACCGTAGACAGTAGGTGTCATTCGACTTAATTTCCTACCTAGGTGTTAATATACGAAGCGGAATCTTTTTTCTGTGACTATATGCCTCCATGTCTACAAGTTGGGCATGGAGGTTTTTAGTGCACTTTCGGTACATCTTCTATATAATCTACAGGAGGTGTAATAACATGAGCAAAGTAATCGAAACTAAACAACAAGTTGTAACTGAAATCGCTGAAAAACTTCGTGAGAGTAAATCTACAATCGTTGTTGACTACCGTGGTTTAACAGTTTCTGAAGTAACAGAATTACGTAAAAACTTACGTGAGGCTGGCGTTGAGTTCAAAGTTTACAAAAACTCTTTAACTCGTCGTGCTGCAGAATCTGCTGAAATGGCTGAGTTAAACGAATTCTTAACAGGACCAAACGCAATCGCGTTCAGTAACGAGGATGTAGTTGCTCCTGCGAAAGTATTAAACGACTTCGCTACAAAACATGAAGCTTTAGAAATTAAAGCGGGCGTAATCGAAGGTAAACTTGTAACACTTGATGAGGTTAAAGCTATCGCTACTCTTCCATCACGTGAAGGCTTACTTTCTATGCTTCTTAGCGTTCTTCAAGCTCCAATCCGTAACCTTGCACTTGCTACTAAAGCAGTTGCAGAGCAAAAGGAAGAGCAAGGCGCTTAATTTTTTAAAAGATAATTACTTGTTATCTATAAAACAATACAAACCTATCTAAGGGAGGATATTTACAATGACTAAAGAACAAATCATTGAAGCAGTTAAATCTATGACTGTATTAGAACTTAACGACTTAGTAAAAGCTATCGAGGAAGAATTCGGCGTAACTGCTGCTGCTCCTGTAGCTGTAGCTGGTGGCGCTGGTGAAGCTGCTGCTGAGAAAACTGAATTTGACGTAGTACTTGCAAGTGCTGGCGCTCAAAAAATCAAAGTTATCAAAGCTGTACGTGAAATCACTGGTCTTGGCTTAAAAGAAGCTAAAGAATTAGTTGACAACACTCCAAAAGCAATCAAAGAAGGCGTTTCTAAAGAGGAAGCTGAAGAAATGAAAGCTAAACTTGAAGAAGTTGGCGCTGCTGTAGAAGTTAAGTAATTAACTTTTGATGCTTTAAAAAAAGCTCGCTCTCATGCGAGCTTTTTTTTTAACTGTAAAGAAAAGAGGTGGCCATATGGCAGACCATTATTTTTCTAACGACCCTTCTAGTAAAAGTGATCGTAAACGATGGGAATTTACCCTTCGTGAATCTCGATTTACTTTTTTATCTGACCATGGGGTGTTCTCGAAAAACGAAGTGGACTTTGGTTCTCGTCTTTTAATTGAAGCGTTTCAAATGCCGGATATTAAAGGTGATATATTAGACGTAGGTTGCGGATACGGCCCTATTGGTTTGTCATTAGCGAAAGAGTTTCAAGGTCGTGAAGTTCACATGGTGGATGTGAATGAAAGGGCACTTGGGCTTGCGAAAGAAAACGCCGCTAATAACAGAATCGAGAATATACGTATTTTTCAAAGTAGCGTCTATGAAAATGTAGATGGCAAGTATGCTGCTATTCTATCTAACCCTCCAATTCGTGCTGGTAAAGATGTCGTGCACGAGATTTTAGAAAAGGCTGTGGAGTATTTGGTTTCAGGTGGAGAATTGTGGATTGTTATTCAAAAGAAACAAGGTGCACCATCTGCGCTGAAGAAACTAGAAGAAGTATTTTCTGAAGTTGAAGTTGTAGAAAAGAAAAAAGGATATTATATCATAAAATCAAAAAAGCGTTGACGGTTATTTTTGGCTATGTTAACATTATACAATGCCAATATATGATTTTCTGCGTTGAGAAAGATGTATATTTTTGTTTCTCTTGGAAAAGATAGTAAAATCAGCAGATTATGAAACAGAATGATGGTTTTCTTAAAGAAGCCATTTTTCTTTTTTGAGCAGGTAGAAAGACTCAACGTATCTATCTTTAAGAGAAAAAAACTACGCTAATAGCAGTAGTTGTATTTATTTGTGATTTTGCACAAATTTTTTTGTGCATTTATAATACTCATGATTTGAGGGGTGAAGCAGTTGACAGGTCAACTAGTTCAATACGGACGCCACCGCCAACGAAGAAGTTATGCCCGTATTAGTGAAGTATTAGAGTTACCAAATCTTATCGAAATTCAAACCTCTTCTTATCAGTGGTTTCTTGATGAGGGTTTGCGAGAAATGTTCCAAGACATTTCTCCGATCGAAGACTTTACGGGAAATCTATCGCTTGAATTTATCGACTACAGCTTAGGTGAACCTAAATACTCTGTAGACGAATGCAAAGAGCGTGATGTGACGTATGCAGCACCACTTCGTGTAAAAGTGCGTCTAATCAACAAGGAAACTGGTGAAGTAAAAGAACAAGATGTGTTCATGGGAGATTTCCCACTCATGACAGAGACTGGAACATTCGTAATTAACGGTGCAGAACGTGTTATCGTTTCCCAGTTAGTTCGCTCTCCAAGCGTATACTATAGTGGCAAAGTGGATAAAAACGGAAAACGTGGTTTTACTGCTACTGTAATTCCAAACCGCGGAGCTTGGTTAGAGTATGAAACAGATGCTAAGGATGTTGTATATGTGCGTATTGACCGTACGCGTAAACTTCCTGTAACTGTTTTGTTACGCGCATTAGGGTTTGGCTCTGATCAAGAAATCACCGAGCTTTTAGGTGATAACGAATACTTAAGCAATACGTTAGAAAAAGACAACACAGATAGCACAGAAAAAGCATTGCTTGAAATTTATGAGCGTCTACGTCCTGGTGAACCACCAACAGTAGAAAATGCAAAGAGCTTACTTGTGTCTCGTTTCTTTGATCCGAAGCGCTATGATTTAGCAAATGTAGGTCGCTATAAGATCAACAAAAAGTTACACATTAAAAACAGATTGTTTAACCAACGTTTAGCTGAAACATTAGTGGATCCAGAAACTGGTGAAATTTTAGCGGCAGAAGGAACAATCTTAGATCGTCGTACACTGGATCGCATTTTACCTTACTTAGAGAAGAACATTGGATTCAAAACAGCGAAACCAATGGGTGGAGTGGTAGAAGGCGATGTTGAGCTGCAATCTATTAAGATTTATGCTCCAGAATCAGAAGGCGAACGTTCTATCAACGTAATTGGGAATGCAAATATTACTCGCGATGTAAAACACATCACACCAGGTGATATTCTGGCTTCTATTAGTTACTTCTTCAACTTACTATACAAAGTAGGGGATACAGATGATATTGACCACTTAGGAAACCGTCGTCTGCGTTCAGTAGGAGAACTATTACAAAACCAATTCCGTATCGGTCTTTCTCGTATGGAACGTGTTGTTCGTGAGAGAATGTCGATTCAAGATACAAATGCAATTACACCACAGGCATTAATCAATATTCGTCCTGTTATTGCATCTATTAAAGAGTTCTTCGGAAGTTCTCAGTTATCTCAGTTCATGGACCAAACAAACCCATTAGCAGAGTTAACTCACAAACGAAGACTATCTGCATTAGGACCCGGTGGTTTAACGCGTGAGCGCGCAGGCTTTGAAGTACGTGACGTTCACTACTCTCACTATGGTCGTATGTGTCCAATTGAAACACCAGAGGGACCAAACATCGGTTTGATTAACTCATTATCTTCGTTCGCGAAAGTAAATGAGTTTGGTTTCATCGAAACACCATACCGTCGTGTTGACCCAGAAACTGGTCTTGTAACAGGGCATGTTGATTATTTAACGGCAGATGAAGAAGATAATTATGTTGTAGCCCAAGCGAATATGAAATTATCTGAAGAAGGGGAATTCCTTGATGAAGATATCGTAGCTCGTTTCCGTGGTGAAAACATTGTCACAAATAAAGAGCGCATCGACTACATGGATGTATCTCCAAAACAAGTAGTGTCGGCAGCGACAGCTTGTATTCCGTTCTTAGAAAACGATGACTCTAACCGCGCACTTATGGGAGCGAACATGCAACGTCAGGCGGTTCCGTTAATGAATCCGGAATCACCGATTGTAGGTACAGGTATGGAGTACGTATCAGCAAAAGACTCAGGTGCTGCAGTAATCTGTAAACACCCTGGTGTTGTTGAGCGCGTAGAAGCACGTGAAATTTGGGTACGTCGCTATGTAGAAGTTGACGGTCAAATAGTAAAAGGCGACTTAGATCGCTACAAAATGCAAAAATTCATTCGTTCTAACCAAGGAACTTGTTACAACCAACGTCCAATCGTAAGTGTTGGAAATGAAGTTGTAAAAGGTGAAATCCTTGCGGATGGTCCTTCTATGGAACTAGGCGAACTAGCACTTGGACGTAACGTGCTTGTTGGCTTCATGACATGGGACGGTTATAACTACGAGGATGCGATCATCATGAGTGAGCGCCTTGTAAAAGATGATGTGTACACTTCTATTCATATTGAAGAATATGAGTCAGAAGCTCGTGATACGAAGCTTGGACCAGAAGAAATTACACGTGATATCCCGAATGTTGGAGAAGATGCACTTCGTAACCTTGACGAGCGCGGTATTATTCGCGTCGGTGCTGAAGTAAAAGATGGAGACCTACTTGTTGGTAAAGTAACACCAAAAGGTGTAACAGAATTAACGGCAGAAGAACGTCTATTACATGCAATCTTCGGTGAAAAAGCACGTGAAGTACGTGATACATCACTACGTGTACCACACGGTGGTGGCGGTATTATCTTAGACGTAAAAGTATTCAACCGTGAAGATGGCGATGAATTGCCACCAGGCGTGAATCAACTTGTACGTGCATATATCGTTCAAAAACGTAAAATTTCTGAAGGTGACAAGATGGCCGGACGTCACGGTAACAAAGGTGTTATCTCTCGTATTTTACCAGAAGAAGATATGCCTTACTTACCAGACGGTACGCCAATCGATATCATGTTAAACCCATTAGGGGTACCATCTCGTATGAATATCGGTCAGGTATTAGAGCTTCATCTTGGTATGGCAGCAAGATATCTTGGTATTCACATTGCAACACCAGTATTCGATGGTGCTCGTGAGGAAGATGTATGGGGCACAATTGAAGAAGCTGGTATGGCAAATGACGCGAAAACAATCCTGTATGACGGACGTACTGGTGAACCGTTCGATAACCGTGTATCTGTTGGTGTCATGTATATGATCAAACTTGCGCACATGGTTGACGATAAACTTCATGCTCGTTCTACTGGACCGTACTCACTTGTAACGCAGCAACCTCTTGGAGGTAAAGCTCAGTTCGGTGGACAGCGTTTCGGTGAGATGGAGGTTTGGGCACTTGAGGCTTACGGTGCTGCTTATACTCTTCAAGAAATCTTAACAGTGAAGTCTGATGATGTTATTGGACGTGTTAAGACGTATGAAGCAATTGTTAAAGGCGAAAATGTTCCAGAACCAGGCGTTCCAGAATCATTCAAAGTATTGATTAAAGAACTGCAAAGTTTAGGTATGGACGTTAAAATGATGTCTAGCGACGACACAGAAATTGAAATGCGTGATACGGAAGATGACGATGATCATCAATCAGCAGATAAATTGAATGTCGAAGTTGAGTCAACTAAGGAATAATTGGGATAACCTGTAGACTAAAAGGGAGGTAGGCCCCTTGATAGATGTAAATAACTTTGAATATATGAAGATTGGACTTGCTTCACCTGACAAGATTCGTTCTTGGTCATACGGTGAAGTTAAGAAACCAGAAACGATTAACTATCGTACGTTAAAGCCTGAAAAAGATGGCTTGTTCTGTGAGCGTATTTTCGGACCACAAAAGGACTGGGAATGTCATTGCGGAAAATATAAACGTGTACGTTATAAAGGTGTAGTTTGTGATCGATGTGGCGTTGAAGTAACGCGTGCAAAAGTTCGTCGTGAACGTATGGGTCATATCGAATTAGCTGCTCCTGTATCTCATATTTGGTATTTCAAAGGTATCCCGAGCCGCATGGGACTTGTCTTAGACATGTCCCCTCGCGCGCTTGAAGAAGTAATTTATTTCGCTTCTTATGTTGTAACAGAAAGTGGAGATACACCACTTGATAAGAAGCAATTACTTTCTGAAAAAGAATACCGTGCATATCGTGATCGATATGGCAGCACATTCCAAGCTGCTATGGGTGCAGAAGCAATTAAAAAGCTGTTACAAGACATCGATTTAGATAAAGAAGTAGACTTCTTAAAAGAAGAATTAAAAACAGCACAAGGACAACGACGTACTCGTGCTATTAAACGTCTAGAAGTATTAGAAGCATTCCGTAACTCTGGAAATCACCCATCTTGGATGATCCTAGATGTTCTTCCAGTTATCCCACCAGAACTACGCCCAATGGTACAGTTGGATGGTGGACGTTTTGCTACTTCTGATTTAAACGACTTATACCGTCGTGTAATTAACCGTAACAACCGTTTAAAACGTCTATTGGACTTAGGTGCACCAAGCATCATCGTTCAAAACGAAAAACGTATGTTACAAGAAGCTGTAGACGCATTAATCGATAATGGTCGTCGTGGCCGTCCAGTTACTGGACCAGGTAACCGTCCATTAAAATCACTATCTCACATGCTTAAAGGTAAACAAGGACGTTTCCGTCAAAACTTATTAGGTAAACGTGTTGACTACTCTGGTCGTTCTGTAATCGTTGTAGGACCGAACTTAAAGATGTACCAATGTGGATTACCGAAAGAAATGGCGCTTGAACTGTTCAAACCTTTCGTTATGAAAGAGTTAGTGGAAAAAGGATTAGCACACAACATTAAGAGTGCGAAACGTAAAATCGAGCGTGTACAACCTGAAGTTTGGGACGTTTTAGAATCTGTGATCAAAGAACATCCAGTACTTCTAAACCGCGCACCAACACTTCACCGTCTTGGTATCCAGGCGTTTGAACCTACATTAGTAGAAGGTCGTGCAATCCGTCTTCATCCACTTGTATGTACTGCATACAATGCGGACTTTGATGGTGACCAAATGGCGGTTCACGTTCCGTTATCATCAGAAGCACAAGCAGAAGCTCGTATTCTTATGTTAGCGGCACAAAACATCTTGAATCCAAAAGACGGAAAACCAGTTGTTACTCCATCTCAGGATATGGTATTAGGTAACTACTACTTAACACTTGAGCGTGAAGGTGCAATCGGTGAAGGTATGGTCTTCAAAGATGCAAACGAAGCAATACTTGCATACCAAAATGGATATGTACATCTGCACACACGTGTTGCAGTTGCTGCAAGTTCAGTAAATAATGTAACGTTTACTGAAGAGCAAAAGAGTATGCTTCTATTAACAACAGTTGGTAAATTAATATTTAACGAAATCTTACCAGAGTCGTTCCCTTATATTAATGAACCAACAAATTCAAACCTTGAAAAAGAAACACCAGCGGAATATTTCGTTGAAAAAGGTGCGAACATTAAAGAAATTATTGCTAGTCGCGAAGAAGTGGCGCCATTTAGCAAGAAGATCCTTGGTAACATCATTGCGGAAGTATTCAAGCGTTTCAAAATTACAGAGACGTCTCGCATGCTTGACCGTATGAAGAACTTAGGATTTAAATACTCTACAAAAGCTGGTATTACAGTTGGGGTATCTGACATTCTTGTATTAGGTGAAAAAGATGAAATTCTCCACGAAGCACAAGCAAAAGTAGATAATGTAATTAAACAATTCCGTCGCGGTTTAATCACGGAAGAAGAACGTTACGATCGCGTTATCTCTATTTGGAGTAATGCAAAAGATGTTATCCAAGGAAAACTGATGAAGTCCTTGAATAAACGCAACCCAATCTTCATGATGAGTGATTCCGGTGCCCGTGGTAACGCATCTAACTTCACTCAGCTTGCTGGTATGCGTGGTCTGATGGCCAATCCATCTGGTCGTATCATTGAACTTCCGATCAAATCAAGTTTCCGTGAAGGTTTAACAGTACTTGAGTACTTCATCTCTACGCATGGTGCTCGTAAAGGTCTTGCCGATACAGCACTTAAGACTGCCGATTCTGGTTACTTAACACGTCGTCTTGTAGACGTTGCACAAGATGTAATTGTTCGTGAAGATGATTGTGGAACAGATCGCGGTTTACTAATCGGTGCGATTAAAGAGGGTAATGAAGTAATTGAGTCATTATATGATCGTCTTGTTGGACGTTTTGCAAGAAAAACTGTAAAACATCCTGAAACAGGTGAAGTATTAGTTGCTGAAAATCAATTGATTACTGAAGATATCGCTCATATTGTTGAAAATTCGGGTGTTGAAACTGTAAACATTCGTTCAGCGTTTACGTGTAATACTCGCCATGGTGTATGTAAGAAGTGTTACGGTCGTAACTTAGCAACTGGTACAGACGTAGAAGTAGGAGAAGCGGTAGGTATTATCGCAGCTCAATCTATCGGTGAGCCAGGTACACAGTTAACGATGCGTACGTTCCATACAGGTGGGGTTGCCGGAGATGATATCACACAAGGTTTACCTCGTATCCAAGAGATCTTTGAGGCTCGTAATCCGAAAGGTCAGGCAGTTATCAGTGAAATCGACGGTGTTATCGCAGCGATCAACGATGTTAAAGATCGTCAAGAAGTAGTTGTACAGGGTGAGGTTGAAGCTCGTACGTATGCTATTCCTTATGGTGCTCGTCTGAAAGTAATTCTAGGACAGCCAATTAGCCACGGTAAAGAGTTAACAGAAGGTTCTATTGATCCGAAAGAGTTACTAAAAGTAACGGACATTACGGCAGTTCAAGAATACCTATTACGTGAAGTTCAAAAAGTATACCGTATGCAAGGGGTAGAAATTGGTGACAAACACGTAGAAGTAATGGTACGTCAAATGCTACGTAAAGTTCGTGTAAGTGATGCGGGTGAAACAGATGTATTACCAGGAACATTACTAGATATCCATCAGTTTACTGATGCGAATGCGAAAGTGTTACTAAAAGGTAAACAGCCAGCGACAGCTAGACCTGTTTTACTTGGTATTACAAAAGCTTCACTTGAAACTGATTCATTCTTATCTGCAGCATCATTCCAAGAAACAACTCGTGTCTTAACTGATGCAGCAATTAAAGGTAAACGTGATGAGCTTCTAGGATTGAAAGAGAACGTTATTATCGGTAAACTTGTTCCTGCTGGAACAGGTATGAATCGTTATCGCAAAGTGGATCTTGTAAAAACAACACAAGATGACATGAATGTAGAAAACGATGAGATTTATGTGGAACAGTAAAATTTTCCGTCGTAAATTTTGTATAAAAACATCTAATCCTAGTTGACATTGTATGAGTCAAAATGTTACTATAATCAAGGTTGCTCCTGAACGATGCTTTGGAGGATATTTATATGTCTTATCAAAAAGTGTCAAATGCTGAAAATGTAGTCGTTGGTCATAAACGAACATTGGAAGCAATCAAAAATGGTATAGTTAAAGAAGTTGTTATTGCGGAAGATGCTGATGTGCGGTTAACCCATGTTATCATTCGTAACGCCTTGCAACATAACATACCCATAACCAAAGTTGAATCAGTTCGTAAGCTTGGAAAAGTTTCGGGGATTCAAGTGGGAGCTTCAGCAATAGGAATAATAAGTTAAAACTGTTTTTGTGAGGAGAGAGCATTTGCTCTTCCTTGCAAAAACTTTGTTTTCAACTAATAATGAACCACCTGGATATGTGGTCATACAAACATGCGAAGGGAGGATAATCAAATGCCTACTATTAACCAATTAGTGAGAAATGGTCGTACTGATAAAGTATGGAAATCTAAATCACCTGCGTTAAACAAAGGTTTTAACTCTTTAAAGAAAAAATCAACTGATATCTCTGCACCTCAAAAACGTGGTGTATGTACTCGTGTTGGTACAATGACTCCAAAGAAACCTAACTCAGCGTTACGTAAATACGCTCGTGTACGTTTAACAAACGGTATTGAAGTTACAGCTTACATCCCAGGTATCGGTCATAACCTACAAGAGCATAGCGTAGTATTAATTCGCGGTGGTCGAGTAAAGGATTTACCAGGGGTACGTTACCACATCGTTCGTGGAGCGCTTGATACAGCTGGTGTTGACAAACGTATGCAAGGACGTTCTAAATATGGTACTAAGCGACCAAAACCTGCAAAAAAATAATAAACTTATAATGAAAGGAGGAACTCAATATGCCTCGTAAAGGACCTGTTGCGAAACGTGACGTGTTACCAGATCCAATGTACAATTCGAAACTAGTAACACGCCTAATCAACAAAATGATGGTTGACGGTAAAAAAGGTAAATCTCAAACAATTCTTTATAACGCTTTCGATATCGTTCGTGAACGTTCAGATAAAGAACCAATGGAAGTATTCGAGCAAGCTCTTAAGAACATCATGCCTGTTCTTGAAGTACGCGCTCGTCGTGTTGGTGGTGCTAACTACCAAGTTCCAGTTGAGGTTCGTCCAGAACGCCGTACAACTTTAGGTCTTCGCTGGTTAGTAAACTATGCTCGTCTTCGTGGTGAAAAAACTATGGAAGAGCGTCTAGCTTACGAAATCTTAGATGCAGCTAACAATGCTGGTGCATCTGTTAAGAAACGTGAAGACACTCATAAAATGGCAGAAGCTAACAAAGCATTTGCTCATTACCGTTGGTAGGATTCAACGTAAAATAAATGTAAGCATAAACCGCTTTATTTGTCGCTTATGGAAGTGTGGAGAGGGAGAATGCCTCTCCCTTTCGTTGGGCGCTCGTTTTACATAATGAGGGTACAAGACACTGGCATATGTAACAATATAAAGTGGCTTTTTTGCTACTTAAAATAAAATAATCCAATCCATATATGGAAGGAGCAAGACACCAAATGACTAGAGAGTTCTCTTTAGAAAACACTCGTAATATTGGTATCATGGCTCACATCGATGCTGGTAAAACAACAGCAACTGAGCGTATTCTGTATTACACAGGACGTATTCATAAAATCGGTGAAACTCATGAAGGTGCATCTCAGATGGACTGGATGGAGCAAGAGCAAGAGCGTGGTATCACAATTACTTCTGCTGCAACTACAGCTCAATGGAAAGGTCACCGTGTAAACATCATTGACACTCCAGGACACGTAGACTTCACAGTAGAAGTAGAACGTTCTTTACGCGTACTTGATGGTGCGGTAGCAGTACTTGATGCACAATCTGGTGTAGAACCACAAACAGAAACTGTTTGGCGTCAGGCTACTACTTACGGTGTACCTCGTATCGTATTCGTTAACAAAATGGATAAGATCGGTGCAGATTTCTTATACTCTGTAGGAACAATCCACGATCGTTTACAAGCAAACGCACATCCAATTCAGTTACCAATCGGTGCTGAAGACGAGTTCAATGGTATCATTGACCTTGTTGAAGAGTGTGCTTACATGTACGGTAACGATTTAGGAACAGACATCGAGCGTGTCGAAATTCCTGAAGAGCACAAAGAATTAGCTGCAGAATACCGTGGAAAACTTATTGAAGCGGTAGCTGAGCTTGATGAAGAAATGATGATGAAGTACCTAGAAGGTGAAGAAATCACTATAGAAGAGCTTAAAGCTGGTATCCGTAAGGCTACAACTTCTGTAGAATTCTTCCCAGTAATCTGTGGTTCTGCATTCAAAAATAAAGGTGTTCAAATTCTGTTAGACGCAGTTATCGATTACCTACCGTCTCCATTAGATGTACCAGCTATCAAAGGTACTCTTCCGGATACAGAGGAAGAAATCGAACGTAAGTCTAGCGATGAAGAACCATTCGCAGCTTTAGCATTCAAAATCATGACTGACCCTTATGTTGGTAAGTTAACGTTCTTCCGTGTGTACTCTGGTGTGTTAAACTCTGGATCATACGTGAAAAACTCAACTAAAGGTAAGCGTGAGCGTGTAGGTCGTATCCTACAAATGCACGCTAACAGCCGTGAAGAGATTTCAACAGTTTACGCTGGTGATATCGCTGCTGCTGTAGGTTTAAAAGATACTACTACTGGTGATACTCTTTGTGATGAGAAGAGTCTTGTTATCCTTGAGTCTATGGAATTCCCAGAGCCAGTTATCTCTGTAGCTATCGAACCAAAATCTAAAGCTGACCAAGATAAAATGGGTACAGCATTATCTAAGCTTTCTGAAGAAGATCCAACATTCCGTGCTCACACTGACCAAGAAACTGGCCAAACAATCATCGCTGGTATGGGTGAACTTCACCTTGATATCATCGTTGACCGTATGCGCCGTGAATTCAAAGTGGAAGCAAACGTTGGTGCTCCTCAGGTAGCATACCGTGAGACTTTCCGCGCTGCTGCGAAAGTTGAAGGTAAGTTCGCTCGTCAATCTGGTGGTCGTGGACAATTCGGTCACGTTTGGATTGAGTTTGAACCTAATGAAGAAGGTAAAGGTTTTGAATTCCAAAACAAAATCGTCGGCGGTGTAGTTCCACGTGAATACATCCCAGCTGTTGGAGCGGGTCTTGAAGACTCACTTAAAAATGGTGTACTAGCTGGTTATCCACTAGTTGACATCAAAGCTGCGTTAGTTGACGGATCTTACCATGATGTCGATTCATCTGAGATGGCGTTCAAAATCGCTGCATCTATGGCACTTAAAGCTGCGGTTTCTAAATGTAGCCCAGTAATTCTTGAGCCAATGATGAAAGTTGAAGTTGTAATTCCTGAAGAGTACATGGGTGACATTATGGGCGACGTAACATCTCGTCGTGGACGTGTAGAAGGTATGGAAGCTCGCGGTAACGCACAAGTTGTTCGCGCTATGGTTCCACTTTCTGAAATGTTTGGTTATGCAACGGCATTACGTTCTAACACTCAAGGACGCGGAACATTCTCAATGACATTTGATCATTATGAAGAAGTACCGAAGTCTGTTTCTGAAGAAATTATTAAAAAAAATAAAGGTGAATAATTGATTTTTATCGATTGTTCAAGTATAACTACTTATGTAAGCTTAGAAAGTGGGACGCAAGTTTCACTTTCTAGTCTAAATATAAAATAACCTATATAAACTAAGGAGGAATTTAGAATGGCTAAAGCTAAATTCGAACGTTCTAAACCCCATGTTAACATCGGTACAATCGGCCACGTTGACCATGGTAAAACTACATTAACTGCTGCGATCACTACAGTTCTTGCAAAAGCTGGTGGTGCTGAAGCACGCGGATACGATCAAATCGACGCTGCTCCAGAAGAAAGAGAGCGCGGAATCACAATCTCAACTGCACACGTTGAGTACGAAACTGAAACTCGTCACTATGCACACGTTGACTGCCCAGGTCACGCTGACTATGTTAAAAACATGATCACTGGTGCTGCTCAAATGGACGGCGGTATCTTAGTAGTATCTGCTGCTGATGGCCCAATGCCTCAAACACGTGAGCACATCCTTCTTTCTCGTCAAGTAGGTGTTCCTTACATCGTTGTATTCTTAAACAAATGCGACATGGTAGACGACGAAGAATTATTAGAATTAGTAGAAATGGAAGTTCGCGACCTATTATCTGAATACGGATTCCCAGGCGACGACATTCCTGTAATCAAAGGTTCTGCTCTTAAAGCTCTTCAAGGAGAAGCTGATTGGGAAGCAAAAATCATTGAATTAATGACTGAAGTTGATGCTTACATCCCAACTCCAGAACGTGAAACTGACAAACCATTCTTAATGCCTATCGAGGATGTATTCTCTATCACAGGTCGTGGTACAGTTGCAACTGGTCGTGTAGAGCGCGGAATCGTTAAAGTTGGTGACGTAGTAGAAATCATCGGTCTTGCTGAAGAGAATGCTTCTACAACTGTAACTGGTGTAGAAATGTTCCGTAAGCTTCTTGACCAAGCTCAAGCTGGAGACAACATCGGTGCTCTTCTTCGTGGGGTTGCTCGTGAAGACATCCAACGTGGACAAGTTCTTGCTAAAACTGGCTCTGTAAAAGCTCACGCTAAATTCAAAGCTGAAGTTTTCGTATTATCTAAAGAAGAAGGTGGACGTCATACTCCATTCTTCGCTAACTACCGTCCTCAGTTCTACTTCCGTACAACTGACGTAACTGGTATCATCCAATTACCAGAAGGTACTGAAATGGTAATGCCTGGTGACAACATCGAAATGACTATCGAACTTATCGCTCCAATCGCTATCGAAGAGGGAACTAAATTCTCTATTCGTGAAGGTGGACGTACAGTAGGTTACGGTGTAGTTGCTACAATCGTTGCTGAGTAATCTTTAAATAGATTATTAAAAACTCAAGGGATTCTCCCTTGAGTTTTTTTATTGCTTATTAATATAGAAGAAAGAGACGCATTTTTTGTTTTTGAATGAGTTTCTTCTATAGTATATAAAAACAAATATAACATCCAAAAACTGTAAGTAGAATAAGAACAGATGAAAACTTGAAATTCTTTAATGTGCCATGTATAATAGCAAAAGTAGAGAAAAGCAGATGCAAACAAAAAGATGCTTGCATCTAGACGAATAACATTGTATAATAGACAATGTTGGTCTTTGACTGCGATGAAGTGGAAGGTTGCTGACACACCCGGCCGCTTTGCCATGGCATGGTGTGGGGAAATTTCCATGGAGAAGGTCTATTTTAGAAATAGGCGAACGAAGGAGGGAAAATAATGGCAAAAGAAAAAATTCGTATCCGTTTAAAAGCTTATGATCACCGTATTCTTGATCAATCAGCTGAGAAAATTGTAGAAACAGCTAAGCGTTCTGGGGCAACAGTTTCTGGTCCGATCCCATTACCAACTGAGAAGACTATTTACACAATTCTTCGTGCTGTTCATAAGTACAAAGATTCTCGTGAGCAATTCGAAATGCGCACACACAAACGTTTAATCGATATCGTGAGTCCTACTCCACAAACAGTAGATTCATTAATGCGTTTAGACTTACCGTCTGGTGTAGATATCGAAATCAAACTATAAATTATATAACTTAAAAATGTAGGAGGTGTAACTCATGACCAAAGGAATCTTAGGAAGAAAGATCGGTATGACTCAAGTATTTGCTGAGAACGGTGAGTTAATCCCAGTAACGGTAATCGCTGCTAATCCAAACGTTGTTCTTCAAAAGAAAACAACTGAAACTGATGGCTACAACGCAATCCAGTTAGGATTTGAAGATAAACGTGAAAAGTTAACTAACAAACCTGAACAAGGCCACACTGCTAAAGCATCTACAACTCCTAAGCGCTTCATTCGCGAAATCCGCGATGCAGACGTGGACGGATTAGAGGTTGGTCAAGAGGTAAAAGTTGAAGTTTTCGCTGCAGGTGAAATCGTTGACGTAACAGGAATTTCTAAAGGTAAAGGTTTCCAAGGTGTTATCAAACGCCACGGACAATCTCGCGGACCTATGTCTCATGGTTCTCGCTATCACCGTCGTCCAGGTTCAATGGGGCCAGTTGCTCCGAACCGTGTATTCAAAGGCAAAAAACTTGCTGGACGTATGGGTGGAGACCAAGTTACTATCCAAAACTTAGAAATCGTTCAAGTTGACACTGAGCGCAACTTATTACTAGTAAAAGGTAACGTTCCAGGTGCTAAGAAATCTCTTGTAGTTGTTCAAGGCGCTGTGAAGGTTAGCAAATAATTCACAATAGGAAGGAGGAATTCCAATGCCAAAAGTTACTGTATATAACCAAACTGGTTCACAGGTTGGTGAAATCGAATTAGCTGAAGCTATTTTCGGTATCGAACCAAATGAAGCTGTACTTTTCGAAGCTGTAATGATGCAACGTGCATCTTTACGTCAAGGTACACACAAAGTAAAAACTCGCTCTGAAGTTCGCGGTGGTGGTCGTAAACCATGGCGTCAAAAAGGAACTGGACGTGCTCGTCAAGGTTCTATCCGCTCTCCTCAATGGCGTGGTGGTGGTACGGTATTCGGACCTACACCAAGAAGCTATGCGTACAAACTTCCTAAGAAAGTTCGTCGTTTAGCGATCAAATCTGCATTAGCTACTAAAGTAGTTGAGAACAACATTGTAGTTCTTGAAGACCTAGTGTTAAATGCACCAAAAACAAAAGACATGGTAGCAGTACTTAAAGGATTAACTGTTGAGAAGAAAGCTCTTATCGTAACTGCTGATGCAAACGAATCTGTAGAGTTATCTGCTCGCAATATCCCTGGAGTAACAGTAATCACTGCTGATGGCGTAAATGTGCTAGATGTGCTTCATCATGATAAGCTAATCATGACAAAAGCGGCAGTGGAAAAAGTAGAGGAGGTGCTTGCATAATGAGAGATCCTCGTGATATCATTAAGCGCCCAGTTATCACTGAACGTTCTATGGAAATGATGGCTGAAAAAAAATACACGTTCGACGTGGACGTTAAATCTAATAAAACAGAGGTTAAAGACGCTATCGAAGCGATCTTTGGTGTTAATGTAGACAAAGTAAACATCATGAACTACAAGCCGAAAGCAAAACGTGTTGGTCGTCACGCTGGTTTTACTAGCCGTCGTCGTAAAGCAATCGTTAAGCTAACTGCTGACAGCAAAGAAATCGAAATCTTCCAAGGCGTTTAATTCTTACTAAAGAAGGAGGGAAATTGAGATGGGAATTAAAAAGTATAATCCAACTACTAACGGTCGTCGTAACATGACTACGAATGATTTCGCTGAAATCACGACTGACAGACCGGAAAAGTCTTTACTTGCTCCTTTAAGCAAAAAGGCTGGTCGTAATAACCAAGGTAAAATTACTGTACGTCATCAAGGTGGCGGACATAAGCGTCAATACCGTATCATCGACTTTAAGCGTAACAAAGATGGAATTCCAGGACGCGTTGCTACGATCGAATACGATCCAAACCGCTCTGCGAATATCGCATTAATTAACTACGTTGACGGTGAAAAACGTTACATTCTTGCTCCTAAAACTTTAGAAGTAGGTATGGAAGTTATGTCTGGCCCTGAAGCTGACATTAAAATCGGTAACGCATTACCATTAATCAACATTCCAGTAGGTACTGTTGTTCATAACATCGAGCTTAAGCCTGGTCGTGGCGGACAATTAGTTCGTTCTGCTGGTACATCTGCTCAAGTACTTGGTAAAGAAGGAAAATACGTACTTGTACGTTTAACTTCTGGTGAAGTACGTCTTGTATTATCTGCTTGTCGCGCTTCAATCGGTCAAGTTGGTAACGAACAACACGAACTTATCAAAATCGGTAAAGCAGGTCGCTCTCGCTGGTTAGGTAAGCGCCCAACAGTTCGTGGTTCTGTAATGAACCCGGTTGATCACCCACACGGTGGTGGTGAAGGACGCTCTCCAATCGGACGTAAGTCTCCAATGTCTCCATGGGGTAAACCAACTCTTGGATTCAAGACTCGTAAGAAAAACAAAGCGTCTGATAAATTTATCGTTCGTCGTCGTAAAAAATAATGGGATTGTAGTACGGTTCGCTTCAAGAACCGTACGCCAATCACGAAGGGAGGCACCAAAATGGCTCGTAGCTTAAAAAAAGGACCATTTGTCGATGATCACTTAATGAGCAAAATGGAAAAATTAGTTGCATCTGAGCAAAAACAAGTTGTTAAAACTTGGTCTCGCCGTTCAACTATCTTCCCTCAGTTCATCGGACACACAATCGCTGTATATGATGGTCGTAAACACGTACCTGTGTACATCACTGAGGATATGGTTGGCCATAAGTTAGGTGAATTCGCACCAACTCGTACGTATAAAGGTCACCTTGCTGACGATAAGAAAACTAGAAGATAATGAGAGGAGGCACTTCAATGCAAGCTAAAGCAGTAGCGAGAACAGTTCGTATTGCTCCTCGTAAAGTTCGTTTAGTAGTAGACTTAATCCGAGGTAAGCAAGTGGGTGAAGCGATTGCTATCCTTAACCACACACCAAAAACTGCTTCTCCAGTTGTAGAAAAAGTTTTAAAATCTGCAATCGCAAATGCAGAGCACAATTATGAGATGGATATTAACAACTTAGTTGTTGAAAAAGTTTTCGTTGACGAAGGTCCAACGTTGAAACGTTTCCGTCCACGTGCAATGGGTCGTGCAAGCCAAATTAACAAACGCACAAGCCACATCACAGTTGTGGTATCAGAAAAGAAGGAGGGATAATCGATGGGTCAGAAGGTTAATCCAATTGGTCTTCGTGTCGGTGTTATCCGTGACTGGGAATCTCGTTGGTTCGCTGAGAAAGATTACGCTACATTATTACATGAAGACATCAAAATCCGTGAGTACATTACTGTACGCTTAAAAGATTCTGCTGTTGCTAAAGTAGAAATCGAACGTGCAGCAAATCGTGTAAATGTTACAATTCACACTGCAAAACCTGGTATGGTAATTGGTAAAGGTGGTACAGAAGTTGAAGCACTTCGTAAAGCTCTTAACCAATTAACAGGCAAGCGTGTACACATCAATATTTTAGAAGTTAAGAGAGCTGATCTTAACGCTAAATTAGTAGGCGAAAACATCGCTCGTCAATTAGAAAACCGTGTATCATTCCGTCGTGCACAAAAGCAAGTTATTCAACGTGCTATGCGTGCAGGTGCTAAAGGTATTAAAACACAGGTTTCTGGTCGTCTTGGCGGAGCTGATATCGCTCGTGCAGAATCTTACAGTGAAGGAACTGTTCCACTTCATACACTTCGCGCTGATATTGACTATGCAGCAGTTGAAGCTGATACAACATACGGTAAATTAGGCGTAAAAGTATGGATCTACCGTGGAGAAGTCCTTCCTACAAAAAAGAAAGCTTCTGAGGAAGGAGGAAAATAATATGTTAATGCCAAAACGCGTAAAATATCGTAGAGAGCATCGTGGTAAAATGCGTGGTCGTGCAAAAGGTGGAACTGAAATTGCTTTCGGTGAATTCGGTTTACAAGCACAAGCTGCTTCATGGATTACAAACCGTCAAATCGAAGCTGCTCGTCGTGCAATGACTCGTTACATGAAACGTGGCGGTAAAGTATGGATTAAAATTTTCCCTTCTAAACCTTACACTGCAAAACCTCTAGAAGTACGTATGGGTTCCGGTAAAGGGGCACCAGAAGGCTGGGTAGCAGTAGTAAAACCTGGGAAAATTATGTTTGAAATCGCGGGTGTATCTGAAGAGGTAGCACGCGAAGCATTACGTCTTGCAGCTCACAAGTTACCTGTGAAATGTAAATTCGTAAAACGTGAAGAAAATGGTGGTGAATCTAATGAAAACTAATGATATTCGTGAATTAACCACTGCCGAAATCGAAACAAAAGTTAAAGCTTTAAAGGAAGAATTATTCAATCTTCGCTTCCAACTTGCTACAGGACAATTAGAGAATCCAACTCGCATCCGTGAAGTGCGTAAAGCGATTGCTCGTATGAAAACTGTAGTTCGTGAAAGAGAGATCGGAATTAATCGATAAATTGAGGGGAGGTTTGCATAGTGAGCGAACGTAACCAACGCAAAGTTTATACTGGTCGTGTTGTGTCTGATAAAATGGACAAAACGATTACAGTTTTAGTTGAAACTTACAAAACTCATTCCTTGTACGGAAAACGTGTTAAGTATTCTAAAAAGTACAAAGCCCATGATGAGCAAAACCAAGCGAAACTTGGCGATATCGTTAAAATCATGGAAACTCGCCCGCTTTCTGCTACTAAGCGTTTCCGTTTAGTTGAAATCGTTGAAGAAGCGGTTATTATCTAAATAGACGAATCGGAATTTTTAGTCCGAAGGGAGGTTTCATAACATGATCCAACAAGAATCTCGTTTGAAAGTTGCTGACAACTCTGGTGCACGTGAACTTTTAACAATTAAAGTATTAGGCGGCTCTGGTCGTAAATATGCTAACATTGGTGATATTATCGTTGCTACGGTAAAACAAGCAACACCAGGTGGCGTTGTTAAAAAAGGTGACGTTGTTAAAGCAGTAGTAGTACGTACGAAGAGCGGAGCTCGTCGTCCGGACGGTTCTTATATCAAATTTGATGAAAACGCAGCGGTTATCATTAAAGACGATAAGAGCCCACGTGGTACTCGTATCTTCGGACCAGTAGCTCGTGAATTACGTGATAGCAACTTCATGAAGATCGTTTCTTTAGCTCCAGAAGTTCTATAATTTAAGGTATTGCCTTGCTAAGGAGGTGCAGAATTAAGATGCATGTAAAAAAAGGTGATAAAGTACAGGTAATCACTGGAAAAGACAAAGGAAAACAAGGCGTTATCCTTGTGGCTTTCCCAAAGCAAAACCGTGTTATCGTTGAGGGTGTTAACATCGTTAAAAAACACTCTAAGCCATCTCAATTAAATCCACAAGGTGGAATTATTACTAAAGAAGCACCTATTCACGTTTCTAACGTTATGATTTTAGATCCGAAAACAGGTGAACCTACTCGCGTAGGCTTCAAAGTAGAAGATGGTAAAAAAGTTCGTATTGCAAAAAAATCTGGTGAATTATTAGATAAATAATTTTCTTAAGAAAGGAGGTCACTTCATTGAATCGCCTTAAAGAGAAGTTCCAAAAGGAAATTACTCCTGCTCTAGTGAGCAAGTTTAACTATAAATCTGTGATGGAAGTACCGAAAATCGAAAAGATCGTAATCAACACTGGTGTTGGTGACGCGGTATCTAACTCAAAAGCTTTAGACAATGCAGTAGAAGAATTAACACAAATCGCAGGTCAAAAACCTGTTGTAACTCGTGCTAAAAAATCAATCGCTGGTTTCCGTCTTCGTGAAGGTATGCCAATCGGTGCGAAAGTAACTTTACGCGGGCAACAAATGTATGAGTTCTTCGACAAATTAGTATCAGTTTCTTTACCACGTGTACGTGATTTCCGTGGTGTTTCTAAGAAATCATTTGATGGTCGTGGGAACTACACATTAGGTGTTAAAGAGCAACTTATCTTCCCTGAGATTGATTATGATAAAGTAAGCAAAGTCCGCGGTATGGACATCGTAATCGTTACTACAGCGAAAACTGATGAAGAAGCTCGTGAACTTTTAACACAATTCGGTATGCCATTCCAAAAATAATGGAAGCCAACGCTAAGTAGAGGAGGCGAAAACGTGGCTAAAAAATCTATGATAGCGAAACAAAAGCGTACTCCTAAGTTTAAAGTACAAGAGTATACACGTTGCGAACGCTGCGGTCGTCCGCATTCTGTATACCGCAAATTTAAGCTTTGCCGTATTTGTTTCCGTGAACTTGCATATAAAGGTCAAATTCCTGGTGTTAAAAAAGCTAGTTGGTAAAACCCACAAATGGGAAGGAGGTAAAACACATGGTGATGACAGATCCAATTGCAGACATGCTTACTCGCATCCGTAATGCGAACATGGTACGTCATGAGAAATTAGAGGTTCCTGCTTCTAAAATCAAAAAAGAGATCGCTGAACTTTTAAAACGTGAAGGTTTCATTCGTGATGTAGAATACATCGAGGATAACAAACAAGGTATCCTTCGTATTTTCCTGAAATATGGTGCAAACAATGAACGTGTAATCACTGGATTAAAACGTATCAGTAAACCTGGCTTACGCGTTTACGCTAAAGCTGATGAAGTACCACGTGTACTTAACGGATTAGGTATCGCTCTTGTTTCTACATCTAAGGGAGTAATGACAGACAAAGACGCTCGTCAATTACAAACTGGTGGAGAAGTAGTAGCATACGTTTGGTAATTTATATTTAAAACGAACGGAGGTGTGACCACATGTCTCGTATTGGTAAAAAGATTCTTGAAATCCCTGCAGGTGTTACTATTACAATTGCAGAAGACAATACTGTAACAGTAAAAGGCCCTAAAGGTGAATTAACTCGTAAATTCAATGCTGATATGTCTATCAAAATTGAAGAAAATACACTAACAGTTGAGCGTCCATCTGAACAGAAGGAACACCGTGCATTACACGGTACAACTCGTGCTTTAATCGGAAACATGGTTGAAGGTGTAACTGCAGGTTTCGCACGCGGACTTGAATTAGTCGGTGTTGGTTACCGTGCTCAAAAACAAGGAGATAAACTTGTTTTAAGCGTAGGTTATTCTCATCCAGTAGAAATGACTCCGGAAGCAGGTCTTGAAGTTGAAGTACCTGCACCAACTAAAATCGTAATCAAAGGTATCGACAAGCAACGTGTTGGCGAATTTGCTGCTAACATCCGTGCTGTACGTGCTCCTGAGCCATATAAAGGTAAAGGTATTCGTTACGAAGGCGAAGTTGTTCGTCGTAAAGAAGGTAAAACTGCTAAGTAAACCCGTTAGGTGAGAGAAAGGAGTGACAAGAATGATCACTAAAGCTGATAAAAATGCGACTCGTAAGAAAAGACATGCACGTGTACGTGCTAAGCTTACTGGTACTGCAGAACGTCCACGTTTAAACGTGTTCCGTTCTAACCAACATATTTACGCTCAAGTTATTGATGATGTAAATGGTGTAACGTTAGTAAGTGCATCTACTCTTGATAAAGACCTTGCTCTTAACGGTACTAGCAATACTGAAGCTGCTACGAAAGTTGGAGAATCAGTTGCTAAGCGTGCTGTAGAGAAAGGCGTTAAAGAAGTAGTATTCGATCGCGGTGGTTACTTATACCATGGCCGTGTTAAAGCTCTAGCTGAAGCTGCTCGTGAGGCTGGATTACAATTTTAATGGTCAAAGGAGGGAAAATTGATGCATCGCATTGACCCAAGTAAATTAGAACTTGAAGAACGTGTAGTTACGATAAATCGTGTCGCGAAAGTTGTTAAGGGTGGTCGTCGTTTCCGCTTTGCTGCACTAGTTGTAGTTGGCGATAAAAACGGTCATGTTGGATTCGGTACTGGTAAAGCACAAGAGGTACCAGACGCAATTCGCAAAGCTATCGAAGACGCTAAGAAAAACTTAATCGCTGTACCATTAGTTGGTACAACAATTCCACACACAATCAACGGTCATTTTGGAGCTGGTGAAGTATTCTTAAAACCTGCTGCTGAAGGTACTGGTGTTATTGCTGGTGGACCTGTTCGTGCGGTACTTGAATTAGCTGGTGTACAAGATATTCTTTCGAAATCTCTTGGTTCTAACACACCAATCAACATGATTCGCGCTACTGTGAACGGATTAAGCGAACTTAAGCGCGCTGAAGATGTTGCAAAATTACGCGGTAAATCTGTAGAAGAGCTACTAGGTTAAGGAGGGAAAACAAATGGCGAAAAAGTTAGAAATTACCCTCACTCGTAGTGTAATTGGTCGTCCACAAGATCAACGTGCGACGGTAGAAGCTTTAGGTCTTAAAAAGTTGAATTCAACTGTAGTTAAGGAAGAAACTCCTGCTATTCTTGGTATGATCAACAAAGTTTCTCACCTTATAACTGTAAAAGAAGCTTAAGGATAACTCATTAATATAAGGAGGTGCCTGGGAATGAAACTTCATGAATTAAAACCTGCAGAAGGTTCTCGTAAAGTACGTAACCGTGTCGGTCGTGGTATCGGTTCTGGTAACGGTAAAACTGCTGGTAAAGGTCATAAAGGACAAAACGCACGTTCTGGTGGCGGTGTTCGTCTTGGCTTCGAAGGTGGTCAAACTCCATTATTCCGTCGTTTACCAAAACGCGGCTTCACAAACATTAACCGTAAAGAGTTTACTATTGTAAACTTATCAACGTTAAATCGTTTTGAAGATGGTACAGAAGTAACACCTGAATTATTGCTGGAAACTGGCGTTATCAGCAAGTTAAACGACGGTGTTAAAATTCTTGCAAGCGGAGCAGTAGAGAAAAAATTAACTGTTAAAGCGCACAAGTTCTCTTCAAGTGCTAAAGAAGCAATTGAAGCAGCTGGCGGATCAGTTGAGGTGATCTAATGTTTCGTACAATCTCCAACTTTATGCGCGTTGCTGAGATAAGACGTAAAATATTATTCACTTTAGCGATGTTAGTCGTATTCAGGATTGGCACGTTTATCCCAGTGCCATTTACAAATGGAGACGTACTGAAAGCACAAGATCAATTAAATGCCTTAGGTATCCTAAATACATTTGGCGGTGGCGCCTTGAAAAACTTCTCCATCTTCGCGATGGGAATCATGCCGTATATTACAGCATCCATCATCGTGCAATTATTGCAGATGGATGTTGTTCCTAAATTTTCGGAATGGTCGAAGCAAGGTGAAATGGGCCGTCGTAAACTAACGCAATTCACGCGTTACTTTACAATTGTTCTTGCGTTTATTCAGGGGTTTGGTATGTCAATCGGTTTTAACGGTATGGTAGGTGGGCAATTAATTTTGAATCCTGGTTGGAGCACTTATTTATACATTGCTACGGTACTGACTGCTGGTACTGCATTTTTAATGTGGTTAGGTGAACAGATTACAGCTAAAGGTGTAGGTAATGGTATTTCCATCCTTATCTTTGGCGGTATTGCCGCAGCGATCCCAAGTGTTATATCTCAAGTGTATCAACAACAGTTTCAAAATATCGGAGATCAATTGTTCATGAGTATCGTTAAAGTTGCATTGATCTTACTAGCTGTGCTAGCAGTTATTGTTGGTGTTATTTTCATTCAACAGGCTGTTAGAAAGATCCCAATTCAATATGCGAAGCGTGTAACAGGAGGGAATGGGAATCATGCTGGAGCACAAAACACACATTTACCGCTTAAGGTAAATAGTGCGGGTGTTATTCCAGTCATTTTTGCTGTTTCATTCTTAATTACGCCTCCAACTATTGCACAGTTCTTCCCGAATCATGATGTATCGCAGTGGATCATTGCAAACTTTAACTATTCTCACCCAGTGGGAATGATCATATATGTTGCGCTCATTGTAGCCTTCACATATTTCTATGCGTTTGTTCAGGTTAATCCAGAGCAAATGTCAGAGAATCTAAACAAACAAGGTGGATATGTTCCAGGTATTCGTCCGGGTAAGAATACGGAACAATATCTAACAAAAATCTTGTATCGTTTGACCTTTGTAGGATCAATTTTCCTAGCAGCGATTGCAATCTTACCAGTTATCTTTACGAAACTGGGAAATCTTCCCCCATCTGCACAGATTGGTGGAACGAGTATGTTAATCGTTGTCGGCGTTGCTTTAGAAACAATGAAGCAGCTAGAAAGCCAACTGGTAAAACGCCATTACAAAGGGTTTATCAAGCAGTGAGTAAGTGGGAAGAATTGTCTTCCCTACATGCTCATGTACTCTGAGGGGGAACAAGGATGAACTTAATTTTAATGGGGCTTCCTGGTGCTGGTAAAGGTACACAAGCCGAACAGATTGTTGCCAAGTATAACATCCCTCACATTTCAACAGGAGATATGTTCCGTGCAGCTATGAAGGCTGAAACTGAAATGGGTTTACAAGCAAAATCTTTTATTGATAAAGGTGCACTTGTTCCAGATGAAGTTACAATCGGAATTGTTCGTGAACGTTTGAGTCAAGAAGACTGCGTAAGAGGTTTCTTATTAGACGGTTTCCCACGAACTGTTGCACAAGCATCAGCTCTTGAAGAGATTATGAAAGATCTTGGCAAAAAAATCGACTATGTTTTAAACATTAATGTGGATTCAGGGTTGTTATTAAAACGCCTTACAGGCCGTCGCATTTGTAAAGAGTGCGGTGCGACTTACCACTTAGAATTCAATCCACCAGCAAAAGCTGATGTGTGCGATAAATGTGGTGGCGAATTATACCAACGCTCTGATGACAATGAAGAAACTGTAGCAAATCGTTTAGATGTAAATATTAAGCAAACAAAACCTTTGCTTGATTTCTACGAGGAGCTTGGTTACCTACAAAGCATTAATGGTGAGCAAGATATCAATAAAGTATTTGCTGATATCGATGTTCTCATCGGAGGCTTAGCGTAATGATCATCTGCAAAACTCCTCGCGAGATAGAAATCATGCGAGAAGCTGGCAGGATCGTTGCTTTAACTCATCAAGAGTTGAAACAGCATATTACTCCAGGAATTACAACGAAAGAGCTCGATCAAATAGCGGAAAAGACGATTCGAAAATATGGTGCTACGCCATCTTTTAAAGGATACAACGGATTTCCGGGGAGCATATGTGCTTCTGTAAATGAAGAGCTTGTACACGGAATTCCAGGGAAGCGCAAGCTCGAAGAGGGCGATATCATCAGTATCGATATTGGTGCGAAATACAATGGGTACCATGGAGATTCTGCATGGACGTATCCAGTTGGAAACATTTCTGAATCTGTTCAAAAGCTACTTGATGTCACAGAAAAATCGTTGTATCTTGGTCTAGAACAAGTAAAACCAGGCGAAAGATTATCAAATATCTCACATGCGGTTCAAACCCATGCTGAAGAGAATGGGTTCTCGATCGTTAGGGAGTATGTTGGTCACGGAATCGGGCAAGACTTACATGAGGACCCTCAAATCCCGCACTATGGTCCACCAAATAGAGGCCCTAGATTAAAGCCGGGAATGGTCATCTGTGTTGAGCCGATGGTGAATCAAGGAAGACGATATGTAAAAACACTATCTGATGACTGGACAGTGGTAACGGTAGATGGTAAATGGTGTGCACATTTTGAGCACACGATTGCTCTTACAGAAGCAGGATACGAAATCCTTACCACTTTATAAGTAGCTGGCTCTCCGGGATTTCAGAGCAGTGTAAAATGTTACTGATTTGAAGAAGGGAGAACTATTGAATGGCTAAAGATGATGTAATTGAAGTCGAAGGTACCGTTCTTGAAACGTTGCCAAATGCTATGTTCAAAGTAGAATTAGAGAATGGGCATGTCGTATTGGCTCACGTTTCTGGTAAAATCCGTATGAACTTCATTCGTATTTTACCAGGAGACAAAGTTACGGTAGAATTATCTCCGTACGATTTAAATCGTGGTCGTATTACGTACCGTTTTAAATAATATAGCACTCCGTAATCTTTAAGGAGGTTCGAGACATGAAAGTAAGACCGTCAGTTAAACCAATCTGCGAAAAATGTAAAGTTATTCGTAGACGTGGAAAAGTAATGGTTATTTGTGAAAACCCTAAACATAAACAAAAACAAGGTTAATCAGAAGGAGGTGCATTCAGAATGGCACGTATCGCAGGTGTAGATATTCCTCGAGACAAACGCGTTGTTATTTCTTTAACTTACGTATTCGGCATTGGTCGCACAACTGCTGAAAAAATTCTTACTGAAGCTGGTATTTCTTCAGAAACACGAGTTCGTGATTTAACGGAAGACGAACTAGGACGTATCCGTGATATCATCGATCGTATTAAAGTTGAGGGAGACCTTCGTCGTGAAGTATCTCTTAACATTAAACGTCTAATGGAGATCGGTTCTTACCGTGGTCTTCGTCACCGTCGTGGTTTACCAGTTCGTGGTCAAAACTCTAAAAACAATGCTCGTACACGTAAAGGTCCACGTCGTACAGTAGCAAATAAAAAGAAATAATAAGTAAAGGAGGTTGAACTAACAATGGCACGTAAAACAAACACTCGTAAAAAACGTGTGAAAAAGAATATTGAAGCTGGTATAGCTCATATTCGTTCTACTTTCAACAACACAATCGTAACACTTACAGATACTCATGGTAACGCACTTTCTTGGTCTAGTGCTGGTGCACTTGGTTTCCGTGGATCTCGTAAGTCTACTCCATTCGCTGCGCAAATGGCTGCTGAAGCTGCTGCTAAAGTTGCAATGGAGCACGGTTTAAAAACTTTAGAGGTTACTGTTAAAGGTCCTGGTGCTGGTCGTGAAGCTGCAATTCGTGCTCTTCAAGCTGCAGGTCTAGAAGTAACAGCAATTAGAGATGTTACTCCAGTTCCTCATAATGGATGTCGTCCACCAAAACGTCGTCGTGTGTAATTTTTCTGTATAGAATTTTCCCTTTTGTCTATAATGGATATGATGCATTATCGAGAAATTTCGTACAGAAACATCGCTTGTTGTGCACAATCGGGAACTGCCTAAGGGGGACTTTCGGTTAGACAGGGGGTATCCCTTTGTTTAACCGGGGTTTCGACGTTTTGAAGGAGGGTTTAGTTAATGATTGAAATCGAAAAGCCGAAAATCGAAACGGTTGAACTTAACGAAGATGCTAAATATGGTAAATTCGTAATTGAACCGCTTGAGCGTGGATATGGTACTACTTTGGGTAACTCCCTACGTCGTATTCTTTTATCCTCACTCCCTGGTGCCGCTGTTACCGCTATCCAAATCGATGGCGTATTGCATGAATTTTCAACAGTTGAGGGCGTAGTAGAAGACGTTACGACGATCATCTTAAACTTGAAAAAGTTAGCTCTTAAAATCTACTCTGAAGAAGAGAAGACGTTGGAAATTGATGTACAGGGCGAAGGTATTGTCACAGCTGCTGATATTACTCATGATAGTGATGTAGAAATCTTAAATCCAGATTTACACATTGCAACGTTAGCAAAAAATGCGCATTTCCGCATGCGTTTAACTGCAAAGCGTGGCCGTGGGTATACGCCAGCTGATGCAAATAAAAGCGAAGATCAACCAATAGGAGTAATTCCTATTGATTCTATTTATACTCCAGTATCACGTGTAACTTACCAAGTGGAAAAGACACGTGTCGGACAAGTGGCTAATTATGATAAGCTTACGCTTGATGTATGGACGGATGGAAGCATCGGGCCAAAAGAAGCTATCTCTTTAGGTGCCAAAATCTTAACTGAGCATTTAAATATCTTTGTTGGTTTAACTGATGAAGCACAAAATGCTGAGATTATGGTCGAGAAGGAAGAAGATCAAAAAGAGAAAGTTCTTGAGATGACTATCGAAGAACTAGATCTTTCTGTTCGTTCTTATAATTGCCTAAAACGTGCAGGAATTAATACTGTACAAGAGCTTGCGAACAAAACAGAAGAAGATATGATGAAAGTTCGTAACTTAGGACGTAAATCCTTAGAAGAAGTTAAACATAAACTTGAGGAATTAGGTTTAGGTTTACGTAAAGACGACTGAGGATTTAAACCCATCAACAAAGGAGGGAACTACGAATGGCATACAGAAAATTAGGCCGTACAAGTGCGCAACGTAAAGCTATGTTACGTGATTTAGCTACTGATTTAATTATCAACGAGCGCATCCAAACGACAGAAACTCGTGCAAAAGAACTTCGTTCTGTAGTGGAAAAAATGATCACTTTAGGTAAACGCGGAGATCTTCATGCTCGTCGTCAAGCAGCAGCTTTCATTCGCAATGAAGTTGCTAACGCTGAGACTGGTCAAGATGCACTTCAAAAATTATTCGCTGATGTAGCTCCACGCTATGCTGAGCGCCAAGGCGGATACACTCGTATTGCAAAAATTGGTCCACGTCGCGGAGACGCAGCACCAATGGTAATTATCGAGTTAGTATAATGATGATTAAAAGGGCAGGACAGTTCTTTTCAAGTAACTGGTCATGGCCCTTTTTTTTTAAATATAAAAAATAGGCTAACTTGGCGAAGGAAAGGGTGCCTTGTATTGAAAAAAGAGAAACTTCGGACAGAAAATATATCATTTCAATATCCTGGGGCAGCCTCTTATGCATTAAAAGATGTTTCATTTTCCTTATATGAAGGAGAATGGGTATCTGTTATTGGACAAAATGGTTCAGGTAAATCTACACTTGCAAAATTATTGAATGGTTTGTTTTTACCGGAATCAGGAAGCATTACTGTAAATGATACAGTGGTTTTATCAGAGGAAACGGTATGGGATGTTCGAAAAAAAATTGGGATGGTATTTCAAAATCCTGATAATCAATTTGTGGGAACGACAGTACAAGATGACGTTGTATTTGGTCTAGAAAATATCGGAATGCCAAGGGAGCAGATGATAGAAAGACTAGAACAAGCCCTGCAACTGGTCCGTATGGAAGATTTTCTTAATGATGAACCCCATTCGTTATCTGGCGGACAAAAACAGCGAGTCGCAATAGCAGGTGTTTTAGCACTTCAGCCATCTATTTTAATATTAGATGAAGCAACTTCAATGTTAGACCCTCAGGGGAGACTTGAAGTAGTAGAAACGGTTAGACAACTTGTTAATCAAAAGGGTATTACGGTGTTATCGATTACGCATGATTTAGAAGAAGCGGCACAGTCAGACCGTATTATTATTTTGAACAAGGGAGAAATATTAGAGGAAGGTACTCCAGGGCAAATTTTCAAATCCTCTCATATGCTTCAAGAGATTGGATTAGATGTACCTTTTTCGGTTAAAATAGCAGAATTATTAAAAAGAAATGAAATTCACTTGCAAAATACGCATCTTACAATGGAAAGCTTGGTGAACGAACTTTGGAGATTACATTCCAAAAAGTAGAACATCGTTATCAATATAAAACTCCATTTGAAAGACGCGCACTTTATGATGTAGACGTGTCGTTTCCAAGTGGGGGCTATTATGCCATTATTGGTCATACTGGTTCAGGAAAGTCGACGATGATTCAACATTTAAATGGTTTATTACAGCCGACAAATGGTACGGTTCAAATTGGTGAACATTTAATTTCAGCAGGGAAGAAAGAAAAGAAACTGAAGCCACTACGAAAAAAAGTAGGGGTTGTCTTTCAGTTCCCAGAACATCAGCTATTTGAAGAGACAGTTGAGAAGGATATTTGTTTTGGGCCTACTAATTTTGGTGTATCTGAAGAAGAGGCAAAACAAAAGGCGAAAGATGCAATCCAGCTTGTTGGATTGGACATAGAGTTATTAGCACGTTCTCCGTTTGAGTTAAGCGGTGGGCAAATGAGGCGCGTTGCAATAGCAGGCGTACTTGCGATGGAACCCGAAGTGCTTGTATTAGATGAACCTACAGCAGGGCTTGATCCTAAAGGACAGCACGAGCTCATGGAGATGTTTTACAAGCTTCATAAGGAACAGGGGCTTACAGTCATTCTTGTCACCCACAATATGGAGGATGCTGCTAAGTATGCAGATCAAATTGTGGTCATGCATAAAGGAACGGTCTTTTTGCAAGGAAGAGCAGAGGAAGTATTTTCACATGCAGATGAATTAGAGAGAATTGGTGTGGATCTTCCGATGTCTTTAAAGTATAAACGTGCAATTGAAGAAAAGTTTGGTATTTCAATTTCGAAGGCTACCTTATCTTTAGAGGATCTTACTCATGAAGTTGTACAGGTGTTACGAAAAGGTGGTCATGAATCATGCAGCAGTTGATTATTGGGAGATACATTCCAGGTCAGTCAGTCATTCATAAACTTGATCCTCGTACGAAGCTGTTGATTGTCTTTTTATATGTATTTGTTGTTTTTTTAGCAAATAATGCGATTTCATATGGATTTTTATTTTTGTATGCACTCATTGCTTTATTTTTTGCAAAAGTGCCGATTCGTTATGTACTTTCGGGCTTAAAACCAATTCTATGGATTTTTCTTTTTACATTTTTCCTGCATATTTTTACAAATAAAGAAGGGGAAGTACTATTCCAGCTTGGTTGGTTTTCGATACATGAAAAAGGATTAGAGCAAGGGATATACATTTCTATACGATTCTTTGTTATTATTTTAATGACGACATTATTAACGTTAACGACGACACCTATTGAAATTACAGATGGGTTGGAGACGTTATTAAAGCCGTTGAAGCGTATAAAAGTTCCTGTTCATGAAATCGCATTAATGATGTCAATTTCACTACGTTTTATCCCGACATTAATGGATGAAACGAGTAAAATTATGAAAGCACAAGCGTCACGTGGCATTGATTTCGCCGGGGGACCGATAAAAGATAGGATGAAAGCTATTATTTCACTACTCGTTCCGCTATTTATTAGTGCTTTTAAGCGTGCAGAGGACTTAGCGATTGCGATGGAAGCTCGTGGATATCAAAGTGGCGAAGGGCGCACTAAATTTAGGCAACTACGCTGGAAAACAAGTGATACAGTAACGATTATAAGCTTACTTTGTTTAGCTTGTATTTTGGCATGGGTGCGATCGTAATGGAGAATAAAGAAATGGATAGAATAAAATGTACGGTTGCATATGATGGCATGCATTTTTGTGGTTATCAAATTCAGCCGCAGCATCGTACTGTTCAACAAGAGATAGAGAAAGCATTGCAGAAATTGCATAAAGGAGAACTTGTTCGTGTTCAAGCATCGGGCAGGACAGATTCTACCGTTCATGCAAAAGGACAAGTGATACACTTTGATACCCCTTTGTCTCTTGCAGAGTGGCAATGGAGTAATGCTTTAAACACAATGTTGCCAGATGATATTGTTATCAGACAGGTAGAGAAAAAAACAGAAGAATTTCATGCGCGTTACGGTGTCGAGAAAAAAGAATATCGTTATCGTGTATTATTATCAAAGACTGCGGATGTATTCCGTAGAAATTACGTATATCAATATCCATATCCACTTGAAATAAACTCTATAAGAAAAGCGATTCCTTATTTTATTGGAACGCATGATTTCACTTCTTTTTGTTCGGCAAAAACTGACAAAAAAGATAAAGTGCGAACAATTTATGAAATTGAGTTAATCGAGCAAGACGATGAATTAATTTTTCGTTTTGTAGGTAATGGATTTTTATATAATATGGTCAGAATTATTGTTGGTACGTTACTTAACGTAGGGCAAGGAAAGCTTGATCCTGATAGCATTCCAGAGATTTTAGCGAAACAAAATCGCCAGTTTGCTGGAAAGATGGCTCCAGGTCATGGACTTTACTTATGGCAGGTAAACTATAACAACTAATCCTGGTGTAACATTTGCTTGACATTAGAAACTCAAAAGTATATCATAACATATGGTATTGTTTCTAAAACCACGATTAGCCCCGGAAGGAAATCGTGTTTAAGATAAACAATAGATTTTTTCTATGGAAAAGATAACGAGGAGGGAAACACATGCGTACGACTTTTATGGCAAAAGCTAACGAAGTTGAGCGTAAATGGTATGTGGTTGATGCTGAAGGTCAAACTTTAGGTCGCCTATCTACGGAAGTAGCATCCATTTTACGTGGTAAAAACAAACCTACATTTACACCACACGTTGACACGGGTGATCATGTAATTATTATTAACGCTGAGAAAATTCATTTAACAGGTAATAAATTAAACGATAAAATTTACTACCGTCACACTAACCACCCAGGTGGACTTAAGCAAAGAACAGCTCTAGAAATGCGTACAAACTACCCTGTACAAATGTTAGAGCTTGCAATTAAAGGGATGCTTCCAAAAGGACGTTTAGGACGTCAAGTATCTAAGAAATTAAACGTGTATGCTGGAGCAGAGCATCCACACCAAGCACAAAAACCAGAAGTTTACGAACTTCGCGGATAATCAATTAAAGGAGGGCTTACTTTGGCACAGGTTCAATACTATGGCACTGGACGTCGTAAGAGTTCAGTAGCGCGCGTGCGCCTAGTTCCAGGCGAAGGACGCGTTATCATTAACGGTCGTGATTTTGAAAACTATATCCCATTTGCTGCATTACGTGAAGTAGTGAAACAACCTCTAGTTGCAACAGAAACTTTAGGTAACTACGATGTACTTGTAAACGTAAATGGTGGTGGATACACTGGTCAAGCTGGTGCTATTCGTCACGGTATTTCTCGCGCTTTATTAAAAGCTGATCCAGAATACCGTCTAACACTAAAACGTGCAGGTCTATTAACTCGTGACGCACGTATGAAAGAGCGTAAAAAATACGGTCTTAAAGGCGCACGTCGTGCACCTCAGTTCTCAAAACGTTAATTTTTGCGAACTACAAACCCCAACCATTTTGGTTGGGGTTTTTTTATGTTTAATTCCTCTTTTACAATTTTTTTGGCTTGGAATATTTTAGTGCTACGGCCTCGCGTATGCTTCTTCTTTAGAAGTTTAGACTAATACGTATTAGGGAGGTTTATAAGTACTATGAATGTCATTGTCAGCTTACAAGAAAAACAAAAAGAAAAGCAGTTGAAATACGAGCGGAAGATGCTGCGAGAATTATCATTAAAAACATTGCGCTCAAATATTCGTGATGCCTTTCAGATGCAAGAACTTCATCGTCAGTATGAAGATTATTGTATTGAACTAGGGATAGAATCTTATTTATTAGGAGCGAGATACAGTAAATTTGGTTATTATGGTGAATCATTCTTTGATGTGAAATATAGAGCCTTAGAAGAAGAGCAACAATTAACTGAAACATTATTTCAATTTTTAACAAGTATGACTATGCGTGAAATTAAATTGCAAGACGAGGAATTACTTTTTGAATCTTGCCAGCAGTTTATCGGCCTGTGGTGGCAGGAAGGGTATGAAAAAGGTGAACGAAGGTATCGATTAAAGCTACACTAAGACAAGCATAAACTTTCCTCTTGTCCCATATAAGTAATTAGAGGGACTAGCTGGAGGAGGAAAGGTATGAAGAGAATTCGAATTATCTCTTTTGCGCTCGCTGCGGTTGTTTTGTTTTTTTTGGTCAAACAAGAATTTCAAATTACAAAATCGTGGCGAGCTTGGAATTTACCCTTATCAGGGAAAGTAATCGTACTAGACGCTGGGCATGGTGGTCCAGACGGAGGGGCTGTTGGTGGAAAGGATATTGTAGAAAAAGATATTACGCTCGAGATTACAAAAAAAGTACAAGATTATTTACAAGAACAAGGTGCATTAGTTATTTTAACTCGTGAAGGAGATTATGATTTAGCCAACAAAGATACAAAGTCATATAGTAGACGTAAAGCAGAGGATTTAAAAAGACGTGTAGAGATTATTAATAAGCCTGATGTAGACTTTTTTGCAAGCATTCATTTAAACGCTCTAACTAGCAGTGGATCTAAAGGCGCACAAACGTTCTACTACCGTTCTTTAATTGAAAATGAACGGGCTGCGAAATTTATACAGGCTGAATTGAGAACGAGCTTAGAAAATACGAATCGTTCTGCTAAAACAATTCCTCACGTGTACTTATTGAAGTATGCTAAAAAACCGGGTGCTTTAATTGAGGCCGGCTTTTTGTCGAATGTGAATGAAAGGTATATGCTAAATTCGGAGAAGTACCAGCAAAAAGTAGCAGCTGCAATATATCGTGGTATATTACGTTACTTCACAGAAAAAGGAAATCCTCCGGAATAAGGAGGATTTTTCGAGTTTCTCTCGTTAACGAAGTTTTCCGAAAATATGTTATACTGGAAATGTAAACGCATTTATTTCAAAAATAAAGAGAGATAAATTTAATTAACATTACGTTATTTTTCATACAGGGGGCTGGGCTAATTATGGTAACAAAAGAGCAGGTAGTGGAAGCGTTGGAAGGGATTGTAGATCCATTTTTACATAAGACGTTAAAAGAAACAAATGCAATTAAAGAGGTAACAGTCAAGCCGGAGAAGGAACATGTAAGTGTTAAAATTGCAATTGTAAAAACAGGTACAGCGGAACAAATGCAGTTGCAGTCTGGAATTGTAAAGTTAGTAAAAGAACTTGGGGCAACAACAGTTGGACTTCGTTTTGCAGAATTTACAGAAGAGGAATTAGCTCAGTTTGCACCACCGCAAGAGGAAGAGAAAAGTGAATCTTTATTATCGCCGAACTCAAATACTACATTTTTAGCAGTGGCAAGTGGAAAAGGTGGAGTAGGGAAATCGACTGTTTCCGTTAACCTTGCAATTGCTTTAGCTCGTCTAGGAAAAAAGGTCGGTATCATTGATGCGGATATTTACGGTTTTAGTGTACCTGATATGATGGGCATCGAAAAACGCCCAATCGTAAGAGGGGATAAGATAATACCAGTGGAGCGTCTAGGTGTGAAAGTAATCTCAATGGGATTCTTTGTAGAAGATAACGCACCCGTTATTTGGAGAGGACCGATGCTTGGGAAAATGTTAAATCACTTTTTCACAGAAGTAGAGTGGGGTGATTTAGATTACTTAGTATTGGATTTACCACCAGGTACGGGTGATGTTGCTCTAGATCTGCATTCGATGTTGCCGGCTTGCAAAGAGATTATTGTAACAACGCCGCATCCAACAGCTGCATTTGTAGCAGCGCGTGCTGGAGCTATGGCTTTACGTACAGAACATAGTATTCTTGGTGTTGTTGAAAATATGGCGTATTTTGAAAGTAAAGCAACTGGTGAAAAAGAGTATGTGTTTGGAAGAGGTGGAGGAGATAAATTAGCTACGGAACTCCAAACAGATGTGCTTGGCCGAATTCCACTTCAACAACCGGATTGGAATAAAGAGGACTTTGCGCCGTCAGTATATGAAGATACACATACAACTGGTCTTATTTATCGTTCGATAGCTGAGACAGTTATTGATAAGACAGCTGTTACACAAAAGTAAAGTAGTAACGAGTGGGCAATATATCATTGTCCACTCGTTACTATAATTTTTATTATTGTTCTTTGTTCCCATCTTGAGAACCACCTTCACCGCCTGCACCTTTTTTATCAGACCCACCTTTTTCAGCTTTTTGTACACCTTTACTAATGATGTCAATCATCTTAGCCTGGAAGAGTGGACTTTCGGCAGTTTCGGTTAGTACTTGTTGTAAATATTGACGATACTCTTTACTCTTCATTGTTTGTAACATAATTTTTTCTACTTCAGGATTTTTCATAATCTCTATAACACCTGATTGGTATTCAGGGTCTTTTAGTAAAGTTTTCATTAAGTTTGTTTGTTCTTTTCCCATACTTTTAGCAAATTTTGATGAGAACTCAGGGTCTTTAAAGAGCTTTTCCCAGAATTGTTGCCCTTTTTCAGATACCATCGCATCTTCGATCGTTTTCTTTACTACTGTTTCATCTAGTATGAGTGCTTGTTTCATTTTTTCATCAGTTAATACATCTTGGATCGCTTTTTTTCCTTGGTCTGTTTTTAAAATATCAACAATCATTTTTTTTGTTTGATCATAATCAAGTTCGGATTTTGCTTCTTTTTCTTGTGCACATGCCACTAGTGCGATAAATAGAAAAGAAGAAATCAAAACGAGCAGCAGCCGTTTCATAAATTGGAGCTCCTTTCAGCACAGTTCTCTTTTTTTAATATAAATCTCTTTAAGGAATTTATACATTAACATGGCTAGCTTTTTGAAATTGTCATTGATACAATTTAATTAGAAATATAAGAATAATGGGGGATGTGTTGTGAATAGCCGCAAGTGGGTACGACTATTTTTTACGACGTTATTTCTAGGTGGGATTAGCACAGTCATTATTGGATTTGTTTTAGAGTGGGACAAGTACGCTAAATTTTTTCAAAATTTCGACGGAAAAGAGATTTTAGCAATTTCTTTTTGGTTGATGGGCGTAGGATTTATTTTTAGTGTTATAAGTCAAATGGGTTTTTTTGCGTATTTAACAATCCATCGTTTTGGATTAGGGATGTTTCGGTCATCGTCTTTATGGAATGCGGTGCAACTCTTCTTTATTGCGTTCGTATTGTTTGATTTCGTTTATTTAAGGTCAGTACTTATTGCGAATGGGGAAGTTTCATTAGGGAATAACATACTTGTTGCGGGGGTGTTATTCGTGTTTGGGGCAATTGTCGCATACATAAAGAGTAAAGAAACGAATAAAAAAGCATTTGTGCCGGCTCTGTTCTTTATGGTTGTTGTAACAATTCTTGAATGGGTACCGGCGCTCCGGATTAATGATACAGATTGGTTATATTTAATGGTGATACCACTCCTATTATGTAATGCATATCAGTTACTTGTATTGCATCGTTTAATTGGACAAAAGAGTAAGTCAGCTTAATGAGGAGAGAGTGGATGTGTAATTAGCCAGATTCTTATCATTTGTAAATCGCGGGATAAAAAAGCTCCGCTATCTTTCATTAAGATAGCGGAGCTTTTTATGTGTGAAGAATCGTGTAGAAAGGAACTACTTAATATCTTCGCTTTTCGTACTTGTGTTGGAAATAAGTTGTGATACAGATGTTTGTTCATATCCGTCGCTCTTTAGTTTTTGTAAGAGTAATGGTAAAGCCTTATTTGTTTGAAGAGCAGAATCAGAAGCATGTAATAAGACAATATCTCCACCCTTTAAATTGCTAGAGACTGTGGAAACGATTTTATTTACGCCGGGATTTTTCCAGTCATTTGAATTGTTACTCCAATGAACGATGGTGTATCCGAGTGATTCAGCTATTTTAAGGGTTGTTTTGTTAAAGTCGCCACTAGGTGGGCGTAATAGCTTGACTTGTTTTACGCCAAGTTTCGTAAAAACATCTTGCGCTCGCAAAAGATCTCTTCGTATTTCATTTGCTTCTAGTGAATTATAGGATGTGTAATTATAGCCCATACTACCAATCTCATGTCCATCTTTCATGATTCGTTCGACAATATCAGGGTGTCTTTCGGCCCATGCAGCAGAGAGAAAGAAGGTTGCATTCTTAATGTCTCTTTCTTTGAGTGTATTAAGGATTGGAATAGCTTTTTTATCTCCCCAACTAATGTCAAACGTGAATGCAACTTGTTTTTTTGCAGTGTCCCCTTTGTAAATCACTTTCGGGCCAGTAGCAGTTGAAAAAGCAGACTCATGTGAATATGTTTTTAAAAAGAGTAGCCATGCTGTAAATAAGGAAAGTACGATTATTAAGCTAATGTGTTTAAATGTTCTTTTACTCGTAATAAAAAAGAAAAACATAATATTACGCCCCTTTGTCCAATCCTTTTCAGTTACATATATGCTTTAAATTTAAAAAAGAGAACAAGGGATTAACATCGTTAGTGGTGGATATAATGAATGATAGAATTTTATTTTTTGATGATACATTATTGGTAATTGAAAATAAGTAGGGCGTTTATTGATGTGTGTAAGGAACTATTGGGGTGATAATTTGCTTGGGATTATGTTAACGAAGGAAGAGAGAAAAGAAATGGAATACATACTGAAGAGAGAGTTAGAGGAACTTTTATTTGATTTTGAAGATGAGCGTATACATAGCGTTGTGAAAAAAGCGATGGAAGAAAGATATAAAATCATTTTTTGTTTATTTCGGAGAGTTGCTAATAGGGAAGAATGTATTCGTTATGTAAGAAAAAGAATTTTTTATTAAAAAGTGTTGACGTTAAGAGTAAGTATATGATAAATTAATAACCGTCGCTGATGCGGAAACGCAGAAAACGACAAAAAAGAAATTAAAAAACTTAGTTGACATCGAAAAACGAAGATGTTAACATAAGGAAGTCGCAAATGAGCGACCAAGAAGTTCTTTGAAAACTGAACGAAACAAACAACGTGAACGTCAATTTTTATTTTTAGATGCTAGACAAACTAACTTTATTGGAGAGTTTGATCCTGGCTCAGGATGAACGCTGGCGGCGTGCC
>NZ_JAUMJO010000014.1:0-48732 GCF_036320425.1 Bacillus nitratireducens
AATTGAAGCCCGTCAGGGTTTATTTGATATGCCTACTTTTATAAAATCTATAAAAGATAATAAAAAACTATATGGAAAGACCGCATTTTGTATAAAAATATACCTTAAGTTGATGGATGTGTGGTGCTACCCCATTAAGTAGAAACTTGCTATATAGAATAATTTTTTTATATGATAAAGTGGGCTTATGCTTAAATGAAAAAAGGAGAGTGACCCAGATGGCAAACCAAAATGAAGCGAACGCTTTACCGCCAAAAACATGTACGATTGAACGTCTCATCACGATTCAGGAAGACATTGAAAAAGTGCTTGCAGGACAGAAAACGGCTACTCGCCGCAACGGGAGATATGCGGATGTCGGGGAAGTGATGGAACTTCAAGGTCACCGGTATGTTGTGGAGAATGTCTATTCGCAGTCACTTGGCGAATTGACTGATGAGCATGCCCGTCAAGAAGGCTATGTGAATGTGGAGGAATATAAGCAATCTATCCTTTCTCTTCACCCTGGCATGCCGTGGCTGCCAAATATGAGAGTTTGGGTTCATGAGTTCCGTCCCATCAAAGGTTAATGTGATATAAGGATGGACATGTTGTATCGACTGCTTCTGTATGTACATATTTTCAGTGTAATCTTATCCATCGGCCCGTTTTTTGTATTGCTCCCGCTCATCAAAAAATTGCGGGCTTCAGAGGTCCGAACACAGCAGGCTTATCTGGATGTATTTCGATTTTCGGTCAGGCTGGCCAAGCATGCCGGGCATGTGCTGGTTGCATCCGGGGTTCTGCTTGTACTGGCGGGTCCTTGGACTTGGAAGACCCCTTGGATAGTGATGACCCTTATTCTCATGGCGAGTTCATTATTTTTCCTGGCCCGCGCTTTTTCGCCGACCATTCGGAAATTCAGCGAAACGGGCCAAGACAAGGACACCTTGATTCAATTGTTACGGCGTTCTGTTTGGATTTACATTGTTCTTTTAATGGCGATGTTATGGTTCATGGTGACAAAGCCTGCGTTGTGGCAGGGGTGATAGATCTAGGGTGAATAGCGGCTTTGTGTGATTGCCGTTTGAATTCGCCAGGCGGCATGGAACAAGGTGTAGGTGTTAAAAAAATTTGATCAAAACCTTGTGTGAAGTATTGTTTTTTCAGCAAAAAACAAGAGCTAAATTTTGAAAAAAGTCTAATCAAAATTTAGCTTTTTGGCATTTTACCCACATTCATTTTTTTTAAAAGGTTTGATCAATTTATTTAATATATCTTTTTTGTCCCGTAGATAAATCAGTTATACTGAAGTATCCATTTCTTATATCTACTTTGCCTTCTAGGTCTAATTAATCTTTTATAAAAAGAATCGTTTCCGTACCCCTACCAAGGTACAGAGAGCTTAATGCCATAACATTGCTATACAATTGTAAGTCAATGTAGTTGCTAGAGTATTATACAGTGGAAATTCACATGGAAATGATAGAGCTACAATCACAGACTAAATAAGAAAAAAAGCTTCCTTATGAAGACTGTTTCATAATACCCCTTCTTATTAAATATGGGTGATATTTTTTTAATTATATATGCTTTTGTTTTCTCGGCTTTGTTTGTATTAATATACAAAGTTCCAACGTTTATCACATATAAATATCTATTTTTTTTAATAAGGTTCGATTAGAAATAGAGGATAAACCCTTGTTAATTAAGGGTTTATAAAAAACTTCAAACTTTTTATCAAACTTCATTAAAAGCTACACTTATTTCAGCTTTTCAGCTCTTCTTCAATATAGTGGCCCAGTACATAACGATAACGATCGATCACAATGCTTGCTACAGAATTGCGCCCTTTAATTGAATAACTAAAATATGATCTCAATCCTAAAATCACTTAATTCTTCTTCAACTAACGCTACCCGTTACTTTAAGTACAATATTTTACAATCTGGATTGATTGAGCTATGATGGCTCAATATTATTTTTCTAAGTTTACTATTTTACTTCCTTCTCAATGGTCTGCTTTATTACTTGAGATGCTCGATCAATGCGAATTCTCATTTCAGGTTCTGTATGATTTGGTAGAAAATCAGTGATCCAGACGAGAATACTTTCGTTCTCATCCTTTGCAAAAACTTGAAAAGAAGCATGATGATGAATTAAGGGTGGATTACTTCCTTCGACGACTGCATAAGAGAACCGATATGTTTCGGCATCAATCGAAACAATCCGTTCACGTACTACTCCTCCATGTGGAAAATATAGAATTCTATCATTACCGTCTAACTGGGTATCCAAAGTATACCCTGGTACAAACCGTTGATGTACAGCACCGATATCACTCACTGCGTCCCATACTTGATCAGCATTTGCTTCAATTACGATTTCTTTACGAATAGTAGCCATTTCTTTCTCCTCCTTCCTCATTATTATATTTTTGATTAATATGTAAGTGTTTTTTATTTAAGTTATTGTTTTGTAATAAAGTTTGATCAAAATGCTTGGGTTATTTGTTGCTAGTGAATAATTTTTTATAAAAAAGTTTAATCATTTTTCTACCTGTGTTTGCTCAACAATCGCGCCCGATTGCGGAATAATGATTTAACCTAGTTTTCATCATATTAATTCCTGAAAATCCACTGTTTATTGAATGATCAAAATCTCTTATTGCGATATTAGATATTTTTCTTTGAAGATGGGACTTAATTCACTCCAAACATCAAATTTATTACCATCTAAATCACAAAAAACAAAGTTCTTTCCAGTGTGTCCTCTGTTCTCGATTTCTCCAACTTTTATTTCTTTTTTAATAAAATCACTATGGATTGATTCAAGTGCATTTAAACCATTAACTTCAAATGTTAAAGAGAAGCGCTCTTCATCACAAAAATCGTAAAAATTTAAGCTTTGATTTGCTTGGGATTTAACCAGAAAAAAACTTTGGTTTGCAAAGTTAAGAATAGCCTTGTCTTCATCTTTATAGCTTAACTCTGCACCTAATTTGTTTACATACCATTTTGAAGAAAGTTCTACATTGGTAACAGGAATATAAATAGTTCCAATCCTCAATAATTTATCTTTCATCCTACTCTCTCCTTTCAGTAATTCAAATAGCATTAATAAATATGTTCTCTTTTTATGTACCTAGTGCCTTTGAAAATTCCACAATTTTCTTTATGATGTTTCTTTAGTTTCACAAACTCGCTCCATTAAATGGCCCTTTAACAGAATAACTTTATTTCACTCAATAGTTCCTTAATCCACCTTTTATTCAGATGTTCTTTTTCTTTTCGTCATAAAAATTGAAGTTTTACACCGATACTTTGTCCACTATCCCCTCGACCTTGGTATGTAGACGCAAATTTATCCGGAATCTGAAAATGTTTAGAATCCAATAAAAGAATGCACTGAAAATAGTTTGTATACAAAGTTTGAGTCTTGCTAGAAGAATAAAATTGCTGCTGCAGTAAATAGTGGAATAAATCCTTTTAAAATATACACAATAAAAATATTGAAAAGTCTTTTCGAGAGGAGTCCATGTTGTGTTTCCTATTTTTAAATTTTTAAAACAAGGACGTTATTCTATAAATGATCAAGGCAATAGAACTCCAAATATACAGAAAGAAAAAGTAGTAAATCAAAACATCAACTGTGACTTATTCCAAAACATTAATAATCTTCAAATACTTTTTCAACAAGCTCCTGATCTGGTAATTCGTCAATTTCAACTAGTAAATGAATCAGAAGCTGCTTTAATATACTTATCAGGATTAACAGATAAGCAATCTATTCATAATAATATACTCCCCCCTTTGATGCATAAACCGTTTGATGTTAGTAATGGTCTACCTGTAACAATAGGAGAAATTGAAGTGATTAATACTTGGAATCAAGTCGAAAATGCTATTTTTCAAGGAGATAGTATTTTATTAATTCACGGTCAAAGCATGGGGTATCAACTAAATACAAAAGGATGGCCACAAAGAGATATAACAGAACCGAGAAATGAAATATCTCTAAAAGGGACTCATCAAGGGTTTGTAGAAACATCTAGTCAGAATATAGCTTTAATACGAAGATATATTCCTAATAGAGAATTAGTATTAAAAGAGGTTTTAATTGGAAGTAGAGGGAAAACCAAAGTATCTATTTTATATTTAAGAGATGTAGCTTCTCAAGATGTACTTAAGGAATTGGAAACTAGAATTCAAACTATTAAGGTGGACTCGATTATTAATACTGGTGAAATAATTGAATTTATTGAAGATAATCCATATTCACCCTTTCCACAGTTTATCTTGACCGAAAGGCCAGATTCAACTGTATCTCACATCCTTCAGGGAAGATTCGCCATTGTTGTGGATCGAAGTCCCAGTGTTTTAATTGCCCCTATAAATTTTATTTCCTTCTTTCAAGGGGTAGATGACTACAATACCCGTTGGTTAGTATCTTCCTCTGTTCGATTATTACGTTTTATGAGTTTTTTTATTGCCTTATTGCTACCAGCAACTTATGTGGCGTTTATTTCATTTAATTTTGAAGTTATCCCTGTACAGCTCTACTTATCAATCGCAGAATCAAGAGAACGTGTTCCGTTTCTTCCGGTGATAGAAGCTTTACTTATGGAGATTACCTTAGAAATGATGAGAGAGGCTGCTCTTCGTTTACCCACTCCCATTAGCCAGACCGTAGGGATTGTTGGAGGGATTGTGATTGGACAAGCTGCTGTTCAAGCTGGGATTGTGAGTAATATCATGATTATTATTGTTGCTGTTACAACTATAGCTTCTTCTATTATTCCTAATTTTGAAATGGGTTTGGCAATAAGATTATTGCGTTTTCCTATGATGTTATTAGCTGCTTTATTTGGAATTGTAGGAATTATTATTGGCTGGATGACTATAATTGCACATCTTATAAGTTTAGAGTCTTTAGGTACTCCTTATGGTAGTCCTTTGTCACCTTTTCGAATATCAGGTATGAAGGATACGTTAGTTCGCTTTCCTTTATGGTCAATGAAGAAAAAATCTAAAAATATTACGAAGAATCAAAAAGAAAATAATCCTGATTAAGGGTGAAAATATGAAGAAATATGCATTTAATGACATCACTGTCATGCAATATATTTTTATAATTAATGCCTCACAAATAGAAACTGGAATTTTATCCCTTCCTAGGGTACTTGCAGAAAAAGCTGGAACGGATAGCTGGATAGCACTATTTATTGGTTGGTTTTTCTCCATGACCGCCAGTATTTTTCTTATTCAAACAGCCAAACACTATCCAAATGATACCTTATATGAAATTCTTATTCGATTATTTGGGAAAATTATTGGTTCCATGTTAATTATTCTTTACATGATTTATTTTGCTTTTTACGCATGGGCAGTTTTAATTAATGGCATGCTTTATATTAAGGGCTGGCTTCTTCCCAAAACACCAGATTATATTATTTTGTTTCTGTTCTCTATTCCAACCTTTTTAGTTGCACGTAATGGTGTTCGTATAATAGGTCGATACTGCGAATTATGTTTTTATATGACAATGTGGATTCCAATTTTTTTCTTGATCCCCTTAAAAGAGAGCAATTGGTTACACTTTCTTCCAATACTTAAAGCGGGTTGGAAACCTATTTTTTCGGCTGTTCCAACTACTATCTTTTCCTTTATAGGATTTGAAATTGCATTTTTTCTTTATCCATTTTTGCAAAAAAAACAATATGCAACGCAAGGCATTATTATAGCAAACACCTTAACATTTGTATTTTATTTATTCACTGTAGTTGTTTGCTTTTTATACTTCAGTCCAGATGCAATTTTAGAGTTTAATCAACCCGTACTAAACCTGCTTAAAGTTATTGAATTTCGTTTTTTGGAACGGTTTGATATGATTTTATTGGCTATTTACTTAATTGTCGTTTCTACTGCATGGATTCCTTGTGTATACGGTGCTGCATTTTGTTCTAGTCAACTAATGGGGAAACAAGATCATACTTTTCATGTAGCTATTTTTTTATTGGCAGTAATTATAGTAACGTTTTGGATCCATCCCTCATGGAATGAATCTGAACTATTTCAAAACCTTACATCGAAAGCTGGACTTGTATTAGCTTTCTTATTCCCTGTATTTTTATGGATATATAACTTAATCCACAATAAATACTTTCGGAGGGAAGCACATTGAAGCAGAAAATATTATGCAGTGTTTTAATTCCGCTACTATTGCTCACTGGGTGTTTAGACCAAATGAATGTAGAAGATGTTACACTCACGCTTATACTGGGTTTAGATTTGGACGATAATGATAATTTGAAAGTATACTTATCTAGTCCTGTTTTCAATAAAGAAGCCAAGATTAAAGAGGAACAATATGGTGTGAAATCTGTTACAGTACGAGACTCTCGTGAAAAATTTGATACTATGGTTATGGCTTTGACATCGGGAAGTAAGACACAACTTATTTTGATTGGTAAGCGACTTTTAAAAGAAAAGAAGTGGGTGGACTATTTAGATCCTTTTTATCGAGATCCCAAAAACACGGTTACTACAAGAATTGTTGCTGTGGATGGACCTGTTTCAGACATAATTTATTATGCTCCCAAGAATAAACCACGTCTCCCTATATATTTGACAAAATTAATTGAGACTGGACATAGAAGAAATATTACTGTAAAAACGACTCTTCAAGATTTTCATAACCAAACAAAAGAAAAAGGAATGACAGCGAGTGTAAGCGCACTTAAAAAGAATAACAATATTAAGTTGACAGGTTCAGCATTACTTGATGAAAAAAATAGATATAAGTTAACTATTACACCAAAAGAAAATTTATTATTAAGCATCTTACAGAATAACATAAAGGGAGAATATCCATTTACTATTGCCGTTCCGCTACAATCTGAAAGCAAAGAAAAAAATTGGCTAAGCTTTAGTGCTCAAGGTACCAAAGTAAAAACAAGTGTACAATACAAAAATCATTTTATTTTTAATACAAATGTACATATGAGAATTTTAATTTCAGAACGACTGTTTCCTTTTAATGTTAGAAAGAATGGGGAAAGATTAGAAAAAAGCATTGAAAAGCAGTTGAAAAGTGATTTAGAACGTTTAATAAAGAAAATACAAAAAGCAGAAATTGACCCTATAGGATTGGGTGTGTATGCACGAGCTTATACATATCAGGATTGGAAAAGAGTACAAAATCAATGGGGGAAATCATTAGCAAAGGCCGATGTTAACGTTAAAGTACATGTTAAAATTGGTGGAATGGGAACAATCAAGTAGCAAGGGCCCCGAGTAATAATTTTTTTGAGACATTTCCTATAAGGAGAGCATCACATCGCTATTAAGTTAAGAAATACATTCTTCCACAAGATAAAAAAGTCGATTCCTTAACGTAATTTTGTTGAAGGTGGTTTAGCGTATAAGCTCATCGTCGCTGGGTATAAGAAACGCAAACGTTCTATGTTGGGTTTCAAATGGTATAAAAAAGAGCGTCAGACTGAACAAACAAAAAGTGAACTCATCTCAAATGTATCGCATGACTTACGAATACCATTAACATCTATAGTGGCTATGTTGATCTTATTCATCATGATAAGGTAAACAAATACCTAAAAACGCGAAAATTGATATCTTCAAATTGAAAATATATAAAATTCTTGTTTTGGAGTTTTATATATTTTTTAAGTTGATGGGCATTTGTTGTGACCCCTATTATACGGTTATAGTACTACCCGTAAAAATTTATTTAGCGCTAACCCTAGTTGACAAATAACTCAAAAAAGAACCCCTATGTATTAAATATATATAAGAACAATTAATTACCTAAATATAAAACCTGTATCAATGATTACCGAGTAATCATTGATACAGGTTTTTTTTACTCCTTTTTTTAACTAACGCACCCTTTAGTTGAAGTTTCAATTCACTGTTAAGATCATAAACAACTAAAAACCCACAGTCTCTTTGATGGCTGACCATTGTATTTCAGATTTAGATTCATTGTTAGTCATCATCGCTCCAACAAAAATGTCATCACTATTTTTATTATTCAAATAGTGTTCAATAGTTAAATTGATAATTTTTGAGGTATACAAATCTAATATTTCATTCTTAGGAACCCAAAATAATTCTCCTTCGTCAGATGGAATAAAGTTCATATGCTTAGTTTCTCCGATGTAAACATATTGTTGACGTATTTCTCCACTATTTTTTTCAAGCAGAATATATTTAAGCCTAAAGTTTTTGATTTCGTCTTTTTTAAATCCCGTCTCTTCTTCAATCTCCCTGTAACTAGCCACCATTGGTGAATTAATTTCATTGGATTCCATATGACCTCCAATTCCACCCCAAAATTCAAAATTAAAGATTTTACTTTTTTCCTTTTTCATCATTAATACACTTCCTTGATGAATTAGGAATGCAGTTGCCATTTGTCGGACTTCCAATAATACCATCCTCTCTATTACACAATGAAATACCATAAGCTGTAGCAATATATTCTTATCATATTAGGAGATAATTCTCGTTCGCCTCTAACTTGTATCGTATCGAGATATTCTTTTACCAATGGTATAAAATACAAGTTTTCATCCATAAGATAATATATTGTCCCATTATCTGTTTGTCATTCTCTAATGGATACAACCTAACGTCATTTGTCCTTTATTACTTTTTCCTTATGGGATATTGTCATTTAGGTACTAACTCCTTTAAATACACTTAAAGTCAAGGTCCTCGTACTGAGGCTACATCCTCCTCCAACATCATAAAGAATATACATTTTAAAAATATCGTAAATTATCCATTATCACCATATACTTTAAATTTATACTTGAAGATAAAAAAAGATAGTAGGAACTTTCTATCCTTACTATCTTTACTCCTAATATTTAAATATCTTTAAAATTAATAGGTTCTTTTTTATAATTTATAAAATATAAGAGATGTTTTATACTTGATGCTTCCGCCTAATTATGTAAGTACAAACTATACAATATGTAACTTCTAACCATTCTTACTTAATCTTCTTCTCTCTTTTTCTAACCGTCTAAAAATCACACATATAACACCGCCCGCCACTGTAAACAGAATGCCAGGCACCAATAATAAAAGTCCCCCTCCACTCATCCAAATTAACGCTATTCCTAAAATCAAACATATAATTCCAATTATCATCTGACCTCTTTACCACCCTTTACATAAAATTTCACCATGTTTATAAAAACATTCCAATAAATTTATACCTCTTTACTTATAGCAAGCTCAATACTACTAAACTATCTGCTTCTCTCCCTTACCTTCAAGGAATAAAACCCTACGATTCCATTTTTCTCCATCATACTATATATTATTATAATAACATATAGTATGATGGAGAAAAAACGAGAGGAGATTATTATGGTAACGATTGGAATTGACCTAGGAACAACGAATAGTTTAGTAGCCTATTGGACGGATCATGGTGCAGCCCTTATCCCAAATGCATTTGGCGAATATCTTACACCATCTGTCATCAGCGTTGATGAGAGCGGTGAAGTTTTAGTCGGACGCATCGCCAAAGAACGGATGATTACCCATCCGCACGTTACAGCATCAACGTTTAAGCGATTTATAGGAACAGAGAAAAAATACGAGTTAGGCATGTATACATTTTCTTCAGAAGAACTTTCATCTTTTATCATTCAATCTTTAAAACAAGATGCAGAAGCTTATTTAAACGAAGCGGTTACTGGTGCTGTCATTAGCGTACCTGCTTATTTCAACGATGCTCAGCGCAAAGCGACAAAACGAGCTGCTGAAATTGCTGGATTAAAAGTTGAACGTCTCATTAGTGAGCCAACGGCAGCTGCTATCGCTTACGGACTGTATCAGGAAGCGGCAGAGACAAAATTTCTTGTATTTGATTTAGGCGGCGGAACATTTGACGTGTCCATTTTGGAATTATTTGAAGGAGTGATGGATGTTAAATCGATCGCCGGCGATAATTATCTTGGAGGCGAAGACTTCACAAACAGTCTCATGGCCTTTTTCTTAGAGTCACACCAACTCGATTCCGATTCCCTTGACTCAAAAACACTATCTTTAATTTATGCACAAGCAGAACGTTGCAAACTTACATTATGTAATGAGCCTGCCGCGATTATGAAAGTCGTTATTCATAATGAGACGTATGAAACTCGTATTAACAGAAGTGAATTTGAAAAATTAGTAACCCCGCTCCTCTTACGGCTTCGCTATCCAATTGAACGCGCGCTTCGTGATGCGTCGTTAAACCCTAAGGATTTAGATGCTGTCATTCTAATTGGCGGGGCGACAAGGATGCCGCTTATCAAATCCGTCATTTCTAAAATGTTTGGACGCATGCCTCATGCGAATATTAATCCTGATGAAACGGTTGCTTTAGGTGCTGCGATTCAAGTTGCTTTAAAAGAACGAAACAAAGCACTAGAAGAAGTTATCTTAACCGATGTTTGTCCATATACGTTAGGAACTAGTGTTGTTCAAGCGTTAGGAAACGGACAACAAGAATCCGGATACTTCTTCCCGATTATTGAACGAAATACACCGATTCCCGTAAGTCGAGTGGAACGACTTTATACTGTCAATAATAGACAACACTCCATACTTGTCGATGTTTATCAAGGAGAAAACCGCTTGGTTAAAAATAACTTAAAACTTGGCGAACTTAAAATTAAAGTCCCTCCTGCTCCTGCTGGACAAGAGGCGATTGACATTCGTTATACATATGACATAAATGGCATTCTCGAAGTCGAGGTAATAAGTACAACGACTGGAGAGAAAAAAAGAGCAATTATCCAACAAAATGCCGGAAATCTTACAGAAAAAGAAATTGAAGCTAGACTACTAGAATTGAAGGAAATTAAAATTCATCCACGAGACCGGTCCGAAAACCGATTGCTGCTCGCAAAAGGCGAACGGCTCTATGAAGAATTACTCGGTGACGAACGCCAGAAAGTTGCTATCTTGTTACAGCAATTTGAAAATGCGCTCACAACGCAAAACGATAAAAAAGTGAAAGAAGCTGCTCATATATTAAAAGAGCATTTAGAGAATATTGAAAGGTGGGTCAGTCATTCATGAGCATTTGGGAAACGTTAGAAATTGAGCCTACCGATAATATTGCAGCTATTAAAAAGGCTTATGCAAAACTTCTAAAGATCTATCATCCCGAAGACGATCCTGAAGGATATCAGAGGCTGAGAGAAGCATTTGATAAAGCGATAAAAAGCGCAAAACAAATGAAGACCGTACCTCCCTCTCAACTAGAAAAAACAGATGAAAACGAAGGATATTCCTATATCTATCCTGTATCTCCTACATGGATGGACCGTGATGCTGAACTTACCGCTACTCTCGTTTCAGAACATCCCGTTCACGCATTTACGGAAAAAATCGAGACGCTGTATAACGATTTCTTTGCACGAATCGAACCGAAAAATTGGGAAGACTTATTAAGTTCCGATGTGATATGGGACGTAGAACATGCAGCAGTGATTCAAGATAGATTAATAGAATTTTTACAATATCATTACCATTTCCCCCGCTCGATTTGGGAACTTCTCGACAAAGTATTTCGCTTTAGTGAGCAAAAAAAGGAGTTAGAGTTTGAATACGGTGAAGAAACGGTACAATTTTTGCTAGAGAGAATGAGTGGCGAGAAGGAAATGCGTTATGATATTTTCAAGAAAAGTGATGATTTAGATTTTGAAGCGTATTTTCATTTACGTGAAGAAGTCCAGCTCACACTTATGAATAATAACTTAGAAGCGGCAAAAAGTGCACTCGATTTTGCATACGAGCTTTATCAAGAAGATCCGGAACTTTTACGCATGCAGGGCATTTATTATTTGCGCATAGAAAGTAAAGAACGTGCGTTACAATCATTCAATGACATACTTGTCATTTGCCCGGATGACCCAGACGGTTTACTTTATCGGGCCCAGGTTTACTATGACCGCGGGCAATTTGCAGATGCTATCAAGGACTGTGAGCATCTACTTTCGATTGAGCCGGAGCATATGGACGCACAGTTCTTAATAGTGAAGTATTCGTTCGAATCAGGTGATATAGAAACTGCAACCACTAGGGTGTTGGATGTGGTAAAACCTTATCCAGAGCGTGCAGAATTTTTTTCATACAGTGTTCGAATTCACACTGAAACTCCAGAGAAGAGACATAAACAAGAAATAAATACGAAGTTTATTATTGGCTATGCGCTATACCTTTTATTTCTATTTATTAGCCGCACCTGGGTTTATTTGATCTTTATGATTCTTATTGTTTTGACCCCACTACCATCTAAATATGCATTACTTCTCCTACTCCCACTTATTTGGGAAGCATGGAAATTCGTTAGGCTTAAAACATTAGCATAAGGAGGAGACAGAATGCCTGTTTTATATAAAAGAAAACGAGAGAAACAGCTCGAACTATATTTCCGCTGTCTGTCTTCCGTTTCTTTGAATTGTTTTTATCTTACAAACTACTTTACCCGATATGAATTCACCCTTATCAGAGACCGCTTTATTGGGAAACGTTTTTTGAAGAACGTGTTATGGACATGGAAGATTGAAAATTCAAAGGAGTTAAAAGAGAAAATCATTTGGTTTTTAGAAGAAGGAACACGGCAGGAATTTAATCGTATACGCCATCAATTGACCCCTCTTTCCGAGGCAGCACGAAAGCAATTATCGAAAGACCATCCTGACTATGAAAAACTTTATATTGCTAATTACGGATTACATATTTTGACGGATTCCGGAATTGCAGCGTTTGATTATGCATGGTGTATCTGTTTATGTCGGGTCGGTAGAAGACTCGGTTATTTATCAAAACAGGAAGCAAAGAACTTTATGATACAGGCTGCACGACTTTCACAACATTCTTATTCAGATTGGCACGAGTATTTTAACGCCTTTCGTATCGGCAGCCACTTTAACGCAAATGATATAGAATTCATAAATAAAGATAAGTATAATATTAATTACGTATCGCACTTGTTTGATTATAAAAAAACTCTATTGAGTGTTGTTCCATGGGAAAATAATCTACTTAAAGATTTAAGTTAAATCATGCTATGCTTCTTAACCAAATTGATAACAAATCCTAGGAACTATGATTTCCTGGGATTTTATTTACATATAAGGTATTTGTTGAACTACCCCCACTTTCACTTCGTTTAGAAGAGGGGGATTCCTAAGTAAAGGGTTCTATCGAACTCTAATTTATTAGGCTAACCCCGCAGTCCTTGCGGTTAGAGGCCTTATCGCTTCATTCTTTAGAGTGATACTTGCGTTAATATCCCTATCATGGTGTGTACGACAAGAAGGACAGTCCCATTTACGTAGGTTTAGATTTTTAACGTCTTTGTTTTGATATCCACAACAAGAACATAATTGGCTTGAAGCAAATGTTTTCGATACGACAATGACTTGTTTGCCGTACCATTTTGCCTTATATTCCAACATATTTCGAAACTGTGACCATGATACCTCACTAATTGCTTTTGCTAACTTATGATTCTGTAACATATTAGATACTTGCAAATCCTCTATACCAATAACATCGTGGTTTTTGATGATTTCAGTTGAGACTTTGTCCAAGTAATCTTTTCTAGCATTCGTCATGTATTCATGAATTCTAGCTACTTTTACTCGTTGTTTATTCCAGCGAGAAGATCCTTTCATTCTTCTAGAAAGAACACGTTGTACTTTTGCCAACTTCTCTTCTAATGATCGAAAAAACTTCGGATTTTTATAGGTTGTTCCATCTGACAAAATGGCGAAATCTTTTAGCCCCACATCCATTCCAATGTAAGAATTTGTTTTCGGAAGTTCTTGCACTTCTGTTTCAACTAACAATGACACAAAGTATCTGCCAGAAGGGTTCCGTCTAACTGTAGCATTTAAAATACGTCCCTTTACTTCACGACTTTTGGCAAATCGAACAAGACCTAGTTTAGGCAATTTCATTTTATTTCCTATAACGGCAATGTTTTCATTTGTTTGTTTTGTGGTATAAGATTGTACGTTGTTCTTCTTAGATTTGAAACGCGGGGCATTGTTTTGTTTTTTGAAAAGGCGTGTATAAGCATCCGCAAGGTTGCGAACAGACGACTGAATCGCAATACTATCCACTTCTTTTAGCCAAACAAACTCTTTCTTCATGGCAGGAAGTTTGGCAGAGCATGTACCATATGTCAAACCTTTTCCTGTTTCTTTGTATGCATGATCCCATAGAGATAGGAATTGATTGAATACAAAACGAGAACAGCCAATCGTTTTATTGATTAGGATCGCTTGTGCTTTATTTGGATAGATACGAAATTTATATGCTTTATTGATCATCATTCGTTTCACCTCCATTTCGATATGTGTCTATTATACAACAAACATACATTCGATAGGTAGTGAAGTAACAGTTTATGTATGTCGAACAATTAAGATGGCTTCCTGCCATCCCTTGTCCGAAGCCAATTCATCTCCCACCTACTCACTTCGCGTTCCTTGAGGAAGGAGTCTTCTTGGCTAAAATGATAAAAAACTGATTCTTGCAGGAAGAAGAGATTACATTGATTAAAAGAACAAGGGGTTCTGTTGCAAAGTTTCCTACATGAAGCTACACTCTAGAAAATAGGATATAGGAGAATCAGACATGAGGTACTTTAAAGGAAAACAATTCAAGAGAGATATCATTTTAGTAGCTGTCGGCTACTACTGCCGTTTTTCTTTAAGTTATCGCGATGTATCTGAAATCCTGAAAGAACGTGGTATTTCAGTTCATCCAACAACCATCATGCGATGGGCTCATGAATATGGAAATCTCATCTATCAAATTTGGAAAGTAAAAAATAAATCTGCACGCTTATCTTGGCATTTGGATGAGACGTATATCAAAGTTAAGGGAGAATGGCATTATCTCTATCGTGCAATTGATAAAGATGGAAACACGTTAGATATTCAACTTCTTAAAAAACGGGATCATCAGGCTGCCTATGCCTTTATGAAAAGATTAGTAAAACATTTTGGAGAACCAACAGTTCTCACTACAGACAAAGCTCCGGCCTTGCTTTATGCGTTTAAAAAACTGAAGAAGAACAGCTTTTATGTACGTACAAAACATTGTACCTTTAAATATCTCAATAACCTGATTGAACAGGATCATAGGCATGTAAAGAGACGTTTTGCCAAATCCGCAGGATTTCGAAATCTTCGTCATGCTTCACGAACCATAAAAGGGATTGAAACGATTCAAGCCATATATAAACAAAGACGAAGTCTTGAATCAGACTCCGTCTTTTCAGTGTACAAAGAGCTACAGCAATTAGTAGCGATTGCTTAAAGTCTATTTCCAATCTGTAGACCTCTCTATATTTTTTCTAACTTTACAACAGAACCAATTTATCTTAGGTTAATAGAGATGTGTTTGAACAACCTACTCCTGACAAAAACATGACTGGAACAGCTAAAGCTAACAGTTTACGTTTCAGACTCACCTACCCCTTTGTTTGTTTATCTGTTACTTAATCTTTTTCATTTCCTTATGCCCTTCATCTATTAACTTAGAAGCGGTTTTTAGTTCATCAACTGCTATTTCTACGCTTACTTTGTCTCCCATAGATAAAGCAGTTTGCATATGGTCTACCCCTGCTTTTACGTATGTCATTGCTTCATCTACCTTATTGCGTACAGGAAAATATTTTTGGTCGTACTCTAATTTTTTTACCTTGTCTACTGTATCTAGGAAAGGTTCAGAAAGCTCTCTAAACTCAGTTGCTTTCTTATACTGTGATTTCTTGCTATTGATAAGGTTATCAATATCTCTAGCTTGGTCTGTAAAATCTTTCATTAGATATTCTAGGTTTTTAGGGTAGTCTTCTGGTTTATTTTGCTCTATTGAAACTTTAATTTCTTCTTTTTCTTTCTGATTGTTTACACAACCTACCGCTGATAATAACATGACTGGAACTATTAAAGCTAAAATTTTACGTTTCATTATGTATACTCCTTCTTAACAGTGTTGTAATTGACTAACATATGGAACTGTAACATAAAATAAATAAACAAATATAAGCTCATTTTTTGTCCTTAAAGGAAATTCCTCCTTTTTTTTCGTATTTTCATTTAATGAAAAGTAATTCTCCAAATAAAATAAAAGAACTTGTAGCAGGCCCCGCTACAAGTTCTTTTAGCTAAATATTTTAGCTCATCAAAACAAAATATACATTTTACACAATCGGGGTAATTCCTAAAATATGGTTTGTTAACATCATTATATAACATAATTATGAATTTTTGTTAAAAATTCATAATTCTTAGATAAAACGCACTCCACTTTCTTACTTGTTTTTATTTACATGTAGTTTAACCATTTGAAAGTAATAAAGTGGTAGATGGATTTATTCATGTTGAACATATAATCGTTGTCAATATTGATACACAAAAAGCAACCGTTTATTATACGGATGCTTTTTGATTGCAAATATTATTAAAATTAAATGAATTCCTTAATTTATATCCTTTTCAGATTCAGCCCAGCTAAACGCTATTTTATCGAAAGTAAACTTTTACATATTAGTTTACTTTCAGTGATAGAAGTAGAACCAAATGCCCATCAACCCAATATTTTGAAGTACCTCCAAAAAAATTCATCTCAGATACAACAAAAGAGCCTTACCTCTGCAGGCAAGACTCCACTAGTCTAGTTATCTAGTATTTACATAGCAAATAAGAAACATAAAACATATAATACCATGTAGCAGAACCCTAAGATTCCGCCTATAGCTAGTACCTGTTTAACCCAGCTCTTGAATTTCTGATTACTTTTAATAATCGCTTGCACTCTTTCCATATCCGTTTCCTCCTATTAAGGAGAACCCTTAAAGACTCTCACCTCGCTATGATACCATTAAGGAATGACTAATAGAGGTCTAATTTTTGTCTAAACATATAAATATGCAATATTGCATATAGAAATGTATCGTTATAAAAGTAAGCGTTTACTATAATGAAAGCATAAAGATAAATTACATCTTAACATCAACAAAAGAGGAGGAAATAATATGACAATCGCAATGGCAGTTTTAAAATTTGTAGGTGCAGCACTTCCATTAGTTCAAGAACTTTTAAAAGCATTTATGTAAGTTCATTATTTAGCAATTATTTATAAAAATTATCATACAAATGATCTGTATATCAAAGATGAATTGATGTGCAGATCATTTGTGTGAGAAAAGTCCCTTTAAGCATTATGAAGGGACCTTTTTAAATTTCTACATACTTAAGGTTCCGTCACATCAACATCAAGTTAAAGCACTTTTAAAACATTAAAAGGTGCTTTTTTTTTATAAATTCGAAAGTGAACTTTTAAATATTAGTTTATATTCATTTTCCCATAATTATTAACCTTATCTCGAATCCCTTAATATTCTAAAAATCAGCAACAAAAGTATACATTCAGGATGTTGATTTATCTCTTTTCTTTAAAGACGATAATACAAAGAAATATAAAACAGCTGGTATTATTCCAAAAAGAGCATTCCATACTAAGCCAGGTACCATAAAAACAAATGAAAACAATATACCTAATGAAATTACGCCAAATATCGCATAAATAAATAGTTGAACTAAATGAATTTTTTTAGGAGAATTCAGTTTACTTAAGACCTTTTTTGTAAACCAATCAATCAATAATGAAACTGGAATTCCAAATAATATAAATATAGGACTAATGTAGATTATGGCTATCATAAATATATCTAGAAATGAAAATTGATACGGATTAGCGAAAACAAAATCAAGTATTTCGAATGACGTAGACATAATTAATGCTGACAATATAGCTGCTATCAACCTTCTTAATAAATACACTGTTTTATCTCCTTTCATAAAAATTCAAAGTAAATACACTTGTAATATTTAGTTACCATAACTTCCGTTATTGGTAGCAAGATTAAGGGGGAACTCTACACTCACAAGGGAACCTCCTTTTTTTCGCTCTATGGACCTATGCATTTTTAAATGACTGATTAACTGAAAAAGCCAATTCCAATGGAATCAGCTTTTTTCTCGCTTTGTTGCTATTTTATTATTTCGATTTTCCCATTATTTGAATTTAGTTTAACTAAATTTTCACCTTTACCAATAACAACATTTCCTTTATATTTATTGAGAATATCGATTCCCCCATTATTACTATGAACATCAAAGGTTGTATTGGTTGGCTCCTTATCTGTTTTAATCATAATCTTCCCATTGCGACTTTTCAATTGAATATTCCGATCCAAGTCTTTTGTGACAAGGGAGATTTTTCCGTTGTTCGAGTCCCCTATCAGATTTCCCTCTACATTATTAAGTTCTACTCTTCCATTAGCAGAATTCACTTCAACCTTTTCAGATATGATATCTTTTAAGTCAATTTGGCCATTTTGTGATTCCACGTTCAGACTCTTTATGTCCAATTCAGCCATTTCTACTTTTCCATTAGCACTTTTAACGACAAACGACTTATAAGATTTCTTGGGCACATACACTTTTAAATGTAACGATTGATTATGAAAAAAAATGTTAAAGGAGCGTTGTTCTTTTAATGTAACCGTAAGTTTCTTTTCTTCCACATTTGCAGAAAGATTCAGCTTAGAAGCTTTCACTTCTTTTGATTCTAACTCTATATTAGTATCCGTACCTGTCGTTGGGATGATTTCAACAGTTGCATTTTGAGCGATGACATCTACATCCGTTACCTCATCTGAAATCGATTTTTTCTCTATATTCGTTTCCTTATTCATCACTTGAGAAAATGTAAACAGGCCCCCTACTATACCGATTAATAACAGGGATAGTGCAATAATAGATAATTTTTTAATATTAATCATTTTTCAAACCACCTTTCACAAGAGAAATGTTAAAATTCAAATAATGAATAAACCCCTTAGTTAAAGCACTTGTAGCGATATACATCCCCATTGCAATAAAAAATCCAATTCCGCAAAGACCTAATGCGACGAACAAATCAAATAATAGAAAGTTGCCCAAAACCAGATAAATAAGTACGACAAACGGGGAAAGAATGAAGGCTATCGCTGATGCCCATCCTGCAATAACAACCCCTACCAACGCAATAAAAGGTCCTAATACAATTACTAAGTTAAAAAATCCTAAACCAATAACTGCCCAAGTAGCTCGCATTACATTTACAGCAGAAGTTGTTTGCTCGACTTGATCAAGACGGTAAGATGCCGTTAGTTCCTTGGAAATTTGTTTCGGATTTCCAAGGGATGCTGAAATTTCCTGCTCCGTTTTTCCTTTTTCCATCCCAATCGCGAAATACTCTTCGTAATCTTGTAAAATATCCTGCCGTTCCTCTTGCGAAAGCTTTACTAATGAGGTATTTAATTGTTTCAAAAATTGTTCTTTATTCATTTGCCCGCTCCTTCCTTGATTAAGTGATTGACTCCATTAGAAAACTCGTTCCATTCTGTCAGCAATTCGTGAAGGTATTCCCTACCTTTCTCAGTTAACTTATAATACTTACGCGGCGGCCCTTCTGTTGATTCTTGCAAATATGTCGTAAAATACTCTTCCTTGGTTAATCGTCGTAACAGTGGATAAATCGAACCTTCCGATATCTCGATTTGATCTGAAATCTCCTGAACAAGTTCATAACCATAACGGTCTTGCTTATCCAACAACACAAGAACACACAGTTCCAAGACACCTTTTTTAAATTGTACATTCAATAAACAATCACTCCTTTCTTGAGTGTTTAGGTACTATTCATTGAACAGTACCTAGCAGTAAATAATACATCTTTTGTAATAATTTACCACACCCTATTATTTATTGCAAGGTACCATAAAATTTATTTAAACACACCCTTTTTCGGGAGATGGGCAAAAACACCCTAACAAGAATGTGTTCATTTTTGGAAAGCGAGTTTTACATAACTTTATTTGCTTTTATTTAGGTATAGACCGCAAAATGGCTCAAACCTGCTAAAGATGTTTGAGCCATTTTAACGCTAATTTAAATTGTGTTGTATCAAAATGTTCTTAACAGGACAAAACTCAAGGAATTTTATGTTGAAATTTGCTTAACGTGGTTTACTTCCAAAATGCTGGCGGTACCCCATGTCCATCAAGCTAACCAAGTAACTTACTAGATATGAAACGATCCTTGGTTCAAAATTAGTAAGTGATAGAAAAGTAGGCATGCTAAAGAAGCCTATTAAAACGTGATTTTTTCGCTAGGCATCTTGTCTATGCTTCACCGTCGTTTTATACACAATCCCTAGAATATCAAAGACGGTCATCTTCTTATACCGATGACATTTACGACCGTTCTTTTTGAGTAGCAGATAAAGACGATGCAGAATTTTTAAAAGTTCTTCTGTGCCAACGGCTATCGCTTGAAACAGTAACGGAAAGTAATCTTTAATCATATAAATCGCTTTGTATTCACTCAGCTCATGCTTTGTCTTTTCAAGCAGAAACCGTCGCATTTGAAACATTGTAGAAGAACAGAGGAGAATGCCAATGAGTTGTCCATATAAATGGCACTCTAGGCGTTCTCTTTTAATATTTTTACATTCATCAATTTCAAAAAATGACTTCCACGTTTTAAACAAAATTTCAATCTGCCAACGAAGTGAATACAATGAGTGCACGTTATTCGTTGGTACTCCTTCTAGAGACGTGTTCGTGATGTATACATTCATACCCATTAAACGTTTACTTTTATCCTTCATGACAATGCCTTTTTTCTTTTCACGTATCGCTTGATTTTTCAGGCGTGTTTGCGTTTGATCATCGGTTAAACGATGGATAATGACACGTGCTGGAAGCTTCTGATTTTGGCCAATGTATACCTCGGGGATTTCTATCGTTTCACCTGGGATTAGACCCGACATCATTTTTGTCATATCAAGCTGGATGTATTCTGTTTGCTTTTTTAACGTGCCGTTGTTGAAGTATTCTGGCTCAGGGTTCTTGATATAAATGCGTGTATTCAGCTTCAACCGCGAGATATAGTAAGCCTCTTTATCATGAATAGTTTGTAAGTCTCCTAAATCGAAGTAACCAAGATCACGTAAACACAAATCGCCCGCCTCTACGGTTTCAAGGCAGATGGTACCGTATGTTTTATCATTATTCTTTCCTGGTCCAAGCTGCACGTTAAGAAATTGACCACTAAGTAAATCATATTCCAATTGGATTTTCACGCCTGCCGTATTACTACTCCCGCCTGAACCTTGATAGTTAGTGGCGAAAGGATCAGGCAGTTGAAACACTGTCGCATCTAAAATACGGATACGATTGAAAGTAGAGATCATTTGTGCAGAAAGCGAGTGATTTGAACAGAGTTTTTGTGTGAGAAGAGAAGTAAAGACTTCCCGAAGAAATGCGACAGCTGCTGGGTTAAAGCGTTGATTCAATCCTTCTGAGCTCATCAGTACCCCAGTTGAAGCTTCTAACTGACTGCACAATTGTGTAAGTGATGTGCTAGCGATTTCTTGACTGAGCCATACGCAAAGGGCAATGAGTTCGTTTGCTTGATACTTACTAGATCGCTGTACAAAACCAACTTGTTTGGCGATATCTTGTAGGACTATTGGAGATAAAAAGTATTGTAGCTCTTGTGCGAAAAGATTCAGTTCATTTGAAATGATAGGATTCATCAAAAACGCCATCCTTTCTGGATATTTCTACAAAAAGAATAGCGTTTTCTTCTAAGATAAAAAAGTAAAAATATAGTATATTTAATTTATATTTGGTAGATAGTTATTGACAGCCTAATAAATACAAAGGGGTAAGTATATGAAATATGTACTAGAAACAGCTGATTTAATAAAAATTTACGAATCAAAAACCGTAGTCGATTCCATATCATTGCATATAAAAATAGGTGAAGTTTATGGTTTATTAGGTGAGAATGGTGCTGGAAAAACAACAACAATTAGAATGATTATGGGTCTATTAAAACCAACAAGTGGAGACATATATATATTTGGAAATAAGCTAGATATTAATAATCGTTCCTTTTTGGGGAATATCGGATCGATTATAGAATATCCAGGTTTTTATGGGAATTTAAGTGCTAATGATAATTTGAAAATCAGTAGTAATTACATGGGAGTTAAAGATTCTAAGGCCATCGACCGTGTTTTAAATATAGTTAATTTGCAAAACGTCCAGCATCAAAAAGTAAAGAATTTCTCTTTAGGAATGAAACAGCGATTAGGGATTGCTCGTTCGTTATTACATAATCCTGATTTATTATTATTAGATGAACCAACTAATGGCCTAGATCCAGCTGGAATTAAAGAAATAAGAGAACTACTCATTGAATTAGCTAAAGAGCATCAAAAAACAATTTTAGTATCTAGTCATATACTTAGTGAAGTACAACAATTAGCAGATAAAATTGGGATTATACACGAGGGGAAACTCTTAGAAGAAAGTTCTATGGATAAATTGGAGGATAAATTTGAAAAATATATAAGGATTAAGGTTAACAATATTAATAAATGTATTGGAATTTTAAAAGAAAATATAAAAGATTTAGATTATCGATTTTCTAATACAGATATTCTGATAAATCATTTTGAAGGAAATACTGCAGAATTAAATAAATTATTAAATTTTGCAGAAATCGATGTTTATGAAATTGTAACCGTAAAACAAACATTAGAGGATTATTTCATGCAAATAACAGGAGGGATTAATCAGTGCAATCGATAATAAAATCTGAACTTATTAAATTCAAAGGTTCTAAATTAATATATATTACTACCGCGTTGCAATTGATTCCTATATTACTTGTATTTTTTATTTACGCCGTTAATCCTAAATATTCTATTACTGAAACAGGTTGGGGCGAATATTATAAGACAATTTATATGTTTTTTAACATTATGACAGGTACTGCTATTTTTTATATTTTTGCAGGATATATATTTGCTAGAGAATATCAAGAAGGGACAAATATTATTTTATTTACAAGTCCTATTCCTAAATTAAAATTTTATTGTGGTAAATTGCTAATTGTATTTAGCTTTATTGTTTTTACAATGGTTATACTGCTCTTTCTTCCTTTCTTTTTAGGTATGTTAATTACTGATCTTCCTTTTACATATGGTTTATTTATTCAACAGCTTAAAATAGTTTCATTAATGGCGATTATGCATTTCTGTTTAATACCTATAGCGTCATTTTTTGCGATTAAGTGGAAAAGCTTTCTCTCAGTAGTCTTGTTGATGTGTATAGTTTTATTTTTGAATTTAATTTTAGTTAATGTACCTGGGAATGTATTGTATCCTTGGGTAGTACCATTAATATTCAGTCCTCATGAAGGAATCGGAAGAACTTTTATTAATTATCCTATTGGTATTTGTAGTATTTCCTTTATTTTTGTAGTAGGTTTAATATTATCAATTTATGAATATAGAAAAGTCAGATAAAGCATCCGAACAAATGGGGGGCCCGCTACATCGCCATTAACTTAAGAAATGAATTGTTCCCGAAAACGAAAAAAACGAGTTGAATTCACATAAATAACTGTAGAAAAATTAAAAATTTTGTTTAGGGGGTACTTCAAGACCTTAGCTTGATGGGCATGTGGCGGTACCCCTACATGTGAAATTAACATAACACAACTTATCGGTGGTATCCAAAAAAGCTTAGAGTTCTCATATGACTCTAAGCTTTACCTTTGTAAAAGATTATTTCCAAAACTCGTACCATTTCTTATCTTTACTTGCGGCAATCATCTTCTTAACTTCCTGGACTTCTCTTATTGTTTGCATAAGCATTTCATCACGCCCTTGGTTCTTCGCCACACCCTCGCTAGAATTTGTCGCTATAAGTCTGGGATTCCTGTATCGTTTGTATAGCGCTCAATAATTCTGATTCTCTTTGTGCAAATCGCTGGTCTTGTTCAATTAAACGTTTGCTTAATTCTTGTAATAATTCATTTTGCTTTTCAATGACCTCGTTTTGATCTTGAAGCATCGTCTGTAGCGTTGTAGCGTTGAAATCCGGTTCTTCATAGCGCTCAACTTCATGCCGCTCTAATGGCAACACTTCAACACCTTGATGCCATGATACTATTTGCTTTGTGGCGTTTTCTAATGTCATGTCTGTGTCGTTTTTCAGGTTTATGACCTTACGGAATACCATTACATCGCTTTCTCTATATTTCCTATGCCCACGTTCATTTTTAATGAAGGTATAACCCTCCTTTTCGAGTACATCAGCATACTTACGTAATGTGCTAGATTGGATATTTAATTGCTCTGCCACTTCGCCAGGACTATATAGCGTCTCACCTCAAAAATATATTCGCTATAGCAATGATATACCCTTTTTCCTAATAATTCACGTATCACTTGTTTCAAATTCTTTTTTCTATATGCAAGATTTTATGCAAAAAAAGAATAGCAAGGATCCTCTAGATCCCCGCTATATCAACGATGTATAAAATCTTGTATAAGAGATAGGCATAGAGACAAAAACCCTAGTAAAAACAAGGATTCTATGAAACGATTTGCTACCGATAATGAGACGTTATGTTAATTTTCTATGAATATCATATTTAACCAAAATTACCCTTATTGATGGTACAATTAAAGTCTTGGAGGGATATTATGGGATTTATTATGGATATTATGGGAATTATTTTATATTTTGCATTTTATTTTGGAATACTGTTTCTTATAATTGGTACTGCATTAGTTTTATTTATTATGGCTGCATTACCAAAAATCTGGAGTAAAAATCTATCATTCGTAATGATCGGTTTAGGGATAAATATACTTGCTATTCCATTGTCTTATTTTATAGGTGGGATGGCAACAGATTCTCCTGATAGTACTAGGTTAGATTTTTGGAAAGGATTTTTCTTTATTCAAAAAATACCGCTCTTTTTACTGATTTTTTTATTATTTTTAACTGTAGTGTTGTGGTTTATTCGTAAGAACAAGAAAAAAGTAAACATGTAGAATTTTAAAACGACTTCTGATAACGAAAATTATGTAAATACGAAACCCCTTCAGCAAATAAACTGAAGGGGTTTTTTCTAGATACATTGAATACAGATAAGTGGGGTTATGTAAACTTTTAATATGGTTTTTAATCTTTGGACAAGATTAAAATTGTTAAATAAAAATTATTTATACAAACTAATCCCTTATCTATAATAGATAAGGGATTAGTTTAATTTTGTTGTATGGTATAAACAAAACTGAGTGTCATGATATATGGTAACATGAATATTTATGTTTTTTTAAATTTTATTTATTCTAAATAAACAAAAAGAACTATAATAATACTAGTTCTTTTTGTTTGTAGATCCATATTTAAGTAGTAGGGTACTACATATAAATCAATACAATATTAGAAGTAAAAGGATACCAACCTTTGTACAAATTAATTATAGCATAAATTTTCAGAAAAAATATATTTATTAGTTGGTTATTTATTCCTTGTTTTATCGTTTTTTGAATGTATACTTTTGTCAGTGGTTTTGGGGAAAATGAGTAAGTTGTAATGAAGTTAATAAAACCAAAGATTTGAATGTAAACTAATATTGAAAAGTTTACATTAGAAAATAGATAAAAAAAATTTTATTCATATCATTCGCAAACATAAATATCCAATAAATACACTTAATTGCAATTATAATTATTTGAATTATAATTATATTTAGATAATAGAATAGAAAGGTCTTGATAACATGTTGGGTATTGATGTTATAAAAACAACAGAGGAACTAATTATTAAATGGCAATTAGCAAAAGTTAATATTCCATTAAATGAAATTATTGAGGTTACTGAAGATGATACTTATGCTGGTGTTGAAAAAGCTGATGCAATTCGAATTGGGACACCTTATGGTACAACTGATCGCATCTTAATTAAAACTAGAAAACAAGATTATGTACTATTTACTACTAATAAGATTTCAATTTTAAATAAAATAAATGCTTAATTATTTTATTGATTTTGTATAGATTTTTTAGATTAAAAGACGACTAATGTAAAGTCGTTTTTTGTTTTCCTCATAATAAAATGAAAGTAAACTAATATCTAAAAGTTTACTTTCGATAATAACAAAAAAGTCCCTTAATAATGCTAAAGGGACTTCGCTCACACAAATGATCTGCACATCAATTCACTTTTGATATACAGATCATTTGTATGATAATTTTTATAAATAATTGCGGAATAATGAACTTACATTACTGCTTTTAAAAGTTCTTGTACAAATGGAATGATTCCACCTACAAATTTTAAAATTGCCATTGCGATTGTCATATTATTTCCTCCTCTTTTGTTGTATTAAGGTATGATAATTTTATAAATAATTGCTAAATAATGAACTTACATTACTGCTTTTAAAAGTTCTTGTACAAATGGAATGATTCCACCTACAAATTTTAAAACTGCCATTGCGATTGTCATATTATTTCCTCCTCTTTTGTTGTATTAAGGTATGATAATTTTATAAATAATTGCTAAATAATGAACTTACATAAATGCTTTTAAAAGTTCTTGTACAAATGGAATGATTCCACCTACAAATTTTAAAACTGCCATTGCGATTGTCATATTATTCCCTCCTCTTTTGTTGTATTAAGGTATGATAATTTTATAAATAATTGCTAAATAATGAACTTACATAAATGCTTTTAAAAGTTCTTGAACTAATGGAAGTGCTGCACCTACAAATTTTAAAACTGCCATTGCGATTGCCATATTATTTCCTCCTCTTTTGTTGATGCTAAGATGTGATTTATCTTTATGTTTTCATTATAGTAAGCGCTTACATTTATAGCAATACATTTCTATATGCAATATTACATATTTATGCGTTTAGACAAAAATTAGACCTCTATTAGTCATTCCTTAATGGTATCATAGCGAGGTGAGAGTCTTTAAGGGTTCTCCTTAATAGGAGGAAACGGATATGGAAAGAGTGCAAGCGATTATTGACAGTAATCTGAAATTCAAGAGCTGGGTTAAACAGGTACTAGCTATAGGCGGAATATTAGGGTTCTGCTACTTGGTATTATATGTTTTATGTTTCTTATTTGTTATGTAAATACTATATAACTACACTAGTGGAGTCTTGCCTACAGAGGTAAGGCTCTTTTGTTTGTGGATTTGAAATAAAGTTTAATCGTTTTGAAAAAAGATTAACTGTTTATAAGTTACTATTCTCCTTTTTTTATACGTTTTATTAATCAGAGAATCACATAGTAAGGTTAACATGTGTAATTTTAATCAAACATTTTTATAAAAACCAATCTTAAATCTACTGGAAAAGAATCTATTTTGATTAATCTTTTTTCAAAATAGATTCTTCTCATTTATCGTAAAATAAGGGTTTGTAAGGTATTTTTACTCAAACTTTATTTCAAAGCTACATTAGTTTATATGGTTCTGGTGCAAAGTTTTCATTTATTCGAAAGAGGTATATAGATTCCTAATGGAATCTATTCTTATGCAGCCATTCCGAATAGTTGATGAATAAACTTTATTTCATTTTGGACAGACTTGTCCCGTAAAATAAGTGAGCCTTTTTTAATGATATGCATCGCTTCTATTCCTGAAAGAATGGATGTAGCTGTACGAAAAGACTTCAATCCTAACATTGAACGAACTCTCTTTTTAATAAAGCGATGATCTTGCTCTACAATGTTATTCAGGTATTTTACCTGCCTTATTTGGATGTCTACAGGCATTTTTTTCTCTTTCTTCAACTCTTCAATCGCTATAGGATAGGCCGATTTTTTGTCTACTGTTATCACACGGGGCTTTGAAACATGAAAAGACTGCAAAGCTTTCTTGAAAAAATGCTTTGCAGCCCTATGATCTCTTGTTTTGCTTAAATAAATATCAATTGTATTTCCTTTTGAATCAACAGCACGATATAGGTACATCCATTGACCTTTGACTTTCACATACGTCTCATCGGCTTGCCAAGAATCATTGGTTGATTTAAGATGATGTCGTACGCGCTTATCTAATTCGGGACCATTTTGATGAACCCATCGCATGATAGTTGTATGAGCAAGGGATAGCCCACGTTCTTCCATCATTTCGACTAAATCACGAAAACTGAGGTTGTACCGTAGGTACCATCTCACGGTTAATAAAATAATATCCGGTTAATAATGTTTCCACTTGAATAGATTTTGCTTTTCCATACCAATCACATCCTTTTTTAGAGTACTAGTATCAATATATCCAAGTTTAGGAGGTTACTTACAAGCGTTTTGGAGTGTTTGCACCAGAACCCATTTGTTTGACAAAATAAAAAGGAAAAACTAATTGAATAGTTTCCCCTTTTATTTTGTATTGCAGAGAATGTTATACCCTCATGCCCATCAAACTAAGCTCATGTAACGTCAATGATAAGCAAGATTGTTTCTTTTTTTCGAAAGTCTATATGTAGATGCTTTAAAGATTTTAGTTTTTTATCATCTGTTATAGTTGATATAACTAGAGTCATAATAAACCCACTGACCTGTTCCAATTCTTAACCAACCGTTCTTTTCTTCATATACTGTAACTTTTTCGCCTTTACTTGCCTTTCTAACAATAGAGTAGTTTGAACCTGCTCCGCTTCGAATATTTACTCCAATACCATTGATTTGAGCCGTTCCAATTACATTTTGAACACTACCAGTTTCAATTACTAGAAGCATGTTTAAAATGAACGATGCTGTTTCACCACGGATTGTTGTTCCTTTAGGATCGTATTGATTGCCTTCTTTACCTTTTACAATACCTAAGCCATACAATCTTTGTACGTCTTCTTTATAGTTAATTTGGTCCTTATCTAAGAATGGTAAGTTTGCAACTGGCCCCCATAGACCTTTATACTGTAAAGCCTTGTTTACAATGATTGCTGATTCTTCTCTTGTAATAGGTTTGTTTGGGTCAAAAGAACCGTCCCCTCTACCTGCAATGATACCTGCACTTGCAGTTCGTTTAATACCATCTCGTAGAGTTGGGTTTGCATCGTTTAAGTCTTTAAATGAAGCATCTCCGGCTGGCAAGTTTAGAGACTTAGAGATTAATTGAGCAAATTCGGCTCTTGTTACTGCTCTGTTAGGTGCGAAAATTCCGTTTCCTTCCCCTACCATAATACCCCTTCTATTTAATTCTCGAATAGCTGACTCATACCACCCCCCTGTAATATCGTCTGTTGGTTGAGAAAGGTTATTATAATTCCCCTTCACACCATTTACGAATGAATCCCATTGTCCATTGTTAATCATGTTAGCAGGACAGTTTTTACCACTCCATCTTTGGTGTTTTACGATATTATTTAACGGTACACCAGTTTCTTTCATTAAATAAGCTACAAGTTTCTTAGCATTATCTACTGCTTTACTATAGTTACCGTCTCTGTTAACTGCGATTTCAATTGCAATAGATTGTCTATTACCTGGACCATCACCGTCTCCTGCGTGCCACCCGTTTTCGTTTAATGGTAAGTGTTGATAAATCTCTTTATCGTCTACTGTAAAATGCCATGATGCAACTCGGTTTGTGTTCCCTACTGCTTGGTTATATAGGTATTGAGCATGGTTTTTAGCACCTGCTCCTACACTTGTATTATCAGTCTCATGAATTGTAATGTACTTTGGACTCATGTAGTTTTGAGGACGAATATTATCGTTACCTGCTGGAACAATCCATTCAGTGAATGGAACACCGTTTATTGTACTAGAGATGCTAGGTGATGCAGAAGATAGACTACGTTTTGTTCTGTTTGAATTGCTTGGAACAGTTAATGTACCCGTTTCTTCATGAATACCTTCTGAACGTTGAAGACTGTCTGCTTTCTTATTATCGATAGTACCTCCACCACGTCCGTCTACCCCTTCAAAACTAGCTTCAATACTTTTTAAAGCCTGTTCATCTGATGCTTGAAGTTGGCCTGTTTTATCTTGTTCCTGAACGCTTGTAGGTTGCTTATTGTTTACTAATTGTTGTTCCTCTGCAAACGATACCAATGGTGAAGATAATACCGTTAATCCTGCCGTGAATGCTACTAATTTTTTGTTAAATTTAATATTCATTTATAATTTGGTATATCTCACTATTTTAATAGATATACCTTCCTCCTTGTACTTCTTTTAGTGTGAATAATAGTTTAAATAATGGTAGTTTGAATCCCAAAAATAACGACTTGGTTTTTCATTTCATATAATTAACTGAAATCTATAGGTCCGCCTAGATATGTCAATATTTCAGGGTTATAACACAACACTAGGGTTCCCACATAACTAAGACCAATGAAAAGAGAATCCAACACAGGTCTCTCTTCATAATTGTTTAAATTGATATTGGGGAGTGTTTCAAACAAATATCGAAGAGAATGATAAGGACTTTAATTGTTCTCTTTTGCAGTTTCAACCACACTATACATGATGACACTCCCTCTAGTACCTTCGTAAAAATATAGTTTAAATAACATAAATAACCTTTAATATACAAAACTATAACATTTACTTTATATCCCGTTTGATTTCTATGAAATTCACAAATCTTTCAAAAGTCCTGATTACAAATAAAAAGGGACTTCAAAACACAGAAGCCATTTTTTGTGTTGGTTTGGAATAAAGCTTGATCAAAACTCAGGAGTTTTACCGTGACAGCTTTATCTAATGACGCAAAACGGTGCAACTTTTTTTGCAAACAGTTAAATTTTATTCAAAATAGTACGACCTTATTTCACAGCAACAACCATGTCATGTATCTTAGTACTTTGGAACTTCTAATATACTCTTTTTCTTCCCATCATATACTATAGCTGTTTTTGCTTTTATATTCTCATTGCCATATATGAAATCTTGGTTTGAGAAATTCACAATCACTTTCATGTCATTTCCAAATGTCGTACTTTGAACTTGCCGATCTTCAGACAATACTTCAAAATTAGTCATTGGTTTTGTTACGGCTTTCTCATGAAATGGAGACCATACTTTCAAATAAGAGGTAATGATGGATTTACTTTTCCCCCATTCATTTTTATCAATATGATATAAAGGTGGTACATTATACAACATTTCAGATAACATTCTATTTCCTATCTCATCCTTAATTCTAAAACTTCCCCATGCCCATTGGTGAGTCGTAATAATTGAATCATTATATACAAGTTTATATAACGGAATTGAATATACAGGATTATTATAAATATTTTTATAAATAGGTTTGATTGGTATGGTTTTAGCATTCGTTTCTGGAATAGCACCATCTGGTGAAGTGGATTTATATCCGCCTACATAATATGGGCTCTGTTTATCTTTCATATCAGAGTCGGGCCAAATCCCAGGCGTTTCTATTCCATGTGCAAAGGCAATTATATTACTAGCAAAGTCATTTCCACCTTCTGATCCAACTACCATATGTTTTTCTTCGCTAATATATTTCATTCTTTGTAGTCTTGCTTTTAGATCTTGTTCCTGAGTTGTAATGTGATTTGGAGAATAATCATCATAAATTTCGCCTGTAGCATCACAATCGACAAACCAAGAATTAAACGGTATATTATTTTGTAAAATATCACCTACACGCTCTTGCACACTAGGTAAGGATAAAGTTGGATTTAACTTTCTTCCTTTTCCTAAGAATCCTCCTACTTTTTCTCCTTTTTCATTCGATATTGTAGCATTTTCATATAAAGTTTTATCTTTAAAAGAAGCTGTATTCCACTCTCTACTTCCCACTTCATGAATCGAGTGGTATGAATCATAAGGAGCGATTAAATACCCCATTCTATTTGCTTCTTCTACCATTTTGGGATTCATTAATCCATTAGCCCAATTAGGTAAACCTATCCATGCTTTTTTAACATTCGATTTCTTCATATCAACTAAAACATCTGTTGTTTCTTTCTGTTCCCATCTACTTACTTCATCCAATGCCTCTGTTAACTTACTCTTAATTAATCCTTTGTTCAGTGTATAGAGTTCTTGTTCACTTAAGTTTCGGATACCTTTTTTTAACAATTTGTTTATTCCGATATCTAGATTATAAAAAATACCTTTATTATAAAGTTGTTCTAATTTTAATACCTGATTTATCGCATTAACTATTACTTTTTGCTGGCTTTTATCGATAGCTTTTTGATTCTTTATATCTTGCATAACAGTTTCAAAATCTTTTGAGCCATCTTCCGTATTTTCTTGTAACAACTGTGCAATCCAATTTGTAAATGTCTCATCCATTTTTTGTGAAAATTTATCCCACTTGATATTTTCTACTGCAATCCCACTGTGGTCCCAAAAATAAATATGAGGAGCACCATATAATTTTTTAATGTTCGGATTTGTTTTTGCTTTTTCTTCTAGTGTCTTAAATTCTCCCTGTTCTTTTATATAATTTTTATAAATATTGGCCATCGAGACAGGGTTTTTATCAGTTAGATACAATCTGAATCCATATTCTTTATTCTTATTAATAGAAGGATATTGATGTGTAAAACTAAACTTTATATCGGAATCAGCAGTGAAATGAATATTATCGTTATACATTTTTTCAGCTATATACATAATGGAATAATTAGATTTATTCAATGCAAAGAATCTCATAGAAAAACTTTCTATGAATGACATCTCTTGATCTTTTAAATATTCTTTCCAGTTTGGATCATTGCTAGGTATATTTTTTCCTTCCCATAATGGTAACGTATAGCTGTCCGCACTTACTTTAGGCCATGTAAATTCATTAGCTCCTTCAGACTTAGTAGATTTTAACTTAATATTTAAATAAGACTCTTTCTTTTCAATCTTCACATCTATTTGGTCATCTGGATAACTCCATGATATACAATCATCTTTTTTTATTAGATTTGTTATTTTTTTCTTCGATAGTGGTAAGGAAGCACTTTCTCTTACACCATCTTTTTCCACAAAAATTTCACCAGTTTCAGGATTCACATCAAAGGTGAAATTTTTGTATTGAGAAACCACGTTTTGTCCCTTTGTTGTAAAATCCTTTTGTTGCGCATAACTCAGGGATGGTAATGTAAGACACATTGAACTCATCAAAATTGGAATGACCAGCTTGTTCATTTTTTTATTCATACTTATAAACCTCCTTTTTTGTAATTCTATCCTACAAATACATTGTGACAGGAATGTGACAAAATGGTGAGTGGCCAAAAAAAAACGAATTCTTGCCGTGCCTCTATTTGAAATTGTCACATTTCTGTAACAACAGTGATTTATTTTATAATAGGAAACTATCATGGAAAGAAGGGGAATTTATGAAAAAAATGGTTCTGGTGCAAAAACTTCGGGAAAATTGCAATAAATCTATAAATCTTGGACATACTGATACTATTACTCTAGAAAAGGTGCGTGATCAGTATGGAAAAGGAGAATTTGTTTAAATGGAAGCATTATCAGCCCGAACTAATCTTATTAACAGTAAGGTGGTACCTGCGGTACAATTTGAGCTTCCGTAACCTGATGGAAATGATGGAGGAAAGAGGATTATCAATTGCTCACACAACGATTATGCGCTGCGTTCATCAATATGGACCCCAATTAGAAGAGAAAGTACGACATCATCTTAAATCAACAAATGACTCGTGGAGAGTCGATGAAACCTATATTAAAGTAAAAGGTCAATGGATGTACTTATATCGTGCGGTTGATTCAGAGGGCAATACAATTGATTTTTATCTAAGTAAATCAAGAGATAAACAAGCAGCCAAGCGCTTTTTCAAGAAAGCCTTGGCTTTTTCGTATGTTTCTAAGCCTCGCGTGATAACAGTAGATAAGAACCCTGCCTATCCTGTAGCGATTCAAGAGTTGAAAGAAGAGAAACATATGCCTGAAGGCATACAACTAAGGCAAGCTAAATATCTCAATAATATAGTGGAACAAGATCATCGTTTTATTAAGAAACGTGTGCGTTCTATGTTGGGATTCAAATCATTTAAAACAGCAACCTCTATATTGAGTGGTGTTGAAGCCATACATATGATAAAAAAGGGACAGATTAATTTACCGAATCAGTCTGTCCAAAATCAAAAAGAGTTCATTCATCAAGTGTTTGGACTTATAGCATAAAATACGATTCCGTTAGGAATCTACTATTATTCGTGTCCTTCTTCAAATATTTGCACCAGAACCCATCCAGTATGTATTACATAGCAATTGTAGAAATGGCTTGTTTATAGACTAGTTGTTACTTACTATAAATTGTGTCTAAACGTACAATTTTCTTTTTTGATATGGTGCCCCTATATAATTTCAAAAGGATTATTTTGTTAAAAAAATTCATTTTAATTTATAACCACTGTCTTTTTCTTATATTTTCCATTAAAATTTAATAGAAATATTTCGATAACAAAGGAGCAACCTATGAAGCATAATATAAATCTATGGTCCTTTATTTTTTCATTCGTTTGCATTGCTTTTTTTTTATATCTTGAAGTATGCACACCTGAAATGAATGCATCTTTTATAAACGTCGTTTATTTTCACCCTTTATTTTTTGTACTCATTTTTTCAATAGGAACTTTTTTTGCTGGTATGAAAGGATTCTCTAAAGTAGATAATTGGATTTCAATGCTTAGAAGCATAGTAACAGTTCTACTAACACTTTTATTATCAGTGTTTTTAACACTAACTTTGATTGTGGGCTATGCATTAAGTTAAACGTATTTCTTCACGATTGAACTACCCCCACTTTCACTTCGTTTAGAAGAGGGGGATTCCTAAGTAAAGAGTTCTATTGAACTCTAATTTATTAGGCTATCTCCACAGTCCTTGCGGTTAGAAGCCTTATTGCTTCATTCTTTAGATTGATACTTGCGTTAATATCCCTATCATGGTGTGTACGACAAGAAGGGCAGTCCCATTTACGTAGGTTTAGATTTTTAACGTCTTTGTTTTGATATCCACAACAAGAACATAATTGGCTTGAAGCAAATGTTTTCGATACGACAATGATTTGTTTGCCGTACCATTTCGCTTTATATTCCAACATGGTTCGAAACTGTGACCATGATACCTCACTAATTGCTTTTGCTAACTTATGATTCTTTAACATATTAGATACTTGCAAATCTTCTATACCAATAACATCGTGGTTTTTGATGATTTCAGTTGAGATTTTGTCCAAGTAATCTTTTCTAGCATTTGCCATGTATTCATGAATTCTAGCTACCTTTATTCGTTGTTTATTCCAGCGAGAAGATCCTTTCATTCTTCTAGAAAGAACACGCTGTGCTTTTACCAACTTCTCTTCTAACGATCGAAAAAACTTCGGATTTTTATAGATTGTTCCATCTGACAAAATGGCGAAATCTTTTAGTCCCACATCCATTCCAATGTAAGAATTTGTTTTCGGAAGTTCTTGCACTTCTGTTTCAACTAACAATGACACAAAGTATCTGCCAGAAGTGTTTCGTCTAACTGTAGCATTTAAAATACGTCCCTTTACTTCACGACTTTTGGCAAATCGAACAAGACCTAGTTTAGGCAATTTCATTTTATTTCCTATAACGGCAATGTTTTCATTTGTTTGTTTTGTGGTATAAGATTGTACGTTGTTCTTCTTAGATTTGAAACGCGGGGCATTGTTTTGTTTTTTGAAAAGGCGTGTATAAGCATCCGCAAGGTTGCGAACAGACGACTGAATCGCAATACTATCCACTTCTTTTAGCCAAACAAACCCTTTCTTCATGGCAGGAAGTTTGGCAGAGCATGTACCATATGTCAAACCTTTTCCTGTTTCTTTGTATGCATGATCCCATAGAGATAGGAATTGATTGAATACAAAACGAGAACAGCCAATCGTTTTATTGATTAGGATCGCTTGTGCTTTATTTGGATAGATACGAAATTTATATGCTTTATTGATCATCATTCGTTTCACCTCTATTTCGATATGTGTCTATTATATAACAAACATACATTCGATAGGTAGTGAAGTAACAGTTTATGTATGTCGAACAATTAAGATGGCTTCCTGCCATCCCTTGTCCGAAGACAATTCATCTCCCACCTACCCACTTCGCGTTCCTTGAGGAAGGAGTCTTCTTGGCTAACATGATAAAACTCGATATTCCGTCAATACTGTAGATAGCCTAGTTGGAACAAGACCTCCATTAGGTGAGCAGTTAGTTTTTGCTAGCTGCTCTTGTTTTCTGCAATTGGTTACATTTACCTGATGTTTTTAACTTAATATTACGTTACAATATAAAAGAATAAAATATATTGAGCTGTTATACCATTCATTACCCTAGGAAACTAGGGTTTTTTTTTCTACCAAATGAAATTTTTATTAAAACGATAATTCTTTATTTCTCAATATAAAGACTCTATAATTTCCACTAACAATCATGTAATATATAAGCAAAGAGTAAGGTAAGAGTTACTCTTTGCCATTTTAGGAGAGGATTTGCTATACATAGCAGGTCCTCTTTTGTATAAAATGATAATAAAATTATTTAATTTTAAAAACTCAAACAAGCATAACCCCGTTCTAAAGTTAGGACGGGATTGGGGTACAGCCGAGATACGTGTAATTTTGAGTCATATGCTTACTTTTATTTCTAAATATAATCAAAACAGGGGTTTTTCTATGATTTTTAAACCTATTATCATACACCCTAATCACGCAATTAAAACGAAGTATTTTCAATAGCTAACTAATGGATGATTAGGGTTAATCCATAATAGACAAATTACTTAATAAAAATAGACGAAACAATATTTATAAGCTCTACAAGTATTATCTAGGGGTATCGTCACATTGCTATCAAGCTAAAAATTTATAGTACCCCCAGAACGAAATTTTGTGCTAACTTATAACAAAAAAGCTCATTTTTTCGTATTGGTGGTGCTTCAAAATAATAGTTTAGTGACAATGCATTAGAAAAGGTGTTTTAAAGATATAAATCTTCAAAACACCTTTTTATTATTTCAACATTGAAAGCATTATATTTTCCAGTTCCGCTTTGTTTACATTCCTATCAAACACTGCTTTTCCTGGATTGTCTAAACTCTGATTAATAATAACAATTTGGTACGCACTATTTTTCCCTTTTGCAGGAACAATCATCTTCATACCTTGTAAATTACTATCCGAATGATGAGTAGAGTAAAATATTTGATTCCCTTCTAATTCGTACTGTTCTATATTTTCAGGCAAAATAAATTGGTGGCTAAATGGGTCTTTGCTTTCCCCAAAAACTTGCGATTGATAAATTGTATAATTTCCTTTTCCGTTCGTATATTCTAATTCAATATCTAATTCTGGCTTTATCTTAAGATAATAACTCACCTTTTCGTCTTTTTGGGTATATCCTTTAATTGTATAAGTTGGCCTCTTAATTTGGAAATCAACATGTTGCTGCGCTTCTTCAACTGTATATGTTAAATACTTCCCTACCTTATCCTCATAAGGAGTAGATTTATTATGAATTTCTTTTAATTTTTCACGATCTTCTGTACTTAAGCGCTCTTCTTTCACTTCTTTTATATCCCCTTGAAAATTTTCGGGTAAGTTTAATTTTAGGGGTATTTTGTTTTGTTAGCTTGATAGCGATGGGGTAGCGCCACACATCCATCAACTTAAGGATTTAGACTATTTTTGAAGTTAAAAGCACGTTACTATTTTCTTATGTTAATGAGAAAGAGTGACGTGCTTTTTATGAATATGCACCAAAAACAAGAGTTATCTTTATTTGCCGAAGAGCTATATCGATATATGTCTCCCGCTACACTTAATCAAGTAGCTATAGAAGCAGGCGGAATGAAACGAAAACGCAAGTGCCACGGGCACCATTTCTTATCTTTGTGTGTATGGTTAAATCAACAAATCGCTACTACCTCTCTTACTCAACTTTGTAGTCAATTAGAAACTTCAACAGGAATTTTATTAAGTCCGGAGGGACTTAATCGACGATTTAATTCGGATTCTGTAGCCTTCTTTCGCACTGTATTTACTACACTTCTACAAGCTAAAATTGGAGGAGTATCTAAGAGGTTCTGTTGCAAAGTTTTCTAAATGAAGCTACACTCTAGAAAAAAAGAATGAGGAGAATCACAAGTGCGATATTTTAAAGGGAAACAGTTCAAGAAAGATATTATTTTAGTAGCCGTTGGCTATTACTGTCGTTTTTCTTTAAGCTATCGCGGTGTATCTGAGATCCTACAAGAACGAGGGGTTTCCGTTCACCCTACAACAATCATGCGTTGGGTGCATGAATATGGCAATCTAATTTATCAAATTTGGAAAAAGAAAAACAAAACTGCACACCATGCTTGGCATTTAGATGAAACGTACATCAAAGTTAAAGGGGCTTGGTGCTATCTTTATCGTGCAATTGATGGAGATGGGTATACCTTGGATCTCCAACTTCGTAGAACACGCGATCATCAAGCGGCTTGCATATTTATGAAGCGATTAGTCAAAACTTTTGGAGAACCAACGGTTCTCACAACAGACAAGAATCCGACCTTGCTTTGTGCATTCAAAAAATTGAAAAAGAACGGCTTTTATGTGCGTACAAAACATTGTACCGTCAAGCATCTCAATAACTTAATTGAACAGGATCATCGACATGTCAAGCGGCGCTTTGCCAAATCTTTTGGATTCCAAAAGATTCGTCATGCTTCACGTACCATAAAAGGCATCGAAACTATTCATGCCCCATATAAACAAAAACTTTGCAACAGAGCTGCCCGCAATATTCTCCATCTTTTTATGTCTTCGGAAACTTTGCAAAAGAACCGATAAGAGTATAAGCAACCTCAATGTTCTTTATGTAAAAAAATAAAAAACAGATAGAATTCAATATGTTCTTTGAATTCTATCTGTTTTTTGAATGGCCCCAAAAAGAAATAATCGTTGCCGTGCCCCTTTTACCTAATGACTAATATTAGCACTTGGGTATAATGTCGTTCCTCCAATTGAAACTTTTATTTCATTTGTCAATGGAACATTTTGTTCATTAATAATTGTTCTCCACCATTCCCATGCAAGACCTGTACATTCTCTCGCTACGACTTTTACATTTTTTGAATTCGGTGGAAGGGGTATAACTGTAGAGTAATGAGCCGTTTTGTCTTGGCCGTTCCCTTCCCAAGTTTTATGGGTTAGTACTTCTTTTCCATTTTGATCATATGAGAATTCATCCCAAGATACATCAAATTGAGCAACATATGCACCGTAATGATCAAGCGTCATTTTAGCACTTGAATATTCTGTAGTTGTAGTCTCAATATAGTCTGTATTGTTATGAACAGCAGCCGTTGCGTTATCTTTTAAGAAAGTGCTTGTATATGAAATTGGGTATGCCGGATTTTTAGAACTTAATTCTGCATTATCTTTAATGACATTTCGGATTTCATTAAAATCTTTTGAAACAACCTTGTTATGCTCTTTTGCATCTCCGCCTAATACTACAGCGGTAAAGGTACTGTCTTCAAAAATATCTTTGTACTGTCCACTCGCTTCAACGCCTTGCCCCTTAATTAAGGCTTTAAAGGCAGCTTGTACATCTTTGCTCTTAGATGATGTTTCTAATTTCACATAAACTGTTCTACCATAAGCTACATTTGACACCATAACAGGCGGAGCCGCATTACTTACCCCTTTACGAGTTAGCTCATCAAAAGTAACGCTATTATCAAAAAGATCTGATGGATTGTTAGGTAGTTCTGCACTTACGGTATAAAAGATTTGCTTATATGCCGCAACCATCACTTTTTTCTCTCCATCTGCAATCGCTTTAAAATCAATGTTCAGTGAATTGTCAAGATATTTAGCGTTAACATTAAGAGCACTTGCTATTTGAGATTTACTATACACCATAGATTCTGTATACTGCATTCTTGCAGGTAACGTATGTGTTTTTGAATATTTTTCATTCCAAGTAGATACTAATTCATCTACTGCTCCAGACACATTACCATATGTAGGATTTTGAACAGTAATTGTATTGTCTTTTCTCATGCCAGGTAAGTCTATACTAATATTCAAAGGTTTTCTCTTAGCTACTAACAAACTAGGTTGATTATCTGCAAAAGCTTTATTTGCAAGTTGTATTGCTCCTGGATAAGTACGATTAGCCACAGAATCAATAATTGAAATATCCACCGGCGAAGTTGTAAGTGATTTTTTCTCGCGTTCCACTACTACAAATTTACCATTTGAATTTGTACTTTCTTTCGGAACAAAACTCTCTACTTTATCACCATTTACTGCTAAAACCTCTTGATTATTATACTTAAGATTTCCTATGCCAGTATCAATGCCACTAGCATTTTTTGTTGCATCAGCTGAATTACTTGTTTTTGTTTCAGCGAAGGAAATAGATGAATAATTAATAGTGCATAAGCCAATTGATAAACATGCTAATAATTTGATTCCTTTAACACTTTTTATAATTTTCAAAAAATTCAACCCCTTCCTTTTTTCGTATTAAGGTATGATAATTATTTATACATAATTGCTAAATAGGGAACTTATATAAACGCTTTTAAAAGTTCTTGAACTAATGGAAGTGCTCCACCTATAAATTTTAAAATTGCCATTGCGATTGTCATATTATTTCCTCCTCTTTTGTCGTTGCTAAGATGTGATTTATCTTTATGCTTTCATTATAGTAAGTATTTATATATGTATCAATACATTCTGATATGCAATATTACATCTTAAAACCATGTTTTATGCTGTTATAATAGAATAGGTAAATTCTACAGCATTTTTCGATGAACTAAACAGCTAATGAACATGAAATTTCTCGTAAATAAAAAAGGAAGAGAATTATAAAAATTCTCTTCCTTTTTTATGTTTTGTGATGTGTTCATAAACATAATGCATCTATATTTATAGAAAATACATAACAGCTATAGAAAAATTCAAATTCTATCTATTTACACACGTACTGCTGTACCGCTTACCGCAACCATTAACATTCCGTCACGAACCACTTCGTAGTCTACATCGATACCAACAATTGCATTTGCTCCTTTTTGCGTTGCAAGTTGTTTCATTTCTTCCATCGCAATGTCACGAGCTTCTTTTAATTTACTTTCATAAGCACCAGAACGGCCACCTACAACGTCACGAACAGAAGCGAAGATGTCGCGTACGATATTTGCACCCATAATTGCTTCACCGTTTACGATGTCCGCATACTCAATAATTTCTTTACCCTGAATAGTATTAGTTGTTGTTACGATCATTGCTGACACACTCCTATAATCTCTAAAAATTTATTTTCGTTTTTTATAATCTTATTATTCATTTATACTTGAATCGTCTTTTTTGTATGTGAAATTTTCCCTTAACGTACAATATTTTTTTGTCGTTTCGAGCTAAATATAGCATACATACAACAAGGGAATGCAGTACATATCAGCATACAAGCATTCCCTTTTTATTTTTATGTTTTTACTTTACATTTTATGTCCCCACTGGTCAAAGTGATAATCTTTACCGTCGATTTTAAACCAACCGTCTGAATAAAGTGAACCATCTTCTCTAGCACAATACCAAAGGTATCCGTATGCAAGAGGCCAAGGTCTATATCCCCCACCAACTTGGAACCATCCTGTTTTAGCTGCCCCATTCTCATCGAAGTAATAATATTTATTATCGATAGTTTGCCAGCCCGTTTGTGCTACACCGTTATTGTCAAAGTGGTATAGCTTACCATCGATTTTTTCAAACCCTGCTCGGTTAACTGATCCGTCTTCATGGAAATAATATCTTTTTCCGTCAATGTTTTCATGAGCATTGAACGTATAATTGCGACCATTTGTGAAGTAGTATCTTTTACCATCTATCATTTTCCAACCGGTATAGAAAGGTCCATCTTCTAAACTATAATATTCCACTATTTTCTCTCTTTTGTTGATACCTGTTTTAAAAATTGAACCGTCGTTATTAAATGTTAATGTTTTGTTGTCAAACGGAACATTAACAACGCTGTTTATAACTTCTCCCTTTAGATTAGAAACTCTCTCAAGCACACCTTTATCGGAAAAGTGAAGGATGACATCTCGATCTTCTATACGTATTTCCTGTTTATTTATATTGTAATTTTGAAAATAATAAATTTTACCATCTATATCTTTCAAGCCTTCTTTAACGAATACTCCATCAGCATCGGAATAGTTCTCTCCTCTCCAGGTTGATCGTTGTAAAACACCGTCATCATTAAAGTGGTAGTACTTATCCTCAATCTGTGAATCACTTCCACTTCCAGTAACCATGTAGCCATAAGGCGATGAGAAATAATAAGTCTTCCCCTTAATTTCTTGCCAACCTGTCATGAGAACTCCATCAGCATCTGCAAAAGAATACGCATTATCTCGATTTACCCAACTGTTCTTTATCACGTTTCCAGAGGAATCCTTTGCACGATATTTAGTAGGGTCCTTTTCATCAGTTATAATCTCTATTGTGTCATACTTCTGTCTCTCATTTTCTTTACCCGGATACCACTCTATTAACCAATTGTTAATTTCATTGTTACTTTTTGCAAAACGAAGTTCAGAACTGAAACTCCAATCAGAACCGAATTGTTGGATGTAAGAATTCCCAGACAAACGTACGCCATTTTTATTTATTAAATGGAACTGGAATTGACCTTGGTGATTATTTCCTGTCTGAACGAGTTCAAATACTTCATCGTCACCAAGTGAATCGGAATATCGAAGATCTTTTTCTTCTTTTCCTGAAAGGTATTTTGAACCTGTTTTTACGATTACTTTATTCGTTCCTTTTTTATAAGGGATAATTTGATAGGGTTTACCATGATTTAGGTTAGTGAATTCTATATCAATAGATGTTTCTAGGACGTTAGTACGCTCCGCCAATACATCAGATAATCGATCATAAAAATCTACACGAGCTTTAGGCTCATTATTAACATAGTTGTCAAGGACATCTTTAGATACTGGCTTTGAAGTCAATGTTATCAATCGTTTTTGCTCATCTGATAATTTATTTGCTATCTGATCAAATAGGTAATCTGAATTTCTAGCAATCACCGTCCAATCGCCAAAGGAGTCACCGGAATATTTTTTGTAAAGTGGACCAAGAAATCTTGGGTTTTTACCAGATGCTTTTTCTACAAATGCATGTTGGCCTTGATTTATCACAACTCCGGTCTTTCCTTCGTCTAATTGTGCTTGTGTAATGTAAAGAAGATCGTGTTCTGAGACATTTGCTCCATTAGGGTTTAAATCTATAATTGCACCTGCTTCAGTAATTTTAAGCTGCTGCCCAGATCTTAGTTGATGAATTTCAATTCTTCCATTTGGATAGCGTACTTTAACTGGTTTAAGAAAATTCAAATCACCTTTTGTATGATACATGGAAATATTAAATTCCCCAGATGTAAAACTAGGAGCCTGGTAAGTTTCGTTTTCTGCATATACATCAATGTGAGTGCCTGGGTCTGGACTCTCTGGGGTTATTCCAAGTGCTTCATAAGTGTTTGCTACAGCACCTAATACAGTAATAGTTATATCTACTACCGCACCTATCCCTGCGCTAGCCTTATTTTCTGCAATAGGAGCGACAGAAAAAAGAATACCTAATGCCGCTGCAGTAGGAATTACTTTCTTTCCAATTCCAATTGTTTTAAATTTTTTCTTCATTTTTGTTGTCCTCTCTTAGTAAGATTTAGCCTAGATTGCTTACATTTAATACTGTTAAAAACAAACATATAAATACCGTCGTATATTGATTTAAAATATAAAATCAATATTTATAAATTCATCTTAGTTTAAAAACCTTTCAAATTTCTTTCAAAAATGTTACAAAAGTCTTTCATTAATATCGTATAAAATTCTGAACTTTTCACGATAGTCTGTATGGTTCTGTTGCAAAGTTTGAAAAAAGCATAAACAGGTTGGTAAATGAGGAACAAGGTTTAGGAAGTAGCTAGTAATTGTTGAAGTTCATTGTACGTTGAAAAGGCAGAGTCTCTTTGCAGACTTCGCCTTTGTTTATATAGGGCATGAATGGTCTCGATACCTTTTATAGTACGTGAAGCATGACGAAGGTTTTGGAATCCAGAAGATTTGACAAAGTGCAGTTTTACATGTCGATGATCCTGTTCAATCAGGTTATTGAGATGCTTGATGGTACAATATTTTGTACTCGCATAAAAGCCGTTCTTTTTCAGTTTTTTGAACGCACAAAGCAAGGCTCGAGCCTTGTCTGTAGTAAGAACCGTTGGTTCACCAAAAGCTTTGACAAGTCGCTTCATGAACATATAGGCTGCTTGATGATCACGTGTTTTTCGAAGTTGGAAATCAAGCGTATGTCCATCGCTATCAATGGCACGATATAGATAGCACCACTCACCTTTCACCTTGATGTATGTCTCATCTAAATGCCAAGCATGGTGGGGAGTTGTGTTTTTCTCTTTCCAGACTTGATAGATCAGACTTCCATATTCATGAACCCAATGCATGATTGTCGTAGGGTGAACGGAAATTCCTCGTTCTTGTAGAATCTCAGATATATCGCGATAGCTTAAAGAAAAACGACAGTTGTAGCCCACAGCTACCAAAATAATATCTTTCTTAAACTTTTTCCCTTTAAAATATCGTATTTGTGATTCCCCTTACTCTTTTTTTCTAGACTTTAGTCTCATTTAGAAAACTTTGCAACAGAACCGTTTACACACTTTTGGAATGCGATAATAGTTAGAAAACATTGATAATATTGAGTTTTATCCTCTGTTCATAAATATATTTTTTATGAAAAAATGTCTCTTAACGTACAAAAGATGATCAAAATGTATCCGAATTATGTCTAAACGTACAATTTTCTTTTTTGATATGGTGAGGCCTACTAGTATCAGTACAGTACGTCCAAGTTTTGGAGTGTTTGCACTAGAACCCTATTCTTCTTCTAAAATAGCGTAATAATACTCATCCCACCATTCATTTCCATGTGGTATACACTTCCTGAAATAGCCTTCTCTTCTCATTCCAATCTTCTCCATCACTCGATATGATGGGGTATTTTGTGGCTGACATGTAGCTATAATTCTATGTAATTTCATTTCCTTAAACCCATATTTCAATATAGCTTGTGCTGCTTCAGAAGCATATCCTTTATTGAAATATTTAGGATTGAACACCCAACCAATCTCATAAGTATGTTCACCAAAATATTCATGAAAAACAATATGACCAATCAGGATATTTTCATCTATTAATACCACAGGAAAGTTCTTAGCATTTTTACCAATGTTTTCATTCACAAAGTTCCTTGTATCTTCTTCAGTAAAAACCCCTTCGGGTATGTATTTCATGACATTGATATCTGATGTATACTCATGGACAGATTGCCAATCTTTGAACTCAAATTTTCGTATTAATAATCTTTCTGCTTTTACAAACATTTACTTTTCCCCCTCAAAAAATCGTAACTTTATTTCAAATCAACATTTAACCGGAAAAACAAAAAGAACTTGTAGGATGTAGGCATCTCTACAGGTTCTTTTTAGATTAAGGTGAAAAGACATATATTTATAAACAATAGTAATTTATATAAAAAAATTGAATGTCTAGTTATGTTCACCTATAAACTATAAAAACAGGTATTTGTTAATTATTTCTATTTTTGTTTATTTTGTTACCCTTTATAATAAATAAGACGCTAAACCAATCACAACAGCGACTAATACAGTAATTCCTATATACATGTTATAACCTTATCAAATGTCCTTTTTGTCAATTAATGTGTAATTTCTATATAATAAAGAAAAACCACCCGTTTTGGATGCTTTTAAATCTTTTCTATAATATAAACTAATGTCTTTTTTGATGGTGCATGATAAGAGTAACTTTGATTATTATGAACATATATTTCGTATTTACCCATCACTTTAAATCTTTCAGTTTCAGATTCACCGAACTTTGTTACAGAGTCGCATAAAATAGTTAAATCTTTTCTATTATTGCATAACAAATTAGAAATTTGTTTTTCGGTATATATTCCCCCTACCGCTAATTCTTTCAACATCTCTTCATATTGCATAATTTCTCCACCTTCCCAATCTATTCATTCAACAGAAAACATAATTACCCTTTTATTCAAATGAACAAAAAGCCATCGCCGAAGTGACGGCTCTAAAGAGGATGGGAGAAACAAAGAATCTTCCTAGTCCCTTTTCTAATCGTTCTAACGCATCAACACACTCATTAGCTACGGTAGCTAATTCCTTAATGTTTTCGTTAGCTTCTTTTTTATTTATATCAACTTTCACTGAAACTACATTCCATTTCTTTTTAATACATATGCGAGTAGCAATTTCCTAGCGAAGTCATTTGATTGGCGGGACCCCAAATTGACTAAAGTTCTTTTTTATTTTGTAATTAAATCCCAGAGTGGCCCCTCATACCCAGAATTGTTTCCGTACCCCCATTAGAAAAAAGGAGCATATGCTAAAACATGCTCTTACACTCTTATACAAATGATTTATTTTATTAACTTATATCATGCTTTCACACCAAACAACAAACGTAAAAAGTGCTTTAGATTTATTCTTTAGGAGATTGTTATTTTATAAGTTCTTCGATGTTATTACTTTTTTTGATTGTTTCTGATGATAGCCAGAGTGAATAACTTGTTCCATCCTTGTTCCTTAAAAATATGTTAAATTCCTTATTATATAGTTCTTCTTTAAGAATAGTGACTACCTTTCTCAAATCCTCTATTACATATGAATCATTTCTATATTTTATCTCACTGTCATTGAAAACTAAAGTCAATTTATACTCTAGACAATTGCCGTCTTTCGGGTGTGAACAAGTAATATCTTCAATTCCAAAACGATCATTTTGAATTTCATTTAACCTTTCGCCTACTTTTGTTTCAGTTTGAATCAAATATGTCCAATAACCCCATACGGTGTTTTTCATTGTTAAGAGCAGTTCTTCTTTCGTTATAACTTTTTGCACATTATTGAAAGGTAAACCTATAGATTCTCCATTATGATCATTAATATCAAGTTCTGTTATCTTTCTATTACTCTTCTGAATGAGTTGAAATAGAGCATATAAACGATCTAATTCTGTTGATTCAAATTGACTATAATCAATCTTGTTACTCGATTTTAAAGTTAATAACAACTTATCAGTGGGTTTTCCTCCTGTATTATCATCATCCAAAATATATTGAAGAACATTTTCATTTTCAGATTCCTCGTAACCTAACTTTTTAATTTCTTCTAGAATTGGTTTGAATTTCTTATATTCCTCATATGTGTTTTTTCCATATTGGTATTCGTCACCTTTTATTTTTGAATATAAGAAACCATCTACCTCTACTCTAAATTGAATATTTTTGTTGTTTTTTACTTGAACAGTATGGTATGTATGTCCCATATTCCCTTCATGCATAGCGCCCCAATCTGTTACAACAACATCCATTCCATGTTTTTCTTTTATATATTTTTTAACCTGATCTTCATTAGTATTAACACAGCCACTCAAAAATAAGAAACACAACACTAACAACATTACATTTTTCATTCTTTTCATATAGCCCTTTATACCCCTTCCTTACGTAAGAAACGTTCCCTGGTTGAATACTGTATAAAAAATTTAAAGATAAAGCAATCTTTTGAATAGTGTGCTTCATTAGTATGGTATTCTTATTTCGTTATATCTTTGTAAAACCATTTTGAAAAAAGATTAATCAAAATGGTTTCTTTTTGTTTGGTTGAACACTTCATTTTGTAAAAAAAGTTTGATTAAAAATTATATAGAAGTCTCATTTTTATATACACAAAATATTTTATACTTTACGCTCTTTAAAAAAGTTAGACGCAATGAAACAAGCTATTCCAGCAATAAGAACACTATATGATAATACTTTATTTGTATTTTCAAACTGTATAATATCTGTAATCACATTAAGCATAATTAGTCCCCAAACAAATAAGACCGGACCGAAAAAAAGTAATACTTTTCCTAATAATGAACGTTTTCTCATAATCTCCCACCTTTCCCATATATATAAATTCTATCATAATTTTAATTGTTAATTCCTAGTTTTGGGGATAATTTTCCAAGTGATGATTAGATTATTTCAGTTCATCTTTTTTATAAACGGTTAAACTTTCTTCAAAACGGTATGACTTTTTTATAAACATTACAACTTTGTTTTAAATTGATAGTCACAACTGATGCTTTGTAATAAAGCTTGATTAAAAGCATCTTAAAACACGTATTTTATAGCAAATTAAAATGATTCATCTTGAATAAAGTTTAATCAAAATGAATCATTTTCTTTTTTGATAAATTTTCAGTTTTATAAAGAAGTTTGATCAAAACGCATTTAGAATTCTTTAATTGAAGAGATAAAGCATCGCATCTTTCTTAGAAACGTCGCAACTTTATTCAAAACTTCGCGTCTTTCTTACAAACATCGTAACTTTATTTCAAATCTACAATAAGAACGAATTTTTTTATAGCGACCGTGTTTATAAAAGAAGATCTTTTTAAACTACTATTATATAGATTAGTATATTGGGTTCTGGTGCAAAAATAAAACAAAAGAGAATAAAGCATATATATTCCTAACGGAATCGCATCTTATGTTGCAAGTCCAAACAATTGATGGATGAATTCTTTTTGATTTTGGACAGACTGGTTCCGTAAAGCAATCTGTTCTTTTTTAATCATATGCATGGCTTCTACTCCAGAAAGAATG
>NZ_JAUMJO010000015.1:0-48413 GCF_036320425.1 Bacillus nitratireducens
CGCCGCCAGCGTTCATCCTGAGCCAGGATCAAACTCTCCAATAAAGTTAGTTTGTCTAGCATCTAAAAATAAAAATTGACGTTCACGTTGTTTGTTTCGTTCAGTTTTCAAAGAACTACTTCGTCGCCCAGAAGCGACTTTATTAATATAACATTTCGTTATATTTTCGTCAACAACTTTTTTCAATAAGTTGTTTTTCGTTTGTTTCTCTTGTTACCTTTCGTGGCAACGAATATAAATATACCAGTTTGATTATTAAAATGCAATAGTTTTTCTAATAAAATTTTCAACCTAGTAAAAAGGTATAAAAATAGCATGTTTCTTCTATATAAATATAATTTCCAAACGCATTGTCTACTCTATCAAGATCCACTCCTTTCATGTCACTCATAGTAAAATAAAAAAAGCTTTGGAGAAATCTCCAAAGCTTAGTCTTGTTTATGACGCATAGCAGGGAATAATAGTACATCGCGAATAGATGGTGCATTTGTTAATAACATAACTAAACGATCAATACCGATTCCTAATCCGCCTGTAGGAGGCATGCCGTACTCAAGAGCTTCGATATAATCATCATCCATCATGTGAGCTTCGTCATTACCTTGCTCGCGCTCTTTTAATTGAGCTTCAAAACGTTCTTTTTGATCGATTGGATCATTTAACTCAGTGAATGCATTTGCATGTTCACGTGCAACGATAAATAACTCGAAACGATCTGTGAATCTTGGATCTTGGTCATTCTTTTTCGCAAGTGGCGAAATTTCTACCGGATGACCGTAAATAAATGTTGGTTGGATTAATTTATCTTCTACTTTTTGTTCGAAGAACTCATTAATAATATGACCAACTTCCATTGTATCTTTAATTTCTACATTATGTTCTTTTGCAAGTTCACGCGCTTCTTCTACACTCATTGGATTCCAGAAATCTGCTCCAGAGTGTTGCTTAATTGCATCTACCATATGAAGACGTGTCCATTCTGGCTCTAGATTAATTTCATAATCACCATATTGGATTGTTGTTGTACCCAATACTTTTTTCGCGATATGAGCAACCATATTTTCTGTTAGTTTCATAATATCATTATAATCAGCGTACGCTTCATATAATTCAATCATCGTAAACTCAGGGTTGTGACGAGTTGATACACCCTCATTACGGAATACACGGCCGATCTCATAAACCTTTTCTAATCCGCCCACAATAAGACGTTTTAAATGAAGTTCAATTGCGATACGCATATATAATTCCATATCTAACGCATTATGGTGTGTAGTGAAAGGACGAGCAGACGCTCCACCTGCAATCGCGTGCATCATAGGCGTTTCTACTTCAAGATAACCGTTGTCATCTAAATATCTTCTCATTTCACGAATGATTTTACTACGGGTAACGAACGTTTCACGGCTTTCCATACTTGTAATTAAGTCCAAGTAACGTTGACGATAGCGTTGTTCAACATCTTTTAATCCATGATATTTATCCGGTAATGGACGAAGAGATTTCGTTAAAAGTGTAAATCCTGTTGCTTTTACTGAAAGTTCTCCAACGTTTGTTTTGAACACTTTACCTTCAATACCTACTAAGTCACCTAAATCTGCTGTCGTGAATAACTCGTACTCTTCATCTCCAACAGTATCTTTACGAACATAAATTTGAACTTGCCCCTGTAAATCTTGAATGTGCGCAAATCCCGCTTTTCCTTTACCGCGTTTTGTCATAATACGACCAGCGATGGAAACAGTGATTTCTTTCTCTTCTAATTCTTCTTTAGAGAATTCTCCATATAGACTTACTAAGTCAGTTGTTGAATTTGTGCGTTCAAATCGTTTACCGAACGGATCGATTCCTTGCTCACGTAAATTATGTAGCTTTTCACGACGAACAAGCAATTGGTCGTTTAATTCTTCGTGGTTCATGTTATCCATGATATTAATATCACTCCAGCTCTATTAATTTTTATAATATATACAGTATAGCATTTTCTACTCAACTAGAAAAACTGCCAGCAACTAACTGGCAGTTCTTCTTTCTTTCACGTAATTATAGGAAGTGTATAGAAGAATGTCAATCTTCTACATCCCCTTATTAACCAACGTAAATTGTTTGTTGTTTCGCTTCTACTTCTTCTACAAATGCACCTAATACATTCGCAAGGTCTTCACGTGTGTTGCAAGTATTGATACCATTACGTACACTCGCATTACCACGAACACCTTTTAAATACCAAGCTGCATGCTTTCTCATCTCTCTTACGGCGACATTTTCATTCTTTAAATCGATAAGACGATCTAGATGCAACATGCATACATCAATTTTCTCGCGCACTGTCGGTTCCGGCATTAACTCACCTGTCTCTAAATACTTTACCGTACGATAAATCATCCACGGATCTCCAAGAGCAGCGCGACCAATCATAACACCATCTACACCAATTTCATCAAGCATACGCTTTGCATCTTGTGGTGTTTCGACATCACCATTTCCGATAACCGGAATATTTACAGCCTGCTTTACTTGTTTAATAATATTCCAATCCGCTTTACCTTCATACATTTGCACTCGTGTACGCCCATGAACCGCTACCGCTTGTCCACCAGCACGCTCAACAGCTCTAGCATTTTCTATTGCGAAAATATGATCTTCATCCCAACCAATACGCATTTTAACCGTAACTGGCTTTTCAACAGCATCTACAACTGCCGCTACCATCTCATATATTTTATTTGGGTCTAAAAGCCACTTTGCTCCTGCATCACACTTAGTGATTTTCGGTACTGGGCACCCCATATTAATATCAATAATGTCTGCTGTCGTATATTTATCTACGTATTTCGCAGCATCCACAAGAGTCTCTTTCTCTCCACCAAAAATTTGTAAACTTAATGGCTTTTCTCTCTCATCGATATATAGCATATCTAATGTTCTTTTGTTATTAAGTAATATTGCCTTATCACTTACCATTTCGGCACAAACTAAACCTGCACCAAATTCTTTTACTGTCAAACGGAATGCAGAGTTACACACTCCCGCCATCGGTGCTAATACAACCGGATTTTTCATCTCAATATTTGCAATCTTTAACACTCGATTTACTCCTTCCTTCATAGTCACTTCGGCATTAGTTCATCTATCGAGACCTTTAATGCTTTAGCAACTTCTACTACAAAATCTTGGGAAGGCGATCGATTCCCTCTCTCAACTTCACCTAAAACAGATACAGATACTCCTAATTCTTTAGCAAAACCTTCTTGTGTATAGCCTTTTAGCTTTCGAAAAGCACGAATGCGTCTTCCCCATTTTTCTGCTTCCATACCGTTACTCCCTCTCGCCTTTTCATTTCTTCTACTTGTGAACGTGAAATGTCTTGTTTTATATCTTGATTGATTTCTAACAACGGAACGATAACAAAAGCTCTTTCGAACATCCGCGGATGCGGAACAATAAGATTCTCTGCTTCAATATTTTCTTGATTATATAGTAAAATGTCAAGGTCGATGGTCCTCGGACCCCATCTGATTTCCCTTTTTCTTCCTAAACCATTCTCTACCTTTTGCGTTACTTTCAATAATTCTTGCGGTGATAAATTGGTAGAAATTTTTATAACTAAATTTAAAAAGCAACTTTGGTCAGTATAGCCAACTGGTTCCGTTTCATATACAGACGAAACATCATCAACATGGATATAAGGGTTTTTATTTAAAAACTTAATCGCTTCAGTTAAATACGTATAACGCTCTCCAATATTTGAACCTAATGCAATGTACGCTATATTATTCATGGACGCTCTCTCGTAATTTCCACAGCTACAGCACGATAATGTCCTGGTATCGGCGGATCCGGTTTAATTACCTTAATTGTACACCGTGAAATACTCTCATATTGTTTCAATATATCTGTAGCGATATTTTCAGCGATACTCTCTACAAGCTTATACGTTCTATCTTCAACAACTTTTCTACATAGCTCAAAAAGTTCCCCGTAATTGACAGAATGCTCTAAGTCGTCACTTTCTCCTGCGCGTTTTAAATCCAACTCCACCGTTAAATCTACTTTAAATCTCTGACCTAATTTATTCTCTTCTGGGAATACACCATGATAACCGTAAAACTCCATATCATGGATATAAATTTTATCCAATTATTTTGCCCCCTTACCAATCATCGCATCCATCATCTTAGCCATACGCGCCATTTCTTTCACATCATGAACACGGATAAACTCACAGCCCTTTTCAATGCCAAGACAAACAGTAGCGCCCGTCCCTTCAAGACGTTCCTCCACTGGTAAATCTAATACATGGCCAATAAAGGACTTTCTTGAAGTACCTAATAGGACTGGATAACCCAGTACATTTAACTGTTCTAAATTACGCATCGCTTCTAAATTTTGTTCAGGCGTTTTCGCAAAACCGATACCTGGGTCTAAAATAATATTCTCATCTCGCACACCAGCATCTTTAGCAATTTTAATACTTTCATACAAATCGGCAATCATATCAGCCATTAAGTTGCGATAGTTCATATTATCTCGGTTATGCATTAAGATAATGGGTACATCATAATAGGCTGCAACTTCAGCAATCTTCGGTTCCGCCTTCGCTCCCCAAATATCATTAATAATATGGGCACCAGCTTCAATCGCTTGTTTTGCAACTTCAGCTTTATACGTATCAATAGAAATAGGTAATTTCACTTCTTTCGAAACCGCCTGAATCATCGGAACGACTCGCTTTATTTCTTCTTCTACCGAAACTTTAGCAAAACCCGGGCGGGTAGATTCACCACCAATATCAATAATATGAGCACCTTCATTTTTCATTTCTTTCGCGTGACGCACTGCAGCATCTACCTCGTTGTAACTCCCACCATCAGAAAACGAATCTGGTGTTACATTTAAAATCCCCATAATTAATGTCTTTTCATTTAAGTTCAATGTATATTCGCCGCAGCGTAAATCATAATCCCACTTCAAATTACACATCTCCTCTTCGCAATTCATTTCTGCTCCACAATTTCTCTCTCTGCACTTCATAAAGATCCATAAATCTTTTTGTAACTATTCCCACTTTGCCCGGGAAATCTTCCCCCTCTATACGATAAAGAGGAACAATTTCTTGAATAGAGTTCGTTACGAACACTTCATCCGCTGAAAGCAATTCATCTTTTGTAAAGAAACCTTCCTTTACTTCTATACCCAGCTCTTCAGCAACCTTTATAATAAATGCACGAGTGATACCGTTTAAAATCCCTGTTTCTAATGAAGGAGTATACAAATTACCTCCTTTAACAAAAAAGAGATTCGAAACAATCCCCTCTGCAACATAACCTGTTTCAGTAAGGAAAATCCCTTCCTTATTCACACCATTTCCAATTTCGCGTTTCCCTAAAATATTATTTAAATAATGATGGGACTTCAAGCGAAACGCACCCTCTGGTGTGTTTCGTACTTGTTTTAAAATAACCCCTTCTTTCTCCACTACATCTCCTGGAATTGCCAAAGGTTTTATAAAAACAATAACGGATGGTTCTTCATACACATTCGTTTGCAATCCTATTTCATCTATACCCGCCGATACATTAAAGCGCACATACGCATGCTTCAATCCATTCTTAACGAGTAAATTCTCCAAAATAAGTATTACGTCATCTTTCGTCATTGTCCATTTGATTTGCAATGTATCCAGCGCATCCATTAAACGTTCATAATGATCATCCAACAAGAAAGAATGACCATTATAAATACGAAACGTCTCAAAAACTCCAAGCCCATATAAATAACCATGATCATAAGGAGAAATTTTCGCTTCACTCGCTTCTACATACGCGCCATTTACGTAAATTAACATAACGTCACACTTGGACTATATTTACGAATAAAATTATGCAACAACTCTTTCCCATGAGAAGTCATAATAGATTCTGGATGGAATTGTACACCTTCAATCGGCAACGTTTTATGACGAAGCGCCATAATCTCTCCCTCTTCCGTCCAAGATGTGATCTCTAAACATTCTGGTAACGTCTCTTTCTTTACAATCAGTGAATGATAACGCGTTGCAGTAAACGGATTAGGAATATCCGAGAAAATTGTCTTTCCGTCATGATGCATAGGCGACGTTTTCCCATGCATTAATCGTTCTGCACGAACAACCTCTCCACCAAACACTTGCGCAATTGATTGATGCCCAAGACAAACTCCAAAAATCGGAATCTTTCCAGCGAAGTATTGAATAACCTCCATACTAATACCCGCCTCATTAGGACTACATGGACCTGGTGAAATCATTAAAAAGTCTGGCTTCATATTCTCAATATCCGAAATAGTCACCTCATCATTACGCTTAACAACAAGCTCTTGTCCAAGTTCTCCAAGAAACTGTACTAAATTAAATGTAAAAGAATCATAATTATCAATCATCAATATCATTTCTCTCACCTAACCGTTTCTTCGCTACTTTCTTTCGCACGCCATAAAGCGATTGCCTTTTTTAACGACTCTTTATATTCATTTTTTGGATTCGAATCAATTACAATTCCAGCTCCAGCTTGTACATGTGCTTGCCCATCTTTAGCAAGCAGCGTTCTAATTACAATATTCAATTCCGTATCTCCGGAATAACCAATCCAACCAATTGAACCTGTATAAATTCCTCGGCGAACAGGCTCTAATTCTTCAATAATCTCCATCGTACGTATTTTCGGGGCACCAGTAATTGTCCCGCCAGGAAATACGGCCTTTACTAAATCGAACGCATCCTTATCTTCTTCCACTTCACCGCGCACATTAGAAACAATATGCATAACGTGCGAGTACTTTTCAATTACCATAAATTCATCTACTTCAACCGTTCCATATTTACAAATCCGGCCTAAATCGTTTCGTTCTAAATCCACAAGCATTACGTGCTCTGCTCTTTCCTTTTCGTTCTCAATTAATTCTCTTGCTAATTCTTCATCCTCTTGTTCATTCGCACCGCGGGATCTTGTACCAGCAATTGGTCTTGTACTTACTTCTGGCCCTTGTTTTTTAATTAGCAATTCAGGCGAAGCACTAACAATTTGAAAATCCCCAAGCTCCAAGTAACCCATATATGGAGATGGATTAATTTCACGAAGACTTGTATAAACTTCTAGCGGATGTGTTTGTAAAGTTCTTTCTTGCCTTGTCGACAAGTTTACTTGAAACACATCACCCGCTCCAATATATTCTTGAATACGTTCAACGGCCTTTATAAAGCCCTCTTCCGTAAAAGCAACTGTTTCATTTTTCTTTTCAGGACATTCAAACGGCATAGTCAATTTAGGCGCTTCTTTCACCCAAAGATCCTTCCATGCATTTAATCGTTCTTCTGCCTTTTCATGTTCATCTACATAATGCGTAATAATCCATAATACTTGTTCTTTTTGATCGTATACAAACACGTCATCAAATAATAAAAAGAATATATCAGGTATATTCAGATCATCCTCTGCAAGAGAAGAAAGTTTTTCGATATAACGGATACAATCATAACTAAAGTAACCAATTGCACCACCTTGAAAAGGCGGGTACTCCGGATTATAGTCCGTTTTCCATTTCTCCATATATTCTTGCATTAAATCTAATGGATTCCCTCGCTTTATTGTTTCCTTACCACTTTCCCTTATATGTAACGTCTCATTCTTCCCTTGAATTACCGCTACTGGATCCAGCCCCACAATGTTATAACGACCACCACGTCCACTTTCTAACAAAATATGTTGTGGCTTATTTTTGGAAAGAAATTTATATTGCTTAAAGAAATCTAACTGATATGGAATAGAAAGCGCTAAAGATTTTCTTCGTTGCATATCAACACCCCGTCTTCTTTTATCCCACCCTCTAAGACTAACCAACTCCAACTACATAAGTTATGTATACAGAGAATGATTATACTCAAGGGCTAGTGAAAATAAATTAATTATACTACCTCTTATTTTACATGAAGTTTTCTAGTCATTCACTCTTTTCCTTTTTCCAATCCAAAAAGAAAAAGCATCCTCTTTCAAGGATGCTTTTTCAATCGCATTCAATTATGATTCAAATTGATAAAGTGGTGTACTTAAATAACGTTCACCGTTACTCGGAATAATAACAAGTACCTTTTTCCCTTTACCTAATTTCTTCGCAACTTCTTTCGCTGCATAGATGACCGCTCCTGAAGAGATACCTACTAAAATACCTTCTTCTCGAGCAACTCTTCTTGCATATTCGAATGCTTGCTCTGTTTTCACTTGGATAATTTCATCATATACCGCTACATCCAATGTCTCTGGAACAAATCCCGCTCCAATTCCTTGGATTTTATGCGGTCCTGGTTTCCCACCAGATAATACTGGCGAATCCGCAGGTTCTACCGCATAAATTTTAATATCTTTATACGCTTCCTTCAGCACTTCACCAGCACCTGTAATTGTTCCACCTGTACCAATACCCGCGATAAACGCATCTAATTGATCACCCATCTGTTCAACAATTTCTGGACCTGTTGTTAAACGGTGGATTTCTGGATTCGCTTGATTTTGGAACTGTTGTGGTATAAAGTACCCATGTTCTTTTGCTAATTCAGTTGCCTTACGAATTGCTCCACCCATTCCTTCAGGTCCTGGAGTCAATACTAATTCGGCACCGTAAGCGCGTAATAAATTACGACGCTCAATACTCATTGTTTCTGGCATTACTAAAATTGCCTTATATCCTTTAGCAGCCGCTACCATCGCTAAGCCAATACCTGTGTTACCACTTGTCGGCTCAATGATTGTATCGCCCTCTTTTAATAACCCTTTATTTTCAGCATCTTCAATCATAGCTAACGCGATACGATCTTTAACACTGCTCCCCGGATTCATAAATTCTAATTTTAAGTATACATCTGCGCTGTCTGATTCTACGATGCGGTTCAACTTAACGATCGGCGTTTTCCCGATTAATTCTGAAACTGATTGTGCCACTCGCATTCCTGTCACTCCTAACACCGAGTATTTTTATTGGTTTTATCTATATTTAGATTTTGTCAGAAAATTCCCTGTTTGTCAATCTATTTGGGCAGCTGATTCTCCACCTAAACTTCTCTATTACAGACTCTCAATCAGGCTTGTAATATCTTCTTTAGCGAATTTATATCGTTCATTACAGAAGTGACAGTGAACTTCCGTCTCTTCTTCTTCTTCACGAATTTGCTCTAATTCTGTTTTACCTAAACTAATTAACACACTCTCAATACGTTCGCGTGAGCACGTGCAATTAAATTGAACATCCATAGTTTCTAATACTTTTACTTTATCTTCTCCAAGGACTGCATATAGTAGCTCTTCTGGAGAAAGACCTTGTTCGATCAATGTTGATACAGGAGGGATTTTTTGTAAACGATCTTCAATGAATGAAATTGTTTCTTCCTGTGCGCCCGGCATAATTTGAAGGATAAATCCACCCGCGGCCAATACGCTGTCATCCCCATTTACAAGAACACCAACACCCACAGAAGAAGGCGTCTGCTCAGAAACTGCGAAATAATACGTGAAGTCTTCCCCTAGTTCTCCTGAAACGATAGGAGATTGACCGATAAACGGCTCACGCATACCGATATCTTTAATTACCGTTACAAATCCTTCTGTACCTACCGCTTGATATACACGTAATTTCCCTTGTTCTGTCCCTTCAAAATCAACATGCGGATTCGTTACATAACCACGTACATCTCCATTTGCATGAGCATCTACTAAGATAGGACCAATCGGACCGTTACCCTCTACTTTAATCGTTAGCTTCTGCTCGCCTTTTAGCATAGCACCCATCATTGTACCCGCAGTTAAAGAACGACCAAGTGCCGCTGAAGCTGTTCTCCATGTATCGTGACGTTTTTGTGCCTCACTTACTGTGTTTGTCGTACGTACACCATACGCACGCACTTCTCCATCAAACGCTAACGCTTTTACTAAATAATCTTTCATACTTATTTATTCACCTTTCTCATATTGTAAATTTGCATTACGTTCATATAACATATACAAACCTTTTAACGTTAAAAATGGATCTACAATATCAATTACATTTGATTCCTCTGAAATTAATTTTGCTAATCCACCCGTTGCAATAACTTTCGGTTCTTGTTTAGCTTCTTCTTTCATACGCTTAACAATACCTTCCACTTGTCCAACGTACCCATAAAGAATACCTGATTGCATCGCACTTACTGTATTCTTCCCGATAACACTACTCGGTTTTGTAATTTCAATACGAGGAAGCTTTGCTGCTCTACTATATAACGCCTCTGCCGAAATCATAATTCCCGGCGTAATAACGCCACCCATATAATGCTTCTCTTCGTTAATATAACAATATGTAGTAGCCGTACCAAAATCAACAATAATAAGTGGACTTCCATATAAGTGGATTCCTGCTACTGCATTTACAATTCGGTCCGCGCCTACTTCACGTGGATTTTCATATTTAATATTCAAGCCAGTTTTTATCCCAGGCCCTACTACAAGCGGTTTAATTTTAAAATACTTTTCACACATACGCTCTAAAGCGAACATAATTGGCGGTACGACTGAAGACACAATAATACCTTTCACATCTTCAAAAGAAAGACCCTCATGCTCAAGTAACTGCTTTACAAGCATCCCATACTCATCTTCTGTTTTATGACGATCTGTTTCCATGCGCCAATGCTGACGAAGTTTCCCCTCTTCAAACACACCTAGTACCGCATTTGTGTTCCCTACATCCAATACAAAAATCATATTCTCACCACTTATCTTATTTAATCTATATTTGTGCAGTATGTATAAAACTTATAAAAACATCATATCACACATACTTATGTAATCAGTTTTTCTATACTCATCATTGTACAAAAAGATTACTCTCTATTTCAATTTTTAATAATAGTTTTATTTAAATTCTTTTGCCACTTACATTTATTCCACAAATAAAAAAGGAGTGACTATTGTCACTCCTTTATCTCTTACTTATCTTCTACGTCTGCGTCTTCATCATCTTTCTTCATGTTGATGTTTACTTTCACATCATCTGAAGATGTTGGACGCTCTGGTAATCTGCCATAATCATATAAATGATTAATTTGCTCTGCATCTAACGTTTCTACTTCAAGTAACGTTTTCGCAATAATATCTAGCTTATCACGTTTTTCAGTAAGAATTTGTTTCGCACGAGCGTAACAGTCTTTCATAATAGTTTGCATTTCCACATCGATTTCATGTGCAATTGCATCACTGTAGTTTTGCTCTGAGTGGAAGTCTCTTCCTAAGAATACCTGACCACCTTGTGAGCTACCGAATTGCATCGGTCCAAGCTTATCACTCATACCGAATTCCGTAACCATACGTCTTGCAATGCCAGTCGCACGTTGGAAGTCGTTGTGAGCACCTGTACTTACTTCACCAAATACAATCTCCTCAGCTACTCGACCACCAAGTAAACCAGTGATTTTATCAAGTAACTCTGGTTTTGTCATGAAGTAACGATCTTCTTTCGGAAGCATTACTGCATATCCACCAGCTTGACCACGAGGGACAATTGTTACTTTATGAACGATATCCGCTTCATCAAGGACAACACCAATTACAGTATGGCCAGCTTCATGGAATGCAACGATATTACGTTCTTTTTCAGAGATAACACGACTTTTCTTAGCAGGACCTGCAATAACACGATCCGTCGCTTCATCAATGTCACTCATATCAATTTTCTTCTTATCTTGACGCGCAGCTACTAGAGCAGCTTCGTTTAATAAGTTTTCAAGATCGGCACCAGAGAATCCTGGTGTACGAGTTGCAATTGCTCTTAAGTTGACATTCTCATCAAGCGGTTTATTACGAGCGTGTACTTTAAGTACAGCTTCACGACCATTTACATCTGGACGATCTACTGTAATTTGACGGTCAAAACGACCTGGACGTAATAACGCTGGATCAAGAATATCAGGACGGTTTGTCGCAGCGATGATAATAATACCTTCGTTTGCACCGAATCCATCCATTTCAACAAGCAATTGGTTCAACGTTTGTTCACGCTCATCATGACCACCGCCAAGACCTGCGCCACGTTGACGTCCTACTGCATCAATTTCATCAATGAAAATGATACAAGGAGCATTTTTCTTTGCATTTTCAAATAGATCACGTACACGGGATGCACCGACACCGACGAACATCTCTACGAAGTCAGAACCACTAATAGAGAAGAACGGAACGCCTGCTTCACCTGCAACAGCACGTGCTAGTAAAGTTTTACCTGTACCTGGAGGTCCCACTAATAGAACACCCTTCGGAATACGGGCACCAACTTCAGCGAACTTACGAGGGTCTTTCAAGAATTCAACTACCTCAACAAGTTCTTGTTTCTCTTCATCCGCTCCAGCAACATCTCTGAAACGAATTTTTTTCTTTTCATCATTGTATAGCTTCGCCTTACTTTTCCCGAAGTTCATAACACGGCTACCGCCGCCCTGAGCTTGATTTAATAAGAAGAAGAATAAAATGAAGATAATGACAAACGGAATGATAGAAGTAAAGAATGTTACCCAAGCACTTGTTTCTTCTGCTGGTTGATACTTAACCTCGGCCCCTTGCGCTTTATCATTAATTTTCTTTTGTAATTCCTCAGTATTTGGTGCATAAGTAACAAATTGTTCTCCTTGGTTAGAAGTATTGAATTGTCCTTTTACCTCAAATACACCATTTTTTGGTTGAAGCTGCACATTGCGCACTTCACCTTTTTCAAGTTTAGTAATGAATTTATCGTAGCTAACTGATGTCGTTTTTTGCGTCGAACCATTAAAATAGCTTACGATCCCAATTACTACTAAGAATATCAGTAAATAAAAGATGGTATTACGGAAGATACGATTCATTCCTAACCTCCTCTCACGGCATAAACACTATAGTAAATCGTAACATAGAAAAACTTTCCTATACAATTGTAACGCCTGTATTTAATTAATTTGAGTAAACACTTGGTTTTAATACTCCCACATACGGAAGATTACGGTATTGCTCTTTATAATCTAATCCATACCCTACAACGAATTCATGAGGGACAGTAAATCCAACATAATCCGCTTTCAGATCAACCTTACGACCTGTTGGCTTATCTAATAATGTAACAATTTTTACAGATTTCGCTTTACGATATTTAAACAGGTCTACTAAATAGCTTAGTGTAAGACCGCTATCAATAATATCTTCAACGATTAAAATATCGCGACCTTCTACAGAAGTATCAAGATCTTTTAAGATTTTCACTTCGCCTGTTGAAACAGTAGAGTGACCGTAGCTAGATACAGCCATAAAATCCATTTCAAGATATGTATCTGTTCTCTTTAATAAATCTGCCATAAATGGCATTGCACCCTTTAGTACACCAATTGCAAGCGGTACTGTATTTTTGTAATCCTCTGCAATAACTGCACCTAATTCGAGCACCTTTTCCTGTATTTGTTCCTCAGAAATTAATACTTTTTCGATATCTTGATTCATCATTTCATTATCCTCCCGGAAGACTCCTTGCTTTTGTAGTGAATAATAATATATTTATCCTTCTTTGCTACCTCTTTCGAAATAGCAAATGCAGATCGTTTCAACAAGGGTACCCAAATAATATTTTCACTTGCGTCACAAACGATCGGCCATTCTTCTCTTTTTTCTTTCGGTACTTTCGATTCGATAAAAATAGCTTTTATCTTTTTGGTACCATCCATACCTTGTATTGACATGCGATCTCCATTTTCCCTAGAACGAATACGAAGTGGATACGATATATCATTATACTTAGCAACAAACACTGTTTCATTCATGTTACTTGGTATATCCTCGCTCACCTCTGTTACAAATTTATCTCCGTTCGGTAATGTAATTGTCCCGGGTACTGATAAATCTTGCAAAAAAGGAGAAACAATTTCTTGTTTAAATCCAAAGCTACATTCTTCGTATGTACGAATAATTTTCAAGCCACCTGGAAAATCCAATGAACCTGAAGGTTGTATCCGCTTAAAAAATTCAATCACCTTGTCAATATGTATAGAAGAAAGCGAAGATGGAATCTTATATTCATAAAGATAGTTTAATATTAGTTGAATCCCTCTCCTTTGTAAAGGCATAGACATGGATTCAAAGGCAGGAATTGATAAGCTAATTTGTTTATCGCTTTTTTTTGTAATTACTTTATTCATTTTCTCAAAAGCTAATTCCTGCAAATAAGCCTCATCCTCTTGCATCTGCACGCTAAATTTTTGGAATTTCTCATGCATTTGTGGATTTTCCTCTTTCAAATAAGGAAGGACATATTTACGTAATCGATTCCTTGTATATACTTCCTTTTTATTACTCGGATCTATACGTGGAATAACTTTTAACTTATTACAGTAATCAACAATCTCTTCCTTAGTTACTCCAAGTAACGGCCTAATTAAATATCCATTATGAAAAGGACGCTTCACTGCAATTCCTGCGTATCCTTTCGGAGTACTCCCTCGTACAAGGCGCATTAAAATTGTCTCTACTTGATCATCTCCATGGTGACCAAGAGCTACATATCTCGCATCATATTTCTTCATTATTGTTTCCAAAAATGCATATCTGCATTCTCTAGCAGCAACTTGTGCATTCATTCCATATTGCTGTTGATATTGCGACACATTAATCCTTATCGTCTCACAAATAACTCCCAGCTCTTTGCAAAGACCCTGTACAAACTGTAGGTCCTCATGAGATTCATTACCTCTAAACATATGATCCACATGTGCTACTACAATTTCGAGTTGCTTTTCTGCCCTTTTTTCTAACAAATAATATAGAAGAGCTAAAGAGTCAGGACCGCCAGAAACCCCTACAACAATTGTTGAATGTTTCTTTAATACATCATGCTGCTTTACAAAGTCATCTACTTTTCCAACAAATGCATCTTTCAACTTCGCAATCACCTTTCATTAAACAAGAACAGCAACATTAGTTACCCTGTATATAATGGTACAACTTTTACAAACATTGTGCAAAAAAAAGATGTACAAAACTCACATTTTTATCTTACATTCCTCCTGTAGATTCAACAAAGTAATTACATTACCTTTTTAATCAAAAAAACCTAGGTAAATACCTAGGTTTTTTTGATTATTTTATTGCGCCTGCATTCCCACTATCGGAATCGTAGCCCACTTCGGCATATTTTTCTTTACTTTCGCCACAACAATAGTCATATCATCATTTATATAACCATCACCAGACCTAATTACTTCTTCCATAATAATATCAGCTATTTCTTGTGGATCCTCTGTTTGTAGTTCTTTAATTTTACGTTTTATCCATAACTCATGATTCTCCACATGTTGCGCTCCCTCAAAAATGCCATCACTCATCATAATAAGAATATCACCCGTTTTTAATTGCTCACCAACCACATCAACTTCAACATCTTCAATAATTCCTATCGGCAAATTACTTGCCTCAATTTTCAAAATATTATTGCCGCGTTTAACAAAACTCGGCGTCGATCCAACCTTTAAAAACTTCGCACTCGCATCCCGTAGATCTACCATAGCCAAGTCAAGCGTGGTATACATCTCCTCTGTCGTTCTTAAAGAAAGAATTGAATTGATGGACTTAATCGCTATTTCCTCATCAATACCTGATTGAAGTATCTTTTGTAATAATTTTACCGTTTCCCTACTCTCCATATGAGCCCTTTGCCCATTTCCCATACCATCACTAATCGCAAGTGCATATTTTCCAACACTTAAATCCATCATCGCGTAGGAATCGCCTGAAACAAATCCACCACCTTTTGCAGCCGTAGCCAATCCTGTATCAAGAGAATAGGTCTTCGCTGAGCCAAATGATATTAAACTGTGACCATTTGGATAAGAGGATTTCTCTTCATGCTTAACAACGATATTTTCTTTTAAAATATCCGAGAGCATCGGCGCAACCAATTTTTCACATTCTCCATGCTCATTAGATGCAACTGGAATCAACATTTCAATATCAATACTTCCTCTGTCTAAACAATAAATATCAACATGCTCCACTTCGACACCAAAATCACGAAATGCTTGTAAAATCTGCTCCTCCTGCGCTTGATGGTTCTCTCTTTCTCGTTGTATCTCCTTAGCAAAGTCTTCCATTACTTTTGATACACCTAGTAATTGCTCGGCTACAATTCTACGATTTTCCTTCATTTGTTTTCTTAATTTCTGTCCCTCATAGAAGTGATCTAATTCACCTGCTACTAAATCCGTTACTTTCTTCCCTCTCACACAATGCTTGTCCCATTCACGAACTAATTTCCGATTATGCTGCAACGTTCCTTCTTCTGTCTCATTCATTATTTGTTTCATATAATCGTACGTTTTATCAAAATTAACTACCCAACATTGATCCTTCTTAAAGCACGTTTGACATGTTTTTGCAGTAATTGTACTTAAAAATAAATCCGCTTCTGTTTCTTTATCTTCCTCTTCCACGTACCCATATACAGAAAAACTATTAGACAAAGCAGCAAATACATTAGCAAATTGATTGATTTTGTTCGCTGTAACATCGCGCATTCTTCGTAAATATTGTTGTTGATCTTGTGAGTGTTCTTGTGTACCTGGCATAAATTTAGCAATACGATCCATAACAAGTTTCGGTGTTAATAAAAAGAAAACAATTGCCACACCAGATTCAATTAAGGTTGTTACAATACTTGTTTGCTTGTCTACATATAACGTAATTAAACTTGTACCAATTAATAACCCTAAACTAACTCCTATACGCTTCCCTTCTTTCAACAATCCCCCAAGCAATCCTGAAAAGGCAAGGAGGCTAAGTTGAGACAAACTAGACACATTCGCTAAACTTAATATCAATCCAGTGACGACTCCCACCGTGGACCCTGTAGCCGCGCCAGCAATAAATGCAAATACTAATACTAAGTATCTAGTGAAAATATGTTGAATAGAAACATCATAAACGAACCAATCTGTTGTACCCGTTAAAACAGATGCTAGCAATATAATTAAACAAACAATTTCTTCTGTTTCTAACGCTTGTTGTTTCCCTTTCCTTTCCACCAATAGTGGAACACTTTGCAGAAATATCATCGTTAATACGAAACTAAGTCCTGCTTCGATCGTACTAACGAGCAAGTCATACATGGTGACGGTCTGTTGTGCAAAATATACAACAACTAAATGTGCGGTTAATGCGGAGATAAATACTTGGAATGGTACAAGTCCAACAGTTTTACGTGTAAATCGACTAAAGAAGATATTATAAATGAAGAAAGTAAAAATAGATGCAAAAGTAAAAAATAAATTATCTATCGAAACTGAAAGTGCTCCTCCCATCAGAGCTAAAAATGCGAGCGGCATTTTATCTCGCTTCATAACATAAACAGCAGCAAAAAACGGCAATGCAAAAGGTAAGATGTTCGTTAATATATATGCTCGTCCCAAAAGAAAACCAATAACAACAATTATGAATCCCCATCTAAAGAAAACTTGTTCAAATTTCATTCGCAACTTACTTGTCCACTTCATTGTTCCAAGCTGACTTTCATTCATCGCCAATGCACTTGTATTCATAGTATTCCTTCCTGCTTTAGGCATATTTTTAACACCACCTGCATAGTTTAATTACTGTAATTATAAAAGATGATTATTGGGATTTTTGTCAAAACAACAGTTTTCACTTTTATAATCGTTCGACGTTTTATTCGAAATAAGTCTACATATATACACAGTATTTAATTTATCCATTTAAAGTCGATGGAATATTCAGAAAATATAGGGTGATTTTGTAGAAGTGTTGTATGTCTTAATTTACTTAACAAAAAAAGATCATGCAATTTGCATGATCTTTTTAGATGACCCGTACGGGATTCGAACCCGTGTTACCGCCGTGAAAGGGCGGTGTCTTAACCACTTGACCAACGGGCCGTTAAATTAAATATAGCGGCGGAGGGGATCGAACCCCCGACCTCACGGGTATGAACCGTACGCTCTAGCCAGCTGAGCTACACCGCCATGTCGTCGTATTTAACGGACAATTAGTATCTTACATCAGATATGTTTTAAAGTCAACACATCTCAAAAACTTTTTTAAAATATATTCTCTCACATAAAAAAGTACCCGAGTAATTACTCTGGGTACCTCTCTATATGCTAAGAATTAAACGGACTTATTATCCGCGACGTGCGCCACGGCCACCACGTTTAGATTCTGTGTTACGCTTTAAAGAAGTTAAACGATCTTCACTATCTTTTAAAAAGCGTGCCATCTTTTGCTCAAATGTTTCTTTTGGAGCTCGGTCGTTACCGCCACCGCGGTTATCTCTGTTGAAAGAACGATTATTACGTTGTGGACGTCCAGAACGTTGTTGATCACCACCGCGTTGTTGGTATTCACCACGTGGACGATCTCCTTCTGTTTTTTCGCGTTCTTTCGCTTTTTTAATAGATAGACCAATCTTTCCATCTTTTTCAACATTAATAACTTTTACTTCTACTTGGTCGCCCACTTTTAAGTGATCGTTAATATCTTTCACATAATTATCAGCAACTTCACTAATATGAACAAGACCCGTTAAGCCTTCTGGCAGCTCCACAAAAGCGCCAAAATTTGTAATACCTGTTACTTTACCCTGTAACTTGCTGCCTACCTCGATTGACATAAAAAAAATGCTCCTCCTTAGTGGTTAAAAAGTCAAATTTTACTTTATTATATATAATCCTAAAATATAGTGTCAATAAGACATACTCTACTTAGAAACAGGAAAAATTATCTCCCCTTTTCCGGAGAAGAAATAATCCCTTCTAGCAATCTTTAAAACGTACTCTTCATCATTTAACTTTTGAACTTCGTCTTTTAGACTTTTTTCCTTTTTCGTTAATGAATCCAGTTCTTTTTTCATGTCCTTAACTTTTGCCTCTTTTGCTTTAATGGAACTGTTTTGTTGATAAAACGTTACACTAATACTCGCAATAATTGTAAAAGCAAAGACAAGAAAAACCGCTAAACGGCGATAAAGTCGCTTCCTGTTCTCATCCGTTTGTATTATATGTTCTTTAACAGGATTTGGACTCTGTTTTTCGATTGTTCTTTGTCTCAGTTCCCTCATTTCCGAGGTCCCCCTAACTTCTTTTTTATACGCTCCCATAATTGGAAGGTATGTCCCTTCAACTTTGCTATATATTGCAGGAACCCTACATGCTTCGTTATAAAAAGTTTAACACGATTAGGGAGAAGTTTCCATATGAGTGAAGCAATAAATCGAACAGGCCAGAAAAAAACTTTCCACATGAAAAGTAATATCCAAATCGCCATTTTCCATAACACACGTCCAATTGAAAGCAGTACACGAAATAAGAATAATATAAATGCAATAAATAGCTGCGCTATAATAATAACAGGTTTTATCATGAGTAGCTGTATAATTCGAACAAAAAATTGTATTGTTTGCACAAAAATATGGATGAGAAAATTTAACATCTTCATGTATAATGCTTTCAATAAACTTTGATATGCCGCAAAACCGCATAATAATGCCAAAAATACATATATACGTAATTCAGCTTCATTCACGAGCAGTAATACATAAAAAACGAATAAGGCTTGGACAATCCAAAATAGTATATCATGTATAAATACAAGCCAACGTTTACGCTCTTGGCGTTTTAAGAATCGTTGATACGTATCTAAAGATGCACCAATCCAAGCACCCATTCCAATCATTGAAAGCATTGTATACAACTGAATTGTTAGGCTCATTTAAACAACTTACTAAAGAAACCTTTAGTTTTCTCCCCTTGGTTCTCATCAATATACAGCATCTCATGAATTTTCCCTTTAATCGATACAACACCCTTTTCTACATCTAAATTCTTCATCTGTAAATTTTGACCACGAATTGTTAAAAAACCCATTACAGTCTCCAGTAAAAACTCTTCGCTATCAAAACTCTCCACTTGCTTTACACCGGTAATATCGATTACACGCCTGCCACGCATGATAATATCATGCTCTACAGAAACATTTTGTTGATTAGAAGACATAGGTGAGTAACCATTATTCACGAAAATCCCCCCATAGCTTTATACTAGCTAATAGTAATGTATGAAGGGGTGACCCATTTTAGAACAAGCCTTCTTCCGCTTTTACTTTTTCTTCGCGAACTATACTATACATGTTCGCTGCATCTTCTTTTTTAGTCGTTTCTTTCAATTCATTTACTTTCACAGTTACTATTTTTTGACCAAAACGAATTGTTAATTCATCATCTACCTTTACATCTGAACTCGCTTTTGCCACTTGACCATTAATGGATATTCTTCCTTGATCAGATACTTCTTTTGCTAATGTTCTTCTTTTAATTAAACGTGACACTTTCAAAAACTTATCTAAACGCATATCAAGTCCCCCTATTAACGCTCTGTTTGTTTGGCCTCTTCCCATAAAACATCTAACTGTTCTAATGATAAATCTTGCATTTCTTTATTCATTTCTGCTACTTTTGCTTCCATGTATAAAAAACGACCGGTAAATTTCTCATTAGTTGAATGCAACGCTTCTTCTGGATCTATTTTATAATGACGAGCTATATTAACAAATGCAAATAATAAATCACCAAATTCACCTAGCATCTTTTCCTCATCCATGTTTACAACTTCTTGCTGGAATTCTTGCCATTCTTCTAAGGCTTTCTCTATCATCGGCTGCACATCAACCCAATCAAATCCAACCTTTCCAGCTTTCTTCTGAATTTCATAAGCACGCATTAGCTGCGGTAAGCTTTTTGGAATACCCGTTAAAACAGATTCTTTCACGAATCCCTTTTCTTGTTTTTTAATCTCTTCCCAATTCGCAATTACTTCATCAGCATTATTTACATCCGTATTCCCAAACACATGTGGGTGACGACGAACCATTTTCTCAGATAAAGTTCGGATAATATCGTCTATAGAGAACCAACCTTCATCCTCTCCAATTTGGGCATGAAGCATAACTTGTAATAATATATCACCCAGTTCTTCTACTAAATGATCATCATCCTCTTCATCAATGGCTTCTAGCACCTCATATGCTTCTTCAATTAAGTATTTCTTTAAAGATTGATGAGTTTGCTTTTTATCCCACGGGCAACCATTCGGTCCACGAAGATCAGCAATAATTGCTCTAAGCACATCAAACTGCTGATACAAGGATGCACGTTCCTTAACTGGTGGTACATATACACTCGTTAAATTATTTAATTCTGTTTCATGATCTAACATGTATAATGGCACTTTTTTTACTTGCTCAAATGAAGTTCCTGCAGCTGTTACGATATACACTTCGTAATCATCTGGCAACATCTCCATTAACGGTAGTTTCACATCTGAAGCAACAAACGCATCATACACTTGGCAAAAGATTAAATGTTGACGTAACTCTAATTGCCCTCTTTCAAATGATGTAGCATCAATTAATTGAAATCCTTCAATCGGATCAATTTTTAGGCTCGCAAACATCGGATCAAGGAAACTTTGTCCACCTTCAAGTCGCACTTCAATATTTGCTACCTCTCCTTTTTCCAAAAGTAGCTGAACTGTTCTTTCTGCTACAAGCGGATGACCAGGAACCGCATAAATAATTTCTGTACCTTTAGCTTGTTCTAACAACGTATTCGCGATTGTTTCATATACGATTTCAAATGTATCATGCGCTTCGTATACATCGTCAAAAGCTGTATATTTTATGCCTTCTTTCTCCAATTCTTCTATAACTGGGTGTTCCTTCGTTCTAACAAACATATGGTCCGCTTCTTTTATCTTTCGATATACACCCATCGTTAACTGATCTAACTCACCAGCACCTAATCCTAAAATAGTAATAATTCCACTCACAACCAGTCACCTCTATCCACTCTTCTTCAATGAACCTTCTTTTTTCTCTTGTTTCATAACGGTTCCTAATTCTTCTTTTGTAAATACACGTAATTTTAAAATTAAAAACATATATGCTAATCCGCCGATAGCTACACCTAACAGCGCTTCAAGCGTCGCAATTCCTCTATGTCCTGTATCAATTACTAATCCAGACATTCGCAACACACGCATAAAGATTATTAATACAAACCCCATACCAATGCCACTAATAACTACACCTAACATATTCCGCTTATCAATAAGCGGATCTGATACAGCTCGCATAAGTAACACACTATTTAGCAAGGCAATTACAATAAGCGCAACTAAAGTTGCAATTGCAGCTCCCTTTACACCAAAATACGGCATTAATATATAGTTTAAAGCTAGCTTCAAACAACCTCCAAATACAACGAATATTGCTGGTTTTAATGTTTGTCCCAACCCTTGCAAAATAGAAGCAGTTGTAATTGACAATGAACTAAATAAAATAGATAAAGATAAAATCGATAACACATCTGATCCATCACTATTTTCAAACAACATAATATTTGTAGGTTGAATAATACAAGTTAATCCAATAGCAGCTGCAAATCCAATAACGAATGTTATTTTCATTGCTAACTTTACCTTTTCTTGAATAAAGGAAAAATCTCCTCTTTCTTTCGCCGCTGTAATAATAGGTATAAGTGACAATGAGAAAGAAGTTGTCACAACAGTACCCAATTGCATAAGCGGGATACTTCTATCATAAACGCCTTTTAGTACCTTTGCATTTTCAACTTGCTCCCCCGCGCGAATAAGCAAGGTATAAAAGGAAATAGAATCCGCCATTTGTATAAAAATAAGGACTAAATTACTAACACAAATCGCCAATCCCTGCCAAAAAAGGATTCTAATAATCCTTTTTTTATCTCCAACTCTCTTCCAACTTTTAAAGAAAATAGACCGGAAATCATGACGCATATAAAGTAAAAGTACGATAATCCCAATAAGCCCACCTGCAATTGAACCTAACATAGCACCCGCACCAACTGTATATAAATCAAATCCATGAGCAATAAGGAATAGTGATAAAAACACAATAATAGAAACACGAATCGTTTGTTCAATTACTTGCGAAACAGCCGTCGGCATCATATTATTGAATCCTTGAAAATATCCTCTCGCTACAGATAAAAATGGCATTAGTAGGAATGAAAACGAAATAACACGTAATAATTTATCCAAATGTATATCGCCCATAGCCGATGCAATTGTTTCGGCACCGAAGAACAATGTGAAAAACCCCACAAATCCAATTCCTAATAAAAACCAAAAAGATACACAAATAATTTCTTCTGCTTCTTTTTGTTTTCCTTGTTCTAATCTTTCTGCGACCATTTTTGAAATAATAATGGGAAACCCATAAGTAGCTAAAATTAAACAAAATCCATAAAACGGATAAATTTGTTGGTAAATATAAAAACCAATATCACCCGCTATATTTTGATATGGAATACGGTAAAAAGCGCTTAATACTTTCGTAACAAAACTTGCGATTGTTAATATAATAGCCCCACGCCAAAAGGCTTGATACTTCTTCGCTTCCATACAAGAAAACTCCTTTTTCTATTCTCACCCCTCGTATTATATCATAAAGAAAAGAACAGGCTCCCTGCCTCCACGAGTAATAATACGTTCGTGCAACATTGAAAATGTTCAACGAAAAAAGGTAGCAAAGCGCTACCTTCGTTCAATATACTTATATCTCCAAATAGTTAATTTCTCAAATAGAAATATCATAATTAGGAAAGATTGCTACTTATAGAAATTACACTTCACTACTGCTCCATTTGTTTCGCTAAAAAGCTTGCAGCTGTATTTACTGACTTATGCTCTACTTCACTTATAATGGCCTCTTTAGAGAAGATAACAACAGCTCCAATTGGATCCCCATTCGCAACAATCGGGCCAATTGTATAGGAGCTCACTTTTTCTGTTACTCCATCAATAATTGAAATTTCGCTTTCATCTGTCATAATTACAGACTTACGCTCTTCCATTGTCTTCTCGATTAAATCGCCAACACTTTTATTTAAGTATTCTTTTTTAGATATGCCTGCTACTGCGATAATAGAATCACGATCACATACAAGCACATTATGTCCTAAGCTATCGTATAAAGCTTCCGTATATTCTTTTGCAAAATTACCCAGCTCACTAATTGGAGAATATTTTTTCAAAATCACTTCTCCATCGCGATCAACAAATATTTCTAGTGGGTCTCCTTCTCGAATACGTAAAGTTCTACGAATTTCCTTCGGGATTACTACCCTGCCTAAATCATCAATTCGACGTACGATTCCAGTTGCTTTCATTCTAATGCTGCCTCACTTTCTACTGATGATCAAAAGTGGTGAATTTACCTGTTCATGTAAAAATCACCAACTGTTAAACATAGTATTTTACACATTAGTTCTTCTATGCACGTCGAATTGTATTTTTTATCTTAAATTAGGCATTTATTACTTCTTTTTTTACATCTGGTAAGCCTTTTAATAAATTTTCAGCAATTGTTAACCATTTCGATGTCTCTAATCCATTCGTTTTCATAACAATTTTCAATTGTGACCCTTCCATACCAAGACCAATCATACGACCAAAACTATTCCCTAGCATAAATAATTTCCCACCATCGATATTTTGGCTTGCTTGTTCAGAAAACAGGAACGTTACTTCAAATTTATTTTGCTTAATTAACTCAATTTGTTCTTTCATTGCTAACACTTTAATATTTGCGATTTGTAATAAATAACCAACTTCTTGTGGATAATCACCAAATCTATCTATCATCTCTTCCTGCAGCTCTTCAATATCCTCAATTGCAGAAACACCTCTAAATTGTTTATACATCATAATTTTTTGTTTACTATCTGAAATATAAGCATCCGGTAAATATGCATCTACTTCTAAATCAATTTCAACATTAACTATATTTTCAACTCCGTCTGTTCCCCTGCGCTGTTCAATTGCATCTTTTAGCATTTGAGAATATAGATCAAATCCGACAGAATCAATAAATCCATGTTGTTCTGCTCCTAACAAGTTACCTGCACCACGAATTGATAAATCTCTCATCGCAATTTTGAAACCAGATCCAAGCTCTGTAAACTCTTTAATTGCCTGCAGACGCCTCTCTGCAACTTCCGATAACACTTTATCGCGTTTGTATGCAAAGTATGCATACGCGACGCGATTAGAACGTCCAACACGACCACGAAGCTGATACAACTGTGATAATCCCATACGATCTGCATCAAATACAATTAATGTATTTACATTCGGAATATCTACACCCGTCTCAATAATTGTTGTACTTACAAGAACATCATGCTGCCCCTCTAAAAACGATAGCATAACAGACTCTAATTCACCTTCATTCATTTTCCCGTGTGCGTATGTTACACGAGCGTCTGGAACTAACATCGAAATTTCATCTGCTTTTCTTTCAATATCCTCCACACGGTTATATAAGAAGTAAATTTGACCTCCTCTTGCAAGCTCTCGCTCTATCGCTTCTCGCATTAATGCTGGATTATACTCCACTACATATGTTTGTACTGGGAACCTATTCTCTGGCGGTGTCTCAATTACAGATAAATCACGCACACCAAGCATAGACATATGAAGTGTACGTGGAATCGGAGTTGCCGTTAACGTTAAAACGTCAACATTTGCTTTCAATTGTTTAATTTTTTCTTTATGCGTAACACCGAATCTTTGTTCCTCATCAATAATAAGAAGTCCTAAATCTTTATAAGTAACATCTTTGGATAAAATACGATGTGTTCCGATTACAATATCTACCGTTCCATCTTTTAAACCCTTAATCGTTTCATTTTGTTGTTTCCGCGTACGGAATCTACTTAGCAACCCTATATTAATCGGGTAATCTTGAAAACGCTCTCGAATTGTTTCATAGTGTTGTTGTGCAAGAATGGTTGTCGGTACTAAAATCGCAACTTGTTTTTCATCCATAATTGCTTTAAATGCCGCACGAATGGCTACTTCAGTCTTTCCATACCCTACGTCACCACAAAGAAGCCTATCCATCGGACGTCCACGTTCCATATCTTTCTTAATTTCGTCAATAGAACGTAATTGATCCTCTGTCTCTTGATATGGGAAAGAAGATTCAAATTCTTGTTGTTCTGCCGTATCTGGTGTATATGCATAACCTTTTGAAGCTTCGCGCTCAGCATACAATTTAATTAGGTCATCTGCAATGTCTTGTACAGATTTTTCAACTTTCGTTTTAACCTTCTTCCAATCATTCCCGCCTAATTTATAAACTTTCGGATCCTTACCTTCAGATCCTACATATTTTTGCACTTGATCAATTTGTTCAATCGGAACATATAACTTATCATTACCTTGATATTTAATATTTAAATAATCTTTATGAACACCATTAATCTCTAATGTCTCAATACCTAAAAATTTACCTATACCATGATTTACATGAACTACATAGTCTCCAACTTTTAATTCCGAATAACTTTTAATACGTTCAGCGTTAGATAACTTTTGCTTACGTTGTGATTTTTTAACCTTCTTATGAAAAAGCTCCTTTTCAGTAATAACAACAAGCTTTTGCATCGGCATTTCAAACCCTGCATGTAAATCACCCACAGCAATTTGTAACCTTCCAGGCAATAAAATATCTGTCGCCTCTACAATGTCTGCCTCAATATCATAATCACTTAAAATATGTTGTAGTTTTTTTACACGTTCATCATCTGTTCCGAGCACAACGGTCGTAAAGTGCCCTTCATTCCATCTATCAATTTCAGTTTTTAACAACTGCATCTGTCCGTGGAAATCTTGCATTGTTTTACATGTCACATTCACAATATTTTGTGGATGTGTATGTGCTATATGGCGCAAGAATAACGTTAAATATACAAAACTTCTTTTTTTATGATGAAGAAACTCCTCAAATGAGTGGGAGAAAGATAAGTCCTGAATAATTGTTCCTTCACCAAGAAGTGATATATACCATTCCGCTTCTTCTGTTTCGAGATGTGATGCCGTTTCTTGAATACGGGAAATTTCATCTAAAATCACAACACCATCTTCTGGTAAATAATCTATCAGACTAGCAGGTTCTTTATAGAAAATAGATAAATATTTAAACATTTGTTCTATACTTTGCCCGTTTTTCAACATCTCAATTTCATGACTTACCGTCTCAAGTACTGTAGTCTTTAATTTATCATCGGAAAGCTTTTGCATCGTCTTAGTCAAGCCTTCTTCAAGATGCTTAATTCCCGATTTTAATTCTTCCTGTGAAAATAAAAACTCTGTTGCTGGACCGAACTTAACACTTTCCTTTTTATCTTGAGAGCGCTGTTCATCCACATCAAACAATCGAATAGAATCGACTTCTGTATCGAAGAATTCAATACGAAATGGTAATTCTTCCGTTAATGGGTAAATATCTAATATTCCCCCGCGTAAACTGAACTCTCCTGGAGCTTCTACCATTGACTTACGCTCGTAGCCAATATGATGTAAAGTATGCAAAAGTGCATCTAAATCAATCTCTTGCCCTAGATTGATTTCAATTTGCCTTTGCTTCCATAATTCTTTTATTGGTAAAAATCTACGTAGTCCTGCAACTGGCGCTACAATAATCCCATTCTCTCCCGCCACCAAGCGATTTAACACTTCAATACGCTGCGCCTTCAATTCTGGACTTGCAACACCGATTTCCGATGCTATCAATTCATTTACGGGATATAACCACACATCTTTTTCACCAAGTAAAGCCACTAAATCTTCATGTACTTTTTGTGCTTGGTATAAATTGTGCGTCACAATTAGTTGCGATTTTTTTGTTTTTTTATATAAAGCTGCCATTAATAATGAACGAGAAGATGTTGCCATACCCGATATAAGTTGCTCTTTCAACCCATCTTCTAGCCCATTAATAACCGATTGTATCTCTTCATTTTTATAAAACTGCTCTAATAAACCTATCATTATCAAAACTCCTCTCAACATAAAGAGCAAGTTACTATATTTTATGCAAATATTTTGGAAAAAGAAAACAGAAAAATGCTTTGGACATGCCAAAGCGACAACATTTTATTGCAGAAATTTTTCATATTCATAATACTCAGGATAAGATGCGAGCGTTTCTTGACACGATTCACAAATTGTTTTTATATATATATTTCCATTCTCATGAAAATGAATCATATCCACTACTTCTTGCTCTGTTAGTTGAAGCAAAACGTCGCTATATACTTTTTCTACGGTAACGGAGCCTACATTACTCTCGCAATGTCTGCAGTAATAATACCCTTCCATACTAGCCTCCTAAATATCCAATTACTACTAGTATGGGTTAAAGCAAAATAAAATATTCCAGATTATACGCTTAACTATTAAAAGTATTCATGATTTGGAGAAATGGTTTATTTAACCACTCTTCACATGCATCTGCTGTCTTTTCAATGGATTGATTGACACCAGGAAGTTCTTCAGACGTAAAACGTCCTAATACATAATCCACTACTTTCATCCCATTTTTCGGGCGATCAATTCCCATGCGGATGCGTTGAAATTCTTGTGTTCCTAAATGTGAAATTGTTGATTTCACACCATTATGTCCACCTGCACTTCCTTTCATGCGAAGGCGTAATTTACCTACAGGAATATCTAAATCATCGTACATGACGATGAAGTCCTCGACATCAATTTTATAATAATCCATGAGTGGACGGATACTTTCCCCAGATAAATTCATATATGTAAGTGGCTTTAATAAGATTACCTTTTCCCCATTAACAAAGCCTGCACCAAATAGCCCTTTGAATTTTTGTTCATTCAAAGAAATATTCCAACGCTTGGCAAGTTCATCAATCGCCATAAACCCAATATTATGCCTTGTTAATTCATATTCTCTACCTGGGTTCCCAAGTCCTACTATTAATTTCATTCTTTGTACCACTACTTTCTTTTTTCGATACGAAAAGACGTAACCAATCTTGGTTACGTCTCATTCTATCCAATTAATTGAATAATACACTTACTGATTCTTCTTCGTATACACGAATGATTGCTTCTCCGATTAATGGAGCAACTGAAAGTTCATGTACTTTATCAATTTTCTTTTCTTCTGGTAATACGATAGAGTTCGTTACAACTAACTCTTTAATATTCGAATTTTGAATACGCTCAATTGCCGGGCCAGATAATACTGGGTGTGTACAGCAAGCATATACTTCAGAAGCACCGTTCTCAACAAGAGCGTTTGCCGCTAATGTAATTGTACCAGCTGTATCAATGATGTCATCAATTAAAATTGCTGTTTTGCCTTCGATGTTACCGATAATGTTCATTACTTCCGATACATTCGGACGAGGACGACGCTTATCAATAATAGCGATTGGCGCTTTTAGGCGATCTGCCATTTTTCTAGCACGAGTTACGCCACCGTGATCAGGAGATACGATTACGATATCTTTAAGACCTTTTGTTTCAAAGTAATCTGAAAGAATCGGTACACCCATTAAGTGGTCGATTGGGATATCAAAGAATCCTTGAATTTGTGGAGCATGTAAATCTAGAGTGATTACACGAGTTGCACCTGCTGTTTCAAGCAAGTTTGCTACAAGTTTCGATGTAATTGGTTCACGAGAACGCGCTTTACGGTCTTGACGCGCATAACCATAGTAAGGAATAACAATATTAATTGTTTTTGCAGATGCACGTTTTAATGCATCAATCATAATAAGTAATTCCATGATATGTTCGTTTACTGGGAAGCTTGTAGATTGAATAATGAATACATCGCAACCACGAATACTTTCTTCAATGTTAATTTGAACTTCTCCATCACTAAAACGATCAACAGAACATTTTCCTAGTCCTACTCCAATATGCTTTGCGATTTGCTCAGCAAGTTCCTTATTAGAGTTTAAAGAGAATACTTTCAAATTAGAATTTAGATATTGAGTCGACATCTAGATTAACCCTCCACATTATGATTTTTTCTTATTCAGCAATTGATCAACATAGTCTTCTTTGTTAACTTGACGTGCACGTGCTACCGATAATGCTTTTGATGGAACATTCTCTGTAATTGTAGAGCCTGCTGCCACATAAGCACCATCTTCAACTGTTACAGGAGCAACAAGATTTGAATTACATCCAATAAATACCCCGTTACCAATCACAGTTTTAAATTTATTCTTTCCGTCGTAGTTCACCGTAATTGAACCACAACCAAGATTCACGTCTTCTCCAATTTGTGCATCCCCGATATAACTTAAGTGTGAAGCTTTACTTCTATTACCAAAAACAGTTTTTTTGATTTCTACGAAGTTTCCAACGCGCACTTCATCTCCAATAACTGAATCTGGGCGAATATGTGCAAATGGGCCAACTGATACTTCTGTACCAAGTTTGCTGTCATGTACAGTAGATTGACGAATTACCGTACGCTCTCCAATTTCACTGTCGCGAATTACTGTATGTGGTCCAATTTCACAATCAGAACCAATTACAGTGTTACCCTCAATAATTGTTCCTGGGTGAAGAACTGTATCACTGCCAATAATCGCATCAGCAGAAATGTATGTGTTACTTGGATCAATAATTGTAACACCATTTACCATGTTCTTTCGGTTAATACGGTTTTTCATAATAATTTCCGCTTGCGATAGAGCGACTCTGTCGTTAACACCTAACGTTTCATCGAAGTGCTCTGTTTGATAAGCTGATACAATATGACCTTCATTTTTTAAAATTTCAATAACGTCCGGAAGGTAATATTCGCCCTGTACATTATCATTTGAAACTTTAGAAAGTGAAGCAAATAGAGCTTTATTATCAAAACAATACGTACCCGTATTGATTTCTTTAATAGCTAATTCTTTTTCATTTGCATCCTTATGCTCAACAATCTTTTCAACATGACCATTCTCATTACGAACGATACGGCCATATCCAGCAGGCTCTTCTATGTACGCTGTTAGTACCGTTGCCATTGCTCCCGCTTCCTCGTGTTGCTGAAGCAATGCTTCCATCGTTTCAGCAGTTATTAGAGGTGTATCACCACAAATAACTAAAGTTGTTCCTTCTTCATTTGCAAGTACATTTGCAGCTTGATCGACAGCATGTGCTGTACCAAGTTGTTCTGCTTGTAATGCAAACTCACTTACGTTTCCTAGCTGTTCTTGTACCATTTCAGCACCATGTCCAACGACTGTTACAAGTTTCTGCATCCCTAATTGGGATACTTGATCGACTACATGTTGTACCATTGGTTTTCCACATACAGGATGTAGCACTTTGTATAGCTTGGACTTCATACGTGTGCCTTTACCCGCAGCTAGAATCACTGCAAATCTGTTTGACATATAGACCCTCCATCGCAACCTATTTATCCATTAACGATATTATCCTAAATCATCATATATTTCAAGAAACACATTATAACTATTAAATTTTACCATAATTCTTATACGATGTTTTACTCTTTAGTATCTTTTTTAAGAAATAAGCTATACTATTTAAAATGATTTTGAAAAAATTAGAAGTTTTTCTCTTCATTTTAATAAATTTCGAATTTTCCAAACGGGAAATATATATAAACACAAAAAAACAAACTCCTGTAAATGCTTACAGGAGTTTGCTACAAAATTATAAGACTTTCTTTCAAAAGCCCTTTTCATTCGAATTTTACGAAGCGCCTGCTTCTTCAAACTCAACCTCTTCTAACTCGCCTAAACGATGATACTCTGTTAAAACCGCATCTTGAATTTTAGAGCGTGTACCAGAATTAATTGGATGTGCAATGTCACGGAATTCTCCATCTGGAGTACGTTTACTTGGCATTGCTACAAATAATCCATTATTACCATCAATTACACGAATATCATGAACAACAAATTCATGGTCTAGAGTAATAGAGGCAATTGCTCTCATGCGGCCTTCTGTGTTTACGCGGCGTAATCTTACGTCAGTCACTTCCATCTTGTGTTCACCACCCTTTTCTAAATAAGCGATATATTTGTATAAATTCCACAAAATTTCTATTTTCCCTTTAATTTTTTAAAAATTTTTAAGATAAAAATTTTTATTGTAGTTGAATATAGAGATTAGTAGAGGTTATCGCTTACAAAGTGTTACTTAACTAGGGCGATTACTTCGATTTCAACAGAAACATCTTTCGGTAATTTTGCTACCTGTACACAAGAACGCGCTGGTTTATGAGTAGAGAAATAAGAACCATATACTTCATTAACCGCATTAAAATCATCCATATCCTTTAAGAATACTGTTGTTTTTACTACTGTATCAAATGCAGCACCAGCTTCTGCTAATACTGCTTGTAAATTTTCAAATACTTGCTCTGTTTGTACTGTTACATCCCCCGTTACAAGTTCTCCACTTGCTGTTAACGGGATTTGTCCCGAACTATAGAACATATTATTTACAATAATCCCTTGTGAATATGGTCCGATTGCTTGTGGTGCTTTGCTTGTTTGAACAACTTTCATACTTTTCACCCTTTTATTATTTATTTTTACTCTTTAAAAATAGTGCACGAAAAGCAGTTTGTCCACCTATTTTATAATTTATAAATAGAATAAAAAAAGATAAAGCTATCTGCTTTACCCTTTTTACTCAGCCTCTACAATTCCTTCTTTAAATGGCGCAAGCGAATAATTCCCCTTCTCCACTTGAATCGCTTTTTCTTTCACATCAACTTCTGACAGACGAATTAATGATACAAAGTTATTAATAAGTCTTTCTTCGATATCCGTAGATTCTACTAATACACCAATTCCAACAACGTTAGCTTTAAACTCTTCTAGCATGCTCATCATACCTTGAATGGTTCCGCCAGCTTTCATGAAATCATCAATAATTAGAACATTAGATCCTTCTGGAAGGCTACGCTTTGCTAAAGTCATCGTTTGGATTCGCTTAGAGGAACCTGATACATAGTTAATACTAACAGTGGGTCCTTCTGTTACCTTATTATCTTTTCTCGCAATTACCACCGGTACATCTAAGTAATTCGCCACTGCATAAGCAAGTGGAATTCCTTTTGTCGCTACGGTCATAACCGCATCAATTGGTTGTCTAGCAAAAACGGAAGCAAATAAACGACCCGCACCATTAATCTGGCGAGGATTACTTAAAAGATCCGTCATATATAAGTAACCGCCAGGCAAAATACGATCTGGATTTTCAAATAAGCTACAAAGCTCATTAATAATCAGATTTGCCTCTTCTTCACTTATATAGGGAATATATTTCACTCCTCCTGCTGCTCCTGGTATCGTTTGCAATGTGCCGACCCCTTGTTGTTCAAACGTTTGCTTAATAATAACTAAATCTTCACTAATGGATGATTTAGCCGATTGATACCTTTCAGCAAAAAAAGTGAGAGAAACTAGCTGACGAGGATTTTGTAGCAAGTAATAAGTCATATCGACCAATCTTGTACTTCGTCTAATTTTCATACTCTCACCTCAAATCACGAATATTCTAAACAAATCATAACGTATTATACGTCTTTATTCAAGCGTTTCTCGCTCTCCTAATAAACGTACTGCATATACTTGTTCGCAAAATCCCTTTAATCCGTTATATATACGATGCATTCGCGAATCATGGTGTACAAGACCAAATACAGTTGGGCCACTTCCACTCATTAATACAGCATCCGCACCGAATCGTTTCATCTGTGCCTTAATACGCGCAACTTCAGGATGCATCGCAAATGTCACATCTTCTAAAACGTTACCAACAGTATCACAAATTCCTTTATAGTCCCCGCCATTAATGACTTCAACCATTTTATCTACATTTGGATGTGTAACACAATTCAATTTTAAATTTCCATATACGTCAGCAGTCGATACACCAATGTGAGGCTTTGCTAAAATAACCCAACAAGAAGGTGGAGTCTTTATGTGTTCAATTTTTTCTCCTCTTCCAGTGGCGATCGCAGTTCCGCCGTATACACAAAACGACACATCTGACCCAATTTCTGCGCCAAGCTCTGCTAACTCATCGATTGTAATTCCTAAATTCCATAACTTATTAAGGCCACGTAATGTCGCTGCTGCATCACTACTTCCACCTGCTAATCCAGCGGCTACTGGAATCGTTTTTTCAATAGTAATAGATACACCTTTTTTTACATTAAACTTCTCTTTTAATAATTTCGCTGCTTGATAAGCTAAGTTGCGTTGGTCGTCTGGGACATACCGATTATGGGACAAAATTTCAATACGGTCTTCTGCTAATTCCGTTAGCTCTAAACGATCTGCTAAATCAATTGTTGTCATAATCATTTTCACTTCATGATATCCGTCTTGTCTTTTTCCCAGTACATCTAACGACAGATTAATCTTTGCTGGCGCTTTCACTAGTAGCTTCAATCTATTCACCCACTCTATGTACTCAATCTTTTATCGTTTATTTTACCATAAATTTATAGTAAGACGATGACACTTCCCTAATTATAACGAAAAGCATTCAGAATGAAACTACTTATATCAAATGATGGCACCTTTTAGCGTGCAAAAAGCCGAGGAATCTCTCCTCGGCTACCGTAGCATAGAAAGTATCTTACAACTACTGGTTTCGTTTCATTAATTGCTGTTCCGCAATTTCTATAGCACGTTTCACCATATTACCAGCATCTTTCGCACGAATTCCGCCCCATCCTTCTTTCTGAACAACATCATAAAAGCCAAGCTCTTTTGCAAGCTCTTCTTTAAATTGATTTGACATGACTCCTCTTCGTCTACTCAATGCAGAGTCCCTCCTTATTTTGCTACGGTATAATTAGTATGCAAAATAATATAGATTTTCATTTGTGGGAATATATGTAACAACTAACATGTTAATTATAAAATGCTTCATTATGAGGTTCATCGTAAAATGTTAACTCTACTGTCTCTGTTAAAACATCTGCATAACTATAAGATACACGTTGCAATGCATCTTCTTGTTGGTCTAACTGTACAACAAACACAGAACGATATGTTTCTGCAAGCACACCCGATTGCTCTACAGTTTTTCTTCTTCCACTATTCGCCTTTAACATAAGTCGCTGTCCAAGATGGTGATCTAATTCGTTTTTAATATCATCTAAACGTTTTGACATATCCCTTGCTACACCTCGCTGTAATTTAGATTGAACACTTAAAACACGACATATCTATCCCAATTATTAACCGCAATTTACAGACAATATCATTATAAAAACATCATGCGTTTGAATAGATAGAAGAAATACTATATTGTACAAGTATCATTGTATAGTCTGCACGTTCTTGAAACTTTTTATCCAAACTCATTTACATCATTTCCACATAAAAAAGCAAGATACGTATGTACCTTGCTCATTCATCATAATGTTGAAAGGGTAATCCAGTTCGTAAAATCCCTCTCGTTTCAATTCCTCCTAGTCCTTTTTCACCAGTAATTGTATTACGCACAACATCCCATACATTGACTCTTTCCATAAATGAAGTGAAACTAACTTTGCCAACTACATATACAGGATCTAGAGCATGAATATTAATTCTAGATGGCGAACTAGCAAAATTAGCACCTGCTCGAATCAGCGCCTCAAAGTGTGATTGACAAGCTCCAGCAAAAATAACGAGTTGATCTAATGATGGATATTTTTTTCGCACTTCTCGAACAGCCTGTACAAAATGTCTAGAATGTCTATATGCTGCTAAATCTCCCATGACTCCTTTTGACTTTGTATATGCATCATGTCCTGTAATAACTAGAATATCTGGACGAAAATGATCGATTAGGTCTACTACCTTTTCATGCATCTCCGTTTCCTTACAATGAATGCCTTGTACAGGAACGCCTATTTTATTATATAAATCTAAACACTTGCGCAAATACAAAGGATCTCCATCTATATGCAATACACGCCCTGGCATTTGAAAATAATTCACTTCACTTGTATATCCACCTGTTGAAGTGTGTTCATGTCTTTGTTTCATTAATACATAATCTTGTTGAAATAAACGGTACGTACGCTCCATTGTTTCTTTTTCACGCTTCACTCTTTTTTTATGTTCTCGTTGATCTATACTAATTAAATCTGCAAGCGGCGCATCCGCCACAAGTCTAATTTCTTCCCCAAACAATATCGCGATCTCACCTTTTATTTCTATAATACGAAAAAGAATATCCCTATTATGAGAATATCGTTCCACTAATTCTCCAACATGTAAAGCCATTCTCCTACCTCCAAACTCGTTAGGCCATCTTACCTGCTTTTAAAGTATGAATTTAGGAAAGGAAAGGTGACAAAAGGGACAGCTCAAATTGAACTGTCCCTTTCATATTCTTATGATAATTTATGAAGAACTAATGCATTACTTAATGTTGCAAATTCTTCGATAGATAGCGTTTCGCCTCTTCGCTTCGGATCAATTCCTACTTCTGTTAAAATTCGGTCTAACAACTCTTTATCTTTCGGGAAGCCATTTAAATTATTTGATAAATTATTCATTAACGTTTTACGACGCTGTGCGAAACTCGCTCGTACTACTTCAAAGAAGAATGTTTCATCTTTCACTTCTACAACTGGTTTAGGACGCTTTAGAAGACGGATAATCGCAGAATCAACATTTGGTTGTGGTACAAACACTGTACGCGGTACAGTCATAACTGTTTCTACCTCTGTATAATACTGAATGGCAATTGATAAAGAACCATACTCTTTCGTTCCAGGTTTAGCAGCTAAACGATCTCCAACTTCTTTTTGCATCATAACAACAAACCCACGAACCGGTAATTTCTCTTCAAGCAATTTAAATAAAATTGGCGTTGTAATATAGTATGGTAAGTTAGCTACTACCATTACATCTTGTCCTTCTTCGAATTGCTCACTAAACACTTCATGTACATCTGCTTTTAGTACATCTTTATTTATAACTGTAACGTTGCTATATGGAGCTAACGTCTCATCTAAAATCGGTAATAATCTCTGATCAATTTCAAAAGCCACTACTTTTTTAGCACGCTTCGCTAATTGTTCTGTTAACGCACCGATACCTGGTCCAATTTCAATTGCACCACTTTCCGAACCAATTTCCGCGTGATCAACGATACGATTTAATACATTCGTATCAATTAAAAAATTTTGTCCTAAGCTTTTTTTGAATGAAAATCCATACTTTTCAACAATGTCTTTTGTACGATTTGGCGTTGCGATATCCTTCATTTTCTTTCCTCCTGTATGACTTGTTTATAAGCTTCTGCAAACGATTCTTTTGAAACTTGAAACATTTGTAAACGTTTATGTAACTGTTTTGCGTTTGTATAACCAATCTTTAATAGCTTACCCATTCTTTCTCTGCGACTCTTTGCCATTTCTCCGCCCACTAAGCCTGCATCGACTAGATCGCTCCAACTAATTTCACTTGTATAAGCTTCCATTTCTTCATGTATATTCTCTAAAGCACGGCGAATTGACTCATTAGAAGCATGCTCAATTCCGACACCTTTTTTCCTTTTAGCAAGTGCTTCTTCCTTCGGTAAAAAAGCATGTTTACATCCAGGAACCTTATCAGAAATAATTTTTCGAATACGCTCTCCAGGATAATCCGGATCTGTGAAAATAATAACGCCTCGTTTTTGCAGCGCTAATTTAACTTGCTCAATAACATGATCACCGATTGCTGAACCGTTCGTTTCGATTGTATCCGCATCAACAGCACGTTTAATCGCAACTGTATCATCTTTACCTTCTACAACGATAATCTCTTTAATTTTCATGCTTGCCTCCACACTCGTTTCGTCTCTACTTAGTAAAACAAAAAAATGACGACTTTTCCATTATTATTTTCCTAATCGTACATTTTAAAAAGTAGAAGAGAAAAATCTTTGTTCACTATTCTTATTGTAACACTTCTATCTCCATCCTAATTTATCCGCAATATTTCTACACTTATGTTATAAGTAAATAATGGACTCTTAGCATTTCTACTGTCTCTCTTCTAAAAAATAAAAAAAGAATGGGACTCCCCCACTCTTTTTATTCGACACCAAATAAAGCTTTTGCATTCTTTGTTGTTATTTGTGCTACCTCGTCATAAGAAATTCCTTTTAAATTCGCAATTTCTTCTGCTACTAGTTTTACATAACTAGGTTCATTTCGTTTCCCTCGAAATGGATGTGGTGTTAAATATGGACAATCTGTCTCTATCAATAATTTTTCTAATGGAATCTCCATAGCAACTTCTTTCGGTTTCTTCGCATTTTTAAATGTAACAGGCCCACCTAATGAAATTAAAAAGTTCATATCGACACATCGCTGTGCTACTTCTACACTACCGCTAAAACAATGCATAATGCCTCCCACTTCAGCTGCATTCTCTTCCTCTAGAATATCAACAATATCTTGCGTTGCATCGCGGTTATGTATAATAATCGGCAAATTCACCTTTTTGGCTAATGCAATTTGTTTACGGAATACTTCCTTCTGTATTTCTTTTGGAGACTTATCCCAGTGATAATCTAGGCCCATTTCTCCAAGTGCAACTACTTTAGGATGAGAAGCAAGTTCTTCTAACCAAGCTAAATGTTCTTCTGTCATGTCGATTGCATCAACGGGATGCCATCCAACCGCAGCGTAAATAAAATCATAGGCTTCAGCTAGTTCAATCGCTTTTTTTATTGTTACTTCATCGAATCCAACAACAACTGTATATGTAACTCCCGCTTCTTTCATCCTTGCAATAACTTCTTGTAAATCTTCTTCAAACTGCTCTGCATTTAAATGTGAATGTGTATCAAACAACATAATACATAACTCCTTTTATATTGAAATCAATTCTATCCTAGAAAAAAATTAAGCCTTTTCTAACTTAACGATAACAATACTACAATTTTAATGCAAAAAAAGGGAATTTAAAAAGAAAAAAGATGCTTCACACATGTTACACGTGAAACATCTCTTTTCTTGTCTCAATTACTTGATTTTTGTACCATTCGGTAAATTTTGGTCGATTGTTGCTAATGACAATACGCCATTTTCTTCACCTGCTAAAATCATACCTTGTGATAATTCACCACGTAATTTTACAGGTTTTAAGTTTGTTACACAAATTACCTTTTTGCCTTTTAGATCTTCTGGTGAGTAGAATTTTGCAATTCCCGAAACAACTTGACGCTTTTCTGTTCCTAAATCAAGCTGAATTTTTAACAACTTATCTGCCTTTTTCACAGGTTCAGCCGATATTACTTCAGCTACTCGTAATTCTACTTTAAAGAAATCATCAATTGTAATTTCTTCTGCCTTCGGTTCTTCTTCTTTTTTCTCTTCTACTTTAGGAGCAGAGGCTTGCATTTTTTCTTTAATATACTCTACTTCTACTTCCATTTCCAAACGAGGGAAAATTGGGTTTCCTTTTTCTACTTTTGTTCCAGCTGGAATACAACCAATTGTAGATAGGCTTTCCCAAGATTTATGTGCCTCTTCAGTAAGTCCAAGTTGAGCAAACATCTTACTTGGTGCTACTGTTAGGAATGGCATAAGCATAATACCTGTTTGACGAAGTATCTCTGCTAAGTGCGCCATTACAGACGCAAGTTTTTCACGATCATTCTCATCCTTCGCTAATACCCACGGCTGTGTTTCATCAATATATTTATTCGTACGGCTAACTAACTGCCAAATAGAACTTAGTGCTACAGAGAACTCCATATTCTCCATTGCCTCTTCTACTTTTTTCAATGTATCCTTCGCAAATGTAACTAGCGTTTCATCGAACTCAGTCACATTCGCTTTAAATGCAGGGATTTCCCCGTTAAAGTATTTATCAATCATAGCTACTGTACGATTTAATAAGTTTCCTAAGTCATTCGCTAAATCAAAGTTAATTCGTTCAACAAATCCCTCTGGTGTGAATACGCCATCGGATCCAAATGGAACTTCGCGAAGTAAGTAGTAACGTAATGCATCTAATCCGTAACGATCAATTAGTGTAACTGGATCTACTACGTTTCCTTTTGACTTACTCATTTTTCCATCCTTCATTAAAATCCAGCCATGAGCAAAGACTTTCTTCGGAAGTGGTAAATCTAACGCCATTAAAATAATTGGCCAATAAATTGTATGGAAACGAACGATTTCTTTTCCAACTAAATGAACATCTGCTGGCCAGAATTTTTTATATTTCTCTTCATTTTCTGTTCCATATCCTAATGCAGTAATGTAATTAGACAAAGCATCTACCCATACATAAATAACGTGTTTTGGGTTCCCTGGAACACGAACTCCCCAGTCAAATGAAGTACGAGAAACAGCTAAATCTTCTAATCCTGGCTTAATAAAATTATTAATCATTTCATTTTTACGAGACTCTGGTTGAATGAAATGAGGGTTCTCTTCATAGAACTTTAATAGTCGGTCTACATATTTACCCATTCTAAAGAAATAAGACTCTTCGCGAACAAGCTCTACATCATGGCCACTATCTGGGCTTTTTCCACCAACTACTTTGTCGCCTTCCATAATTGGATCTACTAATTGATGCGCTGTATAGAATGTTTCATCTTGTACAGAATACCAACCTTCATATTCATCAAGATAAATATCACCTTGATCTACTAGCTGCTTGAAGATTTTCTCAACGACATCTTTATGACGATCTTCAGTTGTACGAATAAAATCGTCATAAGAGATATCCATCTTCTCCCAAAGTTCTTTAATCCCTGATACAATGTTGTCCACATATGCTTGTGGTGTAACATTTAGTTCTTCTGCTTTCTTTTGGATCTTCTGTCCATGCTCGTCAGTTCCTGTTAAATAATGAACATTGTATCCTTGCATACGCTTATATCGTGCCATTGCATCTCCTGCTACTGTCGTATAAGCATGTCCAATGTGTAACTTTCCACTTGGATAATAAATTGGGGTAGTAATATAAAAGGACTTATTTTCCTCTGTCATTGTTTTGGACCTCCCGGATGACCTCATATGTATTTATAAACAGTATATCAAAAACTCACATATAAAAACGAGTTAATGCTCGATATCTTTATCATCTATTACTCATATTTTTAAAAATTATACAACCCTTCTCTGAAATATATATATTTTTCAGAAAATAAAATGAAATAATTATAGTAATTACCCACATTCTATTATATATAAGAAGTAAGAAATCTATAAATCTTTTTAAAAAATATAGAATTTAAGAATTGACGGAAATGTAAATGATTGGTATCATATGTCCATAGGGTATTTTGTCGAAAAATGACGAATCAAAAAATAGACTCGTAACTTATAAACTATTTATTTAGGAGGAAAAGAATTATGAAATCTACTGGTATCGTTCGTAAAGTTGATGAATTAGGTCGTGTGGTAATTCCAATCGAATTACGCCGTACTTTAGGTATTGCAGAAAAGGATGCTCTTGAAATCTACGTTGATGACGAGAAAATCATCTTAAAAAAATATAAACCAAACATGACTTGCCAAGTAACTGGCGAAGTATCTGATGGTAACCTATCTTTAGCTGAAGGTAAAATTATCTTAAGCAAAGAAGGCGCTGAGCAAGTTTTAAACGAACTTCAAGATTATATCGAAACAGCAAAATAAGCTTCTCAATTATGAGAAGCTTATTTTTTATCGACATGATAGATTTGATATACATCCCTTTTCGACAAATCTCGATCTTTAGCGACTGTTTTAATCGCTTCTTTTGAATTCATGCCTTTTTCATTTATATAATGTTCAATATGATCATATACTGAAACAGATTCCCACCATTGTTCTTCCGGAGCAGGTTCTTCCGTTGAACCAGCTACTAAAATACAAAACTCACCACGGACTTCATTTTGCTTCGTCCACTCAATCGCTTCCTCAATTGTTCCACGAATAAATTCTTCAAATTTTTTCGTTAGCTCGCGACATAATACGATTTCCCTATTTCCTAAAACTTCTTGCATTGAGATTAAAGTATCATCTAGACGATGAGGTGCTTCATAAAACATCATTGTAGTTTGTACGTAACGAATCTTCTCTAATTCCATTCTTCTTTCCTTTTTATTTCTTTGCAAAAATCCATAGAAATAAAACTGCTTTGTTTCAAGTCCTGATGCAATTAATGCTGTAAGAGCCGCATTTGCTCCAGGAAGCGGAATAACATGATATTGTTCCGCTACAGCTTCTACAACAATATCGTAACCAGGGTCAGAAATACACGGCATACCCGCATCGCTCACAATGGCTACAGTCTTACCATCTTCTAACTTACCCAAAATTTTTCGTCCACTTACTTCTTTGTTATGCTCGTGATAACTCATAACTGGTGTTTCAATTTCAAAATAATTACAAAGCTTCTTCGTTTGTCTTGTATCTTCAGCAGCAATAATATCTGCCTCTTTTAAAATTCGGATTGCACGAAATGTCATATCCTCTAAATTTCCGATTGGAGTTGGTACTAAATATAAAACTCCCTTTTCATTTTGCTGAAAGCTTTTTTGCTGCCACATAGCGTTCTCCTTTTTGCATGTATTCTTCTTTTTGTTTCCTCGTTAACTGCTTAAAATGATATTCAGCTTGCATAGCCGTTCGTTTATCCTCATGATCCTCTACATATTTTAAAACAACCGGAAGTCTAGCACGTGTATATCTAGCACCTTTTCCATTATTATGAGTCTGAATCCGCTTTTCTATATGATTTGTATATCCAGCATAATAACTTCCATCAGAACACTCCACCACATAAAAACAATGCTTATTCGTCTCCATATAAAATTGAACGAATCTCCTCTGTATATTCGTTATTCTCTTCATATACAAAAAGAGGTGGCAAAATTTTTAAATCTGCATTTCCATCCTTAATTCCTTCAATTAACAATGTATTCGCTTCTTTACCAGCCTTAGGATAAACAAATCGCACACGTTTCGGTTCAATTTTGTATTTACGCATCAATGTAACGATATCGAGAAAACGACCTGGACGATGTACAAATGCAACTTTCCCACCCTGTTTTACCAACTGGCTACTTGCATATACAACATCTTCTAATGTACACATAATTTCGTGACGAGCTATCGCTAAATGTTCATTCATGTTTTTCTCAGAAGTTTGCGGTGTTTGAAAATAAGGAGGATTACACGTTACAACATCATATTGATGGCGCCCAAGTTTCTCCGGCATATCTTTCAAATCTCCATGGATTAAATGAATTCTTTCTTCTAAATTATTGTATTGAACGCTTCTTATTCCCATATCATATAAGCGCTCTTGAATCTCTACACCTGTAATTGTCCCTTTTGTCCTTGTACTCAATAAAAGAGGTACAACCGCATTCCCCGTACACAAATCAAGTAAATTACCTTTTTGAATTGGTACCCAAGCAAAATCTGCAAGTAACACAGCATCTAAAGAGAAATTAAATACTGATGGGCTTTGTACAATCTTCATATCTTGTGCTAATAAGTAATCTAAACGCTCATCTTCATATAAATTCATATATTGCTCCCTTTCTTACACTTAACCTACCCTATTTCATCCTCTATTAATGTAAAAATAAATTTCATTCTACTCTCATGTATAAAAAATTACCTTTCCAATTATATTGGAAAGGTAATCTCACTTTTTATTTAAAAATGACAGACAGAATAAACAATCTCCCTCTTTACGTACACTTCCATAATGTAGATTGCAAATATGAAAACCTTCCTGATACAGTCTCGCTAAGTTATCGTAGCCCTCACCGATATCTGTTTTTGGCTTCATTTCTTTGCGTTTTTGAGTTTTTTGTTTTTCCTTATTCTGCACTTCTTCAAAACGATGTCGCAAATTTTCATTTTCCATTTTTATATGTTGGTTTTCTTCCAATAATTCTGCAAGATGTTGTTTTAATTCTCCCAACTGTTTGTATAAATATCCAATTTGCTCTTCCATACTAGAAACCGATGCAAAAATATCCTTTTTCTCCACAAGCACCCACCTCATTAATCTGTGGTTTGACTCGAAACGACCCCTTTATTAATTAATTCATCTAACGTATATTCTACTATCCGTTCCTTGTCTACTAGTTCCACTTGAATTAATCTTTCTAAAATATTTAATCCGATAACACGGCCAGTACCATGCGGGGTTTGTATACGTTGATCTAAATCAGGAAGTTGTTCCTTTGCTGCCTCATATTCATCATTCTCATATTTTAAGCAACACATTAAGCGACCACATAAACCAGAGATTTTTGCAGGATTTAATGATAAATTTTGATCCTTTGCCATTTTAATGGATACAGGTTCAAAATCTCCTAAAAAAGTAGAACAACAAAGCATACGACCACATGGACCAATACCACCAAGCATTTTTGCTTCGTCACGAACACCGATCTGTCTCAGCTCAATTCTTGTCCTAAAAATTGCCGCTAAGTCTTTCACTAGTTCCCGGAAATCAATCCGACCATCCGCAGTAAAGTAAAAAATAATCTTATTACGATCGAACGTATACTCTACATCTACAAGCTTCATATCAAGATTATGTTCTCCTACCTTTTGTTGACAAACTTGATATGCTTCTTTCGCAGCATGCCTATTCTCTTCAACAAGGGTACGATCATTTTCATTTGCAATACGAATAACCTTTTTAAGCGGTAATACAACGTCGTTTTCATCAACTTGCTTTTTGGTAATAACTACTTTTCCGTATTCAATACCTCTTACCGTTTCTACAATTACGAACTCATTTTCTGAGATATCGAACTGATTTGGATCAAAGTAATATACCTTCCCGGCCTTCTTAAAGCGAACACCTACTACATCATACAAAACGGTCATCCCTCCTGCAACCGCAACACTAACTGTTCGAACACAAGCTGCGCATTTACATTAGCGTTGATTCTATTTTTTGCCTCTAATATATGAAAGAGAGCTGATACAATGCGCTTCTGAGCATAAGAAAAGGATTCAAACATCTCTTTCTGCTCATGAAAAACAAGACGATCTTCTTCTCCAAGTTGAACATATAATAAATCCTTATAAATAAGGAGCAACATATCTAAGCCTTGCTGTAATTGTTCTTTCTCTCCAAAGTGCTTCCCCCATTTTTCTTGTACAAAAAAAATAGAGGCCTTATCTTTTTCGAGCGCTTCACATAATTTTATCACTAAAGCTCTCGCTTGTGCAAACCATTCATCATTACACATTAATAAAGCTTCTTCAAAACTATTTGTAAGCTGTGCAGCCAGTGTAGATAAAGAAACTGTAATACCTTCTTCCTCTAATCTCTTAATTAAGGATTCTGTAGGTAACGGCCTAAATGTAACAACTTGACAACGAGATAAGATTGTATTTAAAATCTGATGACTTTGTTCAGTAAGTAAAATGGCTGTTGTATCACTACTTGGTTCTTCTAAAAACTTTAAGAGTGTATTCGCTGCATTTGCTGTCATACGATCTGCATGCTCAATAATATATACTTTTTTATTTGCTTCTAATCCTGTTTTTGAAAACTCTTCTTGTAAATCTTGGATTTGCTGTTTTTTAATAGATAATCCATCGGGTTTTACAATATGTAAGTTTGGGTGGTTACCTGAATCAATTCGGCGACAATTCGTACATACATGACAAGGCTCTACACCATTTCTTTGTAAGCAGAGAAAACTTTTTGCCATTTGAATTGCTGTTGCGAACTTCCCAGTCCCTTTCCCCCCCTCTAACAAGTAAGCGTGGGATATACGCTCTTTTGCAATGCTATTCATCAACATTTTGACACCGATGGGCTGTATAGCAGAAAGCTGCTCCCACGTCTTTATCATAATGCATACCTCACTTATTTCATTCTTTCCTTCTATTATAACAATTTATCTTCTACAATCTGAATAACTTCTTCTATAAGTTTTTCCATTGGTTGATCAGCATCTACTACTACAATACGATCAGAGAAGCGCTCTACAACTTGTAAATACCCTTCACGCACGCGTTTATGGAAAGCGATGTCTTCCATATCTAGTCGATTTACTTCGCGTCCTGCATCCTTTTCAATTCGTGCTAATCCAACCTCTGGCTCAATGTCTAAATAAATTGTTAAACTAGGCATACAATCTTCCGTTGCAAAACGATTAATTTCAAATACTTTATCCATACCTAAGCCTCTTGCATATCCTTGATACGCTAAAGAGCTATCTATAAAACGATCACATAGTACAAGATAGTTTTCCTCAAGTGCTGGCATAACTTTTTCCACTAAATGTTGTCTACGTGCAGCAGCATACAGAAGCGCCTCTGTACGTGCTTCCATCATCGTATATTCTTGTTTATGTAAAATTGTTCTAATATCTTCAGAAATTGCAATACCACCCGGTTCCCTGGTCGCCATTACCTTTTGTTCCTTTTGCTCAAAATATGGTAATAAACTTTTAATTAATGTTGTTTTACCCGAACCTTCTGGCCCTTCGATTGTTACAAATAATCCCTTCATCCTAAAACCTACTTTCTATATCATACACGCTCATATATTTCGTACTACCTTGAAAACGAGCCCCTGTTTTCTCTAAATGAGTAATTTGCTTTGTATGTTCTTGAGTAATTCTCTCTCCATACATGATCAATGGAATTCCAGGTGGATACGGAATCACCATTTCTGCAGCTATCATACCAACGGCTTCTTCTATAGATACTAACTTCGTTTCGTATCCCTCTAATTGTTTATACGTATACGGTAAAGGGGAAATCTCCCCTTTATAAGTATAACGAATTGATGCTGTCTTGTCTTTTACCTTATATTGCTGCAAAGCTACTCGAATTATCTCTATAGCTTTCATATACCCCTCATTTACTTGTAACGGTAATATAAATAGGACGTTATGTGGATCTGCCATTTCCGTATATATACCGACCTTTTCAAATACAGACTGTAATTCATACCCCGATAACTGACAGCGAGTTTGCACCGTAACCTTTAATTCATCTTGCAACGGATATTGTAAAATAGCTATTTGTGGGATTGATCGCAATTCTTCTTTAAATCGGCGTAAAAACTCAACAATATCATCATGACCTTTTTCCTTTATAACTGCTATTGCAAAACGGGCTATATCAAGGGATGCCATAATTGGATACGATGGGCTACTAGATTGTAGCATACTTAAATAGGAAGACACTTTTTCTTTACTCACCAAACGGCTATTTATATGTAAATAAGATCCCATTGTCATTGCAGGTAATGTTTTATGTGCGGAATGAACCACAATATCCGCACCATAAGCTAATGCTGACTTTGGGAATGGATCCCCTATACAAAAATGTGCCCCATGTGCTTCATCTACTAGAACAGGAATTTTATGTTCATGTGCGTAAGCAATACTTGCCTCTAAATCAATCCCCATACCATAGTAATTAGGATGTGTTAAAATAAGTGCTTTAGCATTCGGATACTTTGTAATTGCCTCCTTGATAGCTTCATCATGAACACCTACTGGTACGTTATGTACTTCATCAATCCATGGATTTAAAAAGACCGGGTTAGCCCCTGCTAATTTCAAAGCATTAATAATTGATTTATGACAATTTCTTTGCACGAGGACAATATCATGTTCGCCGCAGCAAGACAAAATCATCGCTAAATTTCCAACTGTTGAACCATTAATTAAAAAATAACTTTTTTGCACACCATATACTTCAGCTAATAATCGCTGTGCTTCATCTATACATTCAAACGGACTATGTAAATCATCTAATCCTGTTAACTCCGTTACATCTATCGATAATATGTCCTTAAACCCTCCTGTAGCTTCCTGAGGGAAGTTTACACCATTCTTATGACCTGGAACATGAAAGGACAGTGGTTCTCTTTCTTTAAACTCTATTAACGCCTCATATAAAGGCATACGCTTTTGATTCATATCTATCTCTTCCTTACTATTCATTCTGTATCTATTATACAGATATTAAGACAAAAAAAATAATAGGCAGATGCCTATTTATAAATATGATACCTCTAACTTTCGAAGTTGTTTTAAATAATGTATATATTTTGGATCATCTGTCTCAGTATTCACCATATCTTTTTCACACTCATGACATATCAAATTATTATAAACATATATACCTTCTTCTCTTTCTGTCTCACAAACAATGCAAATTTCACTTTGTAATTTCATAACCTTCCCTCCCTGTATTTAAATAAACATATTTGATACCTCTATTTCTTAACAATTTACAGAAAAATATACATCCATCTCTTATATAATATGATTTACTCTTGGGCAACGTGTTTGTATTACCATTACTTCTTTTATGCACTGTTTAACAATACAAAAAAACACAAGTCAAAAGACTTGTGTTTTTAGTTGCTTGGCGACGTCCTACTCTCACAGGGACAAGGTCCCAACTACCATCGGCGCTAGAGAGCTTAACTTCCGTGTTCGGTATGGGAACGGGTGTGACCTCTCTGCCATCATCACC
>NZ_JAUMJO010000016.1:0-30294 GCF_036320425.1 Bacillus nitratireducens
ATTCTCGTCTAACAACTAAAAAAGAAAAATACTTCAGAGCAAAAATCATTTGCAACTTTAAAACAAAGTCATTTTTTTCGTTTTGGGGGTAAATTGTTTTCTTAGGTTGATGGCAATGGGGTGGTACCCCATCGCTATCAAGCTAAGCTCATACAACGTCAATTATAGTGGAGGTCGTTTCTTTTTTCTAAAGGCAACGTGTAGGGAATTTAAAGACCCCTCAGGGATCAACGAATTCCTGAGGGGTTGCCTACGTGATATAATATATTTACAGTTAAGTTTAGGTTTAAAATACGTATCTTTTTCATCTACATTATAACCACCCTATTTAAGTTTATAGCAATTATGCTTTTGAGATAAAAGTCATTACTTGTTTTATAAACTCGTAACCAAAATAACCACTAAATCCAAATAGGACTATTGCGGCAAATATAGAAACCCTTTTAATAAAGGTTGGATTTAGAAAACGTCTAGTAAAATGAACAAAGCTTAATAAGATCATATCATGCATAAAGATACCCAATAAAATACCTACAGCTATTAATATAAATGTAGATGTACTTGCATTACCTAATGAAGAAACTAGAACCGGACCAAAGACCCCTATCCAAAATACAATATTAGCCGGTGATATAGCAATCATAAAACCAGATAAATAAGCCGATAATAAAGATCTATTAGGATCTTCTCCCTCCATGTTAACTTCTGACTTTGCTTCTTTAATACTTTCTATTCCAATAAACATTAAAAATACAAAACCTAATAGCCACATAACTGTTTGTACCCATGGATTGGTTAATACACTGGAGAATCCTAGATAAATCAGAACTATTAAAGATAAATCTACAGTCATTCCTCCTATACCTACAAACCAACCATGTACGAAACCATTTCTCATTCCTTGTTTAGTCATTTGGACTGTCATAGCACCTGCAGGTATCGCTAAAGATAAACCTAATAAAATATATGTGAATAGTGTTATAATCATAAAAATTCTCCTATTATAAGTATTGTAATAATCAAACCCTTTTTCTTTTTCCTCGGGTTCAGCAAATAGAGCTAGAGCACGGCGACTTTTCACATTACTTCTAGCAAGCACCAAAAACTCACAAGAAGATAAATGCCTAAAATCCCATAAGATCCTTTACATGTTCAGCATTCTTTTTAGATGTTAGTTTTTCAAGTAATAAAAACGCAACATCAAAAGCTGTACCTGGATTTGAAGATGTAATAATATTTCCATCTTGAACAATTAAATCATTTTGTACTATTGCACCGAAATTCTTTAACTGCTCTTTTCGTTTACTCGTTGGATGACTGTATGTGGTAGCTTTTTTACCTGTAAGAATTCCACTTTTACCAAGCGTTAATGATGCAACACAAATACTGGCAATAGGCTTCTGCTTGGCATAAAAATGTTGAATAACATGTAAGAATTCTCTACTGTATGCATCCTGATAAAAACCAGCTTCTTCAAACCCTCCTGGAATAGCTAGTGCATCAAACTCATCTAATTGAATATCATCAACTGTTTTTTCGGGTATGACAGTAAAATTCCAAGTACAGGTTAATTTATTCCGAAGACCAACTGTTACAATCTCAGTTGATCCATCTCCCTCCCATTTATTCCAACCTAGTACATCTGTAAATACACTAGCTTCTACTGCTTCAAATCCGTCAGCTAATAATAATAAAATCTTTTTCATATCGTAAATCGCCTCCTGATACCCTTATTTTATACAAATATAGAAGGTTGATAAATAAGTTCAATAAGGATATTCGATTGTTTGACTTTATTATATAAGGAATTTAGGTTATTCTATTTTATAAAAAAAGGTTGGATAATTTATGGATCAAATTGATAAAAAAATCGTGGAACTATTACAGTCAAATGCAAAAATTTCAATGAAGGATTTAGCAGAAGCCGTTCACTTATCTTCTCCGTCAGTAACTGAGCGAGTACGAAAGTTAGAGGAACAACAAATTATTGAAGGTTACCATGCACATGTTTCTCTAAAAAAAATAAACCGTCCAATTTCTGCACTTATACTGTTTAAATCAAAGGATTGTAAATCATTAGCTAACTTTTGCTATAATCATCCAGATGTACTTGAGTGTTACAGAGTAGCAGGAGAAATTAGCTATATTGTCAAAATAGCAACACATTCTGTGGAAAGTTTAGAACAATTTATTGATGATTCAATGCAATATGGTACGCCATCAACGAATATCGTGTTATCTTCTTATGAAAAAAAAATAATTGCTCCCTTTATTAGTGAAGAATAAAAATACTGGTATAATCAATTAACTATTGCTTACGCAGAAGGATATAAAAAGGATTTGTATTAATTGGAGAAGGATACTTTTTGTATGTTATATTAAAAAACAAAAATATTATGTTTTTTTAAAAGGGAGTGTAATTACAATGGATTTTTCTAATAAATCAGTGATCATAACAGGGGCTGGAAATGGAATCGGGAGAGGAATTGCTTTACATTATGCAGAAAAAGGGGCCAATGTTATTTTAGCAGATATAGACGAAAAAGCAGGTACAAAAACAGTTACTGAGATAAAAGAACAGGGTAAAGAAGCACTTTTCGTACAAACAGATGTAAGGCTCGAAACAGATATTGTTCGATTAATGGAAGTAGCTAATCAAACATACGGTCAGATAGATATTTTAATCAATAATGCAGGAAAAGAGTTATTCAAGTCTCCTTACGATATTTCGCTAGAAGAATGGAACGAAGTGATTAACACAAACTTAAGAAGCGTTTTCTTGGGTTCACGTGAAGCAGCAAAGTATATGCGTCATAACAAAGAAGGTGGATCTATTGTGAATATCGCCTCTACAAGGGCGATTATGTCTGAGCCAAATTCAGAATCTTATGCTGCCACAAAAGGCGGGATCGTTGCCATTACACATGCGCTCGCAGCCTCATTTAGCGAAGATAGGATTACCGTGAATGCTATTTCCCCAGGTTGGATTGAAACAGGAGATTATTCAAAATTAAGTAAAATTGATCATGAACAGCATCTATCAAAGCGTGTAGGAAAACCAGATGATATTGCACGAGCCTGTCTTTATTTAACAGCCAATGAAAATGATTTTATTACAGGTATAAACCTCGTCGTAGACGGTGGTATGACGAGGAAAATGATGTATGAGGAATAGGCGGTAATCAATCAAGAACTACAGATTCGGTATCAATAAAACCTACTTTATCCAAGGTGATTTACCGAATCATCATGTGACTTTAAAATAAAGTTGAACTGTTTATAAAAAAGATGAACCGGAATTTCCTACCTCTAATAAAGAAGGGATTTCGGTTTTTCTTTTGGATTAAAAATCTGTTAATTAATAATAAAGTTATTCTATTGAAAGGCGCTTTAATGGAACAATGAAAAGCCTAATTTCTCATTTTTAAGCTGTGAAATTTGGATTTTTAATATTGAAATTTTCTTAACGTTGTAAATCCACACTTTCCTGACGCTAGCCCGTTATTAAGTTTTGAGAATCCCTTAGAGTATAAATTAGACACGTGGAAAACCACCTTTTGTTACCTCTCCCTTAACCTGCTTTAACGTAGCTACTATAAGAAAGCTAACAATCACTAATAAGAGCCATGAACTTACCTTTCCTAGATGAACGAGACTCCATGCATCGGTTTGGTTTGGATATTTCCAAGCGCCAAAGAACGTTGCGATATTTTCGGCTATCCATATAAAAAATCCAATGAGCACAAAAGAAAGTGCGAGTGGCATACGGTAACGAGTTCCATTAACCTCGTATGTGACCCATGATTGCCAAAAAACAATAATTACAAGTCCAGATAACCACCAACGAACATCAATCCAATAATGGTGGGTGAAAAAATTCAAATAAATCGCAGATGCAAGTGTTACTACTACCAAAAACGGTGGCCACTTAACCAGTTCAACCTTTAATCTTCTCCACGCCTGACAAAGAAAACTCGCCACACTTGCGTACATGAATCCGCTATACAAGGGCACTTCAAAAATTTTGAAATATCCTTCCTCTGGATAAGACCAGGATCCCATATGTACCTTAAAAAGTTCAAGAGCAAGTCCAATAAGGTGGAACAATGTGATAACCTTTAGTTCATCACGTGTTTCCAGCCCAGAACGCACCATACACCACTGCATCAAAAGGCAGATGATAAGTAGCCAGTCATAACGTGGCAGGAAGGGAAGTGGCAGGAATTTTGTAAAAGCCAAAGAGGCAAAAATAACGACAGGAAACAAACATGATAGAGCCTGCTCCCAACCAAAACGTACGAGCTGTTTTAGTGCTCTCATGTTTTGAACCTCCATTTTTGTATGGTTAAATTCATAAGTAACTCCCCTTTTATACAACACTGAGAAAGATATCTTTCTTTTCCTATTAACGCTAAATATCTCTACTCTATTAATCTTGCGTGTCTTCATCAAGACGATATTCTAAAACATCTCCGGGTTGACATTCTAATGCTTTGCAAATTGTCTCTAAAGTTGAAAGCCTAATTGCTTTTGCTTTTCCATTTTTCAATATAGAGAGGTTCGCCATAGTAATTCCAATCCTCTCCGAAAGCTCTGTTACGCTCATTTTTCGTTTTGCTAACATCACATCAATATTAATAATAATTGTCATATCCTTCACCTCAGACCGTCAAATCAATTTCTGATTTTATGTTAATCGCTTCTTGTAGAAGCCGCTGAAGGATAGCAGCAAAAACGGCGATAACCAACGAAACAAAAATAATGATGATTCCCATTAATCCAATAGGAGGGTCAACTTTCTTCGCTATAAAATGAAAGAGTGGCAAACCTAATACATACAAACCACTGATTGTAATCGCACAGCACTTTATGTTCTTCAACACTTTTACAGATAATTCCGAGAACGCTTTGTTCTCGTCAATGTACCGTAAAAGATTGAAAGCCTGATAGAGAGCACAGTAAAAAGGTATAGCCGCTCCATACATTACGATGAAAACGAGATATTTCATTGGGGCAATATTTGGATACAATTTTGTTGCGAAATTCGCCATATGGGGCACTAAAAATATACATAAAGCAAAAACTGGTAGTCCTATCATAAAAACAGCTACCTTTAAAAAGAGCGTTGATACTCGTTCCATAAAAAGCACATCACTTATTTAATGTAAATTTGATTTTAACACCCTATTTATCGTTTATCAATAAATATATATCTTTTTATATTATTTTTTTGTTGTTATATTATTATTTTGTTGATTTTAGAAAAAATATAAAAAGCATTCCTCATTACAAAGGAAGGCTCTCTCTTTTAACTATTTGATTTCTCTTCTCTTAACAACAAATAAGACGCTAAGCCGATCACGGCAGCGCCTAAAATAGTAATAGTAAATTTAATCGAAACTTATTTACACTCACATTTAATTGTTTTTTTGTTTCCAAACCCCATTCTTCTTGTGATAAGTATCCTTGCTAGTCATGAAATGAAATGAGCTACCAGGAATATAGTATTTCTTACGCTTCTTTTTTTCTTTTCTCTCTTTCTCCTTTTCTTTAGCAATCTCCTGTAAATCCGCTTTCCATTGTCTTATTAAATCTTTTTTTCGCATCGGACTGTGTTCCCCTTGAATTGAATTAATCACCCAAGAGATATATACATTTTTTAATCCAATTGTCTATCTTATTCACATTACTGTTTATTATATAATTTATATATAATAAACAGACACCCGTTATAGGCGCTTAACTTTTCTATCGTTAAAACAAAGTCATCTTCTTCATTAATACTTTTAATAACACCGTCATTCCTAATTTCTATTGAAAGGTTCAGCTTTTGTTTTCTTTTTATTATTTAAAGCTCACCATAATCATTTTCAGTAAAATAGTTTCAAAGTCCTTCATTTTAATATAATGGCATTTTAAATACTTTTTTACTTTCTTTGGATATGTACAATTACATAAAATTATATATAATCTCGTCTAAAAAAAGTCTTTTCATGTCGATTCATGTAGATTAAACTTTAAATATAATGGTTTTATGTTTTTGTTTCACCCTCTTCATAGGAGAAATGAAGAGTTGTTGTCATTTTCGTAATAGTAAGCACTTACAAAATGTCCAATCATTTCGATATGTAATATTTCATAAATCATTGTTGGTTTTTTTAAAAAAATATTCAGAGGAAATAGACGAAATGCAACAGAATAATTTATCAGACGGGGAGAAAATGATCGTATGTATCCAAAATTTATTGATAAAATAGCGTTTTCGAAAGCGCATAAAGAGTTATTAATTAAACTGTATAATAAAGAAATTTCAAGAAGCGAGTATAATCAATTGGTAGATGCTTTTTATCGTCCACAACAAAAATAAATATGAATTACGTGTTTATTGTTTTATGTCTTTTCTAATAACAAAGTTCGTTTATATCATTTTGGGGGCAAGCTCATCTGCTAGGTTGGTGGGCATGTGGCTGTACCCCTACTTCAAAAGGTGCACCCTTTGATACGAAAATAATTTACATGAAATTATTTTAATTTTATATAAATCATTTAAAATTTAACATTTGCATATTAATGATATTCAATTAATTTTAAAGTATCCACAAAGGTGATATTCAGTCTTTGTACAATTGGACTATTAAGTAATGTAGTGAAAATAATGAATGGCACAGCAAAATTATATAACTATGTATTATTTGTATTTATCTTATCAGTAATAATTTATTATTTATATGCTTCTTATCAAGAAAGAAAAAACACTAGCTTAATGACAGTGTTTTTTCCTTTATAATCATATTGGGAAATATATTTTATTTAAACAAAAAAAGAGGCTATTATGATTAAAAAAATAGAATAGGCACAATTATATCGATTATAATACCGGTTTTATCAATTGTATCCATTGTGAATGTTGCATACAAAATTATTTTAACTAAATTTTTTGGAGTTTCTATACTTTTACCTGTATTTCTTTGTCCAATTGGATTTATCCTAGCTATTTTTTCCTATCAAGTAGATAGAAATATCGGAGCGGAAATCGGGATAATATTAAATATGTTAGTATTTTTAATACCTTTTATTTGGGTGATTGGAAGAATTATGTAGTTGAAATGTATTCCGGACATATCTCCTATATCACTAAATCTATGAAGAAATAAAAAAGGAAGAGAATTTTTATCATTCTCTTCCTTTTTTATTTACGAGAAATTTCGTTTTCAATTGTTGTTTAGTATTTCGAAAAATGCTGTAGAATTTTTCTCTATCATTATAACAGTATAAAAGTTGGTTTTAAGATGCAATATTGCATATAGAAATGTATAGATATCAATATAAACGCTTACCACTATGAAAGCATAAAGATGCATCATATCTTAACGCATAAGTAGAGGAGGAAATAATATGGAAATGGAAATCGCAATGGTAATTTTAAAATTTGTAACAGAACCTTTAAAATCAGGAATGTAAGTTCATTATTACACAATTATTAGGAATAACTTTTCATACAAATGATCCGTATATCAAAGATGAATTGCTGTGCAGATCATTTGTGTGAGCAAACTTTAAACAAGAAAAAGAATTCCAGAATCTTAAGGAATTCTTTTTCTTATGTGTAATTATAAATTTAACATTTTTTACAAATGATTTTAATTTTATTAACTAAACAACAATAGACATACTACGCATGCCTTATTGTTTATTTCAATATTGTTTGAACAGTAAGTAACCTTTCTCTTAACTATTTTTAAAAAAATAGAATGACTTAATCATTTTCATTAAGAGGTACCACCACATATCCATTAACTTAAGGTATATTTTTATATAAAGGTAACGTTTTTTAAGTAGTTTTTCATTACCTTTTACAGATATTTTAATTCTAAATTAATTTCCACAGATGTAGATAATGTTATTTTACCCAAAAAATGTTATCATTCTATTTGTCATAAAAAATTCACATATAATGTGATAAAGAAATTGAGGGGTTGGACTAACATGATTAGTGACTTAAAAAAAGAAGCCTTATCTTCAATAAAGGGAAATTGGGGATTAGGAGTAGGAGTAACGTGTCTTTATTATGGAATTCCTGCAATTGGTATGTTTATTATTGGCTGTTTAATATTTATGCTGTTTAGCTTAATTATTGGAATGATAGATCCCGATAGTTTTGTAGAGTACTCGGTAACAGGAGAAGCAATAGCTGACTCATCAGCCGTCTTTTTTCTAGGACTTGCTACTGTAATTATGTGGGCTATTATATTTATTATTTATATTGCTACACAAAGCATTATGAGTTACGGCTATAATAATTTCACTTTGCGTTTAGCAAAAAAAGAATCAACTACAATTAGTGATTTATTTGAAGGATTTAAGAAAAATAATTTATTTAGATCTTTGAAGTTAGGTATCTTGCAGACTATACTTATTTTTTTGTGGAGTTTATTATTAATTGTTCCAGGTATTATAAAATTTTTCTCTTATTCTATGGCGTACTATATTTTAATAGAAAATCCAGAATATACAGCAAGTGAAGCGATTAAAAAAAGTAAAGAAATGATGCAAGGACATAAATTAGATTTATTCATAACATGGTTGAGTTTTATCGGATGGTTTATTTTAGGTTCTTTGGTAGGAATATTTACACTAAATATCCCATACCTTTGGATTAATCCATATTACACTACCACAATATCGCACTTCTACTTAAATTTATCTAAAAGGGAAAATAATATGGAAGAACTAAGAGTTAACTAGAAGCATCTGTTAGTTTGAATTAATTTAGAATTAATAATAGCTTACATATCTTCTCTAATGGAGTAGCACCACATATCCATCAACTTAAGCATTTTGGTTATTCTTAAAGTTAAAGGCAAGTTAATGTTCTCTTATATTAATAAGAATATTAACTTGCTTTTTAGATTTCAGTATAAATTATTTATGGTTTTATGCACCTATTAATAGGAAAAAAGAATATTTTATACATTGGTTTTCTTCTAGAAATTCATTTAGACTAGTCATGATGAATAATCCTTTTAGTATTTTATAATTAATTTACAGAATAAATAAAACATGAATTTTGCCCATGTTTTAAACCATATGTATGTTGGAGGAAGCTAATTTGATTTTTTCAAAACTCATTGATCGATACGCCTTGTATGATTTGCATAAAAAAAGAAGTGCAGAGTTTCAGTATGCTTCGCTTTCTAACACCTCACTAAGTGTAAAGGACATAGATTCCTTTTATAAAGCAACACCATCTGACATTCATTTTGACATGAAGCATTCACAACAGGAAAAGGAATACTTAGTTGGACACTTCAAATATAAAAGTTCAGTTCAATCTGGTGATTCACGCAACGACTCTGTAACTGGAGAAGTATACTTACATAAAAATGAAGATACACCTCATGTCATCTTTGTTCATGGTTGGCGAATGGATTCTAACGAACGTGTAAAAAAAATATTTCACGACCCTATGAACAGCTTGAGCTGGAATATGTATTATTCCACTCTACCCTATCATTTTGAAAGAGAACCTGAACAATCCCTTTTCAGTGGAGAATACATGGTAAGTGCCCATATTGAACGAACTGTACAAGCAACTAGACAAGCGGTAGCTGATTTACGAACTTTGATCAAATGGATTAAAGCAAATAAAAAAGGTCCCCTGATTCTAATAGGAATCAGTTTAGGTGGGTTTATTACTAACCTAACAGCTCTGGTTGAACCAGAGATTGATGTATTAGCATCCATTTTCTACGCGAATCGACTTTCTTATTCTATTTGGAAGACAAATCCAGGTAAGTTTATTAAAGAAGACTTGGAACACCATGGTGTAACTTATGATGATTTAATAGATTATTGGAAAATCACTGAACCGAGTCAAGCATTACCAAAAGTAAAAAAAGAAAATATTTTATTAATTTCAGGTAAGCACGATCTATACGTACATTCTGAGGACACGGACTACTTGTGGAAATCCTGGGAAAGACCTACGCGATATATTTATACATGCGGACATGCTGGGATTGTTCTTAAACGTAAAAAAATTGCGACTGATACTATCAATTTTATTCAGAATCGATTGAACTACTCCCACTTACCTGCAAATTCACCTTAAAGTGGGAGATGAATAAGTACAGATTTTATCGGACTCTCTTTCATTATACTATCCCCATAATTCCTACGTTTAAGAGACGATTAGCTTCGCCTCTTAGGTTTAGTTCAGTGTTAATATCTTTGTCTTGATATTTACTCCAAGAAGGAAAATCCCACACCAAATGATGTTATTTAAGGCATTCACGTTAAGTATTTTCGGCCTTCAAAATATTGTGTAGTTTTTCAGCAAACGCTTGATGAAGCTCTGAATTGTAGGCCCCATGATGCCCAGGAAACTCCACAAACTTTGTTCCCAATAGTTCAGTTAGTACGGCCGAACACCGGTAAGCAAAAAATTCTCGTGAGGCACTTCCGCCAGCTGGAAGCACTTGCATAGGTGAAGATTTTAATCTAGCCTTCAATGCATCAATGGCTAGCGAATAGTTTATTATCCCCGGAATTTCATGCTCAACAAAGTACGTTGAATTACTTAAAAGACGCTCTGTTTTCCCATCCTTCAAGTGCCCACAATTGTTAGTATCCACTTCTGAAATTGATAGTAACTTTACAACTTCATTTCGATGATTCTCCTTAAGATATTTCAAGAATTGTTTTGCCTGTACAAGCTCATTGTCATATAAAAGCTGCAATAAAACAGGTTCGTGTGGGATAATCATCCGAATCTGTTCCGGATGTCGTATGCATAAATCAAGTCCGATGACGGCACCAGAGCTACTTCCGAATATGTACGCTGGTTCATCGGTCAGTTTAGCTAGTAGGCAGTGAGCGTCATCACTGTGTGTCTCTACTTGATAATCCTCTGTTTGATTAGCGAGAATGCTACGCGAGTGGCCACGTCGATCGTAAGTAACAACAGTATACCGGTCAGCAAGATGGTTAGCGAGATTATGAAACTTGTCAGCATCACCACCTCCACCATGGATTAAAAGAAGGAGCGGACCTGCACCGCGGACCTCATAATAGATGTTCGCTCCAGGTACTTGCAATGTTCCATTTTTTACTACGCTCATTTTTAAATCTTCCCTTTCCTCTGTCATTCCCCTTAACCTTACATGATTGGAAAATAATATAAAATGCAAGAAATAACTAAGAAACAAATTCGCCATATGAAAAAGCGCCACACATCATTTCACCAATGGCTCCTTTTTATCGAAATATATTTTTGTTATTTAAAAATTAACCCTTTATATGCAATATTACATATAAAAATCTTTATTTATTCTGTTATAATTTTAAGAGTAAATTATTCATCCATTAATTTACGCCATCCATATCTATAGTTATGGAAACCCTAATTACATATAAAAAAAAGAGAAGAACAGTGGTGAGTTCTTCTCTTTTTTTATTCACTTAAGATTACAATTCAAAGTACTCATTGCAATTGCTTTAAGCTGACTTTTAAATTATAAATTCTGATTTACATACTTCTTCACGAGCCGATAAAAGGAAAAGCGTATCTGTTCCTTCAAAATTAAGTTATAAAAGAGTTTGTTTTCCTGTAGCACATTATTTATCCTGCTATTCGCGGGCAGTACGCTTCCGCACTAAATAAATTTTCACTTTATAACCTGTTTGCAATATTTACACATACCACGCCTCCGATAATAGTAAGCAATCGTAGCACCAAACAGAGCCACTCCCCAAATTGGCCATTATAACTCTGGACCTTCCAATGCCCATCCCCTATGATCTAGGCCCCCTTTATTGATAAATCCCCGGATGTACATCAAACCAGCTGAAGTAACCATTATAGAAACCAGTGAAGCAGGAATAATCGCTAATGAAAGAGGTACACGCCTACCAGCAATAGACGGAAACCAACGCGGGAAAATTTCTCCCCAGGGCTGAATAAGTCCCAGCGTAAGAATTGCCCCTCCGAGAGCTACGATAGCTAAGGACGCGCCCATTAACCAAATTCCAGGTGAATCACGCTCAAAAGAATCAAGCAATTCTTTGGTAGTTCCAAGTGGAATGCCTAGAGCCCAACACCATCTTGTTATGGAATAACCGATTGGAATTATTATAGCAACGTAAGTGCACCATTTCCCCCAAGATATTGCTGAGGATTGTGATGTCCACATTGAGTGGTTACTATTTCGGCCACAATACGAACAAGCATTTCGTGTTTGGCGTTGATAGACTAAGGCAGTCGCACTCCATAGAAAAGCTCCTAGCATACTTATATACTGATTTATAATCGTCCAATACATCATCTGTTCAAAAAATTTAACTCCATGCGGAAAATTAAATGGCGCTCCAATCAAAAAGATAAATCCATATGCTGCAGACGCCAAAACACGGTAGTCAATAACTGCAAATAATAGAATCGCTACTAACATATACACAAATATGAGTAATACTATTCGTAACAGGCTCTTGCCCCAGCCACGAATCATCATGCCAGCTACAATGACCCCCATTAAGCTAAAGCCAGCCATTATAGGTGCACCAGTCTCAGGCCTCAAACCAGCTAGCATTGAGTATTCAGGTTGTGGATCCCCTATTCCAAATGGAAACCCCTTTCCTCCCAATGCCCAATACTGACCTAATATCAAATACATCAATGACCAAACCACCGCCGTATAACCAATCCATTTGGGCCATAATGATAACCATCTAAAAATATGAATTTCGTTTTCGCTTTTCTTCTCGGTATTCGACATCGCGAAAGAACAACTCCTTTTTTAGAAAGTGATAACGATAGAACCTTCTACAATATTTACACTGCCCGCGCCTCCTTTGACAGTAAGATATGGTCGCTAGCCCTAATGCTATTCCCCATGGTAGCGGAAATAGTGAAGGCCCTAATTCTCCCCAATTTCCAGTATTGATGGAACCGTCCAATATTTTTGAAATGATAATCGGACTTATTTTTAATCCTGCAAGAATGAGGAGAACAGATGCACCTGTTGCTGGCATCACCGCGAACCAAATAGGAACACGTTTTCCACCCAAATAATAAAACCAATGAGGAAATATTCCTCCCCTCAAGTGGCTTCTGTATATTATGCATTTTAAATTTAATTTTTCTTGATAAATCAAAGACCTCCTGGCATACTCTTAAAACCATTTGTGCACGAATAAAACCTCTCTGTAAACGTCCGGTAATTCCGAAATATACAAAAATTAAAAGATATAAAAAAGGCACTCTTATGAGTGCCCTTCTTAGCAACTAAATCCGCCGCAACTACCACCATATCCCATATGAATCTCTCCTTTGAGTAAGAGGAAAACTTTTAAGCTCATGCTTAATTATTAAAATAAACCGCACCAAAGTTTTCATTAAATCTCTTACACCAAACAGAAACCGAACCATATACACTTACATCTATCCCTTCAGGAATTTCGTAGTTTTGGTCTCCTTTATTTCCCTTTAATTTTCCTAATTCAATATACTGATAGTTTTTCACGTCTTCATTATTTTTCAAACGATTTGTAGGAACTAATACAACTCGTACATCTGGCCCATTAGATGTTGCAAAATCAGAAAGTCGTAAAACACGTTTTCCATCCGCTAGTTGATAAATTTTTGCCGTTCCAGTTGTTTCATGGACACCGTTTTGAAACTGCCCTTCACTTATTACTCGATCACTTTGTTTCTTTACTTCAGTTGATTTCACCTCTGTTTGTGGCAATACTTCATTGACGTGCTTATCAATAAATAATTTCTCTGGTCGGAACAATGACCATAAAATCCCCAATACAATTATCAAACCACCTATAAACCATACATATTTTCTTTTCATAAAGTAAAAAACCTCCTGTAACATACTGTGTAGTAGTATGCTAACAAGAAGGTCTTTCATTTTTCTAACGTAAATGTTACAAAAGTCTTTCAGCCGTTTTATTTTTTTCTGATGTGATGGGAAGAGTAAACCAAAATTCACTTCCCTGCTTACCATCTGCGCGATTCCTCACACCAATTTCCCCTTTGTGCATTTCAATCAATGATTTTGCAATAGCTAATCCAAGTCCGGATCCTCCAGATTGCGAACTTCTTGATCGATCTGTTCTAAAAAAACGTTCAAATACGCGTAATTGATCATTTGGAGAAATTCCCATTCCTTCATCCCTCAAAGTGAATTGGACCTGTTGAGTTTGTTTATTTTCCTGTACAGTCAATTCAATTGTTCCAGAGACAGGAGAATATCGAATTGCGTTATGTAATAAATTACCTATGACCCTTTCAATTTTACAAGGCATAATCAAAAGTCGAGGTAATGTATCTGGAACATCCAATTGCACATGGATTTGTTTGTCTCCTAATAAGACAGAATGTGACTCTAATACATCTAATAGGACTTTATCTAAATGTGTGAAACTTGGGTGAAAATCTACTTGCTCAAACTCTAACTTTGAAAGATCAAATAAGTCGTTAATTAATCCACTTAATCTTTCTATTTCTTTTAAAATCGTCGCTAGGTATTGCTTTTTCATTTCAGGATCTTCAATCAGGTTATCTTGTAATGCTTCTATCATCAACTGCATGCTAGCCATAGGTGTTCGTAAGTCATGTGAGATATTGGTAATTAGCTCCTTACGGGATTTTTCCTGTTCCTCTAACTTAGTAAACCCTTCTTCTAATTTTTTTGCCATCTGTTGAAAGGCTGTTGCTAATTCTTTAAACTCCCGTGGTTCTTGCCCAATTATATACATCGTTTCAAAGTGTCTATCACTAAATTGTTTCGTCAATTTTATTAAATTTTGTATAGATCTCATGATAGGACGTGTCATTAACCAATAAATAAACGTTGAAATAATAAATGCCACAAATGCAATTACTGTTAATAACCGCGTTTGTTCCGGTTCAAGTAACATTTTCGTCTCACTATACCATATAGCAATTACCATAATACTGGTACTTAATAAATTCATGAGTAACAATTGAATACGTAATCTCATGCTTCATTTCCTCCATTTGGCTCAAAGCGATATCCTATACCCCAAACCGTATGAATCCAACGATTCTTTATTGTATGCTTCTCGAGCTTTTCACGTAAACGACTCACTAGCACGGTAACTGTGTTTGATGCCCCTTCATGCCCAAAATCCCAAATTAGTTCAAGAAGCTGCGAGCGAGAAAATACTTGTTTTGGATGCTTTGCCATGAGATAAAGTACCTCAAACTCTTTCACCGTTAACTCCACTTCCTTATCACAAACAAGTACATATCTTGTCTTTGGATATATTTTTAAATCTGGAAATTCTATCACTTCCACTAAAGATTCTTTTGCTTGTATCGGTACCTGGCTTCCTCTTCTAAGTATAATTTGAATCCTTAATACTAATTCACGAGGAGAAAATGGCTTTGTTAAATAATCATCTGCCCCCATTGTTAAGCCTAAAATTCGATCCCTTTTCTCTCCCTTAGCAGTTAACATAATAATAGGGACATTTGATTGTTGACGAATTTCCTCGCATAATTCCCATCCATCTTTTTTCGGCATCATCAAATCTAATATAATTAAATCTGGTTGATGCGTAAGAAATACATCCCAACCTTCTTTGCCATTTACAGCGGTATATACTTCATATTCTTCTCTTTCTAAATACCGTTTGCATACTTCTCGAATATTTGCTTCATCTTCTACGATTAAAATTCTTTTCTTCATATACTATCCTCACTTCTTTTTCACCAATAACAAAAAAAATTATTTTTTCTATTATCCAATAAATATATCTTTATAGGTAAAGATGTAAAAACTGATCGCCTCAATAAATCAGAATTCCAGATTTCGGCCTCTAAACGAATGAAAATTCAGAAAAATTTTTATGTAATTCAGATAGTAATCTTAACATTTGATTACTTATATGACTAGATAAGTATTTAAAATAGTAGTATCTAAATCATATAAATTAAAAGGAATGAGTCCGATTCAATATCGAACTCATTCCCTGTTAGTAGCCTAAATTTTTGAATCAAACTTTTCGGATTCAGTTCATTACCGGTTCTTTTTTCAAACTTAGCAATAGAACTGTTAACTATTACTGAACTCTTGATAGATTCCACGCTATAGTATCAATCCCATTCTCTCCATTACCATATTTCATATAATCGATTAAATATCCTACCTTTAACTTGTTACCATTAGATAGTATGTTCCATTGCTTATGGTGTCCAGTGAAGTTCTTTGGGTATGCATGATTAAATTTAAAAGTACTTGCGTTCTGTTTTTGATCTAAATGGATATAACTATCTTGAAGTTTTAAATATGCATAATCTGAATAAATAGGATTTTGGAATTTAATGAATACCTCTTCATCCTTTTTAATTGGTTTTCCAGGTTTAGGTTGACCTACTCTTTCAATAATTACATTCACTTTTTCATCGTTAGATTTCTCAGCCCAAAGATACTCCCATTTATTCCCGGCGTGATGACTTCCCCAATAAGCTGTATTTCCATATGAAGCTACAGTATATGGAGCTCCTTCTGTAACAAATTCACCTGAATTATCTACTACATAATCTTCAAATTCTTTATTAGCTTTAATTTCGGTATCAATCTTTTGTGTAGGCGTTAGATTGTTTGCGTCATTGATTTCAAATGTAACTTTTCTGTGCGCTGCAATTTCAGATTTAATAGGGTGTATATTTTCTCTAGACTCATATGTATATCCATTCTCACGTTTAACTAGTGTTACTGTTTGTGAAGGAGCATTCCATTTCTTGCTATAAGTAGTAGAGATTTCGTTGCTCACCCCAAATAAACCAGGTAAGATTGATGCCCGGATCTTTTGCGTAACAGGATCATAACTACCTTCTGCTAATGTTGGTTGCTGTAGTTTTGCAAAAGCACCGTGTACAGAGTCTTTATGTAAATAACCGCGATCCCCTTGCCCCGCTTTTAAAGTGTTCAATGCATCAGTTCCATTATTATCTGAAACCACTGATACTTGATTATTACTTTTAGCCTTGTTTACAATATGCTTTACTTTATTCGTATCTATATTAATATGTTGAAAAACTTCGTTATAGGATAAAACTGACTTATCAGCAAGGGATTTGTCTTTAGGAGTATACACCCTAAACTTTGGTATATTCCCCATATCTGTTTCTAATTGTTCTGTAGCTGCATTTACTCTAGATTCATATCTCCCTGAATCCCCCAAATGCATAACTTCTTCACCTTTTTCGATGGATAAATCCATTGTACTTGTAGGTAAAACTTCAATCGAAAGAATTTCCCCTTGTTCAACAGCTTTCAATTCATCCAATGATAAGACAATATTCGCATCTGCTTGTCCCTCTAAACTGTCAATTACTACTTCTGTTTTATTCCGTCCACCTTTTTCTGTACTTAAATAGTTTGCCTTATAACGATCTTGTGTTGCCTTTACAGTATTAATAATTTTGTTTCCTAAACGAATATTAAAATGAGGCGATACATTTTCAGCGGATGCTGTGCCTACATTCTTATATTCCAGATGTACCCGTACTTTTGCTGCGTTCGCTGTATCCACAGTTGTTGCGGTAGACCAATCAAAATTATTTGTATAACTCTCCGTTTCAGTAGTTGTTTTTGAATATCCGTATCCCACGTTTGCTGAAACACTTCCGGAAGGAACAGGACCGGCTGCTGAGCCTTCTACACCACCTGAACCACTTAGACCCACATTAAATGAATGTTGTGTAGATACGCTTTTTTCCCATCCTCTGCTAACTGATCCACCATTATTATCCGTAATGGTTGCAATAGGAATTACTTCAATTCGTTTGACACCAATTTGTAAATTTGGCATATTGGCAACTATCGGATTGAAATTAGTATCAGAATCATTGTTATAATTCTCAACTTCATACATATCAGTAAAAGGATCACCATCCGTATTTGCATTCATAGGATTCGATATAAATTTTGGTTTCCCTTTATCCTTCTCGGGATCCCATGCTTTCGCTTCATTTTTCCCAGTTTGTGAATTGAATTCAATTTTATATCCATTAATCTCTAAGTCGTTAGAAATACCATCTTTGTCCCAATCGTTGTTTGCCATTTCAATGTTTTGTGTAATGAGCGAACCTATTTCCCCATCAGATCCGAGCGTGAAATCCTTATCTTCTTTTTTTGCATTTGCATTCTCTTTGAATATTTCAACTGTACTTCCTGGATTCGGCTGTTTTACATCTGCTAAGGCAGGAGATGCTAAAGTCAGTGCCATCGATACACTACCTAATACACTAAGTGCTGGCTTTAATTTTTTCATTGCTATTTTTCCTCCTTGATTTCTAAGTGAGTTAGAACACCTACTAGTAAGATTAATTTCATCATATATAACAAACCTTTCATTTCTCTCTCATAACTGTTAAAAAAGTCTCTCGTAAATATTACAAAACACTTACAGAATTTTGTAAGGCTATATGATTTGTATATGAAACATCAAAAAAGCAGTAAAATGAAGAATCGATTACAATATATACAAAAAAGCAGCTAGCTAAAGCTAACTGCTCACTAACAATAAATTTAGTTTTTAGATGTGTCCTTTACTCGATAATCTTCTAAAGTGTTTACAGTAGAAGACATCTTAGGTTTCGCATATTCTCCTGAGAAACCAATCTAAGTGACATGGCACTTCCTAATACAAATAGGGAGAGTGACTTCAACTATAGTTCCCTTATCCACTTCACTCTCAATAAATACCTTTCCCTGATGTGTTTCGATAATTTTATAACAGATCATTAACCCTAGGCCAATCCCCTCTTCCTTAATACTATAAAAAGGTTCTCCGAGATATGGTATACGTTCTTTTGGAATCCCGCATCCTTGATCGATAAAACGAATGCCTATTTGATCATTTTCAAGATTATCAATTTGAATCAGAATTTCCCCTCCTGTTGGCATGGATTCAATTGCATTTTTTAAAATATTAACAAATACTTGTTTTAATTGATTTCCTTCACATGGAATCAATGGAATACCGGGTATAAGATCTGTTCTAATTTGTATATTATTCATCAATGCTTGAGGTTGTAGTAGCATTAAAACTTGATCGATTAGCACACTAATGTCATTAGGTCGTATCTTTACCACCTGTGGTTTGGCTACCGCCATAAATTCATTTGTAATACTTTCTATACGCTCAATCTCTGATGATACTATATTTATATAACCCTGATTATTCTCATTTTCCGTAGATTTTAGTAATTGCATAAACCCTTTCATTGCGGTTAATGGATTATTAATTTCATGAGCCATTGCAGTCGCTAATTGTCCTACGACAGCGAGTTTTTCAGATTTTCGGAGCAATTCTTCTGTTTTTAACCGTTCAGTAATATCACGAGAGATGCTTAAGAAAACTTTTTTACCATTTAGGTTAAAAACACGGACACTAAACTCGGTTGTTATTATTTTCCCTGTTGGAAAAGCATATTCATCTTGCAAAGTGAAGGAAGTCTGTCCCTCTCTAATTTTTTTTAAAAACCTTATGATCATTGGAGAATCTTGTGGTACAGCATTTGAAAATGGCAACGAGAGCAGCTCTTCTCTACTATATCCAAATCTCTTACACCCAACAGGGTTTACCTCAATAAATCGACTTGGAACATGATCTTCATTTAGCTCTACTACATATACTGCATCAGTTGCTTGTTCGATTAGTGCACGGTACTTCATTTCACTATCTCTTAATTGTTGGTGTAATCGATGCCGTTCTCTTTCTGCTTGTTTTCTTTCAGAGATGTCTCTACATATTGCTGATAAAGCTATTACATTTCCTCTTACATCTAGTATAGGGGAAACTGTCAGACTGACATCAAGAAGACTTCCATCATTATGTTGTCTAACAGTTTCTAATCTAGTAACTACGGATTCGCCTGTTAGAATTTTCTGAATATTTTCAAGTGATTCATCCATTAAAAAATCTGGTACACAAGGTAATCTCTTACCTATGATTTCTTGTGATGACCACCCAAATATCTTTTCATAAGCTTTATTTGCTTGTAAAATATGCCCTTCTCGATCAGATATGGTAATAGCATCTACATTATGCTTTATAAATGATTCCAGTAACTCTTTTGTTGCTCTTAATTCTGATTCTACCTTTTTCCTTTCGGTTATATCGACTGTAGAACCAACAACTTCAATAACTTGTCCATTTCGTTTAATCGGCCTAAGCGCAATAAGAATAATAGTTTTATCATTTGGCCAGGGTAATTCAAATATAATCTCTTTCCCTTCCCATGCCTGAAGATAATACTTCATCAATTGTGGAACTAAATGTGGAGGAACAATAGAAGCATCAATAGTGCGTAAGCTTTTTCCTACCACCTGTTCAGAATAAAATCCGTTTTGATAATAAAACTGTCCATCACATAAAGTGTGTATAAAGTGCTTACCTACTTTTTTAAATTTAAAAATCCCCCCTTGAAGCTCATGTACGGTTTCTGTGAGTTCTTGCTTCGATTTTTTTAATTCCCGATTCATTTTAGATAAGTCCTGTGTTAAATAATACAATCTCTGGTAAGCTTCCATAAGAAATAGCCCAATTAAAAGTCCTAAAGCTATATATAATAGGCCCCCAGTGTAAAGCAATGTAGTATTAAAGAATACACCAACTAACCACTTTATTCCGACAAAAACAGAAAAATATAAAGATGCACTTTTAAAAGGATGAAGATTTTTAAAATATGTTTTAAAAGTAGCAAATAGGATACTCATACTTAAATATGCAATCACAGGTGGCTCCCAATACCCACCAATGTAAAAGATACGCATTATAATAATGCTAATTAATGTAATCCAACCAGCAATGCGACCAAAGTAAATAAAAGATAAAATAAGAGGAACAACTCTAAGATCGTAGGAAAATCCCATATACGGAAAAGAAAAGAACATCAAAGTAACTGCGATAATCCCTCCATAGAATTTTTCAAAATATCGCCTGGAATGAATCGTAAACACTTGAATAAATATTGCTGCGCTAACTAATAAAGAAAAAATAGATAGATTGATGAAATAGTCTTTAATAATCATGTAATGTCCCTCCTTGCATTAAGTGTATTCGACAAAAAAGCAAAAAATCCTACAAAAAATATAAACGGTTCAGGTGCAAAAAATTCAAAATATGTGTAAGTAATCTCTAAATCTTGGACATACTGATACTGTTACTCTAAAAAGTTGCAGAATCGGTATAAATATTGAAGAATTAGTATTCCTTATAAAAAATTCTTCTCGAAGGATATTAACATGAGATTAACATTTCGCGAAAAAGGATCAAAATGCAGATCCGAATTGAGATTAATATATCAACAGATATTAACATGTTAACCTTAAATAGAATAAAAATGTTAACTTCATGTCAACTCCCTTGATATTAGTACTAACAAGAAGTTAACAATACATGGATAAACCATAGGTCTATTAGAACGGAAATTGATATATATAGTTTTTTGTAACATGTAACTTATAGATTCCCAATCCGATTTTAAATATACAATTAAAGAATTAGTACTTCTTACACAGATATTCTTCTTGCAAGGTATTAACATGAGATTGATATTTAGCGAAGTAGGATCGAAATACATAGCAGGAATGAGATTAACATATCAACAGGTATTAACATATTACCCATCAAAAGAACAAGAGTGTTAATCTCATGTTGACCGCATTCGGTATTAATGAAAACAAGACATTAACAACACGCCTATAAAACTATGGCTTTATTAGGACGAGAATTGAAATATGGAAATCCACATTAGTTAAGGATCGCGCTTTATAAATCATTAGAAGTTCCGATTGGAAAATTACTAAGAAATATAGACTATCAATTAAAGCCGTATCTATTCTAGTGAATTCAATTGACTAGAATAATACATTGATATGAGCAAAATCACTTTATAATATACGACTTAGAAATTTCAAATCTACTCTTGGGCATATAATTGAAGGATCCATACTTTAAATGAAGAGATTCTCCCTATAAGTATTGACATGAGATTGACATTATACAGAATCGAATTAGCACACTTACCAGAAATGTACATTAACATATCAAGCGACATTAACATGTTAACTCTCCGAATGTCATAATTGTTAATCTTATATCGACTATCCTTAATTCTTTTGATAACAAGACATTAACAAAACGTTGATAGATAAGGGTTTTTATTAATAAAAGACTGAATAGATCCTACTATTAAAACACTTATTTACTAAGTGCTGCAGCTATTCAGCAACGAAGTAAATAGTACCTTGAGGTGTTTCAAACTACTAATAGCCGATAACTTAACTAACTATTAGTATTAAAGTTCCTACAAAACTATAATAATTATTACCGAAAATAACTTTACTAGTCTTAGAATTAGTTAAAAAGAGACAATATACTCTATTAGTCACACAGATATCCGTTCTATATTCTCAAGTGTTATCAATGGAAAAGGCTAATACTACAATTATTAATAATATGTACTCTTTTTATCATATTTATACCTATTATTTTTGAAAGTTCAATGCTATATCCTCATAATTTATTTACAAATCGGTTATATTTACTTATCATTAATAGTATGTGAATAAAACTGTCAATCTCATAGCGACAATTTATAAAGATATGAGGGCAAAGTTACTTCATTAATCCTATATAACATTGATACATTTTAAGTCCCAGTTAACAAAACATCGACATTTAGTATGAATAAGTATCACTTTGTTAATGTTCTGTTAACACTTTAAGCATCACAAGTTAATGTTATCTTTCATGTTAATTCCAGATAAGAAAGGGATTCCTATTAGTACCGTCGAAAAACACTTAACATATTAATCTCACATTTCATGTTAATGTCATTTATCAGCAAAATTACATACCGCTAAGGAGGTAATACTATGATTGAGCAGGGAAATCAATCCGAACAAACCATGGTAGATGATGAGAACTCATTACACGAAGACGCTTTTGAAAAAGCCTGGCGAATAACAGAGTTTTCTAAGTTAGTAGGTAGACACCATAATACTGTTTATAATTGGTTTAATACGTTAGAAGAGAAGGGATTGCACGGGACTCTTAGAACCAATAATACAAATGAAAAACTATATAATTCATTAGATTTAAATATAGCTCTTTTCATAAAGCAGAAAAGGGATGAAAAGTGGTCTTTAGATGCCATAATCGAACTTTTACCGCATCAATTCGAACTAAGGCCAGTATCTCCTGAAAACCACTCTAACGAAATATTATCTCAATTTGATTTTCAGGACGCAGCCGAGACAATTGAAAAGTTGGTGGAACAAAAAGTCCAAGCACATTTACAAAACATCGAAATACAATTTCAAGAGAAATTTGAAAATGTATTAAAAGCATTACCTCAGCCTGAAGATCCAGTTGCTATGAAAGAACGCCAAAGACAAGAAAGAATGGATAACATAATAATTGAACATAGGGCTCGTAAAGAGTTGAGAAGACAAGCTGAAAAACTCTGGAATGAAAAACCTGAGGAAGAGCGTTTTAAAAAAGTTGGTTGGTTTAAAAAAGAGGAAGATTTAGCAAAAAAACACCTATTTATTGAGAATTATTTAAACGAAAATATGATAGAGTATATGAAATCTATTATGGAATCATAATAAAAAAGAGGCCCGGGACATTCCCAGGCCTCTTTTTTATTATTTTGATGTACCAAACATTTTGTCTGGATCCATAAATGCAGCTAATTCTTCATCATTCTCTGCATCTGCTGATGGTTCCTCATTACTTGTTCCCATATCGATGTAATCACCGAAATTAATACTGAAATCATCGTCTTGATCTTGCATTTCAATTGTACTAATTTGGGATTTTTTAAACTGAATTTGATTTTGCTTCTCTTTAAACTCATTGAATTCTTCAACTAACCCTTTAGACAAACGAGACGGTAATGCATCAGTTTTATAGAACGTGTAAACACTGCCCATAAAATCATTTTTACTAATTAAATACCCATTAAATACCGTACCGTTGATTGGTAATGTATTTGTAACTTCTACTTTTGCATCATCCATAAATGAATCATCAATATTCTTTTGTTCGTCTAGAATTGCAAGCATTCCAAAATGATGCACCTTAGAAGCCTCCAGCTCACCATCATCGTTCTTTTTCATTAACTCTATAGGATGGTGGAAAGAGCTTCCTTTCAACGATTCTGAGAACATATCTACTATTTCTTTACTATTTTCAATTTGATTCATATTGCGAGAAATTTTATTAATAACTAGACAACCAGTTTTCTCTAATAAAATACGTTTAAAGTCCTGTGAGTCTAAAATAACAGATGTTCCTGCACCATTAGAAGCTGTATTTAATTCGTGGATGATTTCACCAATACGCTGATTAGCATAGTCCCGTGAGTTAGCAATACCTTTTTTCTCATTTTCGTTTAATCCCTTAAATTCATCATAGAAATGTTGGTTATCTGCGAAAACAACGAATGCAACACCTTTTGCTGGGTCATTTGCTAACTTCCAAATCTCTTGAGAGAATTTATTTACTTGTCTTAGTACATCAGGCCCATCGGCTCTTACAGGGAGTGTCACAACAATACCCATTTTAATAAAATCTTTACGCTCAATTGCATTATTGAATGCAATTCTTGCATACTTTTGTTGATTTGCTATTAATTCCTCTCTAGGAATTTTTATTGCCATACTTTTCAGTTCTTCAGCGATAATAGGTTTATTATGAAAAGCCGAGAATTCTTCAATTGCTTTAATGATTGTAGAAGTACCTGTTCCACCGCCTAAGCCTGCAAAAAATAGTACCAATTCATCTGTTGGTCTTACACGCTCTGTGATGAATTCTTTTAACTTTTCTTTCGCTTCATCATTTGATTCTAGTACTTTTACAGCACGTTCTGGATTCTTCCCTAGTCCGCCTAATTTTAGTGATACTTGGTTACTTTTAGGCACATTTTTTAATTCAGCTAAATCACCATCGTTACTATTTAAAGCAAGACAGTTGTACACAGATGCTCCATCCGTATGCTTATATTCAGCAAATTTATCTACCATTCTAGTTCCAGCTTGACCAAAACCAACCATTGTCATTTTTACTGCTACTTCGTTTTTAAGAAAGTTCTTCGCCATTATTTTATCTCTCCTTTTTCTTATCTATTCGTTTGTTTACGTCTTCCAAGTTCAATTAACACCTGTTGCCCTCTAATTGTTGAGATTAAAAATTTATAAGGGTGCATAATTTTTTCAGTTATTAATGACATTGAAGATAATGTACTAACACTTACTTCAGCTGATCTTCTTGATATATTGGTTCGTTCAACCTCTAATGAGTATGATTTTCCCTTTAATTTCTTAACTCTCCTATCAATTACAACATTACCTACTATTTCATTTATTGAGATACCTCTCATATATTTCGTCTCTTGGTATTGTTTATTTACCTCAGATCCTATGTAATGAAATACATTATAAAGTATTTCGTCTTCTTCAAGAATGTCTGCAAACATGTTCACAACTTCATCAGGAAATTTAATTACTTTATACTTTTCGCTCAATACCTCGTTCAAGTTGCCTCCCCCTTAAAACGTTGGTTAATTATTCCTACGAATATATTACATTATTATAAAGCGTATATCAAGTCATTATATATAGCACTTACATATAAAGCGTATAAGTCTTAAATCAGGCCGAAATGTTGATATATAAACATAAATCTATACGACGTATATGTACGATGTATGTTATACATGTCGATTATAGGTTTCATGTAATTAACAATACCGTCTATAAAACGATAAATTTATTATTTAATTTGACATTCTTTTGAATAATCCTTTATAAAAAATCTCAAATCACAAACATATCAAGTTAAAAAACTTCACAAATCATCTATACACTTTATATATAAGCTTCATTTATAAGTCCTATTTATAAGCTGTATATATAAACCTTTAAAAACAAAGGTTTTGTGGTTCCTATATCAATTTCATATTAACATATTTAATACATTTTATTTATGCACAGCTTATATATAAGGTTTATATATAAACTGTATATATAAAGAGTGTATATAATATATATAATCATTGCTCTGTTCATATCAAATGGCTTGATATGAACTTACTAGTTTAATAAAGAGATCTTCCTATTCATTTTTCTTTATTTACGTTTTTTCTACCCTTTATATCTATTGATAAAGGCGATCTGTCAATGTCATGTTATAAGTTCACTTCTCTGTTATTAACTCACATAATTGCAAATTCATTATCTCTAGTGTTAGGTTCTACACATTCACTTGTTAATCTCATATGTACACCATCTTTATAATTAACATGTAGAGTCAGAATATTAATAAATTCAACTAGATTTATTATATTTTTATTTAAATATAGATTTTCTAATTGAATTATATATATTACTGTAATACAGCTACTAACTTAACAAAGCAATAGATACACCAAATGGCGATTAGTTCTGTTCAAGAAATTGGGCCTGTTGTATATTCTGGCAAGAAAGATGAAGGGGGGATTGCTGATAAAATGGAAAGTGGCTCAGGATACATCAGAAAGTGAAGAAATGTTAAATAGACTAATTTTGTACATTGGAACCAGTATACCTAGCAATGGTTATTAAGTTTTAGTTTGAAATAAAGATGCACTGTTTTTGAAAAAGTTAAACCGTTTATAAAAAAGATGCATCGGAATTATCTACACTTTGTTTTTTCTTATTGCACTAACAGGAAAATCTAACTAGCTATTAAAGCTAGATGTTAACATTTAGCTGAAGAATCTATAAATTTAAGGAAATTTAAATATGAAAATAATAAATAAAGTTTTAAGCGATTTTGCTAAAGTTAATGCGGGATTACATGTGAGAAATTATTATGAGCTTACTCTTTTATCAGAAGATAAGCCGGAAGGTCTCTGGCAACAAGTTTGTGTTCTTGTTGCCAGAGACCGTACCAAAGCGACTGTCTCCAAGATTGCTTGTATGGGGCGTGTTGTGAAAACAAAAGTTGATAGTATGATTGGTTCTAAATAAACATCGGATAATGTACTTGTTACAGATGCTTGGAGGGCCTACAAAACGTATGCAAAAGAAAAAGGAATGAGCATTACAGAATTAAATCAAACGATGGTAAGCACGTTATTAAAGGCTTGTACCATATCCAGAATGTAAATGGTCTCCATTCTCGTATGAAACAATGGATAGACCGTTTTAAAAGTGTGGCTACAAAATATTTAGACAACTACCTTGAGTGGTTCTCGTTTATAGATAGCAAAAGTAACGAAAGAACAAAACACAACATTAAAGAGTTCTTACTCACATCATTTGTATTTGAAATGACTGATACTTATGATAGTTTGCGTCTGTCAAAATTCAGTGTATAAACGAACGAATTAAGAAAAGGGTGAAATATTGGATAACTCGAAATGGATACCTTTAAGTAATGTTAATGATGAGGAGGAAATTTGGGCAGGGGCAAGAGTTAGGTTGTACAATGTTGGTATGAATAGAGAAGACAAAGAAAATGATTTCTACGAATACATTATTTCTTATATCTACGACAACGATAACTACTTACAACTAACTAATTTAACAACAGGAAAAGCAGGTTATATTATTTGTGTCATTGAAAAAGAATTGCCGAATAATTATGCTTTGGGCAAAACATTAAAGCAAAGAATGGGCTTAGAAAATACCTATTTTAGATTTGAATAATCAACAACTAAGGGAAGCACCAACTCTAAGGTGTTTTCCCATATTTAATACTTTTTATCAACGTTCAACATTAACAGAACCAAGCAAAAAAGGAGGAAACCATTTTCAAAGTGGTTTCCTCCTTTTTTGCTTACATAGACTCGATTATCATTTGTCTTTCATACCATTTGGTTAACTTATCATTAACACTGTTTGAAATCCGTTTCATTTTCTTATTACAGAATCTCGATAGTGTAGCAGGGGATAAGCCTAGCTCATCTGCTATTTCGCGCATCGTTCTATTTTGATGCATATGTTGGTGCATAATTTTATCTCTAATTAGCTCTTCAGTACTTACTGTAGTATGAGTTACTGTATTTGTAATTAAATTATTTTCTTGTATGTCCGGAGTAGCAGTTACCTTTTTCTTTACCGGACCCCCAATATTATCCATTAATTCTTTTGGTGGTAAGATGATGATTCCTAGTTTTGAGTAATAATTCTTAAACCAGTTCCGTTCTCCAATTCTTGATTCATCAATTTCCTCTGCGTACTCCCAATGTGAAATTACTTTTTCTTTTTCTAAATCTATTAACACATTTTCTAATTGCTCACGAATACGGTGCGGGCGTCCCTTAGCTATATTAATCCCCATAACAGACAATAGTCCTTTTTCTCCATCAATTGAATATGGTCTTTTCAAATTACTGTACTGTTGTCGAATTCTCCATTGCCAAGATAAATAGCGAATTAGTCGCTTATGGAATTTGTGTCGATAACTATTATACTCCAATGCCTTTTTAGATAATAACGCTGTTGTGCTACTAGATCCATATAAATACATCGACAAAAAGCTACCTGGCTTTATTCTACAAGATTCAATACCTACGTAATCATTGGTATTTTTATCTCTCCAAAGAACTACAGAATCTAAAACGAAAAGTCTTTTAATTATTTCACGTTTCATTTCAAATTGCTCACCAGTTTCTGCACGATCATTTAAAACCACGACTTCATTATCGTCATTTAAATAAATAAAGATACTCGCCAAAGCAGCTATACGTTGTGCAATTTTAATTTTATCTTCTGCACGATAATACTCTATACCATTTGCTGATGCTTTTGGAATATTACACAAATCTAGTACATTTTCATAGCTGAAATCAATAAAATCATCTGGAGATTTCGCTTGATTCAACCACTGTATTGTAATTGTATCTAAACAGTCTGCAGTAAGATCATCCATGTTGCTAATAACACCATCGACTAGTATTGACCATCTTTCTGCTTCATTAGTGTTTACAAGCCTTAAATCTTCATCCTTGTGTGACGATAGCTGAGCAACTCCACTTGTATTTTTAGTTTCTAATGGTAAAACAGGTACTGCTCCTACTTCATCTTCTTCAAAGTGATTCTTGGCTATACCATCTCGTAGTTGATAATATACCGCATCATTACTTACAGGATAGTAATCCTCTTGTAGATCAATTGAATGCTCTTTTAACTTTTCATCTGTTGTATTAGATATTATAGCCGTTTCAACTTCTTCAGACGTACCTCCAAATTCTTGCTCTATTATTTTATCGAGTACATTTCGGATCTCAATTTTATATTTATCTAGATTTGCATATATGTGCAATAATGAAATCCCTTGTTCTTGTTTCTGACCTAACCAAGAGACAAGTGCTGAAAATGAAGGGGATATATTGGCTGAAGTTACTACTTTGTCATGATTTCCTTGTACTTCCTCATAATATCTATTCCACTTTTCCCATAGCTGCGTGTTCTTTTCATACATTGGAGCAGCAAGTAAAAGGGCATCGCTAAACAACACTAATACTTTCTCCATATTAAAAACCTCCTTACTAAATTCCCACCAATTAGAAATATAAATTATAGAACTTGAGACGTTATAGCTATATGGTGGCAACATAGCATATAAGTTGAAACGTTATCAGAATAATCTATATCGAGAAATGATTTATCGAACAGTATTTGTCCTATCAAGTAAACATTCTTGTACTTGTATTATATAAGACTGTACTTATTTGTAAAATTACTACTTTACACCACAATCTCCATGTGGGAAACCCATTTGGCATTAAATAGTGTAAATCATACGTTTAAAGTGAAACGTAATTGTCCCTTTTCTTACAAATGAAATAAAACATTATAGCGATATGATAACAATTACTTTCGTATTAAGAAACATCGATGAAATATTGGTTTCATCTAAAAAAATTTGAAAATCATTCTATACAATGATGCAAATACCTCTACTTCTTTGAAACACCATAGCTACATTGTGGCAAGTACTATTAAAAACTTGAAACGCTTTAGCTTTATGGTGGCAAATATATTCTCAACAAAACATGCCAATGGATTGTCGGGTTTCATTTAATAAGAATTAAAGATATTTCATCCTTCGATACGTGTACCTCTACTTTTTTGAAACACCATAGCTACATTGTGGCAAGTACTATTAAAAACTTGAAACGCTTTAGCTTTATGGTGGCAAATATATTCTCAACAAAACATGCCAATGGATTGTCGGGTTTCATTTAATAAG
>NZ_JAUMJO010000016.1:30391-45908 GCF_036320425.1 Bacillus nitratireducens
AAGAATTAAAGATATTTCATCCTTCGATACGTGTACCTCTACTTTTTTGAAACACCATAGCTACATTGTGGCAGTTACTATTGAAAACTTGAAACACTTTAGCTTTATGATGGCAAGTATGTTCTGAACAAGAAATACCTATGAATTTTTGGATTTCATTTAACAAGAATTAACGTTATTCCATACATCGGCACGAATACCTTTACTTTTATGAAACATCATAGCTACATTGTGGCAGTTACTATTGAAAACTTAAAATACTTTAGCTTTATGATGGCAAGTATATTCTGAACAAGAAATACCTATGAATTTTTGGATTTCATTTAACAAGAATTAACGTTATTCCATACATCGGTACAAATACCTTTACTTTTATGAAACGTCATAGCTACATTATGGCAGTTACTATCGAAAACTTGAAACGTTATAGCTATATGGTGGCAACAACTATTTAAATATGAAACATAAACACACTAAAATCTTTTCATATAAAAAAATATATTTTTCATTTAAATTAGTGATAAACATTGATATAAAGCCATTCTTTAAAAAAATTAAAAAAGTCCCAATGAAATGCTATAGCTATATGATGGCAACAACTATTTTTAAAAAAAACCTATGAATCCATATGTAACAAGGGTTTAGGTGCATTTCAAGCGCAATGAAACATTGATTTCAAACATGAAACGCCATAGCTTTATGATGGCAACAATCTAAAAAAAACATGAAACGTATATAGCTATATGATGGCAATAGTCCCTTGACGTAAATTAACATGAAAACGCTATACCACAACATTTATGAATGAATTCTACACATTATTTAGTCGTTTCAAAATATGAAACGTTATAGCTATATGATGGCAACAACTTTTATACAAAAGCACTAAAAAACCTATTATACCAAGGTTTAGGTGCTGTTTCATTAATTTCAGATACGTTTCATATTCAAAATACCTTATAGCTTTATGGTGGCCAAAAAAAAAAAAATGTGAAACGTTGAATCCCTTGTGCCTCTAAGGCTGAGGTTGCGTTTCACATTTTTGATTTTCCTCTTAAAGAGACACATTTCACCAAGATTCGATTTGATATAATCAAAATTGAATTTTTATATCCTATTTAGGTAAAAACTGAAACTCATAATAAGAGGAGGTGAAAAAGATGGCTAAACCTTTCGTTATAAAGAACAAACGTAGTTTAAATGGTGAAACAACAACTCCAGTATTAGTAACAATTAAAGCATGGCAAAAATTAGTGGAAGCTTTAGAAGGCAAATACTATAGCTTTAAAGATACATATCTAGAAGATATCGTAAATTCAATGTCTTACGAGGAACGAATTGCAGATGAAGAAGGGTTTGTTGAAAAAGCCAAACCATCTTTTTCACTTCAAATGAAAAATCTCTTCACTAAAGCAAATGGTAGAAAGCATAAGCTATATGGTATTACTAATGCAGATCTAGAAGTATTTCTATTTCTACATAAAAAATGTAATACCTATGGTGAACTTTCTCATGTTTCCATTCACATGCTTTGGGAGGACTACAAAAACTATAAAGAAGCATTTGCACATATTCATCATTCACAATTCTATGTTGCGTTGAAAAAGCTTAACTTACACAACATCATTGAAATTGAGAATGAATACAGTGGTAAATATAAAATTACATTAACTGATTTTATGAACAAGGAGACAAATAAAGCGAATCCTTACACGTTTATCAGTCCGATTGTATTTACAAAAGAGTTCTTCGATTTATCCATTGCTGCTAAAAAGCTATTTATTGATATCGCAATGCAGCAAAAACGAGAAACTACTTTGAAACGTTCACTATATAAATTTGATGAGCAAGGACAACAGACTCATTTTGGCGGTATGTATCGCTTCTTACATAAGAAATACCCACATCAGATACGTTCTGTAATGGCTGAATTAACAACTAAATCAACTACTACTGGATCTTCTTTGTTTAAAATTTGCAAATTAGAAAAAGGGAAAAAGAATAAAAAGCAGTATACAACAATGCATTTATCTGTACACCCTGATTTCCTGTGTAATAAGGAAGTAGGGGAAGAATATCGCGATCCATTTACACCAAGACTTACATATAAACGTAAAGCTAAGTTCATTGAAGAATCATTAGTTGAAATGAATATTGCAGAATTTACAAAAGATATAAACCAATTTGTAAATGTCTTAAAACATTCTTGTCATCGTCAAATTCGCCAAGTAATTCGTGGATTACGCGAAATGATTGATAGACAAGAGGGTTTCCCTAAAAATCTTGTTTATACACTAAGCAAATTATTAAAGCAGTCTTCTCAATATCGCGTATTAGATACGGCTGCTAAAACAGGTATTTATTCTCTAATTACACATAATGTGCCGAAAGAGAAACAAGAAGATGCGGTATTTAAATTTGGTACTCACTTCGCTATATATTCATTACAAAATGTTAAGAAGTTATTCTGTAAAGCGCATGACCTTCTTCATGCTACATATGCTGTTCCTGTAACTGAAGAAGCATACCATCGTAATTATATGCAGTATCAAGAAGAAACTCTATTTAGGAAGTATGCTTTTGAGCAAGGAGTAAATGTTAACGCATATATTGCATTAGAAATTAAAATTCGTGAATTATTAAAATCTCAGGGCCATAAAGAACGTCATATTCCAAGTGATATTCGCGAACTGTTCATTGAAAAAATAGATAGATTGCCTAAGGAAAAAATCCGCGTAATTGAAGTTCCAAAAGACTTTAATTTAATCGATTTTCTTCAATCCTTAGAGGCTTATTACCGTAAAACTAGTGAAACACCACACACGGTAGATCAGCTGCTTCCTGCAATGTAAAATTACATGCTCTCCGTTTTTGAAAAATCAAAGACGGAGGGCTATTCGTGCTGAGATTAGAAATAATATTCGTACTATCCAAACATAAAAGAGAGAGATTCTTAAATTTGAGTTAGAATGCCTCTCTTTTTTTTATACACTTCCATACAAAAATCCTAAAATATAATCAGTAATTCACAACTTTACTTTTCCTTTTTTTGAATATTCGTTCTTTTGTTGGGATTTAATCTACTAAAAATCGTAAATATATATATAAATTCAGTGGATATCTTAATAATATTGTCCAAATGTGTACAATAAAATAGCTCGAAACCTCATTTATAAACGTTTCATATATGAATCTACTTAAAATCAGAATGTTTTTTGTTAATAATGTTGATTTACTGAATTAAGTCTATAACTTACTTCTAAATGTTAATAAAATGTGGATTATTTTATAGCTTATGTGGAAATCATGTTATTAATTTAAGCTAGACTACCATTAATCTTATATACACTTTTATGCATTAAAATAATGCTGATTATATGTAGGTTAAGTGATTCAACTTTATGATATTTTGTATTTTTAGAGTGACGTAAAACGCAATAAATGCATTTCCAATAAGTGTTTTTTTCGATTTTTTATGGTTCTATAACTTGAAAAACACTGTTATTGCTAGATTTGTAAGCCATTTTTCATAAGTATAATAGTTTTATCTTTATATTCTTTTTATATAAAAGATATATATTATATTAGGTTTTAACGTGCTATCCGAAAAAATGCGCATCTCTTAATTATCTAAAAGGTAATAGTCTTTCATTAAGTAAAAAATAAATTTAAATACTTGAAGATACTGATGGTAGTATTAAAAAAATGTGTAATCAGTATGAAAAGGAAAATTAGTTCAAATAGAAGCATTATCAGCATGAACGAAAGAGAAGAGATGTATGAATTGCTCAGACAACAATTATACGCTGAGTTTATCCGTGTAGACCTTAATTAGAAGAGACAATACAATAGTGAGCGAAAAGAAAAGGCGAAATCCATTATGAGCGAAGAAATTTTACAACAATTCTACCCAACTGATAAATACGAATTAGAAGATACCTATAAAACAAAACCAATAGAAATGAAATTTTATTTACAAGAAAATGAACCTGATAAAGAAGAAGTAAATGTGTTAGCTGAATTTATAAATGTCACGACAGATTCAACGCAAAATCGAGAAGAAAAAGTAAACAATGTGTTGCGAATCATCATGAAAAAAGAAAAGGAAACATGGCGAGTTACAAGTGTGGAAGAGTTAAATATGAAAGTTTTATAACGAAAAGGTGGGGTGAGAGTGTGATAGGTACAATTGGTAAAAAGAGTGAAAGAATCAATCTGAGAAAAAATAAGTCGTGGATCTACTTAACAATTATCAGCTTTTTGTTTTTTGGTTTTTTCGCTTTCTTGACATCTAAAATATACATGCCAAACGATGAAAAACTATTCCATACAGAGACAAATAAAGTAATTAAGTTGTCGGGTATGGGGAAATTGATTGTAGAAAAAAGGGAATACAATCCACACAAAAACTTTATACAAATTTACTTTCGATTAGAAGGATATGAGGAAACTGGATATACATTTAAAGCACAGCAAAAAGCAAATCCAGGTGTTCAGTTACCTGTCAAAGTATTGTATGAAGAGAACGGAAATTACGTAGTAGAAGTAAAGGAATTATCTCTGAATTGGGGAGCGTTAGCTTTTGATATTTACAATAAAAACAGTGAAAAATAACAAATGGATATTCGTAAATTCACACAAGATGTTAACGAATATGAAGAAGAAAATGCAGCAACAAAGAGTCCGAATAAACTTGTTCAGACGATTTTTACCGATCAAAGAAAAACGAAAGCAAATGATGAATTGTTAGCTGAAGATAAAAAAACATATGAGATAGATTTTATAGATAGAGACAAAAAAGATATTGAAACAAAGATCAAAAATTATGGGAAAGCAATCAAACTGGAAGAAGAAAATGCGAAGACAGTTTATGAAAAAGTAAAAGAACTACAAGATGAAATGAAGTACCAAACCGATGCGGAAAAAACGGAAACGCAATCGAAAATAGCATCCTTAGAATCTAAAATAAAATCATCAGAAAAGAACGTTGAAATGTTTAAAGGGGAACAAAAAATTAGAACAAAAGGCACAAGAAATTAATAAAAACTGAAAAAAGTCATGTCGTCAGTGAGTACTCACCAGTGCAATTTGGGTACTCAGTGAGTGCTCGTTTGGTGAATTTTGTATACTCATTCAGTACTCAGGTGTTTGATTTGTGTCATCAGTGAGTACTCACCTAGAGGATTTTCTTGCCCCCATCGTTTTGCTAGGCTCCGCCTAGCCCCACACCCTCGGTGGGGGCAAAAACCCCTTATGCTCTTCTCACTATTTTTGGTTCTCTACCCATAATTGCAGAAAGGAGTGGAAAGTGTGCATCTAAAAATAAGAGATATAGATCCGGTTGCCTTAAAGAAAATAGATGAAATTGCAAAAGAAAAGGGAATATCCAGGCAAAAGTTTTTGAAAGCACAAATTGAAATGTTGGCATTTTTTCAGCAGCAAAATAAAAGGGAAATGGAATTAGAAAATCTCATTGAAAAGAACATCCATATGATGAGTAATTGTTATAGCGCAATGGAAAAAATGAATGAGTTTATTCAGATGATGATGCAGGATGTTGAAAATGAATAATGCTGTTCCTGTTCAGTCTTCCGTCACACCAGGTGTTGTTTTAAAAACGAAATTTGTATTGCCAAGTTCGGATGCTTTTCAGAACTACATTGATTATGTAGATCGGGAGGAAGCGAAAAGTGAAGTGAAGCTGAATCCGAAAATGTTCGAAACGTATCAAGACTACATGGGGAATTCAGAAAAGACATCAGCACTATTTACGGAACACGCAAATCGTTTAACAGAAAGCGAAAAAAAGTCCTTAAAGGAAATGTTTAAAACCGCTCATGAGAATGGAAGTATCATGTGGCAAGATGTCATTTCTTTTCATAATCCCTGGTTAGAGAAACAAGGCATTTATGATGAGAAAACAAAAACGTTGGATGAAAAAAAGTTAATGGATGTAACACGGCTGGCGATGAAGGAAATGCAAAAAAGAGAGGGGTTGGAAAAAAGCTCTATCTGGTCGGCAGCCATTCATTTTAATACAGATAATATTCATATTCATGTCGCAACTGTTGAACCATTTCCAACGAGAGAACGTGGTAAAAGAAAACCAAAAACATTAGATGCGATGAAGGGGAAAGTCGTAAATAATCTATTAGATCGTAAGCAGGAACAAAAACAAATTAATGATCTGATTCGAAACAATATGGTGGGAAAGAAAAAAGAGGATTCCGTTTTTGATTGGCGTAATCAACATCTGAAACCGTTGTTTTTACAAATCTATAAACAGTTACCAAGTGATAAAAGACAGTGGCAATATAGCTACAATACGATTCAACCATTAAAGCCTGAAATTGATGAATTAAGCAGTCGATATATTCAACATCATCATAAAAAAGATTACGATCAATTTCTAAAAAAGTTAGATAAAGAAGTGCAAGTTTTTAAAGAAGCATATGGGGAAGGAAAGTATGATAAGAAGCAATATGAAAATTACAAGACGAATAAAATTAGTGACCTGTATAAAAGAATGGGTAATGCCTTTTTACAAGAAATGAAGGCATATGATAAAGAACAAAAGAGAATCCATCACATGAAAAAATCAAAGCCGTTTCAAAAATTTCAACAGAATGTATCTATTCAGTATTCTATGAGGAAAGTGGAACGTGCTTTTAAAAGTGAATATGAAAGTTGGAAGAACCAAAAGTACTACGAACGTATGCAAAAAGAAAGTGCATATCAAAATGAGAGGGGTTATTAAATGAAGGACTTTCGCATGCAAATTACATTAGATGAGGAAACAGATACGTATATTAAAGATTACATGGAAGAACACAACATCAGATATAACGGTGAAGCAATTGTTAGGATTTGTAGAGAACATCAAGCATCAAAAAATACAGAATGGTCATTGAATTATATTTCAGAAATTGTTTCTAAAAATCTTCATGACATATTAAAAAGTGAGCTAACAAAAATTCGCCTTGGTGCAAATAGTGCGGATCGAAATACACAAGTTTTAATTGAATTAATGAATGGATACTTTTTTGCCAATGACTTAGATTTAGAGAGTATTATTACTACGGATAAAATAGAAGTCGGTGGCGTGAAAATGGCAAAGGAAGTCGTAGCGGAACGAATTAGTCATGCGAGACAAAAACGTATAGATCATGAGGCATCAAAGAACAATGTAACGTAAGCTACATTGTTTCTTTTTATAAAAAAACAGGAGGTTAGTAGGATGTTATTATTTCGTGAAGATATCGAGTTAGGAGTTATTAAAGCAGTTGGAGAAGGGGAATTAATCTTACTTGTCAAGGATGAAGAGTTAACCATTACGATTACAAGAGAGGAAGAAAAAGAGCTTGCGGTACATGTCATGAATCAAGAAAATATGTTGGTTCCGGTTAATGTAAAAACACATGAACTGTTCTTCGATACAAATGAAAGATGGAATGAAGAAGACATGGAAGAATTGCAAAGAGCGAGTGAAAGCGTAGGAGAAGATCATGAGTAAAAGTTATAAGAAAAAGTATCAAACGAAATTACCAGAAGAAAAGAAAGAAGCGGTGCAAGCTTTAACAAAAAAGATGGAAAAAAGCATAGAAGGCTATTTTCGTACACCGGGAGATTTAAAAGATTATTTATCGTTTATGGCAAAATTTTATCAGTATTCACCATCTAATATTTCATTAATACAGAGTCAATTTGAAGGAGCCAAGGCAGTTGGTTCCTTTTCTTTTTGGAAAGAAAAAGGGTTTGCGGTTAAGAAGGGTGAGAAAGGAATCCAGATCCTTGTTCCAAACCGAACTGTAGCAAAATTCAAAGACAAAGAAGGCACTTGGAAAACAGTAACTAAAGCAAATGAGGAAGAGAAAAAACAAATTGAGTCTAAAAGCGTAGAAGTGAAACCAGGTCGCTTATATTTTGCTGTCGGCCATGTGTTTGATGTTTCGCAAACGAACGCAAAAGCTGAAGATCTCCCTCGTATTTTTCCGAATCGTTGGCTAGAAGGTAGTGTGAAAGATTACAAGAGCTTGTATAGAGGAATGGAAGCCGTTGCGGAAAACAACGGTGTAAAAATTATTGCACCAAAAACAGAGCTGGGTGTCGCAAAAGGTGTGAGTTATACCTTAACAAAAGAAGTTGCCTTGAATCCACGAAACAGTGAATTACAAAATGTAAAAACACTTCTTCACGAATTAGCACATGCCAAACTTCATACAGCAGAGACACATATGAATTACACAGCACCAGAAAAAGAGTTTCAAGCAGAGATGACCGCTCATGCCGTTTCTTCTTATTTTGGAATTGATACAAGCGAATATTCGTTAGGATATTTAGCGAACTGGACACAAGGAAAAGAAATGAAGGATAAAACGAAATTATTAAAAGAAGTACATGAAACTTCGATTGAGTTTATCGAAACAATTGAAAACACATTAGAAAAGGAAAAAGAACAAATAAATGAAAAAGAGGTGGAAAGTATGGCAAATAAAAATGAAAAACAGGACGAAAAAAATATTTTATTGGTCGAATTTATGAGTTTAAGTAACACGACACAAGAGCTTGTTTCCGTTACAGAGTTAAGGGAACAAGTGGATAGAAACCGATCGTTTGAGCCCGTAGAAGGCGTAGAAAAGTTGAGTGATAAAGAATTTATTGATGCATTTAATGAAGCGAATCAAGAAAAGTATGCAGCACTAAATCAAGATGAAATTACTCGTCCAACTATGTTAGTTCAGTGGAGCGAAAACAAAAATTTTAAGGGTAGTCAGTTGATTCCGTTTGGAGGGGCCAATGAAAAAATGGCTGAAGTCATTACAAATATTGAAAAAGCAAAAGAGGAAGCAAGAGAAAGAGATGAATATGTACCATATGATAAAACTCGTTATCATATTGCCATTCCAAAAGAAGTAGATAGAGATTTTGGGAGAATGGAGCTTGTGAGTATGGATCGTTTGGATATGGGGGATGGGGACTATAAGACACCGTATGAACAAGTATTAAACGAGAAAAGGTATTTATCGGATGAAGTAAAACAAGCGTTACGAGATGAGGTAGTGAATCATAGAAATAACAAAGAAATACCGATGGAAAAAGCACAAAAAAATACAGTAGAAAAATCGAAAGAGACACCAAACCACTTAGTTACAATTGAAATATTAGCAAATGGTATGCAAGATGAAGAACTGGCAAGAATCCACATGATGGATGCTGTTACGAAAGATATAAATTATTTGTCTGTATGGAATCAAGATAAAACAGATCGGGACGATTTATATGTTTCCCTAATGGAAAAGGACGGGAAACGAGAAAATGTCTATCTAGATAACATTTTGAAACCAGATTTATATGAAAAGGTTCAAAGTTCTATCTTTGACGGGAGATGAAATTTGTCTTTTGTTGTTTATGAAAAGGATGCAAATATGAGTCTAGATGAAATTGTAAAAGATGAACGATATGGAATCTTAGTTGATAAAGCGGAGGCGCAAAAAGATTATTCATTTAATGAAAAAGAAGTGGAATTATATAAAGAAATGAAGACAGAGGAATATGCACCTATTGCTTCTCTAGATCAACAAATTCAACCTTTAAAAGAAAAGGAGCCAACTACGTTAGATAAGGATTTAAGCCGAAAATTCGAGGCATACAGACGTTCACAATATGAAGAAACACCAGATAATATTGATAGTATTGTCACTCGTGTAAAAGCTGAAGAACGGTATTATACAACGAAATATGTTTCGATTGATAATGAGCTGGTAAGCCAGGAACACGTAGTAAAATTAGAAAATCAGGTGGATGAGAAGCTTGGGAAAGAAGGAATAACGGTGAATCAGTCTACAACTTCAAGAGAAATAGATGTAGGTAAAAAATTTCAGCCATTAAACGGAAAACAAACGAATGGTAAAGAAAAAGACAAGGAGCCAGAGTCAGGTAATGTAGAGCAATCGAAGACTACAAAGAAATCAAATAGAAAAAAAGAAACAATGGAAATGGAACGATGAAAAATTTTATAACAGGAAAACCAGATTAAATCATTTTTTGTTACTCAATTGAGATAACGGAAAGTGATTTTTTTATATCTAGAAACGAAAGAGGGTAAAAGTAAAAGCCCTCTTTCTTGTTTGTAGAACGAAAGGAGTGAATGTCATGAATGTATGGCTGTTTGCGGGCTGTATGTTCCTTGTAGCTGTCTCTTTGAACGTGTTGTTGTTTATTTGGGCAAAGAATCGTGGGAAAGCTGAGAATCAAGAAACGGAACCACAAAACCGAAATTGCAGATTAATAGGAAAGGACTATGAAACGGAATAGTCCTCTTTTTTATTTCATTTTATAGAGTAAAGGGGGGATTCCGTAATGGCACATGTCAGTACGGAGGATGCGATGAAAGCAAGAAAAGTTGACTTGATTTCATATCTGGAAGCAAAGGGAGAAACGTTTAAGAAAGAAGGAAACTATTATCGTCATACGGAACATGACAGTCTCATCATTAAAGGGAATCAATACGCCTGGAATAGTCGAGGGGAAAAAGGGTATGGAGCGATTAGTTTTGCCATGATGTACTATGACATGACATTCCCTCAAGCCGTGATGGACATTCAGAAGGGAGACTACAAAGAGTTTGATCGTTCAAAAGCTGAAGAAGAACGCAAAAAAGAGCAGCAGCCATTTACCTATCCAAAACACTTAGAGGTGCAGAAACAAACAGAGATCAAGCAATACTTAATTGATGAAAGGAGAATAGATCCTCGTTTGGTAAACTGGCTGATTAAAAAGGATCTCATCGCCCAGGATAAGAAAAATAATGTGGTGTTCAAATGGAGAGAAGAAGGGGGCAAAGGGCAAGTAATTGGAATGAACCGTCAAGGTACTGTCAAAATGGAGAATAAAAGAGGAAGCTTTAAACAAATCGTCCCGAATTTTGAAAAAATCCATGCGGGTTTTACGGTTGATGTAGGTAAGCCGGATAAGATCTATTTTTATGAAGATCCAATCGACATGTTATCTCATTGGAGTATTAAGCAAAATAATATCCAAAACGCTCGCCTGGTGTCTATGCATGGATTGAAGTCAAAAACGGTGATTCAAGCTTTAATGGATGCGAAAAAAGAAGGGCACGATATTAAAGAGGTCATTATGGCAGTTGATAATGATAAGGCTGGGAAAGACTTCATTCAGACGATGAAATGCTTTGTAGATCTTAAAGAGGAAATCCCAACGAATGAAAAAGATTGGAACGATGTTCGGAAGAAACAAGTGAATGAACAACGGCCAAAAGAAACAGCTCAACCAAAGAAAATGAAACCAATCAAAGAGGTGGAGAGAAGTGTCTAATCTACCAACAATGCCAAACATACTACAGATTTTGATTTACGGTTTTATCCTTTATGTTCTATTTCGTATTTGTAAATTTGTGTATCGAAAGATTCGGGAGCGGAGAATACTGAAGCGAATGGCAAAGTCCGGTATTCGCTATATAGACAAAATGGACGGACTTCAATTCGAAGTATACCTAAAAGCTCTCTTTCGAGAGTTGGGTTATTCTCCAACAGTTACAAAGCAGTCAAATGATTTCGGAGCGGATCTTGTATTGAAGGGAAAAAATCGTATTGTAATCCAGGCGAAACGCTACGGGATGAAAAATAGAGTCGGCATCAGTGCCGTACAAGAGATATATGCAGCACAAGCCTATTACAAAGCACATGAGGGCTGGGTTGTAACAAACAGTGTGTATACAAGACAAGCGAAAGAATTAGCAGAAGCATGCCATATAAAACTAATAGATCGTGTAGAACTTCAGAATTTGATTAACAAAATTAATCCCGAATATTCGGCTGAAGATGTGTATCAAGGGGTAAAACCTGCAGAAAGGAAATGCCCAACATGTAAAAATCATTTAGTCGTTCGAAATTCGAATAAAACAGGAAATAAGTTTCTTGGCTGTTCTCAATATCCTACATGTACACATACAGAGCCAATCAATACGTGAGCTGTGATGAAAATCCAGCTCTTTTGTTATTTTTAGGAATTAACTTTAAAAAATCATACTTCCATCAAAAAACGGCTTCGCAGATTTCGATATAACCAATGTTTATTTAAAAGCGAATGACATAAGACCTAAATAACAAAGGATGTGTTGTAAGTAAAAATAAGCGGTTTAAAGGGAGTTAAGGATGTTAATAAGAATTTTTTATAAAATATCTGAAAAACAAATAAATAACCTTGTAAGGTTGGTTTTTTTATTATAAAATAACCTTATAGGGCTTTTTGAAAAGATAAGGAGTGAAAATATTGGAGAATACAGTAAAAGAAATCATTGATGGTTTAGAGTATCTGTTCAGGAATGGAGAAGTTGGCATGGAAGTAAGTAATCCGGCTTACTATCAGAGGTTTTGTAAAGTACTGGATGCAACAGATATGCGCTATGATTTACACATTCACGAATATGATGAGGATTCTCTAGTTGTTAAATTAGTGTAAAATACAAATGTTTTAAGGGTCTAATTTTCTTGAAGTATAAAAAGGGAATGGGGAGGAAAAGGATATGAAAATTGGTACATCTGAATGGCTTTCTCTTAGTAAGGATATTAAGCTGAAGTTGATCCGTTTGGCTGTCATAGATAGTAAATTTAAGCAAGCAAAATAAAAACCCTTCATTTGCTTAACAGCAAACAAAGGGCTTAGTTAATGAGTGACTGAAGTAGAAGGAAATCTTGTCCATTTCCTTCTTTATTTATTGTAACATAAAAGGAAAAGCACAAACAAAGGAGAATTCTCATGAAAGAAATCGATAAATACATGACACCATCTGAAGCAGCTTTTTACTGGAGGATTCCTCGTGAGACAATTAAGAATAAATATAGCCCTTCTTTAATGAACGAGAAGCAAATAAATGATTTAGAACGCATGTTACAAGAAGGTTTAGTGAAGTATTTTTTGCATCCTGAAGGGAAGCGTAAGGAATGGATTATAAGCCGACAGGCAATGTATGAATGGTTTGGAGAACCAAAAGACAAGTAGGAAAGGGGGATAATAATGCAAGAGGAAACATTTTCTCTCTGGGGAGGATTTAAGAGTGCATTTCGTTTGATTATTTGGTTTTGGATCGTTATGTTTTTGCTATTTGGTGAAAGCTTGTTACAATAGAATCAAGTCGAAAGTCTAAATACCCTTAGGTAGCTCTCATAGGTGTAAGATCTATGGGGGCTTTTTTAATAAGGGAAGAGTAAAATTTCACGTACCGCACTATTTAAAAAAAACAAAATACATAATTAATAGTCTACATTTAATTCTATGCCTAATTGGGGTACTGAAACTATTCTGGGTAAGAGGGGTCACTCTGAAAAGATATTCAAAAAGAGTCAAATCATAAAATAACTTGACTCTAAATAATTAAGCTCTCTTTAATGGAGTAATATCACAATAATTTAATGCAAATGACTTTAGAAATAAGAGAACTTCTTCTGTCAAAACAAGATCTCCTCTAGAAGATAAACAAAAATGATGCCCAGACCAGTCAGTATAATGCGCATTTTCAGTAGTTACTGTCCCAATAGGAGTAAGTCTCCAAAAACCGGGGATTTTCTTGTCAGGATATAATTCTTGAAATTCCTCTGAAAGACTAATCAAACATTTTTCTATTTTAAAATCTCTTAATTGACTAGATTCTAATGCATTTTTAAATTTATCTGAAACAATAAAACAAGGTGTAGATTCTAACAAATCATCCCCAAGCCATCCATAGAACTCATAATGTAAAAATTGAACTTTTCCTGAAATCCCTTCTTCTCTAATTTCCTTTTCAGTTCCATAAACTGTTTGTTCTCCATGTCCCCCCGCTACTTCGGGTGCTAAAAGGTACAAATTCATAATTTTATTTTTCTCTTTAAATTATTTACTGGAGTTTTGGATTTATCAATAATACTTATAAATTTCTTCATAAAGGCATCTCCTTTTAAAATATGTAATTTTTATAGCCTTACAATTGTATACAAAATTAAATGTTTTAGAAATATGCAAATAAAAAATTTAAGATGGCATAAACAAAATTATCAATAGAGTCTACTCTATTGATAATTTTACAAGTTATTGATTTTAAAGGATTTAGAGGTTCTCAAATACACTTATCAAAATTGGAACGTGTATTTAATTCCAGAGTGGCCCCTGAAACCCATAATCGTTTCCGTACCCCTAATAGTAAAAAATGAAATTTATTCAAATTTTTAGGGTTATTACCTTTAAAAAATCGAATTTGTATTGTATTCTCTTTAATAGTGTTATTTTTTGTATATGTGTTGTTAAGACAAGACTGTCATTATCAGTCTTGTTTTTTATTTAAATACTTTTCTAATTAGTACGATAGGTATAAAGGAGATTTTAGATGGAATTAACAAGGCTACATAGTGTAATAGAAGATAAAAAGAAAGAATTAGTTCAACTCGCTATCAAATATGGTATCAAACATAAAAAAGTACTTACATTAAGCCAAGAATTAGATTGTTTAATTTTTAAGTTCATGAAAAAATAGCAAAGAATTAATTCTTTCAAGGGTAGTATCACATCGCCATCAAATTAAGTAAAGCAAATACTCCAAAACGAAGAGAATGAGTTGAATTCTTATAAATAACTGTAAAATAATAAAATTTTCGTTTTGGGGACACTTCAAAATATTAGCTTGATTGGCATGGGGGGATGGAACATGTCATAATTACAAAAATTACTTTGCTATATATTGTTGCTAATTTCTGATGAATATTCTTGAAAAGGGAGTAATGTTGTATGAAATCAATAAATGTAAATGGGAATATATATCATATTGAATGTGTTCCTTTTGAAGATAAGAGTGAGCAGGACGAAGAGGGATACTACGAATATTTTTACAAAGGACTCGATTTATCGTTTCACTCTGACAAAGAAATAATTAAAGCCCGAATTTATGACGAAGAAGAAATAATATATTTCTTAAAAAATCCAATTCTTGCTTTTGGTAAAGATTTTGAAGCGATAAAGGTATATATAATTAAAGAATATGATGTAAATAAATTTAAGATTCCAGGTGGGGCAAAAGCCTATATAGAGTTATAGCCACAATGGTTCTGGTGCAAAAACTTCAAGATAATTACAAGTAATCTCTAAAACTTGGACATACTGATACTATTACTCTAAAAGGGTGTGTGATCGGTATGGAAAAGAAAAATTGGTTCAAATGGAAGCACTATCAGCCTAATATTATCTTATTAATGGTAAGATGGTACCTACGGTACAACCTAAGTTTTCGCGATTTGGTGGAAATGATGGAGGAACGTGGTTTATCCATTTCTCATACAACGATTATGCGTTGGGTTCATCAGTATGGTCCTGAATTGGACAAACGAATCCGACGTTACCTCAAACAAATAAATGACTCTTGGAGAGTCGATGAAACATATATCAAAGTAAAAGGTCAATGGATGTACCTGTATCGTGCTGTTGATTCGAACGGAAACACAATCGATTTTTGCCTAAGCAAAACAAG
>NZ_JAUMJO010000017.1:0-34306 GCF_036320425.1 Bacillus nitratireducens
CGTAGGTACCATCTTACCATTAATAAGATAATATCAGGCTGATAGTGCTTCCATTTGAACCAATTTTTCTTTTCCATACCGATCACACACCCTTTTAGAGTAATAGTATCAGTATGTCCAATTTTTAGAGATTACTTGTAATTATCTTGAAGTTTTTGCACCAGAACCGCAAATACTTCATTGACACAACTATGTAGTCGATTAGAAGTTAACACAGGTATTTCTATGAGTCCAGAAGGACTCAATCAACGCTTTAATTCCCAAGCTGTACAGTTGTTACAACAAATATTAGCCTCTTTACTCCATCAACAATTTTGTTTATCTAGCAAAATTCCAACATCGTATACAAACTATTTTCGTCGGATTCGTGTATTGGATTCTACACATTTTCAGGTTCCAGATAAATTTGCTTCTACATATCAAGGTTCAGGAGGTAGTGGTCAAAGTGCTGGTGTGAAAATTCAATTAGAGTACGATTTACTAAGTGGTCAGTTTCTACATGTTCACGTAGGATCGGGATGTATAAAAAAACGAATAGAGTCATAGAAAAAGAAAAAGGCGGATTCCTTGTAAGAATAGGGATCCGCCTTTTTCTTGCTATCGATAATGAGACGTTATGTTAACCGATCATGTATATGGTATACTGGATTCTTTGTTCAATCGTCTAACAAAACAAAATAAAAAAAAACCTAACTCATATTAGTAATTTTTCTTGTTTCTATTAATAAATATAAAAATACTACCTAACACACTTAATAAAAGCACAAAATATAACAATAAATCAGGTAGAAATTCTAAAGGAACAATATCTATCAATTGAAAAATAATAATGGCAATGATACCTAAATATAGGATGTTGTACAACATATTATTTGTTTTATATTGAATTTCTCTCCCTCTTTCGTCTTTTGCTTCATCACTTGATTGAAATTTTATTACATACATCTGACTGATAAATATTACAACTAAAAATAAAGATTGTAACCACAACATATGTCTCACTCCTCTTGATAATCGAACACGTCAGTTATTGACTTTTCAAATATATTTGCAATTTTAAAAGCAAGAATTAGAGAAGGATTATATTTATTTTTTTCAAGAGTAGCGATAGTTTGACGACTAACACCCACTCTTTTTGCTAGTTCCTCTTGAGTCCAATCTTTTTCTGCTCGACAAACTACAATTTTATTATGTAACAATAGCAACACCTCTTAAAAAGATTGTAATTTATTTCTTACAATTAGTAAAGTATTTTTGACAAAATATTTTTTGAAATTAAAAATACACACAAAAAATATCCCTTTATACAAAGAGATAAGCGGCGGAACATCTTTTTTATAAACAGTACGACTTTATTTCAAAGGTACAAATACTTGAACAAGGGTATCACATTTACATAATTCTCGTTATTGGAAGTTAAAAGTATTGGTTTGAAACAAAGATATACCGTTTCAATTCCTTTTTATTTCGCTCTTTATGTGATATATTTATCGCATAAAGAGCGAAATATATCACAAAGGAGATCTTATATGAAGAATAAATTAGCTTACTTAGGGTTTATTGGCTTTTTAGGTTTTTTGGCACCTTTCTCATTTTTAAGTGAAAATTCGTTTTCGCCTCACTACTATTTCCTTTTCTTTTTCTTTTTTTTATACGCAAAAGTTATACCAGATGAGCTTTTTATATTGCATGTTCGTATCGCCGCTACAAGGGCATTTTTTGTAACACTAGTATTTGGTAGTATATTACTCTTAAGTGTTTCTATTTTTGAAAATGTACATGTAATTCGTTTATTTTTTGGACTTTCAATTTTAATACCGTTAGGAACTTTTCTAATTAATTTAGAAATATTTGAACGTAGAGAAAAGAAAGGGATGCAGGATGACGTTGATTACTCGGATGAAAGAATATAGGGTAAAGTTAAATATGTCCCAAGGAGATTTAGCTAATAAGGTTGGAGTTAGAAGAGAAACAATTGGTAATCTCGAAAACGGAAAATATAACCCTTCATTAAAATTGGCTTACGATATTGCAAAAGTTTTAAAAGCACCTATTGAAGTGTTATTTTGGTTTGAAGACTAGTTTAATTCTAGTACAAGTGAATACAAGAGAAAAAATGATGAATGTTCTATTCATGCTCGGTTAACATAACGTCTCATTATCAGTAGCAAGGATAAAGGAGGAACCCTACTCTCACAAGGGAACCTCCTTTTTTTGTTCTATCAATCTATGCAATTTTTTATACTTTCCTATTATAGTGTGGGTTTTCGGGTTTTTGTTTGTTACTGGATTATCCGAAAAATCGTATAAAATCTTGCATACTCTTAGCGTGTTTTTTTTCAGAAATGCTGGTGGTACCCCATCGCTATCAACCTAAGCTTATGCAAAGTCAATTTTAGACGAGATTGTTTCTTTTTCCTAAAGGGCAAGTATAGGTGATTGAAAGATTTGCATACGAAATAAACCCTAACGGGTTTCACTTTTTTGAATTAAGCGGCTTGATTATCAGACAGGGTACAATTGTAAACGACACCTAATATATCGAAGACTGTTTTTTTCTCATATCGATGAGATTTCCGCCCGTTTTGCTGTAGGAGATTGAACAGGCGAAGTAACACCTTTGATAGCTCTTGGGTGTTTTTTTGTATAGTTTGGAATAAAAGAAGAAAATAGTCTTTAATCATATATATGGCTTTATACTCACTAAGCTCTCGCTTTTTCTTCATGAGGAGCAATTGGCGCATTTGAAACATGATAGAAGAACAGAGTAGAATAGCAATCAATTGACCATATAAATGGCATTCCAATCGTTCTGGTTTTATCTTTTTACAATGATGGATTTGAAAGAATGACTTCCACGTTTTAAATAAAATTTCGATTTGCCAACGCAAAGAATACCAGTCATGTACCTGTCCCATCGGGACAATATCTGTAGGGATGTTTGTCATATATACATTGGTACCACTGAGTCGTTTACTAGGAGGAGAATACTTCATTCCTTTCTTTTTTTCTCTTACAGCTTGATCTTGTAATCGTTTTTGTTGCTGTTGTTTTGTTAATCGATGAACAATTACACGAGCTGGCACTTTATCAATTATTCCTACATAAGCATCAGCTATTTCACATGTTTTTCCTGGTTGAAGGGAGTTCATTAACGTCTCCATATCTATCTGTATATACTCTGTACCTTTCTTAATTCTTCCGTCTTGAAAATAATCAGGGTTAGGATTTTTTTGATACATACGTGTATTCGACTTGATACGAGAGATATAGTAGGCCTCTTTATCTTGTATATATTGAAGATCTTTTAAATGAAAATAACCTAAATCACGGATACATAAATCATTCGCTGTCACAGTTGGGGCACACATAGAGCCGTAAGTGCGATCATGTTGTTTACCTGGACCTGTATGAATATGAAGGAACTGTCCACTTAACAAATCATACTCAAGTTGAATTTTTATCCCAGCTGTATGGCTGCATCCTCCTGCACCTGGATAAACCGATGAAAATACATCCGGGAGTTGAAATGCAGTTGAATCTAAAAATACGAATACGCTTGAAAACAGAAGTGTATGGAGAAGAAATCGGCATAGATGCGGCCAATTTTTTGCTTAGTAGTTCGGCTAGTAGGTGTTGTAAAAGTTGGACGGCCGCCTTATTAAATCGTTGATTCAGTCCTTCAGGACTGATGAGTACTTCAGGACTGATGAGTACTTCCGTTGATGCTTCTAAACAGCTAGATAACTGAGTTAAAGAAGTCATAGCTACATTTTGGCTCACCCATACACATAAAGCGACTAAATCTTTTGCTTGGTACTTACTAGTTCGTTGTACAAAACCAACTTCTCTAGCAAGATCCCGTAATGTATTTGGAGATAAAAAACTTTGAATCTCTTGAGTAAATAGTTGTAATTCATCAGATACAGAAATATACATACAAAAACGCCATCCTTTCCTATGATTTTACAGAAAGCATAGCGTATTTTTTCATTTTAGGGGGTATTTTGTTTATATTTTATAAATGTAAAAAGTTTTTGACATTCATTACTTAAGTAGGTAAACTAATGATGTAAAAAGTTTTTGACAAAATTAGGGGTGATGTTTATATAAATGGAGAACGTAATTCGGATTTTACGTAAGGAGAAAAAACTTTCCCAAGATGATTTAGCTAAATTATGTCATGTTTCAAGACAAACGATTAATGCAATAGAAAATAATAAATATGATCCTACATTGGAACTTGCTTTTAGTTTGGCGAAAAATCTTGGTGTAACAGTTGATCAATTGTTTATTTATAAAAGCTAGATGAGGAGAAATAACAAATGAAGAATGGAATTAATATCGTATTTACTAGTTTTTACATTTTGATTATGGGTTTACTTGCGCTTGAGTGGTATCAGAAGCAACAGCTCTCTATCACCACGTTATTTGTAGCTACGCTCATTTTGCAATCATTATTCATGAAGAGAATTTTAAAAAGTAAAAAAGAGAACGATCATTTTATCGATGAAATGTTTTTACATATCAGACAGAAAAGCTTAGCAATTTGTTGTTTTATTATGTATGTATTAACTGTAGGTATTTTATTTATATCAGAAGGAACATGGAATTTTAACCATATGCATAACAAACCGTTAATTTTTTTAGTCTTTTTATATCCTATCGTTTACCAAATTAGCCATATGTTTGTTGGAAGGCGTAATTCTTAATTTGGATGCATAAACAATAAATTTATTTGTAAAGGAAAGATTAGAATGGAAATTATTTTAATAATTATCTTAGTTGGAATATTTAGCTTATTTACACGCAACTTAGCAGGAGAAGGTGGAGGTTTATCAAAGGGCGATGAACGTCAAAAAATAATATTTAAGGACGCTTCCATTACAAGTTGGCAAGTTATCCTTTTTTATGCTTTATTACGTCTATTGGCAATCACACCATTTATAAAGCAATTATTTGTTAATGAAAAAACATCCATCCTTCTATCCAATTCTTTTTTTACAAATGGTGGAGATATCTTAGTTGTCGGTTTATTAGGATATACGATAGGGATTTTTAGTAGTTATATAAAGCGTACGCAAATTTGATAGTAGAGGTTACGAAACAGATTCATCTAGCTAACATTTTGAAGCGCCCCAAAAAGAAAATTTGGTCTTTTCATAGGTGTATATGAGATTTCAGTCCATTTTTTCGTTTTGGGGTATTTGCTTTTCTTAGGTTGATAGCGATGTGGCGGTACCCCTTTCTATAAAAAAACAAAATTAGTACCTGGTACTATCATTTAGTGTTAATATAGAGATGAAAGGGGATTTAATATGAACTATACACAACAAGTACAAAAATTTAAAAAAGACTATGTAGCCAAGATTCCCAAAAATGTTCAAACAATTATGCAACGAGCAACAGATGAATTAACAGCATCTAAAGAAACATTTAGTTTAAATGTGGGGACAAAAGCTCCTAATTTTACATTGCATAATCATAATGGGGCTCCTGTCACCTTATACGAAGAACTAAAGAAAGGACCTGTTATCCTAACATTTTATCGAGGAGTGTGGTGTCCTTATTGTAATATGGAATTGCGAGCATACCAGGCTATCCTAGACCAATTAAAAGAACAAAATATACAATTACTTGCTATTAGCCCTCAAATACCTGATCAAACTCTTACTATACATGAAAAAAACCAGCTACAATATCATGTATTAAGTGATTTAGATGATAAGGTATCCGAGACATATGGACTTAAATTTACAGTTCCTGATTATATGAGAGAATACTATATAAAGTTTGGAGCAAATTTACCTCTATACAATGGAAATGACTCTTGGACCTTACCCATACCAGCTACTTATTTAATTAATAAAGCCGGTGAAATTACATTTACTCATGTGAATCCAGATTATACAAGTCGAATAGATCCTCAAGACATACTGCAAATAATAAAAAATAAATAAGTAGTAAAAAAACTTCCGAGACGATAATTATGTAAATACGAAACCCCTTCAGCAAGTAAACTGAAGGTTTTTTTTCTAGATACATTGAATACAGATAAGTGGGGTTATGTAAACTTTAATCTTTGGGCAAGATTAAAATTGTTAAATAAAAATTATTTATATAAACTAATCCCTTATCTATAATAGATAAGGGATTAGTTTAGTTTTGTTGTATGGTATAAACAAAATTGAGTGTCATAATATATGGTAACATGAATATTTATGTTTTTTTGAATTTTATTTATTCTAAATAAACAAAAAGAACTAGTATCATACTAGTTCTTTTTGTTTGTAGATCCATATTTAAGTAGTAGGGTACTACATATAAATCAATACAATATTAGAAGTAAAAAGATACCAACCTTTGTACAGATTAATTATAGTATAAATTTTCAGAGAAAATATATTTATTAGTTGGTTATTTATTCCTTGTTTTATCGTGTTTTGAAAGTATACTTTCGCCAGTGTTTTTGGGGAAAATAAGTAAGTTGTAATGAAGTTAATAAAAGCGAATATTTGAATGTAGACTAATATTTAAAAGTTTACATTCGAATTTATAAAAAAAGCACCTTTTAATGTTTTAAAAGTGCTTTAACTTGATGTTGATGTGACGGAACCTCAAGTATGTAGAAATTTAAAAAAGTCCCTTCATAATGCTTAAAGGGACTTTGCTCACACAAATGATCTGCACATCAATTCATCTTTGATATACAGATCATTTGTATGATAATTTTTATAAATAATTGCTAAATAATGAACTTACATAAATGCTTTTAAAAGTTCTTGAACTAATGGAAGTGCTGCACCTACAAATTTTAAAACTGCCATTGCGATTGCCATATTATTTCCTCCTCTTTTTTTCGTATTAAGGTATGATGATTTTTATAAATAATTGCGGAATAATGAACTTACATTACTGCTTTTAAAAGCTCTCCTACTAATGGGATGATTCCACCTAAGAATGATAAAACTGCCATTGCGATTGTCATATTATTTCCTCCTCTTTTGTTGATGCTAAGATGTGATTTATCTTTATGCTTTCATTATAGTAAGCGCTTACATTTATAGCAATACATTTCTATATGCAATATTACATATTTATACGTTTAGACAAAAATTAGACCTCTATTAGTCATTCTTTAATGGTATCATATCGAGGTGAGAGTCTTTAAGGGTTCTCCTTAATAGGAGGAAACGGATATGGAAAGAGTGCAAGCGATTATTGACAGTAATCTGAAATTCAAGAGTTGGGTTAAACAGGTACTAGCTATAGGCGGAATATTAGGGTTCTGCTACTTGGTATTATATGTTTTATGTTTCTTATTTGCTATGTAAATACTAGATAACTACACTAATGGAGTCTTGCCTACAGAGGTAAGGCTCTTTTGTTGTATCTGAGGTGAATTTTTTTGGGAGGTACTCCAAAATATTGGGCTGATGGGCATGGGGTGGGATCCCAATAATCACTAAATTCTCCTCTTTCCTTACAACGAGAATAACAACGTATTTTTTATTTACTCAATTACCGAAGTCTCAAATGTTTTAAATAGTTTCTTATCCCCTAATCACCGAGTACGTTTATTTCTCCAAATTACTGTCCATAATAATAAACAAAGACAAACCCTTTATCCTTAAGATATAGACGCTTTTTCAATGGTATCAAACTCGGTGATTAGGAGGGAGTGGTATAGGTTCACTATATGATTTCGGTTAGGACCAGGAAGATTATTCAGATCAACAGGGTGGATAGGAGACAATGCTTTGGGATGAATTTAAAGGGGAGTAACATTTTTTTAGTTCAAAATTATCTCCTAATCTCCTATAATGATAAATCCAATTTCTAAAAGAATATTATCCTCTTTTTTGTTAGTTATGTATAATAATAGAAGGGGGTATATATATGAATTATAAAAAAACAATAGTAAGCATATTGCTAGTAGCTTCATTATTTACATTATCTGCTTGTAAGGAAAAAGAAGTAGTAAAGCCAGTAGAGAAGAAAGAAGAGCCTCAAAAGGAACATATAACATCAGATAAAACAGAGGAAGTCACTACAGAAAAAGAAAAGCAAGATGAACAAAAGAAGGAAGAAGGACAAATTGGTATACAAACAACAGTAGAAGAACTTCAGCAACATATTGATAAACGCGGTTATATACTTTACACGGATCATCCGATTCGCCGTGTTACAAGTGAAAATAATCGAACTACCGATATATCTAATTATGGTGATTCGGTTGTTAATATTCGCACAGAAGAACCACTTGAAAATTTATCGCCAGATTGGGTGAAAGAAGGATATGCATTTATAACAGTACAACAAGATCCTTCTTTTCAATATAAATCATGGGATGAAATAACAAATTTAGAAAGGGCACTTGTAAAAGTAGCATATGCATCAGTTTCTGCATTTCGTGTGCTAGAAGCTCCTGCAAGAAAGGAAGATTTCTCAAATACTGCTGAGATTACAGAGGCACTTACATACCTCCGAAAAGGTGGAGAATTTGATTATATGGCTCCTGTCGCCCAAGGCGGAGTAGATCAAGGGCTATTTCAAAAGAATGATAAACTGAAAAAAAGTTGGAGTAAGTTAGCAAACATAGAAAACCCTAAAGAGAATAAAATAGCTTTTTCCCAAGCATATGAGGAGGCGCGACAAGAGACGAATAATATGATAGGCCTTCTAAATATTTTAGTGTCTAAAAATTATAAGGAGCGTCTGTCGCAGCTTCCTAGTAAATAGGATGATAAGATATCCAAATAAGGCAAATAAAATCTCTAAACATGCGAATTTTATATTGGACATCATCCCGAACAAGCTGAAGACATAGGAAATCTCATAATAAAAACAAAGGAGAAATATAATATAAAGGATTAATTTACTCCTTTCCTTGATTGGCTAAAAGCCTTTCAAGGTTTTTTTATGATTTAACAATTTTATTTCAGAACAAAAAATACCCAGTATTAACCATAAATTGATTTTATCGCTTTATGTTATACTGAGTATTTTTTAGGAGAAAAAATTATTTTCTTCTCTCTCTTCGATTCTTTCGCATTATCAAATATTTTAATATCAATTCACAAGCATCATTTTCATTTTCAAAAGTATCTATAATATTCATTCCACCTCTCTCTAACGATTGATATACTTTCCATACTTTTTCTTCTTTTAATATACCTAATTCCAATTCACCAATAGATTTATCACCTAAGTTGTATTCATGTTCTTCTATTCCTAATTCATTCAATCTAGTTTTTAACTCACTAATATTCATTTTAAACCTCCTACTTATTTAATTTCTTTGATAAATCCAAATTCCTCCAAATATTCAATGGACATTGGTAACTTCCATTGTATTCCTCCACCTACTGCATCAAAGGCAGGCGCAATTTCACCAGCAAAAGAGGTGAAATTATCCATGTCATATCCATATGCTTTAGCATCCATAAAGAATTCATCTACTAATCCTTTGTCTGGCCATGTTTCAATCACTTCTTAAATCTCGTATTACTTCATACTTATGATAAACATCCGGATTCTCAATATATTGTACTTTATCTGGTTCTAAATAAAACGATTTATCTAAAAGCATTTCTTCCTTAGAGTTGAATAGAGGAAAACCTTCTTTATATTACCCGTACCCTTAGTGCACTTATAAAATTATAATGTGCCTACTCATTTCTATCCTATAATGCAAAAAAGCACTTGTTACCTATAAGTAAACAAGTGCTTTGAGTTTATATGTTTTCTAAATATAAACGCCTCTTAAAGTTTGTAATTTTTATCATTTTATAGTAACAGTTTAACATCCTTTAGGTATCTTAACCAGTCCTCAGAGCCTATACTAGCCCATTAGTTTAGTGCCTACGTCACCGTATTATAATTTCTTCCTCAATTCCTCAATCATCTTTCTTATTTAGTATTAAACAAACACTCCATAATGTTATAACCATCATGGCATTTTGATTCAAACATGAGTTTTTAATCATAAAACTATTAAAGGTATTAAAAACTATAAATGATTTGGAACCGAAAGAGAGAAATATTAACCCATCATCATGCCCTTTAATTAAAAACAGCTTCAGCTTTTAGCCCGATGGTGACGAACTAAATTCCATACTCCATATGGATTATAAAATGGGTCATCTTCTTCAAACATTGTACAGTTCTCTTGCTCCAATAAGTATATAGGCCCACTAGAATCTATACTAAATGTTTCTCCATCGTTAATAATTGGATTTTCATCAAGATTATATAAACAAAACACTCTAAATAAGGTAGCAACTTCTCTTCCACTTATTCCTTCTATTGAAGTTTTTATATCACGTAATCCGAAGTTCTGCATACCAGTAGTATAAAAAGTATCCCCTTCTCGAGACATTTGAACAAATGCTGAAAACAATTTTGTTATATCCTTACTGTTTGTCGCATCTATCCATGCTGCTTTGGTACATGCCCTTCCAGAAGATTCAACATTCACGGCAATACCACCAGCACTAAGAACAGCACTTGCAGCCTTCATAAGGCATTGAACCCTCTCAAGAGATCCACCTTCACTTATAAGGTAAATTATGCTTTTATGTGTTTTTATCTTCTCTATATCTTCTATATCAAGCAATCCATTACCGTTTATTTCCATAAATTCAGCGATATAAGGATTCGGTTCACTTATATCTACCTCGAAAAATTCTTCTGGATTATCTAAACGTCCTACATGGTTACCCATATATATATATCCGTCACCATTTCTAGCCATCGTATTTTTAAAATCATTTCTATTTATCCAATTCCCTGGTATACCTAAAATAATCTTTGGTAAATCCATATTTTTATTCACCTACTTCTCTAATTATCCAAAATGGCTTATCAAATAACTCCTTTAAAAATAAAATTGACTTTTTCTAAATATTGTTTTGGTTGTTTATCACTTATTTCTTTCAAAATATTGATTACTTCTGCTTTTTGAGAAGGTGTAACCTTTCTCAAAACATTAATAAATGGAACAATTAAATCATCTGTAGCTAAAAGACTTCTATAAAGCCTTTTAGCACAATATCTAGCTTGTGGTAAAATGTAACTCATTCCTTCAATTAATTCATATAACCCCTCTTCAATTCCATTCCGTTCAATAATATAAAAAATAGTTTCAATTAAATCACCAATAATTGAAGGTTCATCTATTTCATCATGAAAAACACTACACAAATCACCAATTACTGTATTATCAGCAGTTTGTGATATTTCATTTAAAATTTCTTCTAATACTTCTATACTATCATCTTCATGAGCCAAAAAACGCATCTTTTTTAAATTTGATATCATATTCTCTAAAGACATTATTTCCCTCCATAATTAAGGTTTCTTAAAAATTTTCAAACCATCCTCTTGATCATTCTTACGATAGTTTTTATAGTATTCAATATACTCTCTGATTCTTTCCCTCGAATCTTTATTGTATAAGCCGTCTTCTTTTAATATCCTTCGTAAATCATTTACATCAAACGCTAAAGCATCTCGTGGTTTCAAAGACATATACAGTTTAAAATCTTCTGGTCTTGTTCTTGAACTCAATCCATAAGTAAAAGTCCGTCTATGTCTTCCACCCCTTCCCGGGTGTGGATGCTCTAAGTTGATAGCATAACTTTCATCTGTCTCAATACCATATTTATCATTCATATATTTATTAGATGGCATATGATGTCCTGTAATGTTGTCACCTTTTACTTCTGGAAGCTCCCCAAATTTATTACTTACTTAAAATATATTTATAAAATCTTCTCTTTTTGTTGGAATTTCAGTATTTGTACTCCAATAATTATTAATAACCGTTTCCATTTCTTTGATTTCCTCTACAGTAATAAAGCTGGTTTCTACTGCACTATTTAAGAAAATTGTAATACTATCGGTAGTAATACTTTCTAATGACTGTGGTAAATATTTTACTTTTTCATTAGTTTAATATACAGTCCGTGTGTTTATATTCATCGCCCAATAAAATGTCATCTCGCCTAAGCTCGTACTTCGTTTTCTATTCTATCATTGCGCATAATACTCTATGATGATACAACCATCATGAAGTATGTACTTTTTAACAACCTATTTTTTTCCATACATCTTCCGCATTAAATATTCAGCAATTTCTGTTTGCCCTCTTTCAATAGCAAATTCATAAGCTCCCATATCTTTCATGGTGTCACCAGAGTATTTTATAGATATATCTATATTGTTCTCAACTAACAATTTAACAATCTCCAAATGCCCACCGTATATTGCAGCAAACTGAGGATTTCTATCTGGTTCACTAATATCTATCTCTACATTCCGACTAATTAGATATTCAGCAATCTCTAAATGTCCTTTTGTAGTCGCTCTTTCAAGAGCATTTGTTGAGAAAGTTCCACCTTGTGCATTAATATCTATTCCAGCATTAATAAGATATTCTACTATCTCTAAATGTCCATGAGCTGCCGCTACATGTAACCACGTACCAAAAGGTGTCATCCATGTTAACATTTCTGGTTCTTTCTCAAGTAAATCTCTTAAAGTATCCAATTTACCACTTTTTATGGCACTTCTAATATCTTTTGCAAATTGAGTCTTATTCATATTAATCTTTTAATAAGTCTTCGTCTAAAAAGAGTTCGATATCATCTAAATTTACACTTTTTTTTCTTTCATGAATTGAAAATTTTAAAATAAATTCTTCAAAAGAGTTTGCTATAAGATAATAATATTCTTTTCCATCTTCGTTTATTGTTTCACCTTCATGATACCAATAATAAATTTTACCCCTGTATTTATCTTTTAAGCCTATACATATTAAATCTCCCCCGTCTGCATCTGCAATAGGCATTACACTACTTCCTAAAATATCCTTATAAGTTTGAATGATTGATTCAATTTCATAGGCATCACTAGTAATACCATAAAAGCCACCTATCGAGTCAAAACCATTCTTGGGAGTTACAGGGGTAACTTCAATTGGCTGGTACATTCTATTATCCTTAATAAAACACCCTCCATATTCAAGCAAAAACTCTTTGTAGTCTAATGGTAAATCTACACCATATATTCGTTCAATTGTTTCGATTGACTTATATGCATCTTCTTTTTTTGATACTACCATTTCCGAATCAATTATTTCATTTAATACTTGCTTTATTATTTTGTTCATTTTATTTTCCTCCTCTTTAATCTGATGCTGAACCTATATGTGGTATATTAGCATGTAAATCTGTTGGAATTAACTCAATTTCAGTAGAACTTTTATGGTGAGGTGTTAACCTTTTTTCTTTTAACCAGGCCTTTCCTTGATTCTTTGATTTAAACCCTTTTAATTGCATAATTTTTTCATACACTAAATTAAAATCATTTTTAGAGCCATTTAACATACCTTCATTATATTTTATAGAACCTTTACTCCAAGGTGTGAAGTTAGGTCTACCATCAATAAATTCTACACCTTCACCATTCGTTATACTTTTAACTTTAGTTTTATCAGAATACCATTTCCCATTACCTGGCTCACCTTTCCAGTGACCATCATTTCTCGGTAACCTTGTTCTAGGATTATTAACAGCAGAAAATAACTCCCCAAGTGTTTTTCTTTCTCCTACCTTCCCAAATCCAGCTCTGAAAGTTCATGGACTTGATATAAATTTAGAATGGGATAAATACGAGGCGGGGTTAACCCAAGAAGAGTGGGGGAATTTTTCTTTAAAACATATTCGAGAGTACTAAAAAAGCTATATTAACTCTTCAAAACGGACAGTGAAAGATATACTTCCGATTAAAAAAGCCGTCTCAGATCAAAAACTCAAAAAGATTGTAAAATCGATATAATGATTACTTCTGTTACGATGAATTTGGAGAAATACTTGATGGGAACAAACATCCTAATCCTTACGATCAAGAAGTACGAACGAAAGTCAAGCTAAATGATGATGGGAAAGTTATTGAGAAAAAATTTATAATCTTGATGATTTTGAGGACTAACTTAAAAAGCAGTAGCCTGAAATTAATTTCGGGTTACTGCTTTTTAACTATATTAAAAAAATAATTAATTCAACTTTTTATCTTCATGGCTTTAATATCTTTTCCAATCTTACTCGTTTAATAAAATCATCTAATGCCTCTTCTTCATTACCATAATGAGCAATCGAGGTTTCTACAATACTCACTCTCTCATCAGTTGCACAAACAACCCACTTATTATCTTCTTTATAAATTAGAACCTCATCCGGATCCACATCTTTTTCATGAAACCAGTTATAATATTTTAATCCTTCTTCTGATAGGATTCGTTTTGCCTCATCTCTTGTCATATTAAAATTATCCTCCTTATTTTATTTGTTTCAATAATTTCAATCCTTTTAATTGTTCGACCATTAAAGGAAGTTGTATTTGTGTTCCCCCTTTTATTGTCCCAAAACCTGGAGCTACCTCTCCAATTTGTGCTTTTAATTTGCTATAATCACCACAATTGTACTTTTGAATAGCGGCATCTACCTGTGCTGTTAGTGTAGAATCACTACAATTATCAATATAGGTTTTTACATTCGAGAAATCACCTACAACCTCATATTGAGGGTATTTGCTCACATCTTCCAAATACGGAAGTGCTCTCTCGTCGTAACTATAAGGTTTTCCATTTGCCACAGGTGATGTATACGTACCATTTGACGGTCCATATCGGTCATTAACTTCACCTATTTTTAGTGTATACTCATCCTTCATGACTTTCCCATCTTTATTTACAACATAGCCGTCGTTTGGTACTCGCCCCCAATCAATGTATCCATCAACCCTTAAGACATCAGAATTCTTTGGAATTTGTACTTCTTCTGGCCATTGTTCTGTTTCTACGCCACGTATCGAGTTATAACCCCACTCAGAAAGCTCTGCGCCTATAAAACCTTCTAACACCAAGGCATCATCAGAAAGTCCTTTCAGTAATGGAAAGTTCTCCCCTACCCATTTTGTACCCTTTCCCAATACATCCCATTTCTCACCAACAACATTGGAAAAGTTTTGAATCCAAACCTCCACTGGATGATGTTCCGCCCATTTCTCTTGCTTTTTCATCATTTCTCTTTCAGCTTGAAGTTGCGAATTAGTATAAAATAAACTACTCATCTTCCCTGCAATTTGAACTTGTTTGTTTAGGGCATCGAGAATGTTTTCCGCATTTCTTTTTCCTTTTTTGCTTTCAAATTGCTGTACTTTTTGAATTGTATCCTCTAGTTCTTTGCTGGCTGCAACTAGTTTTTCATCAAACTGGCTTTTCGGCATACTCGGTGAAATCAAATCAGCTGCAGCCTTGAATCCAGATTTTCTCTAACTATTTTTACGTTTGTATATGGTCATATCTGTTTTTCTTTCTACATTCAGATACATTATTATTAATCCTCCTGCTTCTTTGCATAAAAATAGAATCAACGCTTCTTCCATTAGAAACATTGGTTCTATTCTTAGTTATAATATATATCTATTTCTTCTTTTCATTACACCTTTCATTTAGAGCAAAAGATGATTAAGTAGCAAGGTATTTTAAAACTAGTTTTCAGTTCTATCAACTTAAAATCACTTTTTAATTTTTATCTATTACTCTTTCACCTACTCACTGCTTAATTACAATTATGCAGTAGGTTAGGACATAATTTTTCATTAGAAAATTATTATTACCCTTCAAATTTATCCCAAATCACTGTTCCTTTTTCACGAAAAATATTATCCAATGCTTCTAAAGCATTCTCTCCTGCCCAACCTGTTGATTCAAATATTCTTCCTGATTCTGATATGTATAAATCTATTTCAAAATTATAGAGTGAGCCTATAGGAATAACTTTATCATCAATAAATTTTTCTAAACCAAAACACGAACTATCTAACACACCTATCACTTCCTTAATGCAAGTGGTATGTTTAGATATGACCAATCCATCTGGCCAAATTTTTTCAACATTGATTCGTAATTCTCCAAACTCCTCCATAAATTTTTTTGCACTTTCAAAAATTTCAAATCCTCTTTCTTCAAGGAACTTTACATTTTCTGATATATCTATTTTTCTCCCCTCGTACCATCCCGCTTTTTTTAATTCTTCTATTGTCTTATTTGATATTTCCATTTTCATTCCTCCTATTTATCATTATCATTATCAATATTATAGAAATCCAAAAACGTTCTACTACAATTAGCACAAGGTTCAGCAAATCCACCTGGTAAGTTTTCTGTTCTAATCATAAAATTATCATATCTTGCGCCTTTTAGTATTGCATCTCTTGCACTCCAAACCTCCGCACATTTATCAACATTCCAATCCCCTTCAAAACTTGGTTCTCCATGTTTGTTAAATAACTTTGATTTTGTTGCCTCATCCTTAACTCTATCAATACTCGCTCTTAACTTAGCCATATCTTCCCTTATAAACTCTTTATTTTTTCCAATAAAAAAGCTATCAGGTAAACTATCTATATACTCTTCCGATAATAGACTTCTATAATACTTAGTGTAATCTTCAGCTGTTTTACAAAATTCTCTAGGATTAATCCCTCTATGATCAATTATAGTCGGATTATATTTCCAAATTCCACTACCTGCAATACCTTTCAAAGATGGATTTTCCGTATCTACAATAGCGCAAATTTTGCTTATATTCTTTGTATTTCCACTTTTGAGTAAATATTTTCTAAAATTATTTAAGTCAGTTATCATTGTTTCTCTAGAATTTTGCAAATTGAGCTGCTTTAGCCTATCAGCTCCAGTAACCCCCTCTGCAGGAAGTTTCTCCCCAGATAACCGGTTCGCATTTTGCGCTTGCCCCTTAGTTTCACTCTTAACAACAGAAAATAAATCTCCACCAAGTGCGTTTCTTCCTCCTCCATTCCCAACACCGGCTAACAAAGGTTCATGGAATAAATTCGGGATCTCAATATTTTTAATCTTCTCCAAGGCATTCTTCATACTACCCGGCAACTTATTCATGAATGCCGCTACTTCTTCCAACTTACCAACTATTTATGAAGTTAAAGCATACCAATCAATAAAAAAAGCACTTGTTGCCTGTCATAGACAATCAAGTGCTTTAAGTTCATTTGTTTTTAAGTAGCATAAATTTGTAAGTTTTGTAGTAACAGTATGACACCTTTAATATATCGTGACAACTACTACGTTAAACCTTACAATTTTGTATGAGTTCGTTAGTTTCATATACATTCTATGTGTTTTATTCATCGCCCAATAAAATGTCATCTCACCTAAGGTCGTACCTCTTTTTCTATTCTATCATTACACATAATACTCTATGATGGTACAACCATCATGGAGTATGTACTTTTTAACAGCCTATTCTTTTTCATCCATCTTCTGCTTTAAATATTCAGCAATTTCTGTTTGCCCAAATTCTCTAGCATATTCATAAGCATCCATATTCTTAATATTTTCTCCAGTGTATCTAATTGAAATATCTATTCCTTTTTCAACTAGAAACTCAGCTACTTCTTTATGTCCACCATAAATCGCACCAAATAATGGATTTCTTTTTGCTAAGCTCACATCTAATTCTGTGCCAGCTTCAATTAAGTACTTTACCAGCTCCAAATGCCCCGCTCCTGCTGCCAATCTTAAAGGGGAAGCATCAAATATATCACCTTTTGTATTAACATCAATTCCTTTATGGATTAAATATTCCACTATTCCAAAATGCCCTTTCTTTGCTGCAACATGTAACCACGTACCAAATGGTGTCATTGAATGTAAAGATTCTGGATTATCTCCTATTAAACGTTTTACTTCATTAATATCACCAATTTTAATTGCATTTCTTATTGCTTTATTTAAACTTTTTTCATCCATAACATTACCTCCTGTATCTCTACTATCTTGTACTAGCTATGTCTCCTAAATCTTTAAGAGTTTCAACAATATCATCAAAGTCACCGTCTATTGCTTCAATAACTCTTAACCAACTCACTACTTCCTCCAAAGCATCAAAACTGTGTTGTCCTATTACAGCATTTGGTGCCCAAGTCAAATTTCCCTCCTTTGTTTTTAGTCATAAAAAAAAAGCTCATTCCTCCTCATCGTTCAGTTGGAATGAGCCTTTGAAAGCTTAGCAAGCGTGTTTATCAAATTATAAAGGGTTTGATTTGTTAATTGTATGTTCTTGTTGTCATGATATAAGTCCGGTCTATTTTTTCTGTACTTTACAAAGAGGCTATATGTGTTATTGGTTGAGTGATTGGTTCATTCGATAACGTTGTTTAACTTTCATTCAAATAATGGATTGTACAATCCGTCACTGCTCTTTTTCTACCTACTCAACCAACGGTACCTAATGTGGGTATTTTACAAATTCGCCCTCTGACAATACAATTCTATTTCTCAGAAAGTTTATTAATAAATTCCGTAAAACTAGAAGCTATTTCCCTAATAAACTTTGCTTCTAATTCCGCTTCATTTTTTATCTGATAGGTATGACAGTGATAAACACTACCTATATCGCTACCATGGATTGACATACATATAATATTATCAGCTGGATCTTTCCCTATTGGAATAAGTATAGAAGGCAATTTATTTCCCTTAATATAATAATTCAAAGAATTTTGTAGATTATTTTCTGTTTCCTCTGATAGTGGAAAGAACATCATAATTGATGACGTAACTACATCATCTTTCGTAGTAAATCTTCTTCTATTAGATTTACCACCATTATCTCTTAATAAGAAACTCTTATAGTCCTCTGGTAGTTCTAATCCATTAAGTCTTTCAAAGATTTCTATATCTTCGGCTTTAATTTGTTTGAAAGTATATTCAAAATTAAGATTCATAATTCATCGACCTCCGACTCATTCGTTTTCACTAACATGCAACGAATCTATTAAATTTGTAAAAGTATTGCAAATATATTCAATTGCTCGTTCATCACACTCATCACTATCATAAAAAACTATTGTTGGTGAGTGTTTATCATTTCTAAAATCAAAACATATTTTATTACCGAATGAATCTGTAGCAAAGGGTATTATTCCCTTTGGGATGTATGGCGAGATAATATCATAAGTAACTGTTATGCTAATATATTCATTCGTGTAGCTTAGTAGGCAATCAAAAACTCCTTCTCCTCCATCTTCAAAGAGAAATATATTCGGTACTGGATGACCACCGTTATATTTCATTACACAATTTTTGTAATCTTGAGGAAAAATCACATTAAACTTCTCTTCAACTTCTGAAATTATCTGCTCGGTAATAGGGTCATGTGTACGCTCCCATTTTATTCTTCTCATGAAAACAACTCCCTAATTCGATTTGCTATGTCTCTCTTTATTTTACCATGTCTTCCATTCTTTCCTCCAACTTACCAACTATTTATGAAGTTAAAGCATACCAATCAATTAAAAAAGCACTTGTTGCCTTTCATAGACAATCAAGTGCTTTAAGTTCATATATTTTTAAGTAACATAAATTTGTAAGTTTTGTAGTAACAGTATGACACCTTATATATATCGTGACAAGTAATACATTAAAACCTACGAGTTCTTTAGTTTAATATACATTCCATGCGTTTATATTCATCACCTAATAAAATGTCATCTCGCCTAAGCACATACTTCGATTTCTGTTCCATCATGGAGTATTTACTTTTTAACAGCTTATTCTTTTTCTTTCCACTGCAAATATACTTTATTTTTTATCTGCTGAATATACAATCATTCTCCCTTGTGGATATTCACCTTCCCATCCACAAGGCCACCCCCCAAGTTTATAAATCTCAAAGATTCTTTTATAAAAATTATCAACTTTTCCATTAACTAAACGATTTAGTGCACACATATGTAAATCTCCAATTATTTCTTCAAAAACATCAATATATTGTAATACAAAATCACCTGGATAGTTCTCTGATGATTGAATACTCTCCCTTATAAGACGCTCCATAGAGTTTAAATCACGCTCATATAATTGTCCTATTATCTCCCCACCTTCTGAGGATTTAATATCTTCCCAAACGTTTTCAACTTCATCCAAATCTTGAGACCAGGCTAATTCTTGCGCTCTTTCATACTCATTAACCGTAATAACATCACGATTTAGAAGGTTTTCATTATGAAAAGGTTGCAAATTTGTAATAAAATTAATAACCTCATCGACTAATTAAGTGTTTTTTCCGTACTTTATTTATCCACCTTTCCCAAAGTTCTTCAGTAGCACCGATTTTACTGTCCCCAGAATAGTATGTACGATAGAAATAACCTTCAAGATTAATTTTTCCATTTGCATAAAAAAACAGCAGAGATTTCTAATATCTATCTCTGCTGTCTTTGCTATCAATTTCCAAAAAAACAATTTTTTATATTCTGTTATGTGTATCTCTTACAAATAGTAATGCTTAAATTGCAACATCTTGGTATCCTACCCTAGCTACTTCTTCATTTATTAGACGAATGCCTACCCCATTTTCCATGTCCCATGTACAGTCAAATGTTAGTCCAATATATCTGCCTTCAAAGCGTCTAGCAGATGGGACATAAATCCCCACTAGCCTGATCTTTTCAAGAAGCTGATCAATCGTTTCAATTAAAGGATAATTTTCATTATATGAAACATCATACCCAAGCTCATGTCGTTTTTGTTTGTAATAATCTAGAATTGGTTGCAAAATACTTTGTTGAGGATGTCCCCAATTTTGTATTAAAGAATTATACGAAGCATACTGTTTTTCACTAAATTCTCCATCTTCTTCACCATCTATCATCAAAGTAATATCGGCTTCTTTTCCGCAAAACTCAATGGTAGTATCTCTACTCCAGACATAATCATATTCAAGCTCACCAAAAACTGCATCATTTATTTTCATTTTGAATTTCCCCCTTTCTATTTATTGGCAAATTCTCCTGGCTTAAACGCTCCTGCATTTATCTCTCCTGCGCCGCCAAGATGCCCAAATTCCCCATTTATTTCTGGTGGTACAACCATCATGGAGTATGTGCTTTTTAACAGCCTATTCTTTTTCATCCATCTTCTGCTTTAAATATTCAGCAATTTCTGTTTGCCCAAATTCTCTAGCATATTCATAAGCATTCATATTCTTAATATTTTCTCCAGTGTATCTAATTGAAATATCTATTCCTTTTTCAACTAGAAGCTCAGCTACTTCTTTATGTCCACCATAAATCGCACCAAATAATGGATTTCTTTTTGCTAAGCTCACATCTAATTCTGCGCCAGCCTCAATTAAATACTTTACTATCTCCAAATGCCCCGCTCCTGCTGCCAAATTTAATGCAGAAGCATCAAATGTACCACCTCTAGCATCAATATCTATACCTTTATTAATTAGATACTCAACCATTTCAAGGTGTCCTTTCTTGACAGCTACATGTAACCATGTTCCAAATGTAGTCATTGTGTTCAAAATTTCTTTATCATTACCTATTAATTGTTTTACTTCATTAATATCACCAATTTTAATTGCATTTCTTATTGCTTTATTTAAACTTTTTTCATCCATAACATTACCTCCTGTATCTCTACTATCTTGTACTAGCTATGTCTCCTAAATCTTTAAGAGCTTCAACAATATCATCAAGGTCACCGTCTATTGCTTCAACATCCCTTAACCGTACCCTTAGTGCACTAATAAAATTATAACGCTCGTTTCACTTTTCATGCTACAACGCAAAAAACACTCGTTGCCATAAGTGACAATCAAGTGCTTTAAGTTCGTTTGTTTTCTAAGTGTCTATGTTCGTTCTAAGTTTGTAAGTTTCATTGTATCGTAAACATAGTATGACCCTTTTGTGTCTCGTGACAAGTAATACCTTTAAAACGCACGAGCTTGTGTGCATTCGTTAGTTTACTATGCGTTCCATGTCATTCACCCGTTGCCCATTAAAATGTCATCTCGCCTAAGTTCGTGTGTCTTATTTTATCGTATCAAAGGAAGGGGGTCCAAACAAGAGCTTATGATGGTAAACCATCATAAGGCCAATTCTTCAAAATGACCTTTTCTTTTTTTGTACACTTCAAATAAAGTTTGTTTTATCTGTCTATATTTCCCTATGCCGATAAGTTCCAATCCATGTGTATTATTGATTAATAGTTACACTTAAATCGCAATATCCTGGTAACCCACTTCAGTTACTATCTCATTTAACATACGAATTCCTAGCCCATTCTCTGTATCCCATGTACAATTAAATGTAAATCTAATGCCTCTACCTTCACACAAATCTCCATAAGGAACAACAATCCCGTCTAAATCTATCATTTCTAATATTTGATCCGTTGTTTCAACTAGTGGATAACTTTCATTTACTTCAATATCATAACCTAGTTCATGTCGCTTCTGTTTATAATACTCTAAAATCGGTTGCAAAAAACTTTGTTGCAAGTGTTCCCAATTTTGCATAAGCGAGGTGTATGCTACATATTGTTCCTCATCAAAATTGTCGTCCTCTTCCCCATCTATCATTAAAGTTATTTTAGTTTCTTTTCCCCAAAAATGAATTATAGTATCCTTAACCCAACCATACCCATATTCAAGTTTACCGAAAACCGAATCATTTAAAATCATTTTACAAGCTCCTCCTTATGTCTATTAGCAAACCCTCCAGGCTCAAAAGCTCCTGCGTTTATCTCTCCTACATCACCCAGATGTCCAAGTTCAGCATTTATGATTGTTGGCACGAGTTGCATTGTTTTACCCTCATTCTAACCCAGTTGTAAAAATAAAAAAGTCAATAGCCACTACGTTCTCCTAACGTTGCTATTGACTTCCTTTATTGAGCATGTACCTTTGTCAGTGTCCAAGTAACTCACAAAATAGGCACATTTCTCAACTTATTTTTCTATTTTTAGTATCAAGCCTTCCAAATTCAAAACATCTTTATTATTTTGACTAATGTTCATGCGAAAAGTTTTAAATAGATTTGCAAGAACATGAATGATCACCGTAACACATGGCGTTATTGCAATCGTACATGGCCAAAAGTAGCACATTCTAGATAGCTAAGCAATCTTGATATTAACTTATAAAAAAACCTTGACCGGAGTCAAGGTTAAAGACATACAATCTTAGGTCTATCTATAATACTTGATACACCTTTCTTGAAAAGGGATTCTATCATCGAGCAGCACTTCTTCTTGCAGCAATTTTGTTATAGTCTCTATTTTTACAATGAATAGTGCGAAGAAGTCGCCCGAATTTGGATATGAAAATAGTCCATACCCCTTTGGTGACAGTATTTTGTTGACCTCTTGGATCTTTTCAGGTAAAAATTCATAATGAAATGCTTCTAATTTCTCGAGTTCTTCTTGTGTTGCTAATTCAATTTGGTGGGCAAATTCGTAATCAAGAATAAAATTGACAATTTCTTGGTATTGCTCACCTTTATAGTCAACGTATAAAAACTGTTTCGTCGTCAATCCATATTTTAATAGGTCTTCATGTAAGTCATAACTTCCTTGCTCCTTCAAAAACGTTTCCAAATCCTTGCTATCAGGAAATATAATCTGCGCTATCCCTTGATTAGGCATATTAGCTTCCTCCCTTTTATTGAAATAATTCTCCATGCTCGTTAGGAATATATTCCGGGTAGTTTTTACGATAAAATTGATCGATCATCTGAAGCACTGGGTCCCACTCAGGGTATGGCTCACGTTCTCCAAATACCATTTTCGCTTCTGGAGTATTCATCAGAAAATTATCGAATTGAGTAGGTACTGGCAATCCTAGTTGTTTTCTTACATGGATCAAGAATAAGATTTCAAAAGGATAAAATCCGTATCCGAAATCACCAAATTCACCTAGCTGTCCGATTTCAGAAACTAATGCAGAATGATACTGAGACATGATCAAAATTAGATGTTCTATTTCTTCTAAATCACCAGTCGACCAACGTCCCAGCACTTCATCATAAATGTTCAGGTCTTCAGGGATTAAATCGTATCGTAGTTCAGCTTCCTTAAACTTATTTATCACGGCTAGATGTAATTTTTCATTCGTTCCCATGATGGTTTTATTTTTATACTGCAAGTACAGCTCTAGCAAAAACCAAATATGTCTGTTCTCTTCATTGGCGTCTATTAAATGTCCATCGAAATGATGAGTCATAAAATCAAATAAGATATTTTCTTCTTTCTCCCATCCATACATTGCAAAATGAACTAATGTGAGGACGACTTCGCTAAACGAATATTCCAAGATCATCTCAGGATACCTGATTGTATAGAGATCCTGTCCCATGCACTGGTAAAATAAAACCTTCTGCATGTTCTTTAATCCTTCTGCATTGTTTCCACCGCTGATCAATACATCGTTTTTCCATAGTGACAAGTAATATGAGGAAATTTTGCTTAGATTTATTAATAGTATGTGATCTTTCTTTGTTTCATTTTGCTCAACGATTTTCTCAATCTTTCTTCTACTAACATTATATTTATCTTTAACATCTTCAAATTTGATTCCATCCACAAAATTTTTACTATATCTTTTAAAAGCCATTTCTAACTTTTTTTGGTTTATCATTGTATCCCCCCTATGAATTAATCTATTTTCTTCCAGTTCTTTACCTGTAACTCATCAACGCCGAATCCAATATCAGTGATCTTGATATCTGTTTCAACTCTAATAAATTCGAATTTTAGACCAGGATTCTCCTCCTTCAGTTCCGCTAAGTTATCTCTAAAAATGGCATACCTAGAATCCTTGCTTTTAACCATGTCTTGGAAGTACTTATCTCCGCCCTTTTTCTGGTTATCCGAGTAACTAAAACTAGCGGAATCTGATGCCTTCGATTCAATAATCATTAACTTTGGCGGCGGCCCTTCCGATAGGAACGCTGCATCTATGCCGTTTCTCCCCACTTGGAATAGATCGGAAACGTCTTTACCTAAATTATTTTGTCTAGCTAAGATTTTTGTCACTTCTTCCCCAAAATCACCTTTATCATGAGAAAAACATTTTGAATTATCGATTTTTCTTTCATACTCCTTTGGAACCTCCAAGTCATAACGATCACTAATAATATCTCTCGTATCCAACTTGTTGGCCAATTTATTTCTTTCTCGCGTTAATCTTTTGACTTCTTTGTCATTTTTCTTCTTTTTTCAATCTTTTTATTTCTTTATCTAACTTTTTAATTTCATTTGAGATATTGTCTGAAATGTTACTGCCAGAGCCACCTTTAACCGTACCCTTAGTTCCATTCTTAACCTCGGAAAAGGTCTGCAAAGAGACTCCGCTTTTTCAACATGCAATGAATTTCAACAATTGCTAGCTACTTCCTACTCCTTTTTCCTCATTTGCCAATCTGTTTATGCTTTCTTCAAACTTTGCAACAGGTTCTTATTTTTCCCCTCTACTATCATCATACACTGTTCACAGCCCTTACAATCTATAAAATTTAAAAGTTAATACACTTATAAAATTATAATTCTCTTTTAACTTTTTGGGTTCATTTCATTGTCGCTGCACGACACCAGAAGAGGTAAAATCTTATCAAAATGAATCGATCAATTCACTCATGGCGATAAACCTTTCATGGCTCTACTTTGCGTTATTATGATCTTTGTTATTTTCATGTCTGTTAAAGTTATGGGGTATGTTCGAAGCGTTAGTGATAGTCATAAAGAGCAGGTTAGTTCCTTAACCAAAAACATGAAAGAAGAAAGAGGTATTCATTACAAACTACTAGTAGAAGAACGCAAACGTTCAGATAGACGAGAAAGAGAATTGTTCATAAACTTAGAAAAGAATACAGAACAATTAGAAGGTATTGCTACTACCCTTAAAAAAGTTCAATTTAGTTATGCTAGCTTAGAGAATAAAGTAATGCAAAACTTCGAGTATCTTGAAAGTGAAATTGAAAATGTAAAAACGCAAGTAACCAAAAAGGAAGGCCACGAATAATTCCTGGCCTTTTTGTTTTCTAAACCTAAAAATCTCTTTAAGTTTATAGACTTTGTATCAAAATTTTAAAAACCTTTTATTCAAAACCGATAACAATCCATTCATCTACAAAATTCCAAAAATGAACATTATATTTAGGCTGACTCTTAGCTGACCAAAAAGTAGCATTGTTATTCTTACAATTTTCATAATCTATAGCTATGTAGCTCCCTATACCATTACTAAAGAATCCAAAAGATGTTTTTAAATTAATCCGTATAGGTTCTTCCAATTCATCTATAATCCCCCACTCTAAGTCATCATCCCCAAAGTAAGTTATAGCTTCTAATGGCATCAATCCCATCGATTCACTTGTGTAATCATAAAATCCATTATGAACATTTTCGTAAAAGTCCCTAATAGATTCAGGAATTTCTCTCCATGAAGATTCTAATTCCTCATTATTAAAACTATCTTTAGGATTTCTTCCTTCATAATATAAATCTTCTCCGCCTTGATTTTTTATTGTATACAAGATTGAATAGGTGTCCTCACTTACCATCAGTTCAATATCCTCAAGGTATTCTGATAAGTAAGCAATGGTATTAGATAAATTATTATCTACATATTTTTTCCATATACTTAAAATTTTCTTGATTCTCTTTTCTCTATCATGTTCACTAAATACTTCCACCCATAAATCAGGAATTAAAGATGAGTTTATATTCTTAAATTCATTTACGTTAATCAGTTGAATATCTTCATTATACTCTCTTAATATATCTAACTTAGAACTCATTTTTTTCCCATCCTTTTTAATATTATTTTATATTATTCTTTGTTAAAATCATCAATTTGTTTTTGCAATATTCTTTCAAGCTGTTTTTCTCTTGTAATCATCTTGCTCCTAAAGTCAGGACTAGTTTGATCCTCCGACTTTCCCTCCACTTGCTAGCGAAGGTTCAGGGAATAAATTCGGGATCTCAATATTTTTAATCTTCTCCGCGACATTCTTCATACTACTCGGCAACTTATTCATTAATGCCGTTACTTCTTCCAACTTACCAACTATATATCATGGCTTTTTTACTTTTCCGCTGAAGTTCGTTCTGTCCCGTCTGGTAATATTTCTACACCTTTAAAGGTGGCGGATACGTTGTCTGCTGTTTTTACTATTTTAATTTCAATTATACTAGCAATTTGTATTTTCCTTAATTTATAAAAAATACTTTTATGAAGCTATAGGTCCCCTATTAATAAAAAAGCACTTGTTGTCTTTAATCGACAATCAAGTGCTTGAAATTCAACTGGTTTTATGTAGCATAACTTTGTAATTTATCTAGTAACAGTATGAAACCCTTCATATGTCATGACAAGTAATACGTTAGAACTTACGAGTTCGTTAGTTTACTATACACTCCATGTCTTTGTACCCGCCGCACAATAAAATATTATCTCGCCTAAGCTTGTACTTCGTTTTCTATTCTAGAATTGCACATAGTACTCTATGATGGTACAACCATCATAAGTTATTAATTCGACTTAGATATAACTATTACTGTGAACCTTTTAAAGGTTATTATTTTTCACTTCCTCAAACCACTCATCAGCAATATGCCCAGCCGTTTTAACATCGTCATTTGTATATACTAAATCATACTTATACTCAGCTTTAAACTCGCCACTCTTAACATCATATATTAATTTCATCTCTGTTGGCATATCTCGTTCATATTCTTTGCACAATTCTTTTATTTTTTTGATGTCTTCACATATTATACGCAATACCGTAAACCCTCGTTTTGGAGATACATCATATCTTTCATCCCCATTCTCCAATGCATCATTCACTTTATGAGGCTCTACATACTTATTATTAATTAAATAAAAGAATCTACCTGAAGTAATACCTTCTTCACGTGAAGCATAAACATATACTTTATCGGCTCTATCTTCAACAAATTCCATACATATAGCTATCATATCGGCTTGCAATTCACTAAATCTATCTTCAAATTCTTTCATATTACTTTTTCGCTCCTTAAATTAATTTTCAAGAACTCTAAGGTTGCTTTTACCATCAATGGTATACAGAACTTTAAATTTGTCAGGACGCATATCGCTTCCAGAGTAAATTATATCAACATTAACTTTTACTTCTTTAGGGGGTTCTGCTTTCAAAGCTACAGCCCCTTCTTCTTCAATCTTCTTATATTGCTTCAAATTAACATCAGATAATTGCGAAACCAAATTATCAATTTTAGGTGATCCTCCAAATCTATCATCTGCTAAATGCCCTGCATGGTCTTGTCCTTTTACTTTACCGGGTGTATTTTTACTATGTGATAATCTCTGCTCTCTTTCAGTTAATTGTAGCTTATCTGTTTCAAATTTTTCAATTCTTCCAAGGTTATCTGCTTCATAAAAATAGTCGTATTCCCCTGTTTTATACCTAACATTCGGTTTCAACCTATTTTTCCTACCGTTTGTAAACTGTTTTTCTTTGTCCACTAATGTTTTAACTTCACTTACTCCAGCACTACCTTTACCCGTACCCTTAGTAAATTCTTTTAATTCTAAATCCTTCGAACCACTCTTCAAATTCAAGTTTTCAAAAAACGGTGCTGTTTTTTTCTCAAACCACTGATTATTTGCTACAGATGCATCAAAAGCTCCTGCTGGCTGCAGCCTTGAATCCAGATTTTCTCTAACTAGTTTTACGTTTGTATATGGTCATGTCTGTTTTTCTTTCTACATTCAGATACATTATTATTAATCCTCCAACTTCTTTGCATAAAAATAGAACCAACGCTCCTTCCATTAGAGACATTGGTTCTATTCTTAGTTATAATATAAATTTATTTTTTCTTTTCTCTACATCTTTCATTTAGAGCAAAAGATGATTAAGTGACAAGATATTTTAAAACTAGTTTTCAGTTCCATCAACTTAAAATCACTTTTTAATTTTTATCTATTACTCTTCCACCTACTCACTGCTTAATTACAATTATGCAGTGAGTAGGTTAGGACATAATTTTTCATTAGAAAATTATTATTACCCTTTAAATTTACCCCAAATCATTGTTCCTTTTGCAAGAATAATATTATCCAATGCCTCCATAATATTATCTCCTACCCATCCTATTGATTTAAATAGTCTTCCTGATTCTGATATATATAAATTTAGCCCGAAATCATTTAGTGAACCTACAGGAATAACTTTCTCATCAATATAATCCTCTAAACCAAAACACGAACTATCTAACACACCTATCACTTCCTTAATGCAAGTGGTATGTTCAGATATTTTCTTAGATCCATTTGGTCGAATCTTTTCAACATTGATTCGTAGTTCTCCAAACTCCTCCATAAACTTTTTTGCACTTTCAAAAACTTCAAAGCCTCTTTCTTCAAGAAACTTTACATTTTCTGATATGTCTATTTTTCTCCCCTCGTACCATCCCGCTTTTTTTAATTCTTCTATTGTCTTATTTGATATTTCCATTTTCATTCCTCCTACTTATCAATATTATAGAAATCAAAAAACGTTCTTCTACAATTCTCACAAGGTTTAGCAAATCCACCTGATAAGTTTTCCGTTCTAACGATAAAATTATCATATCTTGCGCCTTTTAATATTGCATCTCTTGCGCTCCAAACTTCTGCACAATTATCAACATTCCACTCCTCTTCAAAACTTGGTTCGTCAAAATCGTTAAACTCCTTATCTTTTGTTGCCTCATCCTTAACCCTATCAATGCTCGCTCTTAATTTAGCCATATCTTCCCTTATAAACTCTTTATTTTTCCCGATAAAAAAGCTATCAGGTAAACTATCTATATACTCTTCCGATAATAGACTTCTATAATACTTAGTGTAATCTTCAGGTGTTTTACAAAATTCTCTAGGATCAATCCCTCTATGATCAATTACAGTTGGATTATACTTCCAATTCCCACTACCTGCAATACCTTTCAAAGATGGATTTTCCGTATCAACAATAGCACAAATTTTGCTTATATTCTTTGCATTTCCACCTTTGAGTAAATTTTTTCTAAAATTATCTAAGTCAGTTATCATTTTTTCTCTAGAATTTTGCAAATTGAGCTGCTTTAACCTATCAGCTCCAGTAACCCCCTCTGCAGGAAGTTTCTCCCCAGATAACCGGTTCGCATTTTGCGCTTGCCCCTTAGTTTCACTCTTAGCAACAGAAAATAACTATCCACCAAGTACGTTTCTTTCTCCTCCATTCCCAATGCCTGCTAGGGAAGGTTCATGGAATAAATTCGGGATCTCAATATTTTTAATCTCCTCCACGACATTCTTCATACTACCCGGCAACTTATTCATGAATGTCGCTACTTCTTCCAACTTACCAACTATTTATGAAGTTAAAGCATACCAATCAATTAAAAAAGCACTTGTTGCCTATCATAGACAATCAAGTGCTTTAAGTTCATTTGTTTTTAAGTATTGTTAATTTTGTAAGTCTTGTAGTAACAGTATGACACCTTATATATATCGGGACAAGTATTGCATTAAAACTTACGAGTTTGTACGAGTTCGTTGGTTTTATGTTCATTCCATCCGTTTATATTCATCGCCTAGTAATTCGTCATCTTACCTAATCTCGAACCTCGTTTTCTATTCTATCATTACACATAGTACCCCATGATGGTACAACCACCATGAGTTATCCATTCAACTTAGATATAACTATTACTGTAAACCTTTTAAAGGTTATTATTTTTCACTTCCTCAAACCACTCATTAGCAATATGCCCAGCCGTTTTAACATCGTCATTTGTATATACTAAATCATACTTATACTCAGCTTTAAACTTGCCACTCTTAACATCATATATTAATTTCATCTCAGTAGGCATATCTCTTTTATATTCTTGGCACAATGCTTTAATTTTTCCGATATCCTCACTCAGGATATCTAGTACCATAAAATTTCGTTCTGCTGATGTATCATATCTTTCATCCCCATTTTCCAACGCATCATTCAATTTATGAGGCTCTACGTACTTATTATTAATCAAATAAAAAAAGTCGCTTGCAGTAACTCCTTCTTCACGTGAAGCATAAACATACACTTTATCAGCCCTATTTTCAACATATTCCATACATATGGATATCATATCTGCTTGTAATTCACTAAACTTATCTTCAAATTCTTTCATATTACTTTTTCACTCCTTAAATTAATTTTCAAGAACTCTAAGGTTTCTTTTACCATCAATGGTATACAGCACTTTAAATTTGTCAGGACGCATATCGCTTCCAGAGTAAATTATATCAACATTAACTGTTACTTCTTTAGGGGGTTCTGCTTTCAAAGCTGCAGCCCATTCTTCTTCAATCTTCTTATATTGCTTCAAATTAACATCAGATAATTGCGAAACCAAATTATCAATTTTAGGTGATCCTCCAAATCTATCACCTGCTAAAAGCCCTGCATGGTCTTGCCCTTTTACTTTACCGGGTGTATTTTTACTATGTGATAATCTCTTTTCTCTTTCAGTTAATTCTAGCTTATCTGTTTCAAATTTTTCAATTCTTCCAAGACTATCGGTTTCATAAAAATAGTCGTACTCCCCTGTTTTATACCTAATATTCGGTTTTAACCTATTTTTTCTTCCGTTTGTAAAATGTTTCCTTTGTCCACTAATGTTTTAACTTCACTTACTTCAGCACTACTTTTACCCGTACCCTATGTTATAATCTCAAAATAAAAAGCACTTGTTGTCTTTAGTTGACAATCAAGTGCTTTAAGTTCATATGTTTTTAAGTAATATTACATTTGTAAGTTTTATAATGAAAGTATGACACCTTTTATATGCCATAACAACTACTACGTTAAAACTTACGAGTTTGTACGAGTTCATTAGTTTCATATACATTCCATGTGCTTAAAATGTCATCTCGCTTAATCTCGTACTTCGTTTTCTATTCTAGAATTGCATATAGTACCCCATGATGGTACAACCACCATGAGTTATCCATTCAACTTAGATATAACTATTACTGTAAACCTTTTAAAGGTTATTATTTTTCACTTCTTCAAACCACTCATCAGCAATATGATTCGCTGTTTTAACATCATCATTCGTATATACCAAATCATAATTGTATTCAGCTTTAAAGTTGCCGCTTTGAACATTATAGATTAATTTCATCTCGGTCGGCATCTCTCTCTCATATTCTTTACATAATGCTTCTACTTTTTCAATATCTTCATTTATTATGTTCAAAACCATGAGCATTCTGTTCGGAGACACATCGTATCTTTCGTCTCCATCCTTCAATACATCATTCACTTTATGACATTTTACGTACTTATTGTTAATTAAATAAAAGAACTTACTCGAAATAATATTTCCTTCACAAGAAGCATAAACATATAATTTATCTGCTCTATCCTCAATATATTCCATACATATAGATATCATATCTGCTTGCAATTCACTAAATTTATCTTCAAATTCTCTCATACTACTTTTTCACTCCTTAGATTAATTCTTTAGAACTGAAGAGTCTTGCTTACCAATTGCAATTTTGCTACTAATCCATGGTTGGTTGTTGCTTTGACACTTTTTATAATATTTCTCTACTACGGTCTTACTTTATACATAGCCATTATAATCTATAAATCACTTCATGAATTTATAAAAATATAATATATCATTTCTATGCTAAAACGCAAAAAATCACTCATCGTCTATTGTAGACAATCAAGCGTTTTAAGTTCATGTATATTCGTATGATTATATGGACGCAATTTCATGAAGTTCTTACCTTTTACAATAGATTTCAAAGAGGAAGTGTCCGTATGATAACACTTGTATCAAGTCGTTTCACGCCATTCTAAAAAAGAAGTACACTTCACACAATATGTCACGTTTAAGCAAGCAACTCTAGCATTATTGCAATACATTGAGAGATTTTATAACTGTAAGCGAAGCTATATTAACACCCGTTATAAAACTTCTCAAGCAATAAAAAATTTGGTTAAAGAAATCGCTTAGATTTAACTTTTTTGTGTCCACGATATTGACTCAAATTAACTATACTATTCAAATAGACTAACATTTTCAAACCCCTAGTAACAAAAAAATAAAAAGATGCTATTCAAGACTTTATACTCTTGAATTAAGCATCCTTTACTTTTTAAATAATATCTAATTTCCTTTTTTTAACTCATTAAACCATTCCATAGCTATATCATCTGCTTCTTTAATTGGATCATTAGAATATACCAAATCATATTTATATTCTGCTTTCAAGCTAGTTTTTAATACATCATATACTAATTTCATTTCTGTTGGCATTTCTCTTTTATATTCTTTACATAGCCTAATCATATTCTTCATGTCATTATTTAATATTCTAACAACACCTTTTTGTCGTTCTATAGAGGTATCATATTTTTCTTCATTACTACTTATAATGTCATTTATTTTATGGCGCTCTACTATTTCTCCATTTATATTATAGAAATAGTCACTTGCTATAACATTATCTTCAAAAGAGCAATAAATATATATTTTATTTGCTCTATCCTCTACGTATTCTAAACATATAGAAACCATATCTGCCTGTAATTCACTAAAATAATCTTCAAATACTTTATTCATCATAATCTCCTTTTGAATTTAAAATATCACGCTCAAAATATTTTCCATCTATTTCGTATTGTATATTAAATTCTGATGGTCGTAAATTAACTCCATCATATTTAATTTCAACATTTACTTTGACATGCTTCCCTTCTTCTAACGCTGTTGCCCATTGATTTTCTATTCTCTTATATATACTTTTGTTAACTTTCTCTAATTGAGAAACTAAATTATCAAGTTTAGGTGAACCACCAAATCTATCACCTGCTACGTGCCCCGCATTATCTTCTCCCTTTACTTTTCCTAGTGTATTTTTACTATGTGATAATCTCTTCTCTCTTTCAGTTAATTGTAGCTTATCTGTTTCAAATTTTTCAATTCTTCCAAGACTATCGGTTTCATAAAAATAGTCAAACTCTCCTGTTTTATACCTAATATCAGGCTTTAATCTATTTTTTCTTCCGTTTGTAAAATGTTCTCCTGCTCCAACTAATGTTTTAACGCCACTTGCTCCACCAGTACCATTTACTGTCCTATTTACCGTACCCTCAGTTCCAGCAGAAAATAACTCTCCAAGTGTCTTTCTTTCTCCTATATTCCCTCCACCTGCTAGCACAGGTTCAGGGAATAAATTCGGGATCTCAATATTTTTAATCTTCTCCACGATACTATCCGGCAACTTATTCATTAATGCCGTTACTTCTTCCAACTTACCAACTATTTTACTATTTTTCGCGGCTACCTGAAAGACTTTTGTACCCTCTGCGAATTTTCCGAATGCAGCTG
>NZ_JAUMJO010000018.1:0-30747 GCF_036320425.1 Bacillus nitratireducens
CTTTGAAACATGAAAAGACCGCAAAGCTTTCTTGAAAAAGCACTTTGCAGCCTTATGATCTCTTGTTTTGCTTAGGCAAAAATCGATTGTGTTTCCGTTCGAATCAACAGCACGATACAGGGACATCCATTGACCTTTTACTTTGATATATGTTTCATCGACTCTCCAAGAGTCATTTATTTGTTTGAGGTAACGTCGGATTCGTTTGTCCAATTCAGGACCATACTGATGAACGCATAATCGTTGTACGAGAAATGGATAAACCACGTTCCTCCATCATTTCCACCAAATCACGAAAACTTAGGTTATACCGTAGGTACCATCTTACCATTAATAAGATAATATCAGGCTGATAGTGCTTCCATTTGAACAAATTTTTCTTTTCCATACCGATCACACCCTTTTAGAGTAATAGTATCAGTATGTCCAAGTTTTAGAGATTACTTGTAATTACCTTGAAGTTTTTGGCTTGTTGCCAATAAGTGAAGTTACTTGACGTTTACGGATAAAAAAACACTCGTTCTGATTAAGGACGAGTGTTTTTCTTTTTAGTTTATCTAACAGGTATAAACTTCCATGAGCTAGGTTTTTGTTTTTTTCCACCTAGTACGATCCAATTTTTCTCTGCATTTATATTTTCATAATTTAATGGATAGCCATCTGTAAAAATATTATATTCTGTAGGTTTATCCAGGTTAATTTTAATTTTAAAGTCAGCTAAACTATCCGATTTTTGAGCAAGGTGAATCCAACTAGAATAATTAGACCAATTTAAATATTGAAATTGGTCGTAATTTGAGTGCTTCATGCGAAGATATATACTCTCCCCGTGGTGTAGCTTTGCATCATTTTCTTTGTAGAATTCAAATTCCATAGGTGTACCAGATAAACCATTGTTTTCTTTATTTGCAAGTGTGACATAATCGTAACGATTTGCTACATACCATTCAAATGTTAAACCTTGATAAGGAGATTCACTTGGTACGATATAATAGTTTTTCCCTGCTTCTATGACGTTTCCTTCTATATCATAGATTAATGCAGTCTCTATACTTGGAGCTTTCACATTTTCAGTAAAAGTTTTAAACCAAAGATTTAAAAAGCCTGCTGTATTGCGCTGAGCTTCTCCTAAGCTTCGCTGCACAGCTGGGGTAACCATTTCTTGCCACAATTGTGCCTTACCACTATTATAATACTTAAATGTTTTATCATTAGTAATATTTTGGATTTCAGGTTTAGCTACTCGAGCTGCATAATCAATCCATTCTTCAGGTGTGGATAGCGAATTGTTATAGTTCCCTCCAGTATTGACTGCAAATTGATTTTGAATGGTTGTAACATAATTTTCAAAGTAGCTATGATATTTTATAGCTCTCGTATCAATTGCAGTAAAATTTGCTGCATGCATAGGTTGAGTAGCATCTGTAAAGTAGTGCGTGGCTACTCCTAAGTAATAGAAAGCTTTTTCATAGTCCTTATTTCGTAAATGTTCTCCAGATTCATAAAAGTATTTCTTACCTTGTGTAAGAGCCGTTGGATTTGTTTCTCCTCTATAATTTTCTTTAGTATCAGGATCATAAAAATGAGATTTCCATCCGCCTTTAAAAACGCCGCCTATTCCTGTTCCACCATCGTTAAACTCTGCATTATAATCTGCATCATATAATCCTTTAGAAAATAGATCTTTATATTGTGGATAATTTAAAAAGTCCACAGCCTGCTTATTTGCTTCAATATTAGATTCTGTTTTCATAATTTCAATAGCTTGTTTTGCAATCCATAAATGTGTACTTTTATCAGAATGATACGGAGCTTCTGCAGACCATCTTGCAGTAATAGGATCATTCTCAGTTAAATCAATTTGATCGAGATGAGCATAGCTACTTTGAGGAGATACTCCTAAAATAGTTAAAGTCACTCCAGCTATACATAGTGTTGATGCGAATTTTTTCATTTTTTTATTTCCTTTCTAAATATAAAGATTCTTATGCAAATATTCATCATAATAACGTAATATCAACAGGTAAATATCTCTAATAAAAGTGCGGTTAGCAAAGACTAACTGCTTAATATTTCTCTTAAAGGGATACCGCCACATCGATCAACTTAAAAGTTTTAAATAGACACTAAACAATAATTTACTTTCTCTACCTCTAGTTATATATAAAATCACGTCTTATTTAAACATATATTTTTATGCAATTTCGCATATACAAATATAAGGAATTGAATACCCTTCCATTTATTGTATTAATGAATGACCGTTGTCTTTAGATAATTGAAATTATGATGTTTTAAAGAATTCAGACGTAAAATTCATGCAAAAAAGAGCACCGCTATCTGTAGACGGTAAATGTAAAGCAACTCCAAAATATATAATAAAAGTTGACTTTGGTTTGAATCCTGAGATAAGAAACAGACTTAATGGATTATATATGACTATTTTCTTTTTGGGAGGAGCCTTTGGTTCATGGATTGGAAGTTATACTTACTATAAATTTAATAGTGAAGTAACTTTGCTCATACATAGCAAAAAGTGATCAAACTTTATTTTAAGCCTACATTAAAATGACTCAAAAACTCTTAGCGTGGGGTTTTTCCGAAATGCTGGCGATACCCCACAAATGGATCGAGGTTGATATAATAGAAGGAAAAGAACAAATGGAACAGATACGAAAATCTCTGGAAAACATAGAGAAACAAAGCCTAACTAAAAAAGTGAAACCTCTTCGACTGTTTCTAAAGGAAATCGTGATTGGAAATATCCCTCTAAAATGAAATGAAATTGTTACCTGTTAAAATACAAATTAAGTATTACAGCAACTATTTGGAATCTAATTGTAATTCAGCTTTGTCGTTTGTCAGTGTATTATCAGAATTACAATTTCCAGAGTAGATAGCTCTTGCTTCATCACACGAATCAGATTTTTCACATCCTATAAGCATTCCTAATGTTATAAACGATAATAAAATCTTTTTCATTATAATACACGCTCCATACTATTTAGAATGTTATGATGTTCTTAGACTAAGTAAAGTTTATAACATATATTCCCATAACAGAAAACATATGTATTGAATTAAAAAAACTGAGGAAGGTCAATTTTTGACCAATTTATATAATAGACTTCACCATACATGCCCGTCAACTAACTTAAGAAGTGGATTGTTCCCCAAACCGAAAAAAATGAGTTAAACACTAGTCGTAAAGAAGTCATTTTTTCACTATGGGGAAACTTAAAATCTTAGCTTAATAGCAATGTGGTATTCTTTCTATCTTATGGTAGTAAAAAAGGTTCTGGTACGAAAATGTTAGTTAGGAACATAGAGTAGCAATTTCTTCTTCATTTCTATCTTATGAAGCTAAGCCAAATAATTTATGAATAAATCACTTCTGGTTTTGGGCAGACTTTTCCGGTAAAACAAGTTGCCCTTTTTTCATCATATGCATGGCTTCAACACCACTCAATATAGAGATTGCTGTTTTAAACGACTTTAATCCTAACATAGAACGAACTCGCCTTTTAATAAACCGGTGGTCTTCTTCCACTATATTATTGAGATATTTAACTTGCCTTAGTTGTATACCTTCAGGCATATGTTTCTCTTCTCTTAACTCTTGAATTGCTACAGGATAAGCAGGGTTCTTATCTACTGTTATCACGCGAGGTTTAGAAACATACGAAAAAGCCAAGGCTTTCTTGAAAAAGCGCTTGGCTGCTTGTTTATCTCTTGATTTACTTAGATAAAAATCAATTGTATACCCTTCTGAATCGACTGCATGGTATTAGTACATCCATTGAGCTTTTACTTTGATATATGTTTCATCAACTTTCCATTAGTCATTTGTTGATTTAAGATGATGTCGTACTTTCTCCTCTAATTGAGATCCATATTGATGAACCCAGCGCATAATCGTTGTATGAGCAACAGATAAGCCCCGTTCCGCCATCATTTCCACCAAATCACGAAAGCTCAAGTTGTACCGTAGGTACCATCTTACTGTTTGCAAAATATTATTATGATGATAATGCTTCCACTTGAATAAATTTCGCTTTCCATACTGATCACTCACCTTTTTTAGAGTAATAGTATCAGTATGTCCAAGATTTAGAGATTACTTGCAATTATCTTGAAGTTTTTGCATCAGAGTCTTACATCTTATGTCCCCACTGGTCAAAGTGATAATCTTTACCGTCGATTTTAAACCAACCGTCTGAATAAAGTGAACCAGTTACTATTATTTTAATACCTTTCTAAATTTACGACCAAAAGAAAGAACCATACCTGCAAGAACCATCAATACACCCATTGCTGCACTGTTATTTGTACTTGCACCCGTTTTTGGAAGCTCTTTATATGTATCTTCTTTTTTATCAGTAGTACTATTGTTTGAGATATTACTGTTACCAGTATCAGAGGCATTGCTGTTGTTAGTACCAGTACTGCCATTATCAGGACCGTTATCGTTGTCTGAACCATTATTTCTGTTATTAGAACCGTTACCATTGTCCTTATCTTTCACAACTACTTTTTGTATTGTAGTTACCTTATTACCTGCGGAATCTTTGACACTATATATTACTTCATAAGTACCGGCTTTAGATGTATCTACAGTTCCTTCATGCGTTACTTTAGAAGTAAGGTCACCACCTTCTTTATCAGTAGCTGATACTCCTGCCATTGAGGCGAATTGATTACCCTCAATAATTGTTGTTTCAGCAGGTACTTTTAGTACTGGTTTTTCATCTTTAACTTCTTCTCCAGCTTTAACCGTTACTGTTTGTTTCGCAGTTACTTCATGACCTTTAGTGTCTGTAACTGTGTAAGTTAATACGTAAGTACCGGCCTTAGATGTATCTACCTTACCATCAACTGTTACTTTAGAAGTAAGGTCACCGTCTTCTTTATTAGTAGCTGATACTCTTGCCATTGGGTCGAATGAATCTCCTACATTAATTGTTGCTCCAACAGGCACTGTTAATTTAGGTTCCATATCTGGAGTTTCTCTATTTTCCTCTACAATTACAGTCTGTGTAGCCGTTGCATTAACCCCTTGGGAATCGACAACCGAGTACTCCACAATGTAGTTACCTGGTTTAGAAGTATCTACATCGCCTTTATGTTTTACTATATTTGTTAAATCACCATCTTCTTTATCAACAGCTTTTACGCCTCTCATCGGGTCGAACATATCACCTACATGTAGTGTAGTTATAAACGGTACAGTTAACTCCGGCGCTTGTTTTTCCACAGCTTTTTCTTTTTCTTTTTCTTCCACTGTTACCTTAATTTTTGCTGCATCAAAAGCTTTTTGGACTGCTTGAGCTTCAGCCGAGTTCGCGCCATATTTATTTGTTGCAACTCGAAGGCATGCTGATCTCAATTCAAAGAAATCAGAAGTCATGTTTAGTTCATCAGTGTTTGCATAATAAAAAATATCAAACATTTTATCCTCGCCAATACCTTTTACAGTTACACCGTTATGAGTGCCACCTTTTGCAATTAAATATGCAACTTTATTAATAATACTTGAGTTGAAATGAACGCCTCCATCATCCTCTCCATTTAAATTAGTATATTTACTATAATCATCTGGATATGGTACTCCATTTGAATAATTGATTGAAGATGGATTTTTCATATCACGTAAAACTAATCCAGTTTGTTCTCCTATTGTCCAGTTAAAATTCCCATTGTTTATATATTTCTCAATAGCCGTCCCCATAATATCCGATAACGCCTCGTTAATCGCACCAGATTCTCCGGAATATTCAAGATTGGATTCACTAGATGTAACCGCATGTGTAAATTCATGTCCCGCTACGTCAAATGCCTTCACCATAGGATCTCCATATACGAGCATACTACTATTATTAATATTAGCACTTAATGCATTTTTCCAATTTTTCGGATCGTTCGTATCCTCAGAATCCCAAGCGTGTACAACTGAAACTACCTTTTGTCCCTTATTATCAAAACTATTACGCTTGTATTTATCTTTATAAAAATCAAATACTTTTGTTGCTAAGTAATGGGCACTTACCGCTTTTGGATCATTAAATGTTGTTGAAGTGCTAGTTGCTAGTGTGCCAGGATAATAGCTTTCCTCTTTAGTAATATCTCTGTAATTCACATCATATGTTTCAATTCCTTGCCCCCTTGAATAATCAGCAAGTGCATATTCACCATTACTTTGTTTAGAAATACCAAATGTACGAGATATACCGAAAGCATCGTTTCCTGTTCCAGTTAATGATGCAAGATTGCTTTTTCTACTTTCCTCTAAGGCATCAACAAGCTTCTCACTTGCTTTTAAATCTGATTCTTGTACCATATTTTTTAACATTTCACCATTATGAGCATTCACTAAATAAGTTCCAGATACATATTTTGGTGTGACTACAGCAAATGTAACCTGGTATGCATTACTGGCTTGTCCATTATTTTCATCAACAAAAATAACTTCCTTTACTTCTGGCTCAGAAATAAACTTGATATCATTCCCGTACTTCGTATAAATATATTGTTTCGCTTTTTCTTGTGATAGATTAATAGGCTTCTTTAAATCTTCTTGTTTTAAATTTTGCGCACTATCCCCTGAAACACTTTTAATAACACCCTTTTTATCTACGTGTGCAGTCAATTGATACCCATATACTTCTTTTCCTTCATATGTTTGTTGCATACGCACAAGTGTAGTCCCATCATACGAACCGCGTTTTTGAAGAACCTTATAATCTACTCCCATTTCTCCATTCACTTGTTTTGGAGACAAAGCTTGCTCTGTCTTTTCCTTAAGGGCATCTTTTACTATATTCTCTGGTGCCTTTTGTGATGGTTGTGTAAGTTCACCTGTACGGAACGAATCCTCCTGAATTTGAGCTTGTAATTGATCTGTTTCCTCTGCATGACCTACTCCAAATGGTATTACAGCTGTTAAAGCTAATCCTGTTGTTAATGCAACTGTAGCTGTTCTTTTTTTATTTTTCATGGTATTTACCCCGTATAATTTTCTGAAGTATTAAATCTATAAAATTATACTGTCTATTCCTATTGAAATAAAGAGAAAAATGAAGAAATTATAGTCGATGGACATGGGGTCACCATACAAAAAAAGAAAATTGTACGTTTGAACACATTTTGGACACAAAATAACCGGTACCTTGTACGTTAAGGAACCGGTTATTAATGTTACGAATCTTTTACTAAATTTAGTAATAATGAACTAAATTTATTTACATTGACATACTTGGTAAAAACTTCGCTATTAATACAATAATTGCCGCAAAGAATACCGCTTTAATAATGAATAGAATAATAATTGGAATCAATGCTTTCACTTTACTTAATCCAGCTGTAATATGTAATCCAAGCCAAATTAAGACTAAATTCCATACATAGAATATTTCAATTGTATTACCAATTCCATATGCAAATGTACCTTTCGTAAATAATAACCCTAAACTCGTATATTGGCTCATTCCACTACCAAAGATTAGACCTAAACTTGAATTAATAAGTCCACCAATAATAAGGACAATATTTGTATAAGCTACAATATTCAATAAGGTTTTATAAGGCGTATCATTACCAAAGAACATCATAAACATTTTATAAATAGCTGCTATGAATAGTGTTCCAACCATCGCACTAGCAAAGCTTGTTCCAATTCCAGAAATAACTTCTGATGTAAGTGAACTTTGTCCAGCCATTTCACCTAATTCTTTTTTCATTTTAAGCATCTCAGGTGAGGTATACATAACATACGCATCTAAACCACCTAGAAGCCCTTGTAACAATGCTACTAAGAGGAACATACCCCAAACTTTCTCGTTTGTTTTCATTCTTTCAAATTGTACTCCAGGAGATGTAATCATTCCAAATAATGATGGCTTTTTCGCACCTGCATCTTGTGTATTAATATTCGCTTTCATTATAACGCCTCCTTAAAGGATGGTAAAAACAATTAACTCAAACAATATGTATGTGTAATAGAGATATTTATCTTTACTACACTAGTAAACTATTCGTAGCGGAGTGCTTCAATTGGATCTAATTTTGCAGCTTTATTCGCTGGAATTAATCCAAAAATAATACCAAGTGTCATTGAGAATAATACGCCCCCGACAACAACTTCCCATGAAACAAGTGGTGGCCATTTCGCAAATGTGGAAACAATATATGCCCCGCCATATCCAAGACCAATTCCGATCAAACCACCTAGAAGCGTTAACATAACGGCTTCAATTAAAAACTGTAATAAAATTTTACTACGCGTTGCTCCAAGCGCTTTACGTATCCCAATTTCGCGCGTACGCTCCGTTACAGATACGAGCATAATGTTCATAACGCCAATACCACCAACGACTAATGAAATGCCAGCGATACCACCGATGATCATTGTCATGATATTAGTGACTTTAGAAACTCCTTCTTGGAACTCTTTTAAGTTTACTAATTCATATTTACCTGGAATTTCACTCGGCTTACGACTATTTAATACTTCAACAGCTTTTTTTCCTGCTGATTCTAAATTGTCTACATTTTTAGCCTGAATTGCGATACTTTGAATTTCATCTGTTCCGTATAAAACAGGCCATAAGGTGAGAGGGATCAGTACTTCTTCAGTTTCAAATCCCATAAATTCATTATCTGATTTATAGACACCGATAATTTGCACCGGCTGTCCTTTCATTTCAATAACTTTCCCTACTGGATTTTCATCTTTAAATAGCGTCTCTTCTGCCTTCGTACTAATCATAACGACGTTATTACCTTGTGAAATATCTGATTCATTCAATGAACGCCCTTTGAGCATTTTCACTTTATTTACTTGAAAATACTCACTATCCAGTCCAATAACATTAATCATTGCTTTTTTATCGTTTATATCAAGTGTTTCCATCGTACTATTCGTCGTAATAACATGGGCAACATCTTTTACCTGTTTCACCTCAAGAATATCTTCTTCCGTTAATTTTGGTACTTCATGTCCACCCATAGCAAACTCATCATTAATATCCGGCTTAAACTGAATTGGCATAAGGTTATTACCAGAACCAGCGATTTTCGACTTCAGCATCGCTTCCCCGCCCTGCCCAATCGCAACGACAGTAATAATAGAACCTACACCGATAATAATACCGAGCATCGTCAAAGCTGAACGCAGTTTATGAGCTAAAATAGAAGATAGGGCAATTTTTATACTATCTAGTAAACTCATACTGCACACCTTCTATCTTCAGTAATTTTCCCATCTCGCAGTACAATGCGGCGAGATGAATAAGCTGCTACCTCTTCCTCATGCGTAACCATAACGATTGTCGTTCCTTCTGCATTAAGCTTCGTGAAAATATCCATAACTTGTTCACCAGACTTCGTATCAAGCGCACCCGTCGGCTCATCAGCCATAATGAACGTTGGATTATTCGCAATCGCTCTCGCAATTGCTACACGCTGTTTCTGTCCACCTGATAACTCACTAGGTAAATGATGCACTCTATCTGCTAACCCTACTTTGTCCAGTGCTTCCAAAGCACGCTTACGGCGCTCAGCTTTCTTCACCCCACCATATACGAGCGGAAGTTCAACATTTTCCACCGCTGAAAGACGGGGCAGTAAATTAAAATGCTGGAACACAAAGCCGATATATTCATTACGAATTAAAGCTAGCTTTGACTCATCTGCTGTTAAGATATTCACATCATTCAGCATATATTTTCCTTCTGTTGGGCGATCTAAACAACCGATAATATTCATAAGCGTTGATTTACCGGAACCAGACGGTCCCATAATTGAAACAAACTCACCACTCTGAATCGTCAAACTAATACCATGCAAAATCGGCACTGCCAATTTCCCTTGATAATACGTTTTAGCAATATTATTTAAAGTAATCATTTCTCTTTCACTTCCATTCCGTCATACACGTTGTCGGAAGGATTTTTAACCACCTTTTGCCCCACTGCTGCGCCTTCAACAATCTCTATCCAGTCTCCATCAGTAGCGCCTTTTTTCACATTTTGTTTATGAAGCTTCCCTTTCTCCTCAATATAAACAAATGCATCATCGCCTTTTTCTACAATGCTCTTACTTGGAACAGCAATCATCGTCTTATTCTCTAAATTTACTTGTAAAGAAACGTGATAACCTGGAGATAAACCATCTTGGCTATCAAGACTGGCCTTATATGTATATTGAGACATATTTTGAGTTCCTTCACCAGCTGCTTGAGCCATCTCAGCACTCGTTGGGAATTCACTTACTTCCGTAATCTTACCTGTCCACTTCTTCTTATTATTTGCTTTCGCAGTTACAGTAAACGCTTGATCTTTTTGAATTTGTGACTTTTGAAGCTCTGTTAAAGTCCCTTGAACTTGGAACGGATCTTTAGAAGCAACTTGTAAGAATGCTTTCCCTTGGCCACCTAAAGCTTGAGATGAACTTTGTGCTGCATCTTTATCTAACTTTTGTACAACACCTGTAAAATTACTATAAATCGTAAGTTCTTTCTGTTTTTTACTTAACTCTTCTTTTTGTAACTTTCCTTTTTCTTTTTCAAGATCAGTTGTTTTTTGTGCCATTTCTAATTCGCTTACTTGCTCTTCCATTGGGTCTGTTACTTCTTTCCCAGCTCCACTATCTTTTGCCTTCTTAATTTCGTTCTTCAATGAATCAATTTTCTTTTTCCCTTGATCATAACGCATATCAGCCATCTTCTGATCAAGCTCAGCTTGTTTCACCTGTAAATTAATTTCTTCATTATCATAAGAGAATAATTTCGTTCCCTTTTCTACCTCTTGTCCTTCTTTCACTGCAATATCTTTCACTTTTCCTTTAGTTGGATCCGCATAGAAGCTTTCAATATTCCCTGGCTTCACCTGACCCGAAATTAACTTCGTATTATTTAGCTTACGCTCTGTCACTTTCTCAAAACTTACAGCATCCGTCTTCGTTGTATCTTTCTTCTTACCTTGCATAACAAAAATATTAACCGCCGCAACGATAACAATTAGTACAATAACCCCGACAATAATCCATTTTTTTTTCTTATTTGGAGTACGAACTGTATTTGGTAACATAATCTTTCCCCTTTCAAAATTAAATATTACTAAACATATAGTAATTAAATAATATAACACGAAAAATACTCATAACCAATATGTAATATTGCATATATTTAGATTAAAAGATTTTTATAGGAATTAATATTTAGTTAAATGAAGAAAGAAATTGTAGGAAAATTTGGTTCTGGTGCAAAAACTCTAAAAATTTTGCAAATAATCTCTTAAACTTGGACATACTGATAGTATTACTATTACTCTAGAAAAAGGTATGTGATCGATATAGAAAAGGAAAATTTGTTCAAATGGAAGCATTATCGGCCGGAACTAATCTTATTAACAGTAAGGTGGTACCTACGGTACAATTTGAGCTTCCGTAACCTGGTGGAAATGATGGAGGAACGAGGCTTATTCATAGCTCACACAACGATTATGCGATGGGTTCATTAATATGGACCTCAATTAGAAGAGAAAGTACGATATCACCTTAAATCAACAAATGATTCATGGAGAGTCGATGAAACTTATATTAAAGTGAAAGGGCAATGGATGTATTTATATCGTGCTGTTGATTCAGAAGGGAATACCATTGATTTTTATCTAAGTAAATCAAGAGATAAACAAGCAGCCAAGTGCTTTTTCAAGAAAGCCTTGGCTTTTTCGTACATTTCGAAACCTCGTGTGATAACAGTAGATAAAAACCCTGCCTATTCTGTAGCGATTCAAGCGTTGAAAGAAGAGAAACATATGCCCGAAGGCATAAAGATAAGGCAAGTTAGATATCTTAATAATATAGTGGAATAAGATCATCGTTTTATGTTGGGGTTTAAGTCATTTAAAACTGCAACTTCTATATTGAGTGGTGTTGAAGCCATGCATATGATAAAAAAGGGATAGATTGATTTACCGAATCAGTCTGTCCAAAATCAAAAAGAGTTCATCTACCAAGTGTTTGGACTTATAGCATAAAATACGATTTCACTAGGAATCTACTATTATCCGTGTTTTTCTTCATATATTTGCACCAGAACCGAAAAAGAATCCCTTATGATGTCTGGGATTCTTTTTCTTGTTAAAGTTTTATCAGACAAATGATCTGCACATCAATTTATTTTTGATATACAGATCATTTGTCTGATAATTTTTATAAATAATTGCGGAGTAATAAACTTACATAAATGCTTTTAAAAGTTCTTGAACTAATGGAATTGCCCCACCTATGAATTTTAAAACTGCCATTGCGATTTCCATAACCATTTCCTCCTCTTTTGTTGATGCTAAGATGTTATTTATCTTTATGCTTTTATTATAGTAAGCACTTATATTTTCATCAATATATTTTCATATGCAATACCGAATATATGAGACAACGAAATATCACATTTCCGTATTAAGAATATGTATTGGAAATTAAGTGTTCCCTCAAACAAAAAAGAACTTGTAGTTCTTCTACAAGCTCTTTTTTGTTAGTACTAATGTTAACGGTTAAACAATTTAAACAGGTACTAAGACCAAATCCATTGATCATCATTATTTTGATTTGAAGTTTTCGATTCTTGAATTTTTTAGATGTTGTTTTCTATGTTCCAATTTATAGAACTTCCGCCCCATTGTGCAAATTCCATATTATTTACTTTAACTTTGTCACCGACATTGAGTTTTTGTCCCTGTGTTAAGTAAACTTCTAGAATTTCATCTCCACCGTTGATTTTAGGATATTTAACAAGTACATAATCTATAGGCACGTTTACGTATTCATCAATTTTTCCTTTTTTACTAACTTCTCCTATTACATAATCAGGTCGACCATTTTCTTTTAAATGCATTCCTGGTGTTAATGATTTATTTTCAATAGAATTTGCAATCATATATTCAGTAAAATTGCGCATCATTGTACCAGTAACTTTTACTTGATCTCCTATTTTTACATTTGGTATAGAATCAAAATTGATACTGATAGGATCTGTATATTGTTTTGATTCTACAAAAATAACATTATTACTAATCTCAACTACGTGACCTTCAATTGTTGATATATTTGATTCAATAGAAGCTGCACTAGCTTTTGTTACTTCTATGCCTGGTAAATTTGTTCCTGCAAGTGCTGCTACTCCTAATGCACCAGCTAAAACGATTTTTTTATACCCATTTTATAACATCTCCATTCATGTTTTAATTTTAATATTAACCTCACTGTAACTATTACAGTTACATCGATAATGATTATCAACCATGGATTGTATGCAATCTTACATATTTTAAAAATAGAACATTAAAATTTAGTGTTTTAAAAATAAGTGTAAACAAATATTCAAAAGTTTACTTTTGAGAAAGGTAAAAAGAGTCCTATTAATTTAGGGCTCTTTTTCGTTTTGGGGGTAATTCTAAATTCTTAAGTTGATGGGCATAGGGTAGTAGCATCACATCACTATCAAGATAAGAAAAGCAAATACCCCCAAACAAGAAGATTGACATGTCCAGATGAAAATGTACATTTTTTTGTTTAGGGGGCGTTATAAAGTTTTTAAGTTGATATGAGGTATCACCAAGTGAACTACTCGCCACTTAACAAAGCTTGAAGTGAGAGCTTCTCAGTTCCACGACGAAAGTAACCTTTCGTCTCCCTGAGCGTTACTTCGAGGTGTTCCACCCCTAGATGTCCAACGCTTGGACGCTCTCTTGGTACGGTTGATATTTTACGCAGGAACCGAATGGCTTGGTTTTCGCACTCTATTTTCTTCCTGCAACCTCATATATCAAGTTATCAAAGAACTTCATATAGTTAGTTTATCAAAAGTTTTTGGCTATGCCAAACCGGAATTCATCTCCCACCTACCGTTGGGCTATCGCCCTTCACACGCTTGAGAAAGGAGAATTCTTTCGGTAAATTCGTTAAATTTTTACGAGCAGTAATACGCCCTTATAATGATGATATAATAAACCACTCAACTTCATTTTCTTTTTATTGATGGGATTGCGCATTTGAAATTGCATTATATAAAAACTGTGCATACTGTTCACGTGTTACGTTCATATCCGGAGCAAATTTCCCTTCCCCAACTCCTACTGCAATATGGTTCGATTGCACGGCACTAATCGCATCTTTTGCCCATGAATTTGCTGGAACATCGTTGAAATTATGTGGCGCCTTTACATCTAATCTAAATGCTTTCTTAATAACTTGTGCCATTTCTGCACGTGTTAATGTAGCTTTCGGTCTAAAGTTTCCTTGATCATCCCCTTGGAAAAATCCTAGCTTAGTTAAAGCCAATATTTCCTCAGGAAACATTGTTGAATTTCCATCGATATCTCTGTATGGATTTTCATATTTATCTTGTTTTTCTATATGCAAAGTACGGTAAATTAATGCAGCTACTTGTTCCCGTGTTACATTATCACCCATACCAAATATCCCATTTCCATAACCTGCAATAATTCCTTTATTCGCTAAATCATGAATTGCATAAAATGCCCAGTGTTCTTGTGGGACATCCTTAAATATAGTTCTATTTACTCCTGCATCGATTTGTAAATCATTTTTTATTACATCCCAAAGTGGATTATCTTGACGTTTTGGTTGCCCCTCTTCATCCCATTTTATTTTTTCTGTTCCTAATTCATAATTCATTCCTGTCCAAGTATCTTCACGGAATGCATAGAATGATTTATGCCATCCTTTCTGATTGAATATAGAAATTAAGTCTTGCATGTATTGGGGTGCTCCAGGAACGGTACGATTAATTCCAAATTCCTCAGCAATGATTCGATTAGATGGTACATGATTTTCCTGAGACCAATTTTGCACAGGCTGTAAGAATGTATTTAATCCATCTTTATCCCACATCATAGGTGTTTCTAAATCTCCTACTTTTACAATTCCAGGATATTGATACTCTTTATTTTGATTTTCACGTTGACTTGTTAATTGATATGGCTCATACATATGAAATGCATACAATGTCTTATTATCTTTAACTGGTTTAAGATATTTAAAAGCCCAAGGTGTGGCATATAGACCTGAATCTAAAATAATAGGTGTTTCTTTATCTACTTCACGAATTGAAGTAACAACTTTTTGATAAAATTCATTTAAATCAGCTGGGGTTCCCTTCACTTTTGAATACCATTTCTCATAATCTTCCGTCCAAAAATCATTATATCTATTTTTCTTAGATGTTTCTGGATGTGGTTCATTGATAATGTTGTAACCAACCACAGCTGGATGATCTTTCAATTCAAACGCAAGGTCCTTCCAAAATTGGCTTGCTTGCTCTTGATATTTCTCTTCTTCCCAAATTCTATCATCATTCTGATTATTGTTAAATTGACGCCAACGATCACCAGGTAATGAAAGCATTGTAAGTACAACTTTAATTCCTTGTGATTGTGCAGCATCTAAATCTGCTTTCAATTTTGCTACATCCTCTTCCACCAATCTTTGATAATTATCTGCATTACCGATAAGAAAATCTTTTCCTGATGTATCTGGTTTGTCTTCAAATAAGAAATCCTTATCTTTTGCCCATTTATCAGGTGCTAAACGAACATATTCAATATGAGCTTCCTTTGCACTTTTGTAGTTCTCAGGTAATGAAGTGCTATTCATAAAATTAGTACCTGTTCTTTTAGAATTCCAAAAATCCATCTTGGAACCTGCACTTTTGTATGTCTCAGCTTTCACATTCATTTCTTGTATCCCTAAGCTCATCATGCCTATTAATGCGACTATCGGTATGATTTTTTTCATAACTTCTCCCTCTTTCCATGTCAGTTTCTTATTATAAAATAAATCACTTATGTTACAGGAAAGTGACAATTTCAAAAAAATTAATTTATCAGCATTGGCAGGTAAAGAGGGAGCAGACACAAAAACAGGCTGTGGAGAAAGTCTTCTTCACAGCCTGAGAACAAGTTATATATCCAAATATGACTTGTTCCTTTCACTATTTAGTTTTTATCGTTTGTTATAGTTGATATAACTAGGGTCATTATAAACCCACTGATTCGTTTCAATTCTTAGCCAACCATTCTTTTCTTCATATACTGTAACTTTTTCACCTTTACTTGCCTTTCTAACAATAGAGTAGTTTGTATCTGCTCCACTCCGAACATTTACTCCAATACCATTGATTTGAGCCGTTCCAATTACATTTTGAACACTACCAGTTTCAATTACTTGAAGCATGTTTAGAATGAATGATGCTGTTTCACCACGAGTTGTTGTTCCTTTAGGGTCATATTGATTGTCACCCTTACCTTTTACAATACCTAGTCCATACAATCTTTGTACGTCTTCTTTATAGATAATTTTGTCTTTGTCTGAGAATGGTAAGTTTGCAACTGGCCCCCATAGACCTTTATACTGTAAAGCCTTGTTTACAATAATTGCTGATTCTTCTCTTGTAATAGGTGTGTTTGGGTCAAAATAACCGTCACCTCTACCTGCAATGATACCTGCACTTGCAGTGCGTTTAATACCATCTCGTAAAGTTGAGTTTGCATCGTTTAGGTCTTTAAATGAAATATCTCCAGCGGGCAAGTTTAGAGACTTAGAGATTAATTGAGCAAATTCGGCTCTTGTTACCGCTCTATTAGGTGCGAAAACACCGTTTCCTTCCCCTGCCATAATACCCCTTCTATTTAGCTCTCGAATAGCCGGCTCATACCAACCTCCAGTAATGTCGTCTTTTGGTTGATAAAGATTATTATAATACCCTCCAGCACCATTTACGAATGCATCCCATTGTCCATTATTAATCATGTTAGCAGGACAATTTTTACCGCTCCACCTTTGATGTTTTACGATGTTATTTAACGGTACACCAGTTTCTTTCATTAAATAAGCTACAAGTTTCTTAGCGTTATCTACTGCTTTACTGTAGTTACCATCGCTGTTAACCGCGATTTCAATTGCAATAGACTCTCTATTACCCGGGCCATTACCGTCTCCTGCGTGCCACCCGTTTTCGTTTAATGGTAAGTGTTGATAAATCTCTTTATCGTCCACTGTAAAGTGCCATGATGCAGATCGGTCTGTGCTCCCTACTGCTTGGTTATATAGGTATTGAGCGTGGTTCCTAGCACCTGCTCCTACACTTGTATTATCAGTCTCATGAATTGTAATGTACTTTGGACTCATGTAGTTTTGAGGACGAATATTATCGTTACCTGCTGGAACAATCCATTCAGTGAATGGAACACCGTTTATTGTACTAGAGATGCTAGGTGATGCGGAGGACAGACTACGTTTTGTTCTGTTTGAATTGCTTGGAACAGTTAATGTACCTGTTTCTTCATGAATACCTTCTGAACGTTGAAGACTGTCTGCTTTCTTATTATCGACAGTACCTCCACCACGTCCGTCTACCTCTTCAAAACTAGCTTCAATACTTTTTAGAGCCTGTTCATCTGACGTTTGAAGTTGGTCTGTTTTACCTTGTTCCTGAACGCTTGTAGGTTGCTTATTGTTTACTGATTGTTGTTCCTCTGCAAACGATACCAATGGTGAAGATAATACCGTTAATCCTGCCGTGAATGCTACTACTTTTTTATTAAATTTAATGTTCATTTCTAACTTGGTATATCTCTCCATCTTAATAGATATACCTTCCTCCTTATACCTCTTTTAGTGTGAATAATAGTGAGAATAGTAGTGAGAATAATGGTAGTCTGAATCCCAAGAATAACGACTTAATTTTTCATTCCATATAATCAACCAAAATCTATAGTTTCTCCTACATATTTCAGTGTTATAACATAACACTAGGGCTCCTCCCACTACTAAGACAAAAGAAAACCCAACATAGATTTTTCTTTTGTCTTAGTAATGGGAACGTTTCAATCAGAAACCGAAGAGAATGATAGAGACTTATATTGTTCTCCTTTGCGATTTCAACCATACCATACATGATGGTACTCCCTCTAGTACATTTGCAAAAATATAGAATAAATAAGCTTATAATAACAAAAACTCAAAATATATATCAAGCAATTTTTTTGGAAATAGCATTTTTGTTACTTTTTCGTAACTACTATAGGTATATATATATGTTATAATTTATAAACTTTTGCAGACGATCCCTTGCAAATCCCTATCTTTTCTATCCTTTTTGTCCCTTCGATTCTGTTGCAAAGTTTTTAAAAGTAAGCTAAATTTTTGCAAAACAGAATGAGGAGAATCATAAATGGGATATTTTAAAGGAAAATAGTTCAAACAAGATATTATTTTGGTAGCCGTCGGCTACTACTATCGTTTTTCTTTAAGTTATCGAGGTGTATCTGAAATTTTGAAAGAACGTGGTGTATCGGTCCATCCCACTACTATCATGCGATGGGTTCATGAACATGGAAATCTCATTTATCAGATTTGGAAAAAGAAAAACAAATCTGTGCAGCTGTCTTGGCACCTGGATGAAACCTATATCAAAGTGAAAGGCGAATGGTGTTATCTCTATCGAGCAATTGATAAAGATGGACACACATTGGATATTCAGCTTCGCAAAAAACGAGATCATCAAGCGGCTTATGCCTTTATGAAAAGACTAGTAAAAACATTAGGAGAAGCAACGGTTCTCACAACAGACAAGACTCCCGCGTTACTTTGCGCGTTCAATAAATTGGGAGAGCAAGGCTTTTATAAGCATACCATTCATTGCACAATCAAGCATTTGAATAATCTCATCGAACAGGATCATAGACATATCAAGCGACGTTTTTCCAAATCCGCAGGATTTCAAAGTCTTCGCCATGCTTCACGTAACTTGAAAAGCATCGAAACTATTCATGCCCTATATAAACAAAAACGAAGTTTGCAACAACCAAACTTCGTTTTTTCAACGTACAATGAATTAGAGAAACTATTCAAAGTTGCATAAACTCTACCTACTAAATTAGAATTTTTTTGTTTATATAAAAACTTTGCAACAGAGCCCGTAAAAGAAAGATTTAGTTTCATTTATGTTAAACTTTCATATTTTTTATAAATGAATTAGGATATAGTTCACTTAACATAGTATGTGGGTTCTTATTCCAAAATTTATCTAATGGGGTTCTTAACCCTTGATTAATTATCCACCTTCTACTATACACCCTTATTAGTTCTTCATTAGTTAATTTTTCTTTTTCCTCTATCGTCCATTTCAATGCTTCCAATGCTTTCTCCTTTGTCCAAAATCCACGAGGGGCCCTGTTTAATTCCCATTCTTTAAATCTCCCTGGATACAACTCGTGTAGCATGGCATATGGACTATTTTTCCAAAATCTCTCTAATGGAGTTATTAACCTTTGATTAATCATCCATCTTCTACTATAGACCTTTGTAAGTTCTTCATTAGTTAACTTTTCTTTTTCCTCTATCGTCCATTTTAATGCTTCCAACGCTTTTTTTCTTGTCCAGTAGTTTTTAGGTGCTTTCTGGAATTCCCACTCTTTAAAACATCCAGGATATAACTCATTTATCATACTAAATGGACTATCATTCCAATATCTCTCCAATGGGGTCCTTAAGCCTATTTCTGAAAACCAAATTACACTAATTTTTTTTCTTATCTCCTCATTATTCATTTGTTTTCTTTCCTCTATCGTCCATTTTAATGCTTCTAACGCTTTTTTTCTTGTCCATAAACGACTAGGAGTTTTTTTAAACTCCCATTCCTTAAAATGGTCTGGATATAATTCATTTATCATTATGTAAGGACTACCTCCCCAAAAAATTTGGCAAGGCGAACTCAAATTATGATTAGATAACCACCGAACGCTATAAACCTCCAATAGTTTATTATCTGTTAACCTTTCTTTTTTTTCTATCGTCCATTTTAACGCTTCCAATGCCTTTTCCTTTGTCCAATAGTTCCTAGGTGTCATTTGAAATTCCCATTCTTTAAAACAATTCGGATAAACATCATTTATCATTACATATGGACTATCATGATATTTAACGCTAAGTAAACCACCTAATTTATATTTAATAATTAACTGGGATTTCCAACTCTTAAGAGTTGTTTTTTTATCCCACTTTAAAACTTTTTCTATAAGATACTTGATTACACGTTTTGCTAGATTATTATCTTGATCATCACTCCATGTACCTTTGGGAAATCTGTTCCTTTTACTGTCCAATATCTCTTGGTATATCTCTTCTATTTTTATTACCATTACAACCCTTTTCTCTCTTTCTATAGTGATTTTTACAGTAAACGAGATAAAAATCACCAGCAATTACAAATTTATTTCTAAGCAATAATCCACCTATATTTTAAGTGCTAATAGGTGAATTTTGTTCATAATTAATATATATAATTGAACACTAATCCCCCCTAGATAAGGGGGAATAAGGGGCTCAACCCATCAAGTTAACATTTTGAAGTTCCCCTTTAACGAAAATTCTGTGTTTTTTATAGAAACGAAGTTTATTTTTATCGTTTTGGGGGCAACCTGTTCTGTTAGGTTGATGGGCATGGGGTACAGCCATAATTACACACACAGAAAAAGAATCCCTTATGATTTCTGGGATTCTATTTCTTGTTTAAAGTTTTTTCAGACAAATGATTTGTACATCAATTTATCTTTGATATACAGATCATTTATCTGATAATTCCTATAAATAATTGCGGAGTAATAAACTTACATAAATGCTTTTAAAAGTTCTTGAACCAATGGAATTGCTCCACCTATGAATTTTAAAACTGCCATTGCGATTTCCATAATCATTTCCTCCTTCTTAATATTATGATGTAGTAAATCTTATACTCTCATTATATTAAGTGTATTAATTAATATCAATACATTTTAATATGCAATATTTCATCTTAAAATCATGCTTAATACTGTTATAATAGAATAGGTAAATTCTACATCATTTTTCGATATACTAAACAGCTAATGAATACATAAAAAAAGAAGAGAATTTTTAAAATTCTCTTCTTTTTTTATGTATTCATAGGGGTCACTATATGGGGTTTAAATCTAAACTTTCTTTAAAAAGATATTATGATTTTTATTAGTAGGGTTGAACTACCCCCACTTTCACTTCGTTTAGAAGTGGGGGATTCCTAAGTAAAGAGTTCTATCGAACTCTAATTTATTAGGCTATCTCCACAGTCCTTGCGGTTAGAAGCCTTATCGCTTCATTCTTTAGATTGATACTTGCGTTAATATCCCTATCATGGTGTGTACGACAAGAAGGGCAGTCCCACTTACGTAGGTTTAGATTTTTAACGTCTTTGTTTTGATATCCACAACAAGAACATAATTGGCTTGAAGCAAATGTTTTCGATACGACAATGACTTGTTTGCCGTACCATTTTGCCTTATATTCCAACATAGTTCGAAACTGTGACCATGATACCTCACTAATTGCTTTTGCTAACTTATGATTCTTTAACATATTAGATACTTGCAAATCCTCTATACCGATAACATCGTGGTTTTTGATGATTTCAGTCGAGGTTTTGTCCAGGTAATCTTTCCTAGCATTCGTCATGTATTCATGAATTCTAGCTACTTTTACTCGTTGTTTATTCCAGCGAGAAGATCCTTTCATTCTTCTAGAAAGAACACGCTGTGCTTTTGCCAACTTCTCTTCTAATGATCGAAAAAACTTCAGATTTTTATAGATTGTTCCATCTGACAAAATGGCGAAATCTTTTAGTCCCACATCCATTCCAATGTAAGAATTTGTTTTCGGAAGTTCTTGCACTTCTGTTTCAACTAACAATGACACAAAGTATCTGCCAGAAGGGTTCCGTCTAACTGTAGCATTTAAAATACGTCCTTTTACTTCACGACTTTTGGCAAATCGAACAAGACCTAGTTTTGGCAATTTTATTTTGTTTCCTACAACGGCAATGTTTTCATTTGTTTGTTTTGTGGTATAAGATTGCACGTTGTTTTTCTTAGATTTGAAACGAGGGGCATTGTTTTGTTTTTTGAAAAGGCGTGTATAAGCATCCGCAAGGTTGCGAACAGACGACTGAATCGCAATACTATCCACTTCTTTTAGCCAAACAAACTCTTTCTTCATGGCAGGAAGTTTGGCAGAGCATGTACCATATGTCAAACCCTTTCCTGTTTCTTTGTATGCATTATCCCATAGAGATAGGAAATGATTAAATACAAAACGAGAACAGCCAATCGTTTTATTGATTAGGGTCGCTTGTGCTTTATTTGGATAGATACGAAATTTATATGCTTTATTGATGATCATCATTCGTTTCACCCCCATTTCGATATGTGTCTATTATACAACAAACATACATTCGATAGGTAGTGAAGTAACAGTTTATGTATGTCGAACAATTAAGATGGCTTCCTGCCATCCCTTGTCCGAAGACAATTCATCTCCCACCTACTCACTTCTCGTTCCTTGAGGAAGGAGTCTTCTTGGCTAAAATGATAAATGAACAAAATAACTTAACATGGTATAATAATATTTGGATGGGAGTCCAATGTTATTAAAATTAAAGTGGTTATCAAGTCGGAGGAAGGCACCTTAGGGTGTCTTTTCTTTTTAAAATATATAAGCGCACCAGAACCGGTTCATGAATATGGAAATCTCATCTATCAAATTTGGAACTAACTTCTTCCGAAACATTGTTCCTCATTTACCAACCTGTTTATGTTTTTTCAAACTTTGCAACAGAGCCACATTGTTTTAATTGAATTTTGTGTTATACTTCTATAGGCATCTGATTTTTATTCTATATAAAAGTATGTGAAAAGCCCTTATCAATTCGATAATGGCTTTTCTATTTTTCATGAAGATCGATTATATAGCATGGGTAATAAATTTAAAGGAGAATTATAAAATGATTTTTCCAAGTAACATCAATATGTCTTATGAGTATTCAATTATAGAAATTCAATGTTTACCTTGTATTTCTACAGCACCCGATTTTTATGATAATTTTGTACTTATTTGTAGTACTTATCTTAACAAAAATGATAAAGCACATGGTCATACTACATTTGAAATTCAATCTATAAAAGAACTGTCTTATAATAATCCAAATGTAAAAAATGCTAAGAAGTTTGTATACCAAGGTGGGTCTTTGAAAATAAATGATTTTGTAACAATTACTCAAGCGGAATCAGACTATGATACGAAATTCATAGCGAGACTTTCCTATCAATATCATAGCGATCAAGAGAGGGAATATATACAAGAGCAAGATTTACTCTTATTTTCCATTTCTGAAGGGTCAAAGGGGCAATTGTCTAATATTCCTTATTTATATCTTCCTCCGGATTTTAAGAAGTATATAGAATATTATCAGGCTAAGCACGATTCTGAAGTTCTTCACACTGCTTACTCAATATTAGAACATTTCATAAAAGAAAATGATTATTCAGAATCTTTCGTTAATCAATTTGAAACTTTAAAAGAAAAACAAAAGAATAAATCTCTTATCTTGTATGATAGCTTTTTACGGAATCAATATAAGAAAATTTGATTTATTTTCATAGAAACATCAAAAACCCTTTAAATATTATACAAAATATGCCTTTTGCTTTAAAAAAATGAAGAAAATGCATAAATGCATAAAACTATATATGTATTTTGTAGTATCCTAGACTGTATCTGTCTAAAAGTCTTTCATAGTACATTTTTGACACTCCCCCCCTAAAGGGGCAAGCTGACATAGGTCAGTGGGATTCTTGCTACCGAAGACCAAAGGCGAAGTCCATTTCTGGTATCGCTGACGTGCAAGATTGCGATTTGCTATCACCACTCCCATGACAGACCGTATAGGTTCTCCTTATGCTTTAGCGTCTAGTACTTGACGACATGTATTGTTTTACGCACGAAGTGAAATTGATTCGTGCAACCTCATACAATATTCATTTTTTAGAGAACATTATTGTTTTAGAGTCTTTTGCATGACTTTGAGGCCATTTTGACATGTTTTGCTACGCAAAAGCGATACTTTCATCCCATGCTTAAAGGCGGACTTAAGTCCTGCAGGGGCTTTCTCGTATCATAAATCTATAAATTTTAGTTAAAAGATACCACTTGTTTAATAAACTTAGTGAAGTAAAGTTAATTACTTTAATATATTATTAGGAGAGAATTTATGAGTAAAAAACTATTAAAATCAATAACATCATTAACGATGGTAGGAGGTGCATTATTAGGAACAAGTAGTGATCCCGTAAAAGCTGAAGTCCAATCAGGGGGAAATTCAGTTGTATTTAATGATGTTCCCAAAAACCATTGGGCAAATAATGCCATTACGAGCTTAGCTAATCGTAATATTATCGGAGGATATGGAAATGGAATGTTTGGCCTGGGAGATAATGCTACTCGTGAACAGGTGGCAGCTTTAATTTATCGTGTGCTAGCTCCTGCTAAAAAAGGAGGCACTCTTAATAAGGACAACTCTTTTTATATTATGCAAGATGGGTCTCAGCTTAAAAATCCATATAAGGACATTAATAAAAACTCAACAATGTTCTTAGAAGAGATTCTATTTTTGACAGACATAGGAGTCTTTAAAGGGGATCAAAATGGGGCATTTCGACCAAAAGAATCATTAAGTCGTGCAGAAATGGCACAGGTCATCAAGACTGCTTTTAAAGTTCCTGTGTTAAGTAAACATACTTTTAATGATGTACCAGATAATTCATGGGCGAAGGACGCCATTAGTGCCGTACAGTCGAATAAAATTGCATCAGGTACAGGTAATGGAGGTTTTGAACCAAATAAAACTGTAACTCGTGAACAGTATGCACAGTTTTTATTTAATGCATTAAATTATAGGGAACAATTAAATACACAAAATCCTGATGTGACAAAGCCAAATAAAGAAGATACGAGTGTACAAACTGAGGTACAACTATTAGAAGCTTATAAAAAAGACATGAAAAATTATATTAATAATCATGAAGAAGATATAACTATAACATATAAATCTAAACAATCTAATATAAGAGAAGTTATGGATACGCTTGTTAAAGCATATGATGAGACAGTTGATTCAAATGAATACATGAAATATAACGTTGCAAATACACAATATTCTATTCGTGGTATTCCAGGAGATTATGTATTTACATTAAAAATTACATACCGTGAATCAAAAGAGCAAATGAACTATGTAAAGACACAAGCAAAATCAGTTATCACTTCTATTGTTAAAGCTGGTATGGATGAACATGAAAAAGTAAAAGCAATTCATGATTATGTCGTAAAACATGTTTCGTATGATACTTCTTTCCAGGCTTATACGGCATATGAAGCTTTAGCAAACCGTTCTGCTGTTTGTCAAGGATATGCATTATTAACTTATCAATTGTTAAAAGAGGCAGGAGTAGAAGGTCATATTGTAACAGGGACTGGAAATGGACAACCTCATGCTTGGAATCTAGTGAAAATTGAGGGGAAATGGTACCATCTTGATACAACCTTCGATGATCCAATTCCAGATGTAGAAGGACGTGTAACTTATTCATACTATAATTTATCTGATGAACAAATTGCTAAAGATCACCAATGGGATCGTAATCAATTTGCGAAAGCAACAACAATCTATAATAATGAGTTAACAAATAAAATTCAAATCGGTAGCCCGAAAGCAATGGGATATCAGAAAATATTAACGGATATCAAACGCTAATATGAATCTATGTAGTTTATTAATAAAATTAAACAATGAACAAACGATAAATTGAGGTCTGTGTAACAATGGACCAGTACTAGATAAAAAAAGAATCCCATAAACATATATGATATGGGATTCTTTTTTTTATTTTATTTGTTTATCTGATGTGTATATTTACAGCATGTAATCATTTTAACTAAATTTAGGTGATTCCTCTCTCTCTTTAATTTGTATGTAGGTGCATGACACCAACAAATAGGTGGGAGATGAATTACTATTTTTTCATAATAAAACATACGTTTTATCGAACTATATAAACTAACGAGATAGCCTAATCCATGATTAGTTCTTGTACTTGTATAGAAATAAACACGCAAGATAGGTGAATTTAGGAAGCGATCACTTCTAAACAAGCTGGAAGTGGAGATAGTTTACGAAATTCATTTAGTCCTTATATGTGTTTTGTAAATAACGATCATATAAATCTTTTTCTAAAATACTTTGTTTATCTTGTAGTTCCTTAAATTGTTCAATGAATTCACTATCTTCTTTTGTGCTTCGACACAAAGTATAATAAGCATCATGGAGAATTTTAGATTCTTGATGAGCATCATAGTAGTCCATGTAGGTCTTAAATTCTGGTGGTAGATAAAGATAAGGGACGTTAGAAAAAGAACCTTTGATTCCTACTGAAGTAGAAAATAGGAGTAAGTCTTTATTTTGTATATATTCCATCTCTTGATCTTTAGAATATTGGTAAGAAAGGTTTGCTATAATCTTTGTATCATAATCAGTTTTCACCTCAATTATGTTTACAAAATCATTAATCCTTAAAGTACCACCTTTGAATGCAAACTTTTTGGCTTCTTTAACGTGTGAATTATTATAAGATAATTCTTTTACAGATTGGATTTCAAATGTAGTATGACCATGTGCTTTATCATTTTTATTAAGATATGTACTACAAATAAGAACAAAGTCGTTTTGAAATTTTATTGTTTCAGAATTATAGGGTAAGCATCTAATTTCTATTATTGAATACTCACACATACCGTTAACATTATTGGGAAAAGTCATTATTATTATAATTCTCCTTTATATTTATTTCAGGTGAAGAGTAGTTATTCTTCACTACCTTTATTTTAAATAAATTATAGATTAATAGTAACCCTCAATTCCAGAAATTTATGAGGACTTTTAAAAAAGCAGTCTAACTCCTAATACTCCAGTTAAAGGGTTCTGGTGCAAAAATAAAATAAAAGAGAATAAAGCGCATATATTCCTAACGGAATCGTATCTTATGCTACCAGTCCAAACAATTGATGGATGAATTTTTTCTGGTTTTGGACAGACTGGTCCCGTAAATCAATCTGTTCTTTTTTAATCATATGCATAGCTTCTACTCCAGAAAGAATGGATGTAGCTGTGTCAAAACATTTAAACCCTAGCATAGAATAGATTCGCTTCTTTATAAAGCGATGATCTTGTTCTACTATGTTATTCAAGTATTTTTGTTGTCTAAGTTGCATACCATCAGGTATGCTTTTCTCTTTTTTCAACTGTTCAATTGCTATAGGATAAGCTGGATTCTTATCGACTGTCATAACACGAGGCTGCGAAACATGAAAAGACCTCAAAGCTTTCTTGAAAAAGTGCTTTGCAGTCTTCTGGTCTCTTGTTTTGCCTAGGCAAAACTCGATTGTGTTTCCTCTCGAATCAACAGCACGATACAGGTACATCCATTGACCTTTTACTTTGATATATGTTTCATCGACTCTCCAAGAGTCATTTGTTTGTTTGAGGTGACGTCGGATTCGTTTGTCCAATTCATGTACCCAACGCATAATCGTTGTATGAGAAATGGATAAACCCCGTTCTTCTAGCATTTCCACCAAATCACGAAAACTGAGGGTGTACCGTAGGTACCATCTTACCGTTAACAAAATAATATCAGGCTGATAATGCCTCCATTTGAATACATTTTCCTTTTCCATACCAATCACGCACCCTTTCTAAAGTAATAGTAACAGTATGTCCAAGATTTATAGATTCATTGCAGTTGTCCTTAAGTTTTTGCACCAGAACCAGGAGTCTTCTTGGCTAAAATGATAAAATAAATATTACATAATGCTCTATTAATCTTTGAATTATTTGTAAGAAATGCTAAAGTTAAATAGGTTAAAAAAATATATAAAGTGAGGCGATATTTTTGAAAAAGTTTAGCTTATTACTAGCGGTATTTGTAATGATTGTTTCATTATTTATCCCTAATCTTGCAAGTGCTAAATCTTTCCCTGATGTCCCATCTAATCATTGGGCATATAAAGAAATTAACTACTTAGCGGAAAAAGGCATTATTAATGGTACCCCGGAGGGATATTTTAATCCTAGTGACAATGTAACTCGTGGACAAATGGCATTAATGTTAGATTTATCGTTAAATTTAGAAAAGCCAGCTAGCTATACTCATATTTTTTCAGATGTAACCAAGGGTATTTATTACTATGATTCTGTACATAAGTTAGCCCATTATAACATTGTACAACGTGAAAAAAACTACTTCCCTGATCGTTCGTTAACTCGTGCAGAAATGGCTGTCGTACTCGTCAAAACATTTAATTTAAAACCTACAGGTACTGACGTAAACTTCCCTGATGTTCCAGCTAGTCATTGGGGTTATCAATATATCAAAACTTTAGCTCAAAATAATATTACTGCTGGATTTCCTGATGGTTCATTCGGTCCAGACTTAAAAGTAACTCGTGAGCAATTCGCTGCATTCTTAGCTCGCGTATTAGAACCAAGCTTCCGTCCAACTCTTCCTCAACCTAAAGGCAACTTAGAAGTTCATTATATTGATGTAGGACAGGGTGATGCAACGTTTATAAAGTCTCCAAGTGGAGAAACTATCCTTATTGACGGAGGTAACAACGGCAAAGGTAAGGTAGTCGCAAATTATCTAAAGGGACTAGGATTCCAAACCATTGATTATATGATTGCTACGCACCCTGATGCCGATCATGTAGGCGGCTTAGATGAGGTCCTTAATTCTATGAATGTAAAAAATGTTTACGCTCCTAAAGTAAGCCATACCACACAAACATATAAAGACTTTTTAACTGCAGTAGCTAACAAAGGATTAACAATTAAAGAAGCAAAAACTGGTGTAACTTTACCAATCAATGGTTTAAACTCACAATTCTTAGCTCCAGTTAAAGAATATGGTGACGACTTAAACGAATGGAGTGCTGTGTTAAAAGTAACGCACGGCAGCAAATCATTCTTATTTACTGGCGACGCTGAGACAAAAAGTGAAAAAGATATGGTTGCAGCGCATGGTTCTAACCTAAAATCTGATGTATTAAAACCTGGCCATCATGGAAGTAAAACTTCTTCTTCCCAGCCATTTTTGGATGCAGTTAAACCAAGTATTGCTGTAATCAGTGCCGGTGCAGGTAACCGATATGGACATCCTACACAGGAAACTTTAGCTAAGTTATCTGCAATGTCTGTTAAGGTGTATAGAACTGATTTAAATGGAACTGTAGTTGTTAACAGCGATGGTTCAAACATTTCTGTAAGAACGGAGAGATAATTATGAAAAGAGGTATTATTGACCGTTTTGAAGGAGAATTAGCAGTTATTGAAATTAATAACTCAACAATCGATGTACCAAAATCAAAACTTCCTTCTGCTGCAAAAGAAGGTGACGTTCTTATTATTGAAGATGATACGTATACAATTGATAAGAATGAAACAGACAAAAGAAGACGTGAAGTCCAAGATTTAATGGATAAACTATTTGAATAGCAAAATTAAATAGTTAAATGAAAAGAGTCATCCTGTTGGATGGCTCTTCTTTCACATATACATAGGCTTTATTTACAATTAAGCAAATTTTATTTTATATAAATATTACTATGCTAGTCTAACATTTTTGTATTTACATTTTTTTCTTTTTATCTCATAATTTTAATTGGGAAAAGAGAGGAAAGAAATGGTTCAAATCAAAGTGACACCTGAAATGCTAGAAGAAGCTGCTAATCGTGCAAGTAATACCAGAATCGCATTAGAATCTATACATAATAATTTATGTAATGAAATAGATCATTTGTGTTTTCAATGGATTGGTGCCTCTAATCAACAATGCATTCAAATGTTCAATGATGCGAGACCAAAAGCTTTTACATCTATCAATTCAATTATACAAGTGGAAGAAGATTTGAAACGAATTGCCGAAAAATTCCGTAATACAGATAATCAAGATGTTACAATGGAAGAAGGTGCAATGTGTGGTAAACCTTCTTCTGAAGAGAATGGATTTGATGGTAAAAAATTAGCTAGAGATATTGCTGGTGAAATAAGTGGTGAATATGATGTTCGTCGTGTTTTGGATGGTATTGATCCATCTACTGGCGAAAAACTTTCGGGGTGGGAACGTGCTGGGTCAGGTGTCATGGCTGTAGCCGGCCTTACACCCTTTGGAAAGATAGCTAAAGTAGGAAAAGGAGTTAAAATGACTGCTAAGCCTACTGAGGCTGCAAATACAGCTAAAAAAGTACCTGTTGGGAAAGCCAGCGGGACTAAGTCAATTATTTCATCCGAAATGGAAGAGAAAATTCTTTTGGGACAGAGAAAAAATCCTAATAAAAATGAAATTATTGGAGGACATTCGTCAAATATTAAAAATAGTCATCCTAATTATGCTACAGAGACGATTAAGGTCAATCCAAATGGTACGAAAGATATCAAATATACGACTCAATTCCCTGATGGGAAATTGGCTAAAATAAAAAACAGTACAATATTTCCAGATAGTTGGAGTGATACAAGGATTTTAGATAGTATAACTGATATAGGTAACTCTTCACCGTTAGGTATTAGAGGAAGAGATGGAGCAACTTTTCATAGGGAAATTATTGACGGCGTAGAAATTGATGTAATAAAAATAGGTGATAATGTGGTTAGTGGATATCCAACAGGTCAAATTAATGCACCATTACCAGGTGGATTTACCAAATAGAGGAGGAACATAAATGTATGAAAAAGTAGATGCAGTATTATCTGAAAATAGCTCAGATAAC
>NZ_JAUMJO010000019.1:0-28871 GCF_036320425.1 Bacillus nitratireducens
GTTAGTTCAATAAGAAGTAAACAACTTTATTATTCATTTTTTAAGTATTATATAAACAGATGGATGTAATTTGAAACAACTTTAAAGAGCCTTGCTACGTAGAATGTAGTAAGGCTCTTAGCTTTTAATAATCAAAATTCAATAACTTTATTATCATTATACAGCAATCAAGCTAAGAAAAGCATAAATCCCCAAATAGTAAAAGTAATACTTTGAAAAAAACTATGTACTAGAACTGGTACTCTGTCGGTAAGTCATGAAAGAGGTACTTATATTATTTGTTTTGTAAATTATCTTGAATTTGTTGTTCCATATTTACTAGTGATGTTTATAGGGAATTACTAAGCTTTTTAACAAATTTAAGAACAAGAAGCCAGTTTTTAATAATAGAATTCTAAAAGCGTTAGGGTAGAAATTTATTGTTTTTGTTAAAAAAGAATTGACTTCTACTATGGTTGTAACTAATATGGTTACATAAGATTGTAATCAAATTAGTTACAACTGATAGCTGCTTAAAATAAAAATATGATTTATATATTTAATTAAGGATGATGGTCCACACGTTGCCACCCGGTGTAGAAAGTTACTAATGCATTCAAATTAATGCATAATCCCAACTTTAGTATTTTCTGATACGGGGCAATAATGTGCAACGTAATCTTTTGTTAAAAACCTTGGTTAATCTTTCTTTGGAAATATTAGTTTTTGGGGAATATAGTAAGGTATCCCAAAAAGAACAAGGTATAAAAAGATGTACTTATATAAACCAAAAAGTTAGCTGAGCTAGATAATAAAAATAAAGGTAGGAGATTTAAATGGAGACAAAACAAGATAACCTTATTTACGTATGGGACGCCTATTGTGGATGGTGCTATGGCTTTTCAGAAAGTATTAAAGGATTTTACAAAAACCACACTGAAGTGCCATTAACGGTTTTATGTGGAGGGTTATTTTTAGATAATTTACCAATGAAAAAATTCTCATATATAGAAGAGGGAAATAAAAGAATTAATCAACTTACAGGTGCAGAATTCGGTCCTTCATATCAAAAATTGGTTGAAGAAGGTACTTTTAAAATGAATTCGAAAGATGCTGCAATTGGCTTTTCAGCTTTACGCTCATTAGCACCAGACCGTTTGTTAGAATTCACCTCGGCTATGCAAAAAGCGTTTTATTATGAGGGCCAAAGTCTGAGTGATCCTGAAACATATCGTAAGATTGCAATCGAGCATGGTTTGGATCCTGAACAAGTACTAGAACGTTTAAACGCTCAAGAAACAATAATAGATGTCCAAAACGATTTCAATAAAGTGCGACAGCTTGGTGTTAATAGTTATCCTTCATTACTTTTACAAAAGGAGAATCAAATTATCCCTATTGGTGGTGGGGTAATGACGCCAGATAAAATTGAAGCGCGTTTTAAAAATTTATATTAATAAATTTTAAGTTACAGTATATAACATTTAACGTTTAAAAAAAGACTAGAAATGGATGGACTTAAACCTTTTTATAACAGTCGGTTTCAATTTGTTTTTAAAAAGAGTCCAATTTTAATTTTACTATCAGCTATAGTAGCAAACATGTTAGCTTACGCCAACCGACATTCATCTCTTGCCTATTTGCTGGTGCTATCACACTTTCAGGTAAATTGAAGAGGGAGCTTCTGTCGGAACAAGATAAAAATATGTTAACTAGTAAATAACTTTAACAAAAGGAGAATAACATTCTATGTTTAAAACAATCGATACAAATCAAAAAGATGTGAAATTGACGGTGTTTAGTTCAGACGAAAAAAGTTTCATGGTCACTGCAACCTTAGTTGAGAAAGCGGGACATGCATTTTTAATAAACTCAAAATTTACTCAATCTGATTCGAAAGAAATTGTTGAGTATCTGAAAAAAAACGACTTATCTTTAGATAAAATCTTTATTATTCATGGGGATCCTGATTACTACTTTGGATTAGAGAGTATTAAAGCTGCTTATCCAGAAGTCATAGCGTATGCTACAGAGTCTACAGTTGAACATATTGTTCATTCTGTCTTAGGTAAATTAAAAGTTTGGAAAGGTGCCTTAGGAGAAAACGCACCAAGCAACGTAGTATTACCTCAAGTGTTTAAAGAAAAAATGATTGATTTTCAGGGGTTAACATTTGAACTAGTAGGCTTAGATCATTACAGAACTAGCTTATTTAATAAAGAGCTAAAAGTATTAATTGGTGGTATTGATGTATTTAACGAAATACATGTATTCTTAGCGGATACTAGCTCAAAAGCGGCAATGGAGGCATGGATTGAAAACTTGAAAGTATTACAAGTATTAAATGCTGACATAATTGTACCTAGCCATGGATCAATTGAAAAATCTTTAAATAATCAGGCACTTACTGCAACTATGGATTACCTAAGAACTGCGGTTCAAGCTTCTGAGGAAAGTAAAACTTCAAAAGATTTTGTAGCGAAACTTGATGCAGCATATCCAGGTTATGCAAATAAAGGTGTATTAGAATTAAGTGCAAAAGTTGTAACAAAAGAAATGCCTTGGGGTTAATGCTATGAATAAATATCAGAAACTATTACATGAAACGTATGTATTAACTGGCGAAGGAAAATTGGATGCTTTCAAAACGTATTTAAGTGAAAATGTATCATGGACAGAAGCTGCTGGATTTCCATATGCGGGGACTTATATAGGTCCAGATGAAGTGGTGAAAAATGTACATGAACGCCTTGGTACGGAATGGGATAACTATAGTGCAAAGGATGAAGTTTATGCATTTAATAATAATACTGTTATCGTTTATGGGAAATATAGTGGGACATATAAAGCAACAGGGAAATCGTTTATAGCAGATTTTTGTCATCTGTATGAGTTTGATGAAAACGATAAAGTTAAGAAGTTTATTCAAATTGTGGACAGTGCAACTGTTAATGAGGTATTAAGTTAGAGTTAATCATTTCTAACATGCCTTGTATAGGGGGAATTGTTAGGATAAACGAAATTTCCTAACATTACCCCTTACATTACATTTTTGAGAAGGTTTCTACTTCTCAAGCGTGTTATGGAAGATAATTTATATAATTAGAAGAGGTAGGTATAAATGAAATTAGAGAAAAATTTAGTAGTAATAATTATTTCTGTGTTTATTTTAGGAATTGTGTCGACTTTGATATTTCAAGCTTCCACCGGTAATAACAAAGGAAACTCAATAAAGAGTGAGAATGTTGCCTCAGTATCAAAAGAAGCGACAGAAAATGAAAAGAATAAAAAAATGGTAGTTGATTTCTATAATGAAGTTTTTAATAACCACAATATTGATATTATCCCTAAATATGTAGGCGAAGATTATCAGCAACATAATCCTTTTGTTGCTGATGGACGAAAAGCCTTCATGGATTTCTTTAAGGAGGATTTTGTTAAAAATCCTAATTCTTCTGCAGAGATTAAACGAGTAGTAGCTGAAGGGGATACAGTTGCTCTTCATGTACATTCTCGTACTAATTCTCAAGATAAGGGAGTTGCTATAGTCGATATATTTCGTATAAAGAATGGTAAGATTGTTGAACACTGGGATGTAATTCAAGAGATTCCAAATGAGGCAGCTAATGATAATACAATGTTTTAGGTAGAAGATATATTTAATGATTGTTTAATTGTTAAAGCTATATAGGGTCTAAAGATTTAGATAAGTTATGTATAAGATGAGTAAAATGGAGGGATGTCCTAGATATGGTACTAGGACATCTCTATTTGTTTAATGATGGGGCATTCTCTTTTTTTTCGTCAATATTTAAATTGATAATTAAAATGTTTTATTTCCTTTAGCAAGGTTTATAAAATTTTATTTTAAAACAAGATATGAATATATATCTAAACCATACACAAAATATTCAAAAATATTGAGAATTATATTATAGAAGCCATGTTATATTGATATTGTGAATAGGAAAATATTCACAATTGATAATTTCTAATCTAATAAATTTATAATATTACTTCTAAAGGAGGTGTTTGATATGAAAAAGGAATTTGAAAAACCTGTAACTATTCGTCAGAGCGTTTGGGGAAAACACTAATTTAGAATTACAAGAGAAATTATGTTACCTATATTCATTTAAAGAAGGATGAATATGATTAATAAAACTCCAGTTTAAAACAATGTATGAATATATGTAGGAACTATACACAAAATATTCAAAATTATCAATAATAAAATTATAGAAGCCATGTTATAGTGATATTGTGAATAGGAAAATATTCACAATTGATAATTTCTAATCTAATAAATTTATAATATTATTTCTAAAGGAGGTGTTTGATATGAAAAAGGAATTTGAAAAACCTGTAACTATTCGTCAGAGCGTTTGGGGAAAACACTAATTTAGAATTACAAAAGAAATTATGTTACCTATATTCATTTAAAGAAGGGTAAATATAATTAATAAAACTTTAGTTTAAAATTATGAATGAATTTGTGTTGGAACTATCTGTGGAATATTCAAAATTATAAACAATTATATTATAGAAGCCACGTTATAGTAGTATTGTGAATAGGAAAATATTCACAATTGATAATTTCTAATCTAATAAATTTATAATATTATTTCTAAAGGAGATGTTTGATATGAAAAAGGAATTTGAAAAACCTGTAACTATTCGTCAAAGCGTTTGGGGAAAACACTAATTTACATTTACAGGAGTAGAATTTAATCTACTCCTGTTTACATTAAATTTTAGTATATGAAAGGAAGTGTTTTTGTGAGAAATTACTATTCGGCTCCTTCTTTAGTAGATATAAGTATTACTAATAGATGTAATTTAAAATGTGATTATTGCTATGCATCATCTAGTCCATTTGAAACAAAAAATGAGGAGATGGATCTAAATCATTTAAATAATTTATTTCAAGACTTAGATGATATGAACGTTCATAGGATTTCCTTAACTGGTGGCGAGCCTTTTATTAGAGATGATTTTTTTGAGATATTAAGTGCAACTCAAAAATATAAATTTGCTAAAATAATTAATTCTAATGGAATTTTAATAAGTGATAAAGTTGCAAGTAAATTATCAAAATTTGATTTTGATAGAATATGTATTACTTTAGATGGAAGTTGTCCAGAAGTGCACGATATAATCCGTGGTCATGGTAGTTTTAAAAAGACAATTAAAGGTATTAAAAATTTACAAAAATATAATTTACCAGTGTCTACTCTTTTTACATTAAATAAAACCAACGTTAATGACCTTATTAATACAATTAAACTGAATGAATTATTAGGAATAACTTATATGACAGTCATGGTAGTTTGTCCAACAGGTAGAGCTTCTGATGGAAGTATATTAGCAGATAAGAATAATTGGTATCCTATGTTTTTAAATCTATCTGAAATGAAAAGTAGAGGGGATATCAAATTAAATTTCAAAATAATTCCACCTAATGAAAGTCCTGTGTTTTGGTTATATTATTTTCCTTTAGAACATTATAATCGTTTAGATTTGTTATCTGTATGGGATCAAGATCTGAACTTAACGGATATACATACAAAGGAAAGGGAAATATCATGCCAAGCAGGTGTGAAAGCTTGTTCTATTGCATATAATGGTGATGTATTTGGTTGTGATTTAATGATGGGAATTGATCAATTTAGAGCTGGTAACATAAAAAGTACATCAATTAAGGAAATCTGGAATGAATCTTCTGTTTTCAATAAATTAAGAAATATATCATTTGATAATATTAATGGTAAATGTGGTACCTGTAGTCATAAGTGGTGTGGAGGTGGATGTAGATCTTCTGCCTTTAATTTAACAAACTCAATATATGGTTCGGATAATAGTTGCTTTTTTGAGGAGAGTGTAGCAAATGGATGAAATTAAATGTTTTATTATTCAGGGTAAGAAAAATATAATATTCAGACAAGAGGGCGATAAATATGTTTTTTTTGATCCAATTGCCCTAGAATACTACGTAACAAACTATATAGGTGCAGAAATTTTATATTATATTTCTAAAGGAAAAGATTTTAAATTCATTGCTGATAAAATATCAGAGGAATATGAAATAACTGAAGATATGAGTAAAGAGACAATAAAAGAATTTTTATTAGACTTCCCTTTATTGAGTATTATATCTTCTAATTTAATTGAATCTGATATTTATAAAGAGCTATCAGCATGAGGTTTAATTATCTTAACAGCATTAAAGAAATTAATCATATAGCTGTACCACTGGTTGTGAATTCAATAGCTGGGTTATTAATTAAATTAGTAGATCAAGCAATGATTGGGAGAATCTCTGTTGAAGCTTATGGAGCTATTGGTGTAGTGAGTTCACTTTTATTCACATTTGCAGGCATATTAGGAGTAATGTCAGTTTCCTTTAATATTTATGGATCAAGAAGCATGGGACAAGAAGATATAAAATCATTTAATAATTATTTTATATCTTCTATTTTTCTTAATATAATTATAGGTATTTCTTTGGCGTTGTTATTACTCATATTTCAAAGGCCCTTATTATCTATAGTTTTTGGTTTTGAAGGAAATATTTTAGAGGACTCTATTCAATATTTAACTATTATGAGTGTATATATATTGATTCAATTATTATTATTTACATTTTCGACTTTTTTTAAAATAATAAAAGAAACTAAATGGATTTTTATTGGTTCAACGGTGGCCTCAATCTTGAATGTAATATTAAATTATCTTCTGATTTTTGGTAACTTTGGTTTTCCGAAATTAGGAATAAGTGGTTCGGCAATAGCAACTATAATTGCTTTAAGTATAAATTTAATTTTTTATATGTATTTGTGTAGAAAACAATTAAAAATTACTTTTCTAAACTTTAAAATATATATTAATAATTTAAAGTTCTTATGTAAAAAGAGCACTTCTCTAGTTGGTCAAGAGATTTTAGAAGGCGGTATTTTCATTATAGGTGTAAATGCTATGATTGCTCGAACAGGAGATATACAATTATCAGGATATTTATTAGTTTCTCAAATTTTAAGTATTATTTTAATTCCAATGTATATGTATTCTTCTGCCATTTTAACTTTAGTTAGTGAAAGGTACGGATCTAAACAATTAATGGATTTAAAGGAACTTCCTAGGGTGACCTTAGGACTTATTATGGTATTTTACATGTTTTTAAGTATTATTTTTGTATTTTTAAAATATGAGGTTGTAGCCTTTATTACAAATGATACAAATTTAATTAATTATGCTGCAAGTATACTTACCTTTATTATAATAGCTAATATCTTTAATCCGTTACATAATGTTTATAAATATGCTTTACAAGCTATAGGGCAAAGTAATTATGTTTTAATAAAAACAGCTATAATAAATTTAATTACTTTTGTAATGATGGTTATTACCATTTATGTGTTCAACTTGAATATATTTGGTGTTTTTATTAGCTTATTTTTTAATTATGGAATGTTATCAATTATATTTTCTAGAAAATATAAAGGGATTCTTAATGGTATTGAGAGTAATAAGAAAAAAATTCTTGCTTAAATTTAACAATGCCTTTTTCGTGTAGTAATTCTTAAAGAAACATCCTTAAATAAAATAAAAAAAGGCGGTGTATACCGCCTTTTTTTATACTCAATATGTTCTTTAATCCATGATTCCTTTAATCAAGGGCTTCCCATTTCTTTTCAGTATTTGTTTTCCGCAACCAAGTTTTATAAAAAAACGATTCGGGAATTTTATCATTATCCTCCTCCTTTTTTAATACATTCCTTCTCAACTATATAGTTAAAACTGACGATTTATAGCTTGTATCAATAAAAATATTTACTTGAGATTCTGGGGAGGATGTGACATGCAAACAATTAGTAAAAGGTAAAACAAGTGCTAGAACCTTTAATAGACGATAATATTGAATCTATACCTTTTGTACGCAAATCAGCTGGTGATAAAGCAATCTTCAAAAAAACGATTACGGTTAAAGTAGTTGTAAATAAAATTAATCTTGATGCCAATAATCTTCGCAAATTAATGAGAGAGGATAGAATCTTATCTAAACTTATGCAAGATAATATATGGTAGTATCTGGAATGTAATAAAGCCAGTAAGGATGGTATTTTATATTGAGTAAAAAAAGTATCCAAGTATGATTGTTTAAGAGGCAAAAGCGGACTGTATATATTCCGCACACAAGTTCACAAATGGGGACGCAATTAATATATGTCTCTATATTAAGATCCTCAAACCCTTGACGCACAACGTGTTGAGGGTTATTTATTTTGTGGGTCAAACACTTTTATTTGAAAGAAGAGTAATTCATTCACAAAACATTCACAAATGCTACTTCGATACCAAGGTAATTTTCATAGTTCTGATTTTGCTCAATGATAATTTCCTTTCCACCATCTACGTAAATACCATCTGCTGAATATTCATTATAACTAGTATTATTGAATGATGAATTGTGATGAACAATATTGTTACGAACAATTCCATTCCGTGCCTGATCTAAAGCCGCTACTGGAGATACTCCTTCATGTCCAATAAGAACAATCCCGATGTTGTTATCATGCACTTTGTTATTGGTAACTTCAAAAAAATTTACATTCCGATTCACAGCAATTGCTTCACTTAGTCCTAATTTCAAATTTGTTACTTCGTTATTGTCTATGACAAGATGATTTAAATTATTTTGTGCATGGGATGAAGTACCATAAAAAGCAATAAGGAATAATTTAGATGTTTCATGTGAAAAAGAGTACTAGATTTGATAATATTTTATTTGAATATAAACAGTTACTTAAATATTGATAAGATAAGTTTCCAATCTCATACCAAACTCCCATTCTTTAAACTCACTTGGATATAAATCATTTATCGCTTTAAAAGGACTACTTTCGTATCTATGTTTGAGTAATCCTCGTAGTTTATATTTTACAAGCAATTGAGTGTTCCACTTTTTTTTGATGTCTTCCTTATTCCATTTTAAAATACTGTGTAATAAATATGTGATTACTCTGCGGGCCTGTTTATTATCCATATCCTCTTTCCAAGTATTCGGAGGGAATCGTTTCCTTTTTCCATCCAATATTTCTTGATAAATTTCTTCTATCACAACGGCTTTCATTGACAATATATAAATCCTCCTACATTTGTATTTATATTTATACAGTATTAGCGTTTTAATTAATATATCTATATTAATTAATTTACATGGAATTATCATTAAAAACAATACATAGTTTGTTTTTTCTTAAAAATCTAATTATTAAACAAATGTATATTTCTTTAAATTTTCTAATTTTTGGTATATACTTAATTACAATCACTATATCTGTATATTAAGAGTGCATTTGTATGGAGAAGCTTAACAAAAGCGATATCATTCGCACCGTTCTGCAAAATGGTTTCTTTGGACATCCCAAAGGACCATTTACTTTATCCTTTACAGAATTTTGGGAGCGATTTTCTTATTATGGAATGAGAGCAATATTACTTTACTATATGTATTATTCCATTTCAAAAGGTGGCCTAGGGATGGATCATGCTACAGCTGCATCCATTATGGCTATCTATGGTTCGTTAGTTTACATGTCTGGAATTATTGGTGGGTGGATTGCAGACCGCCTATTAGGTTCAAGTAGAACAATATTTTGGGGTGACGTTTTAATTATGATCGGTCATCTCATATTAGGTCTACCAGGAACGATTAGTACGTTATTTATCTCAATGGTATTTTTAGTACTTAGAACAGGGTTATTAAAACCGAATGTATCTAGTATTGTTGGTGATTTATATAGTGAATCAGATACTCGTCCTGATTCAGGCTTCAGTATTTTCTATATGGGTATTAATTTAGGGGCACTATTATCTCCGTTTGTGATAGGAACACTTGGTCAAAAGTATAACTTTCACCTTGAGAACGGTCATAAGGCTCAAAGAACTGAGAGTTTTAGATATCAGGTACAAAATTATGATTTAAATACGTTACAACTTTATAGTGCAGATGAAGATTTCTGTATGAGATTGATTAAACAGGGAACGACAGCAGATTTAAACAGATTTTATCAAAAAGTGATCAATTCCATTCGTGAAGTAGACCAAGAAACACCGGTTATTTTAGATTCAGGTTTATACGCTACTCCATGGGCCTTTAAATACTTAAAGCCAGTAAAGGATAAAAAAACGCTTTACGCATTTCATATGTATGAACCATATGAATTAACGAGTCAAGGTGAAAAGAAAAATAAAGAATATCAATATCCAGGATTAGTAAAAGTAGGAGACTTAGAGAAACCTGTAATGTGGAATAAGCAGGGATTAGAGAAGTTTTTGAAGCCAATCCAACAATGGTCTAAGAAAAATCATGTACCATCTAATCGAATTATTGCAGAGGAGTTTGGAATTAACCGTACTGTTCCAGGTGCTACCCAATACATGCAAGATCTTATTTCTATCTTTAACCAAAAAGGATGGCATAAATCATTCTATGCATTCCGTGAAGACACATGGACAGGGATGAATTATGAATTGGGAACAGGAAAAATAAAATGGGATGAAGAGGGTAAACCGATGCGTCAAGATAATTCACTCTGGGATGTAATAAAAAAAGATTTACAAACGAGTAAATAGTATAGAATATTAGGTCTAAGGACTAAATGTAAGCATCTAATTCAAATAGAATTAGATGCTTTTTATTTCGAAAAAAGGTGGAGTTGAATTAAAGATTCCATCTTTTCTTTTGCATAAAGAGTACCAATCAGGTTTATTTACAACGAAAAATAAGATTTTTAGAGAATAGCTTAGAAAAAAATTGTGGAGGTTCAAACAAATGTGGTCACAATTGTTTAAACCTTTAAAGTAAATAAGTTTTATGAATTTTTCGTGAGATCCCAACCTTTAAATGTTGTAATTTATTTCCTTATTTACCCAATTGGATATATTTCTCTAATTGGATGGAAGTTTAGAATACAGAATCAAAACATAATAGGCTGTTATCGATGAGTTTATCGTAAAGTTGTTATTTAATGTGTCATCAAATAACATTTATATACAATAATACATAAAGAAAAGGAGATATTTATGAAAAAATATAGAGTAATAGACACAACTTAAATAGTATGAATAGTTTAGATTGTAAAAACATGAAGAAGAAAACAAAAAAACTTAAGAGTACTAAGGAAAAATGAGGGAGATAATATGGGGAATAATTCAAAACATAAAACTAGAAAAATACTTGCGGCTACTGCTACAGTAACTATGCTTGCGACTGGAATGATTTCTTCATCGGATGTCTTTGCGGAGCAAAAGGAGCAGCAAAAAAATTTATCGACATCACTGCAAGGTAAAAATTCAGTTAAATCAGAAAATAAAACGTATACAGTCCCAGGGAAAGGGGATGCTGAGGTACTGAAACAACAGGAAAGAAAAAGTATGGCATTTAGTCCATATGAACCAACTGGTTTATATGCAAAGCCAAATGAACAAATAACGATTAATGTAGAAGGTAATCAAGATATTCAGGTATATATTGGAACGTATTCGTATGATGCTTCTTGGAGAGAAGATTCTAAAATAAAATCATTTACATTAAAACCTGGTATAAACACAATCCAATCTCCAAATGGGGGGATGATTTATTTTTATAATAAACAACAAGGTGGAACCATTCGAACAACAATCACAACAGGTGGAACGACTACGCCTTTCTTTGAACTAGGAAAGCATACGAAACAAGATTTAATAAACATGATGGACCAATATCCTAATGCACATGCAGTGGAGTTAAAAGGAGAACGTGTATTAATTACGGCCAGCCCTGCACGTGTTAAGAAATATTTGTTGGGTTCTAATACAGATCCTGTACAACTATTGAAAAAGATGGATGAAGCTACTCGAATTCAAGACAAAGTAGCTGGATTATCCGAAGAACAAGTAGATAAACATTATATTCATTACGTAGAAGAAAATCATTCTCCCGATTATTATATGTATGCAACTTCTTATCGAACTGCATATGTAGGAGATGCAATCCAATACGTGTTAGATATTAATAAATTTGTAAAAGATGGATGGGGTCCTTGGCATGAGGCAGGACATTTGAGACAACAATCACCTTGGAAGTTTTATAATATGACAGAAGTACAAAATAATATATACAGCCTTTCTGTAGAAAAAGCATTTAATCAACCATCCAACTTAGAGAAAAGTGGAATTTATCCAAAAGCATTTCAATATCTAGAACAAGCGAATAAAAATTATGACGAAATTAGTGATGTTTTTGTAAAACTTGTTATGCTTTGGCAACTACAGTTAGCGTATGGAGAGGATTTCTATCCTAAATTGCATCAATTGTATAGAGACATGCCTTCAGGTGAACTTCCACAAACTGATGAAAATAAAAAACAATTATTTATGATTTCAGCATCAAAAGTAGCCAAACAAAATTTGATCCCTTTCTTTGAGAAGTGGGGATTACGTCCAAATAACGATACCATTCAAAAAGTAGCTGCATTAGGATATCCAATTTTAACAGCAGAGATTTGGAAGGGGACGGATTCTAATCCAATTAAACCAGATATGCCTAATGTAAATAATATTTTAGAAGGAAACCAGTTTGCATGGTCGCTGAAAGGGATTGGAGATTTTGAGTTCGCAAAAGTAAATTTAAATAAATCAACAGAAGAAATGCAAATTGATCTAAAAGCAGGTGTACCACATAACTATTTTGATAGTACATATGCAAGTATTAAAGTGCAAAACACATCAGGTAAAGTAGTATATAACAAGGAGTTTTATGGGAATAAACAGCAAAATGCTGAAACACAAAAAGCTTCAGTAAAGACCGGCGATTTTATTGAGCTTACACATTTAGAAGGCGGAGAGAGGGCAACATTAATAAATTTAGATAATAATAAACGTGAAAGCCTTGATAAAAAAGTAATGTATGAAGTTACAAAGGATGGCCTGAAAAAAGTAAATCAAATTGTTAATCCGAAACCAGATACAGAAGCTCCCACACAGCCACAAGGATTATATGCAAGCAACCTTACTTCTAACAGTGTAGAGCTAAAATGGAATCCTTCTACAGATAATATAGGTGTAAAAGAATATCAAGTATTACGTGATGGACAATTGATTCAAACCGTACAAGGAACGACATTTATTGATCAAACCTTAACAGCTAATAAGGAATATAAATATGCAGTGAAGGCTGTAGATGCAGCTGGAAATACATCGATTCAAAGTGAAATTCTTCCGGTAAAAACCAAAGATCAAAATGTATCTTATGAAAAATGGGATCCAAAGAAGGCATATACAAAGGGCGATAAAGTAGAACATCAAGGGACAGTGTATGAAGCGGTTCAAAATCATCAAGGAAATGGTGACCCGAATTGGATATTTGCGTTATCTTTATGGAAACCACTTACAATCAAATAACATGTAAGAATCAGATGTGAAGATAGAACAACATAAAATTGGGGCAGTATTTTAAAGATTTACTGGATGTTGCTTGAATTTTGATAGATTTCTCTACTAAGTTATTATTCAATAATAAAAATTAGAAAAGGATGTAGATTAGTGATTAGTCAGAAAACGAAGAAAAGATTTAATAAAGTTATTATAATGACCGCAGCATGTAGCATGTTTTCTATGTTTGAAACGTCTATTTTGCACACTAAAGCTGCAACACATTCAGCTGCTCCAGCAGTTTATGTGAGTCCCCAAAATATACCTGCCTCAGATATTATTAGTATAGACTGGTCACCGGTTCAGACACCACCTTATACGTACTGGGCTGTACACAACTGGAATGCAGGTGGTGAAGCTGGAGGATATGCTGGTTTTCAACAACAAAGTGGGTTTGATGAAAATGGAAAACGTACTTTACATTTTGCCTTATGGGATCCAATTTCCTCTAAAGAAGCAATAAAGGCCGAATACTTATCTCCGAATTCGCAAGCTGGACCCTTTGGAGGAGAAGGAACAGGAATGAAGGTTCAAACAACTTATGGTTGGAAAGACTACAATTGGTACACAATGACAATGCGTTCATGGCAAGAAAATGGTCATACTAAATTTGGACAATGGATGAAAGATGTAACAAAGAATAAATGGCATCAAATTGCAATTATGGACTTTCCGGTTGCTAATGTTGCATTTAATCATGGATTAGGAATGTTTCAAGAAGACTGGGCTGATAGTGGACAGAATGTTCGAGAAGCGCGCCTGAAAAATGGTTATAGCCGAAAATTAGTTGATAAACAATGGAGTTCTTGGAATAATCAAAGTATTTCTGGAACGCATGATAATACTTATCAATATGATGGAGGATCTACTTCAGAATATGTATGGGTCAAAGCAGGAGGTAATACGCAGTCTACTATTGGGTCAGGAAAAATATTCACGCTAAATCAACCTACTCAACCTGAAATAGGAAAACTAGATTTTGATATCCAATCTATATATTATGAAAATGAAAAATTAAATGTATCTTGGAAACTAAAAGAAAATAGTACACCGCAATTTAAGGGGAAAATTGAAATTTATAACAATGAAAATATGACGGGCCAACCTATTAACGTAATTGATGATATTAAATCTTATCAAAATGGAATCAGTCAATCTATATCATTACCAACAAATGCTTATGCAAAAATTGTATTAACGGATATATTTGATCAAACTGTTGAGAAAAAGGTACAAATCAAAAATGAGTCTCCAAACATTTTTGAAGGTAATGAATTTGCATGGTCGCTGAAAGGGATTGGAGATTTTGAATTTGCGAAAGTAAATTTAAATAAATCAACAGAAGAAATGCAAATTGATCTAAAAGCAGGTGTACCACATGACTACTTTGATAGTACATATGCAAGTATTAAAGTGCAAAACACATCAGGTAAAGTGGTCTATAACAAAGAGATTTATGGAAACAAACAGCAAAATGCTGAATCGCAAAAAGTTCCAGTCAAAGTAGGCGATTATATAGAGTTAACACATCTAGAAGGTGTACATAGAGCTACTCTTACAAATGTAGATAATAGTAAACAAGGGAGCTTTGGAAAAAAAGCCATATACGAAGTTACAAAGGAAGGCCTGAAGAAAGTAGAAAAAATGCCAGAAGCAACAATTTTAGAAGGAAACAAGTTTGCCTGGTCATTAAAAGGATATAGTGATAGAGAAATTGCAAAAGTAGATTATGATAAAACGGTAGAAGAGATGAAGGTAAAACTAGAAGCAGGTGTACCACATTCCTATTTTGCTAGTACGTATGCGAGTATTAAGGTCCAGAATTCTTCTGGTAACGTTCTGTACAATAAGGAAATCGTGGGAAATAAACAACAAAATGCTGAAAGCCAAAATGTGCCCGTCAAGGTAGGGGATTACATTGAATTTACCCATATAGAAGGAGAAGCAACAAAGGAAAAAACGCGAGCAACTTTAATTAACCTTGAAAATAACAAAAATGAAACCATTGGAAAAACAGCAAGATATCAAGTTACAAAAGAAGGCTTGAAGAAAGTAGAGAAAATGCCAGAAACAACGGTTTTAGATGGAAATCAATTCGCTTGGTCACTAAAGGGATATAATGATCGAGAAATCGCGAAAATAGAATATAACAAAGCAACAGAAAAAATGCAGCTTAAATTAGAAGCGGGTATACCCCATTCTTATTTTACTAATACGTATGCAAGCATTAAAGTCCAGAATTTATCCGGTAATATTTTGTACAATAAAGAAATTATAGGAAATAGACAACAAGATGCTGAGAGCCAAACCGTTTCAGTCAAAGTAGGAGATTGTATTGAGTTTACTCATATAGAGGGAGAAGCACAAAAGGAAAAGACACGCGCCACACTTACTAATCTTGAGAATAGTAAGCAGGAGTATATGGGAAAGAAAAGGATATATCAGGTTACCTCTATGGGATTATTAATAAAGTCATAGATTTCACTACGAAAGTTAAATTATAGATTTATATATTATATAAAAATCTTAACCATTATACGCATTAAAAAATTCTCAAGAGAATATAGATTGGCGGGTATAGTATGAACATATTCAAAGGGTTTCTAATTTCATCAATTGCAATGACCACATTTGTAGGAACAGATCTAATCCTACAAAATGATAGTATTCATAATAAAGTTTACGCTGAATCTTATAATGTCACATACAAAGAAAGAGATTCACAGGAAGAAAGATTAATTGTAAAGTTTAAAAATCAAATTGACTTACCTTATGAAGATGGTATTGAGAAACGAATAAAAAATGGGGATTATGATAACAATTTAAAGAAGTTATTTTCCGAAAATACAGAACTTACTTTGAATCGTCTGTTCTCATCTGTAAATCCGATAGAGATTGAAAAATTATCAGTACAATCTAAATCAGTTGCTAATGAATCAGCTAATAATTTATTAAATTATTATATTGTACAAGCTCCTAATAACATAGAAATAGAATTATTACTAAAAAAATTTGAAACATCTCCTCTTGTAGAGGAGGCTTATATACAAGAAAAACAAATTTTGACACCCCCTGAAATACAGTTACCAAATTTATCTGTTAATCCGCACGATGATCCTAGATTTAAAAATCAAGGATATCTTGAAGCGGCACCAAAGGGAATTAATGCCTCGCATGCTTGGAGCATTAAAGGTGGTGACGGGAAGGATACAACTTTTGTGGATATGGAATATGGATGGTTATTGAACCATGAGGATTTAGTTAATAAAAATATTAAGCTTATGTCGGGACAAAATATAAGCCAGCATAGAGCTCATGGTACTTCTGTATTAGGAATTGTTTCATCTGAAGATAATCAAATTGGAAATATTGGAATTGCACCAAAAGCAAATGTAAAAGTAATATCCCAGATTAGGGATAATGGAATTTATAATACAGCGGATGCTATTTTAAGTGCTGTACATAATTTACAAACGGGAGATATTCTTTTATTAGAGGCACAAGCTTCGTATGATGGATATGGGGATAAATATTTACCTGTAGAAGTACATCCAGATATTTTTGATGCAATTCGTGTTGGTGCAGATAAAGGGATTATTATTATAGAAGCTGGCGCAAATGGTTCAAACGACTTAGATAATTTTAAAGATCGTAATGGGAAAAAAATCTTAAATCGAAATAGTCCAGACTTCAAGGATTCAGGTGCTATTATGGTTGGGGCGGGATCATCAACTGTTCCACATAAACGTTTATGGTTTTCAAATTATGGAAGTCGATTAGATGTATATGGATGGGGAGAAAATGTTGATACAACATCAGCAAATCCAAGTCAAAATACTACAAATTTATATACATCAACATTTAGTGGAACATCAAGTGCTTCACCAATTATTGCTGGAGCAGCAACTTCGATTCAAGGTATTGCTAAAGAACATCGAGGTTCTCCTTATACACCAGCCGAATTAAGAAATATCTTAAGTAATCCGAATACAGGAACAAAATCTCAAGATCCGTGGAATGATAGAATAGGTGTTTTACCTGATCTAAAATCTATATTAGATAACTTAGGTTTTAATTCAGATATCCCGAACTCTTCTAGTATTTTAGAAGGAAACCAGTTTGCATGGTCACTAAAAGGAATTAGTGATTTCGAGTTTGCAAAAATTAATTTCAATAAGTCAACAGAAGAAATGCAAATCGACTTAAAAGCAGGCGTACCGCATCATTATTTTAATGAAACGTATGCGAGTATTAAAGTACAAAATGCAACAGGAAAAGTAGTATACAATAAAGACATTTATGGAAACAAACAACAAAATGCCGAATCGCAAAGAGTTCCAGTCAAAGTAGGAGACTATATTGAATTAACACATCTAGAAGGTATTCATAGAGCTACTTTAACAAATGTAGGTAATAGTAAACAAGAAAGCTTTGGAAAAAAAGCAATATACCAAGTTACAAAGGAAGGTCTGAAGAAAGCAGAAAAAATACCCGAAGCAACAATTTTAGATGGAAATCAATTTGCATGGTCACTAAAAGGAATTAGTGATTTCGAGTTTGCAAAAGTTAATTTTAATAAGTCGACAGAAGAAATGCAAATCGACTTAAAAGCAGGCGTACCGCATCATTATTTTAATGAAACGTATGCGAGTATTAAAGTACAAAATGCAACAGGGAAAGTAGTATACAATAAAGACATTTATGGAAACAAACAACAAAATGCTGAATCGCAAAAAGTTCCAGTTAAAGTAGGAGATTATATTGAGTTGACACACCTAGAAGGTGTGCATAGAGCTACTTTAATAAATGTAGACAGCAGTAAACAAGAAAGCTTTGGAAAAAAAGTCATGTACGAAGTTACAAAAGAAGGCTTGAAGAAAGTAGAAAAAATGCCAGAAACAACGGTTTTAGATGGAAATCATTTTGGGTGGTCTTTAAAAGGATATAGTGATAGAGAAATCGCAAAAGTTGATTATAATAGGACAACAGAGAAAATGCAGGTGAATTTAGAAGCAGGCGTACCACATTCTTACTTTAATAATACGTATGCAAGTATTACAGTAAAGAATTCAACCGGTAGTGTTGTGTATAATAAGGAAATAGTGGGAAACAGACAACAAACTGCTGAAATCCAAACGGTGCCCGTAAAAGCGGGAGATTACATTGAGTTTACCCATATAGAAGGGGAAGCAGTAAAGGAAAAGACACGCGCTACACTTATTAACCTTGAGAATAATAAACAAGAATATATAGGCAAAAAAAGAACCTATCAAGTTACTTCAACGGGATTAAACAAAATAGATTAACATGAAGAACCTTCTAATTATTAGTTAGATGCAAATAGTCGTTCATTATGAACGGCTATTTGGCTTTTATTTAAAGAAAAGTGAAATGAAAATACTCTCTCTTTTGTATATACCCTCCTTGCCATCAACTGCTACATTTGTTTATCAGGGGGAAAAATTTTAAAAATGTGCTTGAGAATTGATAAATGTTTAAGTGCTATAGATTTGAGAAAAAAGAAACAGAATAGTAAGGTATTTATTGATAAAACCTCTCTTATGTTACAATATTTTACATATTCGGTATGATGTATATGAGTTCTATGTATATTAAGGGAGGAATGGGAATGAAGAGGTTCATAACACGTGCAAGTGGTAATACAATCTCAAAAAAGTTAGTTTTAATGATGTTGCCGATGGTTTTAATGATATTGATGATTACACCATCGAATGATGTATCGGCAGCAAATCTATCAAAAGCAGGTTCACTAAAAGGCGTGAATTTATTTAATGGAAGTTGGACAGTTGCTATACAGGCAGCAAATTTACAATATGTTTCTGCTGAGCCTTTGGGAAATGTAATAGCAAATCGTAATGCAGTTAATGAATGGGAGAAATTTGAATTAATTCCGACTGGGGAATTATATACGTACGCTTTAAAAGCTAAAAGTAATGGGAAGTATGTTTCGTTTGAGCCAAATGGTAGAGTAGTAGCAGATCGTACATCAATTGGGGCATGGGAAAAATTTATCTTATATAATGGTGGGGATAATAGGATATATGTATTACAAGCACTAAGTAATGGTAGATATATATCAGCAAATGGTGGTAGAGAATTAACAGCTACTAGTTATGTAGCTGGAAGTTGGGAAAGATTTGTTATTGTATACTTCTAAACTTTGAAGTGTTATATATCTAAATAATGGCATGTTTAGTTTGTATAAATGCCTAATACAAGAAAGTGTTAAGTATTTAATACAAGTGTATATTAACGTGTAAAAGGGCTGCAAGTAATTAGCTGTCCTTTTTGCATGTTAAATAAGGACTTATTGAGGTTATAATGAAAAGAAAAAGAACCCTATAGGGTTCTTTTTCAAGGCATATTAACAGTAAGGAGAATCATGAAATGCTACTTCAAATCTTTATTAGGGGAAAGATTTTGAATAAGCTTAACATACATCTATTTTTACATAAATGTAAGATATAGTAAATTGATAATGTTTATACTTACTATTACTAATATTCAATCAATATAGTTAACACTATGTATATAGTGTTAACTGGCATTTAGTACAGTATACATTTAGAAATTTAATATTAGATTTTATTTGTTAAAAAAGCTAATAGATATATTATTTCAAATTCTAACTAACATTTAAATGGTTTTAATTGAAATTGGTTGGGTATTAAATCTTATAAGCCAATAAAAGTAAATAAAATAAACAAAGACCCTGTAAAAATACAGGGTTAAGGGAACGCATAGTTTCTTAGCATCATAATGGCATAAATTCTTTGTATAGCTACATGAGGATTTTGACAGAATTAAGAACAAGATAGAAAATCTGTAAGAAAGCAAATATAGTGCTGGAAATGTGATTTGAAATTAAACTATAGGCATATTGAAATAGGCGAAAACTCTTGAATACCTTGATTAAATTGCTTCTAAATATGAGGTTTAGATTAGAGGGATAATTGGATCTTACTGAAGAGGAAAATATTTTTTAGATTAAAAGAAGAAAAGACACCTTTTGGGTGTCTTTTCTTTAGGTAAACAGTTCACATATTGCTTAATTAGATACGAAACCATAATTCGACTACAAAGTAAATCTTAACATAATCTTAACTGAAAAAAATATGTAATATCACATTTTTAGTTTTTAATTGTTTTATTGAATATAGAACAGCAACGTAAATAAAAAGGGCATGCAGTCGTATCTGCCGCCCCTTTTAGGAGGAATTCAAAACACTAATAGGACACGTATTGGTAAACAGGTTTAAAAATAGTATATGTGAAAAGAAAAAGTTCTATACCAAAAGTAGACAGGACCTTATCTTTTTTACATTTTCAAAAATGAAATTCCGTTCTTTTTGAAATTAGTACAGTACACACTTGATTTGTAATGAAATTAGAAAAAGTATACATGAATATGGCAGACAACTATTTTGTTGCCTGCCGGTGCCAGTGGGTTGAATGAGTTAGTCAATTCAATAAATTGTGCTATCCCATTACCAGAAGAGTGAAGCCGCTAGTTCAAACGGCTTAGACTTAGTTTGCCTAATAAAGAAAAAATTATGAGTAAAGATTTTGTTTGCTCTATATGAAAAGATAAATAGATATTCATCAGACAAGGATAATTTAGCATACCTTGAATAGGGTGTAGAAACGAATTAAAGAAAAGGATATTTATTTTGGAAGGGACTGACTAAGGAGTGGGACTTTCGGACAGGATTTGGGGAGCGTTGGTTGCCTTTGGCATTGCGACTAATATCGTTGCTTGTATAATGGCAGTATATATTCAAAAATATGAGCTAATGATAAATCATCTTACAAATATTTTATTTTTAATAATGATCTCTTTAACGTTTATTAAAATGAAAATTAACAAATGGGTGGCTTTAGGATTTACATTGGTTGTAATAGAGAAAGGTATTAAGGCGGGATATGACTTCTACACACATAATTATTATGGTGTCAGTTGGAGTTTAGCTATCATTGTCTATTGCATATACGAGATGGAAAAGTATTATATTGAAATAAATGAATAGGTGCAACAAAAAGGTGTTAGTAGGCGGAATTCTTTTTAAATTTGTAATTTCAGATAATGCGTTTTATAATTCAACCGCTTCATCTCGATTTCCCCAAATTCTAATGAATAAAATGGATTCACTACTATTTATTTTTTTCAAGGAATCGATTAATTCTAGTGTCCAATTTAGCTTTAAAAGAAGGATAGGTTGATTTCCAATCCTTTTCTGAATTAATAGGAAAATCATGCATTGAAAAACAATTATAATAAGTGTCCTTTATACAGTAGGTAATTCGTTCTGCCCATTTAGTTTGATTATCAAATTCTGATTCAATAAGACCGTAACTTTCTGAACCTTCTATGACCATTTTTTCTAACTTCATAAATTTTTCAAATCGATTTTGAAGTAATCTGTTTACATCTGAAAGTGATGGATAATAAAACCAATCTAGAGGTCCAGAAAATGTTCTTAAATGATGTCTTTTGATTTGATTGGTACTTGACATAATCCACCTAAACTTACGATTACGCTATAGGATTTTTGTATATCTTCTAGGTTCATGCTCAGCCTCCTTTTTAAAAGTAATTTAAATTATCTGTTCAGTATATGATGCAATAACATATTGATGTGGACCTACATATCAAAGTACATAGAGCTAAGATTTGTATAAACTTTAAAAGTTAAGATACCTAAGTTAAGGGATTTTATCTTTAACGTTATATCATAGAGTTGCTATTGGAATGAAAGCTGGTAGGGATATTGCACCAGAGTTATTTACTCTCCAGTAACTTAAATTAGAAACCAGTCCTTGATTACTGTAGTAAAATTGTTGTCTTTCTAAAAGAATACTTAGATAAAAAAAGAAAACCCTATTGGTTAGCATTTAACGAGTAGAGTTTTCTTTGAATTAGCACCTTTTACATGGTAAATATTGAAGAGGGAAAACCCACTTAGAAATACTTTTAAGCAGAAGAATAGAGTAGTTTAATTTCTAATGGTCCCAGTATCCTTTATTTTGACATGTGTCTTTACATTTATTTTAGCCTCTGCTAACGCTTGCAACCAATCTTCTTTTCGTTTTTTCCACTGTTTATATTGAAAAGCTCTAGCATATAGGGATAATCCGATTGGATCAATTTTATTCTGCTGTATTTCATCCAACATATTTTGTAATTCCTTATTAATTTCTTTTTCGATAGCGTTTTCTAAATTATTTATATTTTTTTTATTATCATAATGCTCCTTAATTAAATTCGCATTGGTTTTTTCTATTAAAGCTACATTAGCATTTATTTGGAGATTAAATACAAACTTTCCGTTTTTAAAATTAACATCTATCTTCCTTTTCGCATTTTGTATCAAGATAGAAGTGTTTGTTTTTTTGTTGGACTTTTTAGGAGGAAGCGCAAGGTGTAGTATCATCCGGCCTGTATTTTTTGACTTATTTATAAGATTGAAGAACTTAACATCTTTTTTAGGGATACGAGTTAAATATTTTCCTTGTCGATCGAAAAGTGCAATTCCTATCGTGTCAATTTCATTCTTTGTTTTTTTGATAACTGGAACAATTTGTGTCATTCCTTCTTCATTTTGTTCTCTCGTTAATTGTTGAATCGTAGAAGAAACGGATTGATTATTTTGAATGGAGGATTCGATTACACTACTTATATAAGATGGTAGTGATGGTTTATCTGGCTTATTAATTGTAAAAATTTCTTCTACAGGTCCATCTACAAGTACTACTTTAGCATTAATGGTAGCGTAAGGATCACGGTAAGAAGAATCAAGTTCCTGCAACCAATTTGATTCTCGCGCCAATTTTTTCCCAATTAAAATGATTTCAGCTTTGGAGGCTGTCATATAGCCCGTTAACTTTGTATCTATCTTACTGAAGCCATTATATACAGTTGATGCCTGGGTCCATTGCTCTATAGTACTTTGTTGCTGTTTATGATGAAAGAGTGGGATGCTTGTGCCAACTTTTATGTCTCCATTAGGGGCTCTATCCAAGCCAATTAATAGGATTAATGAAACCTTCTCAAGAGGAATTCTCTGACTACAACCAATTAAACATATACAACAAATTACAATCCATATCCATTTTCGAATCAAAGTTGTTTCCTCCTAGTAACCCAAGCAAAAAGAATGCTGTAAGCGAAAAATAAGATTGGTAATAGAATAAAGAAAATGATATTTAAGATATCCATAAGAGAATATATAAATAAATATTGATCCACATTGGGATTTAGAAAAATAAATAAGCCTACTATTAATACCATAAAACCAACCAGCGCCCAATTGCGAGCGTTTTTTTGAAGTGAAATGGTCACAGACTCAAAACTGAAAAATAAATATGGATATATTGTAGTGGAAAATACAATTAAATAGTAAGCGATATATATAATTTCTAATCGTTCTATGAAAGAAAAACGAACTCCTTTTAACAGATGAAATACTGGCCAAATTACGTCTTTTATCCCCTCCGGACTAAAGTATATATAAGAAAGAATAGTCACATATAGATATAAAAACATGGTTCCAGTATTCGCAATTAGTATTCCCTTTATAGCTTGTTGTTTTTTTTGTAAGAACGGATATATATAATATGCAATTTCTAAGCCGGCATAAGGGGTAATGGTTTCTTTCGTTGCCTTTACAATAGGGTATAAGCCATCTTTAAAAATAGGAAGTAGGTGTAAAGGAGCATACATACTCTTTAATGAAAAAAGAAGAAATAGTGGCATCCAAGTAGTGAAGAAGAAAACAAGCATAGAATAACTAATAAGAGCCCTTAACCCACTCAGGACTAAAATAATAAAAGGCAATAGTAATAATATGGTGATTTGATAAGCAGGAGTGGAAGGGAATATCCACACTTTTACAATATCAGTTGCCTTTAATAAAGTATTAAAACCAGCAAAAAATAGATAAAAAGCATATAAAAGAAAAAGAATTGTACCTAGCCATTTACCAAAGTATGTTTTTAAAATCTGTGAGAAATTTTTGTTAGGGTTTTTTTGTAACATTAATATAATAAATACGCCAATTATAGAAGTGGTTATCCAACCCAAAATGATAGAAATCCAGCCATCTGTGCCAGCGGTAGTAGCAAGTGGGCTTGGCATAATTAACATACCTGAGGCTAGTTGCAGTGAATGAATGAAAACAATAAATTCAAATAAGGTTATGTTTTGGAATTTAAGATTCCCCATGCGAACTACCTTCTTTTTTCTTTTTTTGTTTCGGCTGCCCTGTACTCGAGCGGGTGGTAATCATAGAAATAGGAAATCTTACAAATGAATCTTTTAGCTCTTGGGGACGAAATGGTGCGATTGGCAATCCGTATGGTGAACCATAGGAAGTTAGCGAAACAAAATGAGCAAATAAGAGCATTAATCCACTAACAATACCTACAATGCCATAAAAATATGCCAATAACATCATTGGAAAACGAATAAGGCGTATAGAACTTGATAAATCGTAATTAGAAACAATAAAAGATGCAATGGCAGTAATAGATACGATAATAACCATAACGTTACTCACAAGACCAGCCTGAACAGCCGCCTGCCCAATTACAATCCCTCCAACAATTCCAATTGTTTGTCCTATTGGCTGTGGTAAGCGAATACCAGCTTCACGTAGCATTTCTAGTGTGATTTCCATTATAAAAGCTTCCAGTAAGGGAGAGAAAGGGACTTTGACTCTTGACGTTGCAATAGAAGTGTATAAATCTAAAGGAATGATTTCAAAGTGAAAAGAGACGATAGCAATATAAATTGCGGGTAAAAAAATAGCTATAATAAATCCTGCAAATCGTAATAAACGAAAAAACGATGCAATGAGCCAATGTATATTATAGTCATCTGGAGTCTGAAAAAATCCAATTAAATTCATTGGGACAATCATCGCGCCAGGAGATCTATCAACTAATACTGCTATTTTTCCATCAAGGATATGATTTGAAATGGCGTCTGGGCGTTCGCTTAAATAAGCCTGTGGAAAAGGAGTCCAATTTTGATCTTTTGTATAATTAGATAGTTCCCCGATGCTCAATACCGCATCCGTTTTAATTCTACAGATTCTGTTTTCTATTTCTTGAACTACATCTGGATTCGCAACGTCACCTAAATAAATTAAATAAACAACAGAAGTGGCCCGTTCTCCAATCGTCAGCTTTTTGATTTTTAACTCTGTAGAAGGAATATATCGACGAATAAGTCCTATGTTTTTTGTGGCATTTTCAATAAATCCATCATGTGATCCTTTAATAGTAACTTCTGAAATTGGTTCTTGAATGGCTCTCTCTGCCCAGCCTTTTGTATTTATTAGAAGTGACCGCTTTTCTCCCTCCATAAACAGTACACATTGACCCTCAAGTAATCCCTCTTTAATTTCATTCCATGTATATACTATTTTGGTATGAGTAGCAATAATATTAGAATTAAATATTTGACTGTCTTCATTTACTTCTTGTAATAATGGTGTAACAACATTGGCTTTTAATGCAAGGTTCTGGTGCAAAAACTTAAGGACAATTGCAATGAATCTATAAATCTTGGACATACTGTTACTATTACTTTAAAAAGGGTGCGTGATTGGTATGGAAAAGGAAAATGTATTCAAATGGAAGCATTATCAGCCTGATATTATTTTGTTAACGGTAAGATGGTACCTACGGTACAACCTCAGTTTTCGTGATTTGGTGGAAATGCTAGAAGAACGGGGTTTATCCATTTCTCATACAACGATTATGCGTTGGGTTCATCAGTATGGTCCTGAATTGGACAAACGAATCCGCCGTCACCTCAAACAAACAAATGACTCTTGGAGAGTCGATGAAACATATATCAAAGTAAAAGTTCAATGGATGTATCTTTATCGTGCTGTTGATTCGAAAGGAAACACAATTGATTTTTTCTTAAACAAAACAAGAGACCAGAAGGCTGCAAAGCGCTTTTTCAAGAAAGCTTTGCGGTCTTTTCATGTTTCAAAGCCACGTGTTATAACAGTCGATAAGAACCCGGCTTATCCTATAGCAATTGAACAGTTGAAAAAAGAAAAAAGCATACCTGATGGTATGCAACTTAGACAACAAAAGTACTTGAATAACATAGTAGAACAAGATCATCGCTTTATAAAGAAGCGAATCCGTTCTATGCTAGGGTTCAAATGTTTTGACACAGCTACATCTATTCTTTCCGGAGTAGAAGCCATGCATATGATTAAAAAAGAGCAGCTTGATTTACGGGACCAGTCTGTCCAAAACCAGAAAAAATTCATCCATCAATTGTTTGGACTTGCAGCATAAGATACGATTCCGTTAGGAATATATGTGCTTTATTCTCCTATATTTTATTTTTGCACCAGAATCTTTTTGTCTGTCTATTTCTTTATCTGACGAATTACAATTATTTGCTCAAGAAATTCAAAACTTCTTATCTCCAAATTTCTTACGAGATTTTGCTAGTGATGTTGGTTTTGTGCAACGAATCAGTAAGGGGTACAGCTGAGATAATTTGATATGGTAAAATAATATTTAGATGGGAGCCCAATACATATTATTAAAATTAAAGTGGTTATCAAGTCGGAGGAAGGCACCTTAGGGTGTCTTTTTTTTATGCTTATTTATTCGCTTTTTGTTTTAAAAAACTAGGAGCTTTAACTTTATTAGCTATCGCAATATACTTGCCAATACGGAAAACATATGAACTAACAATAAAACCTATTCCATAATAATGGCAGTTAACAACTGTATATTTTAAAAATACATGTGGATCCGTAAAAAAGTTAGAAATGGGGTAGCGTCACATTCCCATCAACTTAAGAATTTTATAACACCCCCAGGATGAAAATTTCGTGTATTTTTGACAGAAAATAGCTTATTTTTTCGTTTTTGGGGTATTTTCTTTTCTTAGCTTGATGGTGATGGGGCCCTACCCCTCTAACAAATTTGTAAGATGCAAAAGAAAAAACCGATGAATCATCTTTCTTTCATCGGTTAACGAAATGCATACGGGAATACCATTCTAACTTTTGTCCCCTTACATATCTAAGATTCTAGTTCAATCTTATAATTTAATTTCCCACAAACTTCTTTAACAGGTTTTGTTTTCACTAAACTTAGAATTCTTTGCAACGGAACCAAAAATCCTTATTTTCTTCCAATATATCCCCATACGCCATATCCATTCTACAGGTCCCATTCTGAAGTACTTTAACCATATATTACTATAAATAATTTGTAAAACAATAAGGAATAGACCGATACCTAAATAGGTTAAGAATGATAATTTTCCATTTTCTAAATAGAAATAAACAAACGATGTGTGCACAATAAAGTTTGACATAGACATTCTGCCAAATGCTATTAAAAATGAAAACGTACGTCTTACATTGATATTCATACTTAAAATGCTAAAGCAAACGATATACAATAGGCTCATTACTAAAGAATTAAAATTATTCATCCAGTCATAAGAATAGTATGTTAAAAAGAATAGGAGGACTACACCTGTTACAAGTAATCCCTTACATCTTTGTAGGTGATTGAAAAAAGATACTTGTCCTAAAAATATCCCTAAAATAACCATTGAAAACCCGCTTAACATGCTTACTAAAGATACAACTTGATTATTAATTGATTCACCTTCAATTAAAACCATGTTACGTGTGAACCAAGTCAATATCGCAATAGCGATAAAAACGACAATGTTAATCATCGGTGGCATACGCTGAAATATAAATCCTATTAGTCCATAAATTGCATACATAATAAATAATGCACCGGCAGGAATCCCTACAAATGTACATGTAATACCAATTAATAACAGCGTACTAAAACGCCGGATATATATTAAATTTGCCTTTTCACCCCTCCTCTTTAAATTTGACATTAATAATGCAGAAGATAAGCCTAGAAGAAACATAAATATATAAATAAATTTTGATACCATGAAAGTGTAGATGAAAGAGCTAACAGAAGGATTGGCATCTGTACTCACCATGCTAATGTTTTGAAATATATTGGTAAAAGTAATACCTATAAACGCAAACCCTCGTATATAATCAATTATTTCAATACGTTGATTTTGTATCATAATTCTCTTCTCCTTTTAGTTTTGACCTACATACAATGTACATATTTCATACGATTTTTCCTATCGATTTCCCTAACATTTATCTAACAAGTTTGTAAGATTCCAAAGAAAAAACCGATGAATCATCTTCTTTTCATCGGTTAACGAGATGCATATAGGGTAGCACCACACATCCATCAACTTAAGGATTTAGACTATTTTTGAAGTTAAAAGCACGTTACTATTTTCTTATGTTAATGAGAAAGGGTGACGTGCTTTTTATGAATATGCATCAAAAACAAGAGTTATC
>NZ_JAUMJO010000020.1:0-24693 GCF_036320425.1 Bacillus nitratireducens
TGTTTTTTTAAACACCTAATTGATAGGTTTATTTGTTATGCACAACTTTAATAGAGTCGTAGAAATTCCAAAGAAGCACACTTGCATATACTTTCTTGGCACTCTTAGCTTGATGGCGATGTGGTGCTCCCCCATGCACATCAACTTAAGAATTTAGAACTCCCCCAAAAAATTATGAGTTTTTTGTTACAAGTTATCACAAAATTTTCGTTTTTTGGGTAGTTTTATTTTCTTAGCTTGATTGCGATGAGCGGTACCCCATAAAGGCCCCTGATACATAATTGATGTTCTGCCATTTGTAGAAAACAATCCACTTATACCATTTTAACAAGAAGAAATATCTCGTCCATGTTGTAATATTGGCTTACGTTAAGCTTGTGAAAAAAACATATTCATGTATAATACAATTGATGTATGATACATTAATTGTAGGAGGGTGACCTTTTTGAAAAGAGAAGATGCCTTAAAACTAAGAACAGATATTAAGAAAATGATTATAATAACTGGGGTTTTTGAATCTCAAAATTTGCCCAATGGACCATTTGAAAAACCTTTACCAACTTCTCAAATGATGGCGTTAGAGGAACTAGAGGTGGAAAAATTAACTGTTTGGCAACTAGCCAATAAACTTAGATTAGAGACTTCAACTGTAAGTAGATTGGTAGATAAGTTAGTAAAAAAGGGGCTTATTTATCGTGAAGTAAATGAAAAAAATAGAAGAGAACTTTTTCTGCACCTCACAGAAAAAGGTCACATAACTGTTAATTGCTTAAGAGAGCAATCCATTACATTTTATCAAAGTATTCTCAATAATTTATCAGAATCAGAACAAAAAATAGTTGTGGATGGTTTTGAATTATTTATTGATTCTATTTCTAAGCCTTTTGATTAGAGTGAGGTAAATCATAACATTTGGAGGGTAAAATGAGTTTGGATTTTGAACGTCCTATTATTGAATTAAAAGAGAAATTTGATGAATTAAAGAAAATTATGAAAGAAAATAATGTAGATTTATCGCCAGAAATTCATGTATTAGAAAAACGTTTAAATAAAATGCAAGATAAAATTTATTCTAATATTACACCTTTTCAACGAGTTCAAATTGCAAGGCTACGTAACCGGCCCACGACATTGGACTATATACCTTTATTGTTTACAAACTTTCTCGAACTTCATGGTGATCGATTATATGGTGATGATAAAGCAATGATAGGTGGTATTGCAAAATTTAAAGGGATGCCCGTTACGGTTATTGGTCATCAAAGAGGTAGAAATACAAAGGAAAATATAGAAAGAAATTTTGGAATGGCACATCCAGAAGGTTATAGAAAAGCGCTAAGACTTATGAAACAAGCTGATAAATTTAATCGCCCTATTATTACATTTATTGATACAATAGGCGCCTATCCAGGGAAAGGGTCTGAAGAACGTGGAATTTCTGAAGCGATAGCTCGAAATCTATTTGAAATGGCTACACTTAAAGTGCCAATTGTTTGTATTGTAATTGGAGAGGCATCAAGTGGTGGAGCTCTTGGCATTAGTGTCGGTAACCATATCCATATGTTAGAGTATTCATGGTACTCGGTAATTTCGCCAGAAGGAGCAGCATCTATCCTATGGAAGGACGCTAAGTATGCTCCAGAAGCTGCTGAACATATGAAAATTTCAGCAAAAGATTTAAAACATTTAGGAATTATTGATGAAATCATTCCTGAAATTAAAGGTGGAGCACAAAATGATATAAAATCACAGGCAAAAATGATTGAATCTGTAATCGAATCATCTCTAAAAAAATTGATACTATTATCCTCGGAAGAGCTTATACAACAGCGGTATGAAAAGTATAGACAAATAGAGAATTATAAATGAAAATATTTAAAGTCCGTATTACATTTCGAAGGATTCTCGCAAAAAAATTCTAAATATTTTGTAATTAACCTCTTAAACTGGGATATGCTGATACTATTACTCTACAAAGGGTGTGTGATCGGTATGGAAAAGGAAAATTTGTTCAAATGGAAGCATTATCACATACCCATCAACTTAAGAAATTGATTGTTCCCCAAAACGAAAAAATGAGCTGAATTCTCATAAATAACTGTAAAAAGGTGAAAATTTCGGTATGGGGGTATCTCAAAAGCTTAGGTTGATGGCAATGTGGTGCTCCCCCTGTTAGTAGTAATTTTAATATCACTATGGATAAATTACTTTTAAAACTTTACTTCCAATAACGATAATTATATAAATAAGCTGTCCATATGGGCAGCTTATTTTATTTTTTGTTTAGCACGGGGATTTTTTCATGAAGAAAAGACACTAACATGAGTGTCTTTTCCGATAGTTTTTTAGCAGAAGCAGCTAGCTCCAACGATGATTAATAAAATAAACAATACAACTAATAAAGCAAATCCTCCAGCGAAGCCACAGCCGCCACAACTACCACCAAAGCCCATAACAGTTCCTCCTTTAGATAGGAGGGGGAAAACAAAGGTTCACTCATGTGTTTTAACGGATTCAATTTATTTTATACTTTTACGAATAAATGGAGCAGGTCCTTTTGAAAATAAAGAAAAGACACCTTATAAGGTGTCTTCCTTCAATTTGAAACATTTTAAGTTTAATAATATAGGGTCTCGCCACTTACCTATTAGGCTGAAATTTTATAGTATTTCTGAACAAAATTTTGTGCTAATTTTGAATCCTTAAGTTGATGGGGATACTTTTATGTTTGATCATTTTTAAAAAAATCCTTCATTATTTTAGCGCCTTTAATATTCACCGTCACAGCTTCTACTTTATCTTTCTTCTCATCTTTAGCAATCGTAATTTGTTCCTTAGTATCAACCCACACAAGAAACTCTTCTTTTGCGTCATCTTTATATGTAACGGTTATAGTAGAATGCGCAGATTGTTTCTTTTTTTGATCTAGTGTGATTGTTTTCGGTGTTCCGTTTTGGACTGCTGAAGCGATTGATTGTATCATTTCCTCGTTATCTGTTTGAGATTTGGAAGTAGTATTACTTGTTGTTCTAAATAACTCAATATTTGTAATGTCTGCAGAGTTTAATTGAATGGCATTTTTCGTATTTTCTTGCTTAGTTTTTGGAGTATTATTTGTAGTAGAAGTGCTTGTACAACCTATTAAAGTGAAAGATAGAACACTTAGAGCACATATGTAAGTGATTTTTTTCATTTTATCTCCTCCTCTAATTTTAATTATAACAATATTCTGCTAATTTAGGTAGTTATTGTAAGGAGATAACTTTGTAAATCGTAGGGAGACATGTTTACTAGTTTTAATGATGTTCGTATGAATAATATGAAGCGTATATATGAAAAATATGCGGTTCATTCTCTATCAAAATCAAAATTCACATAATTTTTTTCATATTTTATGTTTAACATTTCGAAAATGGGTGTATTACATATAATATAACAAATAATTCATTTTAGAGGAGGAAGTTAAAGATGGAAACGAAGTATAGTAAACCTTTTGTATATGAATTTATTACGGAGAAAGAGGTCATGAATGCGGCGAATGATCTAGTGAAGAAAGGAATAGACCAAAAAGATATTTACGTATTAACACATGAGAAAGATAGGACAGATAGAATCGCAGACAATGCAGACGTGAATACAATTGGAATAAAAGAGGAGGGACTTGGGACAAGCATTATTAACGTCTTTCAAAAAACGGGAGATCAGTTAAGAAATAAGATGCAAGAGTTAGGACTTAATGAGGAAGAAGCTAACTTCTATGAAGAAAAACTGGATGAAGGAAAAATCTTGTTATTCGTTAAGGATTTAGAAAGAGTTGGTGAATGGTTACAAGAAAGAAGATGCATGTATACCCTTTAAATCTATAAATCTATTACGAAAAGGAGATTGTAAATATGAGTGAGAACGGGCTGAAAGAACAAATTACGGGTAAGGTTGAAAAGAAAAAAGGACAAATAAAAGAAGGAATTGGTGAAGTTACAGAGGATAGAAAGTTGAAAAATGAAGGGAAGTGGGAGAAGACGAAGGGAACGATAAAAGAAAAAGTCGGAAAAGTGAAACAAAAGGTAAGTGATGGATTGGATAATAAAGAATAATACATGTTTATCAAGCTTTGGTTACATACCAAAGCTTGATAAATCCAATATAAAAATAATATAGGAGGTTTAATTGTGGGACTTATTATTACGTGTATTGTAGGTGGACTTATTGGTGCGTTAGCTGGAATGATTACAGGAAAAGACTTTCCTTTAGGTATAGTTGGTAATGTTATTGCCGGATTAATCGGATCTTGGGTAGGTAGTGCGTTATTTGGTCATTGGGGTCCTGAATGGGGAGGCATCTTTATTCTTCCAGCTTTATTAGGTGCAATCGTCTTTATTTTAATCGTTACATTCTTTTCTAGAATGCTACGGAAAGCGTAAGTATGATAATGAATAGTAATCTTAAGTTTATTATATATAGCTATAAAGTGAATGAACTAATAAATATACATAAAAAAGCATCCAATTAAAATAATTTGGATGCTTTTTTAATGTATTTTACATAGGAATCAGTGAGGATGTCCCCACTGATTGAGATTACATATTAAGCTATCGTTACTTTTTTACAATTATTTATTCTTACGACCTGCCTCGGTTCTATATGAGATAAGTCCTCGCTATTACCTATATCAACTACAATTGTATTCGTTAGTATGTTAATAATGGAACCAATTAATTTTGTAGCATGATCGTGTCGATAAGAAAATTGAACAAAATCTCCCTTTTTAAAGCTGTGCTCTTCCATAGATAGATCCCCCTAAAAATAATGTTTATACATTATACATACACAAATTTATAAGGTTTAAACATTTGGTAGTATTTTTTTTAGTGTTAAGCTGAGAAAGGTGTAGAAAATTTATTTATAATTAAAATGAAAAAATATGTTTAAAACTAATTTTTATGGGTAATTACATAGTAGAAGTTTTAGATAAGGGGGCGGAAATGATGAATTTGGCAGTAAATATTTTGCAAAATGATGTAGGTTATACGGTACAACTTAATGGTGAGATTGATGCGTATACGGCATCAGATTTAAAAAATAAGATTATGCCTATTGCAAGCGAAAAAGAGGTTCATATTGTAGTAGATTTTACTGAGGTAGAGTATATGGATAGTACAGGTTTAGGCGTTTTTATAGCTCTATTAAAAGCAATTAAGAAAAATGATGGAAAACTAGAGTTTATTGGTGTATCTAAAAGACTAAAAAGATTATTTGATATTACAGGACTAACAGAAATATTAAATTTGAATTCAGATATTGAAAAAGTAGAAAGAAGGTGACTAGGGATGATGGAGAAATTTGAAAAGATAGAAATGAAAATTCCTGCAAAAGCAGAATATGTGGCTATTATTCGTTTAACAATGGCTGGTGTTGCGAATCGAATGGACTTTGCTTATGACGATATAGAAGATATGAAAATTGCTATTAGTGAAGCATGTACAAACATTGTACAGCATGCATATAAAGAAGACGTTGGAGAAATTACAATTGTCTTTGGTCTATATGAAGATCGATTAGAAATTATGGTTGCGGATAATGGAGTTAGCTTTGATTTTAGCACTTTAAAAAGGAAAGTTGGTCCGTATGATATTAATAAACCAGTAGAACATTTGCCGGAAAATGGTTTAGGTTTATATTTAATAAATACGTTAATGGATGATATACAAATTATGCATGATGAGGGCATGACAGTTTTAATGACAAAATATATACAAAGAGAGCAGGTGGAGAATGATGGAAATCCAATCTCAACCTACAAATCTTGCTAAAGAAGACGTTATTAAACTAATTGCAGAATTCCAACAAAACCAATGTGATGAAGCACAGGAAAGATTAGTTAATCACTATAAAAACCTCGTACATTCCATTGCATATCGCTATTCAAAAGGTGGGCCGATGCATGAGGATATTATACAAGTAGGAATGTTAGGGCTCTTAGGCGCAATAAGAAGGTATGATTACTCGATAGGGAATGCTTTTGAGCCGTTTGCAATACCTACGATAGTAGGAGAAATAAAGAAGTATTTACGTGATAAAACTTGGGGTATTCATGTTCCAAGGCGAATTAAAGATTTAGGTGGGAAGATTAAACTTGCGATAGAGGAGCTAACAGATCAACTGCAACGTTCACCGAAGATTATAGAGATTGCGGATCATTTAGGACTATCCGAAGAAGAAGTGCTAGAAATTATAGATGCAAAAAATAATTATCGAGTATCTTCCTTAGATGATGTAGTTGAAAATTCATCTGATGGAAGTTCGGTAGCGAGAATTGAATCTGTAGGTGAGGTAGAGCAAGGATATGAACAGACAGAAAGGCGCCTTATTTTAGATGATATTTTTAACGTATTAAATGATACGGAAAAGAGTGTTATTCATTATATATTTGGAGAAAATTTAAATCAAAAGGATACAGGGGAACGGTTAGGTATTTCACAAATGCACGTTTCTCGTATTAAAAGACAAGCGATAAGTAAATTGAAGCAAGCGGCGTTTTTAGATACATAAAAATTTTAAAAAATTATGTTTAAAATATGAGAAAAGGGGTAGTTATTAAGTATAGGAGGAGATATTAAAATGTCACACGATGTGAAAGAGCTAATCAAAGGATTGAATGAAGATTTAGCAGGAGAATACTCGGCAATTATTATGTATAACCATAATGCAGCTACAGTTTCTGGTATATATAGACAAGTGTTAAAACCTTTCTTTGAATCTGAAATTAGTGATGAACAAGGACATGCCCTATATTTAGCGGAGAAAATTAAGACGCTAGGTGGTACACCTACTACGATCCCTTTACCAGTGAAACAAGTAGAAGATGTTAGAGAAATGTTAGAAGAAGCTAGACAATCAGAATATGAAACAATTAAGCGCTATGAAACGAGAAAAGAACAGGCAGCGAAATTAAATATGACAGAGTTAGTTGTAAAGTTAGAAGATATGATCGCAGATGAAACAAATCATATGGAAGAATTAGATCGTCTTTTAAGTGACAAGGCAATGGTGTTAAATTAATAGTGGAAATTTACCCCACTTTAATGGGCAGTAAGACCCCCACCTCAAAATTCAGCGAAAGCAAAGAATTTAGGTGGGGGATCAACTGCCCATTAAAGTCCGATTGGTTCAACTAATAATCAGTGGGGGATGAAGAAAACCCCCACTGATTAAAGTTTCACTTTATAGAGTGAAAGAACAAACTCTCATTTCTAGGGGGGTTTGTTCTTTTGCTGTATAAATATGTTTGAGTAGGAAATTTTCATTTTGTAACTGAGTATGCAATACTAGAAAAATAGAAAATGATAATAGATTTACATTTTAAATAAGAAAAGGGGAAATAACTTGTGTCCATTTTAATTGTCGATGATAATCCGGTTAACATCTTTGTAATTGAAAAAATTTTAAAACAAGCCGGATATCAGGATCTTGTATCGCTTAATTCTGCACAAGAGCTTTTCGAATACATCCATTTTGGAAAAGATTCTTCCAGGCATAATGAAATTGATTTAATACTATTAGATATTATGATGCCTGAAATTGATGGACTTGAAGTTTGTAGGCGATTACAAAAAGAGGAGAAGTTTAAAGATATTCCTATTATTTTTGTAACAGCTTTAGAAGATGCGAATAAATTAGCTGAAGCGCTTGATATAGGCGCAATGGATTATATTACGAAACCTATAAATAAAGTTGAATTGTTAGCGCGTATGCGTGTAGCATTACGCTTGAAATCAGAATTAAATTGGCATAAAGAACAAGAGGAAAATCTTCGTAATGAATTAGATTTAGCTACACAAGTACAAAGAAACTTATTAAGTAGCCCATTAAGAGAAGATCATATAAAAATTGAAGCAAGTTACCTACCTTCATTCAAACTAGCTGGAGATATGTATTATTGGTATAAAATCGATGAAAACCGCTACGGTATTATATTATTAGATGTGATGGGACATGGTATATCTGCTTCATTAGTTTGTATGTTTATCTCGTCTGTATTACGTGAATCGATTAAATGTTTAATCGATCCAGAACTTGTCATTAAAGACTTAAATAAATATATGACTCTTTTACATAATGAGAATGACAATATCCCATATTATTTTACAGCGATATACTTAGTAGTTGATACAGAAAAGAGAACAATTGAATATGTAAATGCAGGACATCCTTCTGGATACGTTTTAGTTGATGAAGCGAATGTAGTGGAACTAAATCGCGGGAGTTGTGCAGTAGGATTTTTTGATGAAATAAAAGTTGAAAAGACAGTTATACCTTTTGAGAAGAACGCTCAAATCGTATTGTTTACAGATGGTGTTCTTGAAGCAATTGCAAATGATGAATTTGAATCTGAAGAGAAATTACGTGCTTTTACCGAAAGAAAATGGGGAGATTTAGAAGGAGAGATAGAAGGGTTTTATAAGGAAGAACAGAAGAAAGCACAATCAGATGATATGTGTCTAATTATGATACAAACGAATGCGAAATAAAAAGCGTATGAAATCCAAACAGAGGATTTCATACGCTTTTTATTGTATTTTTTGATAGATTTGTTCGTTCGGATTAAATTGGATATAATGCGGCATTATATGTGAAAAACGAAGAGTTTCTTTATTTCCTAAACATAGGAATCCATTGTGACCTAAACTTTCATAAAATAGTTGCTGTACTTGGTTTTGAAGTTTACTCGTAAAGTAAATTAAAACGTTACGGCAAAGTATAATATGAAATTCGTTAAAAGATTGATCGGTTACTAAATTATGCTGTGCAAAAATAATGTTTTGTAAAAGAGAGGGATTAAAATAAGCGAAACGATTATCTGTTGAATAATAGTTAGAAAATGCTTGTGTACCACCAGCTTGTAAATAATTTTTCGTATAAGTTTGCATTTTATTTAACGGAAGGATAGCTTGTTTTGCTTTTTCTAACACATCGGTATTCATATCTGTTGCGTAAATAACAGCTTTTTCACTTAATCCTTCTTCGTGAAGTAAGATGGACATTGATAATACTTCTTCACCGGTTGCGCATCCAGCATGCCAAATTCTAATTTCAGGATACTTTTTTAATTCAGGAATCACATGCTCTCTTAGCGCTTTAAAAAAGTTAGGGTTACGGAACATTTCAGTTACATTAATGGAGAAATCATTTAATAACTGTTCTAAAAACCCTTCCTCATGAATTACTTTTTCAATTAACTTTGAAATGGTTGGGATATTAGAGAGCTGCATTCGATTACAAATTCTTCTATAAATAGATGTACGAGCATATTGGCGAAAATCGAAGCCAGATAGTTTAAATACCGCTTCCAACAGTAATTCAATTTCTAAGTTCGTGCGCTTATCCATATCTACGGATGGATCAAAATTATAATACTTATTTTCCACTTAAACTAAACCTCACTTATTTTATTAACCATACACTCATTACCGAATAAAGTTGATGTAAATTTAATGGTTTACTTATATAATCTGAAGCGCCAGCAGATAAACATTTTTCTTTATCATTTGGCATTGCTTTAGCAGTTAATGCGATAATAGGTACTTCATGTAACCCTAAGTTCATTCGGATATGTTCCATCGTTTCATAACCGTCCATATTCGGCATCATAATATCCATTAAAATAAGGTCAATATTTGTATTGTTTTTTAGTATTTCTAAACACTCTATGCCGTTTTGTGCAGTAATAATATTGGCATGTTGTTTTTCTAATGCGTTTTGTAATGCAAATATATTTCGATGATCATCATCGACAATTAAAATAGTTTTCTCTTGGAAGACGTTATTTGTTTCTGGCGTCACGATAGTTTCCTCAATAACTTCAGCAGGAATAACATCTTCTATCGTTGCTGCAACTTCTAAATTGGATACTTGTATATCAGTTAACCCATTTGGAAGGTTAGGGATATATACGGTGAAAGTACTGCCTTCTCCTACGTTACTCTCTAACGTAATCCAACCACCTAATAATCTAGCAAACTCTTTACAAATAGATAACCCTAATCCTGTACCACCATATTTTCGAATCGTTGCGCCATCTGCCTGTTGAAAGGCTTCGAAAATGAGTTGATGCTGTTCTGTAGCGATACCAATACCAGTATCTTTTACCGAAATTGTAATCCAATCTTTACTTATAGACTGCATATCATGACTCAAATTGGTTGTTTCTATCGAATCGAAATGTAAAGAAACGGATCCTTTTTCTGTGAATTTAAATGCATTGGATAATAAGTTTTTAATAATTTGCTCAATCCGTTTTGCATCTGTATAAAACAGATCAGGAATCGTATCACTGTCTTCAATCATAAATTCAACATTTTTCTGTGCAGCTATATGTAAAAAGTTTTGATGCATATTTGCTGCCATATCACTTATGTTCGTTGCTTCAAAAATGATGTCTAGTTTGCCTGCTTCTACTTTAGATAAATCTAGTATGTCATTAATTAGAGTAAGTAAATCTTTCCCTGATGAATGAATGACAGTTGCTAATTCAATTTCATCATCGGATAAATGATTATCATGATTTTCTCTTAACATTTCAGATAATAGTAAAATACTATTTAATGGTGTGCGTAATTCATGTGACATATTTGCTAGGAATTCTGATTTGTATTTTGAGCTACGTAATAACTCACTTGCTTTTTCTTCTAATTCTGATTTAGTAATTTGTAAGTCAGCTGTCTTTTGCTCGGCCTCTTCCGTTCTAGCCTCTAATTGTTCATTCGTTGTTCTTAATTCTTCGGCTTGCATTTGTAGTTCCTCAGCTTGCGTTTGCAATTCTTCTGATTGAACTTGCAACTCTTCTGTCATTGCTTGTGATTCATGTAAAAGAGTTTGAATTCGCATACGTCCCATAATACTATGGATTGTTAAACCTAGGTTATCAACAGTTTGTTGAATTAAATCTTGATGCAAGTCTGAAATCTCAGTTACACTTACTAACTCCATTACTGCAATCACTTCATCTTCAAATAAGATAGGGATGACTAGTAGGTTTTGAGGGCGTATTTCTAATAAGCCGCTAGTGACATAACGAAATTCTTCTGGAATTTCTCGAAGAATAAAGCTTTGTTTTTCTAAAGCACATTGCCCAATTAAACCTTCACCCATTTTAATGGATTGTTTTCCAACATCAGAACCTTGATCGGCGAAAGAAGCTTTCTTCACATAGTAGACAGTGTCTTCAATTTCTTCACGTACATAGAATGCACCGCAAGAAGTTTGCGTTTTTTGTATCATTCCACTAAGAATTTTGTTACCTAACATCTCAATAGAAGGTACACCTTGATACATTAAAATTAATTCTGCAAGCTCGGTTTGTAACCACTCCCTTTTAGATATTTCGTCTAGTAGATGGTTCGTTGTATGAGCAAGATCTTTTATTTCATCATGTGTGTTTACATGAATTCTTTCAGTAATTTTTTCTTTAGAAGAAATAGATTTAATAGCTTGAATTACATTTTTAATCGTTTTTGTAATGGAATTAGAAATATAAAGTGAAACGATAATGGAAATACAAGAAAGTAAGAACAATAAACTGTATAACCAAAGCTCTAATTTATTATTTTCAGTATCTAATTGTGCAGCTCTTTTTTTCGTTAGTTGCTCCTCTACACCACGGAAGCCAGTTAGCTGCGATTGTAATGATTGAATTTGAGTCGTATCGATTGCTTGTATGTTATTACTATTGTGATTTGTAATTAATGGGTGAATCTCTTTATTAATCCAACTATTGATGTTTTCATTAATCTGTTTTAATTTTTCTTGCTGAGAGGGGTTATCCTCTAATAGAGCAAAAAGATCTTGATAATGTTTTTCGTAATCCTTTTCTGCAGCGTTAAGGGATTGAACGTAATTTGCATCATTAGAAGTAATAAATCCTTTCGCTTTATTTTCAATTGTTAGCAATTCTTTCTCCACTTGATTCGTTAAATTAAGAACTTTAAAATCGTGATCAATAATAAAATTACGAGATTTTTGTAAATTAGAAATCTCATTGTTTAACATAATGAAAGAGATAAGTAAGAACAAAATGATAACTAAATAACCAGCCATAATTTTGTAGCGAATACTAAATTTTGCTTTCGATTTCATTAAAAATTCCTACCTTCAAGGTTATTCAAAGTTTTCAATTGTAAAGAATGAAAAACGTAATATATATTATATCAGTTTTTATAAGGCCAAACTAGAAATCCCCCTATTGTATTAGGGGGTTCTTTTTTAATAGAGGAAATCATTTTGAAATATAAAAACATATATGAAAAGTAACGATCGAGGGAATAGGGGGATAATAAAACTTTTAAGAAGGAAAGAGTGTTCTTAAAGCTTTTTTTGCATCTATTCCTTCAAAGATAAATAATACAAGCTCTCTCTTTTTTACAGTAAGGAAAAAGGATATTAATGTGCTTAAGCTTTTAATAGAAGTAAGTGTTCCATGTTTACTTATAAATAAATTAGTTTGAAATGTTGTCATTAAAGCATAAAAATGATGCATCTGCGTTATTGTAGGTGTTTCATTATAAAGAATAGTAGTAGATTGGATTGCATTCATCGAAATATTCCTTTCCATATAGTAAGCATAACAATATAAACATACCCGCTTTAAAAAATGTTAAACATATAAATAAGAAAAAATATAATTATAGTATTTTTACGTTTAGAAAGGGTTACGAAGGGTATACATATACTACAAAGAGATTGACTGAAGATGAATTATAAGATTTCTAGCCTATAAAAATATACTTTTACTTTAAATAAAAAGGAGTCTGGTATACATGAATGAAATGATGATTGATATTACATTTGATTTAATTTACTTGTTAAGTAGTTCGCTTGTAATCCTTTTATTATTCGCTTTTTTCGTAAATGGTTATGTTAATAAGAAGATTAGTGTATACAGAAATGAAGAAAGATAAAGATACATTATATAAAATTTTAGGAGGTTAATAGTTATGAATGTAGATAGAAAAATAGTAGGTGTTTTTAGAACAATTGATGATGCGGCATGTGTTATTAATGAATTAAATGATAAAGGATACTCGGCGGATAATATTTCAGCTATTGCAAAGGATCAAAAGGAAATTGAACATCTGGAAGAAAAATCGGGTGAAAAGGTGAATCATGAAACTGCACATAAAGCGGATATCTTTTCAGCGACAGGGCTTGTGGCAGGAGGAGTAGCAGGCGGACTCGGCGGTTTATTAACAGGTCTTGGTATACTTGCCGTTTCTGGAATGGGTCCAATCGTAGCGGCAGGACCTATCGCAGCAGCTATTGGAGGAGCCGGTATTGGCGGAGGAGCTGGAAGTTTAAGAGGAGCATTTATCGGATTAGGAATTCCTGAAGAACATGCTAAGAAATATGAAGAATACATTTACGATGGAAATATATTAATTTTAGTAGATGCAAAATTAGATGATAAGTTAGAAATCTATAAAATATTTGATAAACATAATGCTTATAACTCTGATTTCTTTAAATAATATGTACGTCACATATTAAACATAGTGAATATTGTTTTTTGATCTTACAACTTTGGCGCGGCCGAGGAGTCGTATGGCTATAAGAGAGGAAGGGCTTATAGTAAAAGATCAAGTTCTATTCTGTTATTGAAAAGGGAAGGAGCGTCTTTTCGTGATTGTAAAAATAGTAAAGGATAGTAGTAATAGTTTCCTTTGTACGGTTCAAAGGAAAAATGGAGATCAGTATGTGAAGAAATGGTTTCGTAAACAGAAAAACAAGGAAGAGTTAGGGCGACCAACCTTTAAAGAAGTAGAAAAGGACTGGAGAGAAAATAGAGAATCATTTATGTATCCAAATGTTAAAGCGCTTTATTAAAAATAATAGGCGTTTCATCCTTACAAAATTGTCACACTCCTGTAAGGTAATTCAATAGATTAGATACTTTTTCCATGTCATAATAAAGACATAAGAAAGCTTATTAAAACTACAACTTATTAGGAGAGTGTCAGTCATGATTGTAACAACAACGTCTGGAATCCAAGGTAAAGAAATTATTGAGTATATTGATATTGTAAATGGTGAAGCTATTATGGGTGCAAATATTGTTCGTGATTTATTTGCTTCAGTTCGTGATGTTGTCGGTGGCCGTGCTGGTTCTTATGAAAGCAAGCTAAAAGAAGCTCGTGATATCGCGATGGATGAAATGAAAGAACTTGCAAAACAAAAAGGTGCGAACGCTATCGTTGGTATTGACGTAGATTACGAAGTTGTTCGTGATGGAATGTTAATGGTTGCTGTAAGTGGTACAGCTGTACGTATATAAGTAAATAAAAAACAGGCTCACCCCTTGAAGCGTATGCTTTGAGGGGCTTTTTTTGTTTTCAAGTAGTAGAAGTAAAAAGAATGAGCTTGCTCCTTTAGGAAAAAGCTCATTCTTTTTATTTAAGCTATAAGATCTTTTGCTTCTATTTTCTTTTTGTTCATGACTAAAGTTAATAGGAACAAAATTAAGCTTAAAAGTGCCATTATAATAAAAACTTGCGTATAACCATCAAAATAGTCACGAGCGATTCCTGCTAAGACTGGAATAAATCCGCCTATAATATATCCTCCTGACTGCATCATAGCAGTCCATGCACTCGCATCTTCTGAAGTTTTTGTTTCATATAGCGGTAGCATGAGAGCGAGTGGGAATACGCCGCCGAGCCCGATACCTAGTAAAATAGAAGGGATCCATGGTGTAGTTAGTGGGTAAATCATAAGCGATAAACCTACGAGTACAAAGCATATACTACCTAATAACCAAAGTGCTCGGTTTTTATAAATATCGGCTAATGTTGGAATTAAAAAGCTACATATCATTTGAACAACTGTAAAAACAGTTATAAGAGTACCAGCTTGCTCGCCGCTGACACCCATACTTTGATTTGCGGGCGCAAGCCAAGTCGTAATGGAGTAAAAGATTCCTGATTGTAGTCCGAAAAAGATTGTGAACAACCATGCTTTCGTATTTCTTAAAGGTAAGCTATTATTCTTTTTATTTTGTGTGCTCGTATTCTTTTTTTGTTTTATAACCGGATACCAAAATATAATAGCGATAATAGTAAGCACACCCCAAAAAGCGAGTGCCATATTCCAATCGTCTTTTAATACATGTTGTAAAGGAATCGTTAATCCTGCACTTAAAGAAGCGCCAGTTCCCATGCCTACTGAATATATTCCAATCATTAAGCCGATTTTCGTAGGGAATTTCTCTTTAATAAACCCTGATAGTAACGGACCTGCAAGTGCAATTCCAATGCCGATAAATAAAGAGCTCGCGAATAATGTGGAAATGGAAGAGGTAAAAGCCCTCATACATGTAGCAAACCCAATTAAAATAAGACAAGCCATAATTGCTTTTTCTGCCCCATATTTTTTAATGACCTTCCCAGTCAGTAAGGCGAATGTCCCCATACAAAAAACCGGAATAGCTGTTAAAAAACTAACGGAAAAATTGCTTATATTTAAATCTTGTCGGATTGTTTCTAATAAAGGTGAAACAGATGTGATTCCGATACGTAAATTAATGGAAACAAAAAATAGTGCTAGTATATACAAATAAGTTCGTTCTTGATGCTTCAATTTGATTTTCTCCTCTCTTAAACATCAGATGTTATTGAGTATATCATCTGATGTTTAAATGCATTATATAAGGAGCTTATTTCAGCTCCAAATTTTGAACAGCGTATGTTCGTGCCTCTTCGGTATTTTGTTTTAAAATAGCTTGGAATAACTTTTCATGAATGTCAGAGTTATCTTCATAGTTCACTGTATTTAATATTAATTGGCTTAAAATGTGGCGAAGGGCAGGTACGAAAGATTGATACAAATCAAGTAGAACTTCGTTTTTGCTCGCCTTTGCAATTGCTAGATGAAACTGAATGTCTGCATCTATGTATGCTACATAATTTCCTTCATGAAGGGCATTTTTTCGTTTATTCAAATGTCCTTTTAAGTATAAAAGATCCTCTTCACTTCGGCGCTGTGCCGCTAACATCGCTACTTCTTTATCTAACATATTTCTTGCTTCATACACATGATTAATATTAGCTGCTTGCAATCGTTTTTCAAATGAATCTTGTGTTGTATTTAGTGAGACAATACGAGTACCTTGTCCTTGTCGAACTTCTAAGATGCCAGCATGTACTAATATCTTTATGCTTTCTCGCAGCGTCGAACGCCCTACACCTAACTCTTCCATTAATTGCGGCTCTGTAGGGAGTCGATCACCAACTTCATACTCGCCAGAAAAGATTTTTTCTTGTAAACGTTCCAACACTTCATCGACTAATTTCCGCCGAGAAACTTTTGAAAAAGATTTCTTTTCGTTTATATTCATCTGCTCATCTCCTCTTACATTCGCTTTTATGATAACCAATTTAAGTTCTGTTGACAATGTTATTTTTTAGGTAGTTGAGGTGGGGGGGATAACGTTGATGAAATAATTGAAGGGCCAGTACATATTTTATATGACTCATATGTACTGGCCTCGCTTATTCTACAATTGTGTTTGTTTTTAGATTATGAAAAATCGTTTCCTGTCTTGCTATAAATTTCATAGGCAAAAAATCCAAATAAATAGCCTATTCCAGCCCCTAAACCAACTGTAAACAGTGAATAATCCGGGAAAAATATGTCGACAATTATACCGATTAAACAGCCTAAAAGCATTCCCATTGGTATTAAACTATCTAATAAAACTTGAGCGTTTTTTGATTTTTTTTTACCTAAGTTACCGTTGTTATATTTATGTTTAAGCCTTCTAATCACATATACTACAATTCCTCCGACTATTACAACAGGCGCAATTGCCGAAATTAACCACATGTTAAAATCTCCTTTCACCTTTTAATAGAATCATACCAGATAATTACAATTATAAGCCGCTAAACGTACTGTCTAGTCTATTTAAAAGGTCAATCAAAAGGACTTGTTCCATTGTATTTAATAACTCGTCAAAAATACTTTCCCTTTTGTTTTCTCAGCAGATTGAACGACATCAACCGCAGTTTTCAAATCTGTTAAGTCATACGTAGAATGTACTTTCATGAAACGTAATTGCTTATTTTCCACTAGGCGAATTAAGTGACGAAACGTCTCTTGCCATTTATATGGTGATACTTCTTTATTCCAATGTCGTAAATGAAATATATTCGCGTGCACCTTTGCTTTCGTAACAATCTCTGCCCAGTTTACTTGTATCCCAGATAGAAGACCGATAGTTAAAAAGTGCCCATTTGGACGTAAGGAGAAAGCTAATGCATTTCCATCCGGTCCCCCGATAGAATCAATCGCAGCATCCGCACCGAGCCCGTTTGTTAATTCCATAACTGTTTCATAAAGTGGGGCAGTGGAGGTATCAATTACATACTCAGCACCAAGGCGTAGTAATTCTTCTGTATGCTTATTATTTCTTGTAATAGCAATTAATCGGAAGTTTAAAATTTGTGATAACTGCGCAAATAGATGACCAATAGCGGATCCGCAAGCATTCACTAATAAAACGTCATTACTCTGTAAGTTTAACGCTTCTGTACATGTGACCCACGCCGTAAGGGGATTAATATACATTTGTGCCGCTGTAAAATCATCGATTGAATCAGGAATAGGGACTACAAAATCAGCTGATGTTGTAACGAACTCTTGCCAAGTACCTTCTCCGCGTAAAGGTAAAACACGTTTACCGATAAGGTCTCTAGAAACGCCCGCGCCTATATCTTCTACAATACCAACACCTTCATAACCAGGTATGTTAGGTAAAGGGATTCTATGCGCATACGCTCCGGTTATGGGAATTAAGTCAGATGGATTAATCGGTCTAACTAACATACGAACTAAAACTTCATTATCTTTTAATGGTTCTATATTTTTATATTCAACTTGTAATACATCTTTTGGGTTACCAAACTTGTGAAATTGAATGTGTTTTCCGTGCAAGATAAACGTTCCCCCTTAGTGTAGTTAAATGTATTATAACATCTGCGGTTCAATTGCTTGTTTCATTTACATGTAGGAGGGGATATGCGCAAAATAAAAAGGAAGCAACCGTAGTTGCTTCCTACATCTATTAAGCCGAAGCTTTCTTCATTCTCTCAAGTAAACTAGATAAAATATGTGTACGATAAGATTCTAGTTTTTTACCTTCATAAGTACGAATACCTAATTTTTTAAGTTCTTTTACATACCAACCTTTGCTTCCGAAATACATGTGATCGCTCCCCTTCAACTTTGTTTTTAGTTGTTCTGATTGTACTTGGAGGTACAGGTAATATAATGAAGGAAATGAATTTCGCGCGAAAATGGTTAACTTTGTTGCAAAAGACATATATACTAAGGATAGTATATAACGAGGTGGGCAAGACGTGATTATAGAGAAGCACGAAATTCAAATTGACCAAATTACGAGCGGTAAAGTGAATATCTTTACTTTCTATAGAAATAGAAAGCAAGTTGATGATCATTTTTTACGATTGCAAGAACCATCGCTTACAGCAAACTACTTCTTCCATTTTCATTTTGATGCAGAGAGTTTGCATCTTTTGCAGAAAGAGTTTCCAAGCGTATATCCGTACGACGGTAGTGAAACGATTCACGACTGGACGGAAAAGATGAAAGCAGAATTGCAACATCAGATCCAAAAAGGTAAATGGAATAAGCGCGTACGTATCGGTAATCGCATTCTAGATGTGGCGTTTACGTGGTGTGACGAAGATATAGTAGAGTAAAAAGAAGCGGATAACGCTTCTTTTTTTTAGCGCTGGAATAAAACGAGCTTACCTGCAGAAGATGTGCAGCGATGTGTTTTTTCATACAATCCTTTTTCTTGTAAAATAGATTCACCTTTTGCTTTCGCTTCTTTTTCAGTTGCCGCCTCGAATGATTCATCTAATGCTTTAGAACCATCTTTTTCAAAGACTGTTAGAACGTATACTCCCATGAAAATTCCCTCCAATAATAAAAATCAGAATCTTATAACTATTTTGGCATAAATCACTAGAATATGCAAAGAAATATATGACATTGCGTGTTACAATAAGGTGAAACTTTAACTAATGGGGAGTCTTTTCATCCCCACTAGTTATTAGTTGAATCAATCGGGTATTTATGGGCAGTTTACTTTCAGATTGGCTTCTTTGCCTACTGCCCGTTAATACGGGGTAAAGTGACACTTTAATCAGTGGGGAGTTTTTTATTTCCTGCTTATTACTAGTTTTGACCAATTGAGCATGTATTGTTTGTGTTCATGCGGATAAAATGAAACTTTTGAACTATAGAAAGGATCGTTATTTGTGAAACAAGTGAAGTTTATACATGCGGCTGATTTGCATTTGGATAGTCCGTTTAAAGGGATGGAGATGAATGTTGCGCAGTCTGTTTGGGAGAGAATGAAGCAGAGTACGTTTGAATCGTTCGAGCGTATTGTTGATAAAGCGATTCAAGAGCGCGTTGATTTCGTATTGCTAGCCGGGGATTTGTATGATGCGGAGACGAGAAGTTTGAGGGCGCAAGTGTTTGTGCGCGAGCAAATGAAGAGACTTTCGCAGTACGATATCCCTGTTTTTATTATTCATGGTAATCATGATCATTTAGGGGGAAGCTGGGCAGCAATTGAGTTTCCGGAAAATGTTCATGTGTTTACAGAGCCTTATGTAGAAGAGAAATCATTTTATAAAAATGGTGAGCTGTTAGCTTCTATTTATGGGTTTAGTTATTTGCAGCAAGCGGTAACGGATAATATGACAGCGCAGTATACGAAAATGAGTGATGCGCCTTTTCATATTGGAATGCTTCACGGAAGTGTGGAAGGGGATGCAGAGCATAATCGCTATGCACCGTTTCAAATTCGAGAGCTGAAAGAAAAGCAGTTTGATTATTGGGCTCTTGGCCATATACATAAACGTGAAATTTTATCAGAAGAGCCGTATATTATTTATCCAGGTAATATACAAGGCCGTCATCGTAAGGAGACCGGCGAGAAAGGTGCATACCTTATTGAACTCACGAAACAAGGATCGCAGTGTTCATTTTTCCATACGGCGGATGTTGTATGGGATGAAATTGAAGTGAATATTGATGGACTGGAAACTGTCGATGAACTTATGACGGTAATATCAACCAAGATGAATGAATGCCGAAGAGAAGAGGAAGGCACGCTACTAACTGTCGTATTTACAGGACAAGGCCCACTTTCTCCTTATTTGCGTGAAGACAAGCGCGTGGAAGAGATTTTTCATATTTTAGCAGCTGGCGAAGAGCGAAAAGATTTCGTGTATGCGATGAAGTGGAAAAATGAGACGGTTTCTTTTGCGGAAATTGAACGTTTGAAAGAGGAAAATCATTTCGTCGGTAGTGTGCTAAAAGAGTTAGAAGCTTTTACAAATATGGACGGAGTGTTGCGCACCATTTGGACATCTCCTGTAGCGCGTAATAGCATTGAAGCTTTTACGGAAGAAGAGAAGAAAGAGATTCAAAAGGAAGCAGAAAATATTATTTTAGAGCAATTATTCCAGCAAGAGAGGGATAAAAAATGAGAATGGAAAAACTCCATATTTATGGCTATGGAAAACTAGAAAATGTGGAAATGGATCTGTCAATGCTGACGGTACTGTACGGTGAAAATGAAGCGGGGAAATCGACAATTCGCTCGTTTATGAAAAGTATTTTATTCGGTTTTCCAACGAGAGGACAGCGCCGTTATGAACCGAAAGAAGGCGGGAAGTATGGCGGAGCAGTTACTGTTCAAACAGAAAAGTACGGCCGTTTAAAAATTGAACGATTGCCAAAGACGGCAGTAGGCGCGGTGACCGTTTATTTTGAAGACGGGAAAACTGGCGGCGAAGATATTTTAAACGATATATTAAGCGGTGTGAATGAAAGCTTATTTGATTCTGTTTTTTCATTTGATATGCATGGTTTGCAAAATATTCATCAATTGGGCGAAGCGGATATCGGTAATTATTTATTTTCGGCAAGTGCAGTCGGAAGCGATGCGTTATTGCAGTTAGATAAAAAATTAGAAAAAGAAATGAATCAGCGCTTTAAGCCGAGTGGTCGTAATCCTGAAATTAACGTGTCACTGCAAGAGATGAAGAAAATTGAAGAAAAGATGAAAGAGTGGCAAGGGAAGATTGGCACGTATGAAAAACAGGTCGAGCAGTTAAAAGAAAGTGAAGAGAAACTTGCTTTTGTTCGTGCGGAGAAAGAGAGTGCCGAAAGACGAAAGCAAGACTATGAAATATTAGCAGCGCTTGAGCCTCTCGTTATTGAAAAGAGTGCGCACGAGAAAGTGTTAGAAAACGAGAACGGGCAGTTTCCTGTAAACGGAATGGCGCGCTATGAGGCGGTAAAGGCAAAGATAGAGCCGCTCCAAGTACAAGTAGATTCACTTCAAAAAAAGATAGAAGCAGTGCAATCAGAAATTGATTCCACAGAAATAGATGAAGCATTTTTACAAAAAGAAAGTCACGTAGAAGAACTTCGTATGCAGCACATGTCTTATGAAAATGCACGCCAAGAAATGCGTGATATGACGGGAAGTATTGCGAATATAAAAGAAGAAATCGCAGAACTAGAGCAACAAATTGGAGCCACTTTTGAACAAGAGACGGTTCTTTCATTTGATATAAGTTTAGCGACGAAAGGATTAATTACGCAAACTGTGCAAAAGGCGCGTGAATTAGAATCGCAAAAAGCACAACTAGATGAACGTTTTAAAACGGCTCAGGAGCAATTAGAAGAGCAAGAAGAAAATATAAGACAGATTCAGAAACAAATGTTAGCGGATGAAGAACGAAATACGTTAGTGGAGAAAGAAAAGTCATTTCAAGATGCGGCGTTTATCGGTATGGGCGCAGAGAGAATGAAGCGTAAGTATGAAGAGAAAGCAGGGAAAGCTCAGCAAAAGAAAAAACAGTGGCAAAGAGTTTGTCTTCTTTTACTTCTTATTAACACGCTTGTTTTATTCACGAGTCTATTTATAGATAACCGCGTGCTATTATTTATTAGTGTCATTGCTTTTGTAGGGATTGTTGTAGCACTCGTTTTATATAAAGATCCATCAAGCGGATTACAAGAAGAACTCCTTACTCTTCAGCAAAGTGCTGGCGGTCGTCAAAGTGAAGAAGCGATGTCCGTTCGTTATCAGTTAGAAAAGGATGAAGAGATTCGAAAGTTATTTGAGCGGGAGTCTTATAAATTGCAGCAAATGGAACGAGCTTATGATAAAGTCGTTTCATCGTATGAAGAATGGGAGCGAGAAACTTTCCAAATAGGAGAACAAGTAGATGCATATAAAACGCGCTATATGTTCCCTGAATTTTTTACGTATGCACACATGTTGCCAGCGTTTGAGCGTATTGAAAAAATACAGCAATTATATCGTGAGCTAGATAAACAAGGCGAGCGGAAATCTTCATTATATGAAATGATTACGCAATTTGAACATAAACTAGAAACTGTTATCGGTAGCACGGAGTATGGTAATTTGCATGAGGCGCAAAGTCGTATGCAAAATGAGAAAGAGAAGCGCCAAACTTGTAAGCAGCTGAAAGAGAAGCTGGCGGAATGGCGAGAAGAATATGAGTTCATGCAAGAGCAATTAAAACAACTTTTAGTAGAACGAGATAACTTATGGCATATTGCAGATTCTACTGATGAAGAGATGTTTTTAGAAGCAGGTAAGCGGGCAGAAAAACGTGAAGATGCGGATAAGCAAATGGGGCGTTTATTACCTCAAATTGATCTTTTAGAACAGCGCTTAACGAGTTTGTCATTAGCTGAGCATTATGAGGCTGACGGTTATGATGAAAAGTTAAAGCAAGAACTGACAGCCGTGCAAAACTGTCTTACAAAGGAAAAAGAACTGACAGAGCGTATTGCGAAACATCGTATGGAAATTGCGAATTTAGAAGAAGGCAGTACGTATGGTGATTTAATGCACGAGTGGGAAATGAAGAAAACGCAAGTACGTGAACAAGTGAAGAAGTGGGCTGCATATGCGGCGGCAAAGACAGTATTAACGAAAACGAAGCAATATTATCATGAAGTGCATCTTCCGCGTATTTTACAAAAATCAGAAGAGTATTTCGTCTATTTAACAGGCGGACGATATAGTAAAATATTTTCACCGTCAGAGGCGGAACCGTTCATCGTTGAGCGTAACGACGGTATGCGTTTTTACAGTCATGAACTAAGCCAAGCGACAGCAGAGCAGTTATATTTATCGTTACGATTTGCGTTAGCGAAAACGTTTGAGCATGATTATCCATTTATTATTGATGATAGTTTCGTACATTTTGATGCGGTAAGGACGAATCGTACGATTGAACTAATAAAGGAAATTGCGAAAGATAGACAAGTCATCTTCTTTACATGTCATGCGCATTTATTAACGTATTTTACAGAAAAACAGATTATAAAATTAACGCATAAGCGTAAAGAAAATGAGTTGTAGTATGCTATACTAAAAGTAATTGATTTGGTGGAGGAATTCGAATGAAAAAGAAAATTGCAGAATATGAAGTTGGTGAACAAGTCGATGTTTTCTTGTTAATTAAAACAGCGACAAAAGGTCTAGCAAGCAATGGGAAACCATTTTTAACAGTAATCTTACAAGATCCAAGTGGAGATATTGAAGCGAAGCTATGGGACGTATCGCCAGAAGTTGAGAAACAATATGTAGCGGAAACAATCGTTAAAGTAGCTGGAGATATTTTAAACTACAAAGGACGTATTCAATTACGTGTGAAACAAATCCGTGTTGCGAATGAAAATGAAGTAACAGATATCTCGGATTTCGTAGAAAAAGCACCAGTGAAAAAAGAAGATATGGTTGAAAAAATTACGCAATACATATTTGAAATGAGAAACCCGAACATTCAGCGTCTAACGAGACATTTGTTAAATAAGCACCAAAACGAATTTTTAGAATATCCAGCAGCGACGAAAAATCATCATGAGTTCGTATCTGGACTAGCTTATCATGTCGTATCGATGTTAGATTTAGCGAAAGCTATCTCGGCTCTATACCCATCGTTAGATAAAGACTTACTATATGCGGGCGTTATTTTACACGACCTTGGTAAAGTAATTGAGCTATCTGGCCCAATCTCTACAACTTATACGTTAGAGGGGAATTTACTTGGCCACATTTCAATTATGGTGAACGAAATTGGTAAAGCAGCAGACGAGCTGAACATCGATGCAGAAGAAGTATTAATCCTTCAGCACATCGTCCTTTCCCATCACGGAAAAGCAGAATGGGGTAGCCCAAAACCACCGTTAGTAAAAGAAGCAGAAATTCTGCACTACATCGATAACTTAGATGCAAAAATGAATATGATGGACCGTGCATTAGGACGCACAAAACCAGGCGAATACACAGAGCGTGTCTTTGCACTTGATAATCGTTCGTTCTATAAGCCAACTTTCCATAATTAAGATTGTGAATAGAATGGCCTCATTAAGTGTTAAAAGCTTAGTGGGGCTGTTGTATTATGATAATAAAGTTATTGAATTTTGATTATTAAAAACTAAGAGCCTTACTACATTCTACGTAGCAAGGCTCTTTAAAGTTGTTTCAAATTACATCCATCTGTTTATATAATACTTAAAAAATGAATAATAAAGTTGTTTACTTCTTATTGAACTAAC
>NZ_JAUMJO010000021.1:0-17258 GCF_036320425.1 Bacillus nitratireducens
GATAACTCTTGTTTTTGATGCATATTCATAAAAAGCACGTCACCCTTTCTCATTAACATAAGAAAATAGTAACGTGCTTTTAACTTCAAAAATAGTCTAAATCCTTAAGTTGATGGATGTGGGGTAGCACCACATCGCCATCAAGCTAAGAAAAGCAAATACCCCCAAAACGAAAAAATAAGCCGTTTCTTTCAAAAATACACGAAATTTTTATCCTGGGGGTGTTATAAAATTCTTAAGTTGATGGGCATGGCAAAAACACCCTAAATGAAAAATTCCCAATAAGTAAATGACAATACATATTTTATATAACCCAAAATATGATGTTTTTATAAAAAAGTTTAATCAAAATTTACTTAGAATTCTTTACGTGAAGGGATAAAGCATCGCATCTTTTTTAGAAACGTCGCAACTTTCTTAAGAACTTCGCGTCTTTATTCAAAATATCGTGATTTCATTTCAAAGCCAGAGTAAGAGTAGAAAAAATTTTAACGCTAGGGAATAATGAAGCTAAGTATTTTTATTTTTGGGACCTAGTTGGAAATATGTTCGAAGCGGCTTGGTCGGTGTGGGATGAAACTGTATAAAGAATATTGATATGTGAGGGTTTTACTGCTCGCGAATATTTTTACATATGAATCTATGAAAAAGTTGATGAAATTGTCAGCTTTTTATTTTTGAAAAAAATTGTTTATCTATTTTCATAAAAAAATATTTTTTTGACCCCCATAAAATTTTTATTTCCTCCGAATATGTATAGTGAAGAAAGCAATTAGGATTGAAATCATTTCGTACAGCTACCTTGATTTTGAGAGGTATCGAAGCCATGCATATGATGAAAAAAGGGCAACTTCACCAAAGGGCAAAGGGTGAAATCTGGCCAAAATGAGGTTGAAGTCATTCATAAGATATTTGGATTAGTCGTTTGGTCTCAAAGTTAACAGGAAATTACGGTTCTATATTCCTATTAAGCTATTTTCGCACTAAAACCCTAGAAGGTCTATCTATTAAAATAGTTTGCGTTTGTACTTAGAATAAAGAGAAAAGGAGTATGTAAAAATATAATGGAGAAAAAAATTCAACAAGAGAAAGATAAATCAAAACCCGTTTTTTATGATCCTAAAGGAAGAAGAAAAATAGCTTTCAGTTGGTTTCTATGTATCTCAATAGTTAGCATAAGTATTGTATTTTATTTTTTCTTTCGAAGTATTTTTTCAACGCCAGAAATTCCAAATATGAATCCTTCTGTAAAGCAAGATACTAAACTTGTGCCTATTAATCAAAAACTCAGCGACGAGCAGTTAAAGAAAGAAGAATTTAAACCTAATACCGAAATGAAAAACGATGAAAATTCGGCGAATTCAACGAACGATAGCAAACAATCTAAAGAAGTTTATGGTTTTTATGTAAACTGGGATGAAAATAGTACTGCTTCTTTAAAAGAAAATATCGATTCCTTAACCACGTTAGTACCAGAATGGTATCACTTAAAAGCAGACTTAACAGTTAGTAGTGAGATAAAACCTGAGATTGTGAAGTTAGCCAAAGAAAATCATGTAAAAATTATGCCTTTACTTACTAACTATACAGAGGAAGCTTCTGGTCCAGATAGTGAACTTATTCATAAGTTATTGAGTTCTCCAGATCATGTAAAGACAACGTTTATTAACGATTTAGTAAAGCAAGTTGAAAAGAATCAATTTTCAGGTATTAATATTGACTTTGAGGCAATACCTGAAAGCGATAGAGAAAACTTAACAAATTTCATGATAGAACTTACTACGGTCTTTCATAAACACCATTTGCTTGTTACACAAGATGTCCCTGCTAATGATAAGGCTTTTGATTATGGTGCGTTAGCCAAAGTAATAGATCGTATGATTGTAATGATGTATGACGAGCACTATGGAGCAGGGGTCCCAGGACCAATTGCTTCAAATAAATGGTTTGAACATACGCTCAATGAACTAGACATTCCGTCTGAGAAACTTATAGTCGCTTTCGGTAACTATGGATATGATTGGGAAGTAAATAGCAAAGAACCTGCGAAGTCTTTAACTTTCTCAGAAGTTATGACAATGGCTCAGGATTCAAATATAAAAATTCAATGGGATAACATTAGTGGAAACCCTTATTTTCGATATAAAACAGGAGAGACAGAACATACTGCTTGGTTCTTAGATGGTGTTACTCTTTATAATCAAGTAAAAATCGCAATGAACAACAATGCAAAGGGATTTGCGTTATGGAGACTAGGAGCAGAAGATCCTACTATATGGAAAGTATTAAAGAATCCTATTGAGGTACAAAAAAATCCTGATGCATTACATAAAATCGCTAGTTTAGATGAAGTAAATTATTCTGGACAAGGCGAAATTTTGCAGGTTGAGAATGAGAGACACAATGGATTGAGAGATTTTAAAGTAGACAAAAATGGTTATTTTACAGATGAAGTGTATCAATCACTGCCATCTGCATATGAAGTGCAACGATATGGAAAGCCAAAAGGCAAACAAGTAGCATTAACATTTGATGATGGACCAGATCCGAAATATACACCGGAAATTCTAGATATATTAAAAGAGTATAAAATAAAAGCTGCTTTTTTTGTACTTGGTGAAAATGCGCAATTAAATCCTAGTATTGTTAAAAGAATATACGATGAGGGGCATGAGATTGGCAATCATACCTTCAAGCATCCTAACGTCGCTGATACGTCTTTGCTACGTACAAAAGTGGAACTTAATACAACTCAGCGCCTAATCGAAGAAATAACTGGGCATTCTACGGTTTTATTTAGGCCACCGTATGAAGCAGATGCTAACCCGGATTCATCAAATGAAATACTGCCTATTTTGCGTGCGCAAAATATGAACTATACAATGGTGGCAGAAGAAGTTGATCCTGAGGATTGGGCGACTCCATCAACAAATGAATTAGTAAAGCGTACTCTTAATCCCATTTATAAGGGGGAGGGAAATGTTATTCTTCTCCATGATGCAGGAGGGAATCGTACCCATACGGTAGAGGCGCTGCCGATAATTATTAAAGACCTTAAAAAGAATGGATATAGTTTTGTAACAATTGCAGATTTAATGAATAAAGAACGAGATGAAGTTATGCCTCCCGTTTCTTCTGAGGATAAGCAATATTTACTTTACAATAAAGCTGTTTTTTCAGGAGCAGGATATTCTAAGCATATATTAACAACTATTTTTTATATTGCTATTGGATTAGGTATTTTCCGATTCCTATTTTTAATTTATTTTTCATTCAAGCAAAAAAAGAAAACAAAATCCCGTTTATTTGCTAATTCGTCTTATCAACCTTTCGTTAGTGTTGTGATAGCAGCATATAATGAAGAGAAGGTTATAGCTAAGACGATTCGCTCAATTTTGGATAGTAATTATAGAGAGTTTGAAGTTATTGTCGTTGATGACGGATCGAAAGATGATACGTCAAAAGTAATTCAAGAAACATTCTATAAACATCCTAGAGTTCGTTTAATTCAGAAAGAAAACAGCGGGAAATCATCGGCAATGAACTTAGGATTTCAAAAATCAACAGGAGAAATCATTGTCACTTTAGATGCGGATACAATTATTGCGCAAGACGCTATTTCTCTAATGATCAGACACTTTGAAGATCATAATGTAGCAGCAGTTTCAGGTAATGTCAAAGTGGGAAACAGACGGAACTTGTTAACTACTTGGCAACATGTTGAATATATTACAGGATTTAATTTAGAACGCAGAGCTTTTGATGAGTTAAATTGTATTACGGTAGTTCCTGGAGCTATTGGAGCATGGCGTAAAAAGAATGTAGTCGAATCTGGATATTTAAGCGAAGATACATTGGCAGAAGATACGGATCTTACTATTACATTTTTACGTGAAGGGCATAGAATCGTATATGAAGAAAAAGCGTATGCTTATACGGAGTCACCTGAAGATGTGAAAAGTCTTATTAAACAGCGATATCGTTGGTCATATGGTACACTCCAATGTCTTTGGAAACATCGAAAAGCATTGTTTAATGCAAAACATAAAACATTAGGATTTATTGCATTGCCTAACATGTGGTTATTCCAATATGTTCTGCAATTTATTGCTCCTTTAGCAGATATATTAATGATTATGGGGCTATTTGGTAGCAATCCGCTAAAAGTTTTAGGATTTTATTTTGTATTCTTTTTAATGGATCTTCTCGCTTCTCTGTTTGCATTTAAATTAGAGAAAGAGAATCCTAAACCACTAGTATGGTTAATTTTACAACGCTTTATTTATCGTCAATTTATGACTTATGTTGTAATTAAATCTATATTTTCATCCATTCGAGGGGTAGCGGTAGGATGGAATAAACTAAAGAGAATGGGAAGTGTTGAGCATTCCCCTGAACATAAGGAGGCATCATAAGAGAGCAGATAATCTGCTCTCTTTTTGTTAAAAGGACTCACCATATCAAAAAAAGAAAATTGTTTGAACTTGTAGTATAAAATACAATTCTGTTAGGAATATATGCGTTTTACTGATTTTCATTCTATCTTTGCACCAGAACCTCTAATAATCTATACTGGTTGTTTAGAAAAAGAAGAAGGTTTCTTCTGAAACTGACCTTTCCTAACCTTAAGTTGATGGATGTGGGGTAGCACCACATCGTCATCAAGCTAAAATTTTATAGTACCCCCAAAACGAGAAAATTGGCATCTCCAGGTGAAAATATACATTTTTTGTTTTGGGGCAACTAGTTTCATTAGCTTGATGGGCATATTGGTGGAACCCCGAAATGGACATTTGAATAGATAATGCCTTCCTTAAAATAACCTTAATTAAAACACAGTTTTGATAATATATGGAAAATAAATGGTGCAATTTTCTGGTATGACCTAAATAAAATTTATTTTAGAAAAGGGGTAGAAGGGAAATGTTCCAGAAGTTCAAGTTTTATTTAATGAGCATTTTAATTAGTTCAATGTTAGGCGGAATTATTATAGGTGCTAATTTCTTGGTCCATAACATATATAATTTAGTTGCAGGTAAAGAATATCATTTTAATATGTGGTCTTCTATTATTATATTTAGTGTTGTATTTATTTCGGGTTTCTCGTACGCGTTGAAGAAGGGGCCAGATATATTTGTTAATGATTAAACCAATAGCAATTATTGTAGGCGCCGCCGTGATCTGGGTGGCGTCTTGTTTGTTGTTAAGGAAAGATAACAAAACTAAATTTCCTTAAAATGAAAAAAAACGCTATTCTTTCTGTAGAATCATAGGAAAGGATGGCGTTTTTGTATGTCTATTTCTGTATCTGATGAATTACAACTATTTGCTCAAGAAATTCAGAACTTCTTATCTCCAAATTTCTTACGAGATCTTGCTAGAGATGTTGGTTTTGTACAGTGAACCTGTAAGTACCAAGCAAAAGACTTAGTAGCTTGATGTGTATGGATTAGTCAAAATGTCGCTAATACCTCTTTAACTCAGTTATGTAGCCGTTTAATAATTATTTCTAATTTGTTATAAGCCGAAAAGCGTTTCTATCCCTTTTATCGTACGTGAGGCATGACGAATATTTTGAAATGTGGATTTAAAATAAAGTTCGATGATTTATAAAAAAGTCTGATCATTTATAATAAAGAATGATAATTTGTAAAAAAGTTTGATAAAAAGAACTATTTTGTAGAGTATTTCTTTGTTCAACAATCGGTCCAGATTATGGAAGAACGTCTGTTGACTCTAATTAGAGATACTTGATAATATAGTGGCATGAAATTGTATATAAAAAAGGATGACTGTCATGAAAAAAGCAGTGAAAATAGCCTCCTGAGATAAAATTAAGTATTTTAGGAGGCGTTGAATTTGAAATTCAATATTATTAATCGTGACAATTGGTATCGAAAAGAATACTTTGAACACTATTTACAACAACAAACAACATTCAGTCTTACGAATGAAATTAATATTACTATTCTTATGAAAAACTTAAAGAAAAAGAATTACAAGTTATATCCTGCGTTTATTTTTATGGTTACAAAAATAGTTAATTCTTACAGAGAATTTAGAACTAGTTGTAACTCTGAAGGTAATTTAGGTTATTGGACAGAGATTTTCCCTTCCTATACAATTTTTGATAAGAAGACGCACACATTTTCTAGCATCTGGTCACCAAATTTCGCTAATTTTTCTGAGTTTCATTCTCAATATGAAAAGGATGTAGAAAAATACAATGGTACAGGTAGTTTATTTCCAAAAATACCTATACCAGATAATAATATTCCGATATCTATGATTCCTTGGAGCTCTTTTACAGCATTTAATTTAAATATTAATAATGGTGGAGATTTTTTCTTACCAATAATAACTGGAGGGAAATATTCACAAGTAAATGATGAATTATTCCTACCTGTCTCATTGCAAATTCATCATGCTGTTTGTGATGGTTATCACGCAAGTGTTTTTATGAATGATCTACAAAAACTTGCTGATGAAAGTACGGACTGGATCTAGTTGTTCATTGGGGAAAATATCTATATGGGGAACTGTTAAATCAGTTCCTTTCTTTATAGAAATACACCAAAGTTTGTGAATAAATGTATTTAAAGTAACGGGGGCTTTTCTTCAATAATAGGGTGCTTTAATTGAGCGGGGATTACAAGAATTATCAAACTTTTTTATAAAAGAATGATTCAATTGAAAATAGAAAAGCGTCTTTCGATCAATCTTTTTTCAAAACACGCTTTTTCTATTTGCCTATTTTATCAAGGTTTATTAAGTTAATTTAATCAAACTTTATTCCAAAGCAACATGAAATCCTATGGAACGAGCGAAACGGCGCTTCACGTGTCGATGATCTTGCTCAATGAAATTATTGAGATATTTTGTTGTACGATGAAAGGTATTTTTGTAAAAGTCTATGCTCTGTAATTTTTTTAATGCACAAATTAAAGAAGGGACTTTATCTGTAGTCAGAACCAATGAAACACCCATCGATTATAGAGAGAGCATTTTTCAATATGTACTAACTTATTAAAGATTGAGTAACTATTTTTCTGTTACTTGACTATTATCCTGTTTAATTACCCAATGCGAATGTTAGTAATTGCTCATCAGATCCGACTCTTTTTAATATTTGTAAAGCTAGTTTTTCCCTTGAAAAATAGGTTTTTTAATTAATGAAGTAACAGGACGTATGTTAAATACAACATACTGCGTAAATAATGCTATTAATAATCCATGTACACATCTTGCAATTACATCAAATGGATAATGTACTCCTACCCATATCCTAGAAAAAACTATACCAAGCGCTGTTTCAAGAAAGCCTTGGCTTTTTCGTACATTTCTAAGCCTCGCGTGATAACAGTAGATAAGAATCCGTCCTATCGTGTAGCGATTAAAGCGTTGAAAAAAGAGAAGCATATGCCTGAAGGTATAAATATTAAATAAATCAGATATAACAATGATATAGTGGAACAAGATCATCGTTTTATTGGTTAGGGTCGCTTGTGCTTTATTTGGATAGATACGAAATTTATATGCTTTATTGATCATCATTCGTTTCACCTCCATTTCGATATGTGTCTATTGTATAACAAACATACATTCGATAGGTAGTGAAGTAACCGTTTATGTATGTCGAACAATTAAGATGGCTTCCTGCCATCCCTTGTCCGAAGCCAATTCATCTCCCACCTACTCACTTCGCGTTCCTTGAGGAAGGAGTCTTCTTGGCTAAAATGATAAATAGTATGTTTTTTATCTCAAATCAATTATATCTATAAATTCAAGGGAAATTCTGTTATAAGATGCATCAGTGCAAGTTATTAAATTCTTTATCGGATTTATGTCAGTTACAGTCACATATCTAGTGAGCAAATGACCATCTCTATAATAAGTAATCAATATCTTCTCTTCAGAAAGAAATGAACATAGTAACTTGTTTTCAATAATTTCTTGTTCGTCTTGAGTTAATGTAGGGCGCTCCACTTTTGTTTGTTTTTTAACAATCTTACCAATACCGATGAATTTATTCGGTATTGAAGCGAATGGAGTCCGCTTAACCATTCCTATTCCTTTTGGCATATGTGTATAGTTCATGCTGTATATCCCCCTAATTACTAGTAATTAATTCATCATTATATCATGTTTTAAATATATTCGGATTGTTTATGTAATTATAAAATAAGTTTTTAGAGGTTTTGGCTCCATATAAAGTTAAACCAATTTAACTAAGCATGATTTATATATATAATAGGAGAAATTACTGTGGAGTCCCTTTGTAGGTAACCATGTTGTTGCTAAGGTTAATAATCTACGTTTCAATAATACCCTGCTTGGCAAGATAAAGATGTTGCTGGCTCTGTAGATATAGGATTAGGATTCATGATTGATGCGAAAGTAAGTGTCAATGGCTCACCACAATATAAAGTTACAGAATAGCAAAGGTAAAACATACTATGTAACAGCAGATGAAGCCTATGTGTATGTGAAATAGTAGACAAAACCACCTATCCAAAAGGTGGTTTTGTCTATTTTCATAATTTAGATTTTCGTTAATCCCCACATACTGAATTCATAATGATATTCTGTTCTCTCAATACATACGCCGAATTCTAAATCATCACCAACTAATACAAAATCCGCATACCCAGTTAGAAATCTTGATATGGTTGATAACTCTTCTAAGTTATCAAATACTTCAGCAATGTTCAGCTTAACTGCTTCAAATTTACCACCCTTAGAGAAAAAGAGTCTCCCTTGATTAACTGGAAATTTAATAGTTTTAGCTGTTTCTTTTAACAGTGTTATTGATAGTCTTCTATTTTCTTCATAATTAGTGCTACCAAAAATTTTAATGTTTGAATTTTTTTCTAGCGTATTAAATAATTCTTTACAAAATAAATCATTAGATTCTGCATCCATAAATGAGTCCATAGAAATCGTAACAATATTAGAAAGTTCGTCTAACAGTTCTTTTCTACTAGCGTTTCTTTTTACTTTTATTTTTAGAATTTCGATTCGGCTTTTATTCATATTACTCAAAAATTTTCATACCTTTAAGGTTCTATCAGTTTGTCCTCCTACATATCTTGATCCTTTTTCGAGGAGGGTCTAATATTATTTATTATTGTTTAATATATTCTGAAGAGATTGTTCTACCTTATACATTTCACCTAATATAGGATTATCATAATCACTGCAAGAGTTGAGATATGCTCTAACTCCACCAAAAATCTTGAACTCTAATCTAGATAGTGAAGAAAGTTCTTTAGTTTCTAAAACGGTTACAGATGTTTTGTAACGTTTAATTATATCATCAATCATTTTTTTCTTTTAACTTCATTTTCTTTTTCAAGATTTTTAATAATATTGTTCATTTGTTTTTTTTATTCGGTAATATTTTGATTATGTATTAGTATATAAATACCTCCATTTCAAACCAAATGCATCCGTACAATACAAAGTGCTAAACATAATATGTAAATGCAAATGAAGCCTATGTCTATGTGAATTGAGGTAAAAAAAGTTCTCTCAACCGAGAAACTTTTTATTTATCTCCAACGCCATTCTATTTCATTCGAACCAAAGTAAACAGCAGGTATGCCAATTCCTTCTAATTGGTTATTTTTTGATATAAACCAATTGTTTTCATCCCTAAAAAATGGATTTACATTATCTAACGATGGATTATTTTCATCTACCATTTTGTTAAGAAAATCTTTAAAATTAGAAATATTATCGGTGAATTTAATATCCCCGTACATCCAAAAGCCATCACCATTTTCATTGGAAATATCACCTAAATGTATGTCTTTAAAGTATAGTTTCATAGCGGATATTCCTCTCATTCCTTAATGTTAAAGTATTTACTAGGAATTTCTCCTCTTATAAGGTATTCAGTATCTCTTTTAGTCCAATTTAAAGCAAGGTTTTTCCAGTGCTCTGTTGTTGCTAAGGTTAATAATCTACGTTTCAATTATACCCTTTTTGGCAGGGGATAGATGTTACTGTAAATGAAGTCTATGTATACGTCTAATAACCTAGTAGCAGTATGAAAAAGAAACCGGCTCTTTATTTGATCCAGTTTTTTTGTAAACTCGTTTGTTGTGCTATACTCCGTATGTCATTTCTTCCAAAAATTCTCCGCCATTTCTCAGGCATATTACTAGCCTAGAAATCGCACAATTAAAATAATGCTTTCTTGTTCCGATTGATTCTTCTGGAACAGGTTCTAAATCATAAAACATTTCCTCTTTTTTATGAAAATACATTTTCCCAACTTTTTCTGGTGATTCAGATGGATAATATTGATATACAATTATTTCCTCGTCTTCAAATTCTTTATTCATTGTTATATGGATTGCCATAGTGTATCTCCTCCATTTTTATTCTGCATCTATATCAGGTATTTTCCAAGGGCGACCGGATCTTAAAGTTGTATCATATGCTGTTTTAGGTTCTGGTGCAAAAACTTAGGGACAACTGCAATGAATCTATAAATCTTGGACATACTGTTACTATTACTTTAGAAAGGGTGCGTGATTGGTATGAAAAAGGAAAATGTATTCAAATGGAGGCATTATCAGCCTGATATTATTTTGTTAACGGTAAGATGGTACCTACGGTACAACCTCAGTTTTCGTGATTTGGTGGAAATGCTAGAAGAACGGGGTTTATCCATTTCTCATACAACGATTATGCGTTGGGTACACCAGTATGGTCCTGAATTGGACAAACGAATCCGACTTCACCTCAAACAAACAAATGACTCTTGGAGAGTCGATGAAACATATATCAAAGTAAAAGATCAATGGATGTACCTGTATCGTGCTGTTGATTCGAAAGGAAACACAATTGATTTTTTCCTAAACAAAACAAGAGACCAAAAGGCTGCAAAGCGCTTTTTCAAGAAAGCTTTGCGGTCTTTTCATGTTTCAAAGCCACGTGTTATAACAGTCGATAAGAACAAGGCTTATCCTATAGCAATTGAACAGTTGAAAAAAGAAAAAAGCATACCTGATGGTATGCAACCTAGACAACAAAAGTACTTGAATAACATAGTAGAACAAGATTATCGCTTTATAAAGAAGCGAATCCGTTCTATGCTAGGGCTCAAATGTTTTGACACAGCTACATCCATTCTTTCTGGAGTAGAAGCTATGCATATGATTAAAAAAGAACAGATTGATTTACGGGACCAGTCTATCCAAAACCAGAAAAAATTCATCCATCAATTGTTTGGACTGGTAGCATAAGATACGATTCCGTTAGAAATATATGCGATTTATTCTCTTTTATTTTATTTTTGCACCAGAACCTTTGATTTCATCATAAAAGAAATCGAAAGACTCCAAAATAAAAAACTCAGATATTTCTTTTTATAAATCTTATTAGCACAAAATTTATTTTTATTTTATATACGGATAACGAAATCTAATAGAGGAATATACCTCATAAGAGCATCTCCTATTAATAAAATACTGATAATCATAGATTATTGTCTGTAGTTCATCAATAAATTTCGATAAATAAATTTAAAAAACTAGTATACATGCTCATACACAAATGAAAAAAACGAATATATTAACATTGAATAGTTTTAAAAATCTAAAGTAATTTCAAAAAGGAGATTAGATAATATGAGCGAACAATGTCCAATTAATGTACCTTGTCAGGTAGACGGACAAACTCAAACACCATTAAGTGATGCAGCAGCAACACCAATTCTTACTCCAGGAGCACCAATTGTAAAAATACCAGTTGTATTAGCAGAAAGAACAATTCAAATTGTTGTAGAATCTGATATTTCATTAGATCCTCCGGCAACTGAGATTAAACGTGTGTTAAAAAATGCATTTTTAACACAATGTAAGTTAGTTCCTGTAGCATTCACTCCAGTAGAAGGTACAAATTACCGCCGAGTTACAAGAGCGAAATTATTTGTACAAGGATATATTCGTAAAAATATTGAATATGCAAATGACGAGTGTAATGGAGTTCTATATGACCGCATTGCTAATGTTCCATTTTCTGGTTTTGCTGATTTAACAGCAGGTGATTTTCTATCACAAGCTATAGTAGCTGCTTCCTCAGATACTACTTCTCACTTTATTAATCCTAAAAATGGTGATTTACCACGTTTAGACAAATACTTCTTCGAAAATACAGTTTTTTATAACGAACAACCATATTGCGAATTAGTCAGTGCTCAATTTTTCGAATTAGACTTTTCCCCTTGTCCAACAGAATTAAACGAGCCATTTGATACTCTTCGTGAAAAAATTGTACTAGATCTTACTTTAAAAGTTTTACAAGTACAACAAGTACAAGTTTAAAAATAAAGAAGTACTCATTTTGAGTGCTTCTTTATTTTATACATTTGTAAATAAGAGCCCTTCTTATTGTTCAAAATTAACCTACTTAAAAAGAAAACTATAAAATAAAGTTGGATTATTTTTGAATTTCTTATTAAACTATCCTGCCCCGTTTGTTTAAGTGTATTTATTCACTAGTTTTATTTAATTTAGTTAAATAAAAAAAGCCTTAATTTTGTTTAGGTATTTGTAGTAGTTTAAAGGATTTTGGAATGGTTATGCTATAATAAAATTCAAGTATACTAAGGGGGATTAATTAAATGATTTTTCAAAGCATGATAACAGCTATTATAGAAAAATTACAAGAGACGGTGAATCCCTATTGGATAATTGTGTTTGGATCAACGGCTGAGAACAGAGAACGAGAAGATAGTGATATTGATATAGCTTATTTAAGTGACACAACTTTAGGGAACTATGAACGTTTTTTATTAGCACAGGAGTTAGCTAACATTGTTCATAAAGATGTTGATTTAGTTGATTTATCGGAAGCTTCTACAGTTTTTCAAGCTCAGATTATACATACAGGAAAGACGATATTTTGTTCGGATGAAGAACGTAAGGTTGTTTTTGAAATGAAAACCTTAAAAATGTATTCAAAATTGAATGAGGAGCGCCAGATAGTATTTGATGATATAAAGAAAAGAGGTTCTATATATGAAGAATGAGGTTATTTTAAATAAAATTTCTACAATAGAGCGTTGTATAAAAAGAATCCAAGATGTGTATGGAAATGACCCTGAAAATTTAGAGGATTTTACAAAGCAAGATTCAATAATATTGAATATACAAAGAGCTTGTGAAGCGAGTATTGATTTAGCAATGCATATTGTTGCTGGGAAAAAACTAGGACTACCTCAATCTAGTCGAGAGGCTTTTGATTTATTGGTTACAGCAGGATTAATTAGCGCAGAGCTAGCAAATAAGTTAAAGGCGATGGTTGGATTTCGTAATATTGCTGTTCATGATTATCAAAGTGTAAATTTAGATATTGTTCGTCAAATTATTGAAAAGCATTTAACCGATTTTAAACTATTTACGAAGGAAGTTATGGGGATATTGGAATTTTAGGGGAAAGAACAGAATAATAAAATAGTCAGAACCAAAGGTGAATTGAATATAAAGGTGCTGAACGAAAGGTATAATTGAATAAATTAGAGGATCAGTAAAGTATGAAATAAACATAAAATAAACCAGCTGCAAGAAAGCTATGCTTGTAGCTGGTTTATTTTTAAATGTGTTTTTTAAAATATATATGTTGTGTCTCTTTTTACTTTGAATATGAATTAAGAAGTTGTCTTATTTGTTCTAGAAAATAATGATGGTGTATATTATTTTTTGATACTCGACTAGCCATAATAGCTCCCTGCATAGAAGAAGAAAGAAAAGAAGCAAGTGATAAAACATCTATATCATCAGTAAATTCCCTTTTTTCTATTCCATCTCTAATAAGAGACTCCATTAGTATTACTGTATTATCATATCCCTTTGCTGCTGCCTTATGTAACTCAGGAAAGACATCTGTACTTTCAATTGCAAGATTAAGTAAAGGACACCCACCAGGTATTGGAGGGTTGTTGGCTGCATCTTGGTATACAAGGAAAATGGCAATGATTTTATCAATGACTTTCTCTTTATTTTCTATAGCTTCATAAAAATGTCTCCATATGATCTCTCCACCTTTATGAAATGCAGCCAATGCAATTTCTTCTTTACTTTTAAATCGGCGATAAATAGCACCTTTAGGCAGAGAAGTAGCATCCATTATATCTTGAATTGATGTACGGGAAATCCCTTGCGTATTAAATAGATATAAAGATTTTTCAATTATTTTTTCTTTTATCTTATCTACCTTAGCCATAATAATTAATGTCCCTCTCAAAATTAAAATTCAGAATTATCAATCTTTTATATCCTGGATTTTTTCTATACTCTTAAAAATAGATTTTTTACATTATTTGTTGTTATATAAGTTTACTCTAAAGTGATAAATGTAAAGTAAGTCATAAGTTTTTTGTTTCACTCATACTACAAGAATCAAATGTTACTTACATATTATTATATACATATTTATTTAAAGCAAGTGATAAGTTTGTAAATATATTTGTTTCTGCATTGGATACTCATATATAATATGGTATGTATATTTATGCCAATCATATTATTTTATAGTTTAATAAAAAAGTACTTAGAAACAAAGGGGAATATATGATTATACCCGGATTATTCGGCCTGTTTGTGTAATTGTGATCATTATAATTTAAATTATTTAAGCCTTCATAAGTAATTATAGTGGAAAGAAATTTTTTAATGTATGTATAACCTTTTATATGCTGAGTATCTATTGGTAGCCATAGTTAATTCAAATGTATTTTAATGAAACATGTTGGAATAATGTTGGAATAATGTTGGAATGGTGTTGTGATAGTGTAGAATAAATGATAGAATCAAAAGGATGGAATTGAAAAAGATTTGATTGTAACTGTTAATCATTAGAGAAAACAGCTAAAGGAGATATAAGAACCAATTCTATAAGCGATGTAAAACTAAAGAATTTTAAAAACAAAAACGGACCGAACGGTTCGGTTTGGTAACTGTTACAAATGAATAATATTATAATAGCGTAGAATAAATGGTTGAATCAAAATGATGAAGTTGGAAAAACTTCATGTGAAATTTAGGGATAAATAATATTAGGCCCCTTGCTACTATAACTAGTTTATATCATTGGTTTTATATTAGAATAGTTAGAAATAGGCTAATAACACCTCTCTAATTAATTAGAGAGGTGTTATCTCTTTTAGGGGAGAAGTTGTCTATACAATTATATAAAATTAACTAACTCAATATATTGAATTAATAATCTAGAATATTATTAATTACAAGGTAAGGAAAAACTTTTTTTAAATATTTCTATTTTTAAAAAGAAGCTTATATAAAAAAATTGTTGCAATATTTTTAAGGAGGTGGGTATAGGTTTATTCGAATGTTGTAACGAGGAGTAAAAATTTCATAATGATAATAGGAGGAAACATGAATATTAATTTTAAAAAATGGCTTTCAACTTTTTTAATTTTTATGGTTGTTATGACCCAAAGTTTAATACCAACAATCGCTAAGGCGCAAGAATTAAATACAGCAGGACTTGTGGATAGTTTTCAGATTGGTAAAACAAATCTAAGTACCACAGAACGGACTAAAGTAACTGTAAACTTCAGTGAAAAAGATGGACTTAGTCTGAAGCCTGGAGACACACTAACATTAACACTGCCTCCAGAATTAAAAGGATTAGATAGAGAGTTTCCATTAGATGACTATGGTACTTGTAAAGTTACAGCAGGTACTGTGGTATGTACATTTAATGATAAAGTGAGTAACTATGAAAATATCCAAGGGTATTTAAACTTTTTCGTGGAAGCTACTAATGTAGGAACGGATCAAAAGAAAGAGATTGAAACCAATTTCGGTACAACTGTAGATAAGCAGTCTGTAACAATTACCGGTCCAAGTAGTGGTGGTGGCACAGATCCTGGAAAGCAACCGTTTTTTTATAAAACTGGTGATATGAACTCAGGTAAGGACAATGAAGTACGTTGGTTCTTGAATATAAATTTAAATAAAGAAGAGTTAAGTCGTGATATTGTTGTGACTGATAATTTACAGGAAGGTCAAACACTTAATAAGGATAGTTTCTATATAAGTGTAGATAATTATCTAGGTAATCGATATTTAACGCTACAAGAGTTTGAAAAGCAAGGTTACGGAACGATTACCTTTACTGGTGACAGATCATTTAAAGTTGTGCTTAATAAGGATAAAGCACGTCTTGCCGCCTTTTCGATTGGTTATACATCTACTATAACGGAAGCCGGAAAGAAGCAAGAGTTTTTTAAGAATGATTATACGATTGATTACCAAGTTTGGAACAAAGAGCCAGTTAATGAATCGGGCAGTTACCCAGTCGAAAATATGGAAGCTGGCGGTGGTGCTACCGGTAACAAGGTTCCAAAAGGAAAGCTGAAAATTGTTAAACATATTGAAGGAAATAAAGAAAAAGTAATCCCGAATGTTTCGTTTAAGTTGTATAAAGAGTCTGGTGAACAAGTTGGGGGCGAATATAAAACAAATGAAAAAGGGATAGTTGAAACTCCTCAATTATCACCAGGTAAATATTATGTACAAGAGGTTTCAGCTCCAGACTATATTGATTTCGATCCTCAGAAAAAAGTAGAGTTTGAAATAAAATCAGATGATGAAAATGGAGTCGAACTAGATATTCCAAATAAAGTGAAAACTACATCTGTTTCAGGAACGAAGATGTGGAATGACAACAACAACAAGTTTGGTAAACGCCCAGAAAGCATCACAGTTCAATTGCTTCAAAATGGTAAAGAGTTCAAAACAGAAGAAGTGAAAGCTGATAAAGAAGGCAACTGGAATTTCAGCTTCAAAGACCTACCAAAGTACGATGAACAAGGAAATGAGTTCAAGTACACAGTAAGTGAAGTAAAAGTGAAAGACTATGAAACAAAAGTAGAAGGAACAACGATTACGAACACTTACAAGAATACGGACAAAACAGAACTAAGTGGTAAAAAAGTCTGGGAAGACTACAACAACAAGTTCAACACACGCCCAGAAAGCATCACAGTTCAATTGCTTCAAAATGGTAAAGAGTTCAAAACAGAAGAAGTGAAAGCTGATAAAGAAGGCAACTGGAATTTCAGCTTCAAAGACCTACCAAAGTACGATGAACAAGGAAATGAGTTCAAGTACACAGTAAGTGAAGTAAAAGTGAAAGACTATGAAACAAAAGTAGAAGGAACAACGATTACGAACACTTACAAGAATACGGACAAAACAGAACTAAGTGGTAAAAAAGTC
>NZ_JAUMJO010000021.1:17355-24469 GCF_036320425.1 Bacillus nitratireducens
GTGAAAGACTATGAAACAAAAGTAGAAGGAACAACGATTACGAACACTTACAAGAATACGGACAAAACAGAACTAAGTGGTAAAAAAGTCTGGGAAGACTACAACAACAAGTTCAACACACGTCCAGAAAGTATCACAGTTCAATTGCTTCAAAATGGAACAGAGTTTAACAAGCAAGAAGTGAAAGCTGATAAAGAAGGCAACTGGAATTTCAGCTTCAAAGATCTACCAAAGTATGATGGACAAGGAAATGAGTACAAATACACAGTAAGTGAAGTAAAAGTGAAAGACTATGAAACAAAAGTAGAAGGAACAACAATTACGAACACTTACAAAAATACGGAAGCAACAGAAATCAGTGGTAAGAAAGTCTGGGATGATAACAACGCAATAGATCGTCCAGTATCCATCAAAGTAGACTTATTACAAAATGGAAAAGTTATTGAAACGAAAGAAGTAAGCGTGACAACAAACTGGAAGTACACGTTTGAAAAACTACAAGTATATGATGCAAACGGAGTAGCGTACAAGTATGAAGTGAAAGAACAACCAGTAACGGGATACAAATCCGAAGTAAATGGTTATGACATCACAAATACAAAAATCAAGGACGAACCAAATGTAAATCCAAAAGATCCAAGTACAGATCCAAAAGATCCAAGTACAGATCCAAAAGATCCAAGTACAGATCCAAAAGATCCAAGTACAGATTCAAAAGTTCCACCTACTCAAGAAAATGATAAGACATCAGTGTGGCTTCCTAAAACAGGCGGAACATCAATGGATATGATTTCATATATTGGAGGTATGTTGTTGATGGCTATAGGTGCATTTGTATTTGCTCGTCAACGAATGAGATAAAAAACTGGTTTTGTTGCAAGAAATCTATCAAACTTGGATATATTGATACAATCAGCTAAGGTCTAGAGATTATATATATCTAAGCCAAGTGATTTCAAAGGGAAAATATTAACAACTAGGGATTATCTTAATAGTAAGTGACTTAGTAGAAATAATAGGGGAAATAAATTTAGGTAGAATAAAAAATCAAAAGGCCGTAGAGCGCTTTCTAAAACGCTTTGCGGCCTTTTGTTTTCAAAATCTTGTGTTATCACAGGTTTTACGATAAGGAAAAGCACATGAAAGACTTTAGTCCATCTTTAGGTATGGAAGGAAATTATCGTTGTTTTTCATGGAAAAACACTTATTTTTGAGGCTATAATTCACCTAAAGATAAGGAGAAATCATTACTGTTTTAATAAATGGCGATATATTTATTTGTTGGAAAAATTAGAATTGAAAGTTTTTTATTTTTTTTACAAATAGCACACAAAAACGACATACTTCTAGGCTATTTTTATATACAGGAATTATTTTTTGAAATGGTTACTACATATAAAGGAGACTTCAAAATGGATATGGATTCATATTATTGGGAAATGGTTAAGAAGAATATTGGTGTGTATTCTGAACAGGAACAAGAATGTCTTCGAAATAAGAAGGTCATTATTTTTGGACTAGGGGGAGTAGGTGGATATGAAGCAATTCTGTTTTCGCGAATGGGAATAGGGCATATTACCGGTGTTGATCCCGATGAATTTGAAGTTTCTAATATTAACAGACAAATGTTAGCGCTTTCCAGTGTTATAGGTGAACCAAAAGCAAAAGTTGCAGAACGGGTTGTAAAAGATATACATCCCTATATATCAACAAACTTTATACAAACAAGAGTAGATGAAGATAATGTAATCGAGCTAATAAAAGAGCATGATATTGTAGTAGAAGCCGTAGATGATATGCCTTCAAGAGTTATTATACATAGAACAGCTAGAGAATTAGGTATACCAAGTGTGGGGATGTCGGGTAGCCCCCCAACACGAGGATTTGTTTCTACATTTTTTCCAACCGGAGTTTCTTATGAAGAAGCATTAAATATCTCAAGTGTCGGGTCCAAATTAACAGATCAAGAATTAAGACAACAGATTGCTGATATAAAGAAAAGTCGAGCTTGGTATTCTGTGGAGAAAGGCGCACCAAAAGAGTGGGCGCAAGATTTTTGTAATGGAAAAGTAGGCTGGATTATCACGCCGATGCGTGCTCATCTATTGTCACTATTTAGTTTTCATGAAGCAATACAAGTTTTAACTGGTCGTGAACCTCTAGCTAGAGCGCCTAAAGGCATTTTAATGGATTTAGATAGTCATACCCCGGTTCAAGTAAAAGAAGCCCCAAAAGGTGGATGGGATTATAAAACATTGTAAGGAGGAATACAATTTGTTAACAAAAAATAATGATATGCAGAATATATATGAAGAAAGTTTTACGCGAAATATTGGTGTTATCTCTGTAGAGGAGCAGGTGAAATTAAAAAATTCTCGAGTTACTGTAGTTGGAGCAGGGGGCGTAGGAGGAATTACACTTATCCAATTGGCGCGAATGGGTGTGGGTTCTTTACATGTTATTGATCAAGATGTATTTGAAGCAAGTAATATCAATCGACAAATGCTAAGTTCCACCAGTAAATTAGGACAGCGAAAGGCAGAGGTCGCTTTAGAAATTTTGCAAGACATTAATCCATTATTACAAATAGAGATAACGAAAGAATTTGTTACCGAGGACAATGCATTAGAACTTCTAACGAATACAGATGTCATTATAGATGCAACTGATAATTTAGTAGCGAGAGTAATTATCCATCGTACAGCTCAAAAATTAGGGATTCCTTCTATTTGGATTGCAGTCACACCTCCCTTTAGAGGTGGCGTCATGTCTTTAACTCCTGATTCTACGCCTTATGAAATCGCGTTAGGATACCCGTCTTATCAACAAGAGATAACACCGGAAATGCAAAATAAAATTCATAAATTAAAAGATGGACGTGCTCTTCATTCCATCAAGCATGGTGCGGATGAGAAATGGGCAAATAATTATGTACAAGAAGATCGTCCATGGGCTGTACTGTCTCCCGTTGCGAATATCGTAGGGATTCTAGCAAGCTTTGAAGCATTTAAATTTATAATAAATCGAGAAGACTTAAAACCTGTAATAAGTCCAAATTTAATACAAATTAACCTTGCAAATCAAAATATGGTACATGTGTCTGTACCTGAAAATGATAGTTGGGATTATACAACATTATAGATGAGGTAAGAGAATATGCTTCCTTTTTTGTTACTGGGGATTATTGTTACACTCGCTCTACTTGTTAAGGATTATGCGCTAGCTGGTGCGGCTTGTTTATTAGGAGTTTTACTTGCTGTTGGACAAAAAACTTTATTACACCTTATTCAACAATATTCTTTTCCAATTGGTATTTTCTTTCTGATGCTATTCCTTTTAGTACCAATTACATCTGGAAAGATTACAAATGAAAACGTTATAAAATTAATTACCTCTCCTATCGGATTAGGATCCATTCTAGCAGGTTTTACTGTGTCATACATAGGAGGAAAAGGTGTAGGAGTTCTACCTATGAATCCTACGATATTGTTAGGTGTCTTAATAGGTACTCTTATTGCCGTACTATTTACAAAAGGGTTACCAGCTGGATTAATTATTGCGGCTGGAATCATAGCTATCATTTCTATGAAATGAAAGGAATATTCTAAATGAAGATAAAATCGACACATATTAGTTTAGTAGGGATTTTTTTGATAATACTTATGTCTAGTTGTTCTAATATCAAAGAAACTTCTCAAAATGATCAAACTTCTAAAGTGGCAAAACAAGAATTAGAAATTCAGCAAGGTGAAGAAAATTTATTTTTACTTCATAAAAACTTAAATAATAAAAAACAGTATACATCTGATGAAATTATCTTATTTTTAGAACCATTTAGTGTACCTACAGCTCAAGCATTTGATGTACCAAAATTTTCATGGATGGATGAGTATGCCAGAAAAGGGTATGATACTTGGGCTATGGATTTCAGAGGGTTTGGTCGTTCTTCTCGCCCTAAAGAAATGTCAGATCCTCCTGCCCATAACCGTCCGGTTATTCATTTGAATGATGCAACTAAGGATCTAGAAACAATTGTAAATTGGATTAAAAAGAAGAGAAACGTCAAAAAAATTCATATTGTTGGGTGGTCATATGGAGGTGTTGTGGCTGGAAATTATGCAATATCCCATCCTCAAGATATTAATAAACTTATTTTATATGGGTATATGCACGGGTTCACACTTCCTATGATGACACAGCCTTTCGAAAACCCACTACAACCTAATCAGTTTAATCCTGAAGCACCAGCTTATCAAATGGTGGACTTTGATAAAGGAATGCATCATTGGAATATGATGATGGAAAATAAAAAAATTGTTACAAACGAAGCAATGGATGCTGTAAAACAAGTTTTTATTGATTCAGATCCTATGAGTAAGAAAAATAATCAAACGATTCGTCGACCAGTTGGTCCACTTGAAGATTTATTTTATATTTGGAAAAATCAGCCCCTATATGATGTATCTAAGATTACCACTCCATTACTTGTCATTTACGGGGAAGATGACATATTTGCAGACCGAAATATGATGTCAAAATTAACAAGTACAAAGCAAAAAAAGGAAGTAGTAATCCCTGATGCAACACACTGGGCTGTTTATGAAAAGAATCGTAATACCCTATTCGAACAAACATTAAACTTTATAGAAGCGAAAGAAGGCAAACAGGAATGAAAAAGGGTTTAACAATATTAGATGCTACCTTGCGTGAAGGAGAACAACAATGTGGTATTCGTTTCTCCAAGGAAGATAAAATTACATTACTTCACATGTTAGAGGATTTTGGAATAAGGCTTATTGAAGTTGGACACCCTGGCATCTCTGAAGAAGAAGAAGAGATTTGCCGAGAAGTTGCAGCATCTGCAAAGCACGCCGAAATACTTATGCATGCTCGGGCGAAAAAAGAAGAAGTTCATGCGGCTTATCGTGCTGGTGCCGATTGGATAGGAATCTGGGCGTCTATTAATCCTATTTCTTTACAAACAAAGTATACCAATCGATCAAAAGATTATGTTATTAATCAGGTGAAACATGCTATTGAAGAAGCAAAATCTTTAGGAATGAAAATCCGTTTTACTATTGAAGATGCTTCACGGACGGAATGGGAAGATATCGCCTACATTGGAAATATTGCACATATAGCTGGAGCAGATCGAATCAGTTTAGCAGACACTGTAGGAATATGGGAGCCAGGTCAGTGTGCGACAATCGTGAAGAAATCTGTTGAGACATTCCCTTGTGAGATTGAAGTTCATCTTCATAATGATTTAGGATTAGCCATGGCAAATGCTCTTGCTGCAATCGATTCAGGAGCATCTGTCATTGATGCTACATTGTGCGGAATAGGTGAACGTGCTGGGATTGTTGATTTGCTAAATTTATCAGTATTTTTATCTCAAAAGCGTAATCTACAGTGCTTTAAACTACAGATGATTCCTGAATTAACGCAATCTCTCCAATTAGCTACTGGCTGTCAAGTAGATCATTGGAGACCGATTATTGGAAAGAATATATTTACTCATACTGCATCCTATCATATAAAAGCTGTTCAGCAGAATTACTCAGCATACGAGGGCATTCAACCTGAAATGATAGGAAGAGTAAGGAACATACAACAAAAACAAATAGAAAGAAAAGGGCCTCGGCTTTCAAAGTCTCTCCGAGTTAGTAAACCATTTGTAAAAGGAGCATCTGAGCTTTTATATCATCGTGATGGTCCAGGAGAGCGTTGGGTACAGATGGATTATAGAACTGATGAACGTGCTTCATTTTATGTAATACAGCGTGTATTTTACGACGCCCATATGGATGAGAACTTAGAAGGACATGTAGATACTCATGCACATCATTGTGATAGTGCCTTTATTTTTTGGGGGAATAGAAGAGATGGTACAGGTCTCATATGTGAAGTGGAAGTTGAAGGAGAATTGCAAATAATTGAAAGTCCAGCAACTGTTTTTATTCCATTGGGGTTAAAACATAGGTACAAATACCTTTCGGGTACAGGAACATATACAAACATCGTACTAGCACCTAATTATAATTCTAGTTTGTTAGAGGAAAACTCATCAAAAGTATTTGTATATTAGTAAAATATAAAATAGTTTTTATTTCTGTTATGATGATGTTTTAGTAAACCATCTGACTGATAAGAGTATAAGCAGCTCAATGTTCTTTATGTGAAAAAATAAAAAACAGATAGAATACAATATGTTCTTTGAATTCTATCTGTTTTTTGAATGGCCCCAAAAAGAAAGAATCGTTCCCTTATTACATATATTAAAACGCTAAGTGTTTACTGCTCGTCTATTAAGGAATTTGAAAAGCTGTATGTAAAAGTCATGAAACAAGAGTGGGCTAGATAGAAAGAATGGAAGAATCATTCATTAGTAACAAGAGAGATTGGCCATATTCATAAGAAAAAAGTGATGCATGGTCATAGTATCACTTTTTTCGTTTTCTTATTTTCTTCATTTATGGTTAGTTCGCAACGATTTAAACATTAGTCCAAAAGTGGCAAACCCAATAATTTTCTAACCATGGCAATGTTTTTTGTTGCCCAGAACCACCAATTTTTTATAGATTCAAAAAAACTCTTATAGGGGTCACCTTATATGCCCATCAAGCTAAGATTTTAAAGTACCCTCAAAGTGGAAATTTTGTGTTTTTATAGCACCGAAGTTTATTTTTATCGTTTTGGGGGTGTCTCGATTTTGTTAGCTTGATGGTAATATGGTGCTACCCCAATATATAAAGAAAAGACACCCTAAGGTGCCGGAATAAAAATTATTCAATGACAAAGATAATTACTTACCACCATTTTATTTGTATGTTTCAATTAAAAAAACATGAACAACGATTGTACATGTCTATATAAAATCTATGTTTTGTCTATGTAAACATTTGTTTGTTTTATGAAAATAATAAAAGAACAGAGAAACGTGATTAGTGTCTCTCTGTCCCTTTTATATTATTCACAAATAAATCCGGTTGTTATACCAGTTGGAGCAACACCTACTGGGACCGTATCAATAACCGTATTTGTAGCAGTATTGATGACAGAAACAGTATTACTAGCTTGGTTTGTAACATAGGCGCGAGTGCCATCTGGTATG
>NZ_JAUMJO010000022.1:0-23079 GCF_036320425.1 Bacillus nitratireducens
TGTTTTTTTAAACACCTAATTGATAGGTTTATTTGTTATGCACAACTTTAATAGAGTCGTAGAAATTCCAAAGAAGCACACTTGCATATACTTTCTTGGCACTCTTAGCTTGATGGCGATGGGGTACCACCCACATTTTAACGAAAATATACGCTAAGCAAATTTCGATATAAAAGAAGCCGAATTTTCTACTTTAAGAAACTTTCGGCTTCAACTCGTTATAAGTTAGTTGTCACTTTGTTTTCTCCATATTCTTTCACTATTTTATAAAAAGTATTTTTCTTTAGTTCTAATAGCTCCATGAACTTAACTCCCGTTAGTTCTCCATTTTTCCACTTTGGATAAGTTTCTTCTATAGTTCATGTGTTGGATGGAGTGTGAGGCTACGACCTTGCATTCCATTTTTTTGTTCTCTCCGAAAATTCTTCTTATGTAATCTGTTGCGATTTCTTGTAAATAAGTTCTTAAGTCCTGGCTTAAATAGTGATAAATTTGCAGCTTTCTTTTAACGTATTCTTGTTGTTTTGTGTTTGATTTTTTGATCATATCAATCACAGCGTCGTATTCGAAAAAGAAATGTTTTTTGTTAGCTTCAATTATAAAAACATCATGTTGAACAGGATTTTCAAAGAAAAACTGCTCAAAGAATGTAGGTTGGGTCTCGTTATGTACAAGTTTTAACATAGAGTATTGCTCCTTTTACTGTATGATTTTATATTGTGTCATCTAATAATATTTCTAAAATGGAGTAACACCACATCGTTATCAAGTTAAGAAATACATTCTTCCTCAAAACGAAAAAAATGAACTGAATTTCTATGGACAACTATGAAAGGATGAAATTTTCATTTTGGGGATACTTCAAAATCTTAGGTTGATGGGCATGTATGGTGACCCCTAATTGGTCCTTCTGTTTTTTGGAATTATTAGATATTATTTGTTTAAAAAAGCTTGCCATTAATGAAAATGGCAAGCTTTTTATCTCTATGGCTAATATTTAGCTACATTAAATTAGAAATTAATTAGTTCGTTCTAATTTTTATATAAAAAGGAAGCGAAATCGTAATCGAGTTATTTTACAGATGTTTCCTTTTTGTGCTATTCCATAAGTTTAATGACTATTCTTTCCAAGGTGAATGTAAAACGCAATCACAGAAATTTGTGCGTTTAAAGCCTGGAAGAAGCAACGAGCAAACATCTGCTTTAATGTTTCCAAATGTAGTTTCAGGTTTATGAGCGAAACCTTCGAGGAAAGCAGGAAGGATTTTTTGTTTAAAATTATCTCGAGGGAAAGCAGATACAACTTGCTCACGAATTTCCTCTGAAATTTCGTCATATCCATCCCCCATAACATCGTATCCTACTCCAGAATAAATTAATGAAACCTGGGGTTCTTTATATTCAGCAATTCCAATCGTTGTGTGAAGTGCGATCGAATCCCAAACCAGTCTAATTGACTCATTATCCATACCATGTTGTTGAAGGAAACTACGTGCAGCATTTGCACCATCTACTTCAAAACGTTTGTCTGGACTACTAAATTTCTTTGTAAGCCCAAGGTCATGGAATAGAGCGCTAACATATAATAGCTCTTCATCATATTTAAGACCAGCTTTTTCCCCTTGAAGAGCACCAAATAAGTAAACACGATTTGAATGATTCCAAAGTAAATCGTTACCATATTCACGAAGGATTTCTTGCGCCTCTACTGCTATTTTACTATCTGGAATTACGATACCTGCAACTGTTTTTTGCATACAAATTGCCTCCTATAAATAATTGATATTGTCTAATTTTATTGCTAGCTCATGAGCTTAACTTAATTATATAAATCATCTATTATTTATCAATGCAATCATTTCTATCGTTTTCATAGAAAACATCTATAATAGGGTCCCACCACATGCCCATCAAGCTAAGATCTTGTGATACCCCTATAACGAAAATTTTTAACTTTTTACAGTTATTTATGAGAGTTCGGCTCATTTCTTCCGTTTTGGAGAACAAGCAATTTCTTAAGTTGATGGAGATGTGCGGTATCCCTTTATGTTTCCTCTATAATTAAGATTTCAATAAATCATCAAGAAACAAACTCAAATAACTACTTTTTACTTAAAGACCTTGGGCGTCTCCTATTTCACGAATTTAATTTCCTCTTTATATAAATATTTTATGCAATCAAGATAATAGATGTCATCTATGTTAACTATAGAAACTATAGAATTGATTAATGGATAACTGAGAGTTAAAATGAAGTTGCGTTACAAGATAGCAATACGAAATGATAAGTATCTTTAATAGATAAAAATTTCACGATAAGGGGTATATAAAGTATCTTGTAAAGCGTGATTTTAAACGTAAGGATATCTGTATATGTTTAGGTTAGAACTTAAAGGTAATCCTTTGAATCCATTATGCTTTTGCAAAAGAGGACTAGTGTGAAATGAAGTTATTTTCTTGTAGTGAATGGCTTTCATTCTTCTATGTATATTAATAAAAAGTAATGAAAGCTTGTTGATGGCAAAGATTATATTATCAATGTTTGCTTTTCGTTTTTTAAGGAAACCGATGTTTTTTGACTTCATCCAAGTATTTGAATGTATTTTAGCTAGTCCGCTATTGGAAAGTAGATTGGAGGAATAATATATGGAAGTTTTTCATTCTGGAGAGCGTACTGTACACGATTTACTAGGTGTACAAAAGATTGCAAACACTGCAAGTACAATGATTCAACAGACAATGCCGAAAAAATTCATGAATTTTCTAAATGGACAGAATTCATTCGTGATATCTTCCATGGATCAAAGGGGGAGAGTTTGGAGTTCATTTTTAGCAGGAAACCCTGGTATCATACAAGCTATCGAAGCCGACATAGTTAAAATCAATACAAAAATAAATGAAGGTGATCCTTTATTTTTAAATATTTTACAACACAAGGAAGTAGGAATTTTAGTAATTGACTTTGCTTCTAGAATAAGAGTACGAATAAATGGTAAAGTTTCGATGATTTATCCAGATAGAAACTTTGAAATCAAAATTGAACAGGTATTCGGTAATTGTCCTAAATATATACAGGCGAGAAGATTCAAATATAAAGCTGTTGAAGGAATTGTAAATAAAAAAATTCATCCGCACAACACTTTAAATAAAAAGCAACAGAATTGGATTAGTGAATCCGATACTTTTATTATTGCAAGTGCAAGTTCGGAGGGAAAGATGGACATTTCCCATAGGGGGGGGATGCCAGGATTTGTTCATGTCATTAATGAAAAAACAATTATATTTCCAGATTACTCAGGAAACATGTTGTTCAATACTTTAGGAAATATTGTTCAAAATCCAAATGTTGGGTTACTGTTTTTTGATTTTAATACTGGGGATACATTACAAATTACAGGAGAAGCAAGTATCATTTGGAACATTGATAAAGATAATCTCTCAAAGTTTCCTGGTGCGCAACGTTTAGTACAATTTCAAATAATTGAAGTACTTGAAGCACCTTGTTATGAATCTTATAATTGGGAATTCGTGAATTATTCTACTTTCAATCCAAAATAGAAAAGGCGGGAAAATAATATGCAAATTAATATTACTGTTACAGAAGCTGCTATTAAACATTTCGAAAGTTTAGAGACTAAATATCCTAACCATTTTCGATTTCTACAATATGAAATGGGAGGCTGTGGACGTCCATTGGATGGGGTTGTAAGAATACAATTAATTAAATCAGATGTAGGTTTCGAAGAAATTCAAACAAACTGGAAATCATTTTATATAAACAAAGCCTCTTTAGCTTTTCTTGATGATAATTTAACTATTGATTTCTTTGAAGGATTTCAAATTAGAAGCTCTAGTCAAACTTATAGTCACAACATCCCTTTAGAAATTGAAAAATAAGGGTACTCATTGTTAAATAGATAGAAATCTTTAAGCTGAAAAGTGAAATTAATATAGAATCGAATGAATAGCTGAATTTATTTTATAAGACCGTATACTATTTTTATTATATTCATACCATTCTGAATATTGGTAAAGGTAATCTCTCAAAGTTCCCTAGTGCGCAACGTTTAGTACAATTTCAAATAATTGAAGTACTTGAAGCACCTTGTTATGAATCTTATAATTGGGAATTCGTGAATTATTCTACTTTCAATCCAAAATAGAAAAGGCGGGAAAATAATATGCAAATTAATATTACTGTTACAGAAGCTGCTATTAAACATTTCGAAAGTTTAGAGACTAAATATCCTAGCCATTTTCGATTTCTACAATATGAAATGGGAGGCTGTGGACGTCCATTGGATGGGGTTGTAAGAATACAATTAATTAAATCAGATGTAGGTTTCGAAGAAATTCAAACAAACTGGAAATCATTTTATATAAACAAAGCCTCTTTAGCTTTTCTTGATGATAATTTAACTATCGATTTCTTTGAAGGATTTCAAATTAGAAGCTCTAGTCAAACTTATAGTCACAACATCCCTTTAGAAATTGAAAAATAAGGGTACTCATTGTTAAATAGATAGAAATTTTCAAGCTGAAAGGTGAAATAAATCATATATAGCAAACGAAATTTTCTACAAAAATTATTTAGGAGAATTTTTGTAAGGGGAAGGTTATAGGACATTAAATATACCCACTATGCAAAATTATTTTCGAATCTCAAATAACAGAAACGTAATTTTCTCTAATAAGTTTAATTAGAGAAAATTACGTTTTTTCATAAATGAAGGAATAGAGCATTTAGGAGATAATACAGTAAAGGGAGAGCATGAAGCGATTATAAGATTAAAAAATTTAGGATTTCTTATAATATGAATAAAGATATGCAAAGAAATATAATTATTTTAAAAAAATAAAGGAGATTATTTTTATATGGAATTAAGACAGTTAGAGTATTTCATGACACTTTATAAAGAACTTCATTTTACAAAAGCAGCTGATAAGCTAGGTATTACGCAACCTACATTAAGCCATCAAATTAAAGCTCTTGAAGACGAAATAGGTATGCCGTTATTTGACCGCATGGGAAAGAAAATAGCCATAACTGACGTTGGTTCTATTTTAGCCAACGAATGTAAGAATATTTTTAATGCATTAGATAATGTAAAAGAACAAATCAGTGAATTAAAGGAGATAAAAGGAGGTAAAATTGCAATTGCCACTTTACCTGGCGAACTAACAGACTTAGTCTCCACTTTATTATTAGATTTTCATAAAAATTATCCAGAGGTAACAGTAAAAATTATAAGTTCAGATGAAATACTAGAATTAATAAACCAGAATCAGGTTAATTTTGCTGTTACAATTGATTCTTCCGAGTACGTATTCGAAGATGACAAAATTGTAAAAATACCATTATACACAGAAGAGTTATTTTTAGTGATATCAAATCACCATTCACTAGTTAATGAACAAGAAATACAATTCTCAGAATTGAATAAATTACCATTAATCTTGTTCCCAGACAGTCATGAATGTAGAAAGTTATTGAATTATACATGTTTACCACAAAAAATAAACTTGTATCCAATTATTGAGACCTCTAGTATCGAATCGTTATTTGATCTTGTTAGAAATGGATTTGGAGTGACAATTGTATCTAAAACTTTACTTGATATTACTGTAGATAATGATTTATCAGCAATTCCTATAGTAAATCCTAGAATTAGTAGGAAAGTTAACCTTATTTTGCGTAGAGATAAATTTATTGGGTTTGGCACTAGAAATTTTATTGAGTTGCTTACAAATGAAATTACAAAATTAGGATTCCCTATTTCTGAACAAAGTAAAGAACAGATTAGAAAATTAATTAAATAATGATTGGATTTTGGGTAACTATTAGAGGGATTATAGAACATATCTATGATTATGATAGAAAAAGTAACATTGCCCTATGTTGTTATAGATATATAATTTAATTAAAGTTTAAATTAGTTTGGATTATCAAAAATAATGTCTTTTTTATCTAAATTTCTTAGAATTTATATATGAGATAAATATTAATTTATAAGCATTAAATATTTGTTAAGCTTTAATTGACGAACGTAATTTTTTGACTTTTATTGAAAGTGGATTACACTATAAAAATTTTAGAGAGTAGATAATTTGAAAGTAGGTTAAAAAATGTGTGGCTATGTAGGGTGCTTGTATAATACTGCAAAAAGATATTCAGAAACAGAAAAAATACAATTTGAAAATATGACGAATCTGTTATACCACCGTGGTCCGGATGACCAGGGATATTTTCGTGACGAGCATGTTCAATTTGGGTTTAGACGGTTAAGTATTATTGATTTGGATGCGGGACATCAACCGCTAGCATATGAAAATGAACGCTATATACTTATGTTCAATGGTGAAATTTATAATTATATAGAATTACGTGAAATGTTAATTAAACAGGGAGCATGTTTTTCAACTCAGTCAGATACGGAAGTCATTGTTGCGTTATATGCCCAAGTAAAAGAAGAATGTGTAAATTATCTTCGTGGAATGTATACTTTTGTTATTTGGGACCGTCAAGAGAAAAAATTATTTGGTGCTCGCGATCATTTTGGAATTAAACCACTTTACATTGCACAACAGAACGATATAACTTTCTTCGCATCTGAAAAGAAAAGTATCTTACATGTAATGCAAGATAAGGGTGTAAATCCAACTGCTCTCCAACATTATTTTACGTACCAATACGGACCAGAACCAGAAACATTAACGAATGATATTAATAAAATTGAACCTGGTCATTATTTCATAAAAGAAATTGGAAAAGAGATAGAGGTTTATCGCTACTGGAAACCATATTTCAATGCTTCAGATACCACAAAAGAGGAACACATTCGAGCAATTCGTGATGTATTATATGACTCAGTAAAAGTACATATGCGCAGTGATGTTCCAGTAGGTGCATTCTTATCTGGCGGGATTGACTCATCTATTATTGCTTCTATTGCAAAAGAAATAAATCCAAATCTCCTAACATTCTCTGTTGGTTTTGAGCACCGTGGATTTAGTGAAATAGATGTAGCGAAAGAAACTGCTGAGAAATTAGGAGTAAAAAACTATAGTGTGTTGGTAACACCACAAGAATTTATGAATGAATTCCCAAAAATCATGTGGCACATGGATGATCCATTAGCAGATCCAGCAGCAGTACCTTTGTACTTTGTTGCAAAAGAAGCACGTAAACATGTAACAGTTGTTCTGTCTGGTGAAGGTTCAGACGAGCTATTTGGCGGATATAATATTTATCGTGAGCCAAACTCTTTAAAAATGTTCTCATACATTCCCGCTTCCGGGAGAACGGTTTTAAAAGCTTTAAGTGGAGTACTTAAAGAAGGGTTTAAAGGGAAAAGCTTTCTAGAGCGTGGATGTACACCAATTGAAGAACGTTATTATGGTAATGCAAAGATCTTTCGTGAAGAAGAGAAGATTAAGCTAATAAAGTCTTACAATGAAAGTGTTAACTATAAGGATGTAACCAAACCATTGTACAATGAAATTAAGGATTATGATGATGTAAGTAAAATGCAATACATTGATATGTACACATGGTTACGTGGAGATATTTTATTAAAAGCGGATAAAATGTCTACAGCTCACTCACTAGAATTACGTGTTCCATTTCTAGATAAAGAAGTCTTTGATGTCGCTTCTAAAATTCCAACAGAATTAAAAATTGCCAATAGAACTACAAAGGCTATTTTACGTGAAGCCGTACGTGGTATTGTTCCAAATCATGTACTAGATCGTAAGAAACTCGGTTTTCCAGTGCCAATCCGTCATTGGTTAAAAGATGAAATGTATGACTGGGCTCTGAATATTATTAAAGAAAGTAAAACCGAACATTTAATTGATAAACAATATGTATTAAACTTACTGGGGGCACATTGCGCAGATAAAGGTGATTATAGTCGTAAAATTTGGACAGTACTAGCCTTTATGGTATGGCACCAAATTTATATAGAACATAAATATGATACGAATTTATTTAGTGAAGAGTGTCGAGTATATAACTTAGTTTAAAATTACATGTCCATCAATTTGTGAATTATATAACGTCTCAAAACAAAAATGTCCATTTCACTTGGAGGGATAGCATCAACAAAATGCGAATTTCGTACGCTAAGTAATTTTTCACATAGAAAAGGCCGATTCCCTGTACGCTAAGGGAATTGGTCTTTTTTATCAGTGTTACCGCAGTACTTGGCATTCCAAACGTTCCGTTCAATGGGGAGTATATTATCCACAAGCTTACTAGGCTTAATCTTTGGTGGCGCTGTCACTTCAAGCGGATTGCATACACTCGCTCTCATTACCGCTGGACTTGGTGTCGTACTGTTCATTGTCAGTAGTTCCCGAAAATTGAAATGAATTTTAAGCTTAATTCCTATGAAGTATAGGAAATTAATTTCAAGTAGGCATTTTTTATTAAGGCACATCCATTATTTGAAATTATAATTTGATTAAAAAACAACTTGAATAAAGGAAAGCGTTACGAATAATCCTATATGGGAGTAAAATAAACTAGTTAAAACGAAGCGGTAAGTATTGGAGCTGACCATGATATGAGCATTTATACTACACAAAATTTAAAGGAGTTATATTACTGTGACTGTACAATTGAACGCATTTTTGATGATGAACGGAAATGCAAAGGAAGCCATTGATTTTTACAAGGAAGCACTGGACGCCAACCTCCTATTTAGTCAAACATTTGGGGATGCACCGGAAGATCCCAAAGCCCCATTACCAGAAAATATGAAGGATTTGGTGGCACACTCAATATTAAAAATCGGTGAGACCAATATAATGGTTTCTGACACGTTACCCAGTATGCCTTATCGAAACGGGAACAATGTTAATATCTGTATTTCAACCGATAAAATAGAAGAAACAAATAAGTTTTACGAATTGTTAAAGCAAGAAGGTCAAGTGGTGATGCCGCTACAAAAAATTCATTTTAGGCCAGCCTACGCCATTGAACCGACAAATTCGGTGTTACCTTTCAAATTTTTACGGCACTATCAGAAGAAGCAGTAACAAGAGGGCATCAAAAGGAAAGTTAAACGCTGTGAATATTTTCCGCTCTTGGTTATCTTTTATACACGGGCAATTTATGCCGTAGTAAAATGGCTGAAGCTTGGGGTGAAAAATGGAACGTGCTGTCCGCTGGTATTGAAGCGTATGGTGTAAATCCAAACGCTTCTTGAAAAAAACTTGGCTTTTTCACATGTTGCCAGACCTCGTTTAATAACAATAGATAAAAATCCAGCCTATCCAGTATTGATTCAACGGTTGAAAAACGAAAAAAAGATGCACCGTTTTGAAACTAGAAATTAACGATTATGATATAATTTTGTCTTTAGTGAATTGCAGGCGTAAGGTGTTTTTCGTTAGGTGGTGCAAAAAACACCATTAAATTCTTCTATATGATTGTTAAGATAGAAGAGATATGTTAATGTATGGAAGGGAAATGTTAATGTATGGAAGGTAAATGTTAATGTATTGAAGGGGTGGTTTTATGAAGTTTGGTAAAAAGGGATTATTGGTTGTAGCAAGTTTAAGTCTTTTCGCTTTATCTGCGTGTGGAAAATCTGCAAAAGAAACAGTTGTTTCTTCAACAGAAAGCATTTTAAATGCAAAACAAATGGAATCAAGCGGTTCAATTTCTATTAAACTCGATTCTAATGCAAAAGATATGAAACCAGAAGATAAAGCGGCAATTGATATGTTAAAAAACATATCAATTACAGTTGATTCAAAGACAGATAAAGATGCAAAAAAAGATGAAATAACAATTGGTGCAAATATTAAAACAGATGCAGTGAAAATGGATATATCGATTCCAATGCTTATGGATGAAGGGAAAAAGGCTTTATATGTAAAAGCGAATAATGTAAAATCACTATTACAATTAGCTGGCATTCCTGGCGATAGTTTTTCTACTCTAGAAGGAAAAGTTATCAAAATGGATATGAAAGATTTAGGAGAAGTAGATACAAAAGAATCTACGAAAATCCAAGAGAAAGTACAGAAATCGTTATTAGATGCAATCAAAGCGCTTCCTGAAGACAACTTTACAAAAGAAAAAGATGTATATACTGTGAAATTAACAGGTAAAGATTTAAAAGCAGTGATTGAAAAGGTATTTGATGAAATGTCTACAATGAAAAACTTCACTGGAACAAAACAAGAAATTGCAGACTTTAAGAAAGAATTGGAAGGTGCAAACCTTGGTAAATCTTCTGTTTCTTTAATTTATACAATGGATGGAACAACGATTAAAAAACAGGATGCAGCAATTCATTTCGAAGCAAAAAATCCTAAAGATGAAAAAGAAACATTTAAATTTGATATGAATATTCATTCTGATATCAAATCTATCGATAAACCAATCAAATTCACATTCGATACTTCTGAAAAGAACATTGTTCCAATGGATGAGTTGCAAAAAATGATTGGTGAATTTATGAATCAATTCATGATGAATGGTGAAATGGATGGCGGGAAAGTAACTCCTGTTCAACCAGCTCCAACAGAACCTGCAGCATAAAAAATCCCCCTTAAGGGGCATAGCCATTAAGTTAACAAAAATAAACCAGATGTTTTTCAGCATCTGGTTTATTTTTGTTAACTATAGAATATAAGCTTTCCTATTTGACATATTCAAATAGGATTTCAATATATATTTTTTTAGAGGTATGTTGAAGTGAATTTTGATATTCTTGAGTTCTACCAATTTTTAAAAGACACATAAAGAAACGATAACCCGTGCTTGACATTTTCTTTTACGTTAAATCATTCTTGCCTCATGTGCAAGTGATTCTAAAATAGAGGTATTAAAAGATTTTAGGCTAACTAAATAGTGTGAAAATAAGTGTAAGAGGAGAGTGAGATTAATACGGTTCTGGTGCAAGAAATCTATAAAACTTGAACATACTGATACTAGTACTCTAGAAAGGATGTAATCAGTGTGGAAAAGCAAAATCTATTCAAGTGGAAAGATTATCAACCAGATATTATTCTATTAACCACGAGATGGTACCTACGGTACAATCTAAGTTTCCGTGATTTGGTGAAAATGATGGAGGGACGAGGCTTATTCATAGCAAACACAACCATTATGCGTTGGGTACATCAATATGGTCTTGAGTTGGATAAGCGAATTCGACGTTACCTCAAACAAACGAATGAATCATGAAGAGTGAACGAAACGTACATCAAAGTAAAAGGACAATGGATGTATTTGTATCATGCAGTCGATTCAGATGGGAATACTATTGACTTTTTATTTAGTAAAACGAAAGATGTCAAAGTAGCTAAGCGCTTCTTGAAAAAATCCAGCCTCTCGTAAGGCGATTGTCATGCGAGGATAACCGTATTCATTGTGTTTTATGTGAATTGCTTGAATCTGTTCATGCAATGTATTATCCTTTGAAGGGCGTAATTGCCTTTGACTACATGTTGAACGCCACTTATAGTAGCTAGAGCGATTTAACTGCGTAATGACGAAAAGCAAGGTTACTTTGTACCGAGAACGTAGTGCTTCAATAATCTCGTACTTAGCCGTTTGAGCAAGAACACCTCCTATAGATTTGGATACTGCTTTTTTAAGTAAGTCACTTGCGCCTTGTAGTATTCCAACTCTTCTTCCATATTATCGAACTTCGTACGAGGACGACCTTTTAAGAGGTTTTTTAAGCTGTTATTACCACCATTTTTTGCCCCCGCAAGTCTGAAATATCACCTGTTTCTTGATATTTCCGGACCCAATTCATTAACTGTGTTCTACTTCTAAGCTTATATTTCTTCGCTATAGCTGATTGGCTCCCTCACCATTTAAATAACTTTTTACAACTTGTATCTTTAATTTATCTGAATAAGTTTGAAATTTATCCCCTTTTTTAACCAAATCGTATCCTGTTGCTTTTTTAATTGAGTAAGCTTGGCAGAGCAAGAGGGATAGGTTACCCTTTTCCAACTTCTTTATAAGTATCATTTCAAAGAGCAAGGAAATGGTTAAATACAAAGCGACTGCAACCGATCGTTTTAGCAATTACTATATCTTGTTTCTTATTTGGATAGATACGAAATTTATATGCTTTATTTACTAACATAGGTTGCACCTCACTTTGTTATAGGATATCTACAGTATACAAAAAAACGTAGGCTTACGCCTACTGACATTCATCTCCCGCCTAAAATTGGTGTTTCACACCTTCACATTTTTGAGAAAGGAGTCTTCTGTCAGAAAACGATAAATAATTCATGTAAAAGAGTTAATGATGAAATTAGAAATGGTATTTTAGCTTATATATGATTTGTTCTCATGCTGTAGAGAAATTTTTCTCTACAGCATGTTTTTACGTTTAAACGTTTTCGAGCGAGGATATGGATATTTATCGATCGCCAGTTTGAGAGTTTTACGGACATTGCATGGAAGATGATAGTAATGGTTGTATAGGGATAGAATTTTTGAAAATTAAACTTTATTGTAATTCATCAGTTGGAACTGTTAACTATCTACCATTAGGAAGCATAAAGGTGGACGAGGACAAAGGGGAGGAGCTTGTGCCAAATAATTTGTACATTGTCAAATTATTTATACATTGTTGAATTATTTGTGTATATTTTATACTACAGTATTAATAAAGGAATGTTTTCTATTCATAAGAAATAACATTGGCACGGTTTTTGCTTTTATTAAATTTAAGGAAGGAGGATTGATTTAATAAATCTGTATTAGTAATAGTAAAAAACAATCTACTATTGCATTATTAATCTTACTTGTACTTATAGGGGACCGTAAATATGTACAAATAAGAATGTTCTGACTATAAAATTCAGAATTTTCTTTTAAATTATTAGGGGGTAACAATATGGTTAAATATTCGAAAATTTCTAAGCTGATTCTTGGTGTTGGACTAGTGACAATATCATGTAATGGTTTGCAAATTCAAGCAGAGACAAAAGAGGGAAATGTGAAGAATGTACTACAAATGGAGCCGATAGGAATACAGAAGTCTGTTGATGAGTTGGCACACTCTTCGAAAGTACAAGAAAATGCATCTTTTACAAAGCGGTTAAAGTTAACGGATTTATCGCAGCGTCCGCTAGCACCAAACGAGAATGTTAAACAGTTAGCTGAAGAGAAAAAATATTCGATGGCCGAATTAAATCAATTAAGCAACAAACAATTAACTGATCTTCTTGTGACAATTAAATGGTACCAAATTCCAGAATTATTTCAGTTTAATAGTGATAGTCTCAAATTCTATCAAGATGATAGTCGCATGCAAGCGATAATTGATAAGCTTGCAGAACAAGGACAAGCTTATACGAAAGATGATTCAAAAGGGATTGAAACATTAGTGGAAACCCTACGTGCAGCATTTTATTTAGGTTTTTACCATGATGAATTAAGTAAACTAAATGAGCGTAGCTATCATGATAAATGTTTACCGGCTTTAAAGACAATTGCAAAGAATCCGAATTTTAAACTTGGTACACCGGAACAAAACCAAGTTATTTCATCATATGGAATGCTGATTGGAAACGCATCGGCTGATGTTGAGGTTGTTCAATATGCAGGTGAAATCTTCAAACAATATAACGATAATGTTGCAACTTTTGTTGAAGACTATACAAAAGGAAATGCTGTATATGAGTTGATGAAAGGGATTGATTATGACATTCAGGCGTATATGTATAATACAGGAAAAGAAGCAAAAGATACGATGTGGTATCGAAACATCGATGGTTTAATTAATGAAATCAGTCGTTTCGCGCTAATTGGTACTGTAACAGATAAAAACGGATGGTTAATTAATAACGGAATTTACTATGCTGGCCGATTGGGTAAGCTTCATAGTACGCCAACAAAAGGACAGCAAGTTGTTACAGATGCAATGCGAATTTATCCATATTTAGGTGAGCAATATTTTGTTGCAGCAGAACAAATTACTACAAATTATGGAGGAGTAGATGCGACCGGTAAAACAATAAATTTAGATCAAATTAGAGAAGAGGGTAAAAAGAAATATTTGCCGAAAACCTATACATTTGATGATGGGGCAATTGTCTTTAAAGCAGGGGATAAAGTTAGTGAAGAGAAAATTAAACGTCTATACTGGGCGGCAAAAGAAGTACGTTCTCAATTTTATCGTACGGTTGGTAGTGATAAACCACTTGAAAGTGGACACACTGATGATGTGTTAACGATGGTCATCTATAATAGTCCCGACGAATATCAATTTAACCGTCAATTGTATGGTTATGAAACGAATAATGGTGGAATTTACATTGAAGGAAGCGGAACGTTCTTTACATATGAACGTACACCAGAGCAAAGTATTTATAGTTTGGAAGAATTGTTCCGCCATGAATTTACACACTATTTACAGGGAAGATACGAGGTTCCAGGATTATGGGGCCAAGGGGAAATGTATCAAAATGAACGTTTAACATGGTTTGAAGAAGGGAATGCGGAGTTCTTTGCAGGTTCAACGCGATTAGACAGTGTAGTACCACGAAAAAGCATAATTGGTGGATTGTCATATGACCCTGCGAAACGTTATACAGCAGCACAAACATTAAATGCAAAATATGGAACGTGGGATTTCTATAACTATTCTTTTGCACTACAATCTTATATGTATAATAACCGTCCTGAAATGTTTGATAAAGTGCATGATTTAATTCGAGCGAATGATGTAGCAAATTACGATGCGTACCGCTCAGCATTAAGTAAAGACAATAAATTAAATGAAGACTACCAATCTTATATGCAAATGCTTATTGATAATCGTGATAAGTATACAATTCCACAAGTATCAGATGAGTATTTAGCACAGCATGCTCCAAAACCGCTTTCAGATGTTGCGTCAGATATCACCAATGAAGCAAAGTTAAAGAATGTGAAGGTAACAAAGAATAAATCACAATTCTTTAATACATTCACACTACAGGGAACATATACAGGAAGTGCGGCAAAAGGAGAAATTGAGGACTGGAAAGTGATGAACCAAGCAACAAATGATATGCTAAAACATCTCTCAGAAAAAGGGTGGAGTGGGTACAAAACATTGACTGCTTATTTTGTAAATTATCGTGTTAATGATGCTGGACAATTTGAATATGATGTTGTGTTTAGCGGAGTGAATACGGAAGAAGGTACTGCTATAGAAAGAGAACCGAATAATTCATTTGATACAGCGAATCTATTATCTTTGAACACGTTATTAAGAGGAAACTTAAGTGATCAAGATCTGGTTGACCGGTTTGTTATTGATGTAAAGGACCCAAAAGATCTACAGATTACCGTTACGAACGAACAAAACCTTGGAATGAACTGGGTATTATATTCTGAATCAGACTTAAATAATTATGTTACTTATGCAACAAAACGTGATGGAAACAAATTGCTTGGAAATTATAATGCGAAGCCAGGGAAATATTACTTAAGTGTATATAAATATGGCGGTGGAGCAGGGAATTATACGGTAGAAGTAAAATAATTTTAAGTAGTCGCTTTTAGACAAATAGATGCCCAGAGGCATCTATTTGTCTTTTTTTAATGAAGTGATGATGTATATACAAAAGATAAATTCCAATACCTTCTCTTAAAAAATCAAGGATTTTATCATTTTAGCCAAGAAGACTCCTTCCTCAAGGAACGCGAAGTGAGTAGGTGGGAGACGAATTGGCTTCGGACAAGGGATGGCAGGAAGCCATCTTAATTGTTCGACATACATAAACTGTTACTTCACTACCTATCGAATGTATGTTTGTTGTATAATAGACACATATCGAAATGGGGGTGAAACGAATGATGATCAATAAAGCATATAAATTTCGTATCTATCCAAATAAAGCACAAGCGACCCTAATCAATAAAACGATTGGCTGTTCTCGTTTTGTATTCAATCATTTCTTATCTCTATGGGATAATGCATACAAAGAAACAGGAAAAGGTTTGACCTATGGTACATGCTCTGCCAAACTTCCTGCCATGAAGAAAGAGTTTGTTTGGCTAAAAGAAGTGGATAGTATTGCGATTCAGTCGTCTGTTCGCAACCTTGCGGATGCGTATACACGCCTTTTCAAAAAACAAAACAATGCCCCGCGTTTCAAATCTAAGAAAAACAACGTGCAATCTTATACCACAAAACAAACAAATGAAAACATTGCCGTTGTAGGAAACAAAATAAAATTGCCAAAACTAGGTCTTGTTCGATTTGCCAAAAGTCGTGAAGTAAAAGGACGTATTTTAAATGCTACAGTTAGACGAAACACTTCTGGCAGATACTTTGTGTCATTGTTAGTTGAAACAGAAGTGCAAGAACTTCCGAAAACAAATTCTTACATTGGAATGGATGTGGGACTAAAAGATTTCGCCATTTTGTCAGATGGAACAATCTATAAAAATCCGAAGTTTTTTCGATCGTTAGAAGAGAAGTTGGTAAAAGCACAGCGTGTTCTTTCTAGAAGAATGAAAGGATCTTCTCGCTGGAATAAACAACGAATAAAGGTAGCTAGAATTCATGAATACATGGCAAATGCTAGAAAAGATCACTTGGACAAAATCTCAACTTCAAAAACCACGATGTTATTGGTATAGAGGATTTGCAAGTATCTAATATGTTAAAGAATCATAAGTTAGCAAAAGCAATTAGTGAGGTATCATGGTCACAGTTTCGAACCATGTTGGAATATAAAGCGAAATGGTACGGCAAACAAATCATTGTCGTATCGAAAACATTTGCTTCAAGCCAATTATGTTCTTGTTGTGGATATCAAAACAAAGACGTTAAAAATCTAAACCTACGTAAATGGGACTGCCCTTCTTGCCTTACACACCATGATAGGGATATTAACGCAAGTATCAATCTAAAGAATGAAGCAATAAGGCTTCTAACCGCAAGGACTGTGGAGATAGCCTAATAAATTAGAGTTCAATAGAACTCTTTACTTAGGAATCCCCCTCTTCTAAACGAAGTGAAAGTGGGGGTAGTTCAAACTAGGGTTTATTTCATATGCAAATTTTTAGTAAACAGAAAAAAATCTAGTTGAATGGATTCTTACTTAATCTTAGCTTGATGGCTATGGGGTTCCAGCACATAACTATCAAGCTGAAAAATGTAAATACCCCCAAAACGAGAAAATTTATATTTTTTTGTTTTGGAGTAGTTTTTCGTAAAAACAACAGCAAAAATCTCTCGATATTTGAGCATCCCAAAAATAATCGGTTTTTGGATACTAATTTACAGCAATTCATAAATGATTCAAAAGGTCTATGTATTTTTGAAGTACTGCAAAATATTATCTCGAACTTTTTGACACATTGTTTTTCATAGAAATTACACCACATTAAAAGGTGTACCTTTTGAAACATATGTTGCGTAACAATAAAATTGTTTAATTTTGCCCCTAGAAATACAATAACCACCTATCAAATTTACTGGATAGGTGGTTATTAAAGTTATTTAAAAATCGTTTTTCTTCTTTCATCGTACAATACTTCAGGAATAATAAAGTTATTTAATTTTGAAAGAGAACCATTCATAATGGCCCTCTTACTCTTCCAAATCTAACTTCAGCTTGATAGCGATGTGGGGAGACCCTATAAAACTTGTTAATATTTTCATATACACTAATCAAATTATACATATATTGGTTATATTGTGTTAAAATTGTAATGAATATTTTAAATATACTAATAGTTAAAGTAACGGAAGGGGCTTACAGATGGGGAATAAAACAGCCAAATCAAAAAAACTAGTAGGATTAGTAGCAACGGCAACATTAGCCACATCAATGATTGCGGGAGCGAGCAACACAAACGCTCAGACAACAGATTCATTGAAAGTGAATGGTCCAATACAAGCAACAGCAGAAGACAAGAAAGAAAATCTTCCGGAAAACCAAGCGCCTGTATTAACTGGAATTTATGACAGTACAATACATGTAGGAGATACATTTATTCCAATGTTGGCAGTGTCAGCTTTTGATCCAGAAGATGGAGATATTACTTCTAAAGTAACAGTTGGCGGTAAAGTAGATACTTTTAAACCAGGCACTTATGAGTTAACTTACACGGTTACAGACTCTAAGGGTCTTAACGTAACTGTGAAACGAACAGTTACGGTTAAAGAGAATATGAAACCTACATTAACAGTGCCTCTTAGAGCAACGATTAATGTAGGAGATAAATTCGATCCAATGGCAGGGGTGTCGGCTAGTGATCCAGAAGATGGCGACATTACTTCTAAAGTAACAGTTGACGGTAAAGTAGATACTTCTAAAGCTGGTACTTATGAGTTAACTTACACGGTTACAAACTCTAAGGGTCTTAACGTAACTGAGAAACAAACAGTAACAGTTAAAGAGAAGGAAGGAACAAAAAATGAAGCACCAGTATTAACTGTGCCGAATTTCACAACACTACATGTAGGTGATACATTTGACCCAATGTTGGGAGTGTCAGCTTTTGATCTAGAAGATGGTGATATAACAAGTAAAGTAAGTAATGCAGGTGCAGACGAAGTTGATACTTCTAAACCGGGTAAATACTTTATAGTGTATGGAGTTACCGACTCCCAAGGGGAGAATACATACACTGTACGAATTGTATATGTAGTGGATAATGAAGAAACTCCAGATATGGAACCGAAATTAACAGTGCCTGTTGGAGCAACGATTAATGTCGGAGATTCATTCGACCCAATGGCAGGGGTATCTGCTATTGATTTAGAAGATGGTGACATTACTTCTAAAGTAACAGTAGACGGTAAAGCGGATACTTCTAAAACAGGTACTTACGTATTAATTTACGCAGTTACAGACTCTAAGGGGCATAAAGTGACTGCGAAACAAACAGTAACGGTTAAAGAGAAAGAAGAAATAAAAAATGAAGCACCGGTGTTAACTGTACCGTTCACAACTACAGTACATATAGGCGATACGTTTGACCCAATGAAAGGTGTAAAAGCTGTTGATAAAGAAGATGGTGATCTAACAAGTAAAGTAAAACATACGGGCAATGTAGATACGTCTAAACCGGGTAAATACATTGTAGAGTACGGGATTGTCGATTCCCAAGGAGTTAATGCAACAGCTACACAGACTGTAATTGTGGAGGGAAATGGAGAAACTCCAGATATGGAACCGAAATTAACAGTGCCTGTTGGAGCAACGATTAATGTGGGAGATAAATTCGATCCAATGGCAGGTGTAGCGGCTATTGATAAAGAAGATGGCGACATTACTTCTAAAGTACTAGTAGACGGTAAGGTAGATACTTCTAAAGCTGGTACTTATGAGTTAACTTACACGGTTACAGACTCTAAGGGGCATAAAGTAACTGAGAAACAAACAGTAACGGTTAAAGAGAAAGAAGAGTCAAAAGGTGAAGCACCAGTATTAACTGTACTTGCTGAAGTGACTATGAATGTAGGAGATAAATTCGATCCAATGGCAGGTGTAGCGGCTATTGATAAAGAAGATGGAGATATTACTGATAAAGTAATCCATTTTGGTGAAGTAGATACGTCTAAAGCTGGTACTTACGAAGTGAAATTCCTTGTTCGTGACTCAGACGGTAATGAATCAACTATGACACAAAAAGTGGTTGTGAAAGATAAGGACAATGGTAACGGTTCTGATAACGAAAATAATGGTAATAACAATACTAACAATGGGAATGGCTCTGATAATAGTAATAACAACACTAACAATGGGAATGGCTCTGATAATAGTAATAACAACACTAACAATGGCAATGAGGCAAATAATGGTAACAGTACTAGCTCAAACAATAGTACTTCTGATAAAAAAGAAGATACATATAAACAGCTTCCAAAAACGGGTGCAAGTTCAAATAACAGTACAGCAGTAGGCGTATTGATGGTCCTTGCAGGTATGGTAATTACTTTTGGCCGCAAATTTAAAAAGGCGCTAAAATAAAGCTATTCAGTGTATCAAATAAAAAGATGGTGTGAAATTCTAATTCACACCATCTTTTTAAATAACTATTTTATTTTTAAAAGGACTTTATTATTTTTTTAACAAATCTATTATTTGTGTACAACATAAAATAAGACCGAAGAAATTAAAAGTTAATCGGTTCATTACTTTTTTGAATATTCAGCAAAAAATGACTGATATGTTGTAAAATTTAGGTATACAATAAATTTATATAGGAAAGAAGGAATATTCATGTTCAATAATTATATAATCGCAAAAGACGAACTTTTTTATAAAAAACGTTTTTACAATGTATTAGCTTCAACTCCTCTTGTATTGATTTCACTAATAGCTATTTATTTATTAGATTTTGGATTAATTAATTTTGTAATCGTAACTGGCATTGCAATAATGACTTTAATAATTCAGTTCATTTATTATTATTCAAACTGGAAAAAACTTCTCAAGTGACTTTGGTAGGTTTCAAGATATATTGACTATTGATAAGTGGTATTATGTCAATTAAAGGTATATTAGGATGTAATTTTTTTGAAAACCATACACGGCTATTCTGTAATATTAAAGATAAGTAATAGTATAATAGGGGTAGGTATACTAGAAGATAGATAGGGGTAGCAGTATGGGTGAAAAGAAATTTATAAACTATGAGAAAGACCCAGAGTATTTAAACGACTATGTAGCATTTACAAGTAAAAAGTTTGGAAAAACCTACTATTTGACTACAGACGTTAAGGGGTACACAGAGTATGAATTGGAAGCGTATATTGTAGAACTGGAAGCATATAAGAAAAAGAATAGAAAGAAAAATTGGATATACTTTGGTTGTTTTGTATTGTTTTGTATAGTCTTGTCAGTAATAGAGGGGTATCAAAACGATGAACTAGTCGCGAAAGGTAAGCCAATAGAAGCACCTGTTCTTGGGAGACATGTTGAGACCGAGTATCTTATCCTTGAACACCCTACTTTAGAATTGATTGTTGATGATAAAGTTAAAAAGTTATGGGTAAAGCAAGAGTTGTATGACAGTATAATTGTCATGGATAAGGTGAAGGTAATTGAATATAAAGGTGAGATTAAGTTAGACCCTAGATACAAAGGTGAAGACTTAATTATAAGGTTTATTAAAAAAGAAAAAGAAGTAGGAGAGTAAAATAAAAAAGGTGTGGCATTAGTATGGAGATGAAAGATAAGGGGCAAGAAATTAAATCAAAAGAATAAAACGATAAGCCTTTAGCTTTTTGTTTTATTCTTTTCATTGTACTCGGGTGTTTTTGCCCAAATTCCCGAGATGGGGGAATTAGCTATAAATCTAGAATTTTTCATTTCAAAAATACAACTTATAATTATTTGAAATATTTTAATTGAAATGTATATGTTTTGACATAATCATTTTTAAAAAACGTTAAAATCCTTTGTTTATAAGGACTTGTAGGATTCTTACAGAAAGACGTATATTTATATTTAGGATCAATTAACTATAATAAAATGAAGTTCATATTGTAACTAAATATAATTTTTGAATATATGCAGAGGAATTAGTCTTTTTCTTGCTAACTATAAGAAGTTATCCATTCAAAGTTATATGAATTGAATTAGATTAATCACAAGGACGAATAGCATCTCCTTAAAAATAAAAAGGAGCAAAAAATATTGCTCCTTTTTCACTTGAATTCCACATGAAATTTAGTATCAATGATTCCAAAAGCAACTTTACATGGAAATGGACTTTTCCCTGTTGAAGCAGCGTGCATACAAGAAAGTACCCAATATTCAAGTTCTAAAGGTAAGCGGTATAATTGAATGCTACCATCATTGTTTCTTACTGATACAATCGGTGTATTTACCCTAGTAGTAGCAAAGCCATCCGTTGTGATCATTGCTGCTGCATCATTATTGTGAAAACCAGCGTTTATAACCTCGTAAATTATTCCATCTTTTTCAGTGATAATCATAGGTATATTTAGGTAGGGATAGTTATTTATATCATTATGAATAAGTTTTCTTGCTGTATTCTTTCTTATCTGATTCCCTTGCATTTTATACACTCCTTTATAACAATCCAAACGTGATCATTTAAATCTATTCTATTTTATGTCTATTATATTCAAAAATTGTAGTGTCATCTTTTTATAAAAAGCATCGGTACATATGACAGCGCTATTTAGCGGATCAATATCAACAACAGTCATATAGCTAGAGAGTAAATAACCGTCTTCATAATATGTAATTAGTATTTCTTCTTCAGATATTAAGGAACATAACAACATGTTCTCGATCAGTTCTCTTTCTTCAGCGGCTAAAATCGGCCGAGTTACTTTGTTTTTCTCCTTGATGATTTCACGAATACCAGCAAACTGTTCAGGCATCGCAGCGAATGGCGTCCATTTCACCATTCCTCTTCCCTTCGGCATATTAGCGTTGTTCATGCTTTATGTCCCCCTAACAATGTATTTCTGTATCTTGCTGTCGCACTATTTGTATACGAAATTCCTCTTAATATGCTATTCTTGCCAAATTTAGTGCGTATTTCATCCATTACCTTCGTTAATTTCATTTCTTTTTCTCGTTGTATTACATTGTCAAAAAGAGATATTTGTTCTTCACCTTCATTGATTAAGTTAGTTAAAGAAACATTAATTGATCTAATGGGTTCACCCGTATATAACTCATGTAAAAAGTATGTACAAATTCGATAAATATCCATTGTTAAATTGGTAGGTCGGTTTAAAGTGTGAGTTTTCCTGAAACCGCCCGCGTAATTCTTACTATAACCAATAGAAAATTGTATGGTTTGAGCGAGTTTATTATGTCTTCTTAGCCGATAACAAACTTCTTCGATATGTTCCAGAAGGATAATCGGAAATTCTTCTATTGTGTAATCACGCATGAGTATTTGGCTTTTACCAATTGAAGTTGTTGCAGGAACGTATTTTTCTGAAATACGGCTAAAATCAATGCCATTGCTATGTAAGTGGTAGGATGAGCACCCGACGCCTTGACATATTACTATGTTAGGTTTTCGTGTACTTTCCTCCAAACCGTACGTACATTTCTCGATGTATACGGCTTTCCACTTATCCATCTAGTTTTCCG
>NZ_JAUMJO010000023.1:0-15790 GCF_036320425.1 Bacillus nitratireducens
CGCCGCCAGCGTTCATCCTGAGCCAGGATCAAACTCTCCAATAAAGTTAGTTTGTCTAGCATCTAAAAATAAAAATTGACGTTCACGTTGTTTGTTTCGTTCAGTTTTCAAAGAACTTCTTTGCCGCTCATTTGCGACTCCCTTATGTTAACATTTTCATATTTCAATGTCAACTAAGTTTTTTATTTCGTTTGTCGCTTTCTGCGTTGTTGCTATCGGCGACTTGTCCTATATTACACCTCTATACTCTAATCGTCAACATGTTTTTCTAAAAAAATATAAAAAGGCTTATTTCTTTTAAAATAAGCCTTTTTATCAAATATCATTCTATTCGTTTATTTTTTTCTATAATTGGTAACGAGACGATAAACTGAATAATACCATCCTCATATTCAGCTCGAATACTACCACCTTGCAACTCAACAATACTTTTCGCAATCGCTAATCCAAGTCCCGATCCTTCTGTTACTCTACTTCTAGATTGATCTTTCTTATAAAAGCGTTCAAACAAACTCCCTAACTCTTCTCTCGTAAACTCTTCACTATGATTCGCAATTACAATTTGTATATCCCGGCGCTGCCTTTGAAGAGAAACTTTTATCTCCCCATCATCTTTACTATACTTAATCGCGTTCATTAATAGATTATCAAATACACGGACCATCTTTTCCGAATCAATCGCTGCATAGGCACGTTCCTCAGGAAACTTCTTAACAAACGCAAGTCCATGCTCTTCTGCCTGCGGTACTAACTCTTCTATTAATTGCTCCAATAACTCATTTATACAAACCTCTTGTTTTTCCAATATAACTTGCTCATTTGTTAACTTCGTATACTCAAATAAATCTTCTATTAGATTCTTTAACTGCTCCGACTTTGCAAAAGCAATTCTCGTATATTCATCATGTTGTTCTTTATTTTCATATTTAGAGTCTCGAAGTAACCGCAAGTAACCCATTATAGAAGTCAGTGGTGTACGTAAATCGTGTGATACATTCGTAATAAGCTCATTCTTTTGCTTCTCTAATTTACGTTCCTTTTCTATATTATTCATAAGCTCTTCCGCCATATTATTAATATTCTCAGTTAAAGACGCAATCTCATCTTCACCTTTTTTCTCAATACGGTACGCTAAGTTTCCTTTTTCTATTTCCTTTACACCTTGTGCCATCGCTTCAATTTGCTTCATCTTTCTCTTTGTTATATAGAAGAAAGAGAAAATGAATACAAGTACACCTATGAAAAATGGAAACGGCCCTTCTTGCGTATCATATATTACTTCACCTTCTGGAATCCCACTAACAAACATGTATAAATTCTTATCTTCTATTGTAATAGGTGCAAAAGCTATAAATTCTTTTCTCGTACTTTCAAATTCTTTTCTACCATTCATATAATTAATCGCAAACGATGATGCATTACGAATTGTATTATGCAAATCAATTTGCTCTTCTTGTGCCTGCTTCGTTTTATATAAAACTTTACCGCTCTCGTCAGTGACCAATACTTTTAAAGCTCTAGATCCTCGTTCTAAATTTTGATTCTCTATTTCAATCATACTTGATATAGCTTCTAATTTATTTTCATGAACTGAACTATTTGCCACACTTTGAGCTTGTTGGTTAATTTGCTCCATACCAGCCCGATAATCGATTGTCGCCTGCCGATTCGCATTCTCAAAAAACGGTGCTGCTGCTTTCGCTGACAAAATCCCTAACAACGCACAAGCAGTAAACGCAGTAATAAGTTGAATTCGTATACTCCGTTTCACACTTTTCACTATCTTTCCAATTAATTCTCGAATTTTCCTAACATAAGTAAATGGATTAAATATCTTTTTCAATCTTATACCCCACTCCCCATACTGTTTTTATATATATTGGCTTCCTTGGATTCTCTTCAACCTTTTCACGCACTTTCCGAATATGAACCATTACCGTGTTATCCGACTGGAAAGATCTTTCGTTCCAAACCTTTTCATAAATTTGTTCCGCGCTAAAGACCATCCCCGGATTACGCGCTAGCAATTCTAAAATCGAAAATTCCCTCGGGGTCAGTTTCACTTCTTCCCCATCCACAATAACTGTATGGGTTGAAATATTTATCTTCATCTCTCCAATTTCTAACTCGTCCTCATTTTGAATAGCAAAACCATTCATTTTTATATAACGACGTAGCTGGGACTTAATTCTCGCGATTAACTCTAACGGATTAAATGGTTTCGTTACGTAATCATCCGCACCTGTTGTTAATCCTAAAATTTTATCCATATCTTGCGTTTTTGCCGAAAGCATAATAATTGGCATTTCTTTCGATTCTCTTACTTTCATACACATATGAATACCATCTATTTTCGGCATCATAATATCTAATACGACTAAGTGCACTTCATTTTCTTCTAATAGACGCAATCCTTCTTCTCCGTCTCCCGCTTGCAGTACTTTATATCCTTCATTCTTTAAATAGATTGTAATTAAATTTCGAATTTCTTTTTCATCATCTACGACAAGTATTGTTTCGTGCGCCACAATATCTCCTCCATCACTTTTTTAATCCCTAACTTCTATTATAGGAAAACTTCTGAAGAAAAACGCTCGGAAATCCTTAAGATTTTCTGAAGACGCAAAAAAGGCCTAGACTCCCCTTAAGTCTAGACCTTTCAAAAAACCCCTTTTATTTACGAACGTAGATGAAATATAGTACGAATAAAACTCCCATAACATACATAACTGGATGAATCTCTTTCCGACGGCCACTTACAACCATTGTAATTGGATAGAAGATAAATCCAATTGCAATTCCTGTTGCGATACTATACGTAAGTGGCATTGAAATGATAGTAAAGAATGCTGGTACTGCAATCTCGAATTTCTTCCAATCAATTTCTCCTAAAGATGAAACCATCAAGATTCCTACAATAATTAATGCTGGCGCTGTTACAGCTGGTGTCACAACACTTAATAGCGGCGAGAAGAATAGTGCCAGTAAGAAGAACCCTGCTGTTACAACTGCTGTAAATCCAGAACGTCCACCCGCTGCTACCCCTGCAGAAGATTCAATATAAGACGTTGTTGTTGATGTACCTAAGATCGCACCGATTACAGTTGCAATCGCATCTGCAAATAGTGCTTTTCCTGCACGTGGTAATTTATTGTTCTTCATTAATCCCGCTTGATTCGCAACCGCCACGAGCGTACCTGCTGTATCAAAGAAATCGATAAAGAAGAACGTTATAATAACAATACCCATTTCAACAGTGAAAATGTCTCCAAAGTGAGTTAACGCCATACCGAACGTTGGTTCTAGACTCGGTATTGCTCCCACTACAGCTTTCGGTGTATCAATTAATCCAGTCGCTACTCCTAAGATCGCCGTAAGAATCATACCGTAGAAAACTGCACCATTTATTTTTTTAATCATGAAAATGATTGTAGTAACAACTCCGAAGATTGCTAGTAACGTTGTGCCCTTTGTTAAGTCCCCCAACCCAACAAGAACAGCATCATTTTTCACGATAATTCCGGCATTTTGGAATCCAAGGAATGCAATGAACAATCCGATACCTGCCGCTACTGCAAACTTTAACTCTGATGGAATTGCATTAATGATTTTTTCACGAATACCTGAAGCAGTAAGAATAATAAAGATAATACCTGACATTAACGTTCCAGCAATTGCTGTCTGCCACGGAATACCCATCGTTAACACTGCCGTATAAGCAAAGAACGCGTTAATTCCCATACCTGGCGCTAAAGCAATCGGATACTTCGCGAATATCCCCATAATTAACGAACCAATCGCCGCAGCTAATGCTGTAGCAACGAATACTGCACCTGGATCCATTCCTGTACCTGCCGGTAATCCTTTAACATTTCCAAGTGACAGCGTAGCAGGATTGACAAATAGTACGTAAGCCATAGATAGAAATGTCGTTAAACCTGCTATGAACTCAGTCTTATAATTTGTGCCGAGTTCATCAAACTGAAAATAGCGTTTCATCTTACGTTTCCCCCGTTATATGATTACTCGCCGTATTTCCCCTAGCCCTCTTTTATCTATAAAAATAAAAAAGGCTTCCATTGCATATACATGGAAGCGTTCTATAAACAAAGACAAGTTTCCCCTCATCTTTATCAAAACGCCTCGTAGTCAAGCCATTTACGGTAGCTAGGTAGAAACTTTCGGGCCATATCCCCGATATTATACGACGGCATAATATTCATTTTTCGTTTGAATTACATACTCATATTAACTCGAGGAGGTGGTTTTGTCAATTTAAAAACGAACATTTTTATAAACTTTTATAATTTCGTTCGTATTAAGGGGTGAAAACAAAAAGATCCATCTATACACGAACGATAGATGGATCTTTTTTATTACAATACTATTCCCACTCAATAGTTGCTGGTGGCTTACTTGTTATATCATACACGATACGGTTAACGTGTTTTACTTCGTTTACGATACGTACAGAGATTTTCTCTAATACGTCCCAAGGGATACGTGCCCAGTCAGCTGTCATACCATCGATAGATGTTACTGCGCGGATACCTACTGTGTAATCGTAAGTACGCTCGTCACCCATAACACCTACACTACGCATACCAGGAAGCGCAGTGAAGTATTGCCAAACTTCGCGGTCTAATCCTGCTTTTATAATTTCTTCACGTAAAATCGCATCAGATTCACGAACGATTTCTAATTTCTCTTCTGTGATTTCACCTAATACACGAATACCAAGTCCTGGACCTGGGAATGGTTGACGCCATACGATTTCATCGGGAATTCCTAGTTCTGATCCTAATACACGTACTTCATCTTTAAATAACGTGTTTAAAGGCTCAATTAATTTGAACTGCATGTCTTCTGGAAGACCACCAACATTATGGTGAGATTTAATTGTTTGTGCAGTTGCAGTACCACTCTCAACGATATCTGTATAAAGTGTACCTTGTGCTAAGAAGTCCATTCCTTGTAATTTAGAAGCTTCATCATCAAATACGTAAATGAATTCATTACCGATGATTTTACGTTTTTGCTCTGGATCTTCTACACCTTTTAACTTGTTCATGAAGCGCTCTTTCGCATCCACTTTAATAACGTTCATATGGAAGCCCTCGCTAAATGTTTTCATAACACCTTCTGCTTCATCTTTACGAAGTAAACCATGGTCCACGAAAATACATGTTAATTGGTCACCAATCGCCTTATGAATTAATACTGCTACAACAGAAGAATCTACACCGCCGCTAAGTGCGCATAGTACTTTTTTGTCTCCAACAGTTTCACGGATCTTCTCTAATTCTACTTCGATAAAGTTCTCCATGTTCCATCCTTCAGAACAACCACATGCGCCGAATACGAAGTTTTTAATTAAATCGTTACCGTGTTCAGAGTGACGTACTTCTGGGTGGAATTGTACACCGTATAGGTTTTGCTCTTCATTGCTCATACCAGCAATTGGACAAGACTCACTTGTTGCGTCTACTACGAATCCTTCAGGTAAACCAGTTACTAAGTCACCATGACTCATCCATACAACTTGCTCTTCTGGAAGGTTCGCATATAATTTTGATTCGTTCTCTACTTTAAGAACAGCTTTTCCGTACTCACGGTGGTTTGCACGTTCTACTTTACCACCGAAGTGTTGTGTCATAAGCTGCATACCGTAACAAATACCGAAGATCGGTAATCCTAGTTCAAAGATTTTTTCATCACAATGTAATGCGCCTTCACCGTATACACTATTTGGTCCACCAGAGAAGATAATCCCTTTTGGATTCATTGCCTTAATTTCTTCTGCAGTAATTGTATGTGGATGAAGTTCACTGTATACACCGAACTCACGAATTCGACGTGCTATTAACTGATTGTACTGACTCCCAAAATCTAAAACGATAATTGTATCATGCTGCTTCTTCAAAATAATCACCCCAACGTTAGTTCTCGTATATAAATATTTTCACCAATTTGGCGAAAAGCATTACCAATATAATAAAAAAAGCCAGTCCTCCGCCTCTAGTCTCATAACAAAGAAAAGGCAGGGGTCTGGCTTTATAAAGAAAGATAGTCTTCCGCTCTTTATAAATATAAGACGCACTGCCTTCATAGTCAGGTTGTTTACGGTAACCCGGTAGAGACTCTCAAACCATATCATCGAGGATATATGAAGGATTGTTTTATATTATCTTCCTAGATTCTAACAATGAAGTATCAGTATGGTCAAGAGAGAAAGCGACAAAATTCTACAGAAATTAATTTCCTTTTCTCAAAAACACAAAAAAACATCCACTTCTATAAAGAAGTGGATGTTTTCGGGGCGAACGGAATTACATCATTCCGCCCATACCGCCCATGCCCATGCCGCCCATGTCAGGCATTGCTGGTGCATTTGGTTCTGGCTTGTCAGCAACTACAGCTTCAGTTGTTAAGAACATCGCTGCAACAGATGCTGCGTTTTGAAGTGCAGAGCGAGTTACTTTAGCTGGATCTACGATACCAGTTTCAAGCATGTTAACCCACTCGCCAGTAGCTGCGTTGAAACCAACGCCTACTTTTTCGCCTTTTAGACGCTCTACAACTACAGATCCTTCTAGACCAGCGTTGATTGCGATTTGACGAACTGGCTCTTCTAATGCACGAAGTACGATGTTGATACCCGTTGCTTCGTCGCCTTCAGCTACGATAGAAGCTACTTTTGTGTATACGTTCATAAGTGAAGTACCACCACCTGCAACGATACCTTCTTCTACTGCTGCACGAGTTGAGTTAAGTGCATCTTCAATGCGAAGTTTGCGCTCTTTTAACTCAGTTTCAGTTGCTGCACCTACTTTAATTACTGCTACGCCGCCAGCAAGTTTTGCAAGACGCTCTTGTAATTTTTCACGATCGAATTCAGAAGTAGTTTCTTCTAATTGCGCACGGATTTGGCCAATGCGAGCTTCGATTTGTTGTGAATTTCCGATACCTTCAACTACAGTTGTGTTTTCTTTCGTTACAACGATTTTACCAGCGCGTCCTAAAGATTCAACTGTAGCAGATTTTAAGTCACGACCTAATTCTTCAGTGATTACTTCGCCACCAGTTAAGATTGCGATATCTTCTAGCATTGCTTTACGACGGTCACCAAATCCAGGAGCTTTAACAGCTACTACATTGAATGTACCACGAAGTTTGTTCACTACTAATGTAGCTAAAGCTTCGCCTTCTACATCTTCAGCAATGATAAGAAGTGGTTTACCTTGTTGTACCACTTGCTCTAATACTGGTAAGATTTCTTGGATGTTAGAAATCTTCTTATCAGTAATTAAGATGTATGGGTTATCAAGAACTGCTTCCATTTTGTCAGAATCAGTAATCATGTAAGGAGATGCATATCCACGATCAAATTGCATACCTTCTACTACATCTAATTCTGTTGTGAATCCTTTAGACTCTTCTAAAGTAATAACACCGTCGTTACCAACGCGCTCCATTGCTTCAGCGATTAATTGACCTACTTCTTCGTCAGCTGCAGAAATAGCAGCTACTTGTGCGATAGAAGATTTACCTTCGATTGGTTTAGAAATCGCTTTTAATTCTTCAATTGCAGCAGTAACAGCTTTTTCGATACCTTTACGAAGACCCATTGGGTTAGCACCAGCTGTTACGTTTTTTAAACCTTCACGAATCATAGCTTGCGCCAATACAGTTGCAGTTGTCGTTCCGTCACCAGCTACATCGTTTGTTTTGCTAGCAACTTCTGCTACTAATTTCGCACCCATGTTTTCGAATGCATCTTCTAATTCGATTTCTTTTGCGATTGTTACACCGTCATTTGTAATAAGTGGTGAACCGAATTTTTTCTCAAGTACAACGTTACGACCTTTTGGTCCAAGCGTTACTTTTACTGCGTTTGCAAGAGTGTCGACACCGCGAAGCATCGAACGACGTGCTTCTTCACTAAATTTAATATCTTTTGCCATAATAATTGACCCCCTTGGATTTTTAAAATGTATATAATTAACCGATAATTGCTAAAATGTCACTTTCACGTAAAATCAAGTAGTCTGTACCTTCGTATTTCACTTCAGTACCTGCATATTTTGAGAAGATGATAAGATCACCTGCTGCTACCTCTAAAGCAACACGCTCACCATTTTCAAGCACTCGGCCTGTACCTACTGCAATAACTTTACCCTCTTGTGGTTTTTCTTTTGCAGTGTCTGGTAATACAATACCACTTGCTGTTTTTTCTTCTGCTTGAACAAGTTCAATTACAACGCGATCACCTAATGGCTTTAGCATGAACAATAACCTCCTCATTTTGTTATGTAAATTTTATTTATTAGCACTCAAGTCACACGAGTGCTAACACACTTCTAATAATAAATAATCTCAATTTCTTTTGCAAGTAAAAAAATCATAATTTTTTCGCAAATTACTTTATACACTTTCCTATATAGCATTACTTCTTCTACTGCCTTTACCATATGAATCGTTGTTCCCACTTCTTGTATGTTACAATATGAAAGACACCCTAAGTTGTTTTCGCTAAATGCACAACTTTTTCCTGTCTCCTATTTTATTTTCAAATACTTATTTACAAAAAAAATATAATTCAAATGAAAGTTTATATCGTAGGTAGCATATTTACATGTTATCCTACCTTATCTCATACACTAGCGTTAGAAAGGATGGTTAAACCATTTGAAAAAACAATATTGGTGGATTATCGTTACATACATTTTAATGCAGTTATCAGGCATTGCCGGGTTACCGCTTCTCCTGAAAACTGGACTATACGATAATAGGGGATTTACTAGAGAGGAAAAAATTCAGCTCATAACTGGTCATTGGGCTATCATTAGCTTTTTCATTGCATTATGCGTTGTACTTTGGTTACTCAGAACAGACATTCGTGACAGGCATTTAGATAAAATACGCTCTACTGTTCCAGCTACAGTTGGATGGATTTTTATCGGATTTTTCTTAGCACTATTTTCACAAAGTATTGCCGGTATGATCGAAATGCGATTATTAGGGATTACACCTGGCTCTGAAAATACAGAAAGACTTATGGACATCGCAAGAACGACACCTTGGTTCCTTATCGTCATATCTATAATAGGACCTATTTTGGAAGAAATCGTATTTAGAAAAATTTTATTCGGTACACTTTATAAGAAGTTTAACTTCTTTATTGCTGCTATCATTAGTTCACTTGTATTCGCGGCGATTCATTTTGATTTTACTCACTTATTGGTATACACTTCTATGGGGCTCGTATTCGCCTTTTTATATGTAAAAACGAAGCGGATTATCGTCCCTATTGCAGCCCATGTTGCAATGAATACATTAGTTGCAGTTGCTCAAGTTTTAGTAAGCAATGAACAAATTCAAGAAATGATTAAAGAAGCTGAAAAAATGCAAGGCTTTATCGGAGGATTTTTTGTATGAGAAACTCACCATTGTTCATGGCTGCATTGTACTTTCTTCTTGGATGTATTTTTACACGTTTCGCCATTACGAACGTAACAGATACAATCTGGAATATGTGGACAATACTATTTGCAGTTATGGCAACAATTGATTTTAATTTGGCACTTCGCCTTATCTTAGTTAAATTCACAAAGAAAAAACAATAATAAAACGCAGAGGTCGCTTCCTCTGCGTTTTATTGTGGATAATTCTTCAAAAAGTAAACCAGTGTTTGTAACTCTACAGCTAAATCAATATGATGAATCCTTATATTCTCTGACACATTTAAGCGTGCTGGTGTGAAATTTAAAATACCATGCACGTTCGTTTCTGCCAATCTATCTGCCACAGATTGTGCTACTGTAGCGGGTACTGTTAATATTGCCACTTGTATATCAGTTGATAAACGTTCTTCTAGTTCATCCAAATGATATACAGGAATGCCTCCGATTTCTGTTCCAACTTTCTCTTCACTAACGTCAAACGCCATTTCAATTTTTGTATTATTGTTTTTCGTGAAATTATAATGTAAGAAAGCGGTCCCTAAATTACCTACTCCAATAAGTGCTACACGTGTTATATCATCTTGGTCGAGTGTTTCACGGAAAAATGATAATAAATAATTTACGTTATATCCATAACCTTTTTTCCCTAACGCTCCAAAATATGAAAAATCTCTTCGAATAGTTGCGGAATCAACCTTTACCGCTTCACTCAATTCGGCTGATGAAACACGTTGCTTACCAGAAAGAGATAAGTTTTGGATAAATCGATAGTATAGAGGCAATCGTTTGGCAGTGGCCTGTGGAATTTTTTGCTGATCCATATAACCTCTCCTCTCTTCCTATCTTTATTCATATACTTGAATCAAATACAGAAGTTTAGTACTCATGAATTTCCTTGTATAATAAAGAGAAGAAGTATTCTCTCTTTATTTTAAACTATACACTATTTTTAGTATGATTGAGAAATATAAACATGGCAAAGTTAAGAAATTATTTGAGGTGAAAACATTGATTTTATTACAAGTAAACGCGCTTTCGAAATTATACGGTGCAGAAACGATTCTTGCAAACATAAAATTGGAAGTACAAACGAAAGATCGTATTGCATTAGTCGGACGAAATGGAGCCGGAAAATCTACATTATTAAAAATAATAGCTGGTGAGTTATCTCATGATGGTGGTGAAATTATAAAACCGAAAGATGTCTCAATGGGGTATTTAGCTCAAAATACCGGATTAGAAACGTCTTTAACAATTTGGGATGAAATGTTAACCGTCTTTACACACTTACAGCAAATGGAGACAAAACTTCGAAGGCTAGAGCAAGAGATGGGCAAAGAAGAAAACTTTTCAAATGCGGCTATATACGAGAAATTATTAGCTGATTATGACCAATTACAATTAGATTATAAAGATCAAGGTGGCTATCAGTACGAAGCGGATATCCGCTCGATTTTAAGCGGTCTTGGCTTTCCAGTTGAGATGCACCAGACAACAATTTCTACATTAAGTGGTGGGCAAAAAACACGATTAGCTCTTGGTAAATTATTATTAACTAAACCAGACTTACTTATTTTAGACGAGCCTACAAACCATTTGGACATTGAAACATTAACTTGGCTTGAACAATATTTACAAGGTTATCCTGGCGCGATTTTAATCGTTTCTCATGACCGTTATTTCTTAGATAAGCTTGTTACACAAGTATATGAAATTTCGAATAAAGAAAGCAGACGATTTGTTGGTAACTACAGTAAATATTTAGACTTAAAATCAGCACTATACGAGCAAGAGATGAAACGTTATGAAAAGCAACAAGATGAAATCGCTAAACTTGAAGACTTTGTGCAAAAAAATATAGCTCGTGCATCTACAACAAAGCGTGCTCAAAGTCGCCGTAAACAATTAGACAGAATGGAATTATTAACTAGACCATTGGGCGATTCTAAGTCAGCTTCCTTCCACTTTGATATTGAAAAACAAAGCGGAAATGATGTTTTACAAGTGAAAGATGCAACTATTGGATATGATGAAGATCCGATTATTGAACATGTAACTATGCGCCTAACTCGTGGGGATAGTGTTGCTTTAGTTGGACCGAACGGAATTGGGAAATCCACATTATTAAAATCACTTGTGAATAAGTTACCTCTGCTAAATGGTGATGTTTCTTTCGGATCCAATGTATCTGTTGGTTATTATGATCAAGAACAAGCTAACTTAACATCTTCTAAGCGAGTTTTAAATGAACTATGGGATGAATATCCTCTGCAACCTGAAAAAGAAATTCGCACTATACTAGGCAACTTTTTATTCACAGGGGATGATGTACTAAAACCAGTATCTTCTCTTAGTGGGGGACAAAAAGCTCGATTAGCTCTTGCAAAGCTTATGATGCAGAAATCAAATTTATTAATTCTCGATGAGCCAACGAACCATCTTGATTTAAATAGTAAAGAAATTTTGGAGAATGCTTTAATTGATTACCCAGGAACACTTCTATTCGTCTCACATGACCGTTACTTTATTAATCGTGTAACGACGACCGTTATTGAGTTATCAACAGAAGGTGCACAAGAATATTTAGGCGATTACGATTACTACGTTGAAAAGAAAAATGAAATGATTGAACGTGCAGAATTTGAACAACAAGAACAGCAAGAAAATCAGGCACCTGTTCAAAAAAATGTAGCGCAAGAAAAATTAAATTATCTCGAAGAAAAAGAGCGTAAACAATTAGAGCGTCAACGTACTCGGAAAATTGAGGAGCTAGAACAAAACATCGTAGAATTTGAAGAAGAAATTGCTACACTAGAAGATCAGCTTTGCTTACCAGAAATATATGCAGATTATGAAAAGGCTAGTGAAATTACATCTAAAAAGCACACACTACAAGAACAACTTGAAGCTTGTATGGCAGAATGGGAAGAACTGCATATATAAGTGAATTTAAACAAGAAGGATGTCTCATACGTCGAGGATGTATGAGACATCCTTTTTATTTTCTATTTTAAAACCAGTGCCGTAGCACATGAAATTATATCAACGATTTTTTGAATATATATACCGTAACTTAAAATATATGAACGATTCGACAAGACATATCGATTAACCGACAAAGATTGACAATAGTAGCAACCTATATAATAAGAGGAGGATGTTTCAAAAATTTTTTTGGGATATCTTCTTGTTTTTTATTTCCCGAAAAAGAATATCTTTAAAGGTCAGACTTCATCCACCTTATCCACAGGTTTATGCACATATCCACCTTTATAAAATAGACATTAAAATAACTTTTCCACATTATCCACATTACCAAAAAAAGTTATACACATTTTATATACACAACAAAACCCATATTATCAACAGATAATATGGGTTTTGTCCACAGGCTGTGGTTAATTTTGTGTATAACTATGCTTCAATATCTAATCCTGGATTTGCATTTAAAGCTAATGTCGCACGTTTTCCTTGTTCGTATGCAATTGTACCTGCAGCTGCAATCATCGCTGCATTATCTGTGCATAAAGATAGAGGCGGAATAATTAGCTCTATATTTTCTTTTTGTGCAAATTCTGCTTCTAAACGTGCACGAAGCCCTTTATTAGCAGCTACTCCACCAGCAAGAAGCACTTGCTTTACGTTATATGCATCCGCCGCACGAGACGCTTTCGTTACAAGTACGTCAATTACACTTTCTTGGAAACTTGCTGCTAAATCTTCCGGTGCAATTTCTATACCACGTTGTTTTGCGTTATGCACAGTGTTGATAACTGCCGATTTCAATCCACTAAAGCTAAAATCATACGAATCCGGCTCTAGCCATGCACGAGGCAAATCAATTGTCGGCTTTCCTTCATGCGCAAGGCGATCAATATGTGGACCACCTGGATATGGCATAGATAACGTACGAGCTACTTTATCATATGCTTCCCCCGCTGCATCATCTCGTGTTTCACCAATTACTTCAAATGAACCGTGTTCTTTCATATAAACAAGCTCCGTATGTCCACCAGATACCACAAGTGATAGTAATGGGAATTGTACTTCTTTTACTAAACGGTTTGCATAAATATGACCAGCAATATGATGAACACCAACTAGAGGGATATCATGCGCAAAAGCCACAGCTTTCGCTGCATTTACACCTATTAAAAGTGCTCCAACCAAACCAGGTCCTTCTGTTACGGCAATTGCATCAATATCCTCAAAAGTGATATTCGCTTCTTTTAAAGCTTCTTCTAGCACAACTGTAATTTCTTCTACATGGTGACGGGATGCAATCTCTGGTACGACTCCGCCAAAACGCTTATGACTTTCAATTTGTGATGCAACGATATTCGCAATAATTTCCGTTCCATTTTTAACAACTGCTACTGCTGTTTCATCACAGCTTGTTTCAATACCAAGTATAATCGTGTTTTTTTCCATTATATATTCACCCACATTACGAGACCATCTTCCTGATTGTCTGCATAGTATCGTTTACGAATCCCACCATTTTGAAATCCGTATTTTCTGTATAACTGTTTTGCTACTTCATTTGATACGCGTACTTCAAGTGTCATCGTTTTTACTCCTAGGTCTTTCGCCTCCGAAATAACTTCTTTCAATAAGGCATCTCCTAATTTTTGACCTCGGTACTCTGGCAAAATAGCTATATTTGTTATATGTGATTCATCAATAATTATCCACAATCCACAATAACCAATTACGCGACCATCTTTTTCTAGCACAACATAATGTGCATGTTCATTCATCGCTAATTCACGGTGAAAGGCATCTGCAGTCCAAGGAGTTGAAAAAGATGCTTCTTCAATAGCTACAATTTGAGCAATATCATCGAGTGCCATCTTTCTAAATATCATATCCATTTTCTATAGACCTCTACTTCTTTTGACTTTCTAACCAGTTTGTTTCAGCTTCCGCTAAACGAAGATAACTAGGTACAAACGTATGCACATCTTGTTCTTCTTTTTGTAACCCTAAAAATGCTAGCTCACTTGGTCTTGGGTTATTCTTAGTGAAAGGAGCAAATACAGCTTGATCACCTAAGTATTCTATAATTGTTTCTTTATGCAATTTAACATCGTTACCAATAAATAAAACAGGCTGTTCTTTATCTTTTAACATTTGCAACCAGTCAACAATAAGCATAATTCGGTCTTCTTCTATTGAAGTTAATTGCTCCCCTTCATATGTATATAGCCCCGTGTAAATTTGACCACGTCGACCATCAAATAAAGGAGAGATTAATCCATTAAAATTAGCACCATTTGCTGCAACTACTTCTAAACTTGATACACCTACAATTGGTATTTGAAGTGACCAAGCTAATGTTTTTGCAGCTGTCACACCTATGCGAACACCTGTATATGATCCAGGCCCAGCTGCTACAACGATTTTAGTCAATTCTTTCGGTTTTACACCACACTCTTTTAAAAGTTTCTCTACAGCTGGCATAAGACGTACAGAATGGTTTTTTGTTAAATTTGTAATGATTTCTCCAATCACGTTCCCTTCCTCAATAAGGGATACACCCATTACGTAATTTGAAGTATCAATTGCTAGTACTTTCATTTTGTAATAGCTCCTCACATAATCTAATATAGCGATTTCCAATTGGTTCGAGTACAATTTTCCTTGTATCATCTCCGGCATGGAATAAACTGATTTGTAACTTTTCATTCGGTAAATATTCTTCTATTAAATGAGCCCATTCTACTACTGTAATCCCTTCACCGTAGAAATACTCATCAAAGCCCAAGTCTTCTTCACTTTCCGCTAAACGATATACGTCCATATGATATAGCGGCAATCTTCCTTTATATTCTTTAATAATATTGAAGGTAGGACTATTTACAACTCTTTTCACACCAAGACCCTTTGCTAGTCCTTTTGTAAAAGTCGTCTTGCCAGCTCCAAGATCACCCTCTAAAATAATTACATCTTGTTCCTTTACAAGTCCCCCTAATTTTTCTGATAATCGCTGGGTTTCTTCGGAAGATTTTGTTGTTATTTCATATTTACTCACAGACTTCACCTACTTTACTCACAATGTTCTCTGCTCTTTATTATACAGGTTTTAAATATATAAAAAAGTCCTTAGGAGTTTTCCTAAGGATAGTTTGACTGTCTTTATTAGTTTTTTGTTAAAACAAATAAAAAAATACGAAACAACTTGTTTCGTTCTTTTCTTTATATAAAATGGCGGTCCCGACCGGGGTCGAACCGGCGATCTCCTGCGTGACAGGCAGGCATGTTAACCACTACACCACGGGACCATTGGTTGCGGGGACAGGATTTGAACCTGCGACCTTCGGGTT
>NZ_JAUMJO010000024.1:0-14867 GCF_036320425.1 Bacillus nitratireducens
AGGATCAAACTCTCCAATAAAGTTAGTTTGTCTAGCATCTAAAAATAAAAATTGACGTTTCACGTTGTTTGTTTCGTTTAGTTTTCAAAGTTCAACATCGCGTTTCAGCGACTTTTATAATTTAACATTTCGAGTTGAATCTGTCAACAACTTTTTTCTTTCGTTCCTGACGACGCTTATTAATTTATCATATTAACGATTAATAAGTCAACGCTTTTTTAAAAAATGCCAAAATAATTTTATCTTGGCATTATATATAGCTTAATAATTACCAATGCAGCAACACCCGGAACCCCTAATAAACTCGATACAGTAGCTGTTCCTATATTAATTGGAATATGAAAATCAAAATATGAACCTGCTACATTCACTCCGAATAATAACGCTATACCTAAAGTAACATGAAAGAGGGCTTTTCCTATAAAACGTATTGGTTTGGATGAAACACCAAAAACAAGAAAAATAAAAACTAAAGAAAGAATACCAACAATAATAATTGTAGAATTCATTTTTTCCTCCTTATGAATGACCTATACATATCTATTTGTATGGGACAAGACAATAAAAAAGAACATATAAGCATAACTCCTATCACTTCATCCCCCTAAAACAGACCCTAGGCATACCGGCTATCAATTAACACTGTACTACTGTCAACAAACCTAAAGATAGAAACTAAAAAGGTCCTGCTTCAATAAGCAGGACCTTTTTACCATTGTTCCATCTTCACAGGGCGACGCTTCGCTTCTTTTAACAAGAAGAAATATTTTGCCTCCGCTATTTTCAAAGAACAAAGTACAGCTGGAGATGGTTCTACACTTTGTTCAACCATTCTCTTTTGACGTAACCATTCATTCTTTACTTTTTCCAATAGTACAATTAACTTATCATCGTACTCTTTACGCAATTTACCCTTTTTTTGAAAGAACATTTTTGTTTCTCCTCTTATACTTCTCTGCGGCCTTCTAGCGCTTTTGACAGAGTTACTTCATCTGCATATTCTAAATCTCCACCAACTGGTAGACCATGTGCAATACGAGTTACTTTAATACCTGTCGGCTTTAAGAGGCGGGATATATACATCGCTGTAGCTTCCCCTTCAATGTTAGGGTTTGTTGCCAATATCACTTCTTGTACCGTTTCATCGTGCAGTCGCTTTAAGAGTTGCGGGATATTAATGTCTTCCGGTCCAATTCCCTCCATTGGGGAAATCGCACCACGTAACACATGATATACACCTTGATACTCTTTCATTTTTTCCATTGCGATTACATCTTTCGGCTCTTGCACGACACAGACAACCGTTTGATCTCGATGTGAATCATCACAAATATAACAAGGATCGCGGTCAGTAATATGTCCACATACAGAACAATACGCTAAATCTCGCTTCGCATTCACAAGCGCTTTCGCAAAACCTAGTACATCGTCTTCTTTCATATCTAATACGAAAAATGCCAATCGAACCGCTGTTTTCGGTCCGATTCCTGGCAATTTCATAAAACTATCGATTAATTTTGATATTGGTTCTGGATAATGCATATATCAATATCCTCCTAGAACATTCCACCTGGTAAGTTTAAGCCTTTTGTAAATTTACCCATTGTAGAATTTGAAAGTTCATCAACCTTTTTAAGTGCATCGTTCGTTGCAGCTAACACTAAATCTTGTAACATTTCGATATCTTCTGGATCTACAACTTCTTCTTTAATTTTCACTTCAAGGACTTGCTTATGGCCATTTGCAATAACAGAAACCATTCCGCCGCCAGCTGTACCTTCAACCGTTTTTTCGCCAAGCTCTTCTTGCGCTTTCGCCATGTCTTTTTGCATTTTTTGCATTTGTTTCATCATGTTATTCATATTTCCCATTCCGCCACGCATCATAATTAATTCCTCCTAATTATTATTACTCTTTTATTTCGATAAGTTCTTGCCCTACTAATTTTACAGCTTCTTCTATAAGAGGGTCTTCTTTTTGTTCTGGGCTTTCTTCAGAATCCCCGCCTTCGCGTTGTAAAAAGTCTTCGCGAATTTTACCCCATTCACTTTTCGGGATAGCAATCATGTTTAACCTTTTACTTAGCAATTCAAAAAGAGTCTGTTCCAACGTATCCATCGCTTCTCGATTTTCACTTGCCATTTTACAATGGATTTCATATTGAAATGCTAACACATAGGTATCATCTGAAGCTGCTACTGGCTCACTATTTTCTAATAAAACAGCAAATGCTACTTTGTTATATGACTTGAGTCTTCCTAACAACTCACCCCATACAGCCTTTAACTGTTCTAAATCTTGACGCTTTGCTTGCTTTAACACTTCATTCACGCGTCCGACAGGAATTTTCATACTTCCTGTTCGTACTGGTTTTGGTGTCGCACGCGTCTCTCTTACTTCCTGCTGTACACCAGCTGGCACACCATTCTTTTTAACTTGCTCTAACTCTTTCTCCAATTGCTGCATCCTGTTCATAATCGCTTGCAAACGATCTGTACCATTTGCCTGCATCATAAACTGCTGACACAACTGCACCATAACAACTTCTAAGAAAATCCGTGGATGATTTGTCCACTTCATCTCCTGTTGTCCCTTACTAAGGGTATGAATAATTTCATAGATTACTTCCGGTTGCATTTCTTCACTTAATGCACGGAATTGATCATCTACAATTACCCGTTCCAACATATGTTCTAATTGTGGTGAAGTTTGATATAAAAGCATATCACGATAGTAGTAAATGAAATCCTCCATAAAGCGAACTGGATCTTTCCCCTTACTCATCATTTCATCTATAATACGTAATGCTCTTGATACATCATTTTCACGTATACATTCTACTAAGTTACCTAAGTATTGTTGAGAAACAGAACCCGTTACAGCTAAAACATCTTCACTCGTCACAGTCTCATCACTATAAGAAATCGCTTGGTCAATCAGACTTAATGCATCACGCATACCACCTTCAGCGGCACGTGCGACGATTTGTAACGCTTCATCTTCTACTTGTGTACCTTCATTTGTCACAACCGTAGATAATCTCTCAACGATATCATTTACTGATATTTTTCGAAATTCAAAGCGTTGACAACGTGAAATGATTGTCGGTGGAATCTTATGCGGCTCTGTTGTCGCCAAAATAAAGATAACATGTCCTGGCGGCTCTTCTAACGTTTTTAAAAGCGCGTTAAAGGCACCCATAGAAAGCATGTGGACTTCATCAATAATGTATACTTTATATTTCACAGCACTTGGAGCATATTTTACTTTATCTCTTATATCTCGAATTTCATCTACACCGTTATTTGAAGCCGCATCAATTTCTAATACATCTGAAATAGATCCTTGTGTAATTCCTAAACAAGAAGGACATTCATTACAAGGTTCAGCTACCGGAGCATGTTCACAGTTAATTGCTTTTGCAAATACTTTTGCAATTGTCGTTTTTCCTGTTCCCCTTGGACCAGAAAATACATAAGCATGTGAAACTTTCTCTTGAAGAAGGGCATTTTGCAACGTTTTTGTCACGTGCTTTTGACCGACTACATCTCCAAACTTTTGCGGTCTCCATGTTCGGTATAACGCTTGGTATGACACGAAAATACGGCCTCCCTCAAAGGTTATTATCTCATTTATTATAACCCATTCTGTTTATAGATTCCAAAAGTTATTTTCCATACAAAAAACCCACCTTTATATTAAGGTGAGTTTTGTATACATATATAACTGCCGTGCACCTTCTGTCGATTACGTACCATAAGCGTTACTCAAGCAGTTAGCTCGGTTCAGGCACTCCTGCGGCACACGAGAAGACCCGCTTATTGCTGCTTCCTTCCGGACCTGACAAGGTTCACGGGGTCCCGTTGCGCAGGACCCAAACGTCAACACCACTTACTTAAGGCAGACCTTACAGCAACATAACCTCGAGAAGGGATTCGGCCTCGCTAGAGCGGATTGCGAGTATAGGGCACCGCTACCTCCCCGCTTAGCACGGCAAAGTTAAAACCAATATTCGGTTGCCTTCAATAAGGCATTATCAGTATAACTTGTTTTTTTACAAAATGCAAATACGTTAGTTCGTATTACTTTTCTCTAATTTTTTCGCTTCTTTTCTTTTCTTACGAAGCTCCCTAAAAAAATTCGTTAACAACGTACCACATTCTTCTTCTAGTACACCAGCCACCACTTCGCATTGATGATTAAAACGCTCATCGGTTAAAAGATTCATTAATGTACCTGCACATCCACCTTTCGGATCGCTCGCACCATATACAACCCTTTTTACGCGTGATAATACAATTCCACCTGCACACATTGGACAAGGTTCTAATGTTACATATAACGTTGCATCTTCTAAGCGCCATGTCCCTAATTTTTTACAAGCTTCATCTATAGCTAAAAGCTCGGCGTGAGCTATAGATCTCTGCTCAGTTTCTCTCAAGTTATGTGCGACACTAATCACTTCATCATCTAGCACAATGACAGCACCGATTGGTACCTCTTGTATCGCCTCTGCCTTTTTCGCTTCCTCTATTGCTAATTGCATAAAATAAATATCTCGATCCATAATATAGTCCTTTCGCCAAAAATAAAATACACTTTTTCATTTCTTACAGGTGGGATAACTTTTATAAATTCAATCCAACCTAAAGAAGAAAGAGAGGGAATTACATATGAAAAATACTGCCTTACTCATTATCGATATGATTAATGATTTTCAATTCTCCCACGGGCCCATCCTGGCACAAAAATGTGAAACCATAAAGAATCCTATTCTACAATTAAAAGAAACAATGAAGTCTTTAGGTTACCCCGTAATTTATGTCAATGACCATTATCAACTTTGGAGGTCTGACATTGATCAACTTATTACTCATTGTACAAATGATTATAGTAAAAATATTATCGAGGCCATCGCTCCGCATACTGACGATTACATTTTTATTAAACCACATTACTCTGCCTTTTATGAAACACCTTTAAATTCTTTATTAGGTTATTTAAAAATCGAAAATCTCATCTTAACAGGAATTGCCGGTAACATATGCATCCTTTTTACAGCTAATGACGCTCATATGAGAAATTATACACTTTATGTACCACAGGATTGCATTGCTTCTAACAACGAGCAAGATAATGAACATGCTTTAAAAATAATGGAGAACACATTAAAGGCAAATATTGTATCATCATCCCAAATAAAATTTAGTTAATACATATCTATTTTCTAACTTTTTATATCAAATCAGTCCGCTCGCCCCCCTCTTGTGCTACAATAATTCTGTTTTGTGTTTTTAGTAGTCACGGTAAATCACTGATTGAAAGGAGGAAACAGCGTGACCGGAGTACCATTTATCACGGTTGAAGGACCAATTGGTGTTGGAAAAACTTCACTTGCGAAGGAAATTTCAACTCACATGCAACTCCACTTACTAAAAGAGATTGTTGATGAAAATCCTTTTTTAGGAAAATTCTACGAAGACATCGACGAATGGAGTTTTCAAACAGAGATGTTCTTTCTGTGTAATAGATACAAACAACTAGAGGATATTAACATAAAGTATTTGGATCAAAGGAAGCCTGTAGTAGCAGATTATCATATATTCAAAAATTTAATTTTTGCATCACGTACATTAAAAGATTCTCAATATGACAAGTACATGCAAATTTATCGTATCCTTACTCAAGATATGCCTGTACCAAATGTCATCGTTTATTTAACAGCGAGCCTAGAAACATTACAAAAACGAATTGCGATGCGCGGAAGAGAATTCGAAAAAAATATGGATCCAAATTATTTACTACAGCTTACAAAAGATTACGAAACAGCAATGGATGCTTTCAAAAAGGACCATCCAGATATTCCAGTATTGAAGTTTAATGGAGACGACATGGATTTTGTAAGAAATCCTGATGATTTAAATGTCATCTTATCCGCTCTTCAAAATACTCTCTTGAAGGAGTCGAAATAATAATGAATTTAAGGCAAAAATATGATATACCAAATGATGCAGTTATCACTATTGCTGGAACAGTAGGTGTCGGTAAATCAACTATGACAACTGCATTAGCTAACGCTTTAGGTTATCGTACATCTTTCGAAAAAGTAGATTCTAATCCATATTTGGACAAGTTCTATGCTGATTTCACACGCTGGAGCTTTCACTTACAAGTGTATTTTTTAGCAGAACGATTTAAAGAACAAAAAAGAATTTTCGAATATGGTGGCGGTTTTGTCCAGGACCGTTCTATTTATGAGGACACTGGTATTTTTGCAAAGATGCATCACGAAAAGGGTACAATGACAGAAACTGATTATGAAACATACAAAGGTTTATTTGATGCTATGGTCATGACTCCTTACTTCCCACACCCAGACTTATTAATTTATTTAGAAGGTTCTTTCGATGATATTGTCGACCGTATCCAAGAACGAGGACGTCCAATGGAACAACAAACACCAATTGAGTATTGGAAAGAGATGCATGGACGTTACGAAAATTGGATTAATGACTTTAATTCATGCCCTGTTTTACGACTAAACATTAATGAATACGATATTTTAAAAGATGGCGATTCAATCGAACCAATCATTAAAAAAATCGGCCATTTTTTAAAGCAAACACGTAAACTTGTAAAATAAAAAACCCGTGCATATGCACGGGTTTTTCTATTAAATTACTTCTTCTTTGTTGGAGCAATAATTTCACTCTCAGGTTTTCCAGCGTTAATACGCTGACGAACAGTACTTGTACTAATATCATATGTTTCAGCAATCTCTTTAACAGTCATTTCTTTACCGTTAATTACTGCTGTTAACACTTTACCTGTACGTTTTGGAGCTGCTTCTTTCTTTACAGCTGGTTTTTCAACCTTTTTTGGTACCTCTACTTTACTCGCAACTTGTTTTACATCACAAGTACAACCACAAAGTTTACGGAATGTATCATCGCTTATAATGCGTGACACGTTTGCACCACTGTTTAAAATTCTATTGTTCTTACAGACAGGACATTGTACATAATATAAAGTTTTTCCATCTAAAGGAAATGTTTGTATAATAAGATCCATGTTGACTCCTTTCATATCTATGAAGATAATCATCGGAATATGAGTGTGTAATAAGGACAAAATCGCCTTACACCATACTTTATGATTGGTTTTAAAATAAAAACTCGTTACGTGTTGGTAACGAGTTCTCCAATCTCCACTTATATGCGCTGTTGTCAATTATATCTGGAGGAGGTAGAGGGATTCGAACCCCCGCGCGACTCTCGCCGCCTGTCGGTTTTCAAGACCGATCCCTTCAGCCGGACTTGGGTATACCTCCATATTGACATCAAATATAATATCAAAAGAAAAACAGTTAGTCAACCCTACTAAAATAAATTATGAGGAAAGGAAAATTTTACTTTCCCTCTCCTACATTATAGTAATGACAGCGCTCATAATTACCAATCACTCATACCGATGAATGTTTAAATTTACTTAATAACTGTTTTTCCTCCCATATAAGGGCGAAGAACTTCTGGAATTATAATTGTACCATCTTCTTGCTGGTAGTTCTCTAAAATAGCTGCAACTGTACGTCCAATTGCAAGACCAGATCCATTTAATGTATGAACATGTTCTGGTTTTCCGTTTGGCTCACGACGGAAACGAATATTTGCACGTCTCGCTTGGAAAGCCTCGAAATTACTACAAGAAGAAATTTCACGATATGTGCCATAGCTTGGAATCCATACTTCAATATCGTATTTCTTCGCTGCTGTAAAGCCTAAATCTCCTGTACACATGCTCATAACGCGATATGGCAACTCTAATAATTGTAACACGCGTTCTGCATCATTTGTTAATTTTTCTAACTCTTCGTAAGAATCTTCTGGTTTCACGAACTTTACAAGCTCAACTTTATTAAATTGATGTTGGCGAATTAAACCACGTGTATCGCGACCAGCAGAACCTGCTTCAGAACGGAAGCAAGAGCTAAATGCAGCATATCGTATCGGTAATTGCTCTTTACTTAAAATCTCATCACGATGCATATTCGTTACAGGTACTTCAGCTGTAGGGATTAAGAAATAATCTTCGCTTTCAATACGGAATGCATCTTCTTCAAACTTTGGAAGTTGTCCTGTTCCTGTCATACTTGCACGGTTTACCATATAAGGAGGTAATACTTCCTCATATCCATGCTCGTCAGTATGAAGATCAAGCATGAAACTAATTAAAGCACGCTCTAATCTTGCACCAGCACCTTTGTAAAATACAAATCGGCTTCCTGTTACTTTCCCAGCACGTTCAAAATCTAAAATCCCTAAATCTGTAGCAAGATCCCAATGTGGTTTTGGCTCAAAAGTAAATTCTTTCACTTCTCCCCAATTACGTGCTACTACGTTATCATCTTCTGTTTCACCTACTGGAGCAGATTCATGAGGGATATTTGGGATAGATAGCATTAATCTCTCTAAATCTTCTTCAACTGTACGAAGCTCATTATCAAGATCTTTTACTTTTTCTCCAACCTCACGCATTTCTAGAATTAGAGCTTCCGCATCTTTCTTTTCACGCTTTAATACTGAAATTTGTTGAGATACTTCGTTACGTTTACTTTTTAGTTCTTCTGTTTGAACAAGTAGCTCTCTTCTTCTCGTATCAAGTTCCTCAAAGCGACCAAAATCTGTTAAATCTTCGCCTCTATGCTGTAATTTTGCTTTTACTTCTTCAAAATTCGTACGTAAAAATTTAATATCAAGCATTATATACTCCTCCTTTTATTTTATAAAACACAAAAAACTCCCGTCCCTATACAAAGGGACGGGAGTTAACCCGCGTTGCCACCCTAGTTGAAAGCATTACCGCTTTCCTCTCAAGTAGAAATAACGGCTCTTCACCGGGAATGTTTACTAATCCAAAGATATTCCACATTCCATTCCAGGATGGATTCACAAACTGTTTCTATCGATTTCCACCAACCATCGACTCTCTATAAGAAACGACATCTGTTACTACTTCCTATCAACACGCTTATTTTATAAAATTGTTACCATCAATTTACTATAATCTTATACAAGTTGCAAGTTACTTATACAACTTTTTTCATTTTCGCTTCTTTTACCATTTCTACGAAGTATGCTGTTACACGATGATCGTCCGTTAATTCCGGATGGAAAGAAGCAGCTAAAAACGGCCCTTGCCTTACCGCTACCATTCGATCGCCATGCGTAGAAAGTACTTCCACATCATCAGCTACATTGACAACATACGGAGCACGGATAAATACACCAATAAAGTCTTCCCCCACACCTTTCATTGAAAGCGCAGCTTCAAAGCTATCTTTTTGACGTCCGAACGCATTGCGCTCGACTGTAATATCCATAGCACCAATATGTGATTCTTCATAGCCAATCAATGTTTTCGCAAGAAGAATCATTCCTGCACATGTACCAAACATTGGTTTACCAGACTTCGCAAATGTACGAAGGGGCTCCATGAAAGCATACTTATCAATAAGACGGCGCATTGTTGTACTTTCACCGCCTGGTAAAATAAGACCATCAATCTCTTCAAGTTGTTCTATACGCTTTATAACCACAGCTTCTGCACCACTTGCTTCAACTGATTTTACATGCTCACGAACTGCACCTTGAAGACCTAGTACACCGATTTTCACCATTTTAAAGAATCTCCTTTAATTACCATCCACGCTCTTGCATGCGTTGTTCTGGTAATAACGTTGAAATTTCGATACCTTTCATTGCATTACCTAATCCTTTAGAAAGGCTTGCAATTAGTTCGTAATCTTCATAATGAGTCGTTGCTTCAACGATTGCACGTGCAAATTTCTCTGGGTTCTCTGATTTGAAAATACCAGATCCAACGAATACACCATCAGCACCAAGTTGCATCATTAACGCTGCATCTGCTGGTGTTGCTACACCACCTGCTGCAAAGTTTACAACTGGCAGACGGCCAAGGCGTTTAATTTCAAGTAGTACTTCATAAGGAGCACCAGTATTTTTTGCATATGTCATTAACTCATCTTCACGTAGACTTGCAACTTGACGGATTTCTGCATTGACTTGGCGCATATGACGCACTGCCTCTACAATGTTTCCTGTTCCTGGTTCACCTTTTGTACGAAGCATAGATGCACCTTCTGCAATACGACGTGCAGCTTCTCCGATATCACGGCAACCACATACAAACGGAACTGTGTAATCACGTTTATTTAAATGGTATACTTCATCAGCAGGAGTTAATACTTCACTCTCATCGATATAGTCTACCCCTAATGATTCTAATACACGTGCTTCTACAAGGTGACCGATACGGCATTTTGCCATAACCGGAATTGACACAGCACCCATAACTTCTTCAACAATTGTTGGATCTGCCATACGAGAAACGCCACCTGCTGCACGAATATCTGCAGGTACACGCTCTAGTGCCATAACAGCAACTGCGCCTGCCTCTTCTGCAATCCTTGCTTGCTCAGCGTTAATTACGTCCATAATAACGCCGCCTTTTTGCATTTCTGCCATTCCACGTTTTACACGTTCTGTCCCTGTTACATTTGTCATGTACAAAAACCCCCCTAGGTGAATTGCTTTCCCCGTTAAAGAAGAAAATTAAGAATACTCTTACATTCTACCACTAACTATCTGATGCTTGTCCACTACTTTTTCATAAAGTCGGTATGAAAAATAGGAATAAGAAAAAGCTCCTACAATGAGGAGCTTTTAAAACCAACCTTTTACTGTATCGACAGCACTATTCCACATACCACTAAAGAAAGAACCAATTCCGCGCATAGAACGTGTAAACCAACCTGCTTCTTCTACTTCAGATTTTGTTACAAGATCAACTTGCAATGATTTTCCTGATAAAAACCCAGGATCATTACCATCTTTTGGCGTTATAACCATTTGACCAAGTGAAACTCCCTTTTTAACAGGTGCTTCTTGTCCCTTATTTCCTTCTTTGAATTCTGTTTTATAAACGTCTTTACTTCCTTTTGGCACCGGAAGTGAAACAGCTTGTTTCGTTTGAACTGCTACATCTTTATCTTTCGCATTTTCCACTCTTACTGTTTCTTTTCCTTTGACCGAAGAACCTTTTTCATACATTTTCTTCATTTCAAAATTAGCAAAGCCGTAATCATATAATTTCTTCGTCTCATCAAATCTTGCTGTATGAGAGTTTGTTTTAATAACTACAGAAATGAAACGCATACCATTTCTTTCAATCGTACCAGTGAAACAATCTCCTGCTTCTGGAGTTGATCCTGTTTTCAGGCCATCTACGCCTTCATATTCCTTAATTAACCCTTTTAACATCCAGTTCCAGTTAGGCATTTCGATTCGATCCGGAGTACCTTCACGGAATACTTTTTTTGAAATCTTTGCTATGTCTAATGTTTTAGGGAAATCTTGAATAAGACGTTGTGCTAAAATTGCTACATCTCTCGCAGACATTTTATTTTCTTCATCTGGAGTTGTCCCTTCAGGATGGTGCCCTTTTAAATCCTTGTTCGTTAAGCCCGTAGAATTTACAAACTTATAATTTTTTAATCCAAACTCTTTTGATTTATCATTCATCATTTTTACAAAGTCTACTTCTTTTCCAGCAACTGCTTCAGCTAACGCTATTGTTGCACCATTAGCAGAATAAATTGCCATTGCTTCGTATAACTCTTTTACTGTATACGACTCACCGTTTCGTAGAGGCACATTCGATAATGAACGATCTTGCGAAATGTTATACGCATATTCAGAAACCTTAACTTTTTGATCCCATTTTAGTTTCCCTTTCGCAACTGCCTCGTTCACTAGGTATTCACTCATCATTTTTGTCATACTAGCAATTGACAATAACTCATCTGCATTTTTTTGATATAAAATCTTCCCAGAATTCGCTTCTACTAAAATTGCCGCACCTGCTTCAATGTTTAAAGCGGCTCCTGTTTCTGCTGATGCATTGCTATATGGTACAAGCATGCTACAAGCTATTGTAAGCACTGTTACCAACGCAATGAATCTTTTGCAAAACATACCTTTCACTTTTGCTACCCCCAATATCTATGTACTCACATAACCGTTATTCTAACATAATCAAAAAAAAATAGACAGAGATATCAAATCTCCGTCTATTTACATATAAGACATTATAATGAGTAGTTTGGAGCCTCTTTTGTAATCTGCACATGGTGAGGATGGCTTTCACGTAAACCAGCACCCGACATACGAATGAATTGCGCATTCTCACGTAAGAATTCTAAATCTTGCGCTCCGCAGTATCCCATACCTGCACGTAATCCACCAACTAATTGATGAACTGTATCTGCTAAAGGTCCTTTATATGGTACTCGTCCTTCAATACCTTCTGGAACAAGTTTTTTGTTTCCTTCTTGGAAGTAACGATCTTTACTTCCTTTTTCCATTGCTCCAACAGAACCCATTCCACGGTATACTTTAAATTGACGACCTTGGTAAATTTCAGTTTCTCCAGGGCTTTCAGCTACACCAGCAAACATACTACCTAACATAACAACGTGTGCCCCTGCCGCTAAAGCTTTAACCATATCACCAGAGTACTTAACACCGCCATCTGCAATAACCGGAATACCGTGTTTACGAGCTTCAGTCGCACAATCATAAACTGCTGTTAATTGTGGTACACCAACGCCAGCCACAACGCGTGTTGTACAAATAGAACCTGGTCCGATACCAACTTTAACAACATTTGCACCAGCTTCAATTAATGCTTTTGTTGCTTCAGCTGTAGCAACATTTCCAGCGATAATGTTTAATGATGGATATTTCGCACGAACCTCTTTTACTTTTTCAATAACACCATGAGAGTGTCCATGAGCTGTATCAAGTACAATTGCATCTACGCTTGCTTTTACTAATGCATCAATACGAAGCATAGCATCCGCTGTTACACCAACTGCTGCTCCAACTAATAAGCGTCCTTGCTTATCTTTTGCAGAGTTTGGAAATTCAATTACTTTTTCAATATCTTTTATTGTAATAAGCCCTTGTAATACACCGTTATTATCAACGAGAGGGAGCTTTTCAATTTTATACTTTTGTAGGATCTTTTCAGCTTCTTCCAGTGTAGTGCCAACTGGAGCTGTAATTAACTGTTCTTTTGTCATTACGTCAGAAATTTTGATTGAGTAGTCTTGGATGAAACGCATATCACGGTTTGTAATAATACCAACTAATTTTCGCTCATCTAAATTATTTACAACTGGCACACCTGAGATACGATATTTTCCCATAAGATGTTCTGCATCGTATACTTGATGTTCTGGAGTTAAAAAGAAAGGATCTGAAATAACGCCGCTTTCAGAGCGTTTTACCTTATCAACCTGCTCTGCCTGTTGTTCAATAGACATATTCTTATGAATGATTCCTAAACCACCTTGGCGAGCCATTGCAATGGCCATATCAGCTTCTGTTACTGTATCCATTCCTGCACTAATTAACGGGATGTTTAGCTGTAAGCTTTCAGATAAAACTGTTTTAACACTTACTTCTCTTGGTAATATATCTGACCTTGCTGGTACAAGTAATACATCATCAAAAGTCAAACCTTCTTTAACAAATTTAGATTCCCACATAATTGTTCCCCCCATGATACCAGAAATTATTATTAGTAGCTTATCAATTGGTTAAAATACTGTCAAGGACGTATATATATGTTAGAATTTTTAGACAATAAAAGGAGCGTAATATATGCATCATACATCTTGTGCTTGGCAGCAATTAAGTTTCTTCTTTTCATCTCAAAATGTACAACATTATCTTGCCCGTTGTTATGAAAAATCCTCGATTCAAGATGCCGAAAAAAAAAGTTTTGAAAATTGTTATCCATTTATTTATTACTTGGAACACGGTAAAAATTATTATGAATTATATAAGACAGCTCCATTTTCCATTCAGCCAATGTTGCTATTTTATGGAATGGGCCAACTTTTTAAAGCCTGTCTATTAACCATTAATCCAAACTATCCAGAATCAACAACTGTTTTAGCACACGGGGTGACGACCCGTAAGCGAAAAAAACAGGGATATCAATTTTTAGAAGATGAAGTGAAAATACAGAAAAATGGACTATTTACTCATGCCGCAGAACAACTGTTTCACATGAAACACTTGGAAACAGAAAAGTTTAATATGTTAGAGTTACTGGGAAAAATTCCTGAGTTACAACATTTATTTCGCTATAGTCAAAAAGGGACAACATTATATAAAATCAATTCAACAAATAAAAATGAGCTCTCCTTTCCAGTCAACATACTGGATCGACTACATATGACTAAAGAGAGATTTTCTCGTTATATCGAAACAACCTGTAAACACTTATCAATACAACACGTACCTGAAAAAGATAATGAATCGAATGTGTTTTTTTCAGCGCCTATTCAATCATGGAATCCTATGTATAGTACTCCTTTATACTATGAACAGCTTTCTAACACTTATTATTTACCACTTACGACTGACCCTAGAAATCCTAAACCCGTATTACCCGAACTTCTCGTTCATTATTTATTGCTCTATAATTTAAGCATGATTTCTAGGTATGAAACGGATTGGTGGTATGACTTACTTGGAAGCTATAGCTCTGAAGACTACCCATTTATTTATCAATTTCTTAATATTTCTGCTCAAAAAATCCCTTACTATATTTCAGCGTTTTTACTAGCAGAACCGGGCCTATTTCATGGGAAATAAAAAAAACACAAGTCAAAAGACTTGTGTTTTTAGTTGCTTGGCGACGTCCTACTCTCACAGGGACAAGGTCCCAACTACCATCGGCGCTAGAGAGCTTAACTTCCGTGTTCGGTATGGGAA
>NZ_JAUMJO010000025.1:0-13085 GCF_036320425.1 Bacillus nitratireducens
TCAATTTATCGGTATGCTTAATTTGAAAAACATAAGACACTTCGGTGTCTTTTTTAATATCATCGACAATTTTCCCAGTCAAACCTAATTACTATTGCTTCCACTAACCTGCTCCGTTCGTGGAATAAAGATTTTTAAACAACTATATTATTTTTTAAATGACTTTATTGTAAATTAAACAACTTTATTATTTCTGCACAATTGCAGCGTGGGGATTTCCTTATTCAATGTATATGGATACCTATAAAAATACAAAAGCAAAAAAAAGAGAGTCTTTATTTACTCTCTTAAACGCTCTACGACTTTTGGCTATTTTTTTCTTCTATTTATAAATTAAATGTTAGTTTTACAAAACATTCAAAATGTTAAACTTACAAAAGCCATTAATATCATGCGCAAATGCTGATATCAATGGCCTTTGGTATAGATATGTAGTAATCATTCTTTTAAATTATTAAAAGGCATAAGCTCAGTTTTACTTTTCACCAGTATTATGCTCTTAAATTTATCTTTCTTGTCCATCTGTTTGATTGGCTTGGAACTCCATTTTTAGCGCAATACTATCCCCTTGGAACACGTTTTGATCTGTTCCGTTGTCTTCAAATATAAACTTTATCCAAAACCAATCCATTTTCCTAGGTTTTAATCCTCCTGTTTCAGTCCACTTAGAATGAAATACTTTTTTGGAGGCAATCTCTGGGCTTTGTGATTTTAGTTCTGCAAGAGTTGTCTCGTATACAGGGCTTTTTGCAGGATCCCAATCCCAAAGAAATTGTACTTTAATATGTTTACCTAAATCTTCTGTAGTGTTATTTTGTTTTAAATCGTTTACAGTATAGTCTATTTTCATCATAATATCTTTAATATCTAATGTACCACTATTTGTTAAATTGAATTTCTTTAATATTTTGTCCCCAGGTTTTAAATTTTCTAAGTTAAGTGAAGTAGTTGGTTGCATAGCTAAATCCAATGTACCTGCAGCAAATGAATTATTTGTCACCACTTGATCGCTAAAATATGCATATGTTCCCCCACCAATTAAAGATAAACCCAGAGCGGCTGAAACCACTCCAACACCTAATTTCTTTTTCAATGACATTTTTTGTTCCTCCCATATCATTTTTATAATCTTTCTCCCTAATCAACCGAAAAGGTCCCCTTAATACAGATATACCATGAATTGTAAAAAAATTATATTAAAAGCAGTAAATTCCTTATTGAGAAAATTATGTTATTATCTATCTTCTGTAAATGAAACGTCCCAAAACTAGAAAAATTGGATTTATAATGATCAAAACCTATGCCAAAAACGAATTAATATTAACTGCCCTTTATAATTGGTATTATTTATTTCTTCAGGAGTATTCTAACACTTCAAAAGGTACGTATACCTTTTGATCTTTTCTAATAATGTTTTCTTTACATCTACTATTGAATAATACCCCGAAGTTCCGTCAAAACTATAAATAACCAAGTCTTCAATTCTCCTAGAGCTGAGCAGTTAGTTTATTCTAACTGCTCTTTTTCTTTTTATCGTCACCTTTCCATTGCACCTCCATATGTTGTATAGAGATATCTTCTTTTAAATTGTCAATGGTTCCTCTTTCAAGCCCTAATGCACATCTTAAAAAGAGCACTTTACAAAAGTGCTCTTTTTACTTTGCCAGCCACTGACCCTATAATGAAGTAAGATTTTAACTTATGAATAATTTTTGGAATCCTTTCCGATAATACGAATAGATTGGTAACAGCCAATCTGTATCCATAATGAATCTCTGATTTTCTTTAATTTTCCCTGAGGCAAGGTAGCTATATTTTAGCTACCTTCTTGCATGAACTGCAAATATATGCACATACTATTAACGGAATGCTTGAATCATTGTCATTGAAAATGTTCAGCACTTCCGCTCGTTAGGAGAGCAGTCTACGCAGCTGTTCTCTTTTTTATTTTCTTTTTTTAAATATAAATGGAGAAATATGTTTCAATAATTCTTCATTGAATAAATTTAGAGCTATCACTCATGCCTTCAGTTGAACACCCCGATGACTGAACTAAGATAAGTTATGGATGAAGTGCCCGTGCCATCGCATCAAAATAATTCTGACTGGCACGCTGACTCACTTCGGCTTCAGGCACAAGTACTTCAAAGCAATGGAAGCAGCCGGGGTAGAGATGAAATTCAACATCTACTCCTGCTTGTGCAAGTCGTGTTACATATTCAATAATTTCATCTCGGAATAAATCGAGTTGACCTACACATGTATAAGTTGGCGGTAGTCCTGCTAAGTTGTCTGCTCTCGAAGGTACGGCATAGGGAGATGGTTCGTTAGTATCGTTCTTCTTTCCCAAGTACATATTCCAAGCGGTTAAATTGTTTGATCTATTCCATGTTGCATTGTCTTCTATAATCTCATAGCTTGATGGTGTTATGTTGTGGCTATCAAGCATCGGATACAGCGGCATCTGAAAAATAATGGATGGACCTCCTTTATCACGAGCCATTAACGCAAGCGCTGCTGTTAGTCCACCGCCTCCACTTGCACCGGCGATCGCAACTCGATTCACATCAATTCCAAGCGAGTCTGCCTCATTTGTCATCCAAAACAAGCCCGCATAACAATCTTCAATAGCCGCTGGATAAGGATGTTCAGGCGCAAGTCGATAATCGACAGACACAACAACGCATTCAGCAGTCTGAACAAAGCGTTCACACAAAACATCGTCCATATCAGGGTGGCCCATTACGTATCCACCACCGTGAATCCACAGCATAGCTGGAAGTTTATCAAGATTTTTCTCAACGGGTTCGTAAATTTTAACTAACATCTCGCCGGCTGCGCCAGGAATTATTCGCCTGGTCATGTTTACAAGCTCTGATGCGACTTTATTTAAAGGCGACATTAAAAATATTCTTCAAATCCTGGATGCATAAGTTGGCCGTAAACTAAAAGAAGCATAAGTTGACCAAAACGGCCATCTTATACTTCTTGTAACAGGTATCATTATATTTCATTCTGCAACTTATTTAGAAGAGTTATGTACATTTTGAAGAATTTCTTCAATAAGTTTTGTTTTTTCATTTACCTTTGTGGTATATGTGAAATCACCATAACAATATGGATACCTAAAATTATTTTTATTTTCACCACAAGTATACATCGCTGGATTTTGATCAACTTTCATCTTAGAAAACTTTTTGGCCAAATCCTCTGAGTGTTGTTTAACTTCTTGACTAGCAATAAAATCAATATACCCTGGCCCCATATTATAGCTTTGAATAATTGTATCCATGCTAACATCTTTGTCCGTCCCATATTTGTACATTTTAGCAAAGTGCTTTACCCCTTGTTTAATGCTCAAGCTTGTCTCTTGAATTTCATTTGGCTTTAATCCAAGTGATTCGGATGACTGCATAGGGTCGTTTCCCTCCCCTCTACTCTCTTGGTACATAATTCCTAATAAAACTGCTGTTTTCTCTCCTAAATTATATTTTTCTAATTCTTTTTTCAATGTAGGCTCATATTGCAATAAACGTTTTTCGGTAGCTAGCGCTTTATTTTGTTGAATATTGGTTTTATGATTAAGATATAGTATTCCAAGCATTGTTCCTAAACCTAAAATACTAATAAACAATAATATAATAATTCGTATTTTACTCGTATTCTTCATATATTCCTCCTCGTATAAGAAATCCTATTTTTCAAAGTTAATTGGTTATTTACAAAATATGTAATGAACATCTATCTCCCGCTCCTTTTTAGACCCAAACAACAATACTTTAAGGTTTTAAGTTTAATATAAAAATTTAAAGATAAGGTAAAGATAAGATAAAGATAAGATAAAGGTCATTTTTTATGCGTACATTAAAAAGGTATTGGTACAAACGGATATGTGGGACAACTTGTTGATATGAATGGGTTTAGTGATAATTGAGAGATTATCGTACAAGTTATTAATTTTGGAGGTATCATTCCAGAAGAAGATTTACCCTATCTTTTTAATATACTTTATATAGAAAACTAAGAGATAAAATATAATAAAAAACGGCTAACCCTCCACGTAAGAGAATCCGCCGTCACAAATAACTAATTATTTCATACTTGAGATATTATCACCCTTAGCGCTATACAATGAGATATTCGCTTAACCATTGAAAATTATTTAAAGGTTTACTTTCTTCATTTTTTTACTATTTCATAACTTGCTTCAAATTTACTCTACGCATTTATTGCCGTCTAACAATCATCATCACACATGACTTAATACATTATTGAAAAGAAACAGTTCTACACTATGCAGGCTTTCTTTATGATTTTACCGCTAAATTTTTTATAAAACTCTCTATGGAATTCGCCTGGAATACACGGAAATAAGAAGATTGAACGTCGTAATGTTTGTCAGTAATGATAAGGATTGAAGGTAAGAATTTAGAAATTTTCGGCTGCCAAGATTCATTATGCCATTCTTGGCTATGGAAGTATAACTCATATCTATTTATCTTATCTTGCATTATCTTTTTACTGTACACTGACTTTTGAACTTCAATAAAGAATTGCGATCTACGCCATATTGTAAAAGCATCCGGTTCCATATATTCCTTCCCATACTTTGGTTCAACTTCGAAGAGTTTAGGATTTTCATAATGAACGAGTTGTTTGTATATGTCCACAATACCAAGGAAATGAGGAATTTTTTGACTCGTTTTTTTGATAGAGCTGGGTTGTGGAAAATAAATGTATGGGTGCTGCAATACGTTAGCATCAACATGACCATCTCTTCTTAATCGTTTCATAACTGTATTACAGCAAGTTACCGCATTCTTTAAGCCTTGAAAATGCAAGTCAATAATATCGTCACGGGACATGCACCTAAATCGCTTCAAATCATTCAAAATTCCTTTATCTCTATTCTTCATCATCTAACACCCCAAATAACGGAATTTCTTCTTGTTGAGGATTTTGGAGCATTCTCTCTTTTTTTTGCATGCGATATGGTTCAACAATTCGTTTCGCCTTACTTAATTCCAAATAAGGAGCTTGCACTTTCTTTAATCCATTTCGTTTTAAAATCATTTGACCCGATTGCTCTAAATGCTCTGAACCAGGGGTACCCATGATATTACTATTAAGTGTACTATCAAATCTAAATCCAATTCTTACAGTTAAATTAATCTTTAACTTACCATCTAACACCTTTGCATCTGGCCGTTGCATACTAAGCATAAGAAACACTCCAAGTGAACGGCCAATTGCTGAAACCTTTTCAATTATAGACATACATTCTTTTTCATCTTTCAGCATGGCTACTTCATCGATAGCAAGTAGAATATATGGTTTTTGATTATCGAGATTCAATTTGTTGTACGCATCAATATGATTCACTTCATAATTCTTAATACAAATAATGGTTTTGGTGCAAACCTTGCAACAGAACCCTTTTTTTCACATATTTCATTCCAATATATCCCCTGCCATAATACAAATAATGGATAATATAATTACCAATTTCTTTTTAATTTGGAATCTACTTGTATTTAAATATAATCAAAATATATCACGAAACGAGTTGGAATATATGAGTGAATTTTAAAAAGATGCGATTGCTACAAAAGAAGATTTTTTAAAATTATCAGAACAAATTTAAGTGTGGATTTGAAATACAGTTTAATCGTTTATAACAAAGTTTAACCGTTTTGAAAGAAGATTAACTGTTTATAAAAAAGGTAAATCAAAATATTGGTCTATTCTGGAAGATCGGGTTTACAGATGATATGTTTATAATTGTGACAGAAAAGACGTGTTCCTATGAAAGACTTCTAATGTAACGGTTAGGCTCAAATAAGACAGGGGGATTAAGATGTTAACAAACAAGTACTTAGACGATTTATTCGAAGAATTAAAAATAGAAGGTGAAACTTACTTTTACTATTTCTACTCCTATGTAACACCATCAGCATCAGAGTATTTTACATACGGCCTTGGAGCATTGACAGACCTTGAGCATTTAATCATATGTTTTACCGATAAAAGATTTATGGTATTAGAAATATCACTGAGTGGTAAGTTTACTGGTAATATAAAGTGTATAGAAATGAAGGATATAGGAAGTGTGAAAGTTAAGAAAGGTTTGTTTAGGACTAAGATAACTGTCACTTCAACAGGTAACAGGGGAGATATTGTAATTAAAGCAAATAGTTTTACAATAGGCTTATCGAATCAGAAGAAAAACCTAATAAAATTAGAAAAGAAGTATAGTTAAAGATAAGAGACAAATAGGTTTTTATTTGAAGAAGCCTTACGCCTACTGATATTCATCTCCCACCTAAAATTGGTGTTTCACACCTTTATATTTTTGAGGAAGGAGTCTTCTGTCAGAAACCGAAAAAGAAGAGATACTCCCATTTTTTTCGGTTTTGGAGTATTTCGTTTTCATTAGCTTGATAGTAATGTTTCCGTATCCCCTAAAAATAGAAAAAGAAGATTGAGACACCTCATCTTCTTTTCAGGCAGAGTTAGAGAAAGCATTCTATTGGATAAAATGCTTTCTCTAAGAACTAGCTCTGTAAAAATCGTTGTATTTCTATTTCTGGTAATCCTGTAAGCTTTGCAATGTCTTCTACAGACACACCATTTTTATGCATGCCTCGAATGAGTTGCATCTTTCCTTGCTCAACACCTTGTTCAATTCCCTTTTTAATTCCCTTTTTAATTCCTTGTTGTTCTGCATGAGCAAATTTTGCTGCCTCATCCATTAAGGCCTTTTCTCTTGCTTCATATGCTTGACGGAAAGAAGAATCTTGACTCATACGTTCCCATTTATTCATTGCTTTTTGTAAAATCGGATCTCGGTTCATGGCAATATCCTCCAATGTTTGTGTGAGATGTTCATCTTCATTCGCAGGTAATAATAATAACCAACGAACAAATGAATCTTCCCACGGATTGACTTTCTCTTCGCGCCATTGCTGCATTAACTTTGGAATCTCTACTATATGAACTTCTATATCATCACTTAATAGCTTTTGTTGTTCCTGATTCCAAAGGATGCCTGTTGTATGAAATGCTTCATATTCAGGAAACATCACAAAGTTTAACAGATTAATGGTAATCGTTTTATGAAGTGAACTATATGGCATGCCCTTTTGCAATTGAGAAGTGTACAACCTTCCCCAATAATACAAACTGCGTTTAATCATATCATGATTGTTATTCAGCTGTATTTCTACATTTACCTTTGTTCCTATATCTAATGTAGCCGAAATATCTAAAATCGATAATTTATCTTCTTCATGTTCTCGATGTAAATGTGGATCTTCTAACTGTAGGGAAACAATAGGTGCTTCTAAAGAATTTTTTAACATAGCATTTAAAAAAGCGATTAAGATGTCCTCATTCCCATTTGTTCCAAATAACTGTTTAAATGCAAAATCAATACGTAAATTTACTAATGGATTAGACATCGTTTCCCTCTTTCTGTTCCAGATAATATCTATATCTTTATTGTACATAAAATCAAGGTATAGATGCAAATAAGCTCTTATAGTGAACTACCAGTTCCGGTGCAAAAAAATGATAAATAAAAAGAATCAAGAAGTCCTAACGGAATCACCTGCTAAGCAGTTAATCCAAACAGAATGATGGTTTTTACACTACAGAAGTTTTTGCGTGGTTTGAGGATTACGGATATGAGTATTGGGCTCCTATTAAGCAGGGGTTATCGTTAATTGATACAGAAAAACATGCCATATCCATAGCAATGGAACACCTAAAAGTGTATTCAGGTGAGAGTGATTAGTGGGGGGCAACCGAGATTTATTTCATTTATCAAGGTTCACTTTAGTAAATAAAAAAGCCAGTTAGCCCTTATAATGGACTAACTAGCCTTTTTATTATTTTTTCCTTTTCGCATATGTTTCTCATGCAATTTTCGTTCAGAGAATTCGATAATTTCTTCTAGCTTTTGTTTTTCTAAAACCGATACGAAAATATACACTAACTAAATTTCGACAAAAAGGAATAGAATTGATTCTATTTTTGGTAAATATTTTTATAAATATCACGATACACGAAATTACTTTATTAATCCTAAAAAATCCCCTTGAAAGGAGCCTCTTATTTTACAAGGTATTGTTCTATTTCTTTTATTAATAATTCTGCACCTTCTGGACTTAATGCTATCTTACCATTTGCTAATGATATGTTCCGATTTGATACTTCTCCTGTTAATGCACAAACACCACCAGGCTGATACTTCTGTAAAACAATGTCTTCACCTTCTACAAAGATCTCTAATGGTGATTTTTCTTTAATACCTAGCGTATTTCTAAGTTCCTTTGGAATTACCACACGTCCTAAATCATCTACTTTTCTAGTCACTCCGGTTGCTTTCATCTAGCATCTTTCCCCATTTCATTATCAATTGTACCCAAGTTATTCTCCACTATTATAACAAGCTTTCCCCATACATGAAAATTTGGTTACATTTACAAAAGAACAAGTGGAAAAAACAGGAAAATATTAGCATGAAAATAAGCTGCGAATCAAAATGAAGCAATTCGTCAGCTCGTAGAGAAAGGGTGAAGTCGTAAATAATGACTACCCTTTTTATTTTTCCTATAAACCCTAAATACACATGTAAAGCCTGTATATACCTTCACATGCGTTTTTATAACGGATTAGACCAATTGCATTAACTTCTTCATCAGAACGCAAAATAAACCAATTTGGAAAGCCATTTTCAAATCAAACCTCATTTTTTTAACGCATTTTTACAAAAAGGAAAAGGTGCTGGATTTTCATCACAGCTCACGTTGCTTGGCTCTATATGTGTACATGTAGAATATTGAGAACAGCCCAAAAACTTATTCCCTATTCTATTTGAATCTCTAACGACTAAATGATTTTTACATGCTGGGCATTTCCGTTCTGCAGGTTTTACCCCCTGATATACATCTCCGGCCGAATGCTCTGATATCCTCAAAACAAAAAACAAAAGAAAACAACCTGTTTTTATCCAAGTTGTTTTCTTTTATAGGGTAGAACAAAGAAAGAGTGAAAAGGCAATACACAAACGTGTAAATCACATGGAGTAAACTGATATATATAAAACTAAAAATTCTGAAAATTTATTCGCTAAGGGTTTTTTGTTTACTCTTTCTTTGTTATTATAAGTTTAACATTAAAAATAATATAAATCAACAAAAAAATACAAAATTCTAACAAATTCGACATTCCCTTCATAAATTAACATAATACCACTTATCCGTAGTATCTAAAAAAGCTAACTCCTTATCTTGTTTGAATAAGAAGTTAGCTTTTTCATTTTTGGGATATCTCATTTTCCTTAGCTAAATGGCGATATAAAGATACCCCATATAATAGAGATATAAAATTGCTCATCTTCTACCATTGAGTCTTTAAATGTTTTAAGAGAGTTAGTTATATAAAAAACATATTCTTCTGGATTTTCACCGAATTCGTATTCATGACTCCAATAGTAAATCAACCCATCTCCTCCTTCTTTTAAGCTAAAACAATTTGGTTCATAAAATCATCTATGGAAATAGCTTGAAATATACGTAAATGAGGAGAATGGATCTCGTATTTTTTATCTGTAATTATGAGGATTGAAGGAAAGAATTTAGAACCTTTAGGTTGCCAGGATTCATTATGCCATTCTTGGCTATGAAAGTATAACTCATATCTATTTATTTTATCTTGCATAATCTTTTTACTGTATACTGACTTTTGAACTTCAATAAAGAATGGTGATCTACGCCATATGGTAAAAGCATCTGGTTCCATATACTCCTTACCGTACTTCGGCTCAACTTTGAATAGTTTAGGATTTTCATAATAGACAAGTTGTTTGTATACATCCACAATCCCAAGGAAATGAGGAATTTTTTGACTTTTTATTCTAATAGAACTTGGCTGCGGAAAATAAATGTATGGGTGCTGCAATACGTTAGCATCAACATGACCGTCTCTTCTTAATCGTTTCATAACCGTATTACAGCAAGTTACCGCATTCTTTAAGCCTTGAAAATGCAAGTCAATAATATCGTCACGGGACATGCATCTAAATTGCTTCAAATCATTCAAAATTCCTTTATCTCTATTCTTCATCATCTAACACCCCAAATAACGGCATTTCTTCTTGCGGTAAATTCTGAAGTATTTTCTCCTCTTTAGACGTGCGATATGGTTTAACTATTTGTTTCGCTTTACTTAATTCCAAATAAGGAGCTTGCACTTTCTTTAACCCATTTCGTTTTAAAATCATTTGCCCCGATTGCTCTAGATGCTCTGAGCCAGGAGTACCCATGATATTGCTATTAATTGCACTATCACATTTAAACCCGATTCTTACGGTCATATTGAGCTTCAACTTACCATCCAACACTTTCGCATCTGGCCGCTGCATACTAAGCATAAGAAAGACTCCAAGGGATCGGCCGACTGCTGATATCTTTTCAATTGTAGTCATACACTCTTTTTCATCCTTTAGCATGGCCACTTCATCAATAGCAAGTAGCATATATGGTTTTTGATGATCTGGATTTAATTTGTTGTACGCGTCAATATGATCAACCTCATATTCTTCCATAAGTTTTCTTCGGTCTCTAATTTCCTTCCACACCTTTTGAAGCATTATTTTCATCTCGATTTCTTCCATACAAACTTCCTTTACATGCTTCACTCTTCGCAAGAAATGAAATTCAGAGTTTTTTAAGTCTCCAAGATACAAATGCAACGTATCAGGAGACATATATTGAATGAGTGTAGATAGTACAACACGTACCATACTACTTTTCCCGCTTCCCGTTTCCCCTGCTATTAACAAGTGTGGTGTATTGGAATCAACCATATCGTATGTAATCGTTTTTCCAAATTGATCCCGGCCAACCACAACAGGAAGACGGTACCCTTTTAATAAGGGCTGCCATTCTTTATAACAGTACTTATAAGGTTTTAGTCCAGCATCTGAACGGAATACATGTAGTACAAATTTTTTCACATCTCCTTCAATCGTAATATTCCGCCCTAATATTTGCTGAAAACAGAACCACTTCTTTTCAATCTTCTGTGGATCTAATCCGTTTGGGATGGTAAATATATATCTCACGCTTTCTTTCGAAGAGGAAGCATCATGTATCTTTGGATAAATAGGTACTTTTCCCCCACGCGTTTGATGTTCCGTATATAAACCTGCTTTTCCGAACACCTCCATAAGCTGATTCCTTAACCTTTGCTTACAAAGCCACTCCTTTATAATCCCCATTACTCTCTTCCCTTCTTAAAACATGATTACGATACGAACAAATACATATCCAATCAAGCAAACTCCACTAATTCGCGTGCCGTGATACATAACTTCACTTACAAATTTAGCTGCTGATATATAGTCATGTCGCACCAAGTATTTTTCTAACATGACTGCTCCGATTAAAATCGTTCCCATAACTCCTAATGCAATGTAAGTATGTAATACCTGATCCGACATATGGAGGAATGCGAAAGGACTTAATGAATTGTATTTACGAATTTTCTTTTCTTTATCTTTGTATGACCGATCCATAAACTCGTGAAAAGGAATGGTCTCTTTCCTAGCACGCATTTAAATGCCCCCTTTATAAACAGAATTTAGAATGTCGATATTACATAGCTTCATCTACTTAATACCCTGGTAGTTTTACCTTGGTAGAAATCTTGATAAATACTGTGGTAATCATTCGCAACTTACTTTGGTAACCTCGTATTCTTCTACCTTAATAAATACCGTGGTAGCTGCTTTGATACATCATATTGTGGACAGCTTGTACATTATGTAAAAAACTTTTTCCGTCTATGCGAATAGTTTTTTACATTTATGTCCACAATGTTGAAAATAGGTTCAGGAGGGATTTAAGTGTTTTGGAAATTCGGAGGTAAAAACCGAACGAAATTAGGTAATTTTTTAGATCGGAATGGCTTCACCCAAAATGATTTAGAAAAGACCGCGAAATTAAGTCGTCCTACAGTTTCAAAGGCGTGCAATGATAAAGAATACATACCCAGTCCAACTGTAATGAAAAAGATTTTAAAAGTTATTAGGCAAATAAAACCCAATGTTAAATCCACCGACTTTTGGGATATGTAAAAACTGGCTAACTAGAGTCAGTTTTATTTTTTTACAAAAATCACTTCATAAAAGAACGTACATTCGTGTATAATAAGAACAGACGTTCTTATTTAAGGAGGCATAACGGTGTATGATTACTCAATTTTGCCAAATCGAATTGTTTTATGTGTAGATCTTCGTAGCTTTTATGCAAGCGTGTCCTGTATCAAGATGGGCTTAAACCCACTGCATACTAAATTAGCTGTAGTAGGAGATGTGAACAGGAGTGGCTCCATTGTTTTAGCTGCAACACCACCATTAAAGGCATTAGGTGTTAAGAAAATGGCAAGGTTGTATGAAATACCACGGCGTAAAGACATTCTTGTTGTAAACCCAATTATGGGAACTTATATCAAATGCTCAAATTACATAACAGAATTAGCTTTACAATACGTTCCGATTGAGGATTTCCACCAATACAGCATTGATGAATTCTTTATGGACATTACAAATAGCATTCATCTGTTTGCAAATGAGCCCTATGAATTTGCATTAAAATTCAAACGTGAAATATATGAAAAAACAAGAATTGAATGCACGATTGGAATTGGACCTAATCCTTTAATGAGCAAAGTAGCATTAGATGTGGAAGCGAAGAAAACGAAAGATTGCATAGCATACTGGAAGTACGAAAATGTCCCTATAAAATTATGGCCGATACGACCACTTAGCAAGTTTTGGGGGATTTCAGGTAAAACAGAGGCGAAGTTAAACCGAAAAGGAATACATTCAATCGGTGACCTAGCTGTTTACCCTCTCAAATACTTAAAGCAAAGCTTTGGGGTTATTGGCGAAGAATTGGTGCGCCCGTAAGGGGGATGTTTGAATCTGTCAATAGCAAGACAGCAGGATATATTGCAACGCCTGTCATCACCTAACTTATCCGAGAGGGAAACCAAACGGGGAGTGTAGCATGTTAGGA
>NZ_JAUMJO010000026.1:0-8741 GCF_036320425.1 Bacillus nitratireducens
GTATTTTAAAACTTCTTAATAAAAAAATAGAATATTAAAGTGTATTATATTTTTTCACTTGTAATGGGATAGTTACAACATATAAATCTACAGCATAATAAATAATCCAAATCCCTTTACCTTCAGCATCAAATCTTGATTGAAAAAACTGTTCTGAAATTTTTCTTTTCCCCCATTTTTTAGGAAGCCATTGAAATACTTTGGGAACATTATTATTCATACTAATTATCTCCTTAAATCCTTAATAATCAGTTCTTTACCAAATCTCAAAAAATCATTTTCCAAATAATCTCGCGAAAAAACCTTTTGGTTCTGTAGATGCCGTTAATAATTTTGTTTCTTGTACTTCTCTAATTGTTTCAAGTAACTTCTGATCACGTTTCTCTAACTTATTGTCAATGTAATCTTGTTGTTTTCGTAATTGCTCAATTAGCAATTTATTAAATTCCTCTTGTTTCTCACTATATTCTCTAAGTCTACTAACTTCATTTTTTAATGCTTTTAATTCTTCAGCTAAAATTTCTCCAACTTCTTTACTAGGTACAGGCTTTATACTTTCTCCACCTGTAGCAAAATAATGTTCAATTTGTTTTATTGAGTAATTCTGTTCTCGATGTAATTGTTTAACTATTTTCATTTGCTCAAGGGCTTTTTCATTAAAAACATTGTAACCCGACTCATTTTTCTCCAAAGGAATATACATCCTTAATTCTTTCATCCAATTTCTTATAACATTTGGCGATTCATCTACACACAGTGCAACTTCTTTAACGGTCATCGCTATATAACCTGGTTTTTCTTTACCTAGGTTTTCACTTTTACCCATCTTTTTACCCACCTTTAAAACCTAGATAAAAACCTAAGTTTTTTAAATATCAAGGGTTATTTTCAAAAAAATCAACCTTGAAACCTAGGTATAAAACCTAGGTTTTTACTAATTCATTTTACTAAGGTTTATATCCTTCTGTCATATAAAAATAAAGAATTTCTCCCCTATCTCCATCCTTACTTCATTTCCTTTTTAACATATGATTATTTAATCCACACAGCGAAGATCATAGCCGCGCCACAGAAATTTTCTAATAACCTTGCAACAAACCACAATTAAAAGTACATTCTTGTTTTTTTAACATAATAAAATCCAGTTAAAAAATAATTCATTTTATAAAATTGGAAATTCAGAATCAAAAAAGAGAGAAGAGCATAAGGGGTTTTTGGGCCCAACTAGGGGTTGGGACTAGGCGGAGCCTAGCTTAAACGTGGGTACACGAAAATTCCCAGGATGTCCACTCACTGACCACACAAAACCCTTTAAATGTCCCCATTGTGTCCCTAGATGTAGACTCAGTGAGTACACAAAGTCCCTTTGATGTCTCCATATGAGTACTCACTAACGACATGATATTTTTAATAAATTGCAATCAAACATTACTTTAAAATACTAAAAGAAAACAATTAACATTAATTAAATATAAATCTGTAATCTAGAAACAAATAACACCAAAATACAAAATGCTATTCAGGCGCTTCAGAATCCTTTTTAAAGAATATAAATCTAAAATAATACTATTTGACGTGAAAACGAAAATAAACGCTTAAAAAGCAAAATAGACAGGTTTAAAAGAAGGTTTTTCTTTGCTTTTGGGGTTAAGGCTGGTTCGTCGTGTGGGGACGAACCCCCACGTATTACGTATCTATCAATATGGTAAGTGAAATTATTAAGCGAAGGCACTAGCGGTTCGGCTCGTATAATAGCAATTCAAGCCGATGATCCCAAATAGTTGCTTTTGGATGTATCGGCTTGGTGATATCCAAACTCGAGCCGAAAAAAGTTTTGCAAGGATGTAGCAAAGCGTAAAGGGTGGAGATTTTCTGTAGCAAAGCGAAAGAAAATACGACCCGTTCCTTGCGGAACTTTTAGCCCTTTATATAGAGAGTGAGAAGGGACAAGTATACAAAAGTAGAAAAAAAGCAGTAATACCAAGGGTTTCAAGATTTTTCATAGTTATCGAATTCGATAACTTTAGTTATCGAATTCGATAACTATGAAAGTTACAAAAAAACCTGTATGAAATTCATACAGGTTACACTAATTTTATAGGTAAATTTTTCAATTCTTTTGGTTTTCTTATAAACATAGTTTGTAGTGTTTGATTAATATTGTCTCGATCTCCACAAAGAATCATATTAGGGTTTATGTACAGTGCATACATTCTAGCATTAATTCCATCTCTACCCGACTCAAAACGTCCAATTAGACCCTTTTCAATTAATTGTTTTATTAATCTACTAACTGTATTTTTACTAGAACCTATTTTTTCTGCTATTTCAGTTTGAGTCATAGGTAACTGCTCTTTTGCATTAATATCATGAACAATACAGTTAGATCGAAACCCTATAAAACCAATAATTTTGTTTAAAAACATAATTTCTTCGTTTTTCAAATAATTATTCTGAATAAGATATAACCAATTCTCTTGAATAATTTGAGCAAATTTAGCTTTATTCTTCACTTTTCGCTCTGGGACTAGCTTCATACCATGAGAATTAGCTTTTGCTTGAAGTTCATTTGCTAAATACATCTCTTCTTCTGACAAAATCTTCGAATCCTCGATATCTCTCAATCTTGCATTTTTTTCAGCTTGTTTTAAATTGATAGTATTTGTCATAACTTTTCTCCTCGTTCCTAGTATTTACAACTAGTACGGAGACTTTTTTTATGCTATTATGTAATTAGAATTTTATAAGAATAAAAAAGCCTCTTATGTATAGTTGTAGCGTCGCAACTCAATTATATCATGATTGGCTTTTTTTGTTGTAACTAATAAAAAAAGAGTCCTAGATAAATAGAGACTCTTTTTTCTTATTATCGAAAATCACAAATCAAATTTTATTTTTTAATATGATGTAACATAATACCAATTCTTTTCTAGCTTTATGATTTCTTTAAAATCACTATTAAAATCCGACTTAATTGGTTTTATATCATTAGGCGAATATATAAAACCTGAAAAATTATCTAATATACCACGATAAGTATAGAAGAAAATTAAAGTACTATTTTCTTTTTCTTGAACCAATATATCCCCACCATTTTTGGATGTTGATACAAATTGTTTAGGTAAATGAATCATTTTATTGTTATACTCAACATTTGGAATTAACTTTTTTTGTTCTATAAGTTCTATTACTTGTTTACGGTCTTCTTTATAAATTATAAAATCTAGTTTCATATATATTTTTACAAAAGGCACATATATACAAATAATAATTATAATTAATTGTATAACTAAAGGTTTCCAGTTTTTACATTTTATAAAATTTATAATTCCTATAATAAATATTATGAAAAATGACCCATAAATTGCGATACTAACAAACGGCATGAAAAATGGTGTAACTAATTGAACTAAGTACCATTTAGTTAAATTATAAATTATTACAATAATACTACTTATCATTGTAATTTCAGTTAATTTTTTTTTCATATTTTATACACCCTTCCAATTTTAAATCGTATTTCTAAATCATCCTATATATTTAATTAAAATAATATCATCAAAAATCGAAAAAAGAGTTCTATATTTCTAGGGCTCTTTTTTCGATTTTTGAAAGTAAACTTTTGAATAAAAGATGACTTAACATCAACCATTAGCGTTCTTGTAACCAAGAACAAAGTAACAATTAAAACCTAGAATTCTAAAAGAAAAAGGAAAGGGCAAGCTACGGGAGTGGGAGCCCACTCTCCAAAAACGCTGTTTTTGACTTGGTAGGAGATTCCTACAACCTTTACCGTTTTTTCGGTCTTGAAATTTCATATTCTCGTCCTAAAACGGTTGTCGCTTCGCTCGATTTTCTATCTTTCGAATGTAAACTTTTAAATATTAGTTTACATTCAAATTACCTGAAACATTGAACTCACAACAATTCCCTTGGTATTCTCAAAATTAACAAGAAAAGTATACATTCAAAACCCTATAAATAAAAAGTTCAAGAAACCTGTAAACAAAAAAAACAATTCATTAATATAAAAAAGAATACCACCTTTAAAGGCAGTATTCTTTTTTATAATTTCATCTAAGCAATTAAATAATTAAATGCCATATATATGGCTAGAAATACACCTACTACTAATTCAAGACCAATAATTATATATGAAACATTTAAATACAAATCTCTTATGCTTCTATATATAAACATAATCCCTAATAAGAAAAATGTAACATATAAAAATTGATCTATGCTAAAAGCTAAAGTACCAGATAGTAAAATTAAAATTAGAAACAGCTTATCTATTGTTTTATAATTAATTATATTTTGTCCAACAAATAATTGCATAAATTCCCTCCTAATATTTATTTTCCGAATTATGGATATTATAAGGTCTATTATATCATGAATTTTCTGTTTTTTTAGGTTATAAATAAGCTGTTTATATAAGTTTACATAACCCCACTTATCGGTATTCAATGTATCTAGAAAAAAACCCTTCAGCAAGTAAGCTGAAGGGATTTCGTATTTACATAATTTTCGATATGGGAAGTGAAATTTATACTTTATCATTGGTCTTTTTTAATCTACTAGCCCTTAATTCTTTGAAATTCTTGATTAATTCTTCTCCGAAAATATAAATAACTTTTTCCCATGGATGCCCTAAATAACCCCACTTAAAGTCTTTTTGCAAAAAGAAATAATAATCCCCATCCGGAAAAAATGGGATTTTCCATTGATGATCATCTTCGTTTAGATTTAAATTTAAACTAGGATTCATCCAGTAGCCAGCATGCTGCCAATCTAACGCATATATATATTCATGTTTCTCGGTACATAAAATAAGAACTTCTAATAATATATGATCAAAAATATAATCATCGTCATCAGTCCATTTTCCTTCAAAATAATTAGGTAAATCATAAGTAATATATGGACAAGAAAATTTAAATGATTGGTCACCATCTATATTAGGATTAAAACAAAATTCATCTTCAAATCTATCCCAAACATTCTCATATTCTTGTTCATTTAACAAAATCCATTCTTTCAAACTCCGTACCTACTTTCTAATATTATTATATAATTAAAATACCACGATGAAATTGTATATTCTATTCATTGCTAATTTACATAACACATTATTATCGGTAGCAAATCGTTTGATAGAATCCTTGTTTTTATAAGGTTTCTTGTCTGTATGTCTATTTATCTCTTATACAAGATTTTATACATCGTTGATATAGCGAGGATTCTAGGAATCCCCGCTATTCTTTTTTTGCATAAAATCTTGTATAACATTCCTATAAAGACCAATGACTGGATTTGTCATTGGTCTTTATTTGTATTTGAAATGTATATCCCGTATCGAAAACGCTCCGTTTTGATGTTTTTCTGATTTGTTTTGCTATACTTGATTGATTTTTTTAAAAGCTTTTATTAAGGGGGAATGACTGCAACCCTGTTACTACCACTAGAAAGAGAGACGAATTAAATGGGATTTCATGTAGATTTAAAAGAATTCAATGAAGTACTTGCCAAAATCCAAAAAGACACCAGTAAAACAAATAATCAACTTGAACAAGCCCAGAGAGCATTGAATGGTATTATCCAGGCCGATGCCATGCAGGGGGCAACAGGAAATGCGATTGTCAACGACATCAATAATAACCAAAGTGCAGTTGTGACTGGGTTGAAAGTTACCAATGAATTTCTCATTGCGGAAATGTTGACAACTTTAAAGGATTTTCAGTCAACAACGGGAGAAAGTGATGAGAATGCGGTTATTCTGGAAGATGCATTACTGCAAACACAAAACAAACTTTCCAATCTCCAACCCAAGAAACATGAAATGGATAGTCGCATCTCTAATATTTACAACAGCGTGAACGATTTGATTTCATTGAGTATGCCGAGAAGCCAGTTTGATGAAAAACTAGTTGCAGCCAGTAAAGAACTAGAGGATACGATTCAAAAAGTACAGCAATTTGAAAGTAAAAAAGAAAAAAGCAATGCGGAAAACATTCTCGATTCCCTAAACAAACAAGTTCAAATTGCAGGCAAGATGGGCAGTTTATCTTATACTGATCCGCAACTTCAAGATTTCTTTGCGCAAGATGCGTTGGCAAAAGGCATTCATGAAATAGATACACAAATCACAAAAGCGGAAAAAGAGGCGCAACTGCAAGCTGAAGGAGAAATAAAGAAAAAGCGAGAGGAATGGGCGAACCATCATCCAGCGCAGGCTTGGCTTCAAGACGTTTCTGCTAGTTTTGGTAAGAAATGGGATGGATTAGAAAAAGGAACAAGATGGTTAGGGATGTTAGGCACGAACTATCCTGCCCTGAAAAGACTTTCTGATGAAGCCTTGGCGTTAGAAGGTTTTATAGGTAAAGCAGGTTCCGCTATTAGTGGGGCTGCGATAGGCGTAATAAATCTAGTTTACCTAGGTGCAGAGCTTTTGGAGTCAGGCTATAACTCTATAAATGGCGTAGAAACAGAACAATGGAAACTGGACGATCTCGATGCGACTTGGGAAGGTACGAAGAAACTGGCCGAATATGGGATTGTAGGCTATATCACAACTAAGGCTCCTCATCTTAGTAAATTCTTAAATAATCCCGAACTAACGGATAAAATTCCCGTGCTGGATAACCTCGCTAGAACCTATAGAAAAGACGAAAAAGAAATGTACAACGCAGTGAAAGATTATGTAGAAAAAGCCATGACCGACCCTTATGCTTTTGGTGGCATGATATTTGATATCGGTAGTTTTTGTGTCGGCGTCGGTGAAATAGCGGCCGTAGTGAATGGAGGGAAAATCGCAGAGGGTGCAAATCTCTTTCAAGCAGCAGGGAAAAGCGGTAAAATAGTTGGTAAGTCGGAAGAAGTAGCAGCATTAACGAATAAGTTGCCGGGTATGAAGAATGCCTTGGAGAAAATTAGAAATATGGAGATCCGGGATTTATCCCCTGAAACTTCGGCAGCTGGCGTTGGGAGTGTAGAGGAAAGAAAAACACTTGGCACGTTATTTTCTGTTGCTAAAAGTGAAACTAAGGGTACTGATAGTCGTCCTGATTTTGTCGGTAAATTAAAAGGTGAGGAAGTCAAACTTCCTAATGTTAAAACAGAAAAGGTTACCTTTAATAAAAGAAATCCAAATGAAACAGCTCAATTGCGAAAGGATTTTAATAAGGTCAGGAAAAATTTGATGAAATCTATGACTGATAATCCTGAAAAAATAAAGGAATTAAAAAAATCTGGAATCTCAGATAATGATATTGAAGATATGAAGGAATACGGACTAGTTCCTGACGGTTGGCAAGTCCATCATAAAACTCCTTTGGATCAAGGGGGTACCAATGATGTGGAAAACTTAGTTCTAATAAAAAACCATCCCTATCACAAGGTTATTACAAATGAACAAAATTCATTAACAAAGGGTATGAAACCTGGGGACAGTAAAATAGTAGATTTTCCTATTCCAAAAGGAGACATTTATCCTCCTAATAAGGAATAAATATTTTTTAAAAGGTGATTATATGTGGAGAGAACAAGTTAGTCAGATTTCCAAAATAAGAGAGAAACGAAATAGAAAACTCAATTTACCTACCAATGAAAACGAGTTATCAAGATTTCATAAATCTGTGGTGGAAAAATTTGGTGAAGATATACTACCACAGCAATACTATGAATTTTTACAAACAGTTAATGGAATTGAATTTAATGGACTTAAATTTTATGGGATTGACCAAAATTTATTGGATTCTAAACCAATAAATCAAGTAGATAGTTTTTTTGATGCCAATGAAACATGGGAGTCAATTCAAGACGAAGATGAGCTGATTTTTTTTGGAGATTCAGATATAGCTTGGTATTGTTATAATGTTTCTAAAAAAAGTTTTGTTGAACTAGATAAGCCTTCAGGTGAGCATATGGAAACTTTTTGCGATTTTGATACTATGCTTGAATCTGCTTTCTCTACAGCACTTAGTTAAATGTACAATCCGCCGTCCGCCGTCAACTTTTAAAGGATGAAGAATGTCTTGTAACACACAGAGGTTGACCAACCGCTAACCGTTTAAAGGTATGAGATAATAGCAAATGAATCTGGATATTTATTACTGAGATTAGTAAAGAAATTGAAAATTACAAATCACTACTTCTAACCTTGATTGGCTTATGCCTTTCAAGGTTTTTTTAAAAAAGAGGGTTTTGATGATAAAAAATTATTAATATCTTTATAGCAAGGGAATGCTTGTAGACTGATCTATACTGCATTCCCTTATTGTATGTATGCTATATTCTTATTCGCCTTTTTCTAACAGTAGAACCACGAATCTTGGCGAAGACATTGGTTTTTGCCCTGTCCTGGGGTCCGTCCTCGCTTTTTATTCCACGGTTCCCTTGACCACGAGCCTCCGAACCCTCAAACTCCCAAAGCTAACCCCAGCGGGCAAAAACCGCCCTTCTGGGGCCACCCCTGGCGAGTTTGCATGAGGGTTCCCCTCATCGTCAAGGAACTTTCGCGGCATAAACGCCAGGACTCAGCGATTCCTTCTAAATACATTTTCTATTTAATTCAATAATTATTGCTAACAATAAAGTTATACCTATAATTTCACTTACCGTATTTTAAAACTTCTTAATAAAAAAATAGAATATTAAAGTGTATTATATTTTTTCACTTGTAATGGGATAGTTACAACATATAAATCTACAGCATAATAAATAATCCAAATCCCTTTACC
>NZ_JAUMJO010000027.1:0-8702 GCF_036320425.1 Bacillus nitratireducens
GTTTGGTGATGATGGCAGAGAGGTCACACCCGTTCCCATACCGAACACGGAAGTTAAGCTCTCTAGCGCCGATGGTAGTTGGGACCTTGTCCCTGTGAGAGTAGGACGTCGCCAAGCAACTTTAAGACGAGTCAGTATGACTCGTCTTTTTTGTATGCTTTCATGCCTCGATTAATTGCCTTTTTAACTCCTTCTAAATAAGCGAACCCATATTTTTTATCGGGTTCTAAGTAAGTACCTTCCGCCCACTCATTCCACGCATTAATAAATAAAAACTCGCTATTATAGAGGGAGTATGCACGATGAATTTGCTTACTTAAATATATCGTGAACTTCTCAGGGGTAGAACCTGTGAAAATACTACTGTTTAAATCTTTGCGGCGAGCTGTATTATCCCAATCAACAAAAGCTCCAGGGAATGTTTTTTTCTTTGAGGGAGATCGTTTTAATATATACATCCATACTTTATCGTAGTCCCAAGCATTTAATTGCATACCAGACTCATATATTGTTTTATTTATGTCTGAAGAGCTATCATGGGCAATTGTATAAAAAGGTTCAAATTGAATGCTAGCGCTGAATCCATTTATATGTGGAATTGGAAAGCTGTTTAGTGTTTCTGCAAAAAATATACCTTTCAAACCATTTTCTTGTGCTAGTGTATTCCAATAATTAAGCATCTTTTCGCAATGAGGAATATGTCCTGGGCGATAAATAATGAATAGAGGCTTACCATCTATACGAATATATCTTTTATCTTGGAACGCTTGTAATAAATATTCAAAGTGCTCTTTCCAATCTGATACATCTCCATAATCTTGAGGCATTAATATATGTTTATCAAGACCATCCCAAGTTTTTGTCCATGGTTCATTTGCCCAAGAAAGGCAAAATGGAAAATCTGGTTCGCCAGTCTTAAGTACCTCATTAAAAGGTGTTTCTAATAGCCTTTTACCTTTAAACCAGTAGTGATAATAACAAAAACCATATATGCCGTATGCTTTAGCAATTTTTGCTTGCCATTTTCTTACGGATGGGGTGGTTAAGTCATAATAAAAATCTTGATAAGGTTCCCTAGGTTGATAATGTCCTGAAAATAAAGGTTGTGCATTTTTAGTATTTGTCCATTCAGTAAAGCCTTTACCCCACCATCGATCATTTTCTTTTATTTGATGGAATTGTGGTAAGTAAAAAGCGATTATTTTCAAGTTATATCCCCCTTATGTTCTTCGGAGTTCAAGTGGTGGGAAGTTACTTTTGATTTTGTGGAGTAAGTTTAAAATAAGAGATTTGCTATTTGTTTACTGTTCTTTTTATACTACGTATTGGATTTTGTTTTACAGTTTGCTTAATATGAGAGCCTAAGATGCTTTGATATATATGGCTGAAATAAAAAGTGTCGTTCATCATGAAATTTAGTGTATTATGATGAACGAAAGGAGTTACTCTTTCTGGAGAACAAATAAAGCCTGTGGTAGTCGGTTTACATCATCAAAAAAATCCCGCAGCTTTAGATACTTCTCATAATGTTTTTTAATATAAGTCATAGGTATAACAGTTTCTCCGTAAAAGCTACTATTTCTAACATCTCCTGCACCAGTAGGACTGTGGACAAAATTGCCGCTCTCATAATCTGAGATGGCGCGATGTATATTTGGAAAAGCTTGAGATAAAGTTTTATGCCATCCTGTTTGAATTAATTCAGGATGTTCTTTAAATTGCTGACAAAAATCGAGAAAATAACGTGCCTGTGTTGTTGCGATAAAAATTCCGCCTGGACGAAGTATTCTTGAAAATTCTTTTATCCAATTTTCGGCAGTGGCTTCAGATAAATGTGAGAATACAGAATAAGCGAATATGATGTCTAATGAATTGTCGTGAATAAATTCTACAGGAGGTTGTGGACTTGCTGTTTTATATATACCCCTTCCTAATGTTTCATTACAAAGAGTGATCATTGCAGGATCCACATCAATGCCGAGCAGATTTTGATCAGAGACATCTTTAAATAAGAAACGTATAATTCTTCCCCATCCGCAACCAAAGTCTAACACTTTACTTTCTTTATTCAAGGGAACACTTAAATTTTGGGCGTATGTTTTTATATGGCTATAAAACAAATATGCTTCATATAGGGCGTGTTCATAGGAAGCACCTACAAATTGTTTTTGAATTTCTTCGGGGGGGAACGTAGGTACGCGGACGCCATTTATAGTTGTTTGTGAGCAACTTTGTATAAATAGATTTAGAAGTTCAACATCAGATAATGGACTAACAAGGTTATCAAAATCACTTCCTAACTTAAAGTTATTCATTTGTTAAACCTCCGAATTACATAATGATAAAAATGATTTACGAGCTTTTTGTACTAATAAAAACATGCAAAAATTCAGCATCTAATCCTAGGGATCTATCCTTTTGTAAATAAACAATAGTATACATATTTGCATGTGTATAAATATATTCAATCATATCTTGCCCCCAATCAAATGTTACTAAAGATCCATTCTCATCGATAGGGTTTCCATGATAAATGGGCTCTTCAATATACTCAATCACTTCTTTATTCACTCTCGCTCTTTGCAAAGTCTTTGTGAGTGTATGATACCAAGGGACAGTAAATACATGAGCACCACCAGGCTTTAATACGCGTTCTATTTCTTTAAAGGCCTTGTTTGGTGTCATAACATGTTCAAAAACATCTTGAGTAATGAATAAATCAAAAGATTCATTTTGGAAGGTCATGTCTTCTAAGTTCTCACATCTAATTCCTTGAAAGTATTGGCCTAGAGGATAGTTTTTAAAGTATTGAGAATATGTATAGTTTTTGCAGTTTTTTATTAGTAGCTGAGTTGTAATCCCCCCAGGAGAGGATTCGTGGATATTATAGGAACCCCATTTTGGAAAAAATGTATTTAAAACATGGATTAAAGCTCGTTGCCTCGGTATAGAGTGGCATGTAGAACATAAGTAATGATCTCTAAGCCAATCATTATGCTCTATAAATGTAGTTTCCTTCTCACAAATAACGCAGTATCCATTATTGTGTTTCAAATTACCTTCCACATGACATCACTCCTGTGTTAAATGCATATGACACACACGTCAACAATCAGCGAAATCAAAGAGAGTGGGTGAAAATTAAGGAACCCATAAAAGCAAGATTGGTAGAATGGAATAATTAGCGGGGGAGGACCCCACGCTAATTAAAGTTTCACTTTATGCTATGCGATACATTCGCTTTTATTCATTGAAGAATGTATAGACTTAAAATATCCCTTTTGTGTACGGATACATTTCAAAGTCCTGTGCATATATTTCTGTAACTAAATCCATGGTTTCTTTATCATAAAAGCTTTCATATGTTGGAAAGCGGGGGAAGGATGCATCTGTAATGCTAAGTTCTGCATAGCTTCCCGTATAAAGCATCTTATGAGCGCGATGATGATCTGAATTTGTAAGAAGCGCTAAATTGGATTTAGTCAAATCGTACGTGTGTTCTATCTTGGTGATTTGTGTATTAAAATCTTCTAAAGGAATATAGCATTGGATGAAGTTTTCTTCACCTGGGACGTATTGCTGACTAAAATGTATATCTATTGCTAGGGAATTGGAACCGAATGCTTGAACGTAATATAAAAATTGTTTAAATGATATTCCTTGGTTACTATATTTGTCATTATAAAAATAATGCCGGATACTTTCCCATTGAGGGCTAGCATATGGATTGTCAGCAAGCAATAAAAAAGAGCTGACCGCCCTTGTATAGGGGTTTCGCACAAGTTTATAAACATCTTTTTTTGCTTCTAGAAGACCATTTTGTAACTCGGGTATGTAATTTATATTGTTTTTATAAACCCAGAACTCATAGTAATGAATAAAGGCATTGTATTTCTTTGCTTCAGGAAATAATCCAATTTGAAAAAAGAACCAATTAGCTAATGTGGTACATCCGCTTCTATGGCTCCAGAATAGTATAAGTGGAAAGTCTTTATGGAAATGTGGAATTCGATCTTTATGTAGCATTACATGATTTAAAAGCTCTTGATTTACATTCTTCATAAATTTATTACTCCTTTTTGAAAGTTTTATTCACGGAGAGGATTCTTTAAATAGAATAAACGAGTGAGAATATGGGAAAGGAAGTTTTTATTAATCCAATATATTCATGGGAATGAGTAAATATTATGAGTGTTTTTTGCGGGCATCTTGGATAAGATAGCGATCCTAAAATGAAAATATAAAATAAAGATAATGAAAATTTATAAGGAGCATACAATTATAAGAGGATGAATAATAGAAGTGACCAAGTTCATTTATTTGTATTTCTAGGTGTGTCGAGTAAAAATTTTATTACTAGAGAGGATATTATGAGGAAGAATAATTATTTAATAGTAGGTGGAAATAGTTTCATTGGTATTAACCTCGCAATAGGTTTATTAAAACAGGGTCAAAATGTAAAAGTATTTTCCAGACATATAAATAATTTTCCTCAAAATATTATAAGTGAAGTTGAATTTATTATAGGTGATTTAGAAAATGTTGAAGATATATATAAAGCTTTAGTGAATGTGGATATCATTATTTATTTAGCTGCAACGTCTAATGTAGCAACTTCAATTGAAGATGTTTTTGGAGATATTAATAGTAGCTTTTTTTTTCTTAATTTCATGGAAAGTGTTAAAGATTTTCAGATTGAAAAAATTGTATTAGCGTCTTCTGGAGGCACGGTTTATGGTGAACCTGAATATTTACCTATTGATGAGAAACATCCATTAAAACCCCTTTCTCCATATGGAATAACAAAAGTGTCGCTTGAGAATTATTTGTATTTTTATAAGAGGAAATATGGAATAGACTATGTTGTATGTAGATATTCTAATCCATATGGAAAATATCAAAATCCTTTAAAGAAAGTTGGGGCAATAAATTGTTTTTTGTATCAGCATCTCAGTAATGAAAGGATTAATATATACGGGAATCCACAAGAGATTATTCGAGATTATATTTATATCGATGATTTAGTTGAAATCACTATACAACTATCACAATTAAATCGCTTGAAATCTTCTGTGTATAACATAGGCAGCGGCAAAGGTCTCTCTTTAAAACGAATTATAGTAGAATTGGAGAAATTAACGGAAAGAAAAGTGGATTTTATCTGCTATAAACAAAAACAAGAAAATGTTCAAAAAATCATTTTAAATATAGATAAGGTAAGACAAGAATGTAATTGGGAACCGAAAATAGATTTCAAAAGTGGAATTAGATTAAATAAGCTATGGATTGAGGAGTTCTTATATAGTGAAAAATAATAAACCATGCCCTACTTATATACAAGTAGGGCATGGTTTATTATTTTATTTCTTTTCTTTTTGTATTACCCAAAGGTCTTGATGTTCCCACCAAAAACCTTCATTGAATTTTTTGATAACAGGGTTATAGGGTAATAATTTAATTTTGTCACATACGTAAGAGGGACTAACTATCGTTTGTCCGTATTGATTAACATCTAAATCAAATTGTTCACTAGAGGGGAGAAACCAATACCCCTGTTTATTTAAATTTGGAAAGCCGAAGTACTTTTTACTTTGATATCCGTGAGTTGTAAAAATGAATAAGCCGCCGGGTGAAACAGCGTTATACAATGTTTGAAGCCAACGAAACCAAGTTGTATCAGGCATATGAGAAAAAAAGGATAGACAAAAAACAATATCATACGTAGAAGAGACCAGTTTTACTTGTTCGGGTTCAGGATGAGATAATATAGAAGAAGTATTTAATGTACTTTCAATAAAAGTAATAGCTTCTTCGTGTATATCACATGTAGTTAGACGTAAGTCTGTGTGTATATTTATTAAATGCCGTGTTACGCAGCCATATCCAGATGCAAATTCTAATAATTTAATTGGAGTTTCTATAGGAGTGTAAAAGGAAGTAATTAAGTCTAAGAGTATTTCTGCTGAGTTTTTTCCATCTTTAAAATAATAATCTATCGCTTCTTTTTTAGACGGGAAGACGGGATTAGTGACAAGGAATTGAAAAATGTGATCCTCAGGATGGACGTTTGCATTTACATTGTAGGTGTTTGCGATTTGAGAAATTAAATCTTTATTTTCTTCTATAAAGTCTTTCAAAGAGTATGCCCCCTAAATCATAGTAGTATCTTACAAGAGTGACTGATGGTGAGGGAAGTGTATAGTTAAATATTCAAATATTCTTTAAGATACTTTCTATATGTGTACATTTTCATTTTAGAAATGTCGTCGATAGTAAAGGTTTCTTTAATGAAATTCTGCATTTGCACAACTTCACTGTAATGAGAATATAAATCTTCTGTTTTCGTCACACTATTTGTATGTCGTCTATGATAGTTTAGGGGTTTTGGATTGAAGTAAATATTCCCCTCTTTAAGAATAGAAACATAGAAAAACCAATCACCAGCGACTTTAAACTTTTCTAATTGTTTTTCTGTTTTTTGTATATCTATGTTTTTAAAAACTACACTTGAGACATTAGGTATGGTGTTTTTGATAAGTAAAGTATCTTGTATTTCATCTATGCCTTTTCGAAAATAAGAGTTTTCCCATTTTTCGTTATCAATGTCATTTGTGTAATCTAAATAATGATTGGCCAGGATATTTCCTTGTTCATCTATTTGTTTTGATTGTGTGTAGCTTAAGGTAACATCACCATTTATATGAAACCCTTGTATTACTTCTTCTAAAAATGTCTGATCACATAAGTCATCGGCCTCTGCAATCCAAATATAATCACCGGTTGCTGCAGAGATGCCTTTTATCCATTGTTTAAATACAGAACCAGAGTTTTTATCATTAATAATCTGCTGGACTTTTAGGTGTGTCTTATTTTCATTTGAGAGCAGTTTTTCAAATGTTGATACGCTATCGTCGTTGGAGGCATCGTCTAGGAAAATTAATTCGTAAAGGGGATAGGTTTGGCTAAATATGGATTTGACTCGGTCAGGTAAGTATTTTTCATAATTATAGTTCGGTACAATTACGCTTATTTTTTTATAATTATGCTCAATCAGGTTTAATAATTGATAAATGTAATGAAGGAAGTTGAAATCTTTTTCAATAAGTTCTTGGCCGAAGTTACCTTTTTGTAATCGTAAATCTTCATCTCCAATAAATTCATATATTCTTTCCAGCATCTTCGGTAAATTTAAAAAGTCTACTAAGGCGCCAGTTTGTTCTGTAACAACATCTTCAAAACCTCCAGCGTTTTTAAACCCTATAACAGGGACTTTTGTATCTAATGCTTCTAAAACAACGTTGGGAAAAGGATCTTCTCTCGAAGTTAATAAATATAAATCAGCCCCGGCGTTATATAAACCGATATCTGGAGTAGGCTCCACTAATGTGAAATGTGCTGTATATCTAGGGGAGAGCGTATTTAAAAAGTGAACATCTGTTCTCCCGACCCAGATAAAATGAATATTCGTATGAACCTTTCTTACTGAGTAAGCAATAAGTGAGAATAAATCTATCCCTTTTCGATGATCAGCGAAACCTACCCCCAAAATGATTTTGCTGTCTAGAGGCAGGTTGTGTTTTTTGCGTAATTCATTTCTAGCTTCTGCGATATTGTGCTTATAAGGATTATGGTTAAATACACCTTGAGGGATAATATGGCATTTTTGATGATCTAATTGGGTGATTGTACGGAATTTTTCATATACGTACTGTGAAGGGAAGATGATTTTGTAAGCAAACTCAGCGATGTTTCTAGCTTTTCCCTCGGCAGAGTACTGTTGTATTAAATGCGGTAATTCATGTATTAATGAAATAACTTTTATATTGTGTTTAGCTAGTAATGCCACTATATCACCACTTATGACGGTACTACATATGGCGATGGTATAGTCTTGTGATAATAACTCCCTTATTAATAATTCGACCTTTTCTTCCGTTGGGTAGTCTTCCTCTAGGCAATAAACAGGACCATACTTTTGAAAGTCGTGGATTAAAATGCCCGTTCCAATAGAAATGATTGCGACGGAGTAATGAAAGTTTTCTTTAAGAGCTTTAATAGTATGTAAAGAAAGCAGCTGTGCTCCATGGAAATGGGCATCATGGGATACATAAATGATCTTCTTATTAACATGCATTTCATAACGCCTCCTAAGTTAATTAGATTTTTAGTAAATGTGAGGTTTATTTATAATTCCTAGAGAGAAGTGGGAGGAGATAATTGTGAATATAGCTGGAATGTACTCGAAGTAAAAAATGCTACCTTTAATATATATTTGTTTGGCTTGATATTCATTCTTTAGAAAGGTATTAGTAGTAAGTAAATAAATGAGTATAAACTGTAGATTATTAAAGTGACTACACAAGTTTAATAATCTCTAGGGATGGGCTAGAAATTCGGAAGTTTCAATGCCTTTTATGATTTATAAAATAAAAAAAAGGTGTTGACGATTAGAGTATAGAGGTGTAATATAGAACAAGTCGCCGATGCAATAACGCAGAACGCGGCAAACGAAATAAAAAACTTAGTTGACATTAACTAACGAAGATGTTAACATAAGGAAGTCGCAAATGAGCGGCAAAGAAGTTCTTTGAAAACTGAACGAAACAAACAACGTGAACGTCAATTTTTATTTTTTGATGCTAGACAAACTAACTTTATTGGAGAGTTTGATCCTGGCTCAGGATGAACGCTGGCGGCGTGCC
>NZ_JAUMJO010000028.1:0-7144 GCF_036320425.1 Bacillus nitratireducens
ATTTGTGTATCCATTTCATGAATGCCTTTTGCCAAATCATCTAGTGCAAAGAAAGCTTGCAGTTGCGGATCAGTATAAGATAAACTACCCATCTTCCCTGCAATTTGAACTTGGTTGTTTAAGGCATTGAGGATGTTTTCCGCATCGCTTTTTTCTTTTTTGCTTTCAAATTGCTGTACTTTTTGAATCGTATCCTCTAGTTCTTTGCTGGCTGCAACCAGTTTTTCATCAAACTGGCTGTTCGGCATACTCAGTGAAATCAAATCACTTACGCTGTTGTAAATATTAGAGATGCGACTATCCATTTCATGTTTCTTGGGTTGAAGATTGGAAAGTTTGTTCTGCGCTTGAAGCAATGCATCTTCTAGAATAACCGCATTCTCATGACTTTCTCCCGTTGTTGACTGAAAATCTTGTAAAGTTGTCGACATTTCCGCAATGAGTAATTCATTGGTATTTTTCAACCCAATCACAACTGTATTTTGGTTATTGTTGATGTCGTTGACTATCGCATTTCCTGTTGCACCCTGCATGGCATCGGCCTGGATAATGCCATTCAATGCGTTTTTGGCTTGTTCAAGTTGTTCATTGGTTTTACTGGTGTCTTTTTGGAGTTTTGCCAGTATTTCATTGAATTCCTTTAAATCTACTTGAAAGCCCATTTAATCGGCCTCGCTTTCTGTTGAAGTATGAACAGCTTCATAGAAAGCGAGCGCTTTATCTAGTGGTAAAAAGGCACTGGATAACTTGCCATTTGCTACTTGCATACTTCGTAAGAAAGTAAAAGCAAATTGTTCTTCCCATTCATTCGTCATCCCAGGTGAAACAACTCGCTTAATCATCATATTGGACACATAAATCGCTGGTGTGTTGCTCATTTCACCAAACGGCCACAAGTAACCAAGATAATCTACCACATAATCGTTAAATCCCTCTCTTAACGGTACTTTGCGCCCTGTTAAAATCACGAGTTCTCCGAGTTCACTATTCTTGAACATATTTTGAATTACTTCTGGCATCATGTCTACGTCCAATTCCACAACGGTACCCAGCGGTAAAATTTCGCTATAACACGCATCAATCAAACCCATCAAACGTAAAAATTGAGAAAATGGAATGACTAATTGCGTTTCTAATCGTTCAAAACGAATTGTCTCATTCGGATAATCAAATGTCACTGAGAATTTTGCGCCGATTTTTGGTTTGTTCTCAAAGACATCTTCTTGATTTCGAAACGCCTTGTAAACCTCACGAAAAAGGGAAGGCTGATTCCCCAGCAAGTTACCCATTTGTAATAGTTCGTCAGTAATCTCTAAATCTAATGTTTTGTCATTTTGTAAAACAACTTCTAAAAGTTCTCGTTTGTTATATTCGACCATATTATTTGAACCTCGCTGTATTTTGTTGGATTACATTCGCCATTTTAGCATCTTCATCGACAATTTTGTCCGCGACGGCTTTCATTTTGCCCGTGTCAGCAGAAGATACTCCTTTAAATGCTTCTAAAGTTGTTCCGGCTTTCTCTACTAAATTTTGAAAACCCGTCAACCGAGATAGATTATTCTTGGTAATGTTCGGTGAGGGAACTTTCTCTATCTGACTAACTGCGCTCTCTGCATTTGTGACTGCACTTTTAAATTTCCCTTTATCTATACCTATTTTCCCCATTGGTATTTTCTCCTTTTTCTATAACATAGCACGCAAACCGCTAATACTTGCTGAAATGCTCGCAATAGCGTCACCTATTATAGACTGATCCATTTCTAATAGAATGATTTTATTATTCATCGCGTTTAGCTTTTCATTGTGCTTCTCTTTATCTGCATCAAGCGCTGTTGTGATTTCTTCTAATTTTTTATCGAATTTATCACGACGTGTTCCTTTGAACTGGCTTGTTGTTAGACTCCTGCCTAAATTGGTAAACTCTTTCTTATAAGAATCAAAATGATGAAGTTCTCCCTGTAAAGATCTCTTTGCGGCTTTTAAGCGCTCTAACTTTTGGGCATTTGCCCTGTGACTAGCCATTTTACTATCATAACTTGCGTTAAATCGATCAACACGTGCATGGATATCCGCTTTTCGTGCAGCTTCTTTGGCTTTATCTTCCTCTTGAGCCATAATGTTTTCCCTCCTCAAAATCTAGTTTCCCCATCAAGACTATCTTTTTGTTTTACATCAGAGTTCATCGAATAAAAGAAACTATCAGTATAGAAATAACTAACTGCAAGGACTGTTACTAACGCATCTTCAAAGCAACTACTGATTTCTTTAAATAACCATGTTTTTCTGGTACAAAACCAACGACATTTGTGGTTTCCTTATTTAGGGCAAGTGGTAATTGTAGATTATCTAACATCTCTTTTACCTGTTGATTTGTATAAAAATTATGCATAGAGATCTTTTTAGATAACATCGGAATCTTGGTAGAACTTGTGCCCTTCCATTGCTGATTTATCTGTGTAATCTCTTGTTCTAAATTATTCAATCGATCAATCAATATCACTTTCTCCATGAATTAGTAAATAAATTTGAACTTCATGTGGCTCGTCTAGTTTGATTTGCGCTCGTCCAATAATTTCTTATGGAATCAGAGCATCACGTCCGATCAGATTAATTAAAAGAGGTGTCAGCACAATGAGTTGCACCGACACCTTTTTTAAACACTTAATTTAAGCCAAACGAACTTGCATCCTGACGATCACGGTCTGCGACAGTATCTGCATATTTGGTCAACTGCGTATGAATACTTTGTAATAAATTTTCCATTTGTTTCACATTACCTTCAAGCTGTTTGAATTGATCCAAGTAAGCTCGAAAAGCTTCCCCCTGCCATTCTTGGGCAATCGTTGAATTCATAGAATTCACTTTACGAATAGCGTCTTCAATTTGTGAAGAGGCAGTTTGATAAATTTTCGCCTGAGATTTTAGTTGTTCGGGTGTGACCTTAATAGCTCCTCCCATAAAATCATCTCCTTGGTTTTTAACTATCCTTACGGATAATATAATTTTAAAATTATATTAAATCTTAGACCAAGCGAGCTTCTTTCTTTGCCCCTTATTATATACACACGTGTCTTAAATGATACATCGAAAGAAGAAGCGATAATATAAACATTAAAAAATAAATGAAATAGAAAAAGGAAGATCATAATTCAGTAGTTACAACCTCCCCGAAGAATATAAACCTTATGATGTAGAGTATTCCAAATACGGTTCTGGTGCAAAAACTTCAAGGTAATTACAAGTAATCTCTAAATCTTAGACATACTGGACACTATTACTCTATAAAGGTGTGTGATCGGTATGGAAAGGAAAAATTGGTTCAAATGGAAGTACTATCAGCCTGATATTATCTTATTAACGGTAAGATGGTACCTAAGTTTTCGTGATTTGGTGGAAATGATGGAGGGACGGGGTTTATCCATTTCTCATACAACGATTATGCGTTGGAATCATAAGGCTGCAGAGCACTTTGATATTATCCCCTTAAGGTAGACAGTGTAAAAAGACCATGAATAAACATGGATGTTACACTTTTACTTGAAGGGGATTTTATTATGGTTAAAAAAGGGGATAAATTTCAAACTTATTCAGATGAATTAAAGATACAAGTTGTAAAAAGTTATTTAAATGGTGAAGATAGCCAAACAGCTATAGCTAAGAAATATAAGCTGAAAAGTAGAACACAGTTAATGAATTGGGTCCGGAGATATCAAGAAACAGGTGATATTTCAGACTTGCGGGGAAACAACGGCGGCAATAGCGGCTTAAAAAACCTCTTGAAAGGTCGTCCTCGTACGAAATTCGATACTGTGGAAGAAGAATTGGAATACTACAAGGCGCAGGTGGCTTATTTAAAAAAGCAGTATCCAAATCTATAGGAGGTGTTCTTACTCAAACGGCTAAGTACGAGATTATTGAAGAACTACGTTCTCGATACAAAGTAACCTGGCTAGTCGTCATTGCGCAGTTAAATCAATCTAGCTACTATAAGTGGCACTCAACATGTACGCAAAGACAATTACGCCTTTCAAAGGATCATACATTACGTGAACAGATTCAAGCCATTCACATAAAACACAAGGAATACGGTTATCCTCGCATGAAAATTGCCTTACTAGAGGCTGGATTTTTAGTGAATCACAAAAAAGGATGTAGACTTATGCGAGAACTTCAAATTCAATCAATCATCCGTAAAAAGCGACGCTTTTTTAACGGGAAATCCTCAAAGGTTTTTCCGAATGTAGTAGAACAACAATTCCGAAACCGAAAACCAAATGAGGTACTTGTCATAGATATCACTTATTTGCCATTCAAAGATAAATTTCTCTATTTCTCGGTCGTTCAAGACATTTATAACAATGAAATCGTTGCTTGGAAACTCTCACATCGTAATGATTTACAACTTGTCCTAAAAACGTTAGATTTAGCAGCACAAAAAAGGGATGTGTATGGAACCATCATCCACTCAGATCAAGGATTCCAATATACATCTCATGCTTATTACCGCACGCTTCAACAGCTAAGTGCCATCGGTAGCCAAGGAAACTGCCATGACAATGCTTGCATTGAATCATTCTTCTCTCATTTTAAATCCGAAATGTTTTATCTTAATTATTATCAAACAAAGGAAGAATTAATTCAAGCTATTGAAACATACATCTATCATTACAACTACAAACGATTCCAAAAAAGGCTTAACCATCGAGCTCCGATTGAATATCGAATCTCGATGGCTGCATAGTCTTTTTTACAGCTGTCCACTTGACGGGGGTAAGATCAACCCGTCTGTCCAAAATCAGAAAGAATTCATCCATCAATTGTTTGAACTTGTAGCATAAAATATAATTCTGTTAGGAATATATGCGTTTTACTGGTTTTCATTTTATCTTTGCACCAGAACCTTCAGAAAGACATTATTTTAATAGCTGTTGGCTATTACTGTCGTTTTTCTTTAAGCTATCGTGATGTATCTGAAATTTTGAAAGAACGTGGTGTTTCAGTTCATCCTACAACTATTATGCGCTGGGTTCATGAATATGGAAATATCATCTATCAAATTTGGAAGAAGAAAAATAAATCGGTAGACCATGTTTGGCATTTAGATGAAACTTACATCAAAGTAAAAGGGGACTGGCGCTATCTTTATCGTGCAATTGATGGAGATGGTTATACTTTGGACATTCAACTTCGTAAAACACGTAATCACAAAGCTGCCTATATGTTTATGAAGCGATTAGTCAAAGCATTTGGGGAACCAACGGTTCTCACAACAGATCAAGCTCCTGCCTTACTTTGCGCTTTCAAAAAACTGAAAAGTAACGACTTTTATGTGCATACGAAACATTGCACCGTCAAACATTTCAATAATCTCATAGAACAAGATCACCGACATGTAAAAAGACGTTTTACCAAATCCGCAGGATTTCAAAGTCTTCGTCAAGCTTCACGTACCTTGAAAGGAATCGAAACGATTCATGCTATATACAAACAAAAGAGAAGTCTAGAATGTGACTTCTCTTTTTCGACGTACAAGGAATTACAGGAGTTATTCAGAACTGCTTAAACTATAACTATATTTTGCAAATGAGTTTGTGTTTTTTCAAACTTTGCAACAGAACCTTTCTGAAACTGTTTTCCTTTAAAATATCTCATGTATCATTCTCCTCAGTACATTTTCCCTACAGTTTAGCTTCATTTAAAAAACTTTGCAGCAGAACCCAACAGAGCCTTCAAAGATACATATTTGCATTCTTCAACCCAAAAGATATAATTCTTTTAAAGTTTCTATAAAATCAGAATCCGTCTTTACTTCAATCATATTAATAAGATCATAAAATTGGCTTAGTTTAAAAGAAAAATTGTATAGAACAACCGCGGCACTATTCAATTCTCTAGATTTATTTATATAAATCTTAGAGTTACTTTTCCCTAAAAATAAAACATTATATCTATCATTGGTGCTTTTTTCTAAAATTATTCTATCTGGCTTAAGTTCGAAAAAAGAATAATACTGATCATCTGAAAACGTTTTGAATATCTTTTGAATATTATTTAATGATGTTGTACTCCTAATCTCATTTCGAACATTTGTATCATACTTTCTTACTTCTAACTTACTTTTCGAAAAAATATATAAAGCCAATGCTGATTTATATTTATCTGAAAATGTATCTACTTTGTATTCTTTTCCTCTAACAACTTCAAAAATCTCATAATGATTATTTACTTTATTAAAAGTTAACTTAACAATAGTTTCAGGATAATCTTCCCCACCTAATGGTGCAACACAAATAATATTTTTTTCCCTTTTAATCACTTTAAATTCTGTTTCAATTAAATTATATATACCACTTAAGTCCATATTTCATGCTCCTTTATGGCTTTATTTGTTTAATAATTTCAAGCTCTATTAATTCTTCTATAGAGTAAGTTCGACCATTAGGTTTATATTTAATAATTTGCGTTCCTCCACCTGGCTGATCAAACCAAGGAGCAATTTTCCCTGAAGTTACTTCAAAATCAGCAATAACCTCATAAACATAATAAGGCGCTTGTTCACTATGCGGGGCCAAAGCTCTACTTGGGAACGAATCACTTTCAGGAGCTAAAAAAGAACCTGCCGGATTACCATATCTATCCAACTTCGTTCCAGGATGTAATGTTTCCACTTTTTGAGTTCCCGAAACAAATCCATCATTAGGCGGCCAATGAATTTCCCCTGTTTCTTGGTCATAGTATTTTGGATTCTTATATACATCCTCATATTTCTTATATAATTCTTCACTAGGTGGATAATTCCATTTCTTTATATTTTCAGGGATTTTCACATCATCTACATGTTTCCCAGCCTCACTAGCTCCCTTACCAACATTACCCGTACCCTTAGTTTCACTCTTAGCAACAGAAAATAACTCTCCACCAAGTGCGTTTCTTCCTCCTCCATTCCCAACACCAGCTAACAAAGGTTCAGGGAATAAATTCGGGATCTCAATATTTTTAATCTTCTCCACAACATTCTTCATACTATCCGGCAACTTATTCATTAATGCCGTTACTTCTTCCAACTTACCAACTATTTTACTATTTTTCGCGGCTACCTGAAAGACTTTTGTACCCTCTGCGAATTTTCCGAATGCAGCTG
>NZ_JAUMJO010000029.1:0-4669 GCF_036320425.1 Bacillus nitratireducens
TAGTTTGGTGATGATGGCAGAGAGGTCACACCCGTTCCCATACCGAACACGGAAGTTAAGCTCTCTAGCGCCGATGGTAGTTGGGACCTTGTCCCTGTGAGAGTAGGACGTCGCCAAGCAAGCTTAAGACGAGTCAGAATGACTCGTCTTTTTTGTGTTTAATGAAATAAGCTTGTTATGAATGGCTCAAGAAATCCATTCATAACAAGCTTATTTGTTTAAAGATAAATGTATTTATATAGCATGGACTTCCGGTAAAATCGTTATTTATCATAGCTTCACTTTATTTTTTACATCGATAAGCTTAAAACGTTCGCAAACGAGCAGCATATCTTCAGAAAAACTAAGACTAAGCTCATTTAGTTCCTTTGTAAAAAACTGAATATGGGTATCTCTCCAGTAACTATAAGTACGATCGCCTTCGCCTTCAGCGATAGCGAATTCTTCTGTTACTTCATTCATTGGCATTATAGTTACTTCTATTGTCTTAATAATAGCTACAGGTTCATCCTGACTATTGAGTACAATACTATAATCGTTAGTTGTTGGTAGTGGTTCATTTTCTAATTCATAAAAAATATGGCCGGAGCATGTTGCTGTTTTTATTCCGTCAATTACTAACTGTGCGAGATAATTAGGAGAATCACCGAATTGCCACGCTGTAACAGATTCCGGTTTGTCACTGTTTCCCCAATAAGTATCCCAATATGATTGTGCTAATGGATTCATTTGTATCGTTACCTCACTCTAATTAATATTTTAGTCTCTTTATAATCCCTGGGAAATTTCCTTATTTGTTAGATTCTTTAATTTTGAGTTTTAAAGTCTATTTATTAACAAGAATATATACAAGGTATTGCCCTCTGTAGCCGGCTCACACCTTCTTTTATTTCTTCAGTTGTTAAATGTCCATACCCCATAATAATTCGATTATGATGTTTTCCTTTTTCAATGGCGTGGTCTTCCACAGGATATACTTTAACCCCAATTTGTTGGATTTTCTCAAGTAATTCTTTGTTGAATTGAACTTGATTGAATTCAACAATCAGGTGTAATCCTGTAGAATAACCGAAAATATTGATCTTATTTGAGAATGCTAATTTTAATTGCTGGATAAGGAAATCTCTTCGGTTTTTATAGATTTTTTTCATCTTCATAATATGCCGTTCCAAATAATCTTCGGCAATAAATTTAGCAAGGACAAGCTGATTTAAAGAAGATGTATGTAGATCTGAAAACCATTTTACCCTGCGACATTTTTCAATAAGGTGTGAGGGGAGAACTAAGTATCCCATCCTAAGGGCCGGTGATAAAATTTTACTAAATGAACCTATATATATAACACGCTCGGGATCCAATCCCTGTAATGAACTTACAGGTGAGCCTTCATATCGAAACTCACTGTCATAATCATCTTCAATGAGATAACAATTTGTTTTTCTTGAGTAGTTAATCAATTGAACCCGTCGTTGAATCGATAACGCTCCTCCTAAAGGAAACTGATGAGAAGGAGTAGTGAAGATGAATTTTGGGTTTTTATTTGCAGGCAACAAAGATGTATCCATCCCATTATGATCAACTGGTATAGGATAAAGGCAGGCTCCTGAATTTTTAAAAATTGTTTGAATGTCATTGGTGATGGGATCTTCTATTAGTACTTCGTCGCCTGTTGACAAAAGTAACTTAGAAACAAGTGTTAAAGCTTGAGTTGCACCGGAGGTAATTACTAATTGTTCTGGATGACAAAAAACTCCTCTTGTTTTTAGTAAATAGCGTGATAAAGCCTTTCTTAATTCGAGACGCCCTTCGGGAATATCGTATCCAAACGTAGAAGGAGGTGTTTCGTTCCATATAGTATGAGATAACTTTGCCCATCCCTTACGTGGAAATAAGTCTAATGCTGGTATCCCTGAACGAAAATTAATGATGTTACTGTCTTTGTTTGTTTCTTCGCGCCAAGATAAAGAATCGATTAGAGTTGATTTGTTACGTTGTTCTAAATAAGTCCCTTCGGCAATGAATGTCCCAGCTCCCTGTCGAGCGACCAAAAAACCTTCGGAAAATAATTGATCATAAGCTTCTAAAATTACATTCCTAGACACGCTTAACTCAGAAGATAATTCCCGTGTTGATGGTAGTTTTTCTCCAGATTGTAGCTCTCCGTTTAATATTCGTTCACGTATTTGGTGATAAACCTGTCGAATTAAACTTATATCTAACGATCGATCAATAGGTATCCAAAGCATGTAAATGCTCCTTTCATCAAAATTGGTACCATAAAAGTTTGGTTGAAATGGTACTAATATAAACCATTTTAGCATGCTATAGTTGGATCAAATAGTTCTAAAGGGGATGAGAATGTGATGACGAAACCAGAATTCCAAGTAGCTCAGGCATTTAAATCGATTGCACGAAATGAACATATAAAATCCTATGTACAACAATCCACTGAACTCTATGCGTTATTATTGCAAGCTGCGAAACGCTTTGTCACCGGAGAAACGAGATATGAGGGGATTGTGACAGCGAAAGAACTAATCACAAAAGGTTATCATACTTCACTAGAATACATAGGGGAAAACACTCTAGATATAGAGGAATGTTATAAAGCAAAAAATGAGTTTTGGAATCTTATTGGGGATATGGGTGCTCTATCTATGAAACAAACAGTATCACTCGATTTATCTCATATTGGATTATCTATAGATCCAGAAATATCTTATATTCATTTAATGGAGTTGGCAGAGAAAGCAAAAGTACATGGGACTACTCTTATGATAAGTATGGAAGAATCATCTAAAGCAGCAGACATTCTTTCCATCTATAAAAAAACAACTGAGCAATATCCTAATGTAGGGATAACGATTCAGGCGCATTTATATCGCTCAAACAATGATATTCAAGAACTCCTACATTATCCGGGGAAAATACGAGTTGTAAAAGGTGCTTATCAAGAAGTTTCGGATATTTCTATGCCTAGGTCAACGGACTTAAATCAACAGTATCTTCAGATCGTAGAACAACTAGTTGAAAATAACCATCCTGTATCTATAGCTACACATGATGAAATTCTTATTAAAGAAATGGAGCAACGTCAATATTTTAGTCAATCTAATGTAGAAATAGAAATGCTATATGGAATTCGTCCGGATATGTTAAGTGATTTGAAAAACAAAGGACATAATGCTAGGGTGTATTTGACTTATGGGGAAGAGTGGTACTTGTATTTATGTCATCGGATAGCTGAATATCCGGAAAATTTATATCATGCAGTGATAGATATGATACATTCATCTTCAGTACAGCAGAGTAGGGAATATTAAATAGACATTTAATCTTAAATGTAAAAATTATTTTGGCTATGGTTATTATGAGGGAGTTCAGTTATAGTGAGTAAGTTAAATAATTTTGGTTGTGGTCCCAAAAAAAGAGCCGGATTTTCCTTAGAGTAGAAATTCTGGCTCTTTTTATATTGAAATTTTTTTAGTTTATATTTGCGTAAAATGCGGATGGGACTCCTATAGGTGTTAAGAAGATTATGATTTATAATTGTACAGCCGTAGTATACCTTGTTGCAGAATTTGTTTTTATGGGTGTTTTATATGTATTGGTTTCTTATTGTTATGTATTCTTAGGTTTATAGCTAGAAATAAATGAATTTGTAATTCTATATGTATTTCAAAACGGAGGATATATATAGAAACAATAAAATTACATGCTTTGTTAGTAACTCGATTCGCTCTTCTAGCGGTAAAGCGTAAATATAGGTATAGGATAAACATCCTTAAATGTGATAAAAAGTGATAAAATACAAATGGAACAAACGTTCCATTTGGGCGTGTTAGGTACACTCAATCAATTGAGGTACGTATTTTTAATCCAGTATATGTGTTTAAAAAGAAATGCTATTAATTGGTTTGGGCCCTGGGTATAGTTTATTTGTATATCTTAAATGTTTGTTAAGAGGATATAAAAGTTATTACGACTAGGGGATGTGGAAATGGATGCTGCTAAAGGTGAAAGAGATATAAGTCTGCTATTTCAGTGGCACAGGGATAGTTAGTAAATGTATTAGTGTGTTTCTATATATTTACGAGTAAACGGGTAAGTAAGCATTACTTCATATAAGGGGAACTCTATAACTAGAGTAGTATATAAAAATTTCTGTATCGTTGTCTGTTATAAGAATACGTATATCTTCCGTCGTTTCTAATAGAGTGCCTGATAAACAAAGAGGTGTTAGGGAGCGTAATAACTTTTTAATTACGTATTAGTATTTATTAAAATAAGGTTGTTAGTTTCGCTGGGGAAAAACTTCCGTACCAATTAAGTCTAGGGTATAAGTAAACTTGAATATATTTTGGAAGAAGAAATTAAAGCGGAGTCGAAGAGGCTTTTCGGATAATGCAATATTTATAGGTTCTTCTCTAGATTAGAGAGTGTAAAAATATTAACTTGAATAACTTTATAAAAAGGTATTGACGATTAGAGTGTAGAGGTGTAATATAGAACAAGTCGCCGATGCAATAACGCAGAACACGACAAACAAAATAAAAAACTTAGTTGACATTAACTAACGAAGATGTTAACATAAGGAAGTCGCAAATGAGCGGCAAAGAAGTTCTTTGAAAACTGAACGAAACAAACAACGTGAACGTCAATTTTTATT
>NZ_JAUMJO010000030.1:0-3595 GCF_036320425.1 Bacillus nitratireducens
TCGTTTGCAACATACGCAAGACTCCCATTTGGAGAAACAGTAATTCCTTGCGGAGCGATTCCGACATTAATGGTACCAACAACTGTGTTGGTAGCAGCGTTAATAACAGAAACTGTATTATCACCATGATTTCCAACATAAACAGTTGTGTTATTTGGAGATACAGCTACACCAATTGGATTATTTCCAACAGGGATGGTAGCGATAACTGTATTGGTGGCAGTATCAATAACGGAAACGGTATTAGAAAAAATATTAGTAACATAAGCACGAGTCCCATTTGGTGAAACTGTTACTTCAAGAGGTGCATTATCTACAGTGATTGTATCGACTACTGTATTTGTTCCGGTGTTAATTACAGATACTGTATCATCTGCAGGATCATCAATGGCTCCTGCGTTTGTAGCATAAACAAGGAAATTACATCCAGGTCCCGTCGGCCCTGTAGGCCCAGTAGGTCCCGGTGGTCCTTCAGGCCCTTGAATACCTTGCATGCCTTGAGGTCCAGTAGGTCCTTCAGGCCCTTCAGTTCCTTGAATGCCCTGCACGCCTTGAGGCCCAGTAGGTCCTTCAGTCCCTTCAGTTCCTTGAATACCTTGCACACCTTGAGGTCCAGTAGGTCCTGGCGGCCTGGGGACTCCTGTTCCTGTCCCTGAACCAGTAGGTCCTTCAGGCCCCGTAGGCCCGGTCGTTCCAGTAATGTTTAATAGTGAGCTATTCAAGACTCCTTGCAAAATTAAGTTAAATGTCTGCTGTAACAAGGGGTCCGGTATATTTGAACAACTAATAAGTGAGGACAAGTTTTGGAATAGAAATTGGAATACTGCAGAGCTTCATAGGGTTGAGTTATGTCGTACTCACAAGGGACTTTAACATAAATTTCGATGTGAATAAATTGGTTAATATATCCAATTTATTTGGAGCTATTTTATAAAAAAAAGAGAAGCGTTTAATCAGGACGCTCCTCTTAATGCCAATACACAATAACTATCCTATTATACTGTATAAGCGTAAAATATTTAACAATTACCTTTATGGTGAAAATTTCATTTTTCATTAGTTTAAAACCCAAAAAGAGCACTTAATAAAGTACTCTTGTGACGAGTTTCGTTTTCTCAAAGAATGGAACACAATATATCATACGAAGCTTTTCTGAAATGTACTTGTTTTAATTAATTAGTATTTGTAAAAATAGCAGCTAGAAAAAGCTAACTGCTCATCTCCAAGGGGGGGGATGGAGAAAATATAATGTTGCCTACATTATTGACGGAATATTTAGTTTTATTCAGGTGCAGGAGATCTTTTTAAAAAGAAAAAAGCTAGGATTTCTCCTAGCACTCAACATAAGCAGTATGGAAAGTTAATCAATTTGCACCTTGGTTATATAACGTTCGAGAAACAAATAGTGCGAATGACAGCAATCTTAACAAGTATTTTACTTTACATTCGTATATTTTAAGTTTTTGATAAATGATCAAATTTGAATTTTATAGAAAAGTAAGTGACGGGATGAAATTATACAGTAATGTGTTAGACATTATTTATTGTCATACGCAAGAGCAGGCCGATGAGCTTTATGATTTTTATGTAAAGAAAGGATACAAAGTTGGTGTTTCTACAGTAGAGATTGACACAGGAACACTCGGAAAATGTGTAGTTAAGAAAATAGATATTTATAAATAAAACAAAAGCGTTAATTTAATCGAAAAGAGGGAAACGGGGATAAAATAAGGCCGCACCTTTTATCGGAACGGCCTTACGAATGCCTTGTGCTGGAGTTTGAGACAAATGGCTTAAGATGTTATCTCTAAGCAATGTGGACAAGGATTTTTACAATTATACGTAAAGATGGCAGGTAATTGACTAAGTTACCTGCCATGTTCTAAAACAATACGGGGGAGAGAGCCCCGATTTGAAAAGAGTGAAGCCGTGGGAAGTCGGCTTGTAGGTAGTATGTACGATATAAAAAAGATTATACGAAAAGGGGAACGGGAAATGGATGCATTAGACTTATATATTTTGTGTGAAGATTAAGAAATGGATTGGCGTGACGACAAACTTATTATATGGCTTCGTTTTGACCAATTAAAAGAGTTTATTGAATTATTAGGTCCTAGACATTTTGATGGGGGTGGTATGGAAGTACATCATAAAAGTAATTGTATTGCATTTGATCTAAGTGGGATTTGTGAAGACTGGGAGATTGATCCAGAAAGAATTCTAATGAAAAAAAGCTAAATAAAATAGTTATTTAGTAGCAAGTGAAAAGAGCACACTAATAAGCATGCTCTTTGAAAGGTAGGTTTCTATGCGTGAAGGGTTTCCATAGAATAACATACGCTTGTCCGGTTTAAATGTGAAAAATTTTTAATAAAAAAATTATTTGGTAGCCAGCTTGAAAAATAAAAAGAGCTCCGTCTACTGGTCGGAAGCTCTTTTATGGAAATCAGTGAGTATCGTTAGTTAATTCAAAATATGTTTAGCTTATTTTAGTGTGACTAGTATTATAAAAAATTCATTTTAATATAAAGCAGAATAATCAAATGGATTAGGCAGACGATTTATTCAAATGTAAATTCACAATTAGAGTAGAATCGCATCAATACGCTCGCAGTTAACTACTAGGAATCATAATTTTACTCAGTAAACGAAACGCGTTAAAAATAGACCTTATAATCTTCATAGTCTTATCCTCTAAGTTCATATTTTCTATTTCAAAGTCTGATATTCCCGGCTACATTAGAAAAACTGTAAGTTTTTTATCTCAAATCAATTATATCTATAAATTTAAGGAAAATTCTGTTATAAGATGCATCAGTGCAAGTTATTAAATTCTGTATCGGATTTATGTCAGTTACAGTCACAGATCTAGTAAGCAAATGACCATCTCTATAATAAGTAATCAATATCTTCTCTTCAGAAAGAAATGAACATAGTAACTTGTTTTCAATAATTTCTTGTTCGTCTTGGGTTAATGTAGGGCGCTCCACTTTTGTTTGTTTTTTAACAATCTTACCGATACCGATGAATTTTTTCGGTATCGAAGCGAATGGAGTCCGCTTAATCATTCCTATTTCTTTTGGCATATGTGTATAGTTCATGCAGTATATCCCCCTAATTACTAGTAATCAAAGAATCATTATATCATGTTTTAAATATATTGGGATTATTTATGTAATTATAAAATAAGTTTTTAGAGGTTTTGGCTCCATATAAAGTTAAACCAATTTAACTATGCATGATTTATATATATAATAGGAGAAATTACTGTGGAGTCCCTTTGTAGGTAAGCATGTTGTTGCTAAGGTTAATAATCTACGTTTCAATAATACCCTGCTTGGCAAGATAAAGATGTTGCTGGCTCTGTAGATATAGGATTAGGATTCACGATTGATGCGAAAGTAAGTGTCAATGGCTCACCACAATATAAAGTACACAATAGCAAAGGTAAAACATACTATGTAACAGTAAATGAAGCCTATGTGTATGTGAAATATGATATAAAGATGTATTCAGAACAGTTTGCTGAAAGATATAGATAATACTTTTCTTTAAAATAAAAAACTGAACTAGGTAATTTCCTAATTCAGCTTTT
>NZ_JAUMJO010000031.1:0-3256 GCF_036320425.1 Bacillus nitratireducens
TTATTTGTTTGAGGTAACGTCGGATTCGTTTGTCCAATTCAGGACCATACTGATGAACCCAACGCATAATCGTTGTATGAGAAATGGATAAACCACGTTCCTCCATCATTTCCACCAAATCACGAAAAATTTTATACCGTAGGTACCATCTTACCATTAATAAGATAATATCAGGCTGATAGTGCTTCCATTTGAACCAATTTTTCTTTTCCATACCAATCACACCCTTTTGGAGTAATAGTATCAGTATGTCCAAGTTTTAGAGATTACTTGTAATTACCTTGAAGTTTTTGCACCAGAACCTATAAGAATATAAACGGTATACTATACGGATTCATTTGGATTGAATACAGAATTTAAACTTAATGAATTGGTAGATGTAGAATAAAAACGGGCTGACTCGAAAGAGCCAGCTTTAATTCACAGCAGGTAAATTGATATTTGTAAAGGTGTTATTCGAATTGATGAAGTTACTAATATGATTTTTATTTGTGTAATATTTTAAATTCAATGGTGCTGTTCCTGTATAAACAAATCCATTGTCTTTTAAAATTAACTCGTTTACTCCTGCTGCTGCTCCTGAAGCTAAGAGAGCAGCGAATGCGGGATTATTAATAGTAACATTGCATTTCTCTACTATATAAGTTGTATATGGACGATTTGTATCAGATAAGAATAAATTATTTTTCGTATTAATGGAGATAGCACAGTCTTCAAGTGAAGTGTATGGTACTTGATTATCCACATTTGTAATACCAACTTCGCAAGTTGTATCTATAAGTTTTGATTTAGTAACTCTAATATTCATTGGACGCCCACTAAACAAATGATTTCTCAACTCGCAATTAAGAAGTTCGGACCTTGTGAACTCACAAACGTCTACAGTTTGAGTATTAGGATTTTCTGATCTGACTCGTAAATTTTCGAATCTACAGCTATCATATTCTTTAACTTTAAACGTCATCTCTCTTTGTGTTAAAACCGATTTAAAGGTACATTTGCTTATTTTGTTTGCTTTTATCCATGGTGTGGTAGTCGGATTTTCTGTAAAAATAATATAATTATTATCAAATGTGCAATTATCTCCCAATGCAACGAAATCAGGGTTTACGTATTGATTTTTAGATAAAGAAACCTTATACGAATCATTAGTTAAATTCATATTACCACCTGTGAAACTGTTGTCTATTATATTCACAAACGCCGTACTAAAATTAGAAGTCATGAGTCCAATATTATTTTGACAGTTGTATAAGTAATTATCCTTAATAGTTGCATGCATTAAAGAATAAAGATTAATCGCTAGGTAATCTATATTGTAAATGTGATTATGTTCTATTAAGACATCATAGCAACCAACTAAAATACCGTGATAACTGCCGTAAATTTCGTTATCTTTTATGGTACAGCTTGCTCCGTATGAATCTTCCATGTTTATTGAATAACGAGTTGGATTGTTGAAAATAGGTTTTCCATCCAAAAACCTAACCAATCCTTTTCCATTATCGCGGATTTTATTATTTATAACTTCGTTGTAATTCCCCCCTAAAGTGATACCACCCCTATGCCCATTAAAAACCTCGCATTTTTCAACAGTGTTATGGTGAGGGATACCACCAAACATAATTGTATATTGCAGATTCTTATTTACATTGTTTTCATTATAAAATTGAAGTCTAAATTTCATTGCGTTAACTGGGATTGAAATATCTGTATAGATTCTTCTTTTCTTCATAACCCCTATGAAATTGTTGTTATTATCGTAAAAGAAGATATCCAAGTCTTTACTATTTAAATTTGTTGTTCTAGCGTATCCTGCTCCAGCTATAAGAAAGGAAGTAATCTTTGGTGTTAAATCTTGAGGTATATTTAACATCTTTGTTGTGAGTGTATTCGTAGAGGTAATAGGTTGTCCAGTGTTGTAATCTAAGGCACTCAAAGTAAGACCTTGATCAAACTCTCCATAGTCAAATATCGAGTTTGAGCTAAATGAAATATTATCGCCCATATAATCGCGAACCTTACAATTTTTCACAGAACAATAATTTGAACTTTTTTGAAAGAGAATACCATACGTATTCTCCATTGCTACTTCTAAAGGATTATAGAAACTTCTGTCGTCCCTACATCCAATTATAGTTCCACCAAATAAATTAGAATTGGTGACTTTACTAAATACGATACTATTCCCTTTAAAGTTGTAATAATCAGTAGTTGTTCTATTGTCAAATGGCGATTTTTTATCAGAATCGTATATAACTTTTAATGTTGATCCATTTAAATTAAAATCTAAATTGGAAACCATAACAATCTCACGTGGATAACATAGAGCGTAATTGCCTTTTGGAAGAATAACTTCAGAGTAATTATTAGATGCTGCATATTGTAGCGCATTGTTTATCCCCTGGATATTCTTATCAGCTTGTATATAATCTGCATCTATATAGGGTTTAGTAGGTAATCCTTCTTTTATGCCCCACTGATTTAATTCAATTAAATAATCCAATTATTATCACCTCTTAAATTTCTTAATATAGTATATTCATTGATAAAAGAAACCGTCCCCTAAAAGGAGACGGTTTTAAAAATCATTTCACATATACATAGGCTTCGTTTTTTCATTTCCATATTTACAATCCTCCCCCTTTTCATCCATAATTTCAAAATGGAGAGAGATTAAAGACTGATTATTAATGAATATTCTAGAAAAATTAAACGAGGCCTTCACCTTAGAAGCTCAGGAATCATCACCGAGTAAAGTGGCTATTCAAGAATTAAAAAAATTCCCATCAATAAATATCCTTACATTTTTTATGCTTTTATTCCGTTTCAAACAATACGATAAATCTATGTTTATCTTATAACGTTTTTCTTCGATTTCACTCTTTGTTATTAATTCATGGCTGTTTTTTAAAGCAACTTTATAACTGCAACGCCCAATGAAACAATTAATATTATCGTACCAATTGTCCATAAAACTTGTGTATTGCGACTCTTAATGATCTCAAGTTCTAATTTATCGACACTGACTAAATTCTTGCTATCAATAACATCTGAGATTATTTGTTTCATTTCTAATCCAGATGGCACACTTTCCAATTTTTTTGCTCGTTCTTCAATTAAATTAATTTTTTTGGTTCTGGTGCAAAAATAAAACACAAGGGAATAAAGCATATATATTCCTAACGGAATCGTATCTTATGTTGCAAGTCCAAACAATTGATGGATGAATTCTTTTTGATTTTGTACAGACTGG
>NZ_JAUMJO010000032.1:0-2943 GCF_036320425.1 Bacillus nitratireducens
TTTTTTAATTTTAGTTTGGTTAAGTTAGAAAGGGCGCACGGTGGATGCCTTGACACTAGGAGTCGATGAAGGACGGGACTAACGCCGATATGCTTCGGGGAGCTGTAAGTAAGCTTTGATCCGAAGATTTCCGAATGGGGAAACCCACTATACGTAATGGTATGGTATCCTTACCTGAATACATAGGGTATGGAAGACAGACCCAGGGAACTGAAACATCTAAGTACCTGGAGGAAGAGAAAGCAAATGCGATTTCCTGAGTAGCGGCGAGCGAAACGGAATCTAGCCCAAACCAAGAGGCTTGCCTCTTGGGGTTGTAGGACATTCTATACGGAGTTACAAAGGAACGAGGTAGACGAAGCGACCTGGAAAGGTCCGTCACAGAGGGTAACAACCCCGTAGTCGAAACTTCGTTCTCTCTTGAATGTATCCTGAGTACGGCGGAACACGTGAAATTCCGTCGGAATCTGGGAGGACCATCTCCCAAGGCTAAATACTCCCTAGTGATCGATAGTGAACCAGTACCGTGAGGGAAAGGTGAAAAGCACCCCGGAAGGGGAGTGAAAGAGATCCTGAAACCGTGTGCCTACAAATAGTCAGAGCCCGTTAATGGGTGATGGCGTGCCTTTTGTAGAATGAACCGGCGAGTTACGATCCCGTGCAAGGTTAAGTTGAAGAGACGGAGCCGCAGCGAAAGCGAGTCTGAATAGGGCGTTTAGTACGTGGTCGTAGACCCGAAACCAGGTGATCTACCCATGTCCAGGGTGAAGTTCAGGTAACACTGAATGGAGGCCCGAACCCACGCACGTTGAAAAGTGCGGGGATGAGGTGTGGGTAGCGGAGAAATTCCAATCGAACCTGGAGATAGCTGGTTCTCCCCGAAATAGCTTTAGGGCTAGCCTTAAGTGTAAGAGTCTTGGAGGTAGAGCACTGATTGAACTAGGGGTCCTCATCGGATTACCGAATTCAGTCAAACTCCGAATGCCAATGACTTATCCTTAGGAGTCAGACTGCGAGTGATAAGATCCGTAGTCAAGAGGGAAACAGCCCAGATCGCCAGCTAAGGTCCCAAAGTGTGTATTAAGTGGAAAAGGATGTGGAGTTGCTTAGACAACTAGGATGTTGGCTTAGAAGCAGCCACCATTTAAAGAGTGCGTAATAGCTCACTAGTCGAGTGACTCTGCGCCGAAAATGTACCGGGGCTAAATACACCACCGAAGCTGCGAATTGATACCAATGGTATCAGTGGTAGGGGAGCGTTCTAAGTGCAGTGAAGTCAGACCGGAAGGACTGGTGGAGCGCTTAGAAGTGAGAATGCCGGTATGAGTAGCGAAAGACGGGTGAGAATCCCGTCCACCGAATGCCTAAGGTTTCCTGAGGAAGGCTCGTCCGCTCAGGGTTAGTCAGGACCTAAGCCGAGGCCGACAGGCGTAGGCGATGGACAACAGGTTGATATTCCTGTACCACCTCTTTATCGTTTGAGCAATGGAGGGACGCAGAAGGATAGAAGAAGCGTGCGATTGGTTGTGCACGTCCAAGCAGTTAGGCTGATAAGTAGGCAAATCCGCTTATCGTGAAGGCTGAGCTGTGATGGGGAAGCTCCTTATGGAGCGAAGTCTTTGATTCCCCGCTGCCAAGAAAAGCTTCTAGCGAGATAAAAGGTGCCTGTACCGCAAACCGACACAGGTAGGCGAGGAGAGAATCCTAAGGTGTGCGAGAGAACTCTGGTTAAGGAACTCGGCAAAATGACCCCGTAACTTCGGGAGAAGGGGTGCTTTCTTAACGGAAAGCCGCAGTGAATAGGCCCAAGCGACTGTTTAGCAAAAACACAGGTCTCTGCGAAGCCGTAAGGCGAAGTATAGGGGCTGACACCTGCCCGGTGCTGGAAGGTTAAGGAGAGGGGTTAGCGTAAGCGAAGCTCTGAACTGAAGCCCCAGTAAACGGCGGCCGTAACTATAACGGTCCTAAGGTAGCGAAATTCCTTGTCGGGTAAGTTCCGACCCGCACGAAAGGTGTAACGATTTGGGCACTGTCTCAACCAGAGACTCGGTGAAATTATAGTACCTGTGAAGATGCAGGTTACCCGCGACAGGACGGAAAGACCCCGTGGAGCTTTACTGTAGCCTGATATTGAATTTTGGTACAGTTTGTACAGGATAGGCGGGAGCCATTGAAACCGGAGCGCTAGCTTCGGTGGAGGCGCTGGTGGGATACCGCCCTGACTGTATTGAAATTCTAACCTACGGGTCTTATCGACCCGGGAGACAGTGTCAGGTGGGCAGTTTGACTGGGGCGGTCGCCTCCTAAAGTGTAACGGAGGCGCCCAAAGGTTCCCTCAGAATGGTTGGAAATCATTCGTAGAGTGCAAAGGCATAAGGGAGCTTGACTGCGAGACCTACAAGTCGAGCAGGGACGAAAGTCGGGCTTAGTGATCCGGTGGTTCCGCATGGAAGGGCCATCGCTCAACGGATAAAAGCTACCCCGGGGATAACAGGCTTATCTCCCCCAAGAGTCCACATCGACGGGGAGGTTTGGCACCTCGATGTCGGCTCATCGCATCCTGGGGCTGTAGTCGGTCCCAAGGGTTGGGCTGTTCGCCCATTAAAGCGGTACGCGAGCTGGGTTCAGAACGTCGTGAGACAGTTCGGTCCCTATCCGTCGTGGGCGTAGGAAATTTGAGAGGAGCTGTCCTTAGTACGAGAGGACCGGGATGGACGCACCGCTGGTGTACCAGTTGTTCTGCCAAGGGCATAGCTGGGTAGCTATGTGCGGAAGGGATAAGTGCTGAAAGCATCTAAGCATGAAGCCCCCCTCAAGATGAGATTTCCCATAGCGTAAGCTAGTAAGATCCCTGAAAGATGATCAGGTTGATAGGTTCGAGGTGGAAGCATGGTGACATGTGGAGCTGACGAATACTAATAGATCGAGGACTTAACCATATAA
>NZ_JAUMJO010000033.1:0-2824 GCF_036320425.1 Bacillus nitratireducens
CATCGCCATCAAGCTAAGAGTGCCAAGAAAGTATATGCAAGTGTGCTTCTTTGGAATTTCTACGACTCTATTAAAGTTGTGCATAACAAATAAACCTATCAATTAGGTGTTTAAAAAAACACTATGCAACCTTGTAACTTTTTGACATCGTATAGTCATATACAACACCTAAGATATCAAAGACGGTTTTCTTTTCGTACCGGTGAGATTTTCTCCCGTTTTTCTCTAAAAGGTAAAACAAACGCAGCAAAACTTTTAATAATTCATCGATTCCATTCAGTATTCCCTCATAAAACAATAGATAATAATTCTTTATCATATAGATGGATTTGTATTCACTTAACTCTTTCTTTTTCTTGTCTAAGAGTAACTGACGCATTTTGAACATTGTCGATGAACAGAGTAAAATACTAATGAGTTGCCCGTATAAATGGCATTCTAAGCGTTCTTTTTTGATTTCTTTGCACTTGTCAATTTGAAAGAAAGATTTCCATGTTTTGAACAAAATTTCAATTTGCCAGCGCAATGAATACAGGTCATGGATATGTTCCATTGGAACATTTTCTACAGAAAGATTTGTAATATACACGTTGATCCCACTTAATCGTTTACTTCGTTCTTTGTAGATAATACCTTTCTTCTTTTCTTTTTTAGCTTGTTCCTTTAGTCTTTTCTCTGTTTGTTCTTTTGTTAATCGATGAATAATAACACGAGATGGTAATTTTTGATACTGTCCAATGTATGCTTCTGAAATCTCCATTGTTTGGCCAGGAGACAGTTGATTCATAAGTTCTTCCATATCTAACTGAATATAAAGTGTCCCTTTCTTCACAGTCCCATTTTGAAAATACTCTGGCTTCTCATTCTTACGATAGATTCGGGAATTTAATTTCAAACGTGAGATATAGTAAGCCCCTTTATCATGGATATCCTGTAAATCATGTAAATCGAAATAGCCTAAATCTCTTATATACAAGTCTTTTGATTGAATGGTTTGCAGGGTTGTTGAACCAAAGATTTTATCATTTTCTCTTCCTTCTCCTACATAAACGTGCAGGAACTTCCCACTCAATAGATCATACTCTAATTGAATTTTGACTCCTGCCGTATGGCTACTTCCACCTGAACCTTGATAATGTGAAGAAAACGTATCTGGAAGCTGAAATGTTGTAGAATCTAGAATCCGAATGTGCTTAAAGGTCGTGGAATATTGGTGAATTATTTCTTTTGTGGAATAATTTCTTTGAGTTAGAAGATTAGCTAGAACTTGTTCAAGAAACTGTACCGCAGAAGCATTAAATCGTTGGTTAAGCCCTTCAGGGCTAATAAGAACACCTGTAGATACTTCAAGATAGCTACATAATTGTGTGAGTGATGTACTTGCAACCTGCTGGCTGAGCCATACACATAAAGCAACTAACTCCTTTGCTTGATATTTACTCTTTCGCTGAACAAATCCTTTTTCTTTAGCTAGGTGTTCTAGAACGTCAGGAGACATATATCGTTGTAATTCTTCAGCGATTGGTTGAAGTTCGTCAAGAATCGAAAGATTCATAAAAAACGCCATCCTTTCTTATAATTCTATAGAAAGGATAACGTTTTATTTACTTGATGCATAGTGAAAAATCCTAGCTTGATAGCAATGTGGCGGTAGCCCTATAAGTATTTTAGCAAGACCTAAATCGTAAAAAATCATAAAAAATAAGGAGTGAAACAATCGCGCCCGTTTGCTGAATAAGAGTATTGGTCACTTCATCCTAGATAAATAACTTATTTTTCCTGCTAGGGCATTTAGTGAAGGTTACCGTCTAACTTTTAATAGTAAAATAACTTCAATTCCCTCTAACAACTCGCCTGTGTTCACGAATCCAAGTGACTCATAGAATTGAAGTGCCGAATAATTATCTGGCTCTGTTGAAAGGCCAATATAATGACAGTCATCATTCTTTGTGAGCATATCTATGACTTGTTTCATCGCCTCTTTCCCGTATCCCTTTCTTTGATAAGAGACATCTATCATAAACCTAGGAATCCAATACTTCCTCTCTTCAATCTCGTTTGAATGATGTTCCGTCATCACAAATCCTATAACTTCCTCATCCAAATGTATCGCGTACGGTGTAAAACTGGGATCTACCTTAGACTCTGCAATGGAATAAACATTAGGAGCAATTCGATCAACTTGATTCTCTGCTAACTTTAGGTTTAGGCATTTATAAATATTTTTCACAGTTAATTCCTGAATTGATATTTGAGCCATAACAGTTTTTTTCATTCTTTTTAAATTCATCAATCTCACTCCTAAGTATATTTTTATTACTTTCTTGTTTAACAAAAAAAATCCCACCCCCAAGACTTGAAGTCTTAGGGACGAGATTTATCATCGCGGTGCCACCCTAGTTTATTAATATGTCGCCATATTAACCTTATCAGGTACGTCATGTAAAAATGCTTATACCTTAGCTCTATAACGGGAACTCCCGTCACATCACCCCCTCCTAAAAGGTTCCGACGTGCTGCTCTGAGGCTTGCTTCAATAAAGATATTCTAACCCTTTTTCAGCTACCAGGGTTCTCTGTATAGAATTCACTTTATTTACTCTTCTCTTCATCGCATTTATTTTTTATATAATATCACCTATTGGTATCCGTGTAAATATCTGAATTTTTTTATTATTTTAAAAATAACCCATTAAGATATATGATTCTCGTCTAACAACTAAAAAAGAAAAATACTTCAGAGCAAAAATCATTTGCAACTTTAAAACAAAGTCATTTTTTTCGTTTTGGGGGTAAATTGTTTTCTTAGGTTGATGGCAATGGGG
>NZ_JAUMJO010000034.1:0-2675 GCF_036320425.1 Bacillus nitratireducens
AACGCCCGATTGGTGAGGGGTGATAATCAAATGAAACAAAACCTCAAATGTTTAATGTGTTTCGGGAATTTGATAAGATTGCAGAAGAACTAATGCACGCTGCTGAAAAGTTTCGTAATGCCGATGAACGTTATGATGGTAATTTAGTTGATGGGAATTTATCAGATGAAAAGGTAGAAGAAGGGGCAATGTGTGGTAAACTTCCGCCGAAATCTGACTTCGAGAAAGCTTGGGATGAAGAGAAAAAGGATTTAAGTGACGCATGGACTGGTATTTCTACTGGTGTAGAAGATGCTGTCACAGATGCATGGGAAGGACTTAAAGCATTGGGTGATGCAGAGACGTGGGAAAACATGCGTGATGCAATTGTAAACTACGAAGAAACTCTCCCTGCAATGTGGAACACATTATCCGATTCATATATAAATAATTTCAAAAATGGAGATATGGAAAGTAGAATGCATTATGCTGCCTATGGTGTAGCATCATTATTAACAGGTTTTATCGGTGATAAGGGTCTTAGTAAAGCAGGACAAGCAGGGAAGGTAGTGACAGTCGCAAACCTAGCAAAGGGCGTTTCTAAAATTACTGATTCCGCTGGATATAGAAACGCACTACATATATTAAATAATTTTAAGTTAAACACTGGGAATCGATTTGCCTATGAAGGTGTTGGGGGAAGTACCTTAAAATCAGGTTTTGGCGATGTTTACCAAGAAGCTAGCAATAAGTTATCTCCTTATCAATATACTAAAAGTACCACAGATGGGGATGTTTTTGTTGGTAAATTGTATGGAAAAGACGTACTTCTTGAGGATGTCAAAGTTGAAGATATTACTTATACTAAGAGACCTAGAGAAGAAGCTGAACAACTAAGGAAAGCTTTTGATAGCAGGGTAAGACAAGAGTTTCTTAAATCCTTGGTAAATGACCCTGTTAAGCTTACTGAACTTAAGGAAGCGGGAATAACAGATGGCAATATAGAATTAATGAAACAAGGAAGGCCTCCAGTTGGATGGCAAGTACATCATAATCTTCCTTTAGACGATGGGGGAACAAACGCATTTGAAAATTTAACTTTAATACAAAATCATCCATATCATAAAGCTATAACTAATACACAACGTACATTAACTAGACACTTACAAGATGGAGATAGTGCAGACATAAGCTGGCCTATACCCAAATATGATATCTATCCTAAAGGGAAATAAATACACTTAGAAAGAGGTTTTTTATATGTGGAAAAATCTGATTTTAGAAATTGAAGATATACTGAAAAGTGTTAACTTTAATCTGAACACACCAGCAACAGATAGCGAAGTTCAGAAATTAAGAGAACATGCAAAAGAGAAATTTAATGTTGATTTACCGAGTGAATTTGAGGAGTTTCTTAAAAACGTAAATGGTTTAGATTTTGGTGGACTAGTTATTTATGGAGTTGACCCTTCTTTACTAGAAACAGAAAGAAACGAACCGATTTGTGGATTTATAGACACGAATGAGATTTGGTATGAAAATGAATTTCAAAAAGAGTATCTTTTCTTTGGAGATTCAAGTATTGCTTGGTTTTGTAAAAACTTATCTGACGGTACTTACTTAGAACTTGATAAACCATCTGGCACAGTGATGAAAACATATAATGATTTCAATACAATGCTTGAAGAAGCATTGAAAACAGCCCTTCTGTAATAAGGAGGTAGTAAAAATTATGTTTAACTTTTTGAAAGAGTGTGTTGTAGCTAATGAAAGTGTAAAATCTGACCAAACACCTATTTTCTATCCTTTAAAAAGTGAAGAGATAGAGGAAGCAGAAGATTTATTAAAAATGAAATTCCCTAAAGAATTGAAAAATTTTTATAAAGAAATTGGTTATGGTTTTTTAGAGGCATCAAGTAAGTTCTTTTTTAACAGATTTATGGACCCCTTTTCTGTTGTAGATTTTCGTTTGAGACAAGATATCTATGAATATAACCCTAATATAGATGGTGTAGACGATGAAGAATCATTAGTGTTTTTTGAAGTGACAGAACTTAGCTTTTTAACAATTAAATTTAAGCAAGCGAATGGATTAGGTCAATGCCCTATTTACTCTGAAGATGAGAAAATAGCGGATTCTTTAGAAGAATTTTTAATTAAAATGGGCGAAAATCCTGACTATTATATCTAATGGAAGAATCAATGAACACCTGAGTTTCAGAGTTGAACGTGTAAGTCTTTAGCAAAGTCCTAAAATAACTGACAGGAGTTAGTAACATGGATGCAAAGGTTTCAGAAATTCTAAGAATGTTAAACAATTATGAGGGAAATGAAAAAGAAATTTTTGAACAGATTCAAGCTGAAGCAATGGTGAAATATAAACAATGTGAAGAAATGATTAAGAATCGTTAATCATCTATACATTGATTTATATTTTGAGATAAAGTCGTACCAGATAGTTGATGAAATGAATAATAGTACACGAATGTCATTTAATTTTATTGACGTTTGCCCCTGTGGTTATGTATCATATTCTTATACACATTAGTAACGTAATGTTACCAATGAATTAAGAAAAACTAAACCAATAAAGGGCGTGAAATTTAGCGTATTTATTGGACGAAAAGAAAATGTTAGAAACGTATACATATCAAGGTTTAAAGCTTTTGGTTATACAGTATCCATGTCAAAAGCAA
>NZ_JAUMJO010000035.1:0-2608 GCF_036320425.1 Bacillus nitratireducens
ATACCGAACACGGAAGTTAAGCTCTCTAGCGCCGATGGTAGTTGGGACCTTGTCCCTGTGAGAGTAGGACGTCGCCAAGCAAGCTTAAGACGAGTCAGAATGACTCGTCTTTTTTGTGTTTCTAACTTCTTATTAGCCTCAAGGTACCATTTTAAGGTGTGCGCAATCCTTATCCTCTTAATTCTCTCATATTCAATTTCTCCTCTCACTTTCGATGCGTAGTTTAAGATTTTTCTATTGTATTTTTTGTAGAAGCGATCTGTCGGTATGTTAAAATAGTACAGTTGTTTTTTGAGGTACTTTAATATAGGAAGATTTAAATTTTTTTAAGGAGATAATATGAAAAAGATAGGTGTAATTACTATAGTAGTTTTTGTCCTTCTAGCAATTGCTTATATGTTAGTCGGGAATTATTTTTATAATTATGCATTGAATGCGAAACAAGAGAAAGAATTTTTAGAGGATAATCCTCACTTAGTAGAAACAGTGAACGCATCGGGAGGTGTGTTGGCTACAAATGAAGAAAAGGATGCGAACTTTGTATCAAATCATAAACCCAATACACTACACATAAATTCTTTCGATAAGTTGAAATTAACAGGTTATGAATATATGAATGAACAATCTAGCCATAAATGGGCAATTGTAGTTCATGGATATGATAGCAGGGCATCGAAGATGACGAAATACATTCGGAATTTTTATGAACAAGGTTATAACGTCATAGCGCCAGATCTTCGTGGGCATGGAAATAGTGAAGGCGATTATATCGGCATGGGTTGGCATGATCGTAAAGATATTTTGATTTGGATTCAACAAATTGTAAAGAAAGATCCGAATGCTGAAATAGCACTATTTGGTGTTTCAATGGGCGCGGCAACTGTAATGATGACTTCAGGTGAAGATTTACCTTCTAACGTTAAAGTTATTATTGAAGATTGTGGATACTCAACTGTTATTGATGAATTTACTTATCAACTAAAAGACTTATTCCACTTGCCGAAGTTTCCTGTTATGAATGCAGCAAATACAGTTACAAAATTAAGAGCTGGATATAATTTAGAAGAAGCTTCAGCTATAAAACAAGTAGCGAAAAGTAAAACACCTATGCTATTTATTCATGGGGATGCTGATACATTCGTTCCTTATGAAATGTTAGATGAAGTATATAATGCTGCAAAAGTAGAGAAAGAGAAATTAATTGTTCCAGGTGCTGGACATGGAGAAGCTGAAAAGGTAGATTCGAATAAATATTGGAATACCGTATGGAGGTTCGTGGGGAGATATATTCCAGCATAATTAGATTGTTTTAGAGTTGTATATACGATAATCAGAAGGTAGTGTTTTTATACTTTTGATTATCGTTTTTTTCTATTCGTAAATTCATTTTAGGTTGTAGTATATAAGGCTTGAAGCATAAATTTTTGAATTCTTTAGTGCCAGTGCTACAATGATTGAAAAATACATGTTAATGAGGTGTTTCTATGAAAATCGAAGTATGGTCAGATTTTGTATGCCCATTTTGCTATATTGGGAAACGTAGACTAGAGATGGCTTTAGAGCAATTTCCACATAAGAAGGATGTTGAAGTTGAGTTTAAAAGTTTTGAATTAGACCAAAATGCTCCAATCTATTCTGGAACAAGTATTAATGAAGTACTTGCATCAAAGTATGGGATTAGTATTGAAGAAGCTAAGCGTAATAATATACAACTAGGAAATCATGCAGCTAGTATGGGGTTGGATTTTAATTTTGAAGAGATGAAGCCGACAAACACTTTTGATGCGCATCGTCTGGCGAAGTTTGCAAAGGATCAAGGGAAAGAAAAAGAGATTACGGAAAATCTACTTTTTGCATATTTCACTGAATCGAGAAATTTAAGTGATGTGGATACGCTTGCTACTATCGCTGAAGCTTCAGGTTTAGATAAGCAAGAAGCTTTACATGTTATTAATGATAAAAATGCATATGCAAATGATGTTAGAATTGATGAAGCGATTGCTCAACAATATCAAATTTCGGGAGTACCTTATTTTATTATTAATCAAAAGTATGCTATTTCAGGTGCACAACCACTTGAAACTTTTGTTGGTGCACTTCAGCAAGTGTGGGAAGAAGAGAATCCCGCACCTAAGTTACAAGAGTTTTCATCAGAAGAAGGAAGCGATATGTCCTGTACTGATGGAAGTTGTTCGATCCCTTCAAAAGAACAATAGTTTTTATGATGGAATAGCAACCCATAGGGAGTTATATGGGTTGCTTATATATAAGTATAGAAGAGATATTTAAATAGATAACTTGGTAATATAAATGAGATTTATAAAAAATGAAGTTTTTTATAAAAATCCATTGACTATTATTATTTATAAGTGTAATATAGGACAAGTCGCAGATAGCAATAACGCAGAACGCGGCAAACGAAATGAAAAACTTAGTTGACATTAACTAACGAAGATGTTAACATAAGGAAGTCGCAAATGAGCGACCAAGTAGTTCTTTGAAAACTGAACGAAACAAACAACGTGAACGTCAATTTTTATTTTTAGATGCTAGACAAACTAACTTTATTGGAGAGTTTGATCCTGGCTCAGGATGAACGCTGGCGGCG
>NZ_JAUMJO010000036.1:0-2472 GCF_036320425.1 Bacillus nitratireducens
GTGCGCCCGTAAGGGGGATGTTTGAATCTGTCAATAGCAAGACAGCAGGATATATTGCAACGCCTGTCATCACCTAACTTATCCGAGAGGGAAACCAAACGGGGAGTGTAGCATGTTAGGAAAGTCATAAGTTGACTAAGTACTAAGTCACGACTGAATGGCGAGATGAGAATTGTAAACAAGGATGAAGGTTACACTACTTGAACGATAACCTGAGCAGTCCCATCGCCGGCTACAGCGGAAAGTACTTATAAACGCTGTATAATCTTAGGGAATTAGTATTGCAATTCTGCTAATTCCAGCAATACGATAGATTAGGCAATCCTAGTAAAGGATAAAAGGTGAAAGTCGCATCCGACATTACAAATAGCTATGTCAACATACATCTAAACGGGGATTACCTAAATCAGGAAGCCCATAGGGCTATAGTTTTCTGGAACTTGAATACCTGACATGGTAACGGAGTTCTCATATTAGTCAGAGATAGGGAAAGCCTATTACAAGGCGAAGGGGAACAGCTTATCCAGCTATATACACAATGGAAGGAGCGTGAGGCTCATGAGAAATCCAGATGATGTATTAGGCAGTCTAGTAACAAAGTCTAACAATAAAAACTATAAATATAACCGTCTTTACAGAAATCTATACAATCCATCCTTTTATCTAAAAGCCTATACAAATATTAGCCCTAACCAAGGAAATATGACAAAAGGAAAAGATGGAAAAAACATCGATGGTTTCAGTCTGGAAAAAATAAATATCCTAATAGAATCACTAAAAGATGAGAGCTATCAACCATACCCATCCAAACGGGTCTTCATACCTAAAAAGAATGGTTCAAAGCGCCCCTTAGGCATACCAGCATTCAAGGATAAACTTCTACAAGAAGTTATTCGAATGATACTCGAAGCGATATATGAAAAGAGTTTTAAAGAAAGTTCACATGGATTTCGTCCCAAACGGAGTTGTCATACCGCTTTATACAAAGTACGTAAAACGTTCACCGGGGTAAAATGGTTCGTTGAAGGAGATATTAGTGGTTTTTTCGATAATATCGACCACCATACACTTATAGCGTTATTAAGAAGAAGGATAACTGACGAGAAATTTATTCGGTTAATATGGAAATTTCTACGCGCGGGATATCTAGAAGAATGGCAATTTCAAAGTAGCTATAGTGGTACTCCGCAAGGAGGCGTTATCAGCCCTCTTTTATCTAACGTTTATTTAACAGAACTAGATATATTTATGGAGGAGTACAAAAAAGAGTTCACTAAAGGAGATAAAAGGAAAACCACAAAATCCTACAAACGTCAGGAGTACTTAACATACAAACACAGGAAACAACTAAAGGAAAATTGGGAACAACTCACGGAACAGGAAAAGAAGCAAGGGATTATAAAATATAAATCCTTAAAGAAAGAGCTACTTAAAATTACTTGTGGAGACCCTATGGACGAATCCTACAAGAGAATCCAATACGTCAGATATGCGGATGATTTTCTCATGGGTATTATTGGTAATAAAGCGGATGCGATGAAAGTTAAAGAAGATCTAACGGACTTCTTAAGAAATAAGTTGAAACTTGAATTGTCACAAGAAAAAACACTAATCACGCATAGCTCGAAAAAAGCCAGATTCTTAGGGTATGACATCATGGTAAGTAGAAAATTAGACACTAAACGTGATAAAAATGGTTTTCTAATGAGACATCAAATTATGAGATGTAAACTGTATCTTCCTTCGGAAAAGTGGATTGAAAAGCTCAAACATTATGGGGCATTACGCATAATGCCCCATGGGAAATGGCGAATCCAACATCGTACTTATCTCTTAAATAACGATGAACTAGAAATACTAAATACGTACAACATGGAGATAAGAGGATTGTACAATTATTACAGTCTTGCAGAAAACGTTTGTACACTCCAGAGTTTCTACTACTTTATGAAATATAGTTTCGCCAAAACTTTAGCTGCAAAACATAAAATGTCTGTAGCTAAGGTGATGGCAAAGTATAAGGTTAAAGGACATTTAGCTATTCAATACCAGGAAAAATCTGAGAAAAGAATCAGTTACTTTTATAACGATGGATTTCGTAGAAAAGACAAGGTTATGAATATAGTTCAAGATACTCTACCCAATTCGCAATTATGGTGGCGTAATAGCCTAATCAAGAGACTAAGCGCAAACAGATGTGAATGGTGTGGAAAAAATGATGTACCTTTAGAAATGCATCATGTTAAAAAATTGAAAGACTTGGAAGGCAAAAAGCTGTGGGAAAAGAAAATGATAGCGAGGAAAAGGAAAACCTTAGCACTATGTGCAAGGTGTCACCAAGACCTACACAGCGGAAAACTAGATGGATAAGTGGAAAGCCGTATACATCGAGAAATGTACGTACGGTTTGGAGGAAAGTACACGAAAACCTAACATAGTAATATGTCAAGGCGTCGGGTGCTCATCCTACCA
>NZ_JAUMJO010000037.1:0-1704 GCF_036320425.1 Bacillus nitratireducens
GGACCTTGTCCCTGTGAGAGTAGGACGTCGCCAAGCAAAAACCTAAGTCGTTTCGACTTAGGTTTTTTTGTGTTTATTTTTATTTACCAAATGTTAAAATCCATAAATTGAATGAAGCTAAGGAAGAGAAAAGAATGAAATAGAAGCTGTTTAAAATAAGTTTGGATGATAAGGTGATAAAAAGATTATAAAGTTAATACTTTTAAATAGTAGTTGAAGGTAAGAATTACCTTTTTGTGGTAATTAAGTTGTAGTATAAATAAGGATATGTTAGATCGTATATGAAAAGGTTATGTAAAAAATAGCTATCTAGCTCTTTTTTACATAACCTTTTGTGTTTTTAAAGGATTTTATATAAGAAAAAATCTATAATTAAGGTAGTTAACATATATTTTTTTGATGGGTGTGGGGGATTTTATGAAGGAAATATGCATGTTATTAGTGGCTGTTATATTATGGGGGACGGCAATTGCGCCAACGAAATGGGCGTTAGAATCCATTCAACCATTTACTTTGTTGTTTATTCGTCTTTTCTTTGCGGGTGGAATTTGTATGCTTTTCTCATTTAACGAACTACAAAAAGCGGTTGTACATAAACATATTCCATGGAAAAGAATGAGTTTGTTATCTTTTACTGGTGTAGCTGGATACTTTATGTTCACATCCTACGGCATTTCTTTAACAAGTGGATTGCATGTTAGTATCATAGATGCTGCGTTACCGTTAGTTACAATACTTTTTTCGGCGTTCTTTTTGAAAGAGAAAATTCAGCTGAATTATTGGATAGGTATTATATTAGGGGTTATAGGGGTACTTCTTATTACAATTCCATCTAATAATGTCGATCAAGAGGTGTCTTTAATAGGAGATATCCTTATTTTATTAAGCACTTTCTTATTTGCTTTCTATACGGTGTTGTTAAAACAGCCAAAACAGGAACAGTATCTATCAAACAAGGTTTTTACAACATTAACTTTAATTATTGGGGCGTTTGTTTTATTACCATTTGCGATGGTAGAAACTTTTTATTATGGTTTCCCAAAGGTTGAAACGTGGAAGACTGGACTTAGTGTGATGTATCTTGTTATAGGGGCGACAATTCTAGCATATTGGTTTTGGAATAAAGCACTAGAGAGAGTTTCTGCATCAGTAAGTGGATTATATTTAAATGCATTACCATTAATAAGTATTGTTGCTTCAATTGTTCTATTAAATGAATCATTAACATGGAGAATAGTAATAGGCGGAGGCTTAGTCTTATTGGGAGTGATATGGGCAGATAAACGTAAATTAATTAATTTATTTCTGTTAGGCGATCGAAATATTAAAGAGAATGAAGATTGTTAAGGTTTCTAAGTACATGTATATAATGTTTAATTAAAAGGACGTCTTGCATGTAATGAGATGTCCTTTTTTATTATTTTCATTGAAATAGAGAAAATAAATAACTGAAATTAATATAGAAAATACCCTTGGGATTATTTTTATTATTAATTGAATAAAAGGTATTGACGATTAGACTATAGAGGTGTAATATAGAACAAGTCGCCGATGCAATAACGCAGAACGCGACAAACAAAATGAAAAACTTAGTTGACATTAACTAACGAAGATGTTAACATAAGGAAGTCGCAAATGAGCGGCAAAGAAGTTCTTTGAAAACTGAACGAAACAAACAACGTGAACGTCAATTTTTATTTTTTG
>NZ_JAUMJO010000038.1:0-1345 GCF_036320425.1 Bacillus nitratireducens
TCAACAGGAATTTTATTAAGTCCGGAGGGACTTAATCGACGATTTAATTCGGATTCTGTAGCCTTCTTTCGCACTGTATTTACTACACTTCTACAAGCTAAAATTGGAGGAGTATCTAAGATTTCTCATTCTCTTTCTTCTTATTTTGAGCGGATTCTCGTCCTTGATTCTACAACTTTCCAAGTTCCAGATCGATTCGCAACTACTTATCCTGGTGCCGGAGGGTGTAGTCATACAGCTGGTGTGAAAATCCAACTAGAGTATGACTTGTTGAGTGGAAAATTTTCTGATGTGGAAATTGAACCAGGAAAACGAAGTGATCAGGCATATAGTGCGACTCGAACAGGCATGGCACAAAAGAATGAACTATATATTCGTGACTTAGGATATTTTCGTCTACAGGACTTTAAGTCTATTCAAGATAAGCAAGGATATTATTTATCACGTCTAAAGTTACCAACTAAAATATATAGAAAAGAATTTGAAACAGTGGTATTTAAAACAAAACCCGCTCAATTAAAACCGGTATATATACAAATTCATTTGGAAGACATCATGAAACAATTGCAGCCTGGCCAAGTGTATGAATTACATGATGTATATGTAGGGAGTAAAGACAAACTTCCTACTCGAATTGTAGTTTATAGATGTACCGAGGAGCAAAAACAGAAACGTCTACGTGATCGAGCTATTCGCGAAAAGAAAAAAGGAATTACATATACAGAGCGTACAAAACTTTTACAAGGTATTACGGTATATATGACAAACATTCCTACGGAATGGGTACCAAAAGAGAAAATTTATGATCTATATTCACTGCGTTGGCAAATTGAGCTGTTATTTAAAATATGGAAATCTTGGTTTCAAATTCATCGTTGTAAATCTATTAAACAAGAACGATTAGAATGTCACCTTTATGGGCAACTCATTAGTATTCTATTATGTTCTTCTACTATGTTTAAAATGCGAGAACTCCTGTTACGTAAGAAACAGAAAGAGCTAAGTGAATATAAAGCGATGTACATAATTAAGGATTATTTTTTACTTTTTTACCAAGCATTACACAAAAACACCCAAGAATTATCAAAGGTTCTCCTTCGTCTGTTTAACCTCCTACAGCACAACGGACGAAAATCTCATCGATATGAGAAAAAGACAGTCTTTGATATTTTGGGTGTTGTTTATGAGTATACCACTTCTACTCATCAGGTAGCATAGTAAAAAAATTGAAGCCCGTCAGGGTTTATTTGATATGCCTACTTTTATAAAATCTATAAAAGATAATAAAAAACTATATGGAAAGACCGCATTTTGTATAAAAATATACCTTAAGTTGATGGATGTG
>NZ_JAUMJO010000039.1:0-1257 GCF_036320425.1 Bacillus nitratireducens
GCACGCCGCCAGCGTTCATCCTGAGCCAGGATCAAACTCTCCAATAAAGTTAGTTTGTCTAGCATCTAAAAATAAAAATTGACGTTCACGTTGTTTGTTTCGTTCAGTTTTCAAAGAACTTTTTTGGTGGAGCCTAGCGGGATCGAACCGCTGACCTCCTGCGTGCAAGGCAGGCGCTCTCCCAGCTGAGCTAAGGCCCCAAACAAGTATCGGGAAGACAGGATTTGAACCTGCGACCCCCTGGTCCCAAACCAGGTGCTCTACCAAGCTGAGCCACTTCCCGAAAGAAAACGCGCCCGAGAGGAGTCGAACCCCTAACCTCTTGATCCGTAGTCAAACGCTCTATCCAATTGAGCTACGGGCGCATATGGTGCCGAGGGCGGGGGTCGAACCCGCACGGTGGTCACCCACCGCAGGATTTTAAGTCCTGTGCGTCTGCCTGTTCCGCCACCCCGGCATGTCATATTGGAAATTGGAGCGGAAGACGGGATTCGAACCCGCGACCCCAACCTTGGCAAGGTTGTATTCTACCACTGAACTACTTCCGCAAGACATGTTTGAGTTATTTCATTAAAAGTGCGGGTGAAGGGAGTCGAACCCCCACGCCAAAGGCGCTAGATCCTAAGTCTAGTGCGTCTGCCAATTCCGCCACACCCGCATATTTCATTAAAATGGTGAGCCATGAAGGATTCGAACCTTCGACCCTCTGATTAAAAGTCAGATGCTCTACCAACTGAGCTAATGGCTCTTGCAATAAAAACTGGTGCCGACTAGAGGACTTGAACCCCCAACCTACTGATTACAAGTCAGTTGCTCTACCAATTGAGCTAAGTCGGCTAAATGGTGGAGGATGACGGGATCGAACCGCCGACCCCCTGCTTGTAAGGCAGGTGCTCTCCCAGCTGAGCTAATCCTCCGAATTGCCTGGCAACGTCCTACTCTCACAGGGACAAGGTCCCAACTACCATCGGCGCTAGAGAGCTTAACTTCCGTGTTCGGTATGGGAACGGGTGTGGCCTCTCTGCCATCATTACCAGACTGTATTCATTTAAGACAAGAATTATTGTAACTCATTTAACTTTTAAAGTCAACAAGTTTTTTATATTCTTTCAAAACTAGATAACATTGCTTCATATTTATATGGTTAAGTCCTCGATCTATTAGTATTCGTCAGCTCCACATGTCACCATGCTTCCACCTCGAACCTATCAACCTGATCATCTTTCAGGGATCTTACTAGCTTACGCTATGGGAAAT
>NZ_JAUMJO010000041.1:0-805 GCF_036320425.1 Bacillus nitratireducens
TAAACAACCAAGTTCAAATTGCAGGGAAGATGGGTAGTTTATCTTATACTGATCCGCAACTGCAAGCTTTCTTTGCACTAGATGATTTGGCAAAAGGCATTCATGAAATGGATACACAAATCACGAAGGCGAAAAAAGAAGCGCAACTGCAAGCTGAAAGAGAAATGAAGAAAAAGCAAGAGGAATGGGCGGACAATCATCCAGTGGAGGCTTGGCTTCAAAACTTTTCCAAGAGTGCTGGTGAGAAATGGGATGTATTGAGAAAAGGCACAGAATGGGTAGGGGAGAACATTCCTTTCCTGAAAGGACTTGCCGATGATGCCTTGGTGTTGGAAGGTTTTTTAGGGGCGGCAGGTTCCGCTATTAGTGGGATTGCGATAGGTGCGACGAAGCTAGGGAGCCTAGTCTTAGAGCTTGGTGAGTGGGGCTTTAACTCGATCCGCGGCGTAGAAACAGAACAATGGAAACTGGACGATATATATGGAGCAGGTAATACGATAAAAAGTCTTGGACAAGCCATCATCAGCTGGCAAGATTATCCTAAGTATGGTAAGGCACTAGTTAACTCCGTAAAAGGTTATGTAGAAAAAGCATTGACCGATCCTTATGCTCTTGGTGGTGCGATATTTGATATTGGCAGTTGTTTTGTCGGCGTTGGTGAAGTAACCGCCGCAGTGAAAGGAACAGCTGCATTCGGAAAATTCGCAGAGGGTACAAAAGTCTTTCAGGTAGCCGCGAAAAATAGTAAAATAGTTGGTAAGTTGGAAGAAGTAACGGCATTAATGAATAAGTTGCCGGATAGTAT
>NZ_JAUMJO010000042.1:0-769 GCF_036320425.1 Bacillus nitratireducens
ACGAGCATTTCCACAGTCTTTTGCAACATATCCGGTGTATTGCCTTGTGGAATATTTTGAGTATGCCTAATATTTGTTAGACCACTGGTATGGTGAAGAAAGTTATTTAGTGTAAGACTTTGCATATCAACAGGTTTCCCTTGATACTTTAACGTAAACCAAGGTAAATATTTTTGGACAGGGTCAGTCATTGAGAGCAGCCCTTGCTCTTCCAACAGCATAATACCCATACCGGTAAAAGCTTTACTGACCGAGGCTAACTCATAGAGTGTATTTTCACTTGCAGACAACCCCTTTTCACGGTCTGCATACCCTGAAGAAAAGTAGAACACTTCATCATCAGCAAGTATTGAGATTGACATTCCCGGCACACCTGATATACGACAGGCATCATCTAGCAACGCTTGTATTGCCGCAGATTGCGAATCTGACAACGCATAACTTTTTGTTGCGAATCCTGAGAATAATATAAATATCGTTAATACAAAAACAATAATCTTTTTCATAAACTCTCCTTTTTGGAAAATTATAAGAGAATAATATAAATAACCTCCTTTTACAACTACGAAACTAAATTTTAATTTATCTTTCTATTCACCTATATAATATCAAGTAATTGTGAAGAGTTACACTTAAACGAACAGATGCGTTAGTTCAATAAGAAGTAAACAACTTTATTATTCATTTTTTAAGTATTATATAAACAGATGGATGTAATTTGAAACAACTTTAAAGAGCCTTGCTACGTAGAATGTAGTAAGGCTCTTAG
>NZ_JAUMJO010000043.1:0-740 GCF_036320425.1 Bacillus nitratireducens
TATTTCATATGACTGAGTTAGATTGCCTTCTAATATATCTTTAACTTTTAGTACCATGTTTATATTGGTATTTGCGCCGTTGCTCAGCAAGGAGACGGCTGTTCGTTCATTTAGCAGTATGACTACTTCGGTTCTGAAATTTGGATTGCCCCCAGTGTGTTCTATAATCGTTTGTTCGGCGTTTACGGACCATCCTGCCGCATAATACATACCGTTGACAGCCGAAACAGACATATCACCCCTATGTGATTTTTCGATAACCGTGTGAAATATTTCGGGTATGTCCTGCACGATACCCATCTGTATGCCCATCCAACGCGCCATATCTTTTGTATTAGAAATGATGTAGCCTGCGGGTTTATTCCCAGCATAATCCGGAGCCTTAAATGGAGTTGTCATAAAAAAGGAGGAACGGTAGCCCTTTGCCAACTGTCCAGTGGCTTGAGCATCTTCTTTATAAACATACGTCTGGTGAAGACCTAACGGCTGAAATACTTGTTCCTTCATAAAGTCTTCATAGCTTTGTCGCGACACAATCTCAATAACCAAACCCAAGACGTCATAATTAACGGTCCCATAGTTATACTGTTCACCGGGAGGGAACGCCAATTCAGCATCGACGAGCATTTCCACAGTCTTTTGCAACATATCCGGTGTATTGCCTTGTGGAATATTTTGAGTATGCCTAATATTTGTTAGACCACTGGTATGGTGAAGAAAGTTATTTAGTGTAAGACTTT
>NZ_JAUMJO010000044.1:0-740 GCF_036320425.1 Bacillus nitratireducens
TATTTCATATGACTGAGTTAGATTGCCTTCTAATATATCTTTAACTTTTAGTACCATGTTTATATTGGTATTTGCGCCGTTGCTCAGCAAGGAGACGGCTGTTCGTTCATTTAGCAGTATGGCTACTTCGGTTCTGAAATTTGGATTGCCCCCAGTGTGTTCTATAATCGTTTGTTCGGCGTTTACGGACCAGCCTGCCGCATAATACATACCGTTGACAGCCGAAACAGACATATCACCCCTATGTGATTTTTCGATAACCGTGTGAAATATTTCGGGTATGTCCTGCACGATACTCATCTGTATGCCCATCCAACGCGCCATATCTTTTGTATTAGAAATGATGTAGCCTGCGGGTTTATTCCCAGCATAATCCGGAGCTTTAAATGGAGTTGTCATAAAAAAGGAAGAACGGTAGCCCTGTGCCAACTGTCCAGTGGCTTGAGCATCTTCTTTATAAACATACGTCTGGTGAAGACCCAACGGCTGAAATACCTGTTCCTTCATAAAGTCTTCATAGCTTTGTCGCGACACAATCTCAATAACCAAACCCAATACGTCATAATTAACGGTTCCATAGTTATACTGTTCACCGGGAGGGAACGCCAATTCAGCATCCACGAGCATTTCCACAGTCTTTTGCAACATATCCGGTGTATTGCCTTGTGGAATATTTTGAGTATGCCTAATATTTGTTAGACCACTGGTATGGTGAAGAAAGTTATTTAGTGTAAGACTTT
>NZ_JAUMJO010000045.1:0-716 GCF_036320425.1 Bacillus nitratireducens
CCCATAGCGTAAGCTAGTAAGATCCCTGAAAGATGATCAGGTTGATAGGTTCGAGGTGGAAGCATGGTGACATGTGGAGCTGACGAATACTAATAGATCGAGGACTTAACCATATAATATGAAGCAATGTTATCTAGTTTTGAAAGAATATAAAAAACTTGTTGACTTTCAAAAGTGAATAAGTTACAATAATTCTTGTCTTAAATGAATACAGTCTGGTAATGATGGCAGAGAGGTCACACCCGTTCCCATACCGAACACGGAAGTTAAGCTCTCTAGCGCCGATGGTAGTTGGGACCTTGTCCCTGTGAGAGTAGGACGTTGCCAGGCAAATGGAGGATTAGCTCAGCTGGGAGAGCACCTGCCTTACAAGCAGGGGGTCGGCGGTTCGATCCCGTCATCCTCCACCATTCTTGCCGACTTAGCTCAATTGGTAGAGCAACTGACTTGTAATCAGTAGGTTGGGGGTTCAAGTCCTCTAGTCGGCACCAGAAAATCATGGCGGTTGTGGCGAAGTGGTTAACGCACCGGATTGTGGCTCCGGCATTCGTGGGTTCGATTCCCATCAGTCGCCCCATTTTTTCTTTAAATAATTAATATGCGGGTGTGGCGGAATTGGCAGACGCACTAGACTTAGGATCTAGCGCCTTTGGCGTGGGGGTTCGACTCCCTTCACCCGCACTTTTAATAAAATAACTCATACATGTCTTGCGGAA
>NZ_JAUMJO010000046.1:0-589 GCF_036320425.1 Bacillus nitratireducens
CATACTGCTAAATGAACGAACAGCCGTCTCCTTGCTGAGCAACGGCGCAAATACCAATATAAACATGGTACTAAAAGTTAAAGATATATTAGAAGGCAATCTAACTCAGTCATATGAAATAAGCGGCACACAGCTCTTAGATATCATTTTGTCGTCTATCACAATTATTCTTTGCCTATTGGCCGTTTTGCTATTTCTCTTAGGATTACGCAGAAGGAAAACGAATGAGCGGCAGCCAATGACAAAAAAGAGAATAACCGTAACAGTTATTTTCCTGATCGCTACGATTGCCCTGGGTATACTGTGCTGTGCTTTCGATTGGTCAACAATACTTATTTGGCAAACATATAGTGTTCTTACAGCTTTGATTTCGTCAGCATTATTAACAGCAAGCATTACATGGTTTGTATACACTCACCGATAAAATACCTCGCTCCCAAGATAAGCATAATGTTACGTAATTAAATTTCAATTTATCGGTATGCTTAATTTGAAAAACATAAGACACTTCGGTGTCTTTTTTAATATCATCGACAATTTTCCCAGTCAAACCTAATTACTATTGCTTCCACTAACCTGCTCCGTTCGT
>NZ_JAUMJO010000047.1:0-588 GCF_036320425.1 Bacillus nitratireducens
TTCCGCAAGACATGTATGAGTTATTTTATTAAAAGTGCGGGTGAAGGGAGTCGAACCCCCACGCCAAAGGCGCTAGATCCTAAGTCTAGTGCGTCTGCCAATTCCGCCACACCCGCATATTTGATTAAAATGGTGAGCCATGAAGGATTCGAACCTTCGACCCTCTGATTAAAAGTCAGATGCTCTACCAACTGAGCTAATGGCTCTTAATGGCTGGGCTAGCTGGATTCGAACCAGCGCATGACGGAGTCAAAGTCCGTTGCCTTACCGCTTGGCTATAGCCCATTAATTAAGAATGGTGGAGGGGGGCAGATTCGAACTGCCGAACCCGAAGGAGCGGATTTACAGTCCGCCGCGTTTAGCCACTTCGCTACCCCTCCGACATATATGGTGGAGGATGACGGGATCGAACCGCCGACCCCCTGCTTGTAAGGCAGGTGCTCTCCCAGCTGAGCTAATCCTCCATTTTGCCTGGCAACGTCCTACTCTCACAGGGACAAGGTCCCAACTACCATCGGCGCTAGAGAGCTTAACTTCCGTGTTCGGTATGGGAACGGGTGTGACCTCTCTGCCATCATTACCAGACAT
>NZ_JAUMJO010000048.1:0-584 GCF_036320425.1 Bacillus nitratireducens
TATACCAGTTGGAGCAACACCTACTGGGACCGTATCAATAACCGTATTTGTAGCAGTATTGATGACAGAAACAGTATTACTAGCTTGGTTTGTAACATAGGCGCGAGTGCCATCTGGTATGATAGTCACTTGGTCTGGTGATAGTGCAACCGGAATGGTATCGATGACGGTGTTTGTCAACGTACTTATTACAGAGACATTATTACTTACTTTATTTACAACGTAAATACGAGCTCCATCCGGTGTAATAGCTATACCAACAGGTTCGGTACCTACGTTAATTGTATCAATAACGGAATTTGTAGCGGTGTTAATAACAGAAACAGTATTGCTGTTTTGATTTGTGACATAAGCACGAGTCCCATCTAGTGTGAAGACGATTATCCTAGGTCGAATACCGACATTAATGGTACCAACAACTGTGTTGGTAGCAGTAGCGATAACAGAAATTGTATTACTTAATTCGTTTGCAACATACGCAAGACTCCCATTTGGAGAAACAGTAATTCCTTGCGGAGCGATTCCGACATTAATGGTACCAACAACTGTGTTGGTAGCAGCGTTAATAACAGAAACTGTATTAT
>NZ_JAUMJO010000049.1:0-574 GCF_036320425.1 Bacillus nitratireducens
GTAACCTTTATGGAGCCAGCCGCCTAAGGTGGGACAGATGATTGGGGTGAAGTCGTAACAAGGTAGCCGTATCGGAAGGTGCGGCTGGATCACCTCCTTTCTATGGAGAATTGATGAACGCTGTTCATCAATATAAGTTTCCGTGTTTCGTTTTCGTTTAGTTTTGAGAGTTCAATTAAGTATTGACTCTTAAATGAGGATATGATATAAATAAATCCTGCAATTTGTATGGGCCTATAGCTCAGCTGGTTAGAGCGCACGCCTGATAAGCGTGAGGTCGATGGTTCGAGTCCATTTAGGCCCACCATACAACTTGGGGCCTTAGCTCAGCTGGGAGAGCGCCTGCCTTGCACGCAGGAGGTCAGCGGTTCGATCCCGCTAGGCTCCACCAAAAAGCTATTTTATATAGCAAATGGTATGTTCTTTGAAAACTAGATAACAGTGTAGCTCATATTTTTTAATTTTAGTTTGGTTAAGTTAGAAAGGGCGCACGGTGGATGCCTTGACACTAGGAGTCGATGAAGGACGGGACTAACGCCGATATGCTTCGGGGAGCTGTAAGTAAGCTTTGATC
>NZ_JAUMJO010000050.1:0-543 GCF_036320425.1 Bacillus nitratireducens
GCTTCTCCTTCGGGAGCAGAGTGACAGGTGGTGCATGGTTGTCGTCAGCTCGTGTCGTGAGATGTTGGGTTAAGTCCCGCAACGAGCGCAACCCTTGATCTTAGTTGCCATCATTAAGTTGGGCACTCTAAGGTGACTGCCGGTGACAAACCGGAGGAAGGTGGGGATGACGTCAAATCATCATGCCCCTTATGACCTGGGCTACACACGTGCTACAATGGACGGTACAAAGAGCTGCAAGACCGCGAGGTGGAGCTAATCTCATAAAACCGTTCTCAGTTCGGATTGTAGGCTGCAACTCGCCTACATGAAGCTGGAATCGCTAGTAATCGCGGATCAGCATGCCGCGGTGAATACGTTCCCGGGCCTTGTACACACCGCCCGTCACACCACGAGAGTTTGTAACACCCGAAGTCGGTGGGGTAACCTTTATGGAGCCAGCCGCCTAAGGTGGGACAGATGATTGGGGTGAAGTCGTAACAAGGTAGCCGTATCGGAAGGTGCGGCTGGATCACCTCCTTTCTATGGAGAATTGATGAACGC
>NZ_JAUMJO010000051.1:0-477 GCF_036320425.1 Bacillus nitratireducens
GTATTTTGTTGTAAAAATGCTTCTAAAATTCTCTTAACTGGCAGACTCGATTTTTTCAGTAGACTCTCTGCTTTATCCATTATTTGCTTGTTGGAAGCGATTATTTTTTTATATTCTTCATTGTTAAAAGAACGCAAAGAGTCTATTACATATTCAGCTAATTCATCATTCGCATTGAGTAAATCTAGTAATAAATTGAATCCATTCATCCCAGTATCTTCATCTATACAATATACTAATCTAATTTTATATTTATCATCTCTGTCCTTTAGATTTTGAAGCAATTTATCCCAATCATTTTCAGTAAATTCACTTATCAACTCTTGTACATACATAAACTCATCATCATAGAAGTAGTTATCTGAGCTATTTTCAGATAATACTGCATCTACTTTTTCATACATTTATGTTCCTCCTCTATTTGGTAAATCCACCTGGTAATGGTGCATTAATTTGACCTGTTGGATATCCACTAAC
>NZ_JAUMJO010000052.1:0-457 GCF_036320425.1 Bacillus nitratireducens
GTCAAATAATAGAGGATTGACTAGTAAGTGTATCACCTGAGATTCCCAGAAGAGTATGGCGTGAAGCTGAAGCGTCTGAAATAGAGCCTTCACATGAATTGGTTTACTTCTTATGTAATAATGCTTTAGAAGTATTTAATTCTCGTTCTATAGAAAGTGTGAATGTGGTGAATGTATGGATGTATATAAAATGGTTGATACAATGCCGTTTGATAAGTTTGAAGAGTTAGTTGAGGACAGTATTGTTGTTATTGAATTATATTTATGTCCTTCTTGTAAAAAGTGGAAGGTTAATTTTGTTGGTAGAAAAATTCTATATGGGTGAAATCATGTTAAAAAAGCTGAATTAGGAAATTACCTAGTTCAGTTTTTTATTTTAAAGAAAAGTATTATCTATATCTTTCAGCAAACTGTTCTGAATACATCTTTATATCATATTTCACATACACATAGGCTT
>NZ_JAUMJO010000053.1:0-456 GCF_036320425.1 Bacillus nitratireducens
AATTCCGAGTTCATCGCAATGGTTGCGGATAAGCTAAGACTTGAACATAAGGCTTCGTAAATATTGTCGTATTAATTTCATAACAAAATTTAATAACCAACGAATTACATATGTAGGCAATAAAGTACATAGGTAATTGGCGGTTAATTTAAAAACCTTCTAATTATTGGATTGAAATTTAGATCCTAATAATTAGGAGGTTTTTTGTTGATAGAAAGCACACAATTATTATATCGAGATTTAGGTGATTTATCCCGCTATTTGCCGGGCAGTAAGACTCCCACCTCAAAATTCGGCGGGAGCAAAGAAGTTAGGTGGAAGCCCTGCTGCCCGTAAACGCCCGATTGGTGAGGGGTGATAATCAAATGAAACAAAACCTCAAATGTTTAATGTGTTTCGGGAATTTGATAAGATTGCAGAAGAACTAATGCACGCTGCTGAAAAGTTTCGTAATGC
>NZ_JAUMJO010000054.1:0-373 GCF_036320425.1 Bacillus nitratireducens
CAGGTTGATAGGTTCGAGGTGGAAGCATGGTGACATGTGGAGCTGACGAATACTAATAGATCGAGGACTTAACCATATAATATGTAGCAATGTTATCTAGTTTTGAAGGAATATGCCTTCAATAGTTTGGTGACGATGGCAGAGAGGTCACACCCGTTCCCATACCGAACACGGAAGTTAAGCTCTCTAGCGCCGATGGTAGTTGGGACCTTGTCCCTGTGAGAGTAGGACGTCGCCAAGCTATTTATATCATCGCGGGGTGGAGCAGTACGGTAGCTCGTCGGGCTCATAACCCGAAGGTCGCAGGTTCAAATCCTGTCCCCGCAACCAATGGTCCCGTGGTGTAGTGGTTAACATGCCTGCCTGTCACGCA
>NZ_JAUMJO010000055.1:0-350 GCF_036320425.1 Bacillus nitratireducens
GTAACCTTTATGGAGCCAGCCGCCTAAGGTGGGACAGATGATTGGGGTGAAGTCGTAACAAGGTAGCCGTATCGGAAGGTGCGGCTGGATCACCTCCTTTCTATGGAGAATTGATGAACGCAGTTCATCAATAAACGTTGACTTGTTTCGTTTCGTTCAGTTTTGAGAGAACTATCTCTCAAGTTTAAATGTATGTTCTTTGAAAACTAGATAACAGTGTAGCTCATATTTTTTTAATTTTAGTTTGGTTAAGTTAGAAAGGGCGCACGGTGGATGCCTTGACACTAGGAGTCGATGAAGGACGGGACTAACGCCGATATGCTTCGGGGAGCTGTAAGTAAGCTTTGATC
>NZ_JAUMJO010000056.1:0-342 GCF_036320425.1 Bacillus nitratireducens
AACGTCAATTTTTATTTTTAGATGCTAGACAAACTAACTTTATTGGAGAGTTTGATCCTGGCTCAGGATGAACGCTGGCGGCGTGCCTAATACATGCAAGTCGAGCGAATGGATTGAGAGCTTGCTCTCAAGAAGTTAGCGGCGGACGGGTGAGTAACACGTGGGTAACCTGCCCATAAGACTGGGATAACTCCGGGAAACCGGGGCTAATACCGGATAACATTTTGAACTGCATGGTTCGAAATTGAAAGGCGGCTTCGGCTGTCACTTATGGATGGACCCGCGTCGCATTAGCTAGTTGGTGAGGTAACGGCTCACCAAGGCAACGATGCGTAGCCGACC
>NZ_JAUMJO010000057.1:0-326 GCF_036320425.1 Bacillus nitratireducens
GTTTTCGTGATTTGGTGGAAATGATGGAGGAACGTGGTTTATCCATTTCTCATACAACGATTATGCGTTGGGTTCATCAGTATGGTCCTGAATTGGACAAACGAATCCGACGTTACCTCAAGCAAACCAATGACTCTTGGAGAGTCGATGAAACATATATCAAAGTAAAAGGTCAATGGATGTACCTGTATCGTGCTGTTGATTTGAACGGAAACACAATCGATTTTTGCCTAAGCAAAACAAGAGATCATAAGGCTGCAAAGCGCTTTTTGAAGAAAGCTTTGCGGTCTTTTCATGTTTCAAAGCCACGTGTGATAACAGTCGAT
>NZ_JAUMJO010000058.1:0-317 GCF_036320425.1 Bacillus nitratireducens
ATGAAGAATATAAAAAAATAATCGCTTCCAACAAGCAAATAATGGATAAAGCAGAGAGTCTACTGAAAAAATCGAGTCTGCCAGTTAAGAGAATTTTAGAAGCATTTTTACAACAAAATACGCAGTCTTAGTATTTATATCTTTAGAAACAGAATTGTTTAAACTAAATAAAAACGAACTCTATTATTCGATTGGTGTCAAATAATAGAGGATTGACTAGTAAGTGTATCACCTGAGATTCCCAGAAGAGTATGGCGTGAAGCTGAAGCGTCTGAAATAGAGCCTTCACATGAATTGGTTTACTTCTTATGTAATAA
>NZ_JAUMJO010000059.1:0-317 GCF_036320425.1 Bacillus nitratireducens
ATGAAGAATATAAAAAAATAATCGCTTCCAACAAGCAAATAATGGATAAAGCAGAGAGTCTACTGAAAAAATCGAGTCTGCCAGTTAAGAGAATTTTAGAAGCATTTTTACAACAAAATACACAGTCTTAGTATTTATATCTTTAGAAACAGAATTGTTTAAACTAAATAAAAACGAACTCTATTATTCGATTGGCGTCAAATAATAGAGGATTGACTAGTAAGTGTATCACCTGAGATTCCCAGAAGAGTATGGCGTGAAGCTGAAGCGTCTGAAATAGAGCCTTCACATGAATTGGTTTACTTCTTATGTAATAA
>NZ_JAUMJO010000060.1:0-316 GCF_036320425.1 Bacillus nitratireducens
AATATGCGGGTGTGGCGGAATTGGCAGACGCACTAGACTTAGGATCTAGCGCCTTTGGCGTGGGGGTTCGACTCCCTTCACCCGCACTTTTAATAAAATAACTCATACATGTCTTGCGGAAGTAGTTCAGTGGTAGAATACAACCTTGCCAAGGTTGGGGTCGCGGGTTCGAATCCCGTCTTCCGCTCCAATTTTCAATATGACATGCCGGGGTGGCGGAACAGGCAGACGCACAGGACTTAAAATCCTGCGGTGGGTGACCACCGTGCGGGTTCGACCCCCGCCCTCGGCACCATATGCGCCCGTAGCTCAATTG
>NZ_JAUMJO010000061.1:0-304 GCF_036320425.1 Bacillus nitratireducens
GTTTCTAATTGACTACAAAGTTGAGTAAGAGAGGTAGTAGCGATTTGTTGATTTAACCATACACACAAAGATAAGAAATGGTGCCCGTGGCACTTGCGTTTTCGTTTCATTCCGCCTGCTTTTATAGCTAATTGATTAAGTGTAGCGGGAGACATATATCGATATAGCTCTTCGGCAAATAAAGATAACTCTTGTTTTTGATGCATATTCATAAAAAGCACGTCACCCTTTCTCATTAACATAAGAAAATAGTAACGTGCTTTTAACTTCAAAAATAGTCTAAATCCTTAAGTTGATGGATGTG
>NZ_JAUMJO010000062.1:0-266 GCF_036320425.1 Bacillus nitratireducens
ACCACTTAGTTCTGTTTTGTCCGTATTCTTGTAAGTGTTCGTAATCGTTGTTCCTTCTACTTTTGTTTCATAGTCTTTCACTTTTACTTCACTTACTGTGTACTTGAACTCATTTCCTTGTCCATCGTACTTTGGTAGATCTTTAAAGCTGAAATTCCAGTTGCCTTCTTTATCAGCTTTCACTTCTTCTGTTTTGAACTCTTTACCATTTTGAAGCAATTGAACTGTGATACTTTCTGGGCGTGTGTTGAACTTGTTGTTGTAGT
>NZ_JAUMJO010000063.1:0-257 GCF_036320425.1 Bacillus nitratireducens
TAGAACAAGATCATCGCTTTATAAAGAAGCGAATCCGTTCTATGCTAGGCCTTAAATCTTTTGACACAGCTACATCCATTCTTTCTGGAGTAGAAGCCATGTATATGATTAAAAAAGAACAGATTGCTTTACGGAGCCAGTCTGTACAAAATCAAAAAGAATTCATCCATCAATTGTTTGGACTTGCAACATAAGATACGATTCCGTTAGGAATATATATGCTTTATTCCCTTGTGTTTTATTTTTGCACCAGAACC
>NZ_JAUMJO010000064.1:0-254 GCF_036320425.1 Bacillus nitratireducens
CAACTTAATGATGGCAACTAAGATCAAGGGTTGCGCTCGTTGCGGGACTTAACCCAACATCTCACGACACGAGCTGACGACAACCATGCACCACCTGTCACTCTGCTCCCGAAGGAGAAGCCCTATCTCTAGGGTTTTCAGAGGATGTCAAGACCTGGTAAGGTTCTTCGCGTTGCTTCGAATTAAACCACATGCTCCACCGCTTGTGCGGGCCCCCGTCAATTCCTTTGAGTTTCAGCCTTGCGGCCGTACTC
>NZ_JAUMJO010000065.1:0-254 GCF_036320425.1 Bacillus nitratireducens
GAGTACGGCCGCAAGGCTGAAACTCAAAGGAATTGACGGGGGCCCGCACAAGCGGTGGAGCATGTGGTTTAATTCGAAGCAACGCGAAGAACCTTACCAGGTCTTGACATCCTCTGAAAACTCTAGAGATAGAGCTTCTCCTTCGGGAGCAGAGTGACAGGTGGTGCATGGTTGTCGTCAGCTCGTGTCGTGAGATGTTGGGTTAAGTCCCGCAACGAGCGCAACCCTTGATCTTAGTTGCCATCATTAAGTTG
>NZ_JAUMJO010000066.1:0-243 GCF_036320425.1 Bacillus nitratireducens
GTCGAGCGAATGGATTGAGAGCTTGCTCTCAAGAAGTTAGCGGCGGACGGGTGAGTAACACGTGGGTAACCTGCCCATAAGACTGGGATAACTCCGGGAAACCGGGGCTAATACCGGATAATATTTTGAACTGCATGGTTCGAAATTGAAAGGCGGCTTCGGCTGTCACTTATGGATGGACCCGCGTCGCATTAGCTAGTTGGTGAGGTAACGGCTCACCAAGGCAACGATGCGTAGCCGACC
>NZ_JAUMJO010000067.1:0-243 GCF_036320425.1 Bacillus nitratireducens
ATACTGATACTATTACTCTAAAAGGGTGTGTGATCGGTATGGAAAAGAAAAATTGGTTCAAATGGAAGCACTATCAGCCTGATATTATCTTATTAATGGTAAGATGGTACCTACGGTACAATCTAAGTTTTCGTGATTTGGTGGAAATGATGGAGGAACGTGGTTTATCCATTTCTCATACAACGATTATGCGTTGGGTTCATCAGTATGGTCCTGAATTGGACAAACGAATCCGACGTTACC
>NZ_JAUMJO010000068.1:0-243 GCF_036320425.1 Bacillus nitratireducens
TTCTATAATTGGATATTTCCCTATTCCTCTACTTCTATTATAAGAAATGGTGGTATAAGGGATGTCTCTGAACAATTACTGCTTCTATTGTATGTACTGCATATTACTATTATAATCTCTCTCAATATAGATATATCCCTATTTCTATAATTGGATATTTCCCTGTCCCTCTACTTTTATTATAAGAAATGGTGGTATAAGGGATGTCTCTGAACAATTGCTGCTTCTATTGTATGTACTGCA
>NZ_JAUMJO010000069.1:0-241 GCF_036320425.1 Bacillus nitratireducens
GCGTAAGCTAGTAAGATCCCTGAAAGATGATCAGGTTGATAGGTTCGAGGTGGAAGCATGGTGACATGTGGAGCTGACGAATACTAATAGATCGAGGACTTAACCATATAATATGTAGCAAATGTTATCTAGTTTTGAAGGAATATGCCTTCATAGTTTGGTGATGATGGCAGAGAGGTCACACCCGTTCCCATACCGAACACGGAAGTTAAGCTCTCTAGCGCCGATGGTAGTTGGGACC
>NZ_JAUMJO010000070.1:0-237 GCF_036320425.1 Bacillus nitratireducens
TAAAGGGCGTGAAATTTAGCGTATTTATTGGACGAAAAGAAAATGTTAGAAACGTATACATATCAAGGTTTAAAGCTTTTGGTTATACAGTATCCATGTCAAAAGCAAAACCTACGAATTCCGAGTTCATCGCAATGGTTGCGGATAAGCTAAGACTTGAACATAAGGCTTCGTAAATATTGTCGTATTAATTTCATAACAAAATTTAATAACCAACGAATTACATATGTAGGCAAT
>NZ_JAUMJO010000071.1:0-231 GCF_036320425.1 Bacillus nitratireducens
ACCACTTAGTTCTGTTTTGTCCGTATTCTTGTAAGTGTTCGTAATCGTTGTTCCTTCTACTTTTGTTTCATAGTCTTTCACTTTTACTTCACTTACTGTGTACTTGAACTCATTTCCTTGTTCATCGTACTTTGGTAGGTCTTTGAAGCTGAAATTCCAGTTGCCTTCTTTATCAGCTTTCACTTCTTCTGTTTTGAACTCTTTACCATTTTGAAGCAATTGAACTGTGAT
>NZ_JAUMJO010000072.1:0-230 GCF_036320425.1 Bacillus nitratireducens
ATCGTACTTTGGTAGGTCTTTGAAGCTGAAATTCCAGTTGCCTTCTTTATCAGCTTTCACTTCTTCTGTTTTGAACTCTTTACCATTTTGAAGCAATTGAACTGTGATGCTTTCTGGGCGTGTGTTGAACTTGTTGTTGTAGTCTTCCCAGACTTTTTTACCACTTAGTTCTGTTTTGTCCGTATTCTTGTAAGTGTTCGTAATCGTTGTTCCTTCTACTTTTGTTTCAT
>NZ_JAUMJO010000073.1:0-214 GCF_036320425.1 Bacillus nitratireducens
GATTATAATAGTAATATGCAGTACATACAATAGAAGCAGTAATTGTTCAGAGACATCCCTTATACCACCATTTCTTATAATAGAAGTAGAGGAATAGGGAAATATCCAATTATAGAAATAGGGATATATCTATATTGAGAGAGATTATAATAGTGATATGCAGTACATACAATAGAAGCAGCAATTGTTCAGAGACATCCCTTATACCACCATT
>NZ_JAUMJO010000074.1:0-212 GCF_036320425.1 Bacillus nitratireducens
GCTTATCCTATAGCAATTGAACAGTTAAAAAAAGAAAAAAGCATACCTAACGGTATGCGACTTAGACAACAAAAGTACTTGAATAACATAGTAGAACAAGATCATCGCTTTATAAAGAAGCGAATCCGTTCTATGCTAGGCCTTAAATCTTTTGACACAGCTACATCCATTCTTTCTGGAGTAGAAGCCATGCATATGATTAAAAAAGAACA
>NZ_JAUMJO010000075.1:0-211 GCF_036320425.1 Bacillus nitratireducens
GGTGGGTGACCACCGTGCGGGTTCGACCCCCGCCCTCGGCACCATATGCGCCCGTAGCTCAATTGGATAGAGCGTTTGACTACGGATCAAGAGGTTAGGGGTTCGACTCCTCTCGGGCGCGCTTTTATTAACGGGAAGTGGCTCAGCTTGGTAGAGCACCTGGTTTGGGACCAGGGGGTCGCAGGTTCAAATCCTGTCTTCCCGATTTTCC
>NZ_JAUMJO010000076.1:0-209 GCF_036320425.1 Bacillus nitratireducens
GCATACCGTTAGGTATGCTTTTTTCTTTTTTTAACTGTTCAATTGCTATAGGATAAGCTGGATTCTTATCGACTGTTATCACACGTGGCTTTGAAACATGAAAAGACCGCAAAGCTTTCTTGAAAAAGCACTTTGCAGCCTTATGATCTCTTGTTTTGCTTAGGCAAAAATCGATTGTGTTTCCGTTCGAATCAACAGCACGATACAGG
>NZ_JAUMJO010000077.1:0-200 GCF_036320425.1 Bacillus nitratireducens
GAAATGGTGGTATAAGGGATGTCTCTGAACAATTGCTGCTTCTATTGTATGTACTGCATATCACTATTATAATCTCTCTCAATATAGATATATCCCTATTTCTATAATTGGATATTTCCCTGTCCCTCTACTTTTATTATCAGAAATGGTGGTATAAGGGATGTCTCTGAACAATTGCTGCTTCTATTGTATGTACTGCA